>JAIESX010000011.1 GCA_019745555.1 Burkholderiaceae bacterium | reverse complement strand
GGGCTCACACCCTCGGCCGTCAGGAATTCGTTGGAGGACTTGCCGATACGCTGGGTCAGCATCACCAGCTGACCGGCGGCCGAGATCTCGGCGGCGCTGGCGTTCTGCTGCAGCTTGAGCGAGGACACGGTCTCGGCAATTTCCAGCAGGTCGGAGGACTGGCGGTTGATCGTGCGCAGGGCCGTGCCCACCTGGGTCAGGATCTTTTCCTGGGCCAGAATGGCTGCCGCGCTTTTCTCGGCACGCTCCATCAGGGGCAGCACCTTGTCGAGTTCGGGAATCAGGTCGGCGTCGATCGGCTCCAGACGCTGGGCATAGTCACCATTCTTCAGACCGCGCAGCGTGCGGGCCATGTAGTCCGAGCTCTCGCGCACCTCGGCAAAGGCCGCCGGCACACCCACCAGGGCCTGCGACACGGATTTGGCCAGTCGCTGCGACTGCATCAGGGACTGGCCGGTGGCGTTGAGCTGCTGCGCCACGCGGTCGGCAGCCGTCAGGGCCACGAAGGCGATGGCACCGAGCATCACCAGACCCAGACCCAGCAGCCACCACAGCAGGCGCTGCTGCTCGGCAATCGGGCGCCGGCCCAGCAGGGGCACGCTGACCAGGTCGTCCTGATCAACGGGCGCGGGGGCCGGCACATCCTGCAGCAGGGTGTCCGCCTTCTCGGCACCCGGGCCGCGCGGCAGAGCCGTCAGGTCATCGGGCATGGCCAGGCTCAGCCCGACGCTCTGCTCCGTATCGGGCGTCTTCTTCTTGCCAAAAAGTTTGTTGAGGACGGACATGTTGCAACCTTCAGGTTCGTTAGGGTGGCCTGTCTTCAGGCACTGATGCTCAGAAACTCGCTCATCTGCGCCAGCTGCTGCAGATTGATCTCCTGCCAGCGGCTGCCGTCGGCATCGACGTAGCGGTTGCCGAAATAAGGCGGCGCATCTTCGGGGGGCGGCTCGGAACCGGAAAACGCCCCCACGTGGCGCAGGCCTGCCAGGGAGTCAATCAGCAGACAGCAATTGAGGTCCAGGGCGACGTTGAACGTCACCACGCTCGCCTCGGCCCAGTACTGCTCGGTGCGCAGCGGCGCCTTGCCGGCGATGAAGGACGCCAGATCCACCACCCCGTAGAGGCCACCGCGCAGGTTCACGACCCCCAGGAACCAGGACTGCGAATACGGCACCGCCTGCACCGAAGGCAGCGGAAAAATCTCACCGGACTGGGCCAGCGGCAGCAGATAGTCCTGCCCACCGGCACGCACGGCCAGCCACGAAATGGAGAGACCTTCGGCCTTGGCCGCCTGCAATCGGTTGGCGAGACGTGCCTGAAGATCCCTGAGAGCTTCGCGATTGGCCATGGGTGATGGTCAGCCCAGCGCCTTGATCTTGCCCAGCAGCTCGGCCTCGTCCACCGGCTTGGTCACGTAGTCGCGCGCACCCTGGCGCATGCCCCAGACCCGGTCGGTCTCCAGGTTCTTGCTGGTGCAGATGATGATCGGAATGTCGGCGTACTCGGGGGTACGGTTGATGGCTCGGGTGAGCTGGAAGCCGTTCTGCCCCGGCATCACGACGTCCATCAGGATCAGGTCCGGCTTCTCCTCGGCCAGGCGGCGGAACGCGTCATCGGCATCCTCCGCGGTCTTCACGGCCATGCCGTTCTTCTGGAGCAGATCGGTGAGAAACATCAACTCCGTCTTGGAATCATCGACGATCAGAACTTTGCGGATGGGCATCAACTTACTCCTTGCGAGACTATGCCAAACTGCTGCACGGCCTGCAACAACTGGTCTTTGGTGAAAGGCTTGGTGAGGTAGTCCTGCGCGCCGACCATGCGGCCACGCGCCTTGTCGAACACACCGTCCTTGGACGAGAGCATGACCACCGGGACCGAGGCAAACCTGGCGTTGCGCTTGATGATGGCGCAGGTCTGGTAACCGTCGAGACGCGGCATCAGGATGTCGCAGAAGATCAGGTGGGGCTGGTAGTCGTTGACCTTGGCCAGCGCATCGAAGCCATCCTCCGCCAGCATCACCTCATGGCCACCCTGCTTGAGAAAGATCTCTGCGCTGCGGCGGATGGTGTTGCTGTCATCGATCACGAGGACCTTGAGGGGCGTGTCTTGCGAGCTCACTGAAGGCTACTCCTGATGGCAACCGGACGGACGATGGCGTTCAACAACCTTTGGATTCGGCTCAGATCTGGACCATCTCGAAGTCTTCCTTGCGCGCCCCGCACTCGGGACAGGTCCAGTTCATGGGCACATCGGACCACGCCGTACCCGGCGCTATGCCATGTTCCGGATCACCGGCCGCTTCGTCATAAATCCAGCCACAGATCAGACACATCCAGGTTTTGTTGTCGCTCACAGCTTACGAGACCTTCGAATAGAATGCAACATTGTACAAAGTGAAAAGCGCCCTCCGACGGCTTTCACGCAACGACTTGCCGTATTCTGCCTGAGTACTCACACAGGCCAGCCCATGCAAACCCCAGCCCCCGAGGACAGTGAACACGATGCCGGTCAGCCGCCCTGCGTGCTGGTCTTCAATGCCAACGATCCCAGCGGTGCCGGCGGGCTCTCGGGTGACGTGAGCGCCATCGCCTCGGCCGGCGCCCACGCGCTGCCCGTGATCACCGGAACCTATGCGCGCGACACGGCCGAGACCTTCGATCACTTTCCCTTCGAGGAAGAGGTCGTGGCCGAGCAGGCGCGCAGCCTGCTCGAGGACGTGACCATGCAGGCCATCAAGGTCGGCTTCGTGGGCACGCCCGAGAACCTCAGCGCGATCGCCGAGATCGCCACCGACTACCCCGATCTACCCCTGATCGCCTACATGCCCAACCTCTCCTGGTGGAGCGAGGTGCAGATCGACCTCTATCTCGACGCCTTCCAGGAACTGGTTCTGCCCCAGACGACAGTGTTGGTCGGAAACCACAGCACCCTGTGGCGCTGGCTGCTGCCGGACTGGGAAGGTGAGCGCAGCCCCACGGCACGCGACATCGCCCGGGCCGCCGGCGAGTACGGCGTGCCCTACACACTGGTCACCGGCATTCCGGCGGCCGAGCAGCACATCGAGAACGTGCTGGCCTCCCCGCAGACCACCCTGGCCAGCGAAAAATTCGAACGCTTCGAGGCCGTGTTCTCGGGCGCCGGCGACACCCTGAGCGCCACCCTGGCGGCCCTGGTGGCCAGCGGCTGCGATCTCGGCGAGGCCTTCGTCGAGGCCCTGGGCTATCTGGACCACTGCCTGGACGGGGGCTTTCGCCCCGGCATGGGCCACGTCATTCCCGACCGCCTGTTCTGGGCCCAGGCCGACATGGAAGACGACGAAGCGAATGACGACGGCACCGACGCGCCGACCTCGACCCTGGAACTCCCCCCCCATGACACCCAGCACTGACCGCAACGAGACCCTGTTTGAACGCGCCAAGCGCGTCATCCCCGGTGGCGTCAACTCCCCCGTACGCGCCTTCCGTGCCGTGGGCGGCACGCCGCGCTTCGTGCAACGCGCACAAGGTGCCTATTTCTGGGACGCCAACGGCAAGCGCCACATCGATTACATCGGTTCCTGGGGTCCCATGATCCTGGGCCACGGCCACCCCGCCGTGCTCGAAGCCGTGCAGAAGGCTGCCGTCGATGGTTTCTCCTACGGCGCGCCGACCGAACGGGAGGTCGAGCTGGCCGAAGAGATCCTCAAGTTCGTGCCATCGATGGAAATGGTGCGCCTGGTGAGTTCAGGCACCGAGGCCGGCATGAGCGCGCTGCGCCTGGCACGCGGCGCCACCGGACGCAGCAAGATCATCAAGTTCGAAGGCTGCTACCACGGCCACGCCGATGCGCTACTGGTCAAGGCCGGCTCGGGCCTGGCCACCTTCGGCAACCCGACGAGCGCCGGCGTACCGGCCGAGGTGGTGCAGCACACCCTGGTGCTCGAGTACAACAATGTGCAACAGCTCGAAGAGGCCTTCGCCCTGCACGGCCAGGACCTCGCCTGCCTGATGATCGAGCCCATTGCCGGCAATATGAACTTCGTGCGTGCTTCGGTCCCGTTCATGAAGCGCTGCCGCAAACTCTGCACGCAATACGGTGCCCTGCTGGTCTTCGACGAAGTCATGACGGGCTTTCGCGTGGCCCTGGGCAGCGCCCAGAGCGTCTACGCCCGGCTCATCCCGGGCTTCCAGCCCGACCTCACCGTGCTGGGCAAGGTCATCGGCGGCGGCATGCCGCTGGCGGCTTTTGGCGGCCCGCGCGCCATCATGGAGCAGCTCGCCCCCCTGGGTCCGGTCTACCAGGCCGGCACGCTCTCGGGCAACCCGGTGGCCACGGCCTGCGGCCTGGCTACACTGCGCGAGATCGCCAGGCCCGGCTTCTATGACGAATTGGGTCGCAAGACCCGCAGCCTGATGGACGGCCTCAAGGCTGCGGCGGATGCTGAAGGCGTCCCTTTCTGCGCCGACAGCGAAGGCGGCATGTTCGGCTTCTTCCTGCTGCCCACGCTTCCGCAGAACTATGGCCAGGTCATGAAGACCGAGGGCGCGAAGTTCAACCAACTCTTCCACGGCCTGCTGGATCGCGGCGTCTACATCGCTCCGGCACTCTACGAGGCCGGCTTCGTGAGTGCGGCGCACAGCGAGGAAGACATCGCCGTCACCGTCTCCGCGGCGCGTGAGGTGTTCAAGACATTGCGCTGATCGCCCTCAAACGCCCCAAGAAAAAAGCGACCCGCGGGTCGCTTTTTCATGAGCCTTGCCGCGCTCAGTGGCGGAAGTGACGCACGCCGCTGAAGACCATGGCCACACCACGCTCGTTCGCCGCATCGATGACCTCCTGGTCGCGCATGGAGCCACCAGGCTGGATCACGCAGGTGGCACCGTGGTCGATCACCACGTCCAGGCCGTCGCGGAAGGGGAAGAAGGCGTCGCTGGCCACGGCCGTGCCCCGCAGCGAGAGCTGGGCGTGTTCGGCCTTGATGCTGGCGATGCGCGCCGAGTCCAGGCGGCTCATCTGGCCCGCACCCACGCCCATGGTCATACCGTCCTTGCAGAAGACGATGGCATTGCTCTTGACGAACTTGGCCACCTTCCAGGCGAAGAGCAGGTCCTCGAGCTGCTGCGCTGTCGGCGCCAGCTTGGTGACCACCTTGAGGTCAGCGCGTTGCAGCTCATGGTTGTCGGCCGTCTGGATCAGCAGGCCCGAACCCACGCGCTTGACGTCGTGCGAGTTGAGACCGCGCTCCCAGGCCGTCTTGCCGTCGCGCTTGACGCCATCCAGGGAGATCTGCAGCACACGCACATTGGCCTTGGCCTTGAACAGCTCCAGGGCTTCAGGCGTGTAGGCCGGCGCCATCAGCACCTCGACGAACTGCTTGCTCACGGCCTGCGCGGCTGCGAGGTCCACCGTGCGGTTGAAGGCGATGATGCCGCCAAAGGCCGAGGTGGGGTCGGTCTGGAAGGCCTTGCTGTAGGCCTCGAAGGCGTCCTTGCCCACAGCCACGCCGCAGGGGTTGGCATGCTTGACGATCACGCAGGCCGGCGCCTCGAAGGTCTTGACACACTCCCAGGCCGCGTCGCCGTCGGCGATGTTGTTGTAGCTCAGCTCCTTGCCCTGCAGCTGTTTGGCCGAGACCAGCGAGCCAGGTGCGGGATAGAGATCTCGGTAGAAAGCGGCGCTCTGGTGCGGGTTCTCGCCGTAGCGCAGGTCCTGCAGCTTGACGAAGTTGCTGTTGGACTGGCCGGAGAAGGCCGCGTGCGTCCCATCCTCGTTGATGGCAGAAAGGTAGTTGCTGATGGCCGCGTCGTAGTTGGCGATGCGGTTGAAGGCCGCCACGGAGAGCGCGAAGCGCAGCTTGTCGGACAGCTTACCGTTCTTCTTCAACTCCTCCAGCACAGCCGGATACTGCGTAGCGTCGGTCAGCACGCCCACATCCTTCCAGTTCTTGGCCGCGCTGCGCACCATGGCCGGGCCGCCGATGTCGATGTTCTCGATGGCATCTTCCAGCGTGCAGCCGGGCTTGGCCACCGTGGCCTCGAAAGGATAGAGGTTGACCACGAGCAGGTCGATGGTGTCGATGCCGTGGCTTTTCAGCGCGGCCATGTGCTCGGGCACGTCACGGCGCGCCAGCAGGCCGCCATGCACCTTGGGATGCAGGGTCTTGACGCGGCCGTCGAGCATTTCGGGGAAGGCCGTGACCTCGGCCACCTCGGTCACGGGCAGCTGGGCATCGGCCAGCAGCTTGGCGGTGCCGCCGGTGGAGATCAGCTTGATGCCCAGCGCATGCAGGGCCTGGGCGAATTCGACGATGCCGGTCTTGTCGGAGACGGAAAGGAGTGCGTTCATTCTTGGCTTATTTGAGAAGTTTGTGTTCGACCAGCTTCTTGCGCAGGGTGTTGCGGTTCAGGCCCAGCCAGAGCGCGGCGCGCGACTGGTTCTGTTCGGCCTGCTGCATCACCACCTCGAGCAGCGGTTTCTCGACGATGCGCACCAGCATGTCATACATGCCGTCAGGCTCGGTGCCGCGCAGGTCCTTGAAATAGCCTTCAAGGCTGTTGCGCACGCATTCTTCGATTTGTTTTTTGCTCATGCGGCCAGCTCCATGTCTTCTTCTGTGTCCATCACGTCCGCCACTGCAGGCAGGCGATCCATGCGGGCACCCAGTTCATCAAAATAATCCGCCACGGCCCGCAGCTGGGCCTGGGCCTCATCCAGTTCGTTCATGCGCGCGCGGAAGGCCTCGCCGCCGGGCAGGGCCCGCACATACCAGGCGATGTGCTTGCGCGCACTGCGCACCCCCGTGTACTCGCCGTACAGGGCGTAGTGGTCTTCGAGGTGCTCGAGCAGCAGGCGGCGCACTTCGACGACCAGCGGCGGCGCCAGATGCTCGCCCGTGGCCAGGTAGTGCGCGATCTCGCGGAAGATCCAGGGCCGGCCCTGGGCCGCGCGGCCGATCATCAACGCATCGGCGCCCGTGGCACGCAACACAGCCTGGGCTTTTTCAGGCGATGTGATGTCGCCATTGGCCACCACGGGGATGCGCAGTGCGGCCTTGACGGCGGCGATGGTCTCGTACTCCGCCGCGCCCTTGTAACCCTGCTCGCGTGTGCGGCCATGCACCGTGACCATCTGCACACCCGCGCTTTCGGCCGCGCGCGCAATGGTCAAGGCGTTCTTTTCGGTCTGGCACCAGCCGGTGCGCATCTTGAGCGTGACGGGCACACCGTGCGGCGCGCAGGCGTCCACCACGGCACTCACGATCTGCAGCGCCAGGGTCTCGTCCTGCATCAGGGCCGAGCCGGCCCATTTGTTGCAGACCTTCTTGGCCGGGCAGCCCATGTTGATGTCGATGATCTGCGCACCGCGCTCGATGTTGTAGACCGCCGCTTCGGCCATCATGGGCGCATCGGTGCCTGCGATCTGCACGGCGATGGGGCCGGCCTCACCCTCATGGTTGGCACGGCGCGAGGTCTTGAGACTGTTCCACAGATCCTTGCGCGAGGTCACCATCTCGCTCACCGCATAACCCGCCCCCAGCGCCTTGCACAGGCGGCGGAAGGGTCGGTCCGTCACCCCGGCCATCGGGGCCACGAACAGGTGGTTCGGCAGTTCGTAGGAACCGATGCGCATGAATGCAAAGAGGTGGTGACAGCAAGAAAAAATGCTGCGACCTGGGGGCAGGCTGCAGCCGGGCCGCGTATTCTAGCTGCACAAAATTTCAGCAATTGAAATCGGGCGCCATCGTGTGCGTCGACCTGCCTATACTGGTCAGGCTATGGAGTCCTGGTTGCACCAAGTGCTTGCACTATTGGCCCTGCCCGAATACGGCCTGAGCACGCTCTTCCTCATCGCCTTCGTCTCCGCGACCCTGCTGCCCATGGGCTCGGAGCCCGCGCTGTTCGGCCTGCTCAAGCTCAATCCCGATCTGTTCTGGCCGGCCGTTCTCGTGGCCACCGCAGGCAATACGCTGGGCGGCGCCGTCAGCTGGGCCATGGGCTGGGGTTCGCACCGACTGGTGGACAGGGTCCGCCATTCCGACACCCACCTGCGCGCACTGGACTGGCTGGAGCGCATCGGCCCCAAGGCCTGCCTGCTGAGCTGGCTGCCCGCCATCGGCGACCCGCTGTGCGCGGTGGCCGGCTGGCTGCGCCTGCCTTTCTGGCCCTGCCTGCTCTATATGGCGATCGGCAAGTTCGCGCGCTACGTCACGATGACGGCCGTACTGCTCTGGCTGTTCCCTGGCGGGATCAGCTTCTGAGTGCGCATTCCCCTCAGACGTTGAACAGGAAGTTCATCACGTCGCCATCCTGGACAACGTAGTCCTTGCCCTCGGCGCGCATCTTGCCCGCGTCCTTGGCGCCCTGCTCGCCCTTGCAGGCGATGAAATCGTCGAAGGAGATCGTCTGCGCGCGAATGAAGCCGCGCTCGAAGTCGCCGTGGATCACGCCGGCCGCCTGGGGCGCGGTGTCGCCGATGCGGATGGTCCAGGCGCGCACTTCCTTCACGCCGGCGGTGAAGTAGGTCTGCAGGCCCAGCAGCTTGAAGCCGGCGCGGATCAGGCGGTTCAGGCCCGGCTCCTCCTGGCCCAGCTCCTTGAGGAACTCCAGGCGGTCGGCATCGTCCATCTCGGCCAGCTCGGCCTCGATCTTGGCGCAGATGGCCACCACGGGTGCGTTCTGTTTGGCCGCGTACTCTTGCAGGCGGTCGAGCAGCGGGTTGTTGTCGAAGCCATCCTCGGCCACATTGCCCACGAACATGGCGCGCTTGGCCGTGATCAGGCACAGAGGCTTGAGCAGGGCCTGCTCCTCGTCGCTGAGGTCGAGCGCGCGCGCAGGCCTGCCTTCATTGAGCGCGGCCTGCACCTTGGGCAGGAGCTGGGCCATCTTGGCCGCTTCCTTGTCGTTGCCGCTCTTGGCGGCCTTGCTGTAGCGCTGCAGCGCTTTCTCTACCGTGCCCAGGTCGGCCAGGCAGAGCTCGGTCTGGATCACCTCGATGTCGGCGATCGGGTCCACCTTGCCCGCCACGTGGATCACGTTCGGGTCCTCGAAACAGCGCACCACGTTGACGATGGCATCGGTCTCACGGATATGGGCCAGGAACTGGTTGCCCAGACCCTCACCCTTGCTGGCACCTGCCACCAGACCCGCGATGTCCACGAACTCGACGATGGCCGGCACGATGCGCTCGGGCTTGACGATCTCGGCCAGCTGCTTGAGGCGCGGGTCCGGCACCTCCACCACGCCCACATTGGGCTCGATGGTGCAGAAGGGGTAGTTCTCCGCCGCGATGCCCGCCTTGGTCAGGGCGTTGAACAGGGTGGATTTGCCGACGTTGGGCAGGCCGACGATGCCGCACTTGAGACTCATGATCTTCCTTGGAATGTGACGCCCGGCGGGCGCCGCCCGCGCGGCCCGGCGTACAGGCCGGCCTGCGGAGCAGGGGGCGGCGTCCGCGGACGCCTGGAACGGATGCCATTGTAAGTCCCGCCCTGGACCGGGCCGGGTCAGTTCAATCGAAGCGGTAGCTGGCGCTCACCGTCTGTCCCACGCGCAACACGCGGTCCACGCCCTCGCTCACGATGGCATTCATGCCGAAGGTCAGGGCACCGTTGACACGTGCGTCCTGGCGGTAGGTCTGCAGGGTATCGTTGACCTCGGGGCTGCTCTTGCCCGTATCGGGATCGATGTTGGGGATGGGGCAGCGCGGACAGGGTTTGACCGGCGTGAGCACGACCGCACCTTCCGGCGTGTCGATCTGCAGCGGGCCCACACGGTCTTCGTCATGCGCTTCCAGACCTTCCAGCACGATATTGGGCCGGAAACGCCGGATGTCCACAGGACCGTGGCCCGCCTTCTTGAGCCGGGCGTTCAGACCATCGAGTGCGGACTGCCCCAGTACCAGCACGGGATAGCCATCGCTGAACTGGTTGGGTGCCTCGACGCCCCCGGTCCACTGCAGGCTGGAGAGGCGCCGATGCTCGGGGTCGAAACGTACCAGGCGGTACTTCGGGGCGTTGGCGCGCGGCAGGCCCTGCTCATTGAGCGCCAGGTAATCGGTGAACCACTGGGCCGCGATATCGCCCATGTCGTAGGCGGGCACCTCATCGTCCCAGACACGCACGCGGGTCGGCGCCTCGACGGCATCGACCAGCAGGTGCAGGGCCAGCATGCCCGGGGCGCGCAGCTGCAGCTCCGTGCCGCCCCGCTTGAAGGCCGGCTGGATCAGGGCCATGCGCGGCTCTTCGCGCTGGCTCACGAACTCGCCCTCCTCGTCCACCACCATCCAGGCGCGGTCCAGGTCCAGGCCGGTTTCGGTGAGCAGGGATTCGGTCAGCTCGATGCCGGCGCAGGACTTGATGGGGTAGACGAAAAGACGGGCAATGCGGGCCTGCACGTCGGCAGCGTTCGGAACAGAGGCGGTCACGGACGTTTTCCTGAAATGGATCGTGGAACCCGGATTTTGCCCTGCCTTCTACAATGCCTCATGCCTCAACTGGACCTCTGCATACGCGGCAGCGGCATCGTCGGCCGCACCCTGGCCCTGCTGCTGGCGCGTGAACGCCTGCGCGTCGGCCTGGTCGAACAGCCAGCCACCACGCCCCCGGGCGCCGATGTGCGCGCCTACGCCTTGAACCGCGCCTCGCGCGAGCTGCTGGAGAGCGTGCGCGCCTGGCCCGAGAACGAGGCCGCCGCCACCCCCGTCACGCACATGCAGGTCTGGGGCGACCGCGGCAGCGAGCTCAACTTCGACGCCGCCCCGCTGGGTGCCCCCGCCCTGACCTGGATCGTCGACGTGCCCGTCCTCGAGGCACGGCTGGCCGAGGCCGTGCGTTACCAGCCCCAGATAGAGGTGCTGTCGGCCCCCGCCCCGGCGAAACTCACGGTGGTCTGCGAAGGCCGCGCCAGCAGCACCCGGGCCGAATTCGGTGTTGACTTCGACGTCACCCCTTACCCCCAACACGCCCTGGCCACCCGCCTGCAGTGCGAAAAGCCGCATGGTGGGGTCGCCCGCCAGTGGTTCGCCCAGGGCGAAATCCTGGCTTTTCTGCCTTTGGGCGGCCCGCAGGGGAACTCCGTGGCCGTGGTCTGGTCTGTCTCTGCAGAGCGTGCGGCACAGCTGCAGCAGCTGGAGCCGGCCGCCTTCTGCGAGGAAATCGGCCGGGCCAGCCAACAGACCCTGGGCCCGCTGAGCCTGATCAGCGAGCGCAAGACCTGGCCGCTGCAGAAGGCCCAGGCCCGGCAGTGGTCGGGGCGCAGCGCGGGCGGCGCCTGGGTACTGGCCGGTGACGCGGCGCACAACGTGCACCCGCTGGCCGGGCAGGGACTGAATCTGGGCTTGGCCGATGCGGCCGAGCTCACGCGGGTGTTGCATGGGCGCGAGTACTGGCGGGGCGTGGACGACGAGAAACTGCTGCGCCGCTACGAGCGCACGCGCAAGGCCGGCATGCTGGCCCTGGATGTGGGCATGGACGGCCTGCAGCTGCTGTTCGCGCGCGAAGGCCAGGCCTGGAGCGCGCTGCGCAACTGGGGCCTGCAGGGCGTGGAGCGTAGCGGCTGGCTCAAGCACTGGCTGGCGCAGCGTGCGATGAATTTTTGAAGGATGGACATGAAGATGACGAAACAATGGATCACGGGCCTGCTGGCCGCGCTGCTGGCCCTGGGCGCTGGCGCGCAGGAGGCCACCATCCGCAAGAATCTGGCCGAGCGCCTGCCACAGCTGCCGACGATCAACGAGGTCAGCAAGACCCCCGTTCCCGGTCTCTACGAGATCCGCGTCAACGACAACGAGATCTACTACAGCGACGCCGAAGGCAACTACCTGATCCAGGGCCACCTGATCGACGTGCGCCAGAAGCGCAACCTCACCGAGGAGCGGGTCGACAAACTGCTGGCCATCGACTTCAAGAGTCTGCCCTTCAAGGATGCCTTCACCGTGGTGCGTGGCAACGGCCAGCGCAAGATGGCCATCTTCTCCGATCCCAACTGCGGCTATTGCAAGCGCATCGAGCGTGACCTGGCCAAGCTGGACAACGTCACCATCCACGTTTTCCTCTACCCCGTGCTGGGGCCGGGCTCCACGGAAAAATCCCGGCTGGTCTGGTGTTCCAAGGAGCGTTCGCAGGCCTGGCTGGACCTGATGCTCAAGGACCAGCTGCCCTCGTCCGCCGCCTGCGATGTGCAGGCCATCCAGCGCAATCTGGCCTTCGGCCAGAAGCTCAAGGTCCAGGGCACGCCCACGCTGTTCTTTGCCGACGGCAGCCGCGTGCCTGGCGCGATTGACCTCGCCCAGATCGAAAGACAGCTCGCGGCCGCCTCCCGCTGATCCCACCACGCAACCCCATGCCGAAGAAGTCCAGCCCTGCGCCTGTCCATTACCGCATCGAGGTCGCCGACCCGCACGCCCATCTCTTCCACATCACACTCACGGTCACCCAACCCCAGGCGGTGCAGCTCGTAAGCCTGCCGGTCTGGATTCCAGGCAGCTACCTGGTGCGCGAGTTCGCCAAGAACCTGCAGAAACTCGTGGCACGGCAAGGCCGCAAGACACTGCCGGCCACGCAGGTCGACAAGTGCAGCTGGCAGATCGCCTGCGATCCTGAGCAGCCGCTGGAGCTGAGCTATGAGGTCTACGCCTGGGACAACTCGGTGCGCACCGCCTGGCTCGACCACCAGCGCGGCTTTTTCAACGGCACCAGCCTGTGTCTGCGCGTGCAGGGCCAGGAAGACGCGGCACACGAACTGACCCTGGCACCCGGCGCCGCACCTGCGGACTGGCAGGTCGCCACCGGACTCGCACCCCTCAAGACCGGGCGACGCGGCTGGGGTCGCTACCGCGCGGCGGACTATGACGAGCTCGTGGACAGCCCTGTGGAGCTGGGCAACTTCTGGAGCGGAGAGTTCAAGGCCGGCGGCACGCCGCACCGCTTTGTCATCGCCGGCGCACCCCCGAGCTTCGATGGCAACCGTCTGCTGGCCGATGCCCAGCGCATCTGCGAGACCGCGATCCGTTTCTGGCACGCTGAAGGTCGCCCCGACGGGCGCAGCGGCAAGCCGCCGTTCAAGAACTATCTCTTCCTGCTCAACGCCACCGACGACGGCTATGGCGGCCTCGAACACCGCAACTCCACCGCCCTGATCTGCGGGCGACGCGACCTGCCGCGCCACGGCGCCAAGCTGGGCGAGGGCTACACCACGCTGCTGGGTCTGATCAGCCATGAGTACTTCCACAGCTGGAACGTCAAGCGCCTGCGCCCCGCCGAGTTCGCACGCTACGACTACACCCGGGAGAACTACACCGAGCTGCTCTGGTTCTTCGAGGGCTTCACGAGCTACTACGACGACCTGCTGCTGCGTCGCGCCGGCCTGATCGACGACCTGGTCTACCTGCGTCTGCTCAACAAGAGCGTCAACCAGCTGCAGCAGACACCGGGCCGCCTGCTGCAGTCCGTGGCCCAGGCCAGCTTCGACGCCTGGGTCAAGTACTACCGCGTGGACGAGAACACGCCCAACGCCACCGTGAGCTACTACGGCAAGGGCGCGCTCGTGGCACTGTGCATCGATCTCACCCTGCGTGCCGAGTCCAGCCACAGCCTGGACGATGTGATGCGCGCGCTCTGGCAACGCTGCGCCGCCGGCCCCATGCGCGAAGACGACCTGCTGGCCGTGCTGCGCGAGCTCAGCGGCCGCAGCTGGAGCCGCGAGCTTCAGCGCTGGGTGCACAGTACCGGCGAACTGCCGCTGCGCGAGCTGCTGGAACTGCATGGTGTTCGAGTGCACGAAGAGCCGGCCCAACTGGCCCAGCGCCTGGGCCTGCGGGTGACCGAGAATGGCGGCGGGGTACAGATCAAGACCGTGCTGCGCGGTGGTGCCGCCGAACAGGCCGGTCTGGCGGCCGGCGACGAATGGCTGGGGTTGGATGTCGGTACCGGCAAGTCGCGCAGCAGCTGGCGCCTGGGGAAACTGGACGACCTGCTGCTCTACGCGGGGAACCAGGAACGCGTGCAGGCGCTGGTGGCGCGTGACCGTCGCCTGCTGAGCCTGCCACTCAAGCTGCCACGACAGAGCACCACCTGGCGGCTGAGCGCCGAGCAGCGCGAGAAAGTGCAACGCTGGCTGGGACGCTGAGGCTCAGGCCTTCTGCATCTGGGCTTCGACTTCGGCGCCAAAACGATCGGCCGCCGCCTGGCCCTTGACCTCGCGCATCACCGTGTAAGCCCGCTTCATCACCTCGACGAACTGGGGCATGTCCTTGGCGGCTTCGAGCCGGATCGCCAGCTCGTCGGCCAGCGGACCCAACTGCTCGGCAAGCAGCCGGGTCGCCAGTACCCTGGCCTTGCCCAGATCCACACCTGCGGGCAGGCCGGCCGCGGCCGCCGCCGGCTTGGCCGGGGCGGCGCTGGCGACCAACTCGATCAGACCATCGGCTTCGAGTTGCTGCAGCAGCTGGGCTGACTCGCCCATCCCGGCAGCCAGTTTGATCAGTTCCTCGGCCGTCTTCTTCCCGTCGACGAGGATGAGCAGCATGCGCTGCTTGCCGCCCACGCCATGACCACGGGTCGCGATGGCCTCCGCCCCTTTTTCGGATTTTCGATAGATCGCTTGCGTATCCATGCCGCCCAACCTCTGCTTTTTGTGGTCCGCGGATTATTTCACCGCACCGGCAGTACCCTCCCCCGTGTTTCCACTAGGACAGGCCCCGGCCGCCATTGCAGTGCAGACAGGCGAAAAAATCAAGTCCCGGTGAGGATCACCCGCTTGAACTTGCGCTTGCCCACCTGCAGCACGTAGCTGCCCGCGCCCAGCTTGAGGCCCTTGTCGCTGATGGCCACGGCGTCCAACCGCACGCCACCGCCATCGATCAGGCGATTACCTTCGCCGGACGAGGCCACCAGTCCCGTCTGCTTGAGCAGGGCCGCAATGCCGATGGGACCGCCCTCCAGCCTCAGGGTCTGCTCCTCGATCTCCTCGGGGATGCCGCCCTTGCTGCGCAGGATGAAGTCCTGCTCGGCCGCATCCGCCGCCGCGGCGCTATGGAAGCGCGCCGTGATCTCCTTGGCCAGCATGACCTTGGCGTCCTTGGGATTGCGCCCGCCCTCGACCTCGCGCTGGAGGGCCTCGATCTCGGCCAGCGAGCGGAAGGACAGCAGCGTGTACCAGCGCCACATGAGCGTGTCGCTGATGGACAGCACTTTGGCGAACATGGTGTTGGCGTCCTCGGTGATGCCGATGTAGTTGTTCTTGGACTTGGACATCTTGTCCACGCCGTCCAGACCCTCGAGCAGCGGCATGGTCAGGATGCACTGTGGCTCCTGGCCATATTCGATCTGCAGATGCCGCCCCATGAGCAGGTTGAACTTCTGGTCGGTGCCACCGAGCTCGAGGTCGCTTTTGAGCGCCACCGAGTCGTAGCCCTGCATCAACGGGTAGAGGAATTCGTGCACCGAGATCGGGCTGCCGGCCTTGAACCGGTCGTGAAAATCGTTGCGCTCCATCATGCGCGCCACGGTGTACTTGGCCGCGAGCTGGATCATGCCCATGGAGCCCAGCGGCAGACTCCACTCGCTGTTGTAGCGGATCTCGGTCTTTGCCGGATCCAGCACCAGGCTGGCCTGCTTGTAATAGGTCTCGGCATTGGCCTTGATCTGCTCGGACGTGAGTGGCGGACGCGTGCTGTTGCGGCCCGAGGGGTCGCCGATCAGGCTGGTGAAATCGCCGATGAGAAAGATGACCTGATGACCCAGATCCTGCAGCTGGCGCATCTTGTTGAGCACCACGGTGTGGCCGATGTGGATGTCGGGCGCGGTCGGGTCCAGGCCCAGCTTGATGCGCAACGGCGTCTTGGTGGCTTCGGAACGGGCCAGCTTCTGCACCCAGTCGGCCTCGGGGATCAGTTCCTCGCAGCCTCGCTGCGTCACGGCCAGCGCCTCGAGGACCCGGTCGGTGACGGGAAAAGTCGACACAGAAGCTTGATTCATAAGGATTTTTCGCAGTGGCCCGCGAACAGGCCGATATACTTGGGGCGTCCCCGGAGGTCCAGATTTTAAGTGGCCCGGCCATCGGGACCGCTTCCGTTGCTCACCCCGCCCCGCCTGGACCTGTCGATTGATGATCAAGCTGCCCGCCGCCCTGGAACCCGCCCTGGCCCAAGTGCGCCACTGGGTTCAGCACCGGCCGCGCCATCTGGGACCTGCCCTGCTCTCCGTGGTCCTGCTCGGCGGCGGCGCCTACGCCATCGCGGCGGCGGTTGTCACGCTGGCGCCCGATGCGGCCCGCCTGCCGGTGCACGAGGTCAGCGAATCTGTCACGCCCCTGCCCGTGCAGGACCAGGCGGCAGCCCTGGAGGTGCATCGCTACAGCCTCTACCGGTCAGACAGCTCGCGCGCCAACGACACGGCCGAGACCCTGCTGCGTCGCCTGGGCCTGGATGATCCCCAGGCGGCCAGCTTCCTGCGCCGCGATGCGCTGGTGCATCGCCATCTGCTGGGCCGCACCGGTCGCCTGCTCAGTGCCGAGGCCAGCGAGCGCAACACCCTGCTGGGCCTGACCGCACGCTGGAGCCCGGACGACGACGGAACCTTCCAGCGCCTGGTGATCGAGCGTTCGGAGCAGGGTTTCCGCTCACGACTCGAGACCGCGCCGCTGACGGCCTCGGTACGTATCTCCAGCGCGACCATCGACAGCTCGCTCTTCGCCTCGGCCGATGAGGCAGGCATCCCTGACGTGGTGGCCATCCAGCTGGCCGAAATCTTCTCGGGCGACATCGACTTTCACCGCGAGCTGCGCAAGGGTGACCGCTACTCAGTGGTCTATGAAGTACTTGAAGGCGACGGCGAGCCGCTGCGCGCCGGCCGTGTGCTCAGCGCCGAGTTCACCAACGCCGGCAAGACCTACCAGGCCATGTGGTTCAACGAGGCCAGTGCCGGGGCCCAGGAAGAGGGCCGGCCCACCCAGGGCCGTGGCGGCTACTACACCCTGGATGGGCAGAGCCTCAAGCGCGCCTACCTGGCCTCGCCACTGGCCTTCTCGCGCGTGACCAGCGGCTTCAAGATGCGCTTCCACCCCATCCTGCAGACCTGGCGCGCCCACCTGGGCGTGGACTATGCGGCGCCCACGGGAACGCCGGTGCGCACCGTCGGTGACGGCGTGGTCGATTTTGCCGGGGCGCAAGGTGGCTATGGCAATGTGGTCTTCATCCGGCACCGCAACAACCACGTCACGGTCTACGCCCATCTGAGCCGCATCCAGGTGCGCAAGGGGCAGCGCGTGGAGCAAGGCCAGACCATCGGTGCCGTCGGCGCCACGGGTTGGGCTACGGGGCCGCACCTGCACTACGAGTTCCGCATCAACGGCCGGCACGAGAACCCGCTGGCCGTCGCGCGCCGCAGCGAGTCGATTCCCGTCTCGCCCGCCGCACGACCAGCCTTCAACCGCATGGCGGAGCAGGCCCGGCGCCAGCTGTCAGCCGCCGAGCTGCTGCTCGCCTCACGCTGACCCCCGGCATGCCCGCGCACTTCATCGGCCTGATGTCCGGCACCTCGCTGGACGGGGTGGACGGGGTGCTCACCGACCTCGAGGGTGTACCGCGCGTGCTGGCCCATGCCTACCGCCCCTTTCCCGAGGCGCTGCGTGCCGAGCTTCTGGCCCTCAACCAGAGCGGCCCTGACGAACTGCATCGTGCCGCGCTGGCCGCCAACGCACTGGCGCGGCTCTATGCGCAGGCTGTCCACGACCTGCTGCAGACCAGCAACCTGCCCGCATCCAGGATCCGGGCCATCGGCGCCCACGGCCAGACGGTGCGCCATCGCCCCGGCCTGTTCGACGGCACGGGCTACACCCTGCAGCTCAACCACCCGGCGCTGCTGGCCGAACTCACGGGCATCACCGTCGTCGCCGATTTCCGCAGCCGCGACATCGCGGCAGGTGGCCAGGGCGCCCCTCTCGTCCCGGCCTTCCACCAGGCCGTCTTTGGCCGTGCCGGCACGTCAGTGGCCGTGCTGAATATAGGTGGCATCTCCAATCTGTCGGTGCTGACGGACACCAGCGTGCTGGGTTTTGATTGCGGACCGGGCAATGCGCTGCTGGACCTCTGGTGCCAGCAGCACACCGGCCAGGCCTACGATGCCGCCGGCCAGTGGGCCGCCAGCGGACGTGTGCACGAGGCGCTGCTGCACGATCTGCTGCAGGAACCCTACTTTGACCAGCCCCCACCCAAGAGCACCGGCCGCGACCTCTTTCACGCCGAATGGCTGACCCGGCATCTGGCCGCGCACCCCGCCGTCAGCGCGCAGGACGTGCAGACCACGCTGACCGAACTCACGGCACGCGTCTGCGCGGCCGACCTGGGCCGCCATGGTCCCGCGTGTCGCCAGCTCCATGTCTGCGGCGGCGGCGCGCTCAACCTCGAACTGATGCGCCGCCTGCAGGCCAGGCTGCCGAACGTGAAGGTGGAGAACTCGCAGGCAGCAGGCCTGCCGCCGCTGCAGGTGGAGGCCGCTGCCTTTGCCTGGCTGGCGAGCAGGACCGTGGCCGGCGAAACCGGCAACCTCCAAAGCGTCACGGGCGCCCGAGGCGCCCGTGTACTGGGAGCAATCTATCCGGCCTGAGGCCGGAACCGCCGCTCAGACCGAGAAGGACGAGCCGCAGCCGCAGGTGGTGGTGGCGTTGGGGTTCTTGATCACGAACTGCGCACCCTGCAGGTCTTCCTTGTAGTCGATCTCGGCACCCAGCAGGTACTGGTAGCTCATGGCGTCGATCAGCAAGGACACACCGTTCTTGGTCATCGTGGTGTCGTCCTCGTTGGCCACCTCGTCGAAGGTGAAGCCGTACTGGAAACCCGAGCAGCCACCACCCTGCACAAAGACGCGCAGCTTCAGATCGGGATTGCCCTCTTCGGCAATCAGATCCGCCACCTTGGCGGCGGCGCTGTCGGTGAAGATGATGGGAGCGGGCATCTCGGTCTGGATGGATTCGGCAACGGCGCTCATGTGAACACTCCGGTAAGTAAGAAACTGCCCAAATACTACACCAAGACGCTCAGGAATTCAGCGATGAGACCAGTACCCGCGTCGACTGTCGGGCCTGCAAGGACCCGGGCTCAGTTGTTTGCGGCGAGCTTGAGCGTGGGTTTGTCTTCCATCATCGACGGCGTCGGCCGCAGCAGGCCGGCGATGATGGCGCCCTGGTGCATTTCCAGCGAGGTGTAGTAGACATCGCCTTCGATACGCGCCTTGGGCTGGAGCTCCAGCATGCGGCGGGCATAGACCGGCCCCTTGACCGTGCCGTTGACGATGATGTGGTCAGCGTGCACCTCACCGGTGATCGAGGCGGTCTCGGAGATCACCAGAATGCTGTTCTTGTCCTCGCTCGATCGCACGTCGCCGACCACCGAACCGTCAACGCGCAAGCCGTCGGTGAAATGCACATGGCCTTCGATATGGTTGCCGTCTGCAATCAGACTGCGGATGGCGGGCTGCTTTTTCTGGTTGAACATCTGGATTTCCCCAACAGGCCTGGTTACAACTTGATCGACTGGACGGCCTTGACCACATTGCCATCCATGACCTTGACACTGACGCCCTTGAGCATGGTCTGGGGCGGTAGATCGAACACACCCTCGGCACGGGCGTACTGGCGCAGCTTAATCGTTTGCGGCCCCTCGGGCAAGGTCGAGGACCAGGGCCGTCCGGCCTGCAGGCCGGTAAAGCTGAGCTCGAGCCGGCCGTTGAATTCGGGGGCGTTCTTCAGGGGCTGGATCACGAGCACCTGCCATTTGACCTGACGACCGTCCTGCACCTCGGCCTGCAGGCCGCGGATGGCCAGGGCCTCGGTGCCCACGGTCGGGATGAGTTTCTCGAAGAAGCCGAGATCGTCGCGCAGACGCTGGTTGTCGGCCTCGAGCTGCTTGTTCAGCGCCGACAGACTCTCCTGCGCGGCCTTCTCGGCCGTCATCAGCGTGGTCGAGGTATTGGCCAGGGCCAGCGCCTTGTCGCGCTCTTCCTTCATGGTGTCCAGCTGGCGCTGCAGGTCCACCACCTCGCGTTCCAGGCGGGTGAGATCCAGGATCCGGTTGTCGTCGATGCCGGCAATCTCCTTGCCGAACTCGAAGGCCCACAGGCCAATGGCCGCACAGAAGCCGAGCACCACCGCAGCACCAATCCAGCGCAAGGGCCAGGGCAAGGCACTGCGCACGGACATGCGCGGCGCGCTGACCGTCAGGCGGCGGAGTAGCAGACGCATTCGCATAAGCTGACGAGTCTAGCAGCCGCAAAGAACAGGGCCGCCGGAATTTCCATCCCGGCGGCCCTGCTTTTGCAACAGTTTGTTGCCCTCGCAGGCAACGGACAGGCTTAGCGCTTGCTGAACTGCTTGCGGCGGCGTGCGGAGTGCAGACCGACCTTCTTGCGCTCGACCTCACGGGCGTCGCGGGTCACGAAGCCGGCCTGCGACAGCACGGGCTTGAGCGACGCATCGTAGTCGATCAGCGCACGCGTGATGCCGTGGCGGGTCGCGCCGGCCTGGCCGGACTCACCACCACCGTGCACATTGACCTGCACGTCGAAGGTCTCGGCGTGGTTGGTCAGCAGCAGCGGCTGCTTGGCGATCATGATCGAGGTCTCGCGGCCGAAATATTCCTGGATATCCTTGCCGTTGACCGTGATCTTGCCGGTGCCTTTTTTCAGAAACACGCGGGCGACGCTGGATTTGCGACGGCCGGTGCCATTGTTCCATTCACCAATCATCTCAAGGCTCCTTTAGATTTCCAGCGGCTTGGGCTGCTGGGCGGTGTGGGGATGCTCGGCACCGCCATACACCTTGAGTTTCTTGATCATGGCGTAGCCCAGGGGACCCTTGGGCAGCATGCCTTTGACGGCCTTCTCCAGCGCGCGGCCGGGGTGCTTGGCCTGCATGTCGCGGAAGTTGGTGGCGTAGATGCCGCCCGGGAAGCCCGAGTGGCGGTAATAGATCTTGTCGAGCGACTTGGTGCCGGTCACGCGCAGCTTGGCTGCGTTGACGACGACAATGAAGTCACCGGTATCGACGTGAGGCGTGTAAATGGCCTTGTGCTTGCCGCGCAGACGGAGGGCAACTTCGCTGGCTACCCGTCCGAGCACCTTATCGGTGGCGTCAATCACAAACCACTCGTGCTTCACGTCAGCGGGTTTGGCGCTGATCGTTTTGGTCATGAGTTTCTCTCTACAGAGTTGGTTTGGCGGGCCCTTTTCCACGGTCGGTGTTCCTCTGTCGGGAACCTCTTAGGTGGGAAATCCAGACTTCGCCGCGGGGCCACAAAAGCGCTGCGAAGCCTGCCATTATACAAATTTGCGACCCCAACGCCGCGCTATCTGCCCGCAGGGCGCCGCCAGCCCTGTTTCAGTCCGCTGAAGGATGACTGCGCTGCCGGCTCTCCACGCAGGTCGGGTGGTTCGTGTTCTCAGGCTTGAGGCATTCGCGGAACAGGCAGACTGGTTTTCGCCAGAAGCTAGCACTCGCACACAACTCCTTGGGCGCCGCTGCCGGTTTGGGGGCGGCACGGCTTGCGGCGACGGGGCCTGCCGGTCTGGGCGACAGCGGGGGAACTGTTGCAGCGACGGTCGCTGGAGGACCCGCCTGCGCCTCCTCGGCCGGCGGTGGCGGCGCCTCCTCTGCAACGGGCGGCGGGGGTGCGGCGATCAGCGGCACGGCGGGGCGATCGGGAGCCTCCACCACCAGCGTATCGCGCCATGCGGCCTCATAGACCCAGACCACGGCAGACAGCAGGACCACGAGCAGCAGACCGAGAACCAGCCCGCGTCGTGCCCGCCGGCGCGATGGCCCGGTCGCCACCGGAGCGGGCGCGGCAGGAGTCGACGCTGTGGTGGATGCGAGACTCTCCGCCGGCAGGGTCTGGGCGAGGTTCTGGACCGTGGTCTGCGCGCCCGTGCTCTCCCGCACCGCCACCGACGGATCGGGCCTCAAAGCCCCTGGCAGGGCAGCACGCCAGTCAAACTTGACCAGTCCGGACGGCGCCTGCAACCCCATCTCCGCGATGAAATCACCCACGCTTCGGACCCGCTGCGCCGGCTGCACGACCAGGGCATGCTCGATGGCCTGCACAAAGGCGGAGGAATAGCGCAAGCCGAAATGCGTGTCCAGGGTGGCCGCCACACTCTCCATCGAAGGCATGCTGTCGCTCACCGCGCGCGTCGTGGCCGGCAGCGGCGGATCGTTGCGCAGGCAGCCGTACACCACGGCTGCCAGGGCGTAAAGATCGCTCCAGGGTCCCTGCTTGAGATCGTCCGCCTCGGCGTACTGCTCGATGGGCGCATAGTTGACCTTGAGGATGGCGGTGAGCTTGCGTGAACGGTCCGTGATGGCGCGCCGGGCCGCGCCCAGGTCCAGCAGCACCGGAGGCCCTGCGTCCTGCAGGAAGATGTTGTCGGGCGAGACGTCGCGGTGCAGGGTGTCGCGCTCGTGCAGCACCTGCAGGGCCTGCAGGATGGACCAGAGCACGGTGCGCAACCAGTCCTCGGGCGGCGGCGCGCTCATCTGCGCCCGCGCCTGCTTCAGGGTGACGCCCTTGTACAGCGGCATGACCATATAGGCCGTGTTGTTCGCTTCCCAGAAGCGGTAGACCTTCACCAGCGAGGGATGGTCGAACTGCGCCAGCAGGCGCGCCTCGGCCATGAAGGACCTGAGCCCGGAATCGTAGGTTTCCTGGTCGGTCGAGGAGCGGATCGACAGGCTCAGCCCCCGGGGCCGAGCAGCCAGGGCCGCCGGCATGTACTCCTTGATCGCCACCGTACGGTGCAGGGAGTGGTCGTAGGCACGGTAGACCAGGCCGAAGCCTCCGACGCCGAGCAGGCCCTGGATCTCGAACTCGGCCAGTTGCGTGCCCGGCGGCAAGGCGTCCGCGTGCGCGAGCGAGACCGAAGCGTCGGCCGTCGCGGCAGGCTCCAGAGCGTCAGGGGTCGCGGGCATAGGCTTGGATTCTTGCATGGACGCGCGGGACTCCCGATGGCACGGATCGCCGCCGAAAAAAGCGATGCCTAGATCAGATGGCGCCAGTGTCCGCTCACGGTGAACTCGCGGAGGGAGTCTCGGCCGCACGCTTGCGAGCTTCGACGCAGACGGGCAGCTGTTTGTTCTCGGCCTTCTGGCACTCCTCATGCAGGCACATGGGGCGGCTGAAGAAGCTCGCATTCGCACACAACTCCCGGGCCACGGCCGGCGGGGTGGGAGCGGTCACGGGTTCGGCAGCAGGCGGCGCAGCGAGCCGGGGAGCCGGTCGAGCCACCGGCTTGCGTTCCTCCTCGGCCGCCGCGGCAGGTGCTGGACGGACCACCGGTGGCCTGGGTTCGGCAGCAGGCCGCCGCGGTACAGGCTCGGCCGCCACCGGCGCCGGCGCACTGTCGGCAGCCGCAGCAGGGTCGGCGACCGGAGCGGGCTCGGGGACGGGAGCTGCCACCGCCGGCACGGGAACAGAGGCCGGCTCCGGAGCCGCCACCAAAGAGGCACGCGGCAGGACGCGGTCCAACACCAACGCGGCCGCACCGACCAGCAAAAGCAGGCCCGCGACCCAGACCAGTTTGCGACCCGTGCGCTGCGACTTCTCGCTGCGCGCAGGGGCCTGGGCCTTCTCGAGCGCATCCTGAGGCTGTGTGTGCCAGAACTGGCGGGAGTTGTAGTCCTCTTCCTCCTTGCGCAGGGAGGTGCCGAGCTCGGTACGCCAATCGAACTTGCTCAGGCGCGGCGGTGCCTTGAGCTTCATCTCGGTCACGAACGCAGCCAGGCTCTGCGGCCGGTCGGCGGGCTGCACCGACAGGGCATGCTGGATGGTACGCACGAACTCATCGGAATACGCCAGTCCGAAGTGCTGCTTGACCGTGGCCGCCACGCTGCGCACCGAGGGCTGGCTGTCACGCACCACGCGCGTCGTCGCCGGCAGCGGCGGATCGTTGCGCAGGCAGCTGTAGACCACGGCCGCCAGGGAGTAGAGGTCAGTCCAGGGCCCCTGCTTCAGATCGTCCGCTTCGGCGAACTGCTCGATGGGCGCATAGTTGACCTTGAGGATGGCCGTGAGCTTGTGCGACTTGTCGCTGATGGCGCGGCGCGCCGCCCCCAGGTCCAGCAGCACGGGCGGCCCCACGTCCTGCAGAAAGATGTTGTCAGGGGAGACATCACGGTGCAGCGCGTCACTGCGGTGCAGGACATGCAGGCCCTGCAGCACCGACCACAGCACCGTACGCAGCCACTCCTCGGGCGGCGGCGCGGCCATGAGCGTGCGCGCCTGCTTGAGCGTCATGCCGCTGTACAGCGGCATGACCATATAGGCCGTGTTGTTCGCCTCGAAGAAACGGTAGACCTTGACCAGCGAGGGATGATCGAACTGCGCGAGCAGCCGCGCCTCGGCGATGAAGGACTGCAGGCCCGACTGGTAGGTCCCCTGGTCGGCGGAGGAGCGCACGGAGACCGTGTGGCCGTCCAGGCGTGCCGCCAGTGCCGCGGGCATGTACTCCTTGATCGCGACCGTGCGCTGCAGGGAAGTGTCGTAGGCGCGGTAGACCAGGCCGAAGCCGCCCACGCCCAGCAGGCCCTGGATCTCGAATTCGGCCAGTTGCGTGCCCGGCGGCAAGGCATCCACGTGCGTGACCGACGGTGCCGGGGCACTTTCGACAGACGGCGCAGGATGCGGGACAATCTCAGCCATAACGGTCGATTCTTGCATGGAAAGCAGGTGTCCCGGTTGCGGGTCGCCCCGTCGTTAACATCCACTTACCATGTTCAGCTATCGTCACGCCTTTCACGCCGGCAACCATGCCGATGTGCTCAAGCACACCGTCCTGATTGCCATGCTGCGCCACCTGACGCAGAAAGAGGCGGCCCTCACCGTCATCGACACCCACGCCGGTGCCGGCCTGTACCGGCTCGACAGCGAGTTCGCCGAAACCAGCGGGGAAGCGGCCGAGGGCATCCGACGCCTGCAGTCGCCCGCAGCCGCCGAACCGCTGGCGCCCGCGCTGCAGGACTACCTGGAGCTGGTGGCCAGCTTCAACGGCAAGGGCAGCCAGCGCGTCTATCCCGGTTCGCCCTTCATCATCCAGCGCCTGCTGCGCGAACACGACCTGCTCAAGCTCTACGAGCTGCACCCCACCGATGCCAAGACCCTGGACGCCAATGTGGCGCAGCTCAACGCCGGGCGCCAGGTGGTGGTTCTGCGCGAAGACGGTTTCGGCTGCGTCACCAAATTCCTGCCACCGCCCTCACGCCGCGCCCTGCTGCTGTGCGACCCGAGCTACGAGATCAAAAGCGACTATGCGCGCGTGGCCGCCATGGTGAGCGATGCGCTCAGGCGCTTTGCCACAGGCACCTACGCCGTGTGGTATCCCATCATCCCGCGCCCCGAGGCGCACGACCTGCCACGCAAGCTCAGGACCCTGGCCACCAAGAGCGGCAAGCCCTGGCTGCACGCGACGCTGACGGTCAAGTCCAGCAAGATGGCCGCGGGCGAGGATGCCAAGCGCCCCGGCCTGCCGGCCAGCGGCATGTTCGTCATCAACCCGCCGCACACGCTCAAGGGCCAGCTGCAGCCCGCGCTGCCGCAGCTGGTGAAACTGCTGGGCCAGGACCGCAATGCGGCCTGTACGCTGGACAGCGGCGGCTGATCAGCCCGCCAGGCCCAGCCGCTTGCAGATCTCCAGCGTGGCCGTACTCTGGTTCATGCTGTAGAAGTGCAAGGCCGGCGCGCCGCCGGCGCGCAGCTGTTCGCACAGCGCCGTCACCACATCCAGACCGAAGGCCTTGATCGAGGCCGTGTCGTCACCGTAAGCCTGCAGGCGCAGGCGGATCCAGCGCGGAATCTCGGCACCGCAGGCGTCGGAAAAGCGCATCAGCTGCGTCGAGCTCGTGATGGGCATGATGCCCGGCACCACGGGCACGCTCAGGCCCAGTGCGTCACTCTCCTCGACGAAGCGGAAGTAGGCGTCGGCGTTGTAGAAGTACTGCGTGATGGCCGAATCGGCGCCGGCCCGTACCTTGGCCGCATAGGCCTGGAGGTCGGCCTCGGGCGAGCGCGCCTGGGGGTGGACCTCGGGATAGGCAGCGACCTCGATATGGAAATGGTCGCCGGTCTCGGCACGGATGAAGGCCACGAGATCGCTGGCGTACTGGAACTCGCCGCCCGCGCCATAGCCGCTGGGCAGATCGCCACGCAGCGTGACGAGGCGCTTGACGCCCATGGCCTTGAGCGCGGCCAGGTTCTCTCGCATGGTGGCCCGGGTCGCACCAATGCAGGAGATGTGCGAGGCCGCGTCACGCCCCTCGGCAAGTATCTCGCGCACCGCGCCGAAGGTGCCCTCCTGGGTGGAGCCGCCGGCACCGTAGGTCACCGAGCAGAACTCGGGCTCAAGCGCGTAGAGCTGCTGGCGCACGGCGCGCAGCTTTTCCACCCCCTCGGGTGTCTTGGGCGGGAAGAACTCGATGCTGATCGGTAGTTGCTGTTCGCTCATGCGAACCTCACTTCTTCTTGATGGCTTGAATGAAAAACTCACGGTTGCCGTCGCCACCGGCAATCGGGGAATCGAACCAGTCCTGCACCTGCAGGCCCAGCACAGCACAGGCCTCACGCAACTTCTGCTCCACCTGCGGGTACAGCGACGCATCGCGCACGATGCCGCCCTTGCCCACCTGGCCCGGCTGCAACTCGAATTGCGGTTTGACCAGCATCAGCAAATGGCCGCCAGGCGCCAGCAGCGGCACCAGGGCCGGAAGCACCAGCGTCAGCGAGATGAAGGACAGGTCGCCCGTGACCAGCTCGAACACCGGGTTTACCTGGGCGTCGGCAAACGCCGCACGACGACGGCGCTGCCGGGGCAGGGCCCCCATCGCCACGGCCTGGGCACGCGCTGCACGCTGGACCTTGAAGGCCTCAATATCGTGCTCCTTGGCGTCACCACTGTCGTCGTAGTCATCGGCAATCTCGCCGCCGTTACGCATCCAGGCATAGGGCGCCTCAGGCTGGGTCTCGTTGTCTTCCGCATCCTCCACCGTTTCGCAGAGCGCGTCCTCCCACGCCTGGGCCAGGGCGGC
The DNA here is from genome assembly GCA_019745555.1 of Burkholderiaceae bacterium. GTDB lineage: Bacteria > Pseudomonadota > Gammaproteobacteria > Burkholderiales > Burkholderiaceae_C > Hylemonella. The sequence continues at coordinate 55,583 of JAIESX010000011.1, read as the reverse complement.
CGGTGTGAGGGCACGGGCATTGATGCCCTCCAGGCAGACCACACGCGGATCAGAGCGCAGGCTGGCGTGCAGCTGCTCACGCCCGACGTCCACACCCACGACCTGCGCCGCCCCGTGCGCCAGCAGGCAATGGGTGAAGCCTCCCGTCGACTGCCCGACATCCAGGCAGCGCAGCCCCCGGACCGTCAGTCCCGCGTGGTTCAACGCACCTTCGAGCTTGAGACCGCCCCGCGACACGTAGCGAGCCTCGGCCTCATCCAGCAGGCGTATCTCAGCCACGGTAGGAATCTCGTCGCCGTTCTTGGCCACCTTGCGCCACGACGAGGCCTCGCTCAGGCGCCATTCGACGCCCGAGCCGATCAGCCGTTGCGCCTGCGCCCGCGACGCGGCCAGGCCGCGCTCGACGAGAAGTTGGTCAGCTCGCATGGAGATCGGAAACTGAAGGCATACCACACGGTCATCGGCGCGTAGCGAGCGGCCGTCAGCCTAGGCGCGGGTGGCCGGAAACCGGAACGACCTTGAGGGTCGTGAGGATTTCCGGACGGGCCCCGCAACGACGGATCACGGCCGCGCAGTAGCGCCCAAGATCAATACCGGTAGGTGTCGGGCTTGTACGGGCCTTGCTTCGGCACGCCGATGTAGGCGGCCTGTTCATCCGTCAGCTCGGTCAGCATGGCGCCGACCTTCTTGAGGTGCAGGCGTGCCACCTTCTCGTCCAGGTGCTTGGGCAGCACATAGACCTTGCCCTGCTCGTAGTAGTCGCTGTGGGTGTACAGCTCGATCTGGGCGATGGTCTGGTTGGCGAAGGACGAGCTCATCACGAAGCTCGGGTGACCCGTTCCGCAGCCCAGGTTCACCAGGCGGCCCTTGGCCAGCAGGATGATGCGCTTGCCGTCCGGGAAGATCACGTGGTCGACCTGGGGCTTGATCTCCTCCCACTTGCACTTCTCTTCCAGCTTGGCGACCTGGATCTCGTTGTCGAAGTGACCGATGTTGCAGACGATGGACTGGTCCTTCATCTTGGCCATGTGCTCGTAGGTGATGACGTCGCGGTTGCCCGTGGTCGTCACGAAGATGTCGGCCTTGTCGGCGGCGTACTCCATGGTCACGACCTTGTAACCCTCCATCGCGGCCTGCAGAGCGTTGATGGGGTCGATCTCGGTCACCCACACCTGCGCCGACAGGGCGCGCAGGGCCTGGGCCGAGCCCTTGCCCACGTCGCCGTAACCGGCGACCACGGCGACCTTGCCGGCGATCATCACGTCGGTGGCGCGCTTGATGCCGTCCACCAGCGACTCGCGGCAGCCGTAGAGGTTGTCGAACTTGCTCTTGGTCACCGAGTCGTTCACGTTGATGGCACGGAACATCAGCGTGCCCTTGGCGCTCATTTCCTTGAGGCGGTGCACACCGGTGGTGGTCTCTTCGGTCACGCCGATGATCTCGGCGCTCTTGCGGCTGTACCAGGTCGAGTCCTGGGCCAGCTTGGCCTTGATGGCGGCGAAGAGCTCGCGCTCTTCCTCGCTCTTGGGGTTGGCGATGACAGACGGGTCCTTCTCGGCGGTCTTGCCCAGGTGCATCAGCAGGGTGGCATCACCGCCGTCGTCCAGGATCATGTTGGGGCCTTCGCCCTTGGCGCCCTTGGGGCCGAAGTCGAAGATGCGGTGGGTGTAGTCCCAGTAGTCCTTGAGCGTCTCGCCCTTGTAGGCGAACACCGGCGTGCCCTTGGCCACCAGAGCGGCGGCGGCGTGGTCCTGGGTGGAGAAGATGTTGCACGAGGCCCAGCGCACTTCGGCGCCCAGAGCTTCCAGCGTCTCCACCAGCACGGCGGTCTGGATGGTCATGTGCAGGGAACCGGTGATGCGCGCGCCCTTGAGCGGCTGCTTGGCCGCGAACTCCTCGCGGATGGCCATCAGGCCGGGCATCTCGGTTTCGGCGATCTTGATCTCTTTGCGGCCCCAGTCGGCCAGCGTCAGATCGGCAACGACATAGTCCTGGGCGGGTTTGAGAACGGCACTCATGTGAACTCCAATACATAGCGGTTGGGACACCACCGGAGTCAGCAGAGGAAAGACAGGCTCACCTCACAGCAGACTGGTGGGTGAGCGCAGTTGGGAGGCAAGGCAGAAAACCTTGGGATCCGAGCCTAACCCGTCGGCCTGGTGATCAGGCGGGACGAGCCGCAACGCTCCTCGGAAAGCCGAGATTATACGAAGCCGGCCGATTTCTCGTTGATCGCCCGATCAACGGTCCATCAGCTGGCGCGTGAGCTCGGCCGCCGGCACCGCACGACAGCCACTGGTGTTCTGTCCAGCCCAGAGGGGCGTAAAGTCACCCAAACCCGCCGCCTCGGCCTTGGTGCGCAACGGCGCCACGGCGGAGGTGGCCAGCGGAAAGGCCGGCGCCAGAGGACTCATGGGCCCTTGCTCGCGCATCAGGCGCGTCAGGATGCCGCGCGCCGGGCGGCCGGTGTAGAGATTGGTCAGTGCCGTGTGACGCGCCGCTTCGCTCTGCAGCGCCGCACGGTGCACGGCGCTGGTCGTGGCCTCGGGGCAGAGCAGATAGGCCGTGCCCACCTGCACGCCGGCCGCACCCAGCGCCAGCGCTGCACGCACCCCGGCCGCATCGGCAATGCCGCCAGCGGCAATCACCGGCACGTGCACCGCGCGCACGATCTGCGGCAGCAGGGCGAAGGTGCCGGCCTGGCTCGTGAGATCGTCCGAGAGGAAATGCCCACGGTGACCGCCGGCCTCCAGGCCCTGGGCGATGACGGCATCCACGCCATGGGCTTCGAGCCAGCGCGCCTCCTCCACCGTGGTGGCCGAGGACAGCACCCTGGCGCCCCAGCTGCGCACACGCGCCAGCAGGGCCTCGTCCGGCAGGCCGAAATGGAAGCTCACGACGGGCGGCCTGAACTCGGCCAGCAGATCGGCCGCCACGGCATCGAAGGGGCGACGCCCCGGGCCGGCGGGGATGGTGGCGGGATCGATGTCGTATTCGCGGTAGTAGTGGGCCAGGCTCTGGCGCCACATCGCTTCACGGCGTTCATCGGGCTCGGGGGGGCGGTGACAGAAGAAGTTGACGTTGTAAGGTTGCGTGGTCTGCGCACGGATCTTTTCCAGCTCGGCGCGCAGGGCCTCGGGGGCCAGCATGGCGCAGGGCAGCGAGCCCAGCCCCCCGGCATTCGACACGGCGATGGCCAGCGCGCTGCCCTGCACGCCCGCCATGGGCGCCTGGATCAGGGGCAGTTCCGTGCCCAGCAAGTCTTGCAGCGTCATGCGTTCTCCTCAAGCATCGGGCCGACTATAGCCCCGGCCGGATAAAATTGCGGCCACGCAGTCTTGGCGCCCTCCGCGCCGCGCACTGCCCGTCCGTTGCGGGCCGTCCCGGCCCGCCCCACCGAGGCTGGAATTCCCGTGTCCTACGCTCCCGAAACGCGGCGCCGCCGCACTTTTGCCATCATCTCGCACCCCGACGCCGGTAAAACGACGTTGACTGAAAAGCTGCTGCTGTTCTCGGGTGCGATCCAGATCGCGGGCGCCGTCAAGGGCCGCAAGGCCAGCCGCCACGCTACGAGTGACTGGATGGAGATCGAGAAGCAGCGCGGCATCTCGGTGGCCAGCTCGGTGATGCAGATGCAGTACCGCGACCATGTGATCAACCTGCTCGACACCCCCGGCCACAAGGATTTCTCGGAAGACACCTACCGCGTGCTGACCGCCGTGGACTCGGCGCTCATGGTCATCGACGCGGCCAACGGCGTGGAGGCCCAGACGCGCCGCCTGATCGAGGTCTGCCGCCAGCGCGACACACCCATCATCACCTTCGTCAACAAGATGGACCGCGAGGTCCGCGACCCGCTGGACATCCTGGACGAGGTGGAGCGCGAGCTCGGCATGCCCTGCGTGCCCATGACCTGGCCCGTGGGTCAGGGCAAGAGCTTCGGCGGCATCATCAACCTGCGCACCCAGGCCATGACGGTCTTCGAATCGGGCAGCGAGCGCCGCCCGCAGGACTTCGAGACCATCCCGGTCGGAGATACCGACAAGCTCAAGGCCCGCTTCGGCCACGACTACGAAGCTGCGGTGGAGAGCATGGAACTCGCCACCGGCGCCTCACCTGTTTTCGACCGCGAGGCCTTCCTCGCCGGCAAACAGACCCCGGTGTTCTTCGGCTCGGGCGTGAACAACTTCGGCGTCATGGAGGTGCTGGACGCGCTCGTGGACCTCGCCCCCTCGCCCGGTCCGCGCACCAGTTCGCTGGTCGTCAACAAGCAGCCCGTGGTCAAGGAGATGCAACCCGACGACAACGCTTTCTCTGGCGTGGTCTTCAAGGTGCAGGCCAATATGGACGCCAACCACCGCGACCGCATCGCCTTCGTGCGCGTCTGCTCGGGCAAGTACCAGCCCGGCATGAAGCTCAAGGTACAGCGCTCGGCCAAGGAGCTGCGGCCCACCAGCGTGGTGACCTTCATGAGCCAGCGGCGCGAGGCCGTGGAAGAAGCCTACGCTGGCGACATCGTGGGCTTCACCACCCACGGTGGCGTGCAGCTGGGCGACACCATCACCGACGGCTCCGTTGCATTGCAGTACACCGGCCTGCCCTTCTTCGCGCCCGAACTCTTCATGACCGTGGTGCTCAAGAACCCGCTGCGCACCAAGCAGCTGCAGCAGGGCCTGGCCCAGCTCGGCGAGGAAGGCGCCATCCAGGTCTTCAAACCCGAGATGGGCGGCAATATGCTGCTGGGTGCCGTGGGCCAGCTGCAGTTCGAAGTGGTGCAGCACCGCCTCAAGAGCGAATACGACGCCGACGTGCGCCTCGAAGGCTGCCAGTACACCGGTGCGCGCTGGATCACGGCCGACACCCCGGCCGAACTCAAAGCCTTCTGCGACGCCTACCCGCAGCGCCTGGCACGCGACGCGGCGGATACCCTGGCCTATCTCTGTACCTCGCCGTATGACGTGCGGCTGGCGCAGGAACGTTTCCCCAAGATCCATTTCCATCCGCTGCGCGAGCATGCGGGCCTGGCGCTGCAGAGCGCAGGCTGATTCAGCGCACGGCGAACCAGTTCGCGACCGCGCGCTGAAAGCGCGCATACCCCTTCTGCAGATGCAGCATATGCCCGCCGTCCGGAATCACGGTGTACTGCTTGTCCGGGTTGGGCAGGGCCGTGAAGAAGGGCAGCAGCCCCTCGAGATCGGCCACGTCGTCGTACTGGCCGTGGATCAGCATCGTCGGCACGGTGATCTTCGTGGCATCGATCAGCGGCTGGCGTGTGAGCAGGTCCACCTGCGGGCCCGTCGGTGACTTGAGCTCGACCAGGGTCGCGGACTTGGCGAAGGCGTCCATGACCACGGGGTCGTTGACATCCTCGGGCGTCAGGGAATTGAAGCGCAGCTTCCAGCCCTGCTCCGTGATACGGATGTAAGGCGCACGCTGGAAGGTGGCGAGACGCTCGCGTCGCGCCTTCAGATCCGGGCTGTCGGCGTGCATCTGCGCGTAGGCCGCATAGCGCGCCACCTTGTGCGGATGGGCCATCACGAACTGGCCACTGTACTGCGTGCCCCAGGACCAGGCCAGCAGCTGCACCTGCGGCACGCCCCGCAGCTTGCAGATGAAGTCCACCACGGCATTCAGGTCAGAAGCGGCCTGCTCGGTCGTGATGTGCCCCTCGGGCTTGGTGGAGCTGCCGAAGCCGCGCATGTCGGGCGCGAAGACGTCGAAACCCTGTTTCGCCAGAAAGTCCATCAGGCTGTACTCGGGCCGCCCCGGCACCTTGAGGTCGAAGCTCTCGCGGCCGGCCGTGGCCGAGCCGTGGGCCAGCACCAACACGGGCTTGCCCTGGGGGGTGCCCTGGCATTTTTCCCAGAGGAAGAGGCGCAGCGCGTCCTGTAACACCCAGTGCTGTGTGCCCTGCACGGGCAGCTCGTTGTCTTTCATGGAAGCGTCTGCCTCTCAGTTAAAGTTGCTGCGATTTTCCTTCATCACCCATGCTCCCTCTTGCCCACTGGCCTGCCGAACAGCGCCGCCGCATCACCGGCGTGTTCACCGACATTGACGACACGCTGACGACCGAGGGCGCCATCACCGCTGAGGCCCTGCAGGCGCTGGCCGACCTGAAGGCGGCGGGCCTGGCGGTCTTGCCCATCACCGGCCGACACATCGGCTGGTGCGTGCCGCTGATGGACGGCGGCAGCACGGTGCCCTGGCCCGCCGATGCCATGGTGGCCGAGAATGGCGCGCTCGCACTCATACCCAAGCCTGAAACAGCGAGCCCGTACAGCTCCCATCCCTCAAGCCACACACGCAGGCAGCTGGCCAAGCTGTATCAACAGGACGCCGCGACGCGTGCCGCCCATCAGGCGCGCATGGAGCAGGTGGCCGCCAAAGTATTGGCCGAAGTGCCGGGCGCGCTGCGGGCCCGCGACGTGGGCGGGCGCGAGACCGACCTGGCCTTCGACTACAACGAACACACGCAGCTGCCCCCCGAGGCCGTGCAGCAGATCCTGGCCATCCTGCAAGGGGCCGGCATGTACACCACGGTCAGCAGCATCCACATCCATGGCTGCTTTGACGACTTCAACAAATGGCGAGGCGCGCGCTGGATCGTGCGCGAACTCTACGGGCGTGATCTGACGCAGGAACTGGACCGCTGGGTCTTCGTCGGCGACTCGGGCAACGACCAGCCCATGTTCCAGCACTTCACCCACAGCGTGGGCGTGGCCAATATCCGGCGCTTCGAGGCCCAGTTGCAGCACAAGCCGCGCTACATCACGCAGGGCGAACGCGGCGCAGGCTTTGCCGAACTGGTACGGGCGCTGCTGCGCCCCTGAGCGCGCCGGTCAGCGGGCTACGACCTTGAGGCTGTGGGGCTCGGCCTGGGCCATCACGGCACCGGTCGTGCCACTGACCAGCTCCAGCCGCAGCGCATAGTCATCGGCCGGCGGATTGAGCCAGACCTCGGTCTGCCCGGCGAGAAAGTTCATGACTTCCGGTTTGCGACCGGCGCGCTCGAGCACCAGGCGAAAGTGCCCGGTGTCCGGCGCCTTGGCACCCACGTGCGAGATGTTGTAGCCACTGGCATGGAACTGCACGCGGAAGGGCGGGCGCAAGGTCTCGCCGGCCGGCGGGCTCATGATCTCAATGCGTGCCGGCCCCGCCAGGCTGGCCGGATTCACATCCTTGTTCTGCTTGCTGATGGTCAGCGTCAGCGGTTTGCTGTAGACGAAGAAGGGAATATGTCCTTCGTCAGCCAGCAGCATGCGCAGCTCGTACTTGCCCGGCGGCAGATTGATGACGGTCTCCATCTGCCCCTTGCCGAAGTGGATGTACTTCTCGGTGAAGGGCAGCGGCTTGGTGAAATCCAGTGGCAGCGGCTGGTTCACGAGCAGGTGATGGTGACCCGCGCGCCCCGCGGTCTTGCCCGCGGGCACGAGGCCGCGCATGGACAGACCAAAGCGCAGCACGAAGGGCGACTCCCGGACTTCCTCATCCTGGAGATTGGTGAAATAGGACTCGGGCGAGCGCGTGGGCGGCAGCGTGACCCAGGGGTGGGGCACGATCTCGGGCACGTTGGACGCCGCGGTCGCTGGCGCAGCGGACGTTGCGGCCACAAGATGATGGCCTGTGTGCTGCGCCAGTGCGGGCTGCAGACCAGCCAGCAGGGCAGCGAGGGACATGGGGAGAAGCGAACGTGCCTTCATGCTTTTTTGACTTGTATCAAGACAGCTGAGGCTAGCAGGAAGGGATGCCCCGTGCATCACACGGATATGGGAGCCAGCACGGTGCATGACGCCAGATCTGAACCTCAGTTATCCAACGCCGCCGTGGTCAACCTTGTGGACAAGTCGCGGAACAAGTCCCGCAGGCCGCGCCAGCATTGGGCTGGCACGGCCTGCCTGTTAGACGGGCAGCACACGGAATGCCGGCGCTTCAGGCCCGCGCGAGCACCGGCCCCAGTGCCTGCCCGGTGTGCGTGCCCAGGCGCACCACCTCTTCAGGCGGCGCAGAGGCCACGATGCGGCCTCCGTCCTTGCCGCCTTCCGGGCCCAGGTCCACGATCCAGTCGGCTTCGGCGATCACGTCGAGATCGTGCTCGATCACGACCACGCTGTGGCCACCGTCCACCAGGCGGTGCAGCACGCGGATGAGCTTGTCCACATCGGCCATGTGCAGGCCCACCGTGGGCTCGTCCAGCACGTAGAGCGTGTGCGGCGCCTTCTGGCCGCGCCGGCCGACCTCGTCGCGCACCTTGCTGAGTTCGGTCACGAGCTTGATGCGCTGCGCCTCGCCGCCACTGAGTGTGGGTGAGGGCTGGCCCAGCGTGAGATAGCCCAGGCCCACGTCCTTGAGCAGCTGCAGCGGGTGCGCGATGCCGGGCATGGCCGCGAAGAACTCCACCGCCTCGTCCACCTCCATCTGCAGCACGTCGCCGATGCTCTTGCCCCGCCAGGTGACGGCCAGGGTCTCGGGGTTGAAGCGCGCACCCTTGCAGCTCTCGCACAGCACCTTGACGTCGGGCAGGAAACTCATCTCGATGGTGCGCACGCCCTGCCCTTCACATGTCGGGCAGCGGCCTTCGCCGGTGTTGAAACTGAAACGCCCGGCCGCGTAGCCGCGCGCCTTGGCCTCCAGCGTTTCGGCAAAGAGCTTGCGAATGGTGTCCCAGAAACCGATGTAGGTGGCGGGGCAGGACCGCGGCGTCTTGCCGATCGGCGTCTGATCGACTTCGAGCACACGGTCCACGGCTTCGTAGCCGCTCACGCTCTCGCAGCCGCTCCAGTCCACACCCTTGGCCAGCGCATCGCGCCCGGCCTTGGTCGCACGCCTGGCGACGACCGCCGCCACATTGGCCAGCAGCACATCACGCGCGAGCGTGGACTTGCCCGAGCCGCTGACGCCGGTCACGGCGACCAGGCGCTTGAGCGGCAGCCTGGCCGTGACCTGCTGCAGGTTGTGCAGGCTGGCGCCCTCCACGGTCAACCACTGCAGGTCCTTGGCTTTCACATCACGGCGCGGCTGCAGCGGGTGCTTCATGGCATGCAGCAGGTAACGGCCGGTCTGGGAATCCTCCGCCTGCGTCAGATCGCTCACCGAGCCCTGGGCCACGAGGCGGCCGCCACGCTTGCCCGCGCTCGGACCGATGTCGATCAGGTGGTCGGCGCGGCGGATGGTGTCCTCGTCATGTTCGACCACGACCAGGGTGTTGCCGCGCTCGCTCAGCGTGTGCAGGGCGTCGAGGAGGATCTGGTTGTCGCGCGCGTGCAGGCCGATGGTGGGCTCGTCCAGCACATAGCACACGCCCTGCAGATTGCTGCCCAGCTGCGCAGCCAGGCGGATGCGCTGCGCCTCGCCGCCCGAGAGCGTGGGCGCACCGCGGTCCAGCGTGAGGTAGCCCAGGCCCACCTGCTCGAGGAATTCGAGGCGGCTCCTGATTTCAGGGATGAGGTCGCGTGCGATGTCGTTCTCACGCTGGCTCAGGCGGCCCATCACCTGCAGGGTCTCGATCCAGGCCCGCACATCGCTCACGCTCAGGCGCGCAATCTCGGCAATGCCCACGCCATTGAACTTGACGGCGCGCGCGGTGGCGTTGAGCCGTGTGCCCTCGCAGGTCGGGCAGGCCACGTCGGCCACGTCCTCGACCTCAGGCTCGGCGAAGGTCTGCTCGCGACCCTTCTCCTTGTCGTCGCGCACCGAATCGTCGAGCGCCTTGCGCTGCTCCTTGCTGAGCTTGACACCCGTGCCCACGCAGTCCGGGCACCAGCCGTGCTTGCTGTTGTAGGAGAAGAGGCGCGGGTCCAGCTCGGCGTAGGAAGTGGCGCAGACCGGGCAGGCGCGCTGGGTGGAATACACCTGCAGCTTACCGATATGGGCCGTGGGCCCGCCACTCTTCATCACCTCGGCCAGGCCGTCAAGATCGCTGAGCACATGCAGCACGCCCTTGCCGTGCTCCAGCGCGGTGGTCAGTGCCAGGCGCAGTGCGGCCTCGTTGGCGGGGTCCACCACGAGACTGGCCACGGGCAGCTCGATGGTGTGCTCCTTGAAGCGGTCGATGCGGGGAAAGCCCTGCGTGGGCAGGAAGTTGCCGTCCACACGCAGGTGGGTGTAGCCACGCGGGCGCGCCCACTCGGCCAGCTCGGTGTACACACCCTTGCGGTTCATCACCAGCGGCGCGAGCAGGCCGATCTCCTGGCCCTTGAACTGTTTCATGAGCTGAGCGAGGATGCTTTCGGCCGTCTGCGGGGCCACGGCCGCACCGTCGTGGATGCAGTGCTGCACACCCAGCTTGACGTAGAGCAGGCGCAGGAAATGCCAGACCTCGGTGGTCGTGCCCACCGTGGACTTGCGCCCACCGCGCGAAAGGCGCTGCTCGATGGCCACCGTGGGCGGGATGCCATAGACCGCGTCCACCTCGGGCCGGCCCGCCGGTTGCACAATGCTGCGCGCGTAGGCGTTGAGCGATTCGAGGTAACGGCGCTGCCCTTCGTTGAACAGGATGTCGAAGGCCAGCGTGGACTTCCCCGAGCCGCTGACACCCGTGATCACGTTGAACTTGCCGCGCGGAATATTGACGCTGAGCGCCTTGAGGTTGTGCTCCTTGGCATTGACGATCTGGATGTCGTTGCTGAGTTCGGCGCGTTTCGGCGCGGGCTTGTGGCCCGGCGTGAAGGCCGTGCCGAGATAACGCGCCGCACCCTCCTGCACTTCCTGCGCCTCGCCCATGGCCAGGGCATATTCGCGCAGCGCGCGGCCCGTGTGGCTGACCGGATGCGCACGCAGCTCTTCGGGCGTGCCCACGGCCACCACCTGGCCGCCGGCCTCGCCGCCCTCGGGACCGAGGTCGATGAGCCAGTCGCTGGCGCGCATCACGTCCAGGTTGTGCTCGATCACCAGCAGCGAATGTCCGGCGTCCAGCAGCTTGCGCAGGGCGCGCATGAGCTTGGCGATGTCGTCGAAGTGCAGACCCGTGGTGGGCTCGTCGAAGAGAAAGAGCGTGCCCTTCCTGCTCACGGCCTGCCTGCTGGCCGTGGCGCTCCTGGCCGCCTCGGCCAGGAAGCCCGCGAGCTTGAGACGCTGCGCCTCGCCACCCGAGAGCGTGGGCACGGGCTGGCCCAGGCGCACATACTCCAGCCCCACGTCCACGATGGGCTGCAGGGCGCGGATCACGTCGCGGTCGTTCGCAAACAGGCCGGCGGCCTCGCTCACTGTGAGCTCCAGCACGTCGGCCACATTGAGCAGCTTGCCGCCACGCTCCACCGTGATCTCCAGGATCTCGGGCCGGAAGCGTTTGCCGTCGCAGTCCGGGCAGCGCAGGTAGACGTCGCTGAGGAACTGCATCTCCACGTGCTCGAAACCCGAGCCACCGCAGGTGGGGCAGCGGCCGTCGCCGCTGTTGGCGCTGAACTTGGCGGCGGTGTAGCCGCGCTGGCGCGACAGCGGTGCGTTGGCGTAGATCTCGCGGATGGCGTCCCAGGCACCCACATAGCTCACGGGATTGGAACGCGCCGTCTTGCCGATGGGCGACTGGTCCACGAAGACCACGTCGGCCAGCTGCTCGGCGCCGAGCAGGCGCTCGTGTGCGCCCGGCGTCTCGGTGGCCTGGCCGAAATGGCGCATCAGCGCGGGGGCCAGCACGTCCTGGATCAGCGTGGACTTGCCGGAGCCCGAGACGCCGGTGACGCAGACCAGGCGCCCCAGGGGGATGTCCACCGAGACGTTCTTCAGGTTGTGCTCGCGCGCGCCTTCGAGGATGAGGCGCGGCGTGTTCTCGGCCACCATGCGCTTGAAACCCATGCCGATCTGCTTGCGCGCGCCGAGGTAGGCGCCCGTCAGCGTGTCGGCCTTGCGCAGGTCTTCCGTGCTGCCGTCGAAGACGATCTGGCCGCCGCGCTCGCCCGGACCCGGGCCCATGTCGATCATGCGGTCGGCCGCGAACATGACGGCCGGGTCGTGCTCGACCACCACCAGGGTGTTGCCCGCATCGCGCAGGCGCTGCATGGCCTCGATGATGCGGTGCATGTCGCGCGGGTGCAGGCCGATGCTGGGCTCGTCGAGCACGAACAGCGTGTTGACGAGGGAGGTGCCCAGCGCGGTCGTGAGGTTGATGCGCTGCACCTCGCCGCCCGAAAGCGTGCGGCTCTGGCGGTCCAGCGTCAGGTAGCCGATGCCGACATCGCAGAGGTACTTCAGGCGCGTGCCGATCTCCTCGAACAGGAGTTTCAAGGCCTGGGCTTCGCCCTCGCCATGCGTAGGCAGGCTGAGCTCACGCGCGCGGATGCGGTCGAAGAAGTCACGCAGCTTGTCCAGCGGCATGAGCATGAGGTCGTGCAGGCACAGGCCTGGCAGGGCCTCGAGCTGCGCGCGGGTCCATTGCGTGCCCCCGGGCAGGAAGCGCTTTTCGGGCGCCAGCACCGCATCGGCATCTTCCTTGCTGCCGATGCGCCAGAGCAGGCTCTCGGTCTTGAGGCGTGCGCCCTTGCAGGTCTCACAAGGCGTGTAACTGCGGTACTTGGACAGCAGCACACGGATGTGCATCTTGTAGGCCTTGCTCTCCAGATACTCGAAGAAACGCTTGATGCCGTACCACTGCTGGTTCCACTTGCCCTTCCAGTTGGGCGAGCCGTAGATGACCCAGTCCTTGTGTTCCTGCGTGAGCTTGTTCCAGGCCGTGTCGCGCGGGATGCCCGCCGCCTCGGCGTGACGCATCAGGTCGTCCTGGCATTCGGCCCAGGCCGGGGTCTGGATGGGCTTGATCGCGCCGGCGCGCAGCGTGAGCTTGTCATTCGGGATCACCAGGCCGTAGTCCACCCCGATCACGCGGCCGAAGCCGCGACAGACCTCGCAGGCGCCCACGGCCGAGTTGAAGGAGAACATGGAGGGTAGGGGATCGGCGTAGCGCAGATCGCTGTCCGGACAGTGCAGGCCCGTGGAGAAACGCCAGATATCCGCTTCGCCCTCGTCCTGCAGCCGGTAGACGTTGAGCCGCCCGCTGCCGCGCTTGAGCGCGAGCTCGATGGCCTCGACCACGCGCGCGCGTTCGGCACCCGCGAGGCGGAAGCGATCCGCCACCACGTCGAGGATCTTGCGCGGGCCGGCCGGCGTGGCCGTCTCGCGCTCGGCCTGGATGCGCGTGAAGCCGCTGGCCGAAAGCCACTGCTCGATCTCCTCGCGGCTGGTGTTGCCGGGCAACTCGACGGGGAAAGCCAGCACCAGGCGCGGGTCACCGGCCTCGGCGGCGCGGCGCTGCAGTTCGGCGTAGATGCTGTCCGGGCTGTCGTGCCGCACGGGCTGGGCGGTCTGTTTGTCAAACAGCTGGGCTGCGCGCGCGAACAACAGCTTGAGGTGGTCGTTGAGCTCGGTCATCGTGCCGACCGTGGAACGCGAGGAGCGCACCGGATTGGTCTGGTCGATGGCGATGGCCGGGGGCACGCCTTCCACGCGGTCCACGGCCGGCTTGTCCATGCGGTCCAGGAACTGGCGCGCATAGGCGCTGAAGGTCTCCACATAGCGGCGCTGCCCTTCGGCGTAGAGCGTGTCGAACACCAAGCTGGACTTGCCCGAGCCGCTGGGCCCGGTAACCACGGTGAGCTCCCCTGTGCGGATGTCCAGATCGAGGTTCTTGAGGTTGTGCTGGCGCGCGCCGCGAATGCGGATGCTTCCCTGGGTCATGGTGACTCTCGCTCGTAAAGGCCCAAACATTCTAGGAGCAAGCGTGAGCCCGTGCGGACGTGGGGTCGTAATCTGCCTGTAGAACAACGGGCATAGAATCCCACCCCGTCGTTGACCAGCAAAGGCAGTTGAAATGAAAACACTACGTATCGCCGCGGTCCTGGTGGGCCTGCTGCTGGGCGCGCCGGTGCAGGCGCAGATCCTGGTCGGGCAGACCGCCGGCTTCACCGGCACCTCGGCCGTCGGTGTCAAGGAGATCACCGATGGCGCGCTGCTCTACATCGACGCCATCAATGCCCGGGGCGGCGTCAACGGCCAGAAGATCGAGCTGATCCAGCTCGACGACAAGTTCGACCCCAAGCTGGCGGCCGAGAATGCGCGCACCCTGATCGAGCAGCGCAATGTGGTGGCCATGTTCCTCAACCGGGGCACTCCGCACACCGAGGCCATCATCCCCCTGCTGGACCAGCATGGCGTAGCACTGGTGGGGCCGTCGACCGGCGCCATGGTGCTGCATCAGCCGGTCAAGAAGTACGTCTTCAATGTGCGGGCCACCTACCAGCGCGAGGCCGAAAAGGCCATCCAGCATCTGGTCACCATAGGCATCGACCGCATCGCCGTGCTGCACGTGGACGACAGCTTCGGCAACGACATCCTGTTGGGCGCGCAGCGCGGCCTGGAACAGGCGAAGCTCAAACCCGTGCTGGTGGCGAAGTACGACCGCACCAAGCCCGACTTCTCCGGCGTCGCGCCGGCACTGGCCCGCGCCAACCCCCAGGCCATCGTACTCATCGCCTCGGGCGTGGCGGCGGCCGATGCCGTGAAAGCCATCCGGGCGGCCGGCAGCATGGCCCAGATCGTGACCCAGTCCAACAATGCCTCGGGCGGTTTCATCAAGAGCCTGGGCGAACACGCACGCGGCGTGATCGTGAGCCAGGTGTTCCCGCAGTCGCTGACCTATCCCCTGGTCAAGGAAGCCAACGACCTCGCACGCGCCCAAGGCGTGCCGGAAGTGACCCCAGCCATGCTGGAAGGCTTTGCCGCCGCCAAGGTACTGGTGGAAGCCCTGCGCCGCGCTGGCGACAAGCCGACGCGCGCCCGGGTCCACGCGGCGCTGGAGAGCTTCAGCAGGTTCGACATCGGCGGGCTGGAGGTGAACTTCAGCGCCAAGGACCACTCCGGCCTGGACTTCGCCGACCTGTCCATCATCACCAGCGACGGCCGCTTCCGGCGCTGAAGCGCCGCGCCGACCCGGCGCGCCCATGCCCCCCCGCCTATGCGCCCGGGGGGTGAATCGGGCCTAAACTCCGCGTACAAGACCAAGTCACGAGGAGAACATGATGCGACACCTCAGAACGCTGGGCATCGTCTTGCTTGCGCTGCTCGCCTTGAGCAGCCAGGCGCAGATCCTGATCGGCCAGACCGCGGGCTTCAGCGGCCCGGTGGCGGCGGGGGTCAAGGAAACCACCGAGGGCGCCAAGCTCTACATCGACGCCATCAACGCCAAGAGCGGCGTCAACGGCCAGAAGATCGAGCTGATCTCGCTGGACGACAAGTTCGAGCCCAAGCTGGCCGCCGAAAACGCCCGCAGGCTGATCGTGGAACAGAACGTGGTGGCGCTGTTCCTGAACCGGGGCACCCCGCACACCGAGGCCATCATCCCCCTGCTGGACCAGTACGGGGTTCCGCTCATCGCCCCGTCCACGGGCGCCATGGTGCTGCACCAGCCGCTGAAGAAGCACGTCTTCAACGTCCGCGCCACCTACCAGCGCGAAGCCGAGAAGGCCATCACCCACCTGGCCACCATCGGCATGAACAAGCTGGCCGTGGTGCACGTGGACGACAGCTTCGGGCTGGACGGCCTGGCCGGCGCCCAGAAGGGGCTGACCGCCACCGGGCTGACGCCAGCGGTGCTGGCCAAGTTCGACCGCGCCAAGCCCGACTTCAGCAAGATCGCGCCGGCCATTGCCCAGTCGGGCGCCCAGGCAGTGCTCATGATCGCCTCGGGCTCGGCCGTGGTCGACGGCCTCAAGGCCCTGCGCGCGGCCGGCAGCAGCGCCCAGGTGGTGACGCTGTCGAACAATGCGTCCGGCGGCTTCATCAAGAGCCTGGGTGAGAACGCGCGCGGCGTCATCGTCTCCCAGGTCTTCCCGCATTCCATCGCCTACGGCCTGGTCAAGGAAGCCCAGGACCTGGCACGGGCCAAGGGGGCGGGCGAGGTCAGCCCGGCCATGCTCGAAGGCTTTGCCGCGGCCAAGGTGCTGGTCGAGGCCCTGCGTCGCGCCGGCCCCAAGCCCACGCGCGAGCGCATCCAGACCGCGCTCGAGAGCCTGAGCAAGTTCGACATCGGCGGACTCGAAGTCAACTTCAGCCCCCAGGACCACACCGGACTGGATTTCGCCGATCTGGCCATCATCACGGCCGACGGTCGCTTCCGCCGCTGAAATCAGGCCGGGTCGCCCACCTGCGGGCGCCAGCCCGGCCCGTCGAACCAGGGATCGCCGTCCAGATAGCGGCGCAGCATGGGCAGACTGTCATACCCCCAGAACAGGCGGCCGTCCACCGCGAAGGACGGCACGCCAAAGGCACCGGCAGCAATCGCTTCGTCGGTATTGGCGCGCAGGCGCGCCTTCACCGCCTCGTCATCGGGCGCACGTGGCGGCGCCAGCTGCTCGCGCAAGGCCTGCAGGCGCTGCGGATCGACCGCATCCAGCCCGCCCTGCCAGACATGGCGCAACAGCGTCTCGCAGACATAACGGTTCGGGTCGCCCGCGTCGGCGCAGGCAATCGCGAGACGCAGCAGGGGCAGGGGATTGAAGGGATGGACGGCCGGCATCTGCAGCGGCACCCCATGCGCATGCCCGAGCCACTGCACATGGCGGTAGGTCCAGGCCCGCTTGGCCGGCACTTCGGCCGGGCCCAGCAGCTGGTGATGGCGCAGCATGGCGCCCAGCAGGACCGGGCGGTAGACCACCGAGTAGCTCAGGCCCATCAGTGCCTCGGGCAGTTTCTCGAAAGCCAGGTGGCTGTAGGGCGAGATGAAGTCGAGGTAGCAGATGATCTGCTTCATGGTGTGTCTCCTTGCACCGGACAGGCCGCCAGCGCCCTTTGTTCGATCTGCCCCCAGATGGCGCGCTTGCCTTCGTCGTCCAGCCTGGACCAGGCCGTGATCTCCTCCAGCGTGCGCAGACAGCCCTGGCACAGGCCGGTGGCGATCTCCATGCGACAGACCGCAACGCAGGGCGAGGGCAGCTCGCGCTCCTTGCGCTGGGCTCGTACCGCCTGTCTGGCCAGCCATTCCATCGTCGGCGCCCTCAGCCTCTCTTGTTGAGGATGGCCGTGGCCACGCGCGAATTCGGCTTGCGGCCCAGCGCGGCGCTGATGAAGGCACCCGCATCGACGAGTCGGTCCAGATCGATGCCAGTCTCGATGCCCAGTCCCTGCAGCAGATAGACCAGGTCTTCGGTCGCCACATTGCCCGTGGCGCCCTTGGCATAGGGGCAGCCGCCCAGGCCAGCCACCGAGGACTGGAAGTTCCAGACCCCCAACTCCAGCGCGGCATAGGTGTTGGACAGGGCCTGGCCATAGGTATCGTGGAAATGACCCGACACCTGGTCGAGATCGAAATGGGCCAGCGTGGCCTCGATGGCGCGCTGCACCTTGCGTGGCGTCCCGACGCCGATGGTGTCAGCCACGTCCACACGCTGCACGCCGATGCCTTTCATCAGCCCGGCCAGCATGCCCACGCGCTCGGGCGCGACCTCGCCTTCGTAGGGACAGCCCACGGTGCAGCTCATGGCGCCGCGCACGCGGATGCCGGCAGCGAGCGCAGCCTCGACGACGGGTGCGAAACGCTCGATGCTCTCGGCGATGGAGCAGTTGATGTTCTTCTGGCTGAAGGCCTCGCTGGCCGCGCCGAAGACCACGATCTCGTCGGGCTGGCTGGCCTGCGCCGCTTCCCAGCCCTTGAGGTTGGGCACCAGCACCGAGTAGCGCACACCGGGCCGGCGCGTGATGCCGGCCATGACTTCGGCGTTGTCGCCCATCTGCGGCACCCACCTGGGCGAGACAAAGCTCGTGACCTCGATCTCCGTCAGCCCTGTGTCCTGCAGGCGCTGCACAAGCTCGATCTTCACGGCCGCGGGCACGGGCTGCTTCTCGTTCTGCAGCCCGTCGCGCGGGCCGACGTCGATGATCTGGACGCGGGTCGGGAAACTCATGTCAGTAGCCTTTGGTGGGGTCGACGATACCCGCAATCGTTTCCCCGCGCTCCAGCCGGGCGATCTTGCTGGCGATCTGGGCCACGCTTTCGTCGCGCAGGGTGCGCGCGGCCGTGTGAGGGGTGATCGTGATCTTCGGGTGGCGCCAGAAGGGGTGACCAGCCGGCAGCGGCTCCTGCTGGAACACGTCCAGGGCTGCGCCGTCCAGCTGGCCGCTGTCGAGCAGGGGGATCAGGTCTTCTTCCACCAGATGGCTGCCGCGCGCCACATTGATGACATAGGCGCCGGGCCGAAGCAGGGAGAGCGTGCGGCGGTTCATGATGCCGCGGGTCTCCGCGGTCAGGGGCAGCAGGCAGACCAGCACGCGGGTCTCGGCCAGGAACTCGTCAAACTGTTCCGGACCGGCATAGCAACGCACGCCTGGCACATCCTTGGCGCTGCGACTCCAGCCCAGCACCGGAAACTCCAGCGCCTGCACGGCGCGCGCCACGCGCTGGCCCAGCACGCCCAGCCCCATGATGCCGACGGGATAGTCCTCGCGCCGGCGCGGCTTGCGGAAGGACCACTTGCCTTGGGCCACGTCGGCGTCATAACCGTCGAACTCGCGGAAATGGCGGATCAGCGCATGCAGCACGTACTCCGTCATCTGCACCGACATGCCGGCATCGTCCAGGCGTACGAGTTTCGTGGCCGACGAGAAACGCAGCTGCGTCAGCGCATCCACGCCCGCACCGAGGTTGAAGAGCGCCTTGAGCTGCGGCTGCTCGTCGAGGAATTGCTGTGGCGGCGCCCAGACCACGGCATAGTCGCCTGGCGGCGCGCCGGGCAGCCAGGCCTGGATGTCGGCCTGGGGCAGCACCGTGCGCAGTGCTGCGAGCCAGGGCTCGGGTTTGAAATCGGTGCCGCAGAAATAGATCTTCATGTGCGCGAGCTTAGTCGCAGATCGCCGGGCGATCCGTCACGCGGCCGACAGCTTCAGGAGCTCCGCCCCTTCAGCCACCTGGTCACCCGGCGCGTAGAGCAGCTCGGCCACCACGCCGTCACCGGGGGCGGCGATGGTGTGCTCCATCTTCATGGCCTCCATCACGGCCAGCACCTGGCCCTTGGTCACGGTGTCGCCTGCCTTGACGGCGAAGGACACCACCTTGCCCGGCATGGGCGCCGTCAGCCGCCCGCCCTCAGCCGCCGCCTCGCCCGCATGGGCCAGGGCATCGAGCACGGTGATCTGGGTCGCGCCCTGCGGCGTAAACACGTGCGCCACCTCGCCGCTGCGCTCGACCTGCACGGTCAGGCGCTGGCCCGCGTACTGCAGCACGATGCCGTCAGCACCCAGGCTGAAGGACAGGGGCGCACTCGCCTCCTCGATCTGCAGGCGCAGCGCGCCATCGTGCAGATACGTCAGCACAGCCGTGTGACGCTCGCCACGGAACTCCAGATCGACGTAACGCTGCGTCAGGCCGTGTGTACGCCAGCCGTCGCGCCGCGCCCAGGGATCGACCCAGCCCGTAGCCGGCAACGCCGCCTGCTCCTGCAGCAGCGTGTGGGCCACCACAGCGGCCGCGGCCAGGGGCAGGCCCACGTTCTCCTGATCGAAGAGCACGGCGGCCTCGCGCGTGATCAGCGCCGTGTCCAGGTCCGCCTGGGCAAAGGAGCGGCTGGCCAGCACATGGCGCAGAAACTGCACATTGGTCTGCAGGCCCACGATGCGCGTGGCCGCCAGCGCCGCGTCCAGCCGGGCCAGCGCCTGCTCGCGCGTGTCGCCGTGCACGATGAGCTTGGCGACCATGGAGTCGTAAAAGGGACTGATCGCATCGCCCTGGCGCACGCCGGAGTCCACCCGCACCGGGCTCACACTGAATTCGCTACAGGGTGGCAGCGCATAGACCTGCAGGGCGCCGGTGGCGGGCAGGAACTGCTTGTCCGGGTTCTCGGCGCAGATGCGCGCCTCGATGGCGTGGCCGTGGATCTTGAGTTGCTCCTGCTTCAGCGGCAGCGGCTCGCCGGCTGCCACGCGCAGCTGCCATTCCACCAGGTCCAGGCCCGTGATGGCCTCGGTCACCGGGTGTTCGACCTGCAGGCGTGTGTTCATCTCCATGAAGAAGAAGCTCATCCTGCCGTCGCGCTGCTCGACGATGAACTCCACCGTGCCCGCGCCCACGTAGTTGACGGCACGCGCCGCAGCGACGGCCGCCTGGCCCATCTGCTGCCGCAACTCGGACGTCATGCCCGGTGCCGGCGCTTCTTCCAGCACCTTCTGGTGGCGACGCTGCACCGAGCAGTCGCGCTCGAAGAGGTAGACGCAGTTCCCCTGCATGTCGCCGAAGACCTGGATCTCGATGTGGCGCGGACGGGTTACGTATTTCTCAATCAGCACCGCCGCGTCGCCGAAGCTGTTGATGGCCTCGCGCTGGCAGGAGGCCAGTGCCGCCGCGAAGTCCGCGGATTTCTCGACCACGCGCATGCCCTTGCCGCCGCCGCCCGCGCTGGCCTTGATGAGCACGGGGTAGCCGATGCGGTCGGCCTCGCGCTGCAAGAGCGCGGCGTCCTGGTCCGCGCCGTGGTAGCCAGGCACCAGGGGCACACCGGCCTTGTCCATCAGGCGCTTGGACTCGGCCTTGAGACCCATGGCCAGGATGGCCGAGGCCGGCGGGCCGATGAAGACCAGCCCCGCCTTGGCGCAGGCGTCGGCGAAGGCCTCGTTTTCACTGAGAAAACCGTAGCCCGGGTGGATGGCCTGCGCGCCCGTGGCCTTCGCAGCCTCGATGATGCGTTCCCAGCGCAGGTAACTCTCGGCGGGCGCGCTGCCACCGATATGTACCGCTTCGTCACAGACGGCCACGTGCTTGGCGTTCGCATCGGCGTCGGAATAGACGGCCACGGTCTGGATGCCCAGGCGCTTGGCTGTGGCCGCAACCCGACAAGCGATCTCACCGCGATTCGCGATCAGGATTTTCTTAAACATCGGTCTTCACCTTTCCGAGGTCCAGGCAGGCGGCTGCGGCCGCAGCGGAGGGTTGAGCAAGTCGCGGCACACGGCCCAGCAGAGGCGCGTCCAGGCGCGCCGCGATGGCTTCCACATTGCCGTCCGCATGGCCCATGGCCGGATCGGCCGTGTTGGCGACCCAGCCCGCGAGCCTGAGGCCACGCGCGGCAATGGCTTCAGCCGTGAGCAGGGCATGGTTGATGCAGCCCAGGCGCAGGCCCACGACGAGGATGACGGGCAGGCCGAGCTGGCGCGCCAGGTCTGAGGTGTCGTAGCTGTTGGTCAGCGGCACGCGCCAGCCGCCCACGCCTTCGACCACCACGGCCTCGGCCTGGGCGCGCACCTGCTCGTAGGCAGCCACGATGCGGCGCGGCTCGATGGGCTGGCACTCCAGCGCCGCGGCGATGTGCGGCGCGGCGGGCGTACGGAAGAGATAAGGGGTGGTCAGCTCGCGCGGCAGCTTGAGCGGCGCGGCTTCGTAGAGGAAATCCACGTCCTCGTTGCGCAGCACGCCCTCACGCTCCTCGGCGCCGGCGGCCACCGGCTTCATGCCGGCCGCGCGTACGCCGGCGGCCCCCATGGCATGGAGCAGGGCCCCACTGATCAGGGTCTTGCCGATCTCGGTATCGGTCCCGGTGACGAAACAGGAAAAAGCAGGCATTCAGGATTCTTTCGCAAGGGTGTGCAGGACGTCGAGCAAACGCGCCACGTCCTCATGGGTATGGGCGGCCGAGAGCGTGATGCGCAGGCGAGCCGTGCCCGTGGGCACCGTCGGCGCGCGGATGGCCGAGACCCAGAGGCCCTGCGCCAGCAGGGCCTGGGCCGCGGCCAGCACCTCGGCATTGCCGCCGATGACCAGGGGCTGGATGGGTGTGGGCGAGGCCAGGTGCTTCCAGCCCGGGCGCAGCGGCATCCCGCTCAGCTGATGCTGCAGCAGTTCGAGCTGCGCGCGGCGCTGCTGGCCTTCGCGGCTGTCGATCAGGGCCACGCTGGTCAGCAGTGCATGGGCCAGCGCGGGCGCGGCGGCCGTGGTGTAGATATAGGGACGCGCGCGCTGCACCAGCCAGTCGATCACGGTGGCATGCGCCGCCACGAAGGCACCGCTCACGCCGGCGGCCTTGCCCAGCGTGCCCATGTAGACCAACTGCGGGGACTTGAGCTGGAAGTGTTCCAGCGCACCGCGGCCGTGTTCACCGAGCACGCCAAAGCCATGCGCGTCGTCCACCACCAGCCAGGCGCCATGCTGTTCGCACAGGGCCAGGATCTGCGGCAGCGGCGCGATGTCGCCGTCCATGCTGAAGACGCTGTCGCTCACGACGATCTTGTTTTTCGCTGCACTCGCCGTCAGGGCCTGTGCCAGCGCCGCCACATCGTTGTGCGCATAGACCGTGACCTGGGCGCGCGCCAGGCGCGTGCCGTCGATGATGGAGGCGTGGTTGAGCGCGTCAGAGAAGATTTCGGCCTCGCCCGGCGTGGCCACAGCCAGGGCCGTGAGCACGGCGAGGTTGGCCATGTAGCCGGTGCTCAGGTACAGCGCACGCGCCTGCACCAGATGAGGTGCCAGGAAGTCAGCCAGGCGCTCTTCAAGTTCCTCGTGGGCTTTCGAGTGCCCGCTGACCAGATGCGAGGCCCCACTGCCCGCGCCGTAGAGGCGCACGCCTTCCTGCAAGGCGGCGGCGATGCGCGCGTCGGCGGCCAGGCCCAGGTAATCGTTGCTGTTGAAGCTCAGCACCCGCTGCCCGTCCACGACGGTGTGCGGCGCACAGGGCGTCTCGGCCGTGCGGCGGCGGCGGCGCAGACCCTGAGCGTCGAGCTCGTCGATCCGGTCCCGCAGGGCATCCAACAACGCGAAGCTCACACCATCACCTCCTCGAAGGTGGCCCGCGTGCGCTCGGCGATCAGGGCGATCTCCTCGTCGTCCAGCACATAAGGCGGCATCAGGTAGACCGTGCGACCGATGGGGCGTAGCAGCAGACCGCGCTGCAGTGCGGCCGTAAAGAAACGGCGCGAGAAAGTGGCGGCGCGCTCCGGGTGGTCCACCACGGCGTCGAAGGCCCAGATCATGCCCTGGCGGCGGAAGTGGCGCACCCGCCCATCGGTGGCCAGCGGCAGCAGGGCCTGCGTCAGCTGGTGCGCCCTGGCACGGTTGGCGTTGAGCACATCGTCCTGCTTGAAGATGTCCAGCGTGGCCAGGGCCGCGCGGCAGGCCAGCGGGTTGCCCGTGTAGGAATGCGAATGCAGGAAGCCGCGCGTGACGTCGGGGTCGTAGAAAGCCTGGTAGATCGCATCACGCGTCATCACCAGCGAGAGCGGCAGGTAGCCGCCGCTGATGCCTTTGGACAGGCAGAGGAAGTCGGGCCAGATACCCGCCTGCTCACAGGCGAAGAAGCTGCCCGTGCGCCCGCAGCCCACGGCGATCTCGTCGGCGATCAGGTGCACTTCATGTTTGTCGCACAAGGCGCGCACCAGCCGCAGGTACTCGGGATCGTGCATGGCCATGCCGGTGGCGCACTGCACCAGGGGCTCGACGATGACCGCAGCGATCTTGCCCGCGCGCTCCTGCAACAGGGTCTCGAGCGCGGCGGCGGCGCGGCGCGCCACGTCGGCCGCGCTCTCGCCTTCACTCGCCAGCCTGGCATCAGGTGTGGCCACGACGTGAGCGCGCTGGATCAGCGGGCCGTAGGCATCGCGGAACAGCGCCACGTCGGTCACGGCCAGGGCGCCGATGGTCTCCCCGTGGTAACTGCCCGTAAGGCAGACGAACTCCTGCTTCTGGCCGTGACCGCTGTTACGCCAGAAATGGAAGCTCATCTTGAGCGCGATCTCCACGGCCGAGGCCCCGTCGGAGGCGTAGAAGCAATGACCCAGCACACCGCCGGTCAGCGCCGACAGACGCTCGGACAGCTCGACCACGGGCGCATGCGTGAAGCCGGCCAGCATGGCGTGCTCCAGCCTGTCGAGCTGGTCTTTCAGCGCCGCGTTGATGCGCGGGTTGGCGTGGCCGAAGAGGTTGACCCACCAGGAGCTGATGCCGTCCAGGTACTCACGCCCCTGCGTGTCGACCAGCCAGGGCCCGCGGCCGTGGCTGACCGGGATCAGCGGCACGGTCTCGTGGTGCTGCATCTGCGTGCAGGGGTGCCAGACGCTGCGCAGGCTGCGCGCGACCCAGTCGTCTTGGGCGGGGGGAGACATCGTCATACGCTTGGAATCTTCAGCAAAGGGCCCGCATTCTGACAGCTCAGCCCGCCGGCCGCGCCTGCTCCTGCTGCAGCATGTAGACCCAGTCCAGTTCGGGACCGGAGTGGCCACGCGCCGTCAGGGCGGCCGTGATCTGGCCACGGTGGTGAGTGCCATGGTTGAACACATGGCCCAGCGTCGCGGCAAAGGGCAGCACGGCCGCCGTGCCGCGCATGGTCGTGTATTCGATCGTGCCGGCGTAGCGCTCGGCGGGCAAGCCGGTCACCAGGTCGCACCAGCGCTCGGCGTCATGCAGCAGCGCCGCCTTCAAGGCGGCACGGTCGGTCTCCAGCTCGTCGGACAGCTGCACGTCGCGCGGCGACACCCCCTCGGCAAAGCGCCGGTACCAGATACGGTCGCTGGCGACCAGCAGGTGGTTGAGCGTGCCGTGGATGGAGCCGAAGAACAGGCCGGTGTCGCCCCGGTAGTCGGCTTCGGGCAAAGTGTCGAGAGATTCGTAGAGCCGGCGCGTGGCCCAGAGGTTGTAGCGCGCCAGCAGGGCGAAATAGTCCTTCACGCGCACCTCACATGCGGAACACGCCGAACTTCGTGTCCGCAATGGGCGCGTTGAGCGCCGCGCTCAGGCCCAGGGCCAGCACCCGACGCGTGTCCGCCGGGTCGATGATGCCGTCGTCCCACAGGCGGGCCGAGGCGTAATAGGGGTGGCCCTGCTCCTCGTACTGCTGGCGGATCGGGGCCTTGAAGGCCTCTTCCTCCTGCGCGCTCCACTGCCCACCCTTGCCTTCGATCCCGTCACGCTTGACGGTGGCCAGCACGCTGGCCGCCTGCTCGCCGCCCATGACCGAGATGCGCGCATTGGGCCACATCCAGAGGAAACGCGGGCCGAAGGCGCGGCCGCACATGCCGTAGTTGCCGGCACCGAAGGAGCCGCCGATGATGACGGTGAACTTGGGCACCTGCGCGGTGGACACGGCGGTCACCATCTTGGCGCCGTTGCGCGCGATGCCCTCGTTCTCGTACTTGCGCCCCACCATGAAACCCGTGATGTTCTGCAGGAACACCAACGGGATCTTGCGCTGGCAGCACAGCTCGATGAAGTGCGCGCCTTTGAGCGCGCTTTCCGAGAACAGGATGCCGTTGTTGGCGATGATGCCCACGGGCATGCCTTCGATGCGCGCAAAGCCGGTCACCAGCGTGGTGCCGTAGCGGGCCTTGAACTCGTCGAACTCGGAGCCGTCGACGATGCGGGCGATGATCTCGCGTACGTCGAAGGGCTTGCGTGTGTCGGCGGGGATCACGCCGTAGAGCTCCTCGGCCGGGTAACGCGGCGGCACGGGTTCGGTCAGCGTGACCTGGGGTGTCTTGTTCAAGTTCAGGTTCTTCACCGAGGCGCGCGCCAGCGCCAGCGCGTGCAGATCGTTCTGCGCCAGATGGTCGGCCACACCCGACAGGCGCGTGTGCACGTCGCCGCCGCCCAGGTCCTCGGCGCTCACCACCTCGCCCGTGGCGGCCTTCACCAGCGGCGGGCCGCCCAGGAAGATGGTGCCCTGGTTCTTGACGATGATGGCTTCGTCGCTCATGGCCGGCACATAGGCGCCACCGGCCGTGCACGAGCCCATGACGACAGCGATCTGCGCGATGCCCTGCGCGCTCATGTTCGCCTGGTTGTAGAAGATGCGGCCGAAGTGATCGCGGTCGGGAAACACCTCGTCCTGGTTGGGCAGGTTGGCCCCCCCCGAGTCCACGAGGTAGATGCAGGGCAGGCGGTTGGCCTCGGCAATCTCCTGCGCGCGCAGGTGCTTCTTGACCGTCATGGGATAGTAGGTGCCGCCCTTGACGGTGGCGTCGTTGCAGACAATGACGCAGTCCACCCCGCTCACGCGGCCGATGCCGGCGATCAGGCCTGCGCAGGGCGCGTCATCGCCATACATGCCATAGGCCGCGAGCGGGCTGAATTCCAGAAACGGCGTACCCGGATCGAGCAGGCGCTGCACGCGCTCACGCGGCAGCAGCTTGCCGCGGGCCGTGTGCTTGGCGCGCGCCGCCTCGCCACCGCCCTGGGCCACCTGCTCGATGCGCGCCTTGAGATCGTCCACCACCGCGCGCATGGCGGCGGCATTGGCCAGAAAGTCGGCCGAACGGGCGTTGAGCTGGGTTTCCAGAAGGGGCATGGCGGCCTTTCGTCAGCGAGCGGATGATTGACGTTTACGTAAACGTCAATTGTGGCAGATTCAGGCCCGCTTTCGGGCACAGCACCGCATGATGCACCACGACGGTGCAAAAGGCCGGCACGGGCTTTGCTTCCTCTGAGGGTGTACCCGTCCGACACCTGCCCCATGTCCGCCCCGCCTGTCCGCACCCGCCGCCTCAGCCTGCTCAGCACCGGCGAGCTGGACCGCGCGCGGGTGCTCGACACCCTGATCAACAACCTCGACGGCATGGCCTACCGCTGCCTGCTCGACGCGAACTGGCGCATGATCTTCGTGAGCCAGGGCTGCCTGGCCCTGACGGGCTACAGCGCGGACGAACTGGTGCATGGCGAAACCCTGGGCTGGGAAGACATCACCCACCCGCTGGACCGCGCGCGCGTGCGCGGCCAGATCGAAAGCGCCGTCGCGTTGGGCCAGCGCTTCGCGGCCGAGTACCGCATCCGCACCGAGTCCGGCCAGATCAAATGGGTGATCGAACGCGGCATCGGGGTGCTCGACGAGCAGGGCGAACTGGTGCTCGAGGGCTTCATTGAAGACGTGAGCAGCCAGCACGCCCTGCTGCAGGCCCGGCAGCAGGCCGAGCAACGCTACCGCAGCATCTTCGAGCACGCCTCCGAGGGCATCTTCCAGACCACGGTGGAAGGGCGCTATCTGGCCGCCAACCCCGCGCTGGCCCGCCTCTACGGCTACCCCAGCCCGGAAGCACTGATGTGCAGCCTGGACGACATCGGACGCCAGCTCTATGTGAAGAGCAGCCAGCGCGAGCGCTTCCGCCAGCTCATGGAGGTGCATGGCGAGGTGCTCAACTTCGAGTCCGAGGTCTACCGCGCCGACGGCACGCGGCTCTGGATCTCGGAGAACGCCCACGTGGTGCGCGACGCCGAGGGCCGCGCACTTTACTACGAGGGCACGGTGCAGGACATCTCGGAACGCCGCCGCTACCAGGAGGAACTGGAGCGTCAGGCCAACCACGACATGCTCACCGGCCTGCCCAACCGCATCCTGCTGGCCGACCGGGTGGAGCAGGCCATCGCGCGCGCGGACCGGCTGGGTTATTACTTGGCCGTGGTCTTCATCGACCTGGACAACTTCAAGTTCATCAACGACAGCCTGGGCCACGGTGCGGGTGACGAGCTGCTCAAGGCCATCGCCGCCCGCCTGCAGCACTGCGTGCGCGGCACCGACACCGTGGCCCGCCTGGGCGGCGATGAGTTCGTGCTGCTGCTCAGCGACCACTTCCGCGCCAGCACGGTGATCTCCCAGCTGCGGCGCGTGCTGAGCGAGATCGGCCAGCCCGTGATGCTCTCGGGCCGTGAGTTCCACGTCGGTGCCAGCCTGGGCGTGGCCATGTACCCGGCCGATGGCGAGGACAGTGACACCCTGCTCAAGCACGCCGACACCGCCATGTACGCGGCCAAGAACAGCGGGCGCAACACCTTCCAGTTCTTCACGCGCGAACTCAACCGCGTGGCCGACGAGCGCCTCAACATCGAGGCCGCATTGCGCCACGCCATCGAGCACGACGAGCTGGAGGTCCACTACCAGCCCAAGGCGGACCACCGCCGCCGCATCGTGGGTGTGGAGGCACTGGCACGCTGGATCCACCCGGAGTACGGCCCCATCAGCCCCGACCGCTTCATCACCATCGCCGAAGAGACCGGCCTGATCGCGCCCTTGACCACGGCCGTGCTGCGGCGCGCCTTTGCTGCCGCGCGCGGATGGAACCGCCAATCCTCCATGCCACTGCGCATCGCGGTCAATCTCTCGGCCCGCCTGTTCCTCAGCGGCGACATCGTGGCCCATGTGGCCGGTCTGCTGCAGGAGGCGCAGCTGCCGCCGGCACTGGTCGAAATCGAGATCACCGAAACCGTGTTCATGGGCGACAGCGACGCCGTGGTCGGCATCCTGCGCGACTTCAAGGCCCTGGGCGTGCAGCTGGCCATGGACGATTTCGGTACCGGCTACTCCTCGCTGAGCTATCTGCGCCGCTTCCCGCTGGACATCATCAAGATCGACCGCTCCCTGGTCACCGGCATCGAGCACGAGGAAGAGGTGGCCATGATCGCGCGCGCCGTGATCTCGCTGGGCCAGAGCCTGCGCAAGACCGTGGTGGCCGAGGGGGTGGAAAACCCCGCGCAGTTCGACTTCCTGCGCTTCCAGGGCTGCCACGAGTTCCAGGGCTACCTGCTCTCGCGCCCGGTGCGGGAGCACGAGATCACCGAACTGCTGCAGGCCGGTGGCGTGCTGGCGGCACCGGCCGCCCGGCCCGGCTCGGGCTTTGCCCCACTGGCCTGAGACTCAGGCCAGCAAACCAGGCAGCTGCGCCATGTCGCGGAATACCGCGGCCACGCCAGCGCGCTCGAAGGGCGTGGCATCGCCGTGTGGCACATAGGCCAGCACCGTGGCCCCGGCCGCCAGCCCGGCCGTGGCGCCGACCAGCGAGTCCTCCACCACCGCACAGCGCCCGGGGGCGGCCTGCAGGGCCCTGGCCGCGGCTAGGTAGACATCGGGGTGCGGCTTGGAGCGCGGCATCTCGTGGCCGCTGAAGATGCGACCCGCGAAGTAGTCGTGCAGACCCACCTTGTGCAGCTGCAGCTCGACTTTCTGGCGGTCGGCCCCCGAGGCGCAGGCGATGCGCGCGTCCAGGCGCTCGTGCACCGCATGCACGGCCTCACGCGCGCGGGGCACCATCTGTAGCTCCCGCTCCAGCGCCGCGTTGCGCTGCGCACGGAAGTCCGCCAGCCACGCTTCCGTCAGCGGCTGGCCGGTTTCGCGCTCGATGCGCGCGCGCTCGTCACGCACCATCTTGCCGAGGAAGATGCGCATGCACTCGGCCTCGGACAGCGCCCAGCCACGCTCGGCCAGCATGTCGCGCAGCACGCGGTTCACGATGGGCTCGGAGTCCACGAGCACACCATCGCAGTCGAAGAGCACCGCCTCGAATCTCATGGATGGGGCCTCACTTCCAGTCCCCGTCCACGTAGTACCAGCGCCCGTCCTCACGCACGAAACGGCTGCGCTCGTGCAGGCGCACGGCGCGACCCGAGGTGTCGCGCTGCCGCGCGACGAACTCCACCTCGGCATGGTGGTCGTCGATCACCTTGAAATCCCGCACCTCCAACCCCAGCCATTTCACACCAGGGTCGAAGCGGATCTGCGACGGCTGCTTGCTCGCGTGCCAGGTGGCCTGCAGATAGTCGCCACGCTCCAAGACAAAAGCGCTGTAGCGCGAGCGCATCAGGGCCTCGGCGCTGGGCGCAGGCCGGTCCGCGAAATTTTCCACGTAGAGACCACAGCAATCAGCGTAGGGCAAGGCCCGGCCGCAGGGACAGTCGCTCACGCCTCAGCCGCCCTTCTTCGCCTTGCGCTCTTCCAGCGTCTCGGTCGGGCCGCCATGCTTGACCCACTCGGCATAGCCGCCCTCGATGTGCGAGACATTGGTCATGCCCATGTCCTGCAGGGTCTTGGCCGCCAGCGCGCTGCGCCAGCCCGCGCCGCAGAACAGGATGAAATGCTTGCTCTCGTCGGCCCACATGGGCTTGTGGTAGGGCGACTCGGGGTCGACCCAGAACTCCAGCATGCAGCGTGGCGCGTGCGTGCTGCCGGTGACCGTGCCCTCCTTGAGCTCGCGCACGTCGCGGATGTCGACGATGTGCACCTTCGGGTCGTCCAGCATGGCCAGCACCTCGGGCACGCTGAGGGTCCGGACCTGGGCCATGGCCTCGTCGACGAGGGCGCGAAATCCTTTGGTGATGGGCATGTCGGTCTCCTGGGGTGTGGTTGTTCAGAGGGCGCGCTGGATCAGGATCTTCTGCACATCGCTCGTGCCTTCGTAGATCTGACACACGCGCACGTCGCGGTAAATGCGCTCGACCGGGAAGTCCTGCACATAGCCATAGCCGCCCAGGGTCTGGATGGCTGTGCTGCAGACCTGCTCGGCCATCTCGCTGGCGAAAAGCTTGGCCATGGCGGCTTCCTTGAGGCAGGGGCGCCCCGCATCGCGCAGCGCGGCAGCGTGCCAGGTGAGCTGGCGCGCGGCCTCGATCTTCGTGGCGCATTCGGCCAGGCGGAAGCCCACGGCCTGGTGGTTGAAGATAGGCTGGCCGAAGCTCTCGCGCTCCCTGGCGTACTGGATGGCCACCTCCAGCGCGCTGCGCGCCATGCCGATGCTCTGCGAGGCGATGCCGATGCGCCCGCCCTCCAGGCCGCCGAGTGCGATCTTGTAGCCCTCGCCCTCGGCACCGATCAGGTTTTCCACGGGCACGCGGCAGTTCTCGAAGCGGATCTGCGCGGTGTCGCTGCTGTGCTGGCCCAGCTTGTCTTCCAGGCGTTCGACGATGTAGCCCGGCGTGTCCGTCGGCACGAGGAAGGCGCTCATGCCCTTCTTGCCCGCGCCCTTGTCCGTCACCGCGATCACGATCGCGATGTGCCCGTGCTTGCCGCTGGTGATGAACTGCTTGACACCGTTGAGCACGTAGCCGTCGCCGTCCTTGACGGCCGTGGTGCGCAGGCCCGAGGCATCGGAGCCCACGTGCGGCTCGGTCAGGCAGAAGGCGCCGAGCAGCTCGCCGCGCGCCAGGCGCGTGAGCCAGCGCTCCTGCTGCTGCGCATTGCCGTGCTTCATGAGGATGGCATTGACCGGGCAGTTGGTCACGCTGATGGCCGTGCTCGTGCCGCCATCGCCCGCCGCGATCTCCTCGAGCACCAGGGACAGGCTCAGGTAGTCCAGCCCCGCACCGCCCAGGGCCTCGGGCACGCAGATGCCGTAGGCGCCGAGGGCAGCCAGGCCGCGGTGCACCTCGCGCGGGAAATGGTGTTCGCGGTCCCAGCGCGCCGCGTGGGGCCAGAGCTCGGCGCGCGCGAAGTCGCGCACCGCGTCGCGGATCATTTCCTGGTCGGGGGTCAGCAGCATGGGGCGCGCTTTCGATTGACGTTGACGTAAACGTCAATTATGCCGTCCGGGGCCCGCTCACCAGCCTTCGAAACGGCTGCCGTCGTGGCGCAGGAAGACGCCCCGTTCGGCCAGCGTCAGGCCGGCCAGGGTACGGCGCATCGCGGCCACGCTCGCCTCGACGGCCAGCGGCGCACTGGCACCGCCCATGTCGGTACGCACCCAGCCCGGCGAGAGCGCGACCATGATGGTGTCGGGGTAGTCAGGCTGGGCCGCGGCGACCGCCATATTGAGCGCGGCCTTGCTCACGCGGTACAGCCAGGCCTGACTGGACGCCACTTTGGAGATCTGCGCCAGACCGCTGGTGATGAAGGCAAAGCGGCTGCCCGGCCCCATCAGTTGCGCCACCTGGGGGAGCGCCTGCATGGCGCCCAGGACGTTGGTGTGCATGACGCGGTCGAACTCGGGTTGCGTGGGCGGGCTCAACGCTCCCCCTTCGGACCAGATGCCGGCCACGTAGAGCGCCACGTCGATGGCCTCGCCATCGAGCTGCCAGGCCAGACCGCTGACGCTGGCCGGATCGGCCACATCCACCTTGAGCGCCACGGCGCCGAGTTCACGCAGGCGGGCGAGGCCGGTTTCGTCCCGTGCGGTAGCGATCACGCGCGCCCCGTCGGCCAGGTACTGACGCACGAACTCCAGGCCGATGCCGCGCGAGGCGCCGATGACCAGGACGGTGCTCATACCGGGCTCAGAGCCGGAAGGTGCCGACCAGCTGCTTGAGGTGCTGGGCCTGTTCGCGCAGGCTCATGGCCGCGGCCGTGGATTCCTCCACCAGCGCGGCGTTCTGCTGCGTGGCCTGGTCCATGCTCTGCACGGCCTCACCGATCTGGGCCACACCCTGACTCTGTTCGCTGCTGGCCGCGCTGATCTCGCCCATGATGTCGGTCACACGCCGGATGCTGGCCACCACCTCCTCCATGGTGCGGCCGGCCTTCTCGACCTGGGTGCTGCCCTGCTCCACCCTCTGCACGCTGTCGGTGATGAGCTGCTTGATCTCCTTGGCGGCTTCGGCGCTGCGGCTGGCCAGGCTGCGCACCTCGCTGGCCACCACGGCAAAGCCCCGGCCCTGTTCGCCCGCGCGCGCCGCTTCCACGGCGGCGTTGAGCGCCAGGATGTTGGTCTGGAAGGCGATGCCGTCGATCACGCTGATGATGTCCGCGATCTTGCGCGAGCTGTCGTTGATGCCCTGCATGGTGCCGACCACCTGGGCCACGACCTCGCCGCCCTGCACGGCCACCGTCGAAGCGCTTTGCGCGAGCTGGTTGGCCTGGCGCGCGTTGTCGGCGTTCTGCTTGACGGTGGAGCTGAGCTCCTCCATCGAGGCCGCGGTCTCCTCCAGTGCACTGGCCTGGCTCTCGGTGCGCGCGGAAAGGTCCTGGCTGCCGGCGGCGATCTCGCTGCTGGCCGTGCTGATGCTGTCGGTGGAATGGCGCACCTCGCCCACGAGCTGGCGCAGCGACTCCTGCATGCGCACCAGCTCCTGCATCAGGCTCTGGGGAAACTCGGTCGGCGGCACCGGATAGGCCAGATTGCCCTGGGCAATCTGCGCCAGCGCGTCGCGCGCCTCGCCCGGGTCGCCACCGAGCTCCTTGCAAACGGTGCTGCGCAGGTAGAGCGTGAAGCCCGCGGCCACAGCCACGGCCAGCGCCGCCAGCAGCAGCGAGAACCAGACCAGGCGGCTGGCCTGGCGTTCGACCTGGGCCTGCACCTCGTCGGAAGCCTTGCCTGCCTCCTCGATCTGCTTGAGCAGCTCGCCCCGCAGATTGCGCCAGGCCGGCGTCTCGTTGCTGTTGAGGAACTTCACCGTCTCGGTGGACTGCTCCTTGACCAGGGCCAGCACGCGCTCCTGCGCCTGGACATGCGCAGCGCGCAGCGGCGGCAGCTTGTCCAGACCGGCGGCGAACGCCGTGCCCTTGGCCGTGACCACCGTGTCGGCGTACGCCTTCTCATAGGCCTTGCGGGCCACCTCGAAATTGTCGAAGGCCCGCGGATTGGCCGGGTCGAGCACGATGTTGCGCAGGGCCTGTCCCATTTGCAGGCCTTGCGCATACATCTCGTTGAAGCCGGCGCTGATGCGCTGCTCGGTCTGGATATAGCGGCTGAACTGGTTCTTGGTGTGAACCAGTCCGCCGATGCTGCCGGCCAGGCCGACAATGAAGAGCGCCGCGGGGACCACGGCGCAGAGCAGAAGTTTGGTGCCGAATTTCATGGATGGACCTTCCCTGGAGGCAAGGCCCATATCATCGCTCACTTATGTATTTGCCGGGATACCCCCGAGGCTATCCAAGCACCCGATCAGCGCCCTTTTTTCAGAGCATTTCCAGCGCCACGGCCGTGCCCTCGCCGCCCCCGATGCACAGCGTGGCCAGGCCGCGCTTGAGGCCGCGAGCCTTGAGAGCGTGCATCAGCGTGACCATGATGCGCGCGCCCGAGGCCCCGATGGGGTGGCCCAGGGCGCAGGCGCCGCCGTTGACGTTGACGATGTCGTGCGAGACCTTGAGCTCCTCCATCAGCGCCATGGGCACAACGGCGAAGGCCTCGTTGACTTCCCACAGGTCCACGTCCTTCACGCTCCAGCCGGCCGCGGCCAGGGCTTTCTGCGTGGCGCCCACGGGCGCGGTCGTGAACCACTCGGGCGCCTGGGCGTGCATGGCGTGCGACACGATCTTCGCCAGCGGCTTGCAGCCCAGCTTGGCAGCGGTGGAGGCGCGCATCATCACGAGCGCCGCGGCGCCGTCGTTGATGGACGAGCTGCTGGCGGCGGTGATGGTGCCGTCCTTTTTGAAGGCGGGCTTGAGCGCGGGGATCTTGTCCAGCTTGGCCTTGGCCGGGCCTTCGTCGATGGAGATCACGGTCTCGCCGGCACGGGTCTTGACCGTCACCGGCGTGATCTCGGCATTGAAGGCACCGTTCTGCGTGGCCGCCTGGGCACGGCGCACGCTGCTGCTGGCGAAATGGTCCTGCTGCTCGCGACTGAACTTGTACTTGGCAGCACAGTCCTCGCCGAAGGTGCCCATGGAGCGGCCGGCCTCGTAGGCGTCTTCCAGGCCGTCGAGCATCATGTGGTCGTAGATCTTGTCGTGGCCCATGCGGTAGCCGCCGCGGCCCTTGAGCATGAGGTAGGGCGCATTGGTCATGCTCTCCATGCCACCGGCCACGATGACCTCGGCGCTGCCGCCGGCCAGCATGTCGTGCGCGAACATGGCCGCGCGCATGCCCGAGCCGCACATCTTGGACAGGGTCACCGCGCCCGCACTCTTGGGCAGGCCGCCCTTGAAGCCGGCCTGGCGCGCCGGGGCCTGGCCCTGGCCGGCCATGAGGCAGTTGCCCATCAACACTTCGTTCACGAGTTCGGGCGCGATGCCCGCACGCTCGACGGCCGCCTTGATGGCTGCGCCGCCCAGGTCATGGGCGGACAGGGAAGAGAAGTCGCCCTGGAAGGCCCCCATGGGGGTGCGGGCGGCGCCGACGATGACGATGGGATCGGACATGGTGTACTCCTGGATCTGGCAGTGGATGCGCAGATTGTGCCGCCGATCGGCCTGCACCGCAGGCTTCCCGGCGGCGGTCAGGAGGACTACGTAGGGGTGTTTCCGGAGGCCGGAACCGGTGTGATCGGGATGTAGAGCTCGCCACCGGCATCCCTGAACTCGGACGACTTGGCGGCCATGCCTTCCTGCGCATAGGCGCGCACCTCCTGCGTGATCTTCATGGAACAGAACTTGGGTCCGCACATGGAGCAGAAGTGCGCCACCTTGGCCGCATCCTTGGGCAGGGTCTCGTCGTGGAATTTCTGCGCCGTGTCCGGATCGAGCGAGAGGTTGAACTGGTCCATCCAGCGGAACTCGAACCTCGCCTTGGACAGGGCATCGTCGCGCGCCCGCGCCCCCGGGTGCCCCTTGGCCACGTCGGCCGCGTGGGCGGCGATCTTGTAGGTGATGAGACCGGTCTTGACGTCCTCACGATCAGGCAGGCCCAGGTGCTCCTTGGGCGTGACGTAGCAGAGCATGGCCGTGCCAAACCAGCCGATCATGGCCGCGCCGATGCCGCTGGTGATGTGGTCGTAACCGGGCGCGATGTCCGTCGTCAGCGGGCCCAGGGTGTAGAAGGGCGCCTCGCCGCAGTGCTTGAGCTGCTCGGTCATATTGGCCTGCACCAGGTGCATGGGCACGTGGCCCGGCCCTTCGATCATGGTCTGTACTTCGTGCTTCCAGGCGATCTGCGTCAGCTCGCCCAGGGTGCGCAGTTCGGCAAACTGGGCCTCGTCGTTGGCGTCGGCCCCCGAGCCCGGGCGCAGGCCGTCGCCCAGCGAGAAGCTCACGTCGTAGGCCTTCATGATCTCGCAGATCTCCTCGAAGTGCGTGTAGAGGAAACTCTCCTGGTGGTGCGCGATGCACCACTTGGCCAGGATGGAGCCGCCACGCGAGACGATGCCCGTGACGCGATTCGCCGTGAGGTGGATGAAGGGCAGGCGCACGCCCGCGTGGATGGTGAAGTAGTCCACGCCCTGCTCGGCCTGCTCGATCAGCGTGTCGCGGAAGATGTCCCAGGTGAGGTCCTCGGCTACGCCGCCCACCTTCTCCAGCGCCTGGTAGATGGGCACGGTGCCGATGGGCACGGGCGAGTTGCGCACGATCCAGTCGCGCGTGGTATGGATGTACTGGCCGGTCGAGAGGTCCATCACCGTGTCCGCGCCCCAGCGCGTGGCCCAGACCAGCTTTTCAACCTCCTCCTCGATGCTCGAGGTCACGGCCGAGTTGCCGATGTTGGCATTGACCTTGACCAGGAAGTTGCGGCCGATGGCCATGGGCTCGAGTTCCGGGTGGTTGATGTTGGCCGGGATGATGGCGCGCCCGCGCGCCACCTCGTCGCGCACGAACTCGGGCGTCACCCGCTGGGGGATGCTCGCGCCGAAGCTCTGGCCGGCCAGGCGCGCCTCGCGCTGCGGGTCCGCCAGATAGGGCGCCATCCACTCGCGCCGCTGGTTCTCGCGGATGGCCACGTACTCCATCTCGGGGGTGACGATGCCGCGGCGCGCGTAATGCATCTGCGTGACGTTGGCGCCGCGCTTCGCGCGCCGTGGGGTGCGCTGCAGGCCGGCCGCCTGGGCACGCAGGGCGGCGAGGCTGTCGGTCTCGCCCTGCTTGAGGCCGTCGTCCAGCGCGTAAGGCTCGCGGCCGCGATAGAAATCGCTGTCCCCGCGGGATTCGATCCAGCCTTCGCGCACCTGTGGCAGGCCACGCCGCACGTCGATGGTGGCCTGCGGATCGG
This sequence comes from Burkholderiaceae bacterium, assembly GCA_019745555.1. Lineage (GTDB taxonomy): Bacteria > Pseudomonadota > Gammaproteobacteria > Burkholderiales > Burkholderiaceae_C > Hylemonella. The sequence continues at coordinate 19,082 of JAIESX010000011.1, read as the reverse complement.
TGTAGGGACCCGAGGTGTCGTAGACCACCACGCGCTCTCCGTTGCTCAGCGCGATCTCGCGCATGGGCACGCGCAGGTCGCTGCGGCTGCCGTGGAGGTGGATCTTGCGCGATGCGGGCAAAGGCGCGCGCGTGAGGGACAGCAGCTGGCTCAGCTTGTCGGGTGCGTTCATCGTTCTCTCCTTGCATGTGGACGGATGCTCGGAGAGGACGGCTCACAGAACGCGAACCGTGGATGGCACAGGGCCAGCAAGCGGGGACAGACACGGCAGACGGACTGCGGGTCAGGCTCTTCTTACGCCGGTACAAACCGGATCAAGTTCGCGGGTTCGGATCACCGTCTCAGCAGATCCGGACCTTGAACGGTCCGGTCTGCACCCCGGGCAGGACGGACTGTACTGCAGTCCGCATGCGCCGGGACATGACCGGGGTCAATTTTTCAGGGCGAGGCGACGCTCAGCCGCGCGGTTGCTGCGTCACGGCTGCAACGGCCTGCTGGTAGGCGGCCTCCAGCGCCTCGACGCCGTCCACGTTGATCTGCAGATCCTGCAGCAGGCCGTCATGGACGCCATAGACCCAGCCATGCAGGGTCACGTTCTGTCCCCGGCCCCAGGCGTCGAGCAGCACCGTGCTCTGCGCCATGTTGACCACCTGCTCGATGGCGTTGAGTTCCACGAGCGCATCGTGCCGGTGGGCCTCGGCGATGCCGTCGAGCAGGGTTCGATGGCGGTCGCGCACATCCTGGATGTGGCGCAGCCAGTTGTCGGCCAGGCCGATGCGGGTGCCCTGCAGGGCGGCCTGCACACCAGAGCAGCCGTAGTGGCCCACGACCATGATGTGCTCGACCTTGAGGTGCTCCACGGCGAACTGCACGGTGGAGAGCGCATTGAGATCGGAGTGCACGACCACATTGGCCACATTGCGGTGCACGAAGACCTCGCCCGGCTCCAGCCCCGTGATCTGGTTGGCGGGCACGCGGCTGTCGGAGCAGCCGATCCACATGTACTTGGGGCGTTGCTGGGCGCGCAGGCTGCTGAAGAAGCCGGGGCGCTCGCGCTCCATCTGCGCCGCCCAGGCGCGGTTGTGGGCGAAGAGGTCGTCGAGGGTTTTGCTCATGGGCCTATTCTCCCGCAGTTCACTGGCCCTGCCGCAGGGCGGCCCGTACGTTCCAGTCCAGCAGGCCCAGCTGCGCCCGGGCCTGGGCGTCGAGCGCGGCATCGAAGCGGCAGTCGCCCGCCCGTCTGGAATCGGGCGGCGTGCAGACAAAACTGCCCGCGTCGCCCGGCGTCCAGCTGCCCTGTGCGCTGCGCGCCCGGCCGTAATAAGCCAGACTCAGCGGTGGCGGAGCGGCCGGCTCCGGCGCACGCAGCAGGTTGCGACCGCTGCGCACATAGCCGGCGTCCACGCCGATCAGCGGGAACAGCGTGGGAAACATGTCGGCGTGGCTGGCCGGCTGCTGGCGTTGCGGTCCGCAGGCCAGCCCCTCGCCCCAGAGCACGAAAGGCACCAGGGTCATCAGGTGACGTCGCTCGGGCGTGGCATAGATGCCGAAGCTGCGCACATTGTGGTCACCCGTGGCCGCGATCACGGTGTCGCGTGCCAGCGGACCCGCCCGCACCTCCTGCACCAGCCCCCCGAGCAGGTCGGTGGCGTAGTGCCAGGTGTCCAGATTGGGCCAGAGGTCCTTGGAATTGCGCTCACCACCCCAGCGCGCTTCGTCGCGCGGCACGCGCCGGTAGTCCGGCGGCAGGTCGTAGGGCGGATGGTTGGTAGCCGTGAGTACGAAGACAAAGAGCGGCTGCGGCTCCTTGAGGCGCTGGCTCAGATAACGGAACACGTAGTGGTCCCAGCCCCCCCCAGATGCCCATCTGCGCATCGGGGTAGGCGCGCTGCAGGAAGCTGGCGTCGATCACCTCGTCGAAGCCCTGGGTCCGCAGCACGCGATCCAGACCGCGCCAGCCGGCCTGGGCCGAAGTCACGAAGACGGTGCGGTAGCCCGCCTGCTTGAGCAGCAGCGGAACGGCCCAGGGGATGGGGCGCTGGCCCTGTACGCCCAGCGTCAGCGGGGTGATGGGCGTGGTGAACAGGATGGCCTCCAGCGAAGGGTGGGTGCCGGGCTGGGCCGCGTCGAAATTGGAGAAATGGCAGGCCTGGTCCAGCGTGGGCGCGAGACGGCCCAGCACATTGAAGTTCTTGTCGTCGTGGTAGAGAAAAGGCTCGGCGCTCCAGGACTCCATGAGGAAGAACAGCAGATGCTTGCGCTGGCCGGGCACGGGCGAGCCGCCCCGGGCAAAGAGCGCCTGCCGCACCTCGGCCTCGCTGCCCGCGGGCAGACCCAGCACGCGCGCGGCCTCCTGCGGCGTGGCGTAGCCCAGCTGTCGCAGGCCCAGCAGGGGATCGCTGAAGTTCTGCGAGGCCTTGCGGCCGTCCCAGGCGAACTTGAGCGCGATCACGCCGTTGGGCACCATGTCGTTGAGGAACTGCGAGGTGGTGACCGTGACGTTCTGGCGCCCCAGCGCCATGGCACGCAGCGTGCCCTTGGTGGTCAGCACGAGCAGGAAGAGCCCCAGCAGCACGCCGAGCAGGACCACCAGCGCCGGCACGCGCCGGATCGCGATGGCCGCATTGAGGCGCAGGCTCAGCGTCGCGTAGAGCTCACGCCGCGCGGTGATCGCCGCCCAGCTGGCCCCGGCGAGGACCGCCAGCGTGAGCAGCACGGGGAAGTCGCTCCAGATGGTCTGCAGGATCGCTTTGGTGTCGTCCTCGAAGAAGCCGAAGACCACCGGGTCGATGGGCGTCTTGTAGAAGCCGTAGTAATGCAGGTTGATCAGGCTGGCCGTCACGAAGACCACGGCCAGCAATCCCGCCGGTGCCCCATGCCAGCGTGGCGGCAAGGCCAGGAAGACTGGCCAGAGCAGCAGGGCCGCGGCGGCACAGACCTTGAGGTCGAAGCGCGCACCTTGGTACACCACGGCCCAGAGATCGGACAGTGGCACGTCCAGCCCCTGGGGCCAGTGCCAAGCCATCTGCGCCAGTCGCAGCAGCGACAGGACTGCGGCCACGCACAGGACCAGGGCCCAGGATTGCAGCGTGGTCGAGGCCAGGCGCGCCAGCCAGCGGCGGCCACGGGAAGGTTCAGAAATCTGCATGCCCGAGATTGTCCGGGCAAAAAGGGCCACTTACATGGTCTCGGCGAAGAGCTCCCGTCCTATGAGCATTCTTCGGATTTCGGAGGTACCAGCCCCGATTTCATAGAGTTTTGCATCGCGCCAGAGGCGGCCCAAGGGGTACTCATTGATGTAGCCGTTGCCGCCGTAGATCTGCACGCCCTCGCCGGCCATCCAGGTGGCCTTCTCGGCACACCAGAGGATCACGGAGGCGCAGTCCTTGCGGACCTGACGCACGTGCTCGGCGCCCAGCAGGTCCAGGTTCTTGGCCACGGTGTAGGCGAAGGAGCGCCCCGCCTGCAGCACGGTATACATGTCGGCCACCTTGCCCTGGATGAGCTGGAACTCGCCGATGCTCTGGCCGAACTGCTTGCGGTCGTGGATGTAGGGGATGACGTTGTCCATCACCGCCTGCATGATGCCCAGCGGCCCACCGGTGAGCACGGCGCGCTCGTAGTCCAGCCCGCTCATCAGCACCCTGGCGCCGCCATTGACCGCGCCCAGCACGTTCTCGGCCGGCACTTCGACGTTCTGGAACACCAGTTCACCCGTATGGCTGCCGCGCATGCCCAGCTTGTCGAGTTTCTGCGCAATCGAGAAGCCTTTCATGCCTTTCTCGATCAGGAAGGCTGTGACGCCGCGCGCGCCCAGCTCGGGCTCGGTCTTGGCGTAGACCACCAGGGTGTCGGCATCGGGGCCGTTGGTGATCCAGAACTTGCTGCCGTTGAGCAGGTAGTAACCACCCTTGTCCTCGGCCTTGAGCTTCATGCTGATCACGTCGCTGCCGGCCCCCGGCTCGCTCATGGCCAGCGCGCCGACGTGCTCGCCGCTGATGAGCTTGGGCAGGTATTTTTTCTTCTGCGCCGCTTTGCCGTTGCGCTTGATCTGGTTCACGCACAGGTTGCTGTGCGCGCCATAGGACAGGCCCACCGAGGCGCTGGCGCGGCTGATCTCCTCCATGGCGATCATGTGCGCCAGATAGCCCATATTGGCGCCACCGTACTCCTCGCCCACGGTGATGCCCAGCACGCCGAGGTCGCCCATCTTGCGCCACAGGTCCATGGGGAACTGGTCCTTGCGGTCGATCTCGGCCGCGCGCGGGGCGATCTCTGCTTGTGCGAATTCACGCACCGCGTCGCGCAGGGCGTCGATGTCCTCGCCGAGCTGGAAGTTGAGTCCGGGCAGGTTCATGAAAATCTCCGTCTGGGTTCTGGCTTATTTGCCGTTTTTCTTGTCGAGTTTGCTCAGCAGGGCGCGGGCCTCGCGCTGATGGGCCTTGACCTCGTCGAGGTTGGCCTGCAGGTCGGCCATCTGCTGCTCCACCTGCTCGCGGTGTGCGGCCAGCACGTCGAGGAACTTGCGCAGCTGCGGCCCGGTGTCACGCGGGCTGTCGTACATGTCGATGATGTCCTTGGCCTCGGTCAGGCTCAGGCCCAGGCGCTTGGCGCGCAGCGTGAGCTTGAGGCGCGTGCGGTCGCGCCCGCTGTAGACGCGGATGCGACCGCCCGGGCCGCTGCGCTCGGGCTGCAGCAGGCCCATGTCCTCGTAGAAGCGGATCGCGCGCGTCGTGAGGTCGAATTCCCTGGCCAGATCGCTGATGCTGTAGGTCGTTGCCATCGAGAGGTCTGCGTTACAGTGGGTTGAACAAAGGCGACAGCTTGACGGCAACAGCCCGGCCTAGAATGACCCGCAGTTGACGTTTACGTAAACGTCAATTCTGGCACAAAGATGAACGAACTCGAACGCGAACTGCACTACCCTCTGGGAGACACCCTGCCCGGTCCCGGCACCACCCTGGAAGTCGCTCCCGGCGTGCGCTGGATCCGCATGGCCCTGCCCTTTGCGCTGGACCACATCAACCTCTGGCTGCTGCGCGACACCCTGGACGGCCGCGAAGGCTGGACCGTGGTGGACTGCTGCATCAGCCGCGACGAGGCACGCAGCCAGTGGGAGCAGATCTTCACGAACGAGTTTGAGGGCCTGCCGCTGCTGCGCGTCATCGTCACGCACATGCACCCGGACCACATCGGCCTGGCCGACTGGCTCTGCGCGCGCTGGAGCACGCCCGAACGCCCCTGCCGCCTGTGGATGAGCGCCACCGATTACAACCTCGCGCGCATCGGCTCGGCCGGCAGCAACGGCTTCGGCGGCGACAGTGCGGCGCTGTTCTTCGCCGCCCACGGCCTGCGCGACCCGCTGTCCATGGAAAAGATCCGCGAGCGTGCGAGCTACTACCCCACCCTGGTGCCCGGTGTGCCGCGCCAATACCGTCGCCTCATGGACGGCGACGTGCTCACCATCGGCGGGCGTGGATGGCGCTGCATCAGCGGGCACGGCCACGCGCCCGAGCACATCGCCCTGTACTGCGCAGACCTGAACCTGCTGATCGGCGGCGACATGATGCTGCCGCGCATCTCCACCAATGTCAGCGTCTTCGACATGGAGCCCGAGGCCAACCCGCTGCAGCTCTTCCTGCAGTCCATCGACAAGTTCCAGGCCCTGCCCGAGGACACGCTGACCCTGCCCTCGCACGGCAAACCCTTCACCGGCCTGTACCACCGCATCCGGCAGCTGCACGACCACCACCGCGACCGCCTGGCCGAGGTGATGGCCGCCTGCATGGAAAAGCCCTGCAGCGCGGCCGACGTGCTGCCCGTGCTCTTCAAGCGCAAGCTGGACCTGCACCAGACCACCTTCGCCATGGGCGAGGCCGTGGCCCATCTGCACGCCCTCTGGTTCGAGGGCAAGCTGCAGCGCCACCGTGACGTTGAGGGCGTCTACCGCTTCAGCCCGGCCTGATTCATCAGCCAGGCCTGGCCGATGAATGGGCCACTAAAATGCACGCTCCTGGTGCCAACGCTGGCATCCCCAACAACACCCTTGGATGTTTGAACGGAGTCTGGCGTGGTGCCACATCCTTTTGTTCTCTGGTTACGCAGCTTCAAACCCTCGCCCCTGTCGGTCAGCCGGCGCGAGATCTGGCTGAGCTGCCTGGGCGCCGGCCTGGGCCTGCTCGGCACCGAGTGGATCAGCCACCTCTCCCTCGGTGAAGCCAATCCCTGGTTCATCGCGCCCATGGGCGCCTCGGCCGTGCTGCTCTTTGCCGTGCCGGCCAGTCCGCTGGCCCAGCCCTGGTCCATCGTCGGCGGCAACCTGGTCTCGGCCCTGATCGGCGTGCTCTGCGCCCACACGCTGGGGTACGGCGGCCTGGGCGCGGGCGCTGCCGGTGCTCTGGCCATCGGCGCCATGTTCGCGCTGCGCTGCCTGCACCCGCCCGGCGGCGCAGTGGCGCTGACCGCTGTGGTCGGCGGACCGGCCATTGCCGAACTCGGTTACAGCTATGCCCTCTGGCCCGTGGCGGCCAACTCGGTGCTGCTGCTCGCGGTGGCCCTGCTGTTCAACAACCTGACGCGACGGCGCTACCCGCACCAGCCCGCGCCCCAGCCACACCCGCACCGCACGGCCGACCCGCTGCCCAGCCAGCGCGCCGGCTTCAGCAAGGAGGACCTGCACGCGGCACTGGTGGCGCAGGGGGAACTGCTGGACATCACCGAGCAGGATCTGGAGGAGATCCTGACCCGCGCGCAGCTGCAGGCCAGCCGACGCAAGTTCGGCGAGGTGCTGTGCCGCGACATCATGTCGCGCGACGTGATCTCGATCGGCCCGCGTGACTCGGTGGACGAGGCCTGGACGCGGCTGGAGCGCCACAAGGTCAAGGCCCTGCCGGTGATGGACCCCGAGGACGGCACGCTGGTGGGCATCGTCTCGCTGCACGACTTTTTCATGGCGCAGGCTGCCCCCGACCCGCGCCGGATGCCCGCGATGAGCACGGCACGCTATGTCGCCGACATCATGACGCGCCGGGTCCGCACCGCCCGGCCCGAACAGCCCATGGTGGACCTCGTGGGCCTGTTCTCGGACGGCGGCCTGCACCACATGCCCGTGGTCGACGAGCAGTACCGCGTGGTCGGCATGATCACCCAGTCCGATGTGGTCGCCGCCCTGTTCAAGACCGGCAGCCAGCACTGATCAGATGCGCTGCCAGAGCCAGGGCAGCCAGGCCGCGAGGACCACGGCCAGCAGGCCCGCACTGACCGGCGCGCCATAGCGCACGCCACCGGCCACCCAGGCCGCCACCATCTTGCTCAGGGTGTTGCTGCTGAAGGCCAGCAGCACGGCCAGCTGCAGCAGCCCGGCATCGAGTTCACCACGCACGGCCAGGGCCATGGCCGCCGCCGAGGCCGCATGGGCATCGGCCAGGCCCGCGAGGGTCGCCGTGAGCAGTGTGGCCACCGCGCCCAGGCTGGCCTGCATCCAGGCCGCGAGCGCGGCAATGCCCGTGAACAGCAGGGCCAGGCCCAGGGCCTGTCGCAGATTGAAGGCCCGGCTGCGGCCGCCCTCCGGTGCCGTGGGCAGCGGGCTGCGCCGCAGGGCACCCAGCCCCAGCAGCAGCGCCGCGACCAAGGACGCCCCAAGCAGCGGCGCCAGCGTGGCCAGCACCCCACCGCCCAGCGTCAGCGCCAGCAGCATGAGCAGCAGGGAGGTGGACACCGTGGAGAACCAGGCCGCCGCCATGCAGGCGGTGCGCAGCTCGGGGTGCTCACGCGCACGCGCCCCCATGGTGGCGATGGTGGCCGTGCTCGACACGAAACCGGATACCAGCCCCGACAGCGCCAGCCCCAGACGCGTGCCGAAGAGGCGCAGGGCCACATCGCCCAGGGCCTGCACCGCCAGGATCAGCACCACCAGGCGCCAGAGCTGGCGCGGATTCACGCCAGCCAGCCAGGCCAGGGGCGCGTCGGGGGTGAGCGGCAGCACCACCAGCGCGGCCGCCGCCAGAATCAGCGCATTGCGCAGCTCCTGCTCGCTCAGGGTCTGGGTGGCGAACTGCTGCAGCGGCCCGCGCGCAGCCAGCAGGCCGGCCACCACCACGCCGCCACCGGCCGCGACGGCCGGATAGGGCACGGCCAGCACACCCAGCACGAAGGTCAGGAAGAGCGCGATCTCGGTCGTCACGCCCGGGTCGGCCGAGCGGTCGCGCCAGTAGGCCACCACCACCAGCGCCGCCACCAGGGCGCCGGCCAACGCCGTCAGCCAGACCTGGCCCAGCAACTCGGTGCCGGCGCCCAGCAAGGCCACCAGCGTGAAACTGCGCACGCCTGCGAACTGCCGCGTCGGCCCCTGCCCCTTGCGCCGCTCGCGCTCGACGCCGATCAGCAGGCCAATGCCCAGGGCAAGGGCCAGGCTGGTGAGCGCGCCGTTGCCCAGCTCCATCTCAATGCCAGCGGGGAATGGCCTCGTCGCGCAGCTGCTCGCGCTGGGCCTGGTAGTCCGGCATGACGGAGCGCACGGTATCCCAGAAACGCGGGCTGTGGTCCATCACGCGCAGGTGGCTGAGCTCGTGCGCCACCACGTAGTCGATCACGTTCTGGCGGAAATGGATGAGCCGCCAGTTCAGGCGGATGGCGCCGTCAGCGCTGGCGCTGCCCCAGCGCGTGCCTGCGCTGCTCAGCGACAGCTTGCGCCACTGCACGCCCAGCCGCGGCGCATAGTGGTTGAGCCGCTCGGTGAACAGGCGCTTGGCCTGGCGCATGAGCCAGGCCTGCACGGCGTCGCGGATCTGCGCGGGCTCGGCGTGCTGGGGCAGGCCGATGTGCAGCGTCAGACGCGGCACGCCGTCCAGCGTGAGGTTGGGCGCCTGCGCATCGGTATGCAGCACCACCTCCACGTCGTTGGCCTTGAGACCGCCGCCGACCGCGTGATAGGCGTGCGTGGGGTCAAGCACCACGATGACGGTCTCGCCGAGAAAGGGAAAACTCGCACCGTCGCACCATTCGATGCGGGTGGACTCCAGGCGCTGCTCGCGCGCGCGCATCTCGTCGAGCTTGCGCACGATCCATTCAGCCTTTTCCTGCAGGGCAGCTTCCACCTCGTACAAGGGCACCCAGCGCGGCGCGCTGACCACCAGGCCATCGGCGCCCACCTGCATGCCGATGGTCCGGCGCTTGCCGCGCTTGAACTCATAGGCCACGTGGGCATCGCACAGCCGCGTCTGCCGGTTGGCGCGCGGATGCGCAAACTGCGCGGGCGCCATCACGCTGGGCAGGGGTTCGGCCGGTCGTTGCGGGCCCTGAAATTCAGGCCGGGGCTCGGCCGCCGCAGGTGGCGGGGCCTGCACCGTGGCCGGAACATCAAAGAGGTCGAGGGCGAGCTGGAGGAAGCTGCGCATGCGCCGATCTTAACGAGATCAGCGGTAGGCGTCCGGGTCCAGGCGACGCATCTCGGCCTCGATCCAGGTCTCGACTTCCTTCATGAGCTCGGTCGGGTCACGCCCCGCGCTCGGAATGGGCTTGCCGATGGACACGTCCACCACGCCGGGATGCTTGATGAAGGCCTTGCGCGGCCAGCATTTGGCCGAGGTCACGGCTATCGGGATCACGGGCGCGCCCGTCTCCACCGCCAGACGGGTGCCCCCGGTCTTGTAGGTGCCCTGCTGGCCACGCGGGATGCGCGTGCCCTCGGGGAACATGATGATCCAGACGCCGCGCGCCAGCAGCGCCTTGCCCTGCGCCACCACCTTGGCGAAAGCCTCGTTGCGCTGCGAACGGTCGATGTGGATCATGTCCAGCCGGCCCATGGCCCAGCCGAAGAAGGGCACGTAGAGCAGCTCCTTCTTGAACACATAGGCCAGCGGATGCGGCATCAGCGTGGGCATCAGGAAAGTCTCGAAAGTGGACTGGTGCTTGACCAGCAGGATGGCCGCGCTGGTCTCACCCTGGGGCAGGTTCTCCATGCCGCTGACGCGGACCCGGATGCCCAGGATCAGGCGTGCACCGTCGACGGCCCAGCCCAGCCAGCGCGCCGCCATCCAGTACAGCGGGTTGCCGCGGATGCGGATGGAAGCCACCACCATGATGATGCCCCAGGGAATGACGGTGACCAGCATCCACAGGGCATGAACGATGGAACGAAGCAGGGCCATGATGTGATTCCTCAGACGTTGTCGCGCACGGCATCGCGCGACACCAGATAGTCGGCAAAAGCCAGCAGGCTCTCATGCACGCGCGTACCCGCCGGGAAGCTGTCGGGCAGCGCCTGGCCGCGCAGCTGGGCGCTCTTGCCCGTCAGCACGAGGTGGGGCTCGCAGCCCGCCGTCGCGCCGGCGACGAGGTCGCGCGCCGTATCGCCCACCGTGGGCACGCCCTTGAGCGTGATGCCGTAGCGCTCGCCGATCTGCTCGAACAGGCCGGGCAGGGGCTTGCGGCAGCGGCAGGCCTGGTCGGGCGCGTGCGGGCAGTAGAAGATGGCCTCGACACGCCCCCCCGCCGTCGCCAGCAGCTTGTGCATCTTGGCGTGCATGGCGTTGAGCGCCGCGACATCGAAGAGCCCGCGCCCCAGGCCCGACTGGTTGGACGCCACCACCACATGCCAGCCTGCATGGTTGAGCTTGGCGATGGCCTCCAGCGCGCCGGGCAGCGGCTTCCACTCTGCCTCGGACTTGACGTAGTCGTCGCTGTCCTCGTTGATGGTGCCGTCGCGGTCCAGGATGACCAGCTTCATGGTGTGCGAAGCAGGCATCTCAGCTCGCCAGCCTGGACAGGTCGGCCACGCGGTTCATTGCGTCGTGCAGGGTCTTGAGCAGGCCCTGGCGGTTCAGGCGCAGGTCCATCTCCTCGGCGTTGACCATGACGCCGTCGAAGAAGGCGTCCACCGGCGCGCGCAGCGCAGCCAGGGTCTTGAGCGAGGCGGTGTAGTCGCCGGCCTCGAACTGCCGGTTCGCCTGAGGGACCACGTCCTTGAGGGCGGCGTAGAGATTCTTCTCGGCCGCTTCCTTCAGCAGAACGTCGCTGACATGGGCGTCAACGTCGCCAGCCTTCTTGAGGATGTTGCTGATGCGCTTGTTGGCCGCGGCCAGCGCGGCGGCCTCGGGCAGGGCGGCAAACGCACGCACCGCGGCCAGGCGCTGGGCCACATCACCAAGCCGCTGCGGCTGCAGGGCCAGCACCGCGTCCACTTCCTGCGCGCTATAGCCCTGCTCGCGCAGGCTGCCGGCGAGGCGGTCGTAGATGAATTCAGCCAGCGCGGGCGTGGCGTCCGTGATCTTGTCGCCGAAGGCCGGTACGGCCGTCTTGAGCAGGACTGACAGACCCAATGCCAGGTTCTTCTCGCCCAGCATGCGAATCACACCCAGCGCATGGCGACGCAGCGCAAAGGGATCCTTGTCGCCCGTGGGCAGGTTGCCGATGCCGAACATACCCACCAGCGTCTCCAGCTTGTCGGCCAGGGCTACGACGATGCCAACCAGATTGCTAGGCAACTCGTCACCCGCAAAACGTGGCCGGTAGTGATCCTCGATCGCATTGGCAATCTCGTCACTCAGGCCATCGTTGCGGGCGTAGTAGTTGCCCATGATGCCCTGCAGTTCGGGGAACTCGCCCACCATATCGGTCAGCAGATCGGTCTTGGCCAGGCGCGCCGCGGTGTCGGCCGCTGCGACGAGCTTGGCGTCACCCAGCTGCTGCGCGATGGCCTGGGCGATGGCACGCACGCGCTCCACGCGTTCACCCTGGGTGCCAAGCTTGTTGTGATAGACCACCTTGCCCAGGCCTTCGACACGTGACTCCAGCGTCTTCTTGCGGTCCTGGTCGAAGAAGAACTTGGCGTCGGCCAGGCGCGGACGCACCACGCGTTCGTTGCCGCCAATCACCGCGCTGGCGTCCGCCGGGCTGATGTTGCTGACCACGAGGAACTGGTTCGTCAGCTTGCCCGCGGCGTCGAGCAGGGGGAAGTACTTCTGGTTGGCCTTCATGGTGAGGATCAGGCACTCCTGCGGCACGGCCAGGAATTCCTTCTCGAACGCACAGGTCAGCACATTGGGGCGCTCGACCAGGGCCGTGACTTCGTCCAGCAGCGCCTCGTCCTCGATGGGACGGGCGCCCCCGCCGACCTTGGCAGCCGCTGCCGCGAGCTGGCGCACGATCTCGGCGCGGCGCTCGGCAAACGACGCGATGACGGCACCGTCCTCGCGCAGGGTGGTGGCGTAGCTGTCGGCGTCCTTGAGCACGACCACGTCCTTCTTCGCCTCGAAGCGGTGACCACGCGTGCTGTTGCCGGCCTTCAGACCCAGGGCCTTGACGGGCACCACGGTGCTGCCGTGCAGGGCCACGAGGCCGTGCGCCGGGCGCACGAAGTGCACGCTGCTCCAGCCAGGCAGTTCGCAATCGCTCTCGAGCTGGTAGCTCATGACCTTGGGGATGGGCAACTTGGACAGGGTTTCTTCCAGCGCCTTCTGCAGGCCCGTGTCCAGCGTGGCACCGGTCACGAGGCTGTCGTAGTAGAGGGCCTCGGCCTTGCCGTCGGGGGCACGCTTGAGCGCCGCCACAGCCTGGGCCGGGTTGGACACATCGGCGCCCAGCGCGGTCAGCTTCTTGAGCAGGGCCGGCGTGGCCTGACCCGCCGCATCCAGGCCCACGCTCACGGGCATGAGTTTCTGCTGCACGGCCTTGTCAGCCGCCTTGAGGGCCACCTGCGTGATGTGCGCGGCGAGACGGCGCGGAGAGGCATAGGGCGTGACGACGGAAGCGGCCGAAGCCAGGCCCTGGGCCTTGAGCTGATCGGCCAGCACGGTGGCGAAAGCCTCACCCAGCTTCTTGAGCGCCTTGGGCGGCAGCTCTTCGACAAACAGTTCGACGAGAAGGTTGTTCATGCTCATGGTCTCAGGCGGCTTTCTTCTCGCTCATCTTGTCGATCTGCGCCACCCACTCGCGCGGCGCCATGGGGAAGCCCAGGCGTTCACGGCTGTCGTAGTAGCTCTGCGCGACGCTGCGCGCCAGGTTGCGGATGCGGCCGATGTAGGCGGCGCGTTCGGTCACGGAGATGGCGCCGCGTGCGTCCAGCAGGTTGAAGCTGTGTGCGCACTTGAGCACCTGCTCGTAGGCTGGCAGGGCCAGTTGCTGCTCCATCAGATGCTTGGCCTGCTTCTCGTGCGCGTTGAAAGCGGTGAACAGGAAGTCGGCGTCGCTGTGCTCGAAGTTGTAGGCCGACTGCTCCTTCTCGTTCTGCAGGTAGACGTCGCCATAGCTCATGGTCTCGGTCCATTTGAGCTTGTAGACGTTGTCCACGCCCTGCAGGTACATGGCCAGGCGCTCCAGGCCGTAGGTGATCTCGCCGGTGATGGGCTTGCAGTCGATGCCGCCGACCTGCTGGAAGTAGGTGAACTGCGTCACTTCCATCCCGTTGAGCCAGACTTCCCAGCCCAGACCCCAGGCGCCCAGCGTGGGGTTCTCCCAGTCGTCTTCCACAAAGCGGATGTCGTTCTTCTTGAGGTCAAAGCCCAGGGCTTCGAGCGAACCCAGGTAGAGCTCGAGGATGTTGCTCGGCGCGGGCTTGAGCACGACCTGGTACTGGTAGTAGTGCTGCAGGCGGTTGGGGTTCTCGCCGTAGCGGCCGTCCTTGGGGCGGCGGCTGGGCTGCACATAGGCAGCCTTCCAGGGCTCTGGGCCGAGTGCGCGCAGGAAGGTGGCCGTGTGCGAGGTGCCGGCACCGACTTCCATGTCGTAGGGCTGCAAGAGCGCGCAGCCCTGGGCGTCCCAGTAGGCCTGCAGTTTCAGGATGATTTGTTGGAAGGTCAGCATCTTGGGCAGGCGCAGGCGGGCGGATCGCGCGCCGCTGCGCAGTGGAGGCGGTTTCCCGCGTGAACCCGCGATTTTACGGGGCTTCCGGGCTCTTCCGGCCCTGTGGCGCGGGCCCTAGGCCCGCTTGCGCCGGATCGCCAGCAGCAGCACGCCCAGACCCAGGCCCCAGAGCGGCCACAGACCTAGCCGGGACACCCAGCGGGCATAGGCCGTGAGCCCCTGCCGCCCCTCCACCTCGACCTGCAACACCCCGCGCGTGTGACGCGGCAGTTCGGCGACGACCTGGCCGCGGTGGTCGACCAGGGCGGTGGCGCCGGTGTTGGTGGCGCGCACGAAAGGGCGTTCGAACTCCAGCGCCCGCATACGGGAGATCTGCAGGTGCTGATCAATGGCCACGGTGTTGCCGAACCAGGCAATGTTGCTGAGGTTGACGAAGACCGTGGGTGCCTGCGCAGGGTCGACGAAGCGCATGCCCAGCTCCTCACCGAACAGGTCCTCGTAGCAGATGTTGGGCGCCAGACGCTGGCCCTGCCACGCGAAAGAGGGCTGGCCCACGGCGCCGCGGCTGAAATCGCCCAGCGGGATGTTCATCATGGCCGTGAACCACTTGAAGCCCCAGGGAATGAACTCGCCGAACGGAACCAGATGGTGCTTGTCGTAGCGCCAGGGCTCCTGTCCCGACGCCAGACCGACGGCCGAGTTGCTGTAGCCCTCGGCCAGGCTGCCCAGGGGCAGGCCGATCAGGGCCGCTTGCTCGCCGGCGGCATAACGCTGACGCAGCGCCGCCCAGTAACCTTCTGGCAGCTGGCGTGGCAGCAGGGGCAGAGCTGTCTCGGGCGCCACGACCAGAGGTGTCCGGTTGTCCAGCAGTTGCTCGCCATACCAGCGCAGGGCGAGGGGCACGCCGCTGCCCGGCTGGAACTTCTCGTCCTGCGGGATGTTGCCCTGGAGCAGGGCCACGGACAGCGTGCCGGTGGACGTCGTGGCTTGCGGCTGACCCATCTGATGCACCGAGGGCAGCACCAGCACGGCGAGGACGGCGATGCGCTGCCAGTGGCCACAGGCCCAGATCTGCGGAATCGTCATGGCCAGCCAGGCTGTGATGGCGGTGATGCCGTAGACACCGACCCAGGGCGCGTAGCCGGCCAGCGGCCCCTCCACATGCGCATAGCCGCTGCCGCCCCAGCCGAAACCGGTGAACCAGATCCCGCGCGCCAGCTCGGCCAGCAGCCAGAGCGCAGCAAACAGCAAGGCCCGCCCGGCACGTGCGCCAGGCGCGTAACGCTGGTAGAGCGCACAGGCCCCGGCGTAGTAAAGGGCCAGCGCAGCAGCCAGCGCGAACACGGCCAAGGCAGCCAGCGGTGCCGGCAAGCCACCGTAGGTGTGCATGGAGATGTAGAGCCACCAGAAGGTGCCGGCCAGCCAGGCCGTGGCAAAGAGCCAGCCGGCCAGGGCGGCCTGCTTCCAGTGCGTGCAGCGCTCGACCCCCCAGGCCAGCAGACCCAGGGCCAGCAGTTGCAGCCACCAGCGGGGCTGGCCATCCCAGGGCGTGGCCAGGGACAGGGCGTGTGCGAAACCGGCGAGGAGGCTCAGGCCCCAGGCGCCGGCGCGCGCCCGGCCTTCAGCCATTGAGGCCGGCCTTGCGCGGGGCCACGGGCGAGACCTTGAACCATTTCACAGCCCCGCCCTTGGTGTGCAGCACCACGAACTTGAGGCCGGCAATCACATGTTGCTCGCCACGCCTGGGCACATGGCCCATCTCGTGGGCGATCAGGCCGCCGATGGTGTCGAAGCTTTCTTCCGGGTCGCTGCCGGTGATGGTGACGTCAAAGGCCTCGTTGACGCGCTCCACTGGGGCTCGGCCGCTGACGCGGTAGGTCTGGTCGGCCAGGCCGAAGATGTCGCCCTCGTCCTCCGAGATGTCGAACTCGTCCTCGATCTCGCCGACGATCTGCTCCAGCACATCCTCGATGGTGATCAGCCCGGCCACGCGACCGAACTCGTCGATCACGATGGCCAGATGGTTGCGGTTGCCGCGGAACTCGTGCAGCAGGTCGTTCAGGCCCTTGCTCTCGGGCACGAAGACGGCCGGGCGCAGCAAGGCGCGGATGTTGAGCTCGGGGGCCCGCTGCAGTTTGAGCAGGTCCTTGGCCATCAGGATGCCGATGATGTTTTCGCGCTCGCCGTCGTAGACCGGAAAACGGGAGTGGGCGGTGTCGATGACCAGATGGAGCAGATCGTCGTAAGGCGCGTTGATATCGACCAGATCCATGCGCGGGGCCGGCACCATGACGTCGCCGGCTGTCATGTCGGCCATGCGCAGCACGCCTTCGAGCATGTAACGCGATTCGGCACCGATGACCTGGTTGTCTTCGGCTTCGGCCAGGGTCTGGATCAGTTCGGCTGTGGAGTCCGGTCCGGGATGGATGAACTCGGCCAGCTTCTTCAGGAAGGTGCGCTTGTCCTCTTTTTCAGGACTTCGCGCAGGGTGAGGGTCAGGCACTGACGGTTGCACCGGGGTGCGGTTGTTGCGATCCCCATAGGATAGCGGATCGCGCTTACCCCCTCATGACGGCACCTCAGGGCGCGGACTTGTGCCGGGCCTCGCGCACACCGCGGCGCACGTCCTGCAGGCCGGCCAGAAAGTCCCAGAACTGCTTGGCCTGGACCTTGAGCCGGTAGTCGGTCTGGGCCAGCTGCTCTTCGAGCATTTCCGTGACCTGGCTCTCGAAGGTGGCGGGCGGCAAGCGCAAGTAGGCCCTCGCTTCCGATCCGTCGTATTCCACCGTGGCACCGGCCTTGCGCGCGATGTTGAGCATGGCCTTGTTCTCGCTGAGGGCGTGGATGAACATCAGGTACACGCCTTCGTTGCGTGCATGGCGCATGGCACGTTCGAAGAGCTTGCTGCCATAGCCATGGCCGCGGACCGAGGGCAGGACCGAAACGCCAAATTCGGCACAGGCGTCATAGCTGCGATCCACCGAGTGGGCCAGATGCGCCATTGCGACCAGTTCGAGTCGCCGGTTATAGATGCCAAAGATGGCGTCGTTCTCGAAGTCCAGACTGTCGGCATAGGTCTGGATCTGCTCGTCGTTGGCCATGTAGCCGAAACGAAGGTAGCGGTCGTGTGGGTCCAGGGCCTGTAGATGGCGGGCAATGCGCCCCCGATGGCGAGCGCCCAACCGGCGGATCACGGCCACCCAGGGCGCGCGCGCCGTGGCGCTCTGTTCGGCGGGCAGCATGCGCAGCAGGTCCGCGCTGCCGCTGTTTTCCTCACCCTCTTGGTTGGCATCCATGCCACGAATGTACGGTGATTCACGCCATTCTCCAAGGGCAGGCCATGCACGTGGCTTGACGCGTGTGTGACAGTTTCTGCGATGACCTAGGACAAGCCCGGTGTCCCGTGACCCGTGGTATGGGGTTCAATAGGGAGGTCATGGAGTGATTGATGGAAAAAATCTGGTTGCAAAGCTATCCCCCCGGCGTTCCTCAGGACGTCGATCCAGGCCAGTACGGCTCTCTCGCCCAGCTGCTGGAGGAATCCTTCCGCAAGAACGCCAGCCAGCCCTTCTCGGTCTGCATGGAGCGCTGGATGAGCTACCGCCAGCTCGACGAGTTGTCGGCCGCCCTGGGCGCCTGGCTGCAGCGCCTGGGCCTGGAACCCGATGCGCGTGTGGCCATCATGCTGCCCAATGTGCCGCAGTTCGCCGTCACCATGGCAGCCATCCTTCGTGCTGGCTATACCTGCGTCAACGTCAATCCGCTGTACACCGCCCGCGAGCTGGAGCATCAGCTCAAGGATTCGGGTGCAACCGCCATCGTGGTGCTGGAGAACTTCGCCCACACGCTGGAAGAGGTCATTGAGCACACCCAGGTCAAGCATGTGGTGCTGACCGCCTTCGGCGATCTGCTCGGGCCCTGGTACGGGCGTTGGCTGACCTTTGCCATCCGTCACCTGGCCAAGATGGTGCCGCCCTTCAAGCTTCCGCTGACCGAAGGGCGCACCGTCACGGCTTTCCGCAGGGCTTTGGGTGAAGGTTCTCACCTGACCCTCAAGCCCTCGCAGGCCAATCTGGACTCCATCGCCTTCCTGCAATACACCGGCGGCACCACCGGCCTGAGCAAGGGCGCCGTCCTCACGCACCGCAACGTGGTCGCGGCCATCCTGCAGGCCGAGGCCTGGTTCACGCCGGCGCTGGACCGGGTCGGCAATGTGCGCGAGACCAACAGCATCGCCGCCCTGCCGCTGTATCACATCTTCGCGCTGACCCTGTGCTTCCTCGCGATCCGCTGGGGCTCGCACATGACGCTGGTGCCCAATCCCCGCGACATCGGCAAGTTCGTCGAGGTGCTCAAACGCCGCCCCTTCCACATGCTGCCGGCCGTGAACACGCTCTTCAACGCCTTGCTGCAGCACCCGCAGTTCCGCACCGTCGACTTCTCCCACCTCTGCATCTCCCAGGCAGGTGGCATGGCAGCCTCCGAGGGCACGGCCAAGCACTGGCAGGAGGTCACCGGCTGCGCCATGGTCGAGGGCTGGGGCATGAGCGAGACCTGCGCCATCGGCACCAACAATCCGGTCACGGCCACCAGCTTCAGCGGCACGATCGGCCTGCCGCTGCCGGGAGTGGAAATCGCCATCAAGGACGACGACGGCAAATCACTGGCAGTAGGCGAATCCGGTGAGATCTGTATCCGTGGCCCGAACGTGATGACCGGCTACTACCGCCAGGCCGAGGAGACCGCCAAGGCGTTCACGGCCGACGGCTTCATGCGCACGGGCGATATCGGCATCATGGACGCGCAGGGCTATACCCGGATCGTCGACCGCAAAAAAGACATGATCCTGGTCAGCGGCTTCAACGTCTTCCCCAGCGAGCTCGAGAATGTCATCTCGCTCTGTGATGGTGTGCTTGAATGCGCCGTCATCGGCGTCCCCGATGCCAAGCAGGGCGAGGCCATCAAGGTCTATGTGGTTCGCAGCGATCCGACCTTGAGCGAAGACGACGTGACCAAGTACTGCGCGCTGAACCTCACCGGGTACAAGCATCCGAAGTACATCGAGTTCCGCGACGAACTGCCCAAGTCCAACGTCGGCAAGATCCTGCGCCGGGAGCTGCGCGCCGGCAAGTAAGCCCCTTCGTGCGAGGCGATGCTGTCTGGATGGCTCGCTTTGCACGCGCCAGCCGCTTTTCCGGCGCACAAATAAAAACGCCCCGTCACATGACGGGGCGTTTTCTGCTGTAAGAGCCTGACGATGACCTACTTTCACACGGGAACCC
>JAIESX010000034.1 GCA_019745555.1 Burkholderiaceae bacterium | reverse complement strand
CCGCCGGTCGAGTACCGTGTGAAACAATTCCCCAACCTCTACTTCTGATTGGTTCAGGAATTCGAGGAGGCTTCAGTGTTGCCGGCTCCCTGCAGACATACCGCTTTGATAAGTAGGCCTCATCGCCGTCGTTCAGCTGCCCTGAAATCCCAAGGCGCTACCGGCCTCCTATCCACCCAGAGCCCCCTGCGAGACTCTCTCGCCTCTATCTCAGCACGATCGTAGCGCTGTCGATCTGAATCAGAGAGCTCCTGCTCATACTGGCGGTAGAACCAGGCAAGCCCGCGCCTGATCTGCTCGACGTTCACGTCCTGGCCGTCGATTAGCACTTTCCCAACGTAGCGTCCATAACGATCCTGCTTGTTCGTCTCAACAATGACAGCCTGGTTGGCTACGAGCTCCGCCAGAGACTCACGGGATCGCTGCCCAAATGCTTGGGTCCTCTCCGGGGCATCGATACCAGCCAGCCGAATCTTGTGCTGTACCCTGTTTCCGTCCAGAACCGTGATGGTGTCGACGTCCGAAACGCTGACGACCCTCCCGCTGATCAGATCGGCTTGACAGGGCAACCCCAACAGGGCAATTGTGAGGAGCAGGATTGCGCGCATGCTCTATGCCGATCTGTCCGACCGGAAAGCTCTAGGTTTCAGCCAGTCGCGCTGCAGCGCCTCGCTTGCCAAGCTTGCGTACCTCCGCGATCCCCAGCAGCTGGCTGGCACGCGGCTTGGACTGCCCCTTTTCCCAGTGGTAGATGGTCTGCAGCGACACACCCAGCAACTTGCCCATATCCGCGGCTGACAAGCCCAGCTTCTTGCGCAGACTGGCAAACCCGTCCGCTCGAAACCGAATTTGTGGGCCATCTTCCTGCTGTTCGACTGCCTCAGCGGCAGGTTTGCTTTTGCGCAGCTTGGCAATCAAACGTTCCTGCTCAGCGACGCGACGCTTGAGAGCTGCAATGTCGCTTCGGTACTGGGTCGAGGCCTTCTTGAGGGTCTGGGTCTCAGTGCGGATCTCTTTGCGGGCAATGCGTGAGATTTCTGCTTTCAGGAAGCTGGCGATATTGGCCATATGTGTTTTGTTGTTAGTCGATACTCGGCCATCTTACATAGATCAGCTGGAATCAGCCTATTCATTTATGTAAACGTCAGTAGAAAGCCTCATCACGAGCGCCAGCAACTCCTTCTGCCCCTCTTCGTTTCCGAGGAGCTCAATCGGCCGACGCTTGTGGGCTTCTGGCCTTGGTGTACGAAGCCAGTCGTTCAGCCATCCTCTGGTTTCCCGTCGTCCGTTGACGGTCTGGTACCAGCAGAGATCAAGTGCCAGGGCGTGGAGCCTGATCGCTCCCATGGCTCTTCCCTGGTACCTAGCGGGTAGCGCTTCGCGCCGATGAATCCGTCTCCAGACCACATGCCGGCTCATCCCTAGCAAACGGGCCATTCCCGTCGTCGATATCTCAAAGATGGGTGCTAGTCTTCGGATGATGTCAGCTGGTAGGACGATCGGACCGTCCATTACGACAGCTCGCACTTGTGACTTAGTCATACGCGACCTCCTTCTAAACCTCGACAATCAGATCTGGCTGGAACAACCCATTGAGGTGCTCCCCCGAGGGCGTCTGATAACCCCGTGGGTTACAGACCACCCGAGTCTTGCCGTACCTGTAATCCATGCTCTCGTGAACGTGTCCATGGATCCAAAGCTCTGACCGACCGACTAGATGGAGTAAGTTGGATGCGTACGCCGGGCTGAGCTTGTCTCCTTGGAATTGCTTCGGGATGGACATCCCCAGCGGGGCATGGTGTGTTACCACCACCGTCTTGTCCGGATCACCCAGAGCCAGCTGCGCATCCAACCAGGCAGCGCTCTGGACGTGCCGTCGCAGGGTGAGTTGAGGAATCAGCTTCACCACCCTGAACTCCCGCCAATCCTGGTTTTCATCCGGCTTGCGGTCCAGCTTGATCAATCTGAAGTCCGTCATCAGGGTGTGTGCTGCGTTCATGCTTTCCCGCCGCCGCTCTTCCCCGTAGAGGCAGTAATCCGTCCACAAGGTACATCCCAGAAACCTGATCCCGCCGATCTCGACCGCATCGTTCTCCAGGAAGTGGATCCCAAGCTGAGCGGACTTCTCGCGGATCTTGCGCAGATTGCGTTTCCAGTAGCGGCCGTAGAACTCATGGTTTCCAGCTACGAGGACGATTTCTTTGTCCGGGAAGGCCTGGCGAGCCCAGAGGGGTGCCTGGACACCCTCGTGTATATCCCCGGCCAGCACGACTACGTCCGCGTCCGTATCGATCCGCCTTCCATCTACAAATGGGGACATGACGGACGCCTCGTTATGCAGATCGCTCAATACCAAGAGCTTCATGGCTTCCTACCCCTTGAGGTTTTCCCAGAAGTCACGGGGCAAGCCTGAGGGCTGGCGCCGCTGGGCCTTGTGCCCAGGGCACAGGACCATCACATACCCGAGTTCGGTATCGGCTACGCCTGGTTGCCCGCAGACCAGGCACATACGCTGGGTGGCCACCTCGGCGGCCATGGTCAGCTTGAGCACGGCCTGATCGATCTCCTGGAACGTCTTGTCCCGCTCGGTTCTGATCCGGCGCTCGGCCGGGATATGCTGGCTCCAGACACCATTGGGCGTATGGATGTCCAGCCGCGTGCCGGACTTGCGGCCCTGGAAGCGGTAATAGAAGCGGGCTGATCCGTACTTCTCCTTGATTTGGCTCCAGTGGAAGCCGAACTTGTCTGCGCCCAGGAGGTTGTCGATGTCGGTGCAGAGCTGGGCAAAGACGGGCATCCAGCCTTTGGCGACGTCCACACCCAGCACAGGATTGCTGAACTGGTAGGGATAGAGGGCCTGGATCTCTTGCAGGGATGAGGGAAGCTGGTTGTTCATGGTGATTCCTTTCAGTTCTTGTCAGTGCAGCAGGCCAGTGGACGAGGCCTGGTCGCCAGCGAGTTCGCTGGCCTCCTGGCGGACCTGCTCGGGCAGATCGGCCAGGCCGAGGTGGTTGCGCCCGTTGACCCGTGCCGCGGCATAGGCGCGCTTCAGGACCTGGACCTGCTCACGGGCGCTTAGGTAGGCGATGTAGTGCACAACCTGGCGCGCCGGCGGCTCAAAGCCGGGCAGGCTCATCTCCTGGTGCACTTCCTGCGCGACCACCTCGGCCATCAGCAAGGCCTGCGCCCCCGTGGGCTGCTCGATCCAGAACTCGTGGAAGCGCGACCTCAGGGACTGCGGCACACGCGTGAGATCGTTGGCCGTGGCGATCCAGACCACGTGGCTGGCGTTGAACTCGAAGTCGACACTGATATCGCGCACGCTCTGGGACGTCACGGGCTCCAGCAGGGTGTGCAAGGCCGCCAAGGCATCGCCCTCGCGCCGCTTACTCGCCTTGTCGACCTCGTCGAGCAGGATGACCGGGTTGGCGAATTCGCCCAGAACGACTAGCTCAAACACCACCCCATAGGTCGTGTTGGCCCAGTTCTTGTCCGAGCCCAGCAGCGAGGCGCCAGACTGGCCGTTGTCAAAGGGCAGGCGCCGGATGACGGTCCCCAGGACCTTGGCCAGCTCCACCGAGAAGCGGGTCTTGCCGATGCCCGGGTCGCCGCCCAGCAAGATGGGCGGGATCTGGACCGGCTTGCCCGTCAGCTCGGCGAAGGCGTGTTGGTCCTGCACCAGGTCCAGCACCGGTGAGAAGTGCGGGAAGGCGCGGCGCAGGTGGTCGAAGCGTAAGGGATCGACCTGCGGTTGCGCCAGGGCACGCCGGTGTCCCTTGGGCTTGATCCGGCGGTACAGCGCCTCGTTGCGCTTGTGGATCTCGCGATCGGGGGTGCGGGCCTTGAGGTCCTTGATGAGGATCAGGGGCTCCAGAACGCCGTAGACGGCGATGGATTCCTCGGCGCATGGGGTCTCTGTCGAGACTAACGCGGCCTGCTGCAGGTCCGCGGCTTCGCGGTCCGGGTCGAGGTCGCCACTACCCAGTGACGGGCGAGGCTTGAGGGCGGTCGATAACCGATCGTCTTCAGCCCTCTTGCTAGCCTGCTGCTCTGCGGACTCCTTGGCTTCCTGGGCAAGCGTCGCGGCCAGCGCCTCGTCCTTCAAGGACTGCACCACTGCGCTGGGCAGGATCAGCGTGATCGACTTGTACGTGTCTTCGTCGTGAAATGAGTAACCACCGTAGCCTGGCAGGCCGGCGGCTTCATCCTTGTTGTTGGGTCTCATGTTGGGCTCCTGTGACTGCTAAGTCAGGAGCCCGGGGACTACGCGTGGGGTGAGGTGTTACGCGAGAGTCGGAGCTCCTGGACGGAAATCGGGGTGGCGGGGGTGCAAGTGACGGTCCATTTGCGATATCGGGACCGACTAATGCTGACCGCTATGGGATTTCGTGCGTCGTAGGAAAAGCGCATGGACATGGCCAGGACGGAGCGTTTGACCGAGGAAGTCAGGGCACGCGCAGGTACCCGGCCGGCGAGCGGCTCAGAGGGTGACTGGGGTGCGAGGGTGAACATTTGATTGCTCCGATGGATGTACATACAGTACCGGAGCAATCTGGAAATTGCAAAGTCGACGAAGAAATCCCGACTAAAAAATTTCCGATATCGCATGTTTGATCGTTCCATCAAAGAACGAGATCTTGGGTGCGAAATTTGTAACGCAAACTATCTAGAAAATTACTTAAACAAAAATCAAGAGATTCTCTATACGAACAAGCTATTCGATGCTTTCTTCTCCGGAGGGCTCATTGCTTTTGTATAGACAATCGCTTAACGTTCCTCTTGTCATCGATTTAAGAGAAAATATCTATGAAAATCAATGTACTTCTGAATAAACCTAAAGTACTTTGCGAGCATCAGCTGGCGCTCAAGCAACCCTTGAACAAACGTTCGAAATTGCGGCTGGTACTGAACGCAACTTCTTCAGGGGCACATCCGCGCAACTCCGCGATCTGGCGTGCGACGTGGACCACGTAGGACGGATTGTTGGTCTTGCCGCGGTACGGCACCGGTGCCAGGTACGGGCTGTCGGTCTCGATCAGCATACGGTCCATGGGGACAAAACGGGCCACCTCCCGCAGATCGGCCGCATTCTTGAAGGTCAGAATGCCGGAAAAGGAAATGTAAAAGCCCAGGTCCAGGGCAGCCCGAGCCACTTCGGCCGTCTCGGTGAAGCAGTGGAAAACCCCGCCGGCAGAACCCGACGAGCCATCCTCGCCCTCTTCCTTCAGGATGGTCAGGGTGTCATCGGAGGCACTGCGGGTATGGATGACGAGGGGCAGATCGAGCTGGCGGGCGGCCCGAATATGGGTGCGAAAGCGCTGGCGCTGCCATTCCATGTCCGCCACGCTGCGCTCGCCCAGGCGGTAGTAGTCCAGGCCGGTCTCACCGATGCCGATCACCCGCGGCAGGCGCCCGCGATGCAGCAGATCGTCGAGACTGGGCTCGGTCACATCCTCGTTGTCCGGGTGCACCCCCACGGTGGACCAGAAGTTCTCATGCGCCAGGGCCAGCCCGTGGACATCCTCGAACTCTTCCAGCGTGGTGCAGATGCACAGGGCCCGGCTCACGCCGGCCTGGGCCATGGCCTCGCGTATGCGTGGCAGGTCCTGGCGCAGCTCGGGAAAGCTCAGGTGGCAATGCGAATCGGTGTACATGGCGGCAATGCGGTCCTGCGCCAGGACCGCGGGACTCAGATCGTCTGGGTGGTGCGGTCGGAACCGAGATGCGAGCCCAGGATGTCCTCGATCTTGTTCTTCAGCAGGCGCGACTTCTCATCGGCCGGAAACCGGACGCCCACGCCCTGGGTGCGTGTGCCGGCCGCCTTGGCCGGCGTCACCCAAGCCACCTTGCCGGCAATGGGATAGCGCTGGTTGTCGTCGGGTAGGGACATCAGAACGTAGACGTCGTCACCCAGGCGGTAGTCGCGTGTGGTCGGGATGAAGACACCGCCTTCGGTGAACAAGGGGATGTAGGCAGCGTAGAGCGCGGCCTTTTCCTTGATCGCGAGCTGGATGACGCTGGGGCGCGGCGTGGTGTTGGCAGTCGACATGGGCGGGAGGGACGGAAGAGCTGCTAGTTTAGAGTGCTTTGGGCGCGGCTCACAAGCGCTTCCAGCATCAGGCCGTTGTTAAACGGGTGCTCGGCGGTACGACTTTCCCGACCCAGTTCCTGCTGCCAGTCCTTCAGGCGCCGCAGCGTGGGCGACGGCGGCAGATCCTCCGCGACGAAATACCGCGGCTGGGCACCGACGCCACGGGCCATGAGGTCGTGACAAAGCTTGTGCAGGGCGTCGATCAGCTGCGCCGGACTCCAGTCGGCCACCAGCGCGAGCTCGCCGCGCTGCATGGCACGGGGCAGCTTGTGCCAGCTCTGAGGGTCACGTCCCGTGTCGGCGTAAAGCAGGGCATCGTCGGGCCGCCCACCGGCAGCTCGCAGCAGCGTCAGGGTGTCAGTCGCCGGGACGCCCTGCGCCTGCAGCCAGGCCTGCGCATCGGCTTCTGCGGGCCAGGCCATGATGTGGGTCAGGCATCGGCTGCGGATGGTAGGCAAGAGCTGGTGTGCAGCCTCGCTGGCCAGCACGAAGCGCACATCGCCCGGCGGCTCTTCCAGGGTCTTGAGCAGCGCATTGGCCGTCACATGGTTCATGCGCTCGGCCGGGTAGATCAGCACGGCCTTGCCGCGTCCGCGCGCACTGGTGCGCTGGGCGAACTCGATCGCATCTCGCATGGCCTCGATGCGGATCTCCTTGCTCGGCTTGCGCTTCTTTTCGTCGATGTCGGCCTGGGCCTTCTCGTCCAGCGGCCAGCCGAGTTCGATCATCACGGTCTCGGGCATGAGCACGCAGAGGTCGGCATGGGTGCGCACGTCGATGGCATGGCAGGACGGGCACTGGCCGCATGCGCCCTGCTCTGCCGGCTGTTCGCACAGCCAGGCGCGCACCAGGGTCAGGCCCAGGCTGTACTGCCCCAGGCCAGACGGGCCTTGCAGCAGCCAGGCATGGCCGCGCTGGGCCAGCAATTGCCTGGCCTGGGCCGCAATCCAGGGGGCCTGCTCGCTCATGCCAGCCAACCCCTGGACCTTACGGCGTTCAGCACGTCCTGCCAGACGGCCTCCCGGCTTTGCGCGGCGTCGATACGGGCAAAACGCCGGGGTTCCTGCTCCATGCGCTTCGCATAACCAGCCGCCACACGACGGAAGAACTCGACAGGCTGGGCCTCGAACTTGTCGGGCACGCGTGCACCGGCAAGGCGCTCGGCGGCAATGCTAGGGTCCAAGTCGAACCAGACCGTGAGCTCGGGCTGGCGCAGGGCCGTGGACCCGGGCAAGGCCTGGACCCAGCGTTCGAGGACGGTCAGGGTCTCCCGATCGAAGCCGCGGCCGCCGCCCTGGTAGGCGAAGGTCGCGTCGGTGAAACGATCACAGAGCACCACATCACCCCGGGCCAGCGCCGGCTCGATGAGCTGCTGCAGATGGTCGCGCCGGGCGGCGAAGACCAGCAGGGCCTCGGTCATGGCGTCCATGGGGTCGTTGAGGACCAGGGCGCGCAGCTTCTCGGCCAGCGGCGTCCCCCCCGGCTCACGCGTCAGGGTGACCCGGCGGCCGGCGCTTCGGAAGGCCTGGGCCAGCCCCTCGATATGGGTGGATTTGCCGGCGCCGTCGATGCCTTCGAAACTGATGAAGAGCCCCGCCATTCAGCGTTGTCCCAGCTGGTACTTGCGCACGGCGCGGTTGTGTTCCTCCAGGGTGGCGCTGAACGCGCTGGTGCCGTCGCCGCGCGCCACGAAGTACAGGGCCGAGGTCTGCTCCGGCTGCACGGCGGCCAGCAGAGACTCCTCACCAGGCATGGCAATGGGCGTGGGCGGCAGGCCCTTGCGCGTGTAGGTGTTCCAGGGCGTGTCGGTCTGGAGGTCGCGCTTGCGCAGATTGCCGTCGAACTTCTCGCCCAGGCCGTAGATCACGGTCGGGTCGGTCTGCAGCAGCATGCCCTTGCGCAGGCGGTTGTTGAAGACGCCGGAGATCTGGCCGCGGTCACTGGCACGCCCGGTTTCCTTCTCGACGATGCTGGCCAGGATCAGGGCCTCGTCCGGCGTGCGCAGAGGGCTGTCCGGCGCCCGCCGGGCCCAGGCGGCAGCAAGGCGCTGGTCCATCTCCTGCATGGCCCGGCGCAGCAGGGCCAGGTCGCTCGAGCCCTTGGCATACGTGTAGGTGCTGGGGAAGAAGCGCCCCTCGGGATGCACGCCCGGACGTCCCAGCCTGGCCATCAGGGCCTCTGGTTCGAGATCCAGGCCGTCCTGCCGCAGATGGGGCGCGTTGCGCAGGG
The DNA here is from genome assembly GCA_019745555.1 of Burkholderiaceae bacterium. GTDB lineage: Bacteria > Pseudomonadota > Gammaproteobacteria > Burkholderiales > Burkholderiaceae_C > Hylemonella. The sequence goes on along the minus strand of JAIESX010000034.1, from coordinate 72,617 downwards.
TGACGCGCCACTGCGCGAAAGTCAGGCCTTCGGCCAGCGTGACGCTGCGTTGGGCCACCTCGCCGCGCACCAGCTTGGACAGCAGCGTGCGCGGGGTCGGGCCGCGGCCGATTTCGTAGCTGCCAGCCTTGATCTGGCGCGCCTGACCCGAGAGGCGGATCCACCAGTACAGCAGTTGCGGATCGACCTCGACACCGCCTTTGACCAGGGCCTGCACCACGGCACGCGCCGACATCCCCGGTTCGACGGTGATTTCCACCATCTCCGATTTCATCGGTACGGGCCGCTGCAGCCACCAGGCACCGGCCGCGAAGACCACGCTGGCCAGCAGGAATAGCAAAGAGGAAATGAACTTCACGGCCCTGTCAAAAAGAGGTCTATGTCGGACGATGATAATTCACAGCCATGAACCACCCCCTGAACGGTATCGCCCCCCTGCCCCACCTGGGTGTGATCCGCGCCGAAGGCGAGGACGCAGCCAAATTCCTGCATGGCCAGCTGACCCAGGACTTCGCCCTGCTGGGCCTGTCCGAGGCGCGGCTGGCAGCCTTCTGTTCGGCCAAGGGCCGCATGCAGGCCAGTTTCGTGGCCTTCAAGCGCAGCCATGCCGAGATCCTGCTGATCTGCAGCCGCGACCTGCTGGCCCAGACGCTCAAGCGCCTGTCCATGTTCGTGCTGCGCGCCAAGGTCAAGCTCAGCGATGCCACGGACAGCACAGCACTCTGCGGCGTGGCCGGTCCGGCCTTGCAGGCGCTGACCACCGGGCCATCGCGTCCCTGGCTCTGCGAAGCGCTGGGCGAGGCCCATCTGGTCCACCTCTACCCGTCCGACGGCATGGCGCGTGCGCTCTGGGTTGCACCAGCCGGTGTGGCACCGCCCGCAGGCCTGGCGCTGCGCCACGAGGACTGGCTCTGGGGCGAGGTGCGCAGCGGCGTGGCCACGGTCGGCCAGCCCATCTTCGAGGCCTTCGTGCCGCAGATGCTCAACTACGAGTCGGTAGGGGGCGTGAACTTCAAGAAGGGCTGCTACCCCGGTCAGGAGGTCGTGGCCCGCAGCCAGTTCCGCGGCACGCTCAAGCGTCGCGGCTATCTGGTGCATGGCGAGGCCGCGATGCAGGCCGGCCAGGAGATCTACGCTGCCACCGATCCCGGACAGCCTTGCGGCCTGGTGGCCCAGGCCGCAGCTGCACCCTCGGGCGGCTGGGACGCCATCGTCTCGCTGCAGACCGCCTCGGCCCAAGAAGCCCTGCATCTGGGCCAGGCCGATGGTCAGCCCCTGACCCTGCTGCCCCTGCCCTACGCCCTGCTGGAAGACATTTGAGGCTCAGCGCAGGGCCGCGCGATAGTCCGCCGGTACGAGTTCGCGCACCTGCGGACGCAGATAATCCGGCGTCGCCTCCCAGGCGGCCTGGAAAGCGACCCGCGCCCGCTCGCGGTCGCGCAGGTCCGGGCCTGCATAGACCATGCCGATCTTGAGCCAGCTGTCGATCTTTGTTGCAGGCCAGAGTTTGCGGCGCAGCTCCTGGGCGTCCAGCGCCAGCTGGAAGTCCCGCTGGCGCAGGCCCTGCACATAGGCGTAGTCGATGAGATCAGGCTCGACGTCGCCGCTGTCCACATGCAGGCGCAGGCGCTGGAGCGCCTCCTGCTCCAGGCCACGCCGCAACAGCAGCATGATCTCGACCGAACGCAGGCTCGCGGCATCCGGTCGCAGCGACCGGGCACGGTCGTAATAGGCCTGGGCTTGGTCCAGATCTTCCAGGTGGATGCAGGCACGTGCGAGATTGCTCAGCAAGGCGACGATGTGCGGGCGGGACTCCAGCACCGAAGCCCAGATCCAGCGCGCGTTCTCCCAGTCGCCCCAGGCCGCGAGTTCGTCGGCAACCAGCGGCGTGATCTTGCGGTAATGCGGATGCAGGGCCACGCCCTCACGCACCAGACGCAGCATCTCCTCGCGCCGGGTCAGGGCCGCCGGTTCGTTCGGCGCGCCCGATCGACTGATGCTGTAGGCCAGCTGGGCCGCACGCACCAGCCGGCTTTCTGCGGCGACAGCCCAGGCGCTCAGGCCGATGGCCGCAAGCAGGGCCAGGGCCAGGCCGGACTGCACCAGTCGCAGGCGGCCGACCTGGGTAATGCGTGCAGGTCTGGGCTCATGCAGGCGTTGCTCGGAGGCCGCGAGTGCGCCCAGAGTCAGCGCAAACAGGGCACCTGCACCCGCGAGGCGCCAGGGGAAGCCGGCTCCGCTGACGATGAACAGCCCCAGCAGGCTGGCCAGCAAGGTGGCCCGCCAGGGCCATTCCATGGCGTCGCCCACACCTGGCGTTTCCCGCCACGTACGCTCAGCCGCGCGCAAGAGCCAGAAGGCCAGTCCGAGCGCAAACACCCAGCCCGCCAGCCCGTACTCGGCCAGCAGCTGCAGGTACTCGTTGTGGGCGTAGTAATCCGTTTCGATCTGGGTGCCCGCAGCCTGGTAGCGCGGTATCTCGACTTCCCAGGCCCCCGCTCCCACGCCCGCCAAGGGCCGGTCGGCGATCAGACGCGACGTCGCCAGCCACATCTGCAGGCGTACGCTGGACGAACCCACCGTGTACTCGCTGCTGGTGCCCAAGGATTGACCTCGGATGAAGGCACGTTCCAGCGCCGTCTGGCCCAGACCCTCGCGGGCCAGGTAGGCATTGCCCGTCGGCACCTGACCCAGGCCCATCAGTGTGCCGATCAGGATGAGCATCGCCAGGATGCGGTCGGCACGCGGCCACTGCACCCACGCAAACCGGCTGCGATAGCGCCAGAGCATGTAGAGCAGCACGGGCAACAAGACGAGCAGTGCCAGCAGGGCTGAGCGGGTACCGGTCATCAGCAGGGCCAGAAGATTGAAGGCCGTGCTGGCCACCCGCAGCGCGATCTGCGCCCGTCCCTGCGCCTGGACCGCGAGCAGCACCGAGAACGGCAGCGTGCTCAGCACGTACTCGGCGTAGAAGTTGCGGTTCAGGAAGGTGGACGCTGGCGGCGGCAGCTGCGGGAACCAGCGCAGGTCCAGCCAGAACTGCAGCGCCACCCAGAGCGAGGCCAGCACCGCGCCCCAGTGCAGGCCCGTGGCCAGCAGGGGCAGGCGCTGCAGCGTCAGCACGTTGAGGCCCAGCCAGACCAGCAGGGCAAACAGCGCCCAGCGTATGGCCTCCACACCGGCGAGGTAGCTGTGCGACCAGGCCATGCTGCCCAGGGCCCAGGCCAACAGCAGCAGGGGCAGCCACAGCGCGGGATGCCAGGCCAGCCCCGCGGGTTCGCGCAAGCGGGCGCGGCACAGCAGCAGCGCCGCGATGAGCGCGCCGAAGGCGACCAGTGCGGACTTGAGCGTGTCCTGAAGCACGAGTTCGCTGGGTACGCCCAGGGCCGGCACCAGCAACATCATGGCGGCCAGCACGGCGACCACGCGATCGTCGAGCTGGAAGCGTGTCGCGGAGACGGCGGCGCTCATGCGCGGGGCCCGTTCAGGGCGCGACGCATGGTCAGGTGCGGGATGCCGGCTTCCTCATACGGTTCGCCCTGCCCTTCGAAGCCGAGGCGGCGGTAGAAGCCCTCGGCGCTGCGCTGGGCGTGCAGCAGCACCTCGGTGTCGCCGCGCTCGCGTGCCGCCTGCATCAGGGCCAGCAGGATGTCACGACCCAGGCCGCTGCCGCGCAGGGTGCGGCTGACCGCCATGCGGCCGATGCGGGCCACACCCGGCGCGTGCTGCAGCAGGCGACCCGTGGCCAGGGGCATGCCCAGGCGGTTGCTGGCCAGGGCGTGCACGGCGGTGGCGTCCTCCTCATCCCATTCGAGATCCTGGGGAATCTGCTGCTCCTGCACGAAGACCTCGGTGCGGACCTGGCCGGCTGCGGCACCAAGCTCGGCCCAGCTGCCCACGCGCAGGTCGACCATGGGCTCGCCGGCCTCAAAGCCCAGCAGTGTGTCACGCAGGACCTGCGGTACGGGCTTGGAGGTCTGGGTGGCGGGGTCGGCGTAGACATAGATCAGCTCGCAGCTGATCAGCAGCGCGTCGCCGCGGAAGATGCCGCCGCGAAACAACAGCGAGGAGTTGCCGATGCGCTCGCACTTCATGCCGATGTCCAGCATGTCGTCGTAACGCGCCGAGGCGTGGTACTCGAGCGTGGCCTTCTTGACGTAGAGATCGCCGCCCAGATGCTCCATGGCTTCGACATACGGCAGGGCCAGCGCGCGCCAGTAGTCGCTGATGGCCGTGTCGAAATACATCAGGTAGTGGGCGTTGAAGACGATCTTCTGCATGTCCACCTCGGCCCAGCGCACGCGCAGGCGGTGGAAGTAGCGGAAGTCGGCACGGGTCGGGGCGGTGGAGCTCATGGGGTCTGGAAGGCGTGTTTCAGGGCGCGGGCCGCGTCGGCATGGGCCTGCAGGGCTTCGGGGATGGCGCGGCCCATCTTGATGAATTCGTGGACCACGCCGCGGTAGATCTCCAGATCCACCACAACGCCGGCGGCACGCAGCTTGTCGGCGTAGAGCACGCCCTCGTCGACCAGCGGGTCGCACTCGGCCAGACCGATCCAGGCCGGTGCCACGCCCTCCACGTCCGGCGCCAGCAAGGGGGCGAAGCGCCATTCGGCACGGTCGGCCGGGCTGTTGACGTAGTGGTTGAAGAAGTAGCTGATCTGCTCTTCGCCGATCACGAAGCCTTCGGCAAAGGTCTTGTGCGAAGGCGTGTCCTGGTGTGCAGCGCAGCCGGGATAGAACAGCAGTTGCAGGGCCAGCGGCAGATCGGCGTCACGGGCTTCGATGGCGCAGACGATGGCCAGGGTGCCACCGGCGCTGTCGCCGCCCACGGCGATGCGTGTGCCGTCCAGGCCCAGAGCACGGGCCTCGCGCACTAGCCACTGCAGCGCGTCCCAGGCATCGTTCGCAGCGGTCGGGAATTTGTGCTCGGGGGCCAGCCGATAGTCCACCGAGACCACGGCGCAGTGGGACAGATGGCTCAGATGGCGGCACAGTGCGTCGTGCGTGGCGACGCTGCCAATGGTGAAGCCGCCGCCGTGGAAATACAGCAGCACCGGCAGGCGTTCCTGCGCCGGGGCGTAGAGCCGGGCGGCGACGACCGCGCCGTCCCGCGTGGGGATCGACAGCTCCTCCACCCGTGCGAGCTTGTGGCCCGGAATGTCCAGCATGCCCGAGCCCATTTCATAGACCTGGCGTGCCTGTTGCGGCGTCAACGCGTGCAGGGGCAGCTGGCGGGTACGCGCCATGCGGTCCAGCAGCTGGTGCATGGCCGGGGTCAGCAGGGACCGGGGGTTGCGTTGGTGACTCATGCGCGCGCGTTTGCTTGCTATAAAGAGAAGACAGAGACACAAATCCTACACTGCGGAGACTGCGCACCATGGCCCTCATCTACTACGTCACCCAGGTCCAGTTCGACTTTGGCGCCATCCAACTGCTCAAGGCCGAATGCGAACGCATCGGCATCAGCCGCCCGCTGATCGTCACAGATGCCGGCGTCAAGGCAGCCGGCCTGCTGCAGAAGGCAATGGACGCCCTGCCCGGCCTGCCCGTGGCCGTGTTCGACCAGACGCCATCCAATCCCACCGAGGCCGCGGTGCACGCCGCGGCCGAGATCTACAGGGCGCAGCGCTGCGACGGCCTCATCGCCGTGGGCGGCGGCAGCGCGATCGACTGCGCCAAGGGGGTGGCCATTGCGGCCACACACGAGGGCCCGCTCAAGACCTACGCCACCATCGAAGGCGGCTCACCGAAAATCACCGAGCGTGTGGCACCGCTGATCGCGGTGCCCACCACGGCGGGCACGGGCAGCGAGGTGGCGCGCGGCGCCATCCTCATCGTGAACGATGGCCGCAAGCTGGGCTTCCATTCCTGGCACCTGGTGCCAAGAACGGCGATCTGCGACCCCGAGCTCACGTTGGGCCTGCCCCCGAAGCTCACCGCGGCGACCGGCATGGACGCCATCGCGCACTGCATGGAGACCTTCATGGCCCCGGCCTTCAACCCGCCGGCCGACGGCATCGCGCTCGACGGGCTGCAACGTGCCTGGGCCCATATCGAACGCGCCACCAAGGATGGCTCCGACCGCGAGGCACGGCTCAACCTCATGAGCGCCTCCATGCAGGGCGCCATGGCCTTCCAGAAGGGGCTGGGCTGCGTGCATTCGCTGAGCCACAGCCTGGGCGGCGTGGACCCGCGCCTGCATCACGGCACGCTCAACGCCATGTTCCTGCCGGCCGTGGTGGCCTTTAATGCCGGGGCGGAGTCGGTGCAGAAGGAGGCGCGGCTGTTGCGCATGGCGCAGGCCATGAACCTGGACAGCGCGGGCGACATCGGTGAAGCGATCCGGGACATGAATGCCCGCCTGGGCCTGCCCACGGGCCTGCGGGCCATGGGGGTGAGCGAAAGCCAGTTCGATCAGGTCATCACCGGCGCCCTGGCCGACCACTGCCACAAGACCAACCCGCGCATCGCGAGCACGGAGGACTACCTTGCCATGCTGGAACAGGCCATGTGAGAGGGGCTACTTGAACAGGCAGTGCTTGGCGTAGTCGGTGGCCTCGTTGGCTGTCCAGTCGCCCTTGGGCTTGTCCTTGAGCTGATCGCACCAGGCCTGGCTGCCGACCTCGGGGCTGCAGCCCGACAGCAAGGTCAGCGTGACGATCAGGGTAAGCAGTCGATGCATACGGTCTCCTTGTGTCTCGGCTATCAAAGGGGCTGCAGCCGCGCCGGATCGGGCCGCTCCAGCCAGGCTGCAAACTCCTCGGCCAGCTGCTCGCTCATGCGCACCGCGCGGGTCCAGGTCTGCACGCGCGCAGCCAGGTCGTTGCCGTAATGCGTGAAGTCCTGGCGGTCGGGCAGCTTGCCATGGGGCAGGGTCTGGATCCACTCCGGGTTCGGCGCCAGCAGCAGCATATTGTCCAGAAAGTGCGTGGCGCGGTGCCGCCACTTGAGCGCCTTGTCCAGCCAGCCCGGCACCACGGCGCGCTGGAAGTGCGGATAGAGCACCAGGCCTGGCCGCTGTGTGGCATCGGGGGCGGCGGCGTAGTTCAGGTGCAGGTGGTAATCCGTGATGCCGCCGTCCCAGTAGGCGCCGGGCGGTGCGCCCGGGATGTCGTGCACGGCCTGCAGCACAAAGGGGATGGAGCAGCTGGCCTGCAGCGCCGGGTAGAAATTCGCTTCGTCCAGCGTGAGCTGGCGGGTGCGGTAGTCACCTGTGGCAAAGGGCAAGGGGACACAGCGTTCCCCTGCCCCGCCGGCGGTGGAAAACACGACGCGCTCCAGCCAGGCGCCCATGGCACGGCGGCGCACGCTGTTGCTCAGGAAGGCGCCCAGATAGCCCAGCGGCGTGCGCAGGCCGTGTTCGCGGCCCAGCACATGGCGGCCACGGGAAGTGACGATGTGCAGGCGGTAGCGCGGGTGCTGCAGCACCTCGGGCACGCGGCCACCATAGAACAGGCGCAGATTGCGCGCGAACTCCTCGCTGACCAGGCGTGCCGGAGGCAGCTTCTGTCCGGGCCGCAGTTCGTAGTGCTGGTGGATGTAGTCGTGCTCCAGGCGCTCGAAGGCCGCCACGGGCTGGTCCAGGCAGGCCGTGGCCATGCGCCAGGCGCCGATCGAGGCGCCGACCAGGTCAATGGGCTGCTGTGACCGCGGCAGCCATTCGCCAAAGACAAAACGGTCCACAGCCCCGAGGATGAGCCCCTTGGGCCCACCGGCCGCAGCCGGGATGGTGCGGATGTGCTCGGGGGACAGGCCGTGGCGGAGGATGTGCTCGCGGGCCGCGGGCCCGGCGTACAGACTCAATGCTTGCATGCGGGAAAAGGGAAGACTGCAAAATCAGGTGTGGGCTGACCAGTCGAAAGGGTCCTGCTGCAGCACCATGTCGATGTCCAGGTCCAGCACCTCGCCGACCTCGCCGGGAAAGGTCACGGCCAGGGCCTTGTCGTTGAGCTTGGCTTCCCGGGCCCGGGCTCGCCAGGTGGCCAGGTGAATCACGCCGGCCAGCGGCTCGTAGACGTTGTTGGAGAACGGCGCGTACTGGTGTTCCAGGGCATCGACAATCGACTGGGGAAAGCGCCACTGGCGCGCATAGGCCCCGCCCACATGGGCGTAGTTGTAGCCGAAGCGCTGCATCTCGGCCTTGGCGCGCCTGAGCTCCAGGGGGCCGAGCTCCTTGTTGAGTGCCGCCATCTCGGCCGGCATGCCGGCGTGCATCACAAGTTCACCGATGGCGTGGATCAGGCCGCAGGTGAAGGCTGCCCCCTGGTTCTGCCGCGTCACGCCGGCCAGTGAGCGCGACAGCTTGGCAACGTTAAGGCTGTAGGCCCAGAACTGGGGCAGGTTGACGCCCGGAATGCCCTTGAGTGAGGCGGCCGAAGCGGCGTCAGCCGCCATCTGCCGGATATGCGCGAGATCCAGCAGTGCCAGCGCCTCGGCGGCGCTGTGGACCTTGCCCGAGAGCTTGAACATCGGCGTGTTGGCCGTCTGCAGTACGCGCGTGGTCAAGGCCGGATCGGTGCTGATCAGCTGCGTGATGTTCTTGAGGTCCGGCACCTCGCGGTCGAGTTCGCTGAGCAGCAGTGCGACCACCCGGGGAATACTGGGCAGCACGATGGGCGAGGCCAGCAGGGCATTCAGCTCCATGTCGGGCGGCTCCGGTGTGCAGACGGACTCATGCCAGCATTATGTCGCGCGGCCCGGACCGGCGTCGAGCGGGAACCGCTCCGGGGTCGCCTGGGTGACCCCGGAACAGCACATATCAACGCTTGAGCTTGGCAAAGGCCGACGCCATGGCGGACTGCGGCGCCGGGTCGTTGGTGCGACGTGGCTGCTGACCCCGCCCTGCCCCTTCGTAGCGGTTTTCACGCGGTACATCGCGGCGGCCGGGTGCGGCGTCGAGCTTCATGGTCAGGCTGATGCGCTTGCGCGCCACATCCACTTCCAGCACCTTGACCTTGACGATGTCGCCGGTCTTAACGACCTCACGCGCGTCGTTGACGAACTTGTTGGAGAGCTGGCTCACATGGACCAGGCCGTCCTGGTGCACGCCCAGGTCCACGAAGGCACCGAACTGGGCCACGTTGCTCACCGTGCCTTCGAGCACCATACCTTCCTGCAGGTCCTTGATATCGTCCACGCCCTCGTTGAAGCGTGCCACCTTGAAGTCGGGGCGCGGGTCGCGGCCGGGCTTCTCGAGCTCACCCAGGATGTCCTTGACGGTGATGACACCGAAAGTCTCGTTGGCAAACAGCTCGGGCTTGAGGGTCTTGAGCATCTCGGCACGGCCCATGAGCTCGGCCACAGGCTTGCCGGTCTTCTGCATGATCTGCTCGACCACGGGGTAGGTCTCCGGGTGCACGCCCGTCATGTCCAGCGGGTTGTCGCCGCCACGGATGCGCAGGAAGCCGGCGCTCTGCTCGAAGGTCTTGGCACCCAGGCCCGTGACCTTGAGCAGGTCCTGGCGGTTGCGGAAAGCACCGTTGGCCTCGCGCCAGCGCACCACAGCCTTGGCGACCGACGAGGACAGCCCGGAGACGCGTGACAGCAGCGGCACGCTGGCCGTGTTGAGATCCACGCCCACGGAGTTCACACAGTCCTCGACCACCGCTTCCAGCATGCGGGCAAGCTCGCTCTGGTTCACATCGTGCTGGTACTGGCCCACGCCGATGGACTTGGGATCGATCTTGACCAGCTCGGCCAGCGGGTCCTGCAGGCGGCGCGCGATGCTGGCCGCACCGCGCAGGCTCACGTCCACGTCGGGCATTTCCTGGGACGCAAATTCGCTGGCGGAATAGACCGAGGCGCCAGCCTCGCTGACCACCACCTTCTCGATCTGCTTGTCCACCTTGGCGGCCAGCTTGATCAGGTCGGCCGCCAGCTTGTCGGTCTCGCGGCTGGCCGTGCCGTTGCCGATGGCGATCAGGTTCACGCCGTGCTTTTCGACCAGGCGCGCCAGGGTGTGCAGGGAACCCTCCCAGTCGCGTTTGGGCTCGTGCGGGTAGACCGTGGCCGTGTCGACCAGCTTGCCCGTGGCGTCGACCACGGCCACCTTCACGCCCGTACGGATGCCCGGGTCCAGGCCCATAACCACCCGCGGGCCGGCCGGTGCGGCCAGCAACAGGTCGCGCAGGTTGTCGGCAAAAACCTTGATGGCCACCTTCTCGGCCTCTTCACGCAGGCGGGCGAAGAGGTCACGTTCGGTGGACAGGCTGAGCTTGACGCGCCAGGTCCAGGCCACGCATTTGCGCAACAGGTCGTCGGCTGGCCTGCCCTGGTGACTCCAGCCCAGGTGCAGCGCGATCTTGCCCTCGGCGATCGAGGGTTTGCCCGGTTCGGGCTCGACCGGCAGCACCAGCTTGGCGTCCAGAATTTCCAGCGTACGGCCGCGGAAAACGGCCAGGGCCCGGTGCGAAGGCACGCGGCCGATGGGCTCGTCGTAGTCGAAATAGTCGCGGAACTTGGCCACGTCCACGTTGTTCTCGTCCTTGCCCGCGGCCAGCTTGCTCTGAAACAGGCCTTCCTGCCAGAGCCATTCGCGCAGGGACTGCACCAGGGCCGCGTCCTCGGCCCAGCGCTCGGACAGGATGTCGCGCACGCCGTCGAGCACCGCCGCCACGGTCGTGAAATCGTCACCGGCCTCGGTCTTGTCTTTCAGCACGAAGGCCTGGGCCTCGGCAGCCGGGTCCAGCGTGGGGTCGGCAAACAGCTTGTCGGCCAGGGGCTCAATGCCAGCTTCGCGTGCGATCTGACCCTTGGTGCGGCGCTTGGGCTTGTAAGGCAGGTAGAGGTCTTCGAGCTCCTGCTTGGTCGGCGCAGCGGCAATCGCCGCGTGGAGCTGGGGCGTGAGCTTGCCCTGCTCCTCGATGCTCTTGAGGATGGCAGCGCGCCGCTCCTCCAGTTCCCGCAGGTAGGCCAGGCGCACTTCCAGTTCGCGCAACTGGGTGTCGTCCAGCCCGCCCGTGACTTCCTTGCGATAGCGGGCGATGAAGGGGACGGTGGCCCCTCCGTCCAGCAAGGCCACGGCGGCCTCGACCTGTTGTGTTCTGACCCCGATTTCCTGCGCGATCTGCGCGATGATTTTCTGCATGACTGTCTGAATGCCGCCGGACCGGACGCCGGCGCATGGGAACAAAGCCCGCGAGTGTGCCACAGCCCGACCGGACGCCTGTCAGACAAATTCCTACAGCAGGATCAGGCAAATTCCAACTCAAGTTTTTAACGCTTGCGCTCAGTATCGTGCCTGAGAGTTGGGGGGCAGGCTCATGGCCGGCCTGTTGTTCATATCGTCCACTACAGGTGCAAACATGAGTCTTCAAAGCGTGCCCATGCCGAGCCGCTTCGCGCGCCCGGCCTTTCAGCCAACCATCCCCACCAGCGCTTATCTGCACGACGTGCAGGAAGAGCGTCTTCCTTTTACGGTGAGGCTGGTGTCCAACGAGCAGGACCTGCGCAAGGCGGTGGAAATACGTCACGCAGCTTACGCTCGCCACATGCCCACGGTCGCCGAAACGCTTAAGGAGCCCGAGGCCCTGGACCGAGACCGGGCTTCGGCCGTGCTGCTGGCTGAGTCCAAGCTAGACGGTTCTCCCATCGGCACCATCCGATTGCAGACCAATCGCTACCAGCCGATTGCGCTGGAGCAGGCCGTCCGGCTGCCCCATTGGCTGCAGGGCAAGACCATGGCCCACGTCAGTCGACTGGGCGTGGCCCAGGGCATGGCTGGTCGCCTGGTGAAAACGGTACTGATCAAGGCCAGCTTCCAGTACTGCGAAGCCAACGATATCGATTGGGCCGTTGTCGCAGCGCGTACACCTCTTGATCGCCAATATGCGGCTCTGATGTTCGAGGACATTTTCCCCGAGGCGGGGTTTGTTCCCCTGCCCCATATGAACAATGTGCCACACCGGCTGATGTGCTTTGAGATCGCATCCGGTAAAACGCGCTGGACCGAGGCCCAGCATCCCTTGCTGGCGTTCTTCTGCAACACTTACCATCCAGATATCGACGTGGTCAACGAGCTGCGCCCTCCTATGGCCATCGGCCATGCACTGAAAGCCCAGGCCGAAGAAGAGGCCCGACTGCAATAGCGGCGAGCAGGCTGCATTTGCGCCGCGCTGCGTGTGCAGCCCGGTCGCCGATTTGCGCTCCATACACAACAGTGCCGGACCCCTGAGCGGAGTCCGGCACTGTTTTTGTATCCCTGAGCGCTGCTTCAGGATAGACTTCCGCAATTCGTCGCAGGGCGGCGATTGCGCAACTACGGGAAGCAGCCTTGAGGCGTTACTGGATATACCTCCGGGAGTTCGTTGAATCGATCGCAGAGCGGATCCTCTCCGTGCTGTCGATCTATGTCATACCGATCGCAATCGGTATCGTTTCCCTCGCGGCCCTGACGCTCTGGGACGCCCACTACGAATCCCATTCAGACCAGCAGCTGGGGCTGCGGGTCCTGATGGAGCAAAAGACCTCCACTGCACCGCTTGCGCTCGAGGATGCACTTCAGCAGCTGGCGGGTAAGCCCCTCATCTCTCAATTCGAGACCAAGCTGTCTGAAAGACCGGTCTGGTTCAGTCTGGACCTCAAGGAGCATCGTCTTCCCGAGCGTGTCATCGAATTTCCATCGCGGCACATGATGGCGCTCACCTGTTGGGATGCCGACAAGCGATCGCCGTTGGGCAGTTTTTCCCAAAGGCAGTTTGAAGGGCAAGTCCGGGCTGTCAAGTCTGGATACCAGCTCACTCTGGGTAACGAAATCCAGCAAGTTGTTTGTCAGGCCCGTTTTGTCGGACCGGCCCGGCTTACCGCGGTGTTATGGTCCTTGGAGCAACTGGAGGCCTCTTCGGAGGAATTTCACCGACTCTCCGGGATGCTGGATGGTGGACTCGTCGTTCTGGCGCTTTTCGTTCTGATCACGGCCCTGATCAACCGTCAGAAGCTTTACCTGATTTTTGGCATCTGGCTGCTTTTGGGACTGCGGGTCGGTGCGACATCCGGCGGCTGGGACGCCCAATGGCTCGGTCAGACCATCCCGCCGGGCTGGTTACCTCTGGGGCGATCCGTCACCATGGCGTGTTATGCGATGGCCACCTTGAGCCTTTATCGCATTCTGTTTCGCTCCGAGCTGGCCCAGACGATTTTTGATTTCCCGATCAAGCTGACGCACTGGCTGTGTCTGCCACTCCTGGCGCTCGCCTTCATCCTCCCCAGAAGCCAGTTCATTCCTACCGTCTGGTTCATCGCCGGTCCTGGTCTGATTCTGATGACGCTCAGCCTCATCGCGATCATTGTCAAGACGCGCTCCAATGTGGCGATCTGGTACGCCCTGTCGCTCACGGTCACCTTCCTCTCGGGGATCTCGGAGATTCTGCTCGCCGCTTATGGACTGACGGGGTTGATCAGTGTCTTCAACAGCGTGACGGCAGCGCTGGCAGCCGGTCTGCTCGCATCGCTGGCCATCGCGGCCCAGATACGCCAAGAACACGAGGCCCGTCTCACCGCGCAATCGAAGCTCCAGCACACCTACGACACCGTGCCCATCGGCATGTTCACGCTGGATCTGCAGGGACGTTTCACCAGCATCAACCCGGCGCTACGGCGCATGCTCGGGCCGCGTGCCTTCAAGAGCGAGCACAACACCTGGCAGCAGTACTTCGGGGCCGACATCTGGCATCAGCTGCTGGACCTGGTGCAGAACCGGCAGGACGGTGAACTCGAGATCCGAAGCCAGATGGACATCACGGGCTACGAGGCACCGCGGCGCTACCTGGTCAAGGCCGCGCTCTCCGGCGACAAGATCGAGGGTTCACTGCAGGACGTCACCGAGAAGTCCATGGCGGCCGAGGAACTCAACTTCCTGGCCGACAACGACGCGCTGACCAAGGTATTGAACCGCCGCGGCGTGGAGAAGGCGTTCTACGAGGCCGTGGCCAATGTGGATGAGGCCCATCCCCTGGCCCTGGCCTACCTGGACCTGGACCGCTTCAAGCTCATCAACGACCTCTACGGCCACAACGCGGGCGACGAGGTGCTGCGCCAGGTCTGCCACCGGGTCAACGTGCTGCTGGCAGCCCACATGAAGCTGGGCCGGGTCGGCGGCGACGAATTCGTCATCCTGCTGCCTGACACACGCATGCCGCTGGCCACGGTGATCGCGCGTGGCATCATCGAGAACATCGACGAGAAGCCCTTCCGTGTCGGCGAGAAGGCTTTCTATGTGCGTGGTTCCATCGGCCTGATCGAGGTCAGCCCGGGCACCCAGTTCAAGGAGGTGCTGTCCACGTCCGACCGCGCCTGCCGCGAGGCCAAGAGCGGCCAGCACCGCGGCCTCGTGGTCTACGAGCAGGGCTCACCCGCCTTCAAGGAACACCAGGCCGAGCTGCGCCTGATCGGCGAACTCTCGGCCAGCGACAGCATCGAGGGGCTCTACCTGGAGATGCAGCCCATCATGTCGCTCACGCGTCCGAGCGATGCGCTCAACTTCGAGGTGCTGCTGCGCATGCGCGACGCGGCCGGTGAGCTGCTGCCGGTGAACCGGGTGATCGCGGCTGCCGAGGACAGCGGACGCATGAGCCGCATCGACCACTGGGTGCTGACCACTACCCTGGCCTGGCTGGACCAGCACCGCGACAAGCTGCAGCGCACCCAGTTCGTCTGCATCAACCTCAGCGGCGCCTCGCTCAACGACGAGGAGTTCATGCAGGAGGTCTTCGGCATCCTGCGGCGCAACAGCCATGTCTCGAGCTTCCTGACCATCGAGATCACCGAGAGCGTGGCCCTGCACGATCTCAAGAATACGCGCCGCTTCATCGACAAGGTGCGCGGCTACGGTGCGCGCGTTGCGCTGGACGATTTCGGCGCCGGCTACACCTCCTTCTCCTACCTCAAGGAGCTGCCGGCGGACCTGCTCAAGATCGACGGCAGCTTCGTGGTCAACATGAACCAGCACCCGGCCAACGTCTCCATCGTCGAGGCCATCGTCAACCTGGCGCGTAACCTGGGCATGAAGACCATCGCCGAGTGGGCCGAAGACTCGGCCACGGTCCAGGCTCTGGCAGAGATCGGGGTGGACTATGTGCAGGGCTATGCCGTGGCCCGCCCCATGGCGCCGGAGAAGCTGCTGGAGGTGCCCTCGGCCGCTGGCTTCATCAAGGACGTCGAACTCATGCAGTTCGTGGATGCGCTGGACCGCCAGAACAATCCGCTGGCCCAGCTCGACCTGCTGATGGACGGCGACAAGCCCGCCCCGCCCAAGATCCACTGAGGCGCCAGCCTCAGCCGGCGGCGCGCAAGGCCTTGCGCAGTTCCTGGCCCAGTTCGGGCTTGTGGGCAAAAGGATCGGTGGGGTTGCGCGCCAGCATCACGTCCTCCAGCCGGGTCTGCACCGAGGCGATGGCCTTGGGGTGGCTGTAGATGTAGAACTGCCCGGCGGCCACCGCATCGAAGACCAGCTGGGCCACCTGGGCCGCCGTCACCTTGCCCGAGCTCACCGCCTTGTCGGTCATGGCCTGGCCGATGAGCTGGCTGCGCGTGGGCCTGGCCGCGGCCAGTTCGCCCGGGCGGTTACGCTCGCTGTGCTGGATGCCTGTGGGCACGAAATAGGGGCAGAGCACAGAGGCGCCCACCTGCTCCGTCACCAGCGAAAGATCCTGGTACAGCGTCTCGCTGAGCGAGACCACCGCATGCTTGCTGACGTTGTAGACGCCCATGTTCGGCGGGTTGAGCAGGCCGGCCATGCTGGCTGTGTTGACGATGTGGCCGCGCCAGGCGGGATCTTGCTGCGCGGCTTCCAGCATCATGGGGGTGAACAGGCGCACGCCGTGGATCACGCCCCAGAGGTTGACGCCCAGCACCCAGCGCCAGTCCTGCACCGTGCTTTCCCAGACCAGACCGCCCGAGCCCACACCGGCATTGTTGAAGACCAGATGCGGGGCGCCGAAACGCTCACGCACGCGCTGCGCCAGATGCTCCATCTGGGCCGCGTCCGACACGTCCAGCTGCTGGGCCAGCACCTCGGCACCGGCGGCCTTGAGCTCGACGGCCGCCCTGTCGAGTGCATCCTGCTGCACGTCCGCCAGCACGAGGTTCATGCCCAGCCGGGCGCCGATGCGAGCCACCTCCAGGCCGAAGCCCGAGCCGGCACCGGTCAGCACGGCGGTCTTGCCCTTGAAATCCTTGATCATCGTTTCTGTCTCCGTTGTGTTGTTCAGTTCGGCAAGGCGCGCGCCAGGATGGCGGCGAAGTCGCAGCCACGGCCCAGGCTGCCGTAGGTCTGGCCCCAATCTCCGCCCAGGCGTGAATCACAGAAAGCGGCGAACACCGCGGGCGGCACCGTCTGCGCCAGCAGCGCAGCCTGCACGGCCAGGGCCACGTCCTGCGCCAGGCGGCGCGCCTCGGTCTCGCTGGCCATGGCCTCCACGCGCAGCGGCAGGCTGCGCGCGAGACGGTCCAGCGCCACATGCTGGCCACGGGCCGGTTCCAGTTCATGGGCCAGGGCACCCGCCACGTCCCCCTTGCGCAGCGCACGCAGCAGATCGAGCGCCATGATGTTGCCCGCGCCTTCCCAGATGGAATTCACGGGCATCTCGCGATAGATGCGCGCCATCACGCCCTCGCCGCCCTCTTCCACATAACCGTTGCCGCCCAGGCATTCCATGGCCTCCTGCGCAAACGCCGCACCGCGCTTGCAGATCCAGAACTTGGCCACGGGTATGAGCAGGCGCGCCATGAGCTGCTCGTGCGCATCGCCCGGCTGGTCGAAGGCGCGTGCCACGCGGATGGCCAGGGCCGTGGCCGCCTCGCTTTCCAGCGCCAGATCGGCCAGCACATTGCGCATGAGCTCCTGCTCGATCAGGGGCTTGCCGAAAGCCATGCGCTGGCGGGTGTGGTTGAGCGCCAGCGCCAGGGCCTGGCGCATCAGACCGCTCGTTCCCAGGGCGCAATCGAGCCGGGTCATGGTGCCCATCTCGAGGATCTGCGGCACGCCGCGCCCCTCCTCTCCCACCAGCCAGGCCGCGGCCTGCACGAACTCCACCTCGGAGCTCGCATTGGCCTTGTTGCCCAGCTTGTCCTTGAGGCGCTGGATGTAGAGCGCGTTGAGCGTGCCGTCAGGGAGCACGCGCGGCAGGAAGAAGCAGCTCAGCCCGGCCGGCGCCTGGGCCAGCACGAGGAAGGCGTCGCACATAGGCGCTGAGAAGAACCACTTGTGGCCCGTGAGGCGGTAGCGCGCGCCCCAGGCGTCGCTGCCGTCGGCGACAGCCTGCGTGGTGTTGGCCCGCACGTCGGAACCGCCCTGCTTTTCCGTCATGCCCATGCCCATGGTCACGCCGGTCTTCTGTGCCACAGGCTTGAGCACGGGGTCGTAGTCGCGGCTCGTGAGCTTCGGTCCCCAGTCGGCATGGACAGCCGCGTTGCGGCGCAGGGCCGGCGTGGCCGCATAGCTCATGGAGATCGGGCACAGCATGGAGGGCTCGAGCTCGGTGAAGAGCATGAAGCCCGCGGCACGCTGCACATGAGGCGAGACGCCCTCGCCGGCCCACGGCGTGCCGTGCAATCCTGCGCCGATGGCGGCGCTCATGAGCAGGTGGTAGCTCGGGTGGAATTCGACCTGGTCGATGCGCCGACCCTGGCGGTCGTGGCTGTGCAGCTGCGGCGCGTGCACATTGGCCAGCCGTGCGTGGTTTTGCATCCCGGCCGTGCCCACGGCTGCACCCAGGCGGCGCAGCGCCGCGGTGTCAAGCTGCGGCGCGTTGAAGCGCAGCGCGTCCTGCAGCGGACGGTTGGTCTCGTACAGGTTGTAGTCGACCAGCGGCGCGGGCTGGTTGAAGACCTCATGGGTGACGTTCATGGGGTCCTCCTGGCGCCGCGCCGCAGACGGTCAAATGAGCTTGACGAGCTGCTTGCCGAAGTTCTTGCCCTTGAGCAGGCCCAGGAAGGCCTCGGGGGCAGCGGCAATGCCCTGGGCCACGCTCTCGCGCGGGCGCAGCTTGCCGGTGCCGACCAGGGTGCCGAGTTCCTTGAGCGCCTCGGGCCAGATCTCCATGTGCTCGCTGACAATGAAGCCCTGCACCTTGAGGCGGCTGACCAGGATCAGCGCCGGGTTGGCCAGGGGCAGCGGCTGGCCGTCGTAGCCGGCGATCATGCCGCAGACCGCGATGCGGCCGAAGGCGTTCATGCGCAGCAGCACGGCGTCCAGCACCATGCCGCCCACGTTCTCGAAATAGCCGTCGATGCCGTTGGGGCAGGCCTGCTTGAGCGCCTTGGACAGCGAGATGGCGTCCTTGTGCTCCTTGTAGTCCACGCAGGCATCGAAGCCCAGCTCCTTGACCACGTAGTCGCACTTGTCCTTGCCGCCGGCGATACCCACCACGCGGCAGCCGCGTGCCTTGGCCAGGGCGCCAAAGGCGCTGCCCACGGCGCCCGCGGCCGCACTGACCACCATGGTCTCGCCGGCCTTGGGCTCGATGATCTTCACCAGGCCATACCAGGCCGTCACGCCGGGCATGCCCACCGCGCCCAGATAGTGGCTCAGCGGCACATGGGTGGTGTCCACCTTGCGCACGGCGCCGGGCTGGTTGGCGTCGACCACGCTGTACTCCTGCCAGCCGCCCATGCCCACGACCTTGTCGCCGACGGCGAACTTGGGATGGCGGCTCTCGACCACCTCTCCCACCGTGCCGCCGATCATGACTTCACCCAGGGGCTGAGGCTGGGCGTAGCTCTTGCTGTCGTTCATGCGGCCGCGCATATAGGGATCCAGGCTCAGGTAATGGTGGCGTACCAGCACCTGGCCATCCTGCAGGGCAGGCGTCTGGGTGGTGACGAGCTTGAAGTTGCTGACACTGGCCTCGCCCTCGGGGCGGTTGTCGAGCAGGATCTGTTGGTTGCTGGGCATGGTCTGTCCTTAATCGGTGGAAATCACGTTGAGCGCGTTGCTGTCCTTGGGGCCGGTCGGCAGGCGCCTGACGTACTTGAAGGTGCCGGTGGCGTGCGAGCAGGGCTTGCCCTCGGCGTCGTAGACCGTGGCCTCGGTGAAGGCCAGGGTCGCGGTGCGGTGAATCAGCCGGCCCTGGGCCCTGAGCTTGCCGCGCGCGGCCTGCATGAAGCTGGTCTTCATCTCGATGGTGACCACACCCATCTCGGGTTGCACGCTGCGCGCGGCGCAGGCCATGGTCACGTCCATCAGCGTCATGGTGGCGCCGCCGTGCGTGACGGCGAAGGAGTTGAGATGCTCGGGCCGGGCCTCGTAGTGCAACTCCGACTGGCCGTCCTCGAAGCGCTCCAGGGTGAAGCCCAGGTGATCAACAAAGGGAACACGGACGCCGAAGGGGATGCTCATGGTTCTCGCTCGCGCAAAAAAGCGCCATCCTAAGCCCTCAACCGCCGGTGACGCAGCTCACGCCGCCGTCCACGGCCAGCCACTGGCCCGTGATGTGCTTGCCGGCGTCCGAGGCGTAGAGCAGGCACAGGCCCTTGAGGTCCTCGTCGTCGCCCAGGCGCTGCAGTGGCGCGTGCTTCTTGAGCTCGTCCACGCCCCAGGCCTCCAGCGTGCCGGCGGTCATCTTGCTGGGGAAGAAACCCGGGCAGATGGCGTTGACGTTGATGCTGTACTTGCCCCACTCCGCCGCCAGTGCGCGCGTGAAGTTGATCACCGCGCCCTTGGAGGTGTTGTAGGCAATCGTGGTCATCTGCGGCGGGTTGCCGCCCAGGCCAGCGATCGAGGCCACGTTGATGATGCGGCCCGACTTGCGCGGGATCATGCTCTGCTTGCCCACCACCTGGCTCAGGATGAAGTAGCCGCGGATGTTGAGGTTCATGACCTTGTCCCAGGCCGGGATGGGGTGGTCCTCGGCCGGGGCGCCCCAGGCGGCACCGGCGTTGTTGACCAGGATGTCGATGTCGCCCATGCGCTGCAGGGTCTCGGATGCCAGTCGATGGATGTCCTCTTCCCTGGCGCAATCGGCGGCAATCCAGCGCGCATCGATGCCGGCCGCCTGCAGATCGGCCACCGCCACTTCCAGTTCATCGGCCTTGCGGGCGCTGATCATCACGCGCGCGCCGGCCTCGCCCAGGGCGTGGGCCAGCTGCAGGCCCAGGCCGCGCGAACCGCCGGTGATCAGGGCGGTCTTGCCCTTGAGGTCGAAGAGTTGCTGGATGGTACGGGTCATGTCTCTGCTTTCCTTGTGAAGTTCATTTCATGCGGGATCGGACCCAGATCAGCAGGGCCCCGGTACAGGCGACGACGGTGCCGCCGATCTGGAGGGCGTCGGCCAGGGTGCTGTCATAGCGCTGGACGAACATGCCCAGGACCAGCGCCAGCAGCCCGCCGTAGACCAGGATCCAGACCAGCCGCTCGACGCGCAGTTTGTTGAGTTCGCTTGCCATATCAGAACGCCTCCTCCGGGAAGTCCGCACACGTCATGTCACGGGACTCCACCACCTTAAGCCAGGCGCCGATTTTCGGCAATTCATATCGGAAGAAATATTGCGCTGACAGCAGCCGGCCGCGGTTGCCGGCGTCCGGTGCGCCGGCCTGTGCGGCCAGCGCCACGTCGAGCCAGATCCAGGCCAGCACCGTGTGGCCGAAGGCCTGCATGTACGGCACGGCGTTGGCCAGGGCCTCGCCAGGCTGGCCCGTGGACCAGGCGGCCCGGGTGGCGGCGCCAACCTGCTGCAGCGCCTGGGCCAGCTGCGCGGCATAAGGCGCGAGCCCGGCCTGCTGCTGGGCCCGGACCATGGTGGCCGTCATGCGGCCGGCCAGCAGCTGCAGGCCCCGCCCCTCCTCCATCAGCACCTTGCGGCCCAGCAGGTCGAGGGCCTGGATGCCGTGCGTGCCCTCGTGGATCATGTTGAGGCGGTTGTCGCGCCAGTACTGTTCCACCGGGAAGTCGCGCGTGTAGCCGTAACCGCCATGGATCTGGATGGCCAGGGAATTGGCCTCCAGGCACCATTCGCTGGGCCAGCTCTTGGCAATCGGCGTCAGCACCTCCAGCAGCAGGCGGGCTTCGTCGACGGCCTCGGGCGTGCCCGTGTGCTGCTCGTCGACCAGGCGCGCGCAATACAGCTGCAGGGCCAGCGAGCCTTCGCACCAGGACTTCTGGGCCAGCAACATGCGCTTGATGTCGGCGTGTTCGATGATGCGGATCTGAGGTTTGGCGGCATCCTTGCCATCGGGTCCGATCGGACGACCCTGGGGGCGGTTCTTTGCGTACTCCAGGCTGGCCTGGTAACCCGCCATGCCCAGCATGGTGGCGGCCATGCCAATGCCGATGCGCGCCTCGTTCATCATGTGGAACATGCAGCGCAGGCCCTGGCCGGGCTGGCCCACCAGATAACCCACAGCGCCGGCCTCGCCCCGCACGGGGTATTTCCCTTCGCCGAAGTTCAGCAGGGTGTTGGTCGTGCCACGCCAGCCGCATTTGTGGTTCAGGCCCGCCAGGGCCACATCGTTGCGTTCACCGGTCAGGCGGCCCTCATGGTCCACCAGCTTCTTGGGCACGATGAAGAGCGAGATACCCCGCGTGCCGGGGATGGTCTTGCCGTCGGGGCCAGGGATCTTGGCCAGTACCAGATGGATGATGTTCTCGGTCAGCTCGTGTTCGCCGGCCGAGATCCACATCTTGTTGCCTTTGAGGCGGTAGCGCGGGCCGAGGGGATCGTTACCGAAATCTGCGCCGTCAGGCACGGCACGTGTGGCAATGTCGCTCAGCGAAGAGCCGGCCTGCGGTTCGGACAGGCACATGGTGCCCGAGAAGCGGCCCGCGAACTCGTTCTTCGCAAAGACCTCTTTCTGCAGGTCCGTGCCGTGCACCATCAGCAGGTTGGCATTGCCCGCGGTCAGCAAGCCGGAGCCGATGCTGACCGAGGCCATGGCGAAGAAGGAATTGGCCGCCGCCTCCACGGTGTAGGGCAGCTGCATGCCACCCACCTCGTAGTCCTGCGCGGCGCTCAGCATGCCCGAGGCCGCATAGGCCCGCTGAGCCTCGTGCGTAGCCTGGGGCAGGATGACCTTCTCCCCGTCGAAGCGTGGCTCCTCGATGTCCACCGTGCGGTTGAACGGCGCGTACTTCTCGCGCGCGATGCGTTCGCAGGTGTCGAGCACCGCGTCGAAGGTTTCGCGGCTGTGGTCGGCGAAACGCTCGCGCTCCTTCAGCGCATCGGCGTGGAGCCACTGGTAGAGCAGGAAGTCCAACGTCTGCCGGTAGCTCATGGTTGTCTCCCCCCGCGCTTACAGGACTTCGAAGACGCCCGCCGCGCCCATGCCGCCGCCGATGCACATGGTGACCACCACGCGCTTGGCGCCGCGGCGCTTGCCTTCGATCAGGGCGTGACCGGTCAGGCGCTGGCCGCTGACGCCATACGGATGGCCCACGGCGATGGCACCGCCATTGACGTTGAGGCGGTCGGCCGGAATGCCCAGCTTGTCGCGGCAGTAGAGCACCTGCACGGCAAAGGCTTCGTTGAGTTCCCAGAGATCGATGTCCGAGACCTTCAGACCCAGGTTCTTCAGCACCTTGGGCACGGCAAAGACGGGACCGATGCCCATCTCGTCGGGTTCGCAGCCGGCCACGGCGAAGCCGAGGAAACGGCCCAGGGGCTTGAAGCCACGCTTGCTTGCAAGCTCCTCGCTCATGACCACGCAGGCGCCCGCGCCGTCGGAGAACTGGCTGGCATTGCCGGCCGAGATCAGGCCGCCGGGGATGGCGGGCCGGATGCCGCTGATGCCTTCCTTGGTGGTGCCCTCGCGCAGACCTTCGTCCGCGCTGACCGTGACCTGCCGGGTGATCAGGCCCAGGGTCTTGTCGGCCACGCCGGCAGTCACCGTGATGGGCGCGATCTCGGCGTTAAACAGGCCCGCGGCCTGGGCCGCGCAGGCTTTCTGCTGGCTGGCGGCGCCGTATTCATCCATGGCGTCACGGCCGATGTTGTAGCGCTTGGCCACCTGCTCGGCGGTCTGCAGCATGTTCCAGTAGATCTCGGGCTTGGCCTTCATCAGCGCCGGGTCGCGCAGCATATGTGTGTTGGCCTCGTTCTGCACGCAGGAGATGCTCTCCACACCGCCGGCCACATAGACCTCGCCCTCGCCTGCGATGATGCGCTGGGCCGCGGTGGCAATGGTCTGCAGGCCTGAGGAACAGAAGCGGTTGATCGTCATGCCCGACACCGTGACGGGGCAGCCGGCGGCCAGGGCGATCTGGCGCGCGATGTTGGAGCCGGTGGCGCCCTCGGGCGTGGCGCAGCCCATGATCACGTCGTCGACCTCGGCGGCCTCGATGCCGGCGCGCTCGATGGCGTGCCTGACCGCGTGGCCACCCAGGGTGGCGCCATGGGTCATGTTGAAGGCACCCTTCCAGCTCTTGGCCAGGGGTGTGCGGGCGGTGGAAACGATGACGGCTTTGCTCATGATGCGGTCTCTCTTTCAGTTGTGGGGGACGGCCGGCTGCGTGGTGTTGCGCAGCAGCTGGTGGTAGAACTGGATGGCTTCCACATAGTTGGCCACCGAGATGCGTTCGTTGGTGCCGTGGAAGCGGCTCAGATCCTCGGGCCTGGCGCGCACGGGCGAGAAGCGGTAGATGTGGCGCGACAGGCCGGTGAAGTGGCGCGAGTCGGTGGCGGCAATCATCAGGCCGGGCGCGACGATGGCGCCCGGAAAGGTCTCGCGCACGGTGCGCGCGAGCTGGCGGTAGGACGGACTGTCGATCGGGGAGACGGGCGAAGCCTCGTTGTTCTTGTCAGCGTCGCGCGGCTCGACTTTCACGCGCTCATCGGCCACCGCATGGTGCACGTGATCGTGCACCTCGTCCAGATCGTCGCCGGGCAAGAGGCGGAAGTTCACCACGGCCTCCGCCCGGCCGGGCAGCACGTTTTCCTTGTTGCCGGCCTGCACGATGGTCAGCGCCGTCGTGGTCCGCAGCATGGCGTTGCTGCTCGGGCTCTTTTCCAGCTGGGCCTGCACCACCGGCCGGAACAGCCAGAGGTTGGACAGCAGCAACCGGTTCACGCCCTGCATCTCGGGTGCCAGGGTCTCGAACATGTCCAGTGCCACGCCGCGGATGGCCGCAGGCATCTGCTTGTCCTCCAGCCTGGCCAGTGCGCCGCTGAGCATGCCGATGGCGCTGTGCTTGGGCGGCATCGAGGAGTGGCCGGGCGTGGCGTCCACGCTGAGCACATAGCTGGCATAGCCCTTCTCGGCGATCCCGATCAGGGCCGTGGGCTGAGACAGGCCGGCCAGCACTCCTTCGGTCACCAGCAGGCCTTCATCGAGCACGAAGTCCAGCGAAACACCGCGTGACTTGAGCAAGGCGGCGATGGCCATGGCGCCCCGGCGCCCGCCCACCTCCTCGTCCGCACCGGCGATCAGGTAGACCGTCTGGCGCGGCTGAAAGCCCGTGGCCAGCAGCATCTCGATCGCTTCTATCTGCGACATCAGGTTGCCCTTGTTGTCCCAGGCGCCGCGGCCCCAGATGTAGCCGTCGCGCACCTCGCCGGCAAAAGGCGGCACCTGCCACCTGCCCTCGGTGCCTGGCGCGATGGGGACCACGTCCTGATGGGCCATCAGTGCGATGGGCGCGGCCTGGGGATCGCTGCCGGTCCAGGTATAGAGCAGCGAGAGTCCACCCACCACCTCGCGCCGGAGCTGCGCATGCACACGCGGGAAGGTCCGGGCCAGGTAGGCATGGAACTGCTGGAACTCCGTCTTGCTGAGATCGGGATCGGTATCGCTGGAAATCGTCTTGAAGCGTACGGCGGCCCCCAGCCGTGCGGACACCTGCGCGGCGTCCACCGTCACCGGCGTGATCGCCTGCACGGGCACCTGGCGCGAGGGCGTCAGCAGCGTCTTGCCACCAACGACGACCGCCAGGCCCATCACGAGCACGACCAGGGCCAGCAGGACACGCCGGAACAGATTGCCGCGTCTCATCACGCTCTCCCTGCCCTGCTTCAGCCCACCTGGTTGAAGCTCTTGCCTTCGGCCACCAGCCTCGCCAGCAGCGGCGCGGGTTGCCAGAACTGGCCGTCGTCCAGCGGGTTGCGCGCAAAGCGCTGCATGCTCTGCACCACATTGAACAGGCCCACGGTGTCGGCGTACTGCATGGGGCCGCCGCGGTGCAGCGGGAAGCCGTAGCCCGTGAGGTAGACCATGTCGATGTCGCTGGCGCGCGAGGCGATACCTTCTTCCAGGATGTGCGCGGCCTCGTTGACCAGGGCGTAGACCAGGCGCTGCACGATCTCCTCGTCGCTGATCTTGCGCGGGGTGATGCCCAGATCCTTGCGGTGCTTCTCGATCATGTCGACCACGAGCTGGCTGGGGATGGCGTCGCGCTTGCCCGGCTTGTAGTCGTACCAGCCGGCACCGGTCTTCTGGCCATAGCGTCCCAGCTCGCACAGCAGGTCGGCCGTCTTGCTGTACTTCATGCCCGGCTTCTCGACGTAGCGGCGCTTGCGGATGGCCCAGCCGATGTCGTTGCCGGCCAGGTCGCCCATACGGAAGGGGCCCATGGCGAAGCCGAACTTCTCGATCGCCTTGTCCACCTGCTCGGGTGTGCAGCCCTCCTCCAGCAGGAAGCCGGCCTGGCGGCTGTACTGCTCGATCATGCGGTTACCGATGAAGCCGTCGCAGACGCCCGAGACCACCGCGGTCTTCTTGATGGTCTTGGCCATGGCCATGACCGTGGCCAGCACGTCCTTGGCCGTCTTCTCGCCGCGCACCACTTCGAGCAGCTTCATCACATTGGCCGGGCTGAAGAAATGCAGGCCCACCACATCCTGCGGGCGCTGGGTGAAGGAGGCGATCTTGTTGACGTCCAGCGTGGAGGTGTTGGAGGCCAGGATGGCGCCCTTTTTCATCACCTCGTCGAGCTTCCTGAACACGGCTTCCTTGACGCCCATCTCCTCGAACACAGCCTCGATCACGAGGTCGGCATCCTTGATGTCCTCATAGCTCAGCGTGGTCGTGAGCAGGCTCATGCGCTGCTCGTACTTGTCCTGCTTGAGCTTGCCCTTGCCGACCTGGGCTTCGTAGTTCTTGCGGATGGTGGCGACACCGCGATCCAAGGCTTCCTGCTTCATCTCCAGCATCTTCAGGGGGATGCCGGCATTCAGGAAGTTCATGGTGATGCCGCCGCCCATGGTGCCGGCGCCGATCACGGCCACCGACTTGATCTCGCGCTTGGGCGTGTCTTCCGGCACGTCGGGGATCTTGGAGGCAGCGCGCTCGGCCGCGAAGACGTGGCGCAGCGCGCGGCACTCGGGCGTCCACATCAGGTTGATGAAGATCTCGCGTTCGTAGGCCAGACCGTCATCGAACTTCTTCTTGGTGGCGGCTTCCACGGCGTCCACGCACTTGAGCGGTGCCGGGAAGTTCCTGCTCATGCCACCCACCATATTGCGGGTGAACTGGAAGTAGGCATCGCCCAGCGGGTGCTTGCAGGGCAGCTCGCGCACCAGGGGCAGCGGCCTTACGCCGGCCTTCTCGCGCGCCAGCGCCATGGCCTCGTCCATCAGGGACTCGGCCGAGGCGGCCATCTTGTCGAACAGCTTCTGGCCGGGCACCTGGGCCAGCATCTCGGCCGGCACAGGCTCGCCGCTGACGATCATGTTGAGCGCGGCTTCCACGCCGAGCACGCGCGGCAGGCGTTGCGTGCCGCCGGCGCCGGGAATCAGGCCGAGCTTGACCTCGGGTAGCGCGACCTTGCAGCCGGGTGCACCCACGCGGTAGTGGCAGCCCAGGGCCAGCTCCAGGCCGCCGCCCATGGCCACGCTGTGCACGGCCGCCACCACGGGCTTGGCCGAGTTCTCGAGGGCCAGGATGACGCTGAGCAGATTGGGCTCGGCCAGGGCCTTGGGCGAGCCGAACTCCTTGATGTCCGCACCACCGGAGAAAGCCTTGCCGGCACCCGTGAGGACGATGGCCAGGACCTGGGCGTCGGCGTTCGCCCGGGCCAGTGCGTCGGCGATGCCCTTGCGGGTCTCGTAGCCCAGGCCGTTGACAGGAGGATTGTTCAGGGTGATCACGGCGACGTCGCCGCGGACCAGGTATTCAGCGCTCATGGTGGCGTTCCTCGGGTGGTTCGAAAATAGAACGATCGTTCGATTTTTAATTGTATCGACTCAATGTTGCGTCGCAATGCAGCATTGTCACGACAGGGACAAGCGCCGCCGCGGCGGCGGCGCTCAGACTTCCAGCCACTCCTTGCGGATATAGCTGTCGTTGCGCAAGGCCTCGGGCGTGCCCTCGAACACGATGCTGCCATGGCCCATGACCAGGGTCCGGTCGGAGATGGCCATGGCGATGGTCAGCTTCTGTTCGATCAGCAGCACGGAAATGCCGCGGTCCTTGAGCTTCTTGAGGTACTCGCCGACCAGCTCGACGATCTTGGGCGCCAGGCCCTCGGTCGGCTCATCGATGATGATGAGGTCTGGATCGCCCATGAGCGAGCGGCACAGGGTCAGCATCTGCTGCTCGCCACCCGAGAGCACGCCGGCCTCGGTGTGCTGACGCTCCTTGAGCCGGGGAAACATCTCGTACATGTCGTCGAAGCTCCAGCGGCTCTGGCGCCCCTTGCCCTTCTCGCCCAGCATCAGGTTCTGGTGCACGGTGAGCTTGGGAAAGATCTCCCGGTTCTCGGGCACGTAGCCGATCCCGCGGTGCGCGATCTCGAAGGCCTTGCGGCCCTGGACCTCCTCGCCCTTCCACTGCACGCTGCCCGCACAGTCCACCATGCCCATCACGGCCTTGGCCGTGGTGGAGCGACCCGAGCCGTTGCGTCCCAGCAGGGCCACGATCTCGCCCGCATTCACCTCGAAATGCACGCCATGCAGCACATGGCTCTTGCCATAAAAGGCATGCAGGCCTTCGACCTTCAACAGTGCCGTCACGTCAATGTCCTCCCGCCTGTGACTCGGCCACGACCGAGCCCAGATATGCTTCCTGCACGCGCGCATTGGCGCGCACAGCCTCCGGCGTGTCGAAGGCCAGCAGTTCCCCATACACCACCACGGCGATGCGGTCGGCCAGGCCGAAGACCACGCCCATGTCGTGCTCCACGGTCAGCAGGGTCTTGCCCTCGGTGACTTCGCGGATCAGCTTGATGAAGCGCGCGGTCTCGCTCTTGCTCATGCCGGCCGTGGGTTCGTCCAGCAGCACCACGCTGGCGCCGCCCGCGATGGTCACGCCGATCTCCAGCGCACGCTGCTCGGCATAGGTCAGGTTCATGGCCTGCACGTCACGCTTCTTGTCGAGCCGGATCATCTCCAGCAGTTCCTCGGTGCGGTCGTTGGCATCTTCCAGATCCGCCAGGAACTTGAAGAAGGTGTAGCGGTAGCCCAGGCTCCAGAGCACGGCGCAGCGCAGGTTCTCGAAGACGCTGAGCTTGGGGAAGATGTTGGTGATCTGGAAACTGCGCGCCAGCCCCATGCGATTGATCTCGTAGGGCTTCATGCCGTCGATGCGCCGGCCGCCCAGCAGGATCTCGCCACTCGTAGGCCCGAAGCGCCCGCTGATCAGGTTGAACAGCGTGGACTTGCCGGCGCCGTTGGGGCCGATCACGGCCACGCGCTCGCCGGGCTTCACGGCCAGGTCGATACCGCGGATGATCTCGGTCTTGCCGAAGCTCTTGCGCAGATCTTTCAGCTCCAGAGCCCAGGGGCTGTTCATGTTCTGTTGGCCGCTCACAGCGCTTCCCTCCGCTTGATTTCCTTCTCGATGTCTTCCTGGATCGCACCCCATTCGTGCACATAGTGCCGGCGGCAGAGCTCGAAGAGGCCCAGGCCCGTGAGCATGACGAAGGCACCACCAAACCAGTGATCGGGGTCGTGTGCATTGAGCGGGATGCCGATGAAGCGCAGCTCCGGTCCCAGCGACAGGTTCATCTGGAGGTGGTAGACCATCTCGATCATCACGGCCGCGCCCAGCAGAAGCGTGAGTGCCGCCAGGCCCAGCCCCAGGTAGCTGACCCAGAGCTTGCGCAGGAAGCCGAAGCTGGCGACGCGCAGGTTCATCATGATCAGGCTGGCGATGCCGCCCGGAGCGTACATGACCATGAAGAGGAAGACCAGACCCAGGTAAAGCAACCAGGCCTTGGTGATCTCGGACAGCAGCACCGAGGCCAGCACCAGCAGCACGCCGCCGATGACCGGACCGAAGAAGAAGGTCGCACCGCCCAGGAAGGTGAACAGCAGGTAGCCGCCCGAGCGCAGCGGGCCCACGACCTCGGCCGTGACGATCTCGAACAGGATGGACCCCAGGCCTCCCGCGATGCCGGCAAAGAAGCCCGAGATGATGAAGGCCATGTAGCGCACGCGCTGCGTGCTGTAGCCGATGAACTCCACCCGTTCGGGGTTGTCGCGCACGGCGTTGAGGATGCGCCCCAGCGGCGTGCGCGTAAAGGCGAACATCAGCGCCACGCAGACGAAGGTGTAGACCGCAATCAGGTAATAGACCTGTATGCCCGGACCGAAAGTGATGCCGAAAAAGGCCTGGCCCACGACGCGGTTGCCCGAGACGCCGGCCTCACCGCCGAAGAACTCCGAGAACATCAGGGACATCGCGAACACCAGCTCGGCCATGCCCAGGGTGATCATGGCAAAGGGCGTGCCCGACTTGCGCGTGGTCACATAGCCGAAGAGGATGGCGAAAAACATGCCGGCCAGGCCGCCGACGATGGGCAGCAGGCTGACCGGGATGGGCAGACTGCCCTTGCTGACCATGTTCAGCGCATGGATGGCCATGTAGGAACCCAGGCCCGAGTAGACCGCATGGCCGAAGCTGAGCATGCCGCCCTGTCCCAGCAGGATGTTGTAGGACAGGCAGGCGATGATGGCGATGCCCATCTGCGAGAGCATGGTCACACCCAGCCCGCTCGTGAAAGCCCTGGGCGCAAAGATCAGCAGCAGCGCGAACAGGCCCCAGATGATCCAGCGGCCGACGTTGTAGGGTTTGAATTCGTAATGTTGCTTGGCCATGGTCTTATTCCTCCCGCGTTCCGAGCAGCCCCTTGGGCCGGAAGATCAGGATCAGGACCAGGAAGAGATAGGGCAGGATGGGTGCCACCTGCGAGAGCGTGAGCTTGAGCACCGAGTTGTTGCGCGCGGCGGCGCTGAGTTCCCACCCCAGCTGCTGCGCAAGGGTCAGGAAGGAATAGTCGAAGGCGACGGCAAAGGTCTGGATCACGCCGATCAGCACCGAGGCCAGGAAGGCCCCCGAGAGCGAGCCCAGGCCGCCCACCACCACGACAACGAAGATCACCGAGCCCACGGTGGCCGCCATGGCCGGCTCGGTCACAAAGGTGCTGCCACCAATCACGCCACCCAGACCGGCCAGTGCCGAGCCAGCGCCGAAAACCAGCATGAAGACCCGCGGCACGTTGTGACCCAGGGCTTCCACCATCTCGGGGTGCGAGAGCGCAGCCTGGATGACCAGGCCGATGCGGCTGCGCGTGAGCATGAGCCAGAGTGCGAGCAGCATGAACAGCGCCACCAGCATCATGAAACCGCGCGTGGCCGGGAACGGCGAGCACACGGCCGTCTGGCAAAGCTCCGCCGGGGCCTGGCCCCAGATCAGGCTGATGCCTTCGCTCGCATGGTTCAGCAGGGTGAACATCGGGCCCTGCAGCAGCTCGGGCGGGCGGAACTCCACGGCGATCCGGCCCCAGGCCAGCTGCACCAGCTCCAGGATGATGTAGGACAGGCCGAAAGTGATCAGCAGTTCGGGCACGTGACCGTACTTGTGCACCTTGCGCAGAGCCAGGCGTTCGAACACCGCCCCCAGCAGGCCCACGACCAGGGGCGCGATGATGAGCCCCGGCCAGAAGCCTACGAACTTGGCCACGCTGTAGCCGATGTAGGCCCCCAGCATGTAGAAGCTCGCGTGGGCGAAGTTGAGCACGCCCATCATGCTGAAAATCAGCGTCAGCCCGGAGCTGAGCATGAACAGCAAGAGCCCGTAGCTCAGGCCGTTGAGCATGGAGATGATGAAGAACTCCATTGGATCCCGTCTTTCCCTGTCTGCCGCGCAGACGTCAGTGTCGCAGCGTCAATCTGTACGTTTCATTTGGACAAAAAAAGGGCCCGAAGGTCACAGGCATCGGGCCCTTCCCTGCACTGAAGCCGGGGGCTTCAGGGGCGCTTCATCTGGCAGCTGGTCGGCGTGCTCGACACATAGGCCGGGAATTCCTTGACCAGGGCCAGCGTCATGCCGGTGTTCTCGGGGCTGTAGGGGAACTTCTTGTCCGCCTTCTGCCAGACCGTCAGGAACAGCGGCTGCTGCAGCTGGTGGTCGGCCTTGCGCATCTCGACTTCACCGTTGTAGCTCTTGAACTTCAGTCCTTCCAGGGCCGCAGCCACCTTGACCGGATCGGTGGACTTGGCCTTGGCCATGGCTTCACCCAGGGCTTTGTAGATATGGATCACCGAGCCGGTGTAGAAGTCGTCCTTGAACTTTTCCTTGTACTCGGCCTGCCACTTGCCCATGTCACCACCCATGTTGTAGTGGTTGTAGGAGACCTGGAAGACGCGACCAGCGCTGTTCTGGCCCAGGGCCGTGGGCGTGCCGCTCACACCGGTGTAATAGGTGTAGAACTTGCCGGTGTAGCCGCCTTCGTTGGCCGCCTTGACCAGCAGCGCCAGGTCGGAACCCCAGTTGCCGGTGATCACGGTGTCGGCGCCCGAGGCCTTGATCTTGGCGATGTAGGGCGCGAAGTCACGCACCTGGGCCAGGGGGTGGAGGTCCTCGCCGACGATCTGGACATCCGGGCGCTTGCGCTTGAGGTTCTCCTTGGCGAAGGCCGCGACCTGGTGGCCGTGCGAGTAGTTCTGGTTCAGCAGGTAGACCTTCTGGACGTCTTTCTGGTCCTTCATGAAGGTCGTGATGGCCTCCATCTTCATCGAGGTGTCGGCGTCGAAGCGGAAGTGCCAGTAGCTGCACTTGCTGTTGGTGAAGTCCGGGTCCACGGCCGAGTGGTTCAGGAAGAGCACTTCCTTGCCAGGGTTGCGCTCATTGTGCTTGTTCACCGCATCGATCAGCGCGCCGGCCACCGAGGAGCCGTTGCCCTGGGTGATGTAGCGCACGCCCTGGTCGATGGCGGCCTTGAGGTGGTTCAGGCTCTCGGCGGGGCTGAGCTTGTTGTCCATGGCGATGACTTCGAACTTCACGCCGGCCGGGTTGCCGGCGCCGCTGAACTTCTCGCCAAAGTACTGGAAGCTGCGCACCTGGTTGTTGCCCACCGGTGCCATCAGGCCCGAGAGCGGATCGATCCAGGCGATCTTGACCGTCTCGCCCTTCTGGGCGAAAGCGGCGCCGGCGAACGCCAGGGTCGCGGCGGCAGTCACAAATTTCACGGTGAACTTCATGGGGCCATCTCCTCGTTGTCAGAATGAACAAATGCAGCGTAACCAAATTCAACCTGGGGCGCGCTAGGGATTGCCCTAGAACTATCGCCTTTGCGACTCCGGCCTGCCAGGGCAGGCCATACATCGCGCGGGGACATTCCGTTCACGTGCCCGGCAGCTTGTAGTCCTTGAGTGTCTCGCGCAGCCGGGTCTTCAGCATCTTGCCGGTGGCACCCAGGGGAATGGCGTCGACGAAGATCACATCGTCCGGGATCTGCCATTTGGCCGTCTTGCCCTCGTAGAACTTCAGCAGCTCCTCCTTGCTGACCTCGGCGCCCGGTTTCTTCACCACCACCACCACCGGCCGCTCGTCCCACTTGGGGTGCCGCACACCGATGCAGGCTGCCATGGCCACGGCCGGGTGGGCCACGGCGATGTTCTCCACGTCGATGGAGCTGATCCACTCGCCACCGGACTTGATCACGTCCTTGCTGCGATCGGTGATCTGCATATAGCCGTCAGGATCGATGGTGGCCACGTCGCCGGTCGGGAACCAGCCCTTGCTGTCCGCATCCTTGCGCAGTGGATCACCGCCCTCGCCCTTGAAGTACTCGCGCAGGATCCAGGGCCCGCGCACCAGCAGGTCGCCATAGGCCTTGCCGTCCCAGGGCAGCTCCTGACCGTCGCCGCCAACGATCTTCATGTCGACACCGTAGATGGCCCGGCCCTGCTTGAGGCGGATCTTCATCTGCTCGGACTCGGGCAGCGTGAGGTGCTTGTTCTTGAGCGTGCACAGCGTGCCCAGCGGGGACATCTCGGTCATGCCCCAGGCGTGCAGCACTTCCACCCCATAGTCTTCGCGGAAGGCGGTGATCATGGCCGGCGGGCAGGCCGAGCCGCCGATCACCGTGCGCTTGAGCGTGGAGAACTTGAGGTTGTTGGGCTTCAGGTGGCCCAGCAGCATCTGCCAGATCGTGGGCACGCCCGCGGCATAGCTCACCCGCTCGGCCTCGATCAGCTCGTAGATGGATTTGCCGTCCAGCGCCGGGCCCGGGAAGACCAGCTTGGCGCCAGTCAGCGCCGCCGAATACGGGATGCCCCAGGCGTTGACGTGGAACATGGGGACGACGGGCAGCACGGAGTCGCGCGCGCTCAGGCACATCACATCGGGCAGCGCCGCGGCATAGGCGTGCAGGATGGTGGAACGGTGGCTGTAGAGCGCGGCCTTGGGGTTGCCCGTGGTACCGCTGGTGTAGCACATGCTCGAGGCCGAGTTCTCGTCGAACTCGGGCCAGCGGTATTTTTCGGATTGGGCGCCGATCCAGCCCTCATAGCTCTGCAGGCCAGGGATGCCACTGTCCTTCGGCAGCTTGTCTGCATCGCACAAGGCGATCCAGTGCCTCACGGTGCTGCACTTGGCGTGCACGGCCTGGATGATGGGCAGGAAGGTCAGGTCGAAGCACAGCACCTGGTCTTCGGCATGGTTGGCGATCCAGGCGATCTGCTCCGGGTGCAGGCGTGGGTTGATGGTGTGCAGCACCCGGCCCGAGCCGCTGACGCCGAAATACAGCTCCAGATGGCGGTAGCCATTCCAGGCCAGCGTGGCCACCCGGTCGCCGAAGGCCAGCTTCAGCGCATCCAGCGCGTTGGCCACGCGCCGTGAACGCGCCGCGACGTCGCGGTAGGTGTAGCGATGGATGTCGCCCTCGACCCGGCGCGAAACGATCTCGGCGTCGCCATGGTGGCGTTCGGCGAAGTCGATCAGGGAAGAAATCAGCAGCGGCTGGCTTTGCATCAATCCGAGCATGGACAGGTCTCCTCTTCTTATGGCTCGTGGTATTCGCTGCCAGTATGGCGCAAGCCCGAGGCCTTTCCACTGAGGGTAAGCCCCTGATCGGGACCGGCCTACGTCCTCTGCGTGACAATGCCAGCATGTCCCTCGCCATCGATGCCGTCCAGGATCAAGCCGCCGCCATGGCCAGCGGTTTGACCTGGGTCAACCGTTACGCCGCGCTCGGTCCGGCCTTCCACACCGCCCTGCCCCCGCAGCACCTGCCCGCTCCCTATTGGGTGGGCCAGAGTCGCGCGGTGGGCGAGCTGCTGGGCCTGCCGTCCGACTGGGTCCGCTCGGACGAACTGCTGCAGGCACTCAGCGGCAACCGGCCGCTGGCCGGCAGCCAGCCGGTGGCCACGGTCTACAGCGGCCACCAGTTCGGCGTCTGGGCTGGCCAGCTGGGTGACGGCCGGGCCCTGCTGCTGGGCGAGACCGCGGGCGGCCTGGAGATCCAGCTCAAGGGCGCGGGGCGCACACCCTATTCCCGCATGGGCGACGGCCGGGCGGTGCTGCGCTCTTCTATCCGGGAGTTTCTCTGCAGCGAAGCCATGCACGGCCTGGGCATCCCCACCACGCGCGCGCTCTGTGTCACGGGCTCGGACGCGCCCGTACGCCGCGAGGAGATCGAGACCGCAGCCGTGGTCACGCGCGTGGCGCCCAGCTTCATCCGCTTCGGGCACTTCGAGCACTTCGCTGCCAACGACCGCCCGGAGGAACTGCGCCGCCTGGCCGACTTCGTGATCGACAGTTATTACCCCGCGTGCCGGACCACGGAGAAGTTCGGGGGCAACGCCTACGCCGCCCTGCTCGAAGCCGTGAGCGAAAAGACCGCCGCCCTGCTGGCTCAGTGGCAGGCCGTGGGCTTTTGCCACGGCGTGATGAACACCGACAACATGAGCATCCTGGGTCTGACCCTGGACTACGGCCCCTTCCAGTTCCTCGACGGCTACGACCCGGCCCACATCTGCAACCACTCCGACACCCAGGGCCGCTACGCCTTTGCACGCCAGCCCAATATCGCCTACTGGAACCTCTTCTGCCTGGGCCAGGCCCTGCTGCCCCTGATCGGTGAGCAGGAGCTGGCCCTGGCGGCGCTGGAGAGCTACCGCACGCGCTACCCCGCCGAGCTCGAGGCCCGGCTGCGCACCAAACTGGGGCTGCAGCGCCAGGAGACCGGCGACCGCGAACTGGTCGAGGACACCCTGCGCCTGCTGGCACAGGAGAAGACGGATCACACCATCTTCTGGCGCCGTCTGAGCCACTACGCAGCCGGCGGTGGCGCAAATGCGGTGCGCGACCTGTTCGTCGACCGTGCCGCTTTCGACGCCTGGCTGGGCCGCTACGAAGCACGGCTGGCGCTGGAGGACACACGGGCGGCCGCGGCCGGCATGCTCGCCGTCAACCCCAAGTTCGTGCTGCGCAACCACCTGGGTGAGCTGGCCATCCGCCAGGCCCGCGAGAAGGATTACTCGGGCGTGGCGAAACTTCTGGTCCTGCTGGAACATCCCTTTGACGAACACCCCGGCCATGAGGCCGAAGCCGGCTTCCCGCCCGACTGGGCCGCCTCCATCGAGATCAGCTGCTCTTCCTGACACCATGAACTACACCATCCAGAAAACCGCCGAAGAATGGAAAGCCCTGCTGGCCGCCAAGCAGGCCGAGCCCGGCGCCTACCAGGTCACGCGCCACGCCGCCACCGAGCGGCCGTTCACCGGCCGGTATGCCGATTTCTGGAAACCCGGCCACTACAGCTGCATCTGCTGCGGTGCCCGTCTCTTCGAGGCCGACACGAAGTTCGACGCCGGCTGCGGCTGGCCCAGCTTCTACGAACCGGCGCAGCCCCACGCCATCGAGGAGCGGCGCGACACCAGCCACGGCATGATCCGCGTCGAAACCGTCTGCGCGCAGTGCGGCGCCCACCTGGGCCATGTGTTCGAGGACGGCCCTGCCCCCACGGGCCTGCGCTACTGCATCAACTCGGCCGCCATCGAACACAAGGACTGAGGCGCCGCCCGCGATAATGCGGGCTGCATTGCCTGCCGCCATGAAACTCCTGATCGACTTCTTTCCTCTGCTGCTGTTCTTCGGCGCCTACAAGTTCTACGACATCTACGTCGCCACGGGCGTGCTCATGGCGGCCACCGTGCTCCAGATGGTCCTGATCTATGCCATCGACCGCAAGCTGCAGACCATGCACAAGGTCACCCTGCTGCTGATCCTGGTCTTCGGCGCGCTCACCCTCTTCCTGCAGGACGAGCGCTTCATCAAGTGGAAGCCCACCGTGCTCTACGGCGCCATGGCCCTGGCCCTGGCCCTGGCGCTCTGGATCTGGCGCAAGAACTTCCTGCAGATCCTGTTGGGCAGCCAGCTGGAGCTTCCCGGTGGCGTCTGGCTGCGCCTGAACCTGGCCTGGATCGCCTACTGCGCCTTCATGGCCGCACTCAACGGCTATGTGGCGGCCTTCTACAGTACCGAGACATGGGTCAACTTCAAGCTCTGGGGCTATGTGTTCCCTCTGGTCTTCATCATCGGCCAGGGCCTGTACATCGCCCGCCATCTCAAGTCCGATCCCACATGAGCGTCCCGGAGCAGGAACTGGCGGGCCGCATGGCCGAGCGGCTGCGCGAACGCCTGCGGCCCACGCAGCTCGAAGTCATCGACGAAAGCGCCGCCCACGCCGGCCATGCCGGGGCCAACGGCACGGGCTGGGGCACCCATTTCCGGGTGCGCATTGCGACACCTTTGTTTACAGATCTGTCACGCGTGGCGCGGCATCGCCTTGTGTATGATGCGCTGCAAGATTTCATCGCCCAGGGCGTGCATGCCATCGCCATCGAAACGCTCTCGTAGTCTGCTCACACCGATTTCCCTTTCCGTCCTCCTAGGATCCATGATGAAAAAGCTGATTCTTCCGGCCCTGGCGGCCGCCACCCTGCTGGGCGCCCTGGCTGTGCCGGCCCAGGCCCAGAACCTGGCCGTGGTCAACGGCAAGCCCATCCCGCTGGCGCGTGTCGATGCGCTGGCCCAGCAGTTCGCCCGCTCGGGCCGCCAGATCACGCCCGAGATGATGGAAGAGCTCAAGAAGGCCGTGGTCGACCGTGAACTGCTGGTGCAGGAAGCCCAGAAGCAGGGCCTGGACGCCAGCGCGGAGTTCAAGGCGCAGATGGAGTTCACGCGCGACTCGCTGCTGATCCGTGACCTCGTGGCCAGCTTCCAGAAGAACAACCCCGTGACCGATGCCGAGATCCAGGCCGAGTACGACAAGTTCGTCGCCGCCAACAGCGGCAAGGAATACCGCGCCCGCCACATCCTGGTCGAGAAGGAAGCCGAGGCCAAGGCCATCATCGCGCAGCTCAAGAAGGGCGCCAAGTTCGACGCCATCGCCAAGAAGCAGTCCAAGGACCCGGGCTCGGGCGCCAATGGCGGCGACCTGGACTGGGCCGCGCCGGGCAACTACGTCAAGGAGTTCTCCGACGCGATGGTCGCCCTGACCAAGGGCAAGACCACCGAGACGCCGGTGCAGACGCAGTTCGGCTGGCATGTGATCCGCCTGGACGACGTGCGTGAAGCCCAGCTGCCCAAGCTGGACGAGATCAAGCCCCAGATCGCCCAGCAGCTCGGCCAGCAGAAACTCATGAAGTTCCAGGAAGACCTGCGCGCGAAGGCCAAGATCGAGTAAGTCCCGGCCAGTCCACGGCAAGACGCGGCCTCGGCCGCGTTTTTTTGCGTCATGGCGGCACCGGGGGCTGGTTCGCTTGACGTTGCGCGCTGTGCTGTGTCCAATCGGCTCATCCTGTCCGACTTCAAGGAGCACCCCATGCGCAAGCTCTGGACCCGGTTGATCCCCTCCTCCCTCGCAGCCCTGCTGCTGGCTGTCTCCGCGGGCGCCGCCGCGCAGGCTGGCAAGACCGAAGTGCTCTGGCTGGGCCAGGCCAGCGTGCGCATCACCACGCCCGGCGGCAAGGTCATGGTCATCGATCCCTGGCTGCGCACCAACCCCAAGACGCCGGCCAGCTTCAAGCAGCTCGAGGCCCTGGGCAAGGTCGATCTGGTGCTGGTCACGCACGGCCACTTCGACCACATCGCCGACGCACCCGACCTGGCCCGGATGCACAAGGTGCCGCTGTACGGCCCGGCTGGCCTGAACCAGACCCTGAGCACCCTGGGCGTGCTGCCCATGGACCTGTCGCCGCGCTTCGGCAAGGGCGGCACCATCCAGCCCTTCGGGCCCGGCGGTGTGAAGATCACCGCGACCCGGGCCGAGCATTCCTCCGAGTACGTCTGGAAGAACCCGGCCACCACCCGGGACGAGGTGCATGTCGGCGGCGAGCCCGTGGGCTTCATCGTCGAGATGGAGAATGGCTTCAAGGTCTACCACATGGGCGACACGGGGCTCTTCGGCGACATGAAGTTCATCGGCGAGTACTACAAGCCCGACCTCGTGCTCATCCCGATCGGCGGCCACTTCGTCATGAGCCCGACGGACGCCGCCTACGCCGTGAAGAACTACCTCAAGCCCAGGTACGCCCTGCCCATCCACTACGGCACCATCCCGGTGCTGCGTGGCACGCCCGAGGAGTTCGCCGCAGCCCTGGGCAGCGAGGCGAACAAGATGCTCAAGGTCCAGCCCGGAGAAAAAGTGGATTTCTGATGCCCGACCACCTGCAAGCACTCGTCCCCGGCGGCACCCTGCGTGCCGCCATCAATTTCGGCAATCCCATCCTCGCCCACCGCGACCCGGCCACGCAGCAGCCGACCGGCGTCTCCGTCGACCTGGCCCGGGAACTGGCGCGCCGCCTGGGCGTGGGCCTGGCGCTGGTCACCTTTGAGGCCGCGGGCAAGGTGGTGGAAGCCCTCAAGGCCGACCAGATGGATGTGGCCTTCGTGGCCATCGACCCCCTGCGTGGCCAGGACGTGGCCTACACCGCGCCCTATGTGCTCATCGAAGGCGCCTACCTCGTGCGTCAGGATTCGCCGATCCGGGTGAATGAAGAGGTGGATCGTCCGGGCGTGCGCGTCGCGGTTGCTCCGGGCAGTGCCTACGACCTGTTCCTGCGCCGTACCCTGAAACAGGCCACGCTGTCCAACGCGCCGGGCTCGAACGCCGTCGTCGACCATTTCCTGCAGGAAAACCTTGAGGTGGCGGCCGGTATCCGTCAGCCGCTGGAGGCTGCCGCCCGCCAGCACCCCGGCCTGCGTGTGCTCGACGGTCGCTTCATGGCGATCGAACAGGCCATGGGCACGCCGCGGGTGCGCGGTGAGGCCGGCGTCGGCTATCTGAGGGCTTTTGTCGAGGAAATGAAAGCCAGCGGCTTCGTGGCCCAGGCCCTGGAGCGTCACCGCATCGAGGGCGCGGCCGTGGCACCCGCCAGCGCCTGACGAAAAAGCCTCGGGCTGGGATAATCACGGGATGTCGATTCCCGATTACCAGCTCGAACTCCTGTCGCCGGCCCGCACGGCCGACATCGGCATCGAGGCCATCAACCACGGCGCCGACGCCATCTACATCGGCGGCCCCTCCTTCGGCGCCCGCGCCACGGCCGACAACTCGGTGCAGGACATCGCCCGCCTGGTGCAGCACGCCCACCGCTACAACAGCCGCATCTTCGTCACGCTCAACACCATCCTGCGCGACGACGAGCTCGAACCCGCCCGCAAGCTGGCCTGGCAGCTCTATGACGCTGGCGTCGATGCCATGATCATCCAGGACATGGGCCTGCTCGAGATCGACCTGCCTCCCATCCAGCTGCACGCCAGCACCCAGACCGACATCCGCACGCCCGAGAAGGCCCGCTTCCTGCAGGACGCGGGCCTGAGCCAGATCGTGCTGGCACGCGAGCTCACGCTGCAGCAGATCCAGGCCATCCGCGCCCATACGCACTGCACGCTGGAGTTCTTCATCCACGGGGCGCTCTGTGTCGCCTACAGCGGACAGTGCTACATCAGTCACGCCCACACCGGGCGCAGCGCCAACCGCGGCGACTGCTCGCAGGCCTGCCGCCTGCCCTACCAGGTGCAGGACAGCCAGGGCCGCTTCGTCGCCCACGACAAGCACGTGCTCTCGATGAAGGACAACAACCAGAGCGAGAACCTCGCCGCCCTGGTGGACGCCGGTATCCGTAGCTTCAAGATCGAGGGCCGCTACAAGGATCTGGCCTACGTCAAGAACATCACGGCGCACTACCGCAGGCTCTTCGACGAGCTGCTGGAGCAGCGCCCCGAACTGGCTCGCGCCTCCAGCGGCAAGACAACGTTCACCTTCACGCCCGACCCGGACCAGAACTTCAACCGCGAGTTCACCGACTACTTCGTGCAGGGCCGCAAGGAAGACATCGGCGCCTTCGACACGCCCAAGAACCCGGGCCGCCATCTGGGCTACGTCACCAAGGTCGGCCCCGATTTCGTCGAACTCACCGTCACCGAGCCCGGTACCGTGCTGCACAACGGCGACGGCCTGTGCTACTACGACCTGCAGAAGGAGCTCGTGGGCCTGGCCATCAACCGCGCCGAGCCGGCCGGCGCCATGTCGGTCGACAGCTGGCGCGTCTGGCCCAAGGACCCGATCAGCAGCCTCAAGGACCTGCGCAAGGGCACCGAACTCAACCGCAACCGCGACATGAACTGGGTGCGCATGCTGGAGAAGAAATCCAGCGATCGCCGCATCGGCGTCTGGGCCAGCCTGCAGGAAACGAGCGATGGCTTCGCGCTGCAGCTGACCGACGAAGACGGCCACACCGGGCAGGCCACCGTCCCTGCCGCCAAGGAGGCCGCGCGCAACCCGTCCCAGGCCGAGGCCACGCTGCGTGAACAGCTGGGCCGCTTCGGCACGACCATTTTCGAGCCCATCGACATCACGCTGGCCCTGGCCCAGCCCTGGTTCATCCCCGCCTCCACGCTCAACCAGCTGCGCCGCGATGCCGTGGCCGTGCTGGAAGCGGCGCGCGCCGCCGCCTATATGCGCCCGCCGCGTGCCAAGCCGGTGGAGCCGCCCGTGGCCTACCCCGAGGACACGCTGAGCTACCTGGCCAACGTCTACAACGAGAAGGCCCGTGACTTCTACGCGAGGCACGGCGTGAAAGTCATCGCTGCGGCCTACGAGAGCCATGAGGAGGAAGGTGAAGTCAGCCTCATGATCACCAAGCACTGTGTGCGCTTTTCGCTCAGCCTCTGCCCCAAGCAGGCCAAGGGTGTCACGGGTGTGCAGGGCACGGTGCGGGCCGAGCCGCTGACGCTGATCAACGGCAAGGAAAAGCTCACGCTGCGCTTCGACTGCAAGCCCTGCGAGATGCACGTCGTGGGCAAGATCAAGAAATCGGTGCTGAACCAGGCCGCGCGCGAGGCGCAGGAAATACCGCTGAAGTTCTACCGCACCCGTCCCGAACCCATCACGCTGGACTGAGACCACGGCCGCCGTCTAGCGTCGGCGGCGCTCGCCCCCCTGCGGAGCGTCAAGCGGCGCCATGTCGGTCAGGTACTCGAGTTCGCCCACATGCAGCACCGGTAGCTCGCCGCCTTCGCGGATGGCCTCCATCAGCGCCTGCTTTTCCTCTTCCGACACCAGCTCCCAGGGACGCAGCCCTTCCTGCGCCAGCGTCGGGCTGCTGCCGGTGCGGTCGCTGCCGCGGCGCTCGAAGGCCGCCTGCTGCTGGGCACCGGCTCGCCAGTAGATACCCTCCAGACTCAGGCCGTAGCGCTCGTAGGCGTTGCGACGGATGCGCGACTCGACCTCGCTCTCGGTGGCGGCCTGGCCGCGCTGGCTGGGCGCAAAGCCCGGCGCGACGTCGAGCATCACGATGTAGCGGTGGTGGCGGGGATCGAGCGGCATGAGACGCAGGCTGTAGTCGGTGCCGCGCACGGCCAGCTCCTGCAGGGTTTCGCGCACCACCTGCTCAGCCAGCTCACGGCGAAAGGCCATGCGCTCTTCGAGGCTCATGCGCCGTGTGCCCTTGGCGGTCAGCATGACCGTCTCGGGGGCGCTGGGTCGTTTGCGGAACAGGGAGAACATGAGGACCGATTCTGCAGGGACCTGTATCGCCCGCGTGGCCGTTTGGTATGGATTTGTAAATCCACGGCCGCCGCCTCAAAGAAAAAGCCGCCCGGAGGCGGCTTGTCGGAGGGTGTCCCGAGTGCCGGGCTCAGTTGCGCACGTAGACGATCTTCTTGGTGCCACCCTCGCAGCTGCCCAC
The DNA here is from genome assembly GCA_019745555.1 of Burkholderiaceae bacterium. Classification (GTDB taxonomy): domain Bacteria; phylum Pseudomonadota; class Gammaproteobacteria; order Burkholderiales; family Burkholderiaceae_C; genus Hylemonella. The sequence continues at coordinate 30,273 of JAIESX010000034.1, read as the reverse complement.
CACCTTGCGGTCGCCGACCTGCTCGTTGGGCACGATCTCCAGCGTGTAGTTGGTGACGCCGTTGGCATCGATCTTCGCCGCGATCTCGGCCTTGAGTTCCTCGCAGGGCTTGACCTGGGCCCAGACGCCGGGCAGGGCCAGAGCCAGGGCGACGAAAAGGGACAGTCGTTTCATGGATGCTCCTTGTTTGCGCGTGATGAATCGGGGGGACAGCAAAACCTCAGGCACTATATACCGAAGCCCCGGACGTCTCCCGGATCGCAGCGAACTGTTGCAATTGCACACAGAAATCAGAGCAGGGAACGTACTTCCCTCGCCGCTTCCCAGAGCAAGGGCAGCAGGTCGCGCTGCATGGCCGCCCCGGACAGGCGCGAGGTGGCCGCCACCACATTGAGCGCCGCCACCGTGCCCCCCTGGGCATTGCGCAGGGGAACGGCCAGGGCGTGGACGCCGAGCTCGTGCTCCTCGGTGCTCAGGCAGAAGTCCTCGCGCCGCACCTGCTCGATCAGGGCGCGGAAGGCGCGTGCTTCGGTCACCGTGTGCATGGTCAGGCGCCCCAGCAGCCGGCCCTTGAGCCAGGCGTTGAAGTCGGCTTTGGGCAGCGCCGCCAGCAGCACGCGGCCCGTGGATGTGGCGTGGGCCGGCAGGCGTGCGCCCAGGTGCAGGCCGTAGGCCAGCACCTGCGGCAGGCCCTCGGCGCCGGTACGGCGCACGTCGCTGCTGCGTGCCACGATCACCACCTCGTCGCCGTTGAGCACCACCGCCGAGAACGACTCGCCGGTCTGCATGGCCAGGCGCTCCAGCGTGGGCTGCAGGGCCCGCGGGAGGCGGGAGGTCGCCAGGTAGCTGCCGGAAAAACGCAGCACCTTGCTCGAGAGCCAGAACCAGCTGCCATCGGTTTCCAGATAGCCCAGATGAGCCAGGGTCAGCAGATGCCGGCGCGCGGCTGCGCGCGTGATGCCGGCGCGCTGGGCGGCCAGCGTGGCATTGAGACGCTGGCGCTCGGTGTCAAAACTTTCCAGCACGGCCATGCCCTTGGCCATGCCCTCGATCAGGTCGGATCTGGCGATCATGCGGGTCCATCATTTGCGCGATCATCGCGCACAAGTGGCGATGATCGCACATTTGACGTGGATCACGCGCCACGGAAGGTGCCCGGCTGCCTATTCTTGCCGCATCGGATTCAACGAGGAGAATTTCCATGCGTACCCAGGTTGCCATCATCGGTGCCGGCCCTTCGGGCCTGCTGCTCGGCCAGCTGCTGCACAAGGCGGGCATCGAAGCCGTCATCGTCGAGCGCCAGAGCGGCGACTACGTGCTGGGCCGTATCCGTGCCGGCGTGCTGGAACAGGTCACCATGGACCTGCTGGACGAAGCCGGTGTCGGCCGGCGCATGCACCAGGAAGGCCTGATCCACGGCGGCTTCGACATGCTGTTCAAGGGTCAGCGCCATCGCATCGACATGAACAAGCTCACCGGCGGCAAGAACGTCATGGTCTACGGCCAGACCGAGGTCACGCGCGATCTGATGGACGCTCGCCAGGCTGCCGGCCTGACCACCATCTACGAAGCGGCGAATGTGCAGGTGCACGACTTCGACACGAAGAACCCGCGCGTGACCTGGGAAAAGGACGGCAAGACCCACGAGCTGCAGTGCGACTTCATCGCCGGCTGCGACGGCTTCCACGGCGTGTGCCGTGCCAGCGCGCCGCGCAACGCCATCCGCGAGTACGAGAAGGTCTATCCCTTCGGCTGGCTGGGCCTGCTCTCGGACACGCCGCCCGTGCACCATGAGCTGATCTACGCCAACAGCGAGCGCGGCTTCGCCCTGTGCTCCATGCGCAGCGAGACGCGCAGCCGCTACTACCTGCAGGTGCCGCTGACCGACAAGGTCGAGCATTGGAGCGACCAGGCCTTCTGGGACGAACTCAGGCTGCGCCTGGATCCCGAAGCCCGCGAACACCTGGTCACCGGCCCGAGCATCGAGAAGAGCATCGCCCCGCTGCGCAGCTTCGTGACCGAGCCGCTGCGCTTCGGCCGCATGTTCCTCGCGGGCGACGCCGGCCACATCGTGCCGCCCACGGGCGCCAAGGGTCTCAACCTGGCCGCCACCGACGTGAAGTACCTCTTCAACGGCCTGGTCGAGTACTACCAGGACAAGTCCGAGGCTGGTATCGATCGCTACTCCGAGCTCGCCCTCAAGCGCATCTGGCGCGCCGAGCGCTTCTCCTGGTGGTTCACCACGCTCATGCATCGCTTCCCCGAAAACGGCGAGATCGGCCAGAAACTGCAGGAAGCCGAGCTGGACTACATCATCCACTCCGAGGCTGGTTCTCGCTCGGTGGCCGAAAACTACGTCGGCCTGCCGCTGGACTTCGGTAGCTGAGTCCGGCGCCCTTCCCTGCCGGTCAAGCCCCGCAACCGCGGGGCTTTTTTTTCATCTCAATCCCCCTTTGCCTTCGTTGTTTTTATCAAATATTTGCTTAATTCGAAATATTTGATATATTTGATAAAACAACAGCCGGACTTCGGTCCCATGATCATCATGGCGGTCAACTTCCACCAACCATCTGTCTACGCACTTTTTGATGCCATGCCAGCGCCACTGCTCACGTTTGCGGTGAGCGGCCTGGTCACTTATGCCAATCCGGCGGCCAAGCAGCATCCCGGACGCCCTGTGGACACCATGAGCGGCAACCCCATCATCAAGTCCCTCGTGGCCGCAGCCACGCTGGGCAAGGTGAAGTTGCCCTACAGCGCCAAGATCGAACTGGCGGAGGGCCACAGGATCGAGGGGCACTTCATGTCGGGCCCTGCCGGACTGGACATCGCCTTCGTCGGCATGAACGATACGACAGGCGCGGCCCATATCGGACCGGCACCCGGGCACATGAAGCTGAAGCAGGTCATGGAGTTGCTGCGTGATGAGCTGACGCCGCCCATGCACCTGCTGCAGCGTCAGCTGCAGACCCTGCCCGCAGGTTCGGGCACCAGCGGCATCGAGCTGGCAACCCAGTCCCTGGGCCAGCGCCTGATGCGACTGGCCGATCTGATCGAGGTTTTCGGCAACGAGATCCTCGAACTCAACGACCGCGTCGAACCCCTGGGCCTGATGCGCAAACTCTGCAAGGATCTCAGCGGCCGGGCAGAGAAGATGGGGGTGCGCTTCGAGATCATCGAACCCGCCCAGACCCTCCCGCCGATCTACGGCAACCAGAAGCTGCTGGAGCGCGCCTTCCATGAGTGCCTCGAGAATGCCCTGATTCATTCCCGCAAGGAGATCAGCTCGGGGCAGCAACTGGCCGTGGAAATCCGGTTCACCCTGTCCGGAGAACACGTGCTGCTGAGTGTGCGCAACCGCGGTGTCAGCAAGCTCAAGGTGGGCGGGCAGGACGCCCTGCGCCCCTTCGTCACACCCGGCAGCAACACTGAACAGCCCGTGGCCAGGCTCGGCCTGCCGCTCTTGCAGCGTATCGTGAGCCTGCATGGCGGACAGCTGCGCATGGGCAGTGTCGACGAGGATACGGTCCAGGTTCTGATGGAATTCCCGACCGGTGCGCCGATGCGAGGCCAGTCGAACCTGGACATCACCCAGGCCCAGCGCTACGCCAAGGATCTGGCCGAACTGATGTCGCGTCGCAAAAAGGAGAAAGCATGAAACGCAACGCACTGATCGTGGATGACCAGCCGGACATCCGCAAACTTATCCTCATGACGATGGAGTCGGAGGATTTCGCCCTGCATGAGGCTGACAACGGCGTGGACGCGCTGCGCCTGGCGCAGAACCTGCGCCCCGCCGTGATGCTGTTGGACGTGATGATGCCGGGTGGACTGGACGGCTACCAGGTCTGCGAGAAGATCAAGTCCGACGAGATCCTGAAGCACCAGACCAAGGTCATCCTGCTCACGGCTCGCGGACAGCGCACCGACATCGAGCGCGGGCAGGCCGCCGGCTGCGATGCCTATCTGGTCAAGCCCTTCAGCCCGATCGAGCTGCTCGACACTGTGGACAGGCTGGTGGCGCGGTGAAGGCACCAACCGCTCTGCAGCAAGCCAGCCGCCGTCGCGTGCTTGCCGCCGCCGTCGCTGTGCCGCTGCTGGCCTGGAGGCAGGCCCGGGCCGCTGGCCCCGGCAGCCCCCCTCGACGGCTTCGACTGGCCGTGGTACCCCAGCTGACGCCGGTGGAGATGTACCGCAACTGGCAGCCTCTGGCCGAAGCCCTGGAGAGGGCCGGCCTGCCCTGTGATCTCATTATCCACCCGACGATCGCGGTGTTCGAGCGCGAGTTCGAGCAGGGCCAGGCGGACTTGGCGTTCGTCAATCCGTACCACATGGTGATGGCGCATCGGGCGCATGGCTACCGCCCATTGCTTCGGGACCAGCGTCCGCTGCAGGGGATGCTGCTCGTGCAGAAGCACTCCGCGTTGCACTCGCTCGAGGATCTGCGCGGCCAGCGCATCTCCTTCCCGGCACCGAATGCGCTGGGCGCCAGCCTCTACCCGCGCGCGATCCTGAGCAGCAAGGGCATCCCTTTCGAGGCGTACTACGCCGGCAACCATCGCAATGCAGTCCGTCAGGTGCTCACCGGGGACTCGACCGCCGTGGGTGTCGTGCGCGCCACCTATGACATGGAGCCTGCCGAAGTGACAGAGGCCCTTCGCGTGCTCTACACCACGCCGGACATCGCCACCCACCCCCTGGCGGTACACCCGCGGGTGCCACGCACGACGCAGCAGGCCCTGATGAGCACGCTGCAGGCGCTGGCCCGCGATCCGCAGACCCAGCCGCTTATGAAGGCCGTACAGTTCTCCGAGCCAGTCGCCGCCGACTACGCCCGGGATTACGCACCACTAGGCCGGCTGGGCCTGGAGAGGTTCGTCGTCAAGCAGTGAGGCCAGCCGCCGTGTCGCTCACCCGTACCATCCGTTCGTGCGTGGCACCGCCCTACAGCGTGCGCACGGTGCTGATGCTTGCGCTGACGGCTTTGACGGTGATCATCGTTTTTCTCAACGGCTTGATGGCGCACCACCGCATCGGGCGCGACACGCTCGCGAACGCCCAGCGCCAGGCCGAATCTCTGGCACGCATGCTGGCCTCCACCAATACCGAGGCTCTGGTGCTCAACGACATCGGTGCGCTGGAATCCAGCCTGCGCCAGGTGGGCCAGCTACCGGGGATCAGCGGCATCTCGGTGCTGCGTCCCGACGGCCGCCGCCTCGTAGCGGTGACCTTGGTAGACGGTGAACTGCGCAGCTCGATCGGAGGCTCCGAAGAGCCTCCGCCAGTCGCAGCCGACGGCAGCGTCGCCGGACATGTCTTGTCCGACGTCTACGAGGCCTGGGCCCGCATCAGCGTGCTCCCGACGCAAACCCTGGGGTGGGTAAGGCTCGACTACAGCCTGGCCCAGCGTGCCATGGAACAACAACGCTTGGCCAAGCGCTCGGTCTACACCTTGTTGGGAACCATTGCGGCTATCGTTATCCTCCTCCCGCTGATCCTCAACAAAGTACTGCGGCCCCTCCACCAGCTGTCGGATCTGGCCAACAGCTTGCCCACGCGTCTGGGACGGCAGGCCGATTTCATGAGCCATCTCATCGAGGTTGATAATCTGGGCCGCGCCCTCAACAAGGCGAGCCGCGATGTCGCCCTGGAGATCGCGCGTACCCAGGTCATCCTGAACACGGCTGCGGTGGCGATCATCAGCCTTGACACACAGGGGCGCGTAATCGTGAGCAACCCCGCCACGACCAGTATCTTCGGCCGGGAGGAGTGCGATCTGGTCGGCCATCCGATTGGGGACTGCATACCTGGCCTGGACGCCGACGCGCTGCGGGAGATGTTCGGCGAGCTCGACAGCACGGGCGGGCGCGTCTATCGGATCGTGCGTCAGGACTTCACGGGCAGGCGGCAAGACGGCACCCCCTTCCCCATCGAGATCACATTGGGAGGTGCGCCGAAGAGTAGCGGCCTGCACTACGTCTGCATCGTGCGTGACACCACGGACGAGCGGGCGGCCCTGGAAACATCGGAGTTGTATGAGCGGGCTCTGGCCAGCAGCCACAACGGTGTGTTCATCACCAACGCCCTCATGGCCACCCAACCCATCGTCTTCGTCAACGACGCCCTGCAGAAGATCACCGGGCTGGCCCCGCACAAAATCTACGGGCGTGGACTCGAGACGTTTCTGAATGGCACTGGCTCAGATTCCGGATTCGATGCGATCCGTCAGGCTATTCGCGAGGAGCGCGCCGAGAGCGTCACGCTCCACCAGCGCCTGCCCAACGGACGCGAACTGTACGCGGAGCTTTCACTCTCGCCCGTACGCAGCGCGGATGGGCGGGTCACCAACTTCGTCGGCATCATCTCTGATGTCACGGCACGTATCCATGCCGAGGAAGCCATTGCCGAACGCAGTACCCAACTCGACGCCATCTTCAGCCTGAGCCCGGACGGTTTTGTCCTCTTCGATGGCGAGGGTCACCTGATTTTCGCCAACCCTGCCTTCGAACGCATGACAGGCCGGGCGTGGAAACAGCCGGGCCTGCCGCCCACCCTGGAGCAATTCGAGGCCAGCCTGGCGGCGCTGTGCCATCATGACCATCCCCTCCCACCACTCACGGACACGGGCGATGGCGTGGCACCGTGGCAGGCCCGGCTCGTGCTCACGCGGCCGCAGCACCGCGTGGTCCAGGCCCAGGCCCGGCGCAACGTCGCAGGTCGCAGCGAGTCCATTCTCTATTTCCGCGATGTCACGCACGAAGACGAAGTCGACCGCATGAAGAGCGAGTTCCTCGCCCTGGCCGCGCACGAGCTGCGCACACCCATGGTCAGCATCTATGGCTTCACGGAGCTGCTGCTCAAGCGTACGTTCAGCGATGAGCGCCGCACCGATATGCTGGAGACCATCCACCGGCAATCCGGCCTGCTCGTCAAGATGATCAACGAACTGCTGGACCTGGCACGCATCGAATCGCGTCGAGGCATGGATCTGCACATCACCGAACACCCAGTGAGCCAGCTGGTCGCCAGCACGGTCAGGGGAATGATGCGCCCGGACGGCGAGCGCCAGGTCCTTGTGGGGTCGCTACCCGATCTGACGGTACTCATCGACGGCGAGAAGATGCAGCTCGCGTTGGGCAACCTGCTGAGCAACGCCTTCAAATACTCGCCCGATGGTGGCGAGGTGATGCTCACGGTGCACGCCCGCAGCTTGGACGGACGGGGCTATGCCGTGCTGGAAGTGCGTGACCAGGGCATCGGCATGAAGCCGGAGCAACTCGCCCGTGCCTGCGAGCGTTTTTATCGCGCCGACACGACAGGCAACATCCCGGGAACCGGCCTGGGGCTGAGTCTGGTCAAAGAGATTGCCGAGTTGCACGGCGGTCGCATGGAACTAGAGAGTGAGTTCGGGGTCGGCACGACGGCCCGGCTCTGGGTGCCCTTGGCCGTGCGGTCCGGAACCTAGATCGGCCGATGCCTCGCCGAGAGATCAGCGTCCGATCGCCTGCCCTACGGCACGCAGCCGCTGCGCACGCGCCATGACCTCGATCTCGCCGAACGGTACCGGTTTCTGGAAAACGGTCACATCTGAAGGCAGACCGCCGCGATCGGCAATATCTCCCTTGCTCAGGGCTGTGACGGCGATGACGGCCAGATCGTCGAAGCCGGAACCCGGCTTCTTCAACGAGCGGATCATCTGGAAACCATCCATGCCCGGCATGTTCAGGTCGGTGATCACCATATCAGGTCGCAACTGCCCGATACGCACCAGACCCTCAAAGCCATTGGACGCCGCGCTGAACTCGACTGGAAAGTCCCAGCCTTCGACTGTCAGGGAGAACAACCGAAGCAGATCGGGGTCGTCCTCCACCACCAGCAGTCGCAAGGCACGCTTACCGGGCTCGCCACCACCATCGGGCTCAACAGGCGCGGGAGCATGCTCGATCACCTGGGAGCGCTCGGCCATCAGCTTTTCCACGGCACTGCGCGCGATACGCCGATGCCCTCCAGCCGTGCGCCACGCTGGCAGCACGCCTGACTCCACCCACAATTGCACCGTGCGCACAGCCACACCCAAAGCCTCACCGGCCTGCCGCGTGGTCATCAATTCATCGTTGCTGGCAATTTTTCGCATTTGTAGCAGTTTTATGGCTTATCGCATTCTAGCCAGCCCACGCTACATTTCGAGCATCAGTCAGGTCCATCTTGCCCGGACATGTCGGAGGGACGCGACAGGACAAAGTCCGTCGTCAGCGGAAACCAGAGCGTCACCGTCGTTCCCTGATGCGGCATGCTCTCAATCTGCACCCGCCCTTCCTGCAACTCGACGATCTCCTTGACCAGGCTCATGCCCAGGCCAGTGCCCGGAATGCTGCCGGACGGGTCCGCCCGCCAGAATCGCTCGAAGACTCGAGCGAGCTGTTCGCCCGTCATCCCCATGCCCTGATCCGTGACGCGGATGCCGACCTGGCGATCGCCGTCCCCCTCTCGCAGCACCGTGCTGAGCGCGATGTCCCCTCCATCGGGCGAGTACTTGAAGGCATTGGACAGCACGTTGAGCAGCGCCTGCTGGGTCTTCTCGGGATCGACCATGATGCATTCGGCGCCGTGCGGCAGGTGCAGCTTGACCTGGCGGCGATCGTTCTTGATCAGCAGGCCGCGGATGGTGCTGTCAACGATGGTGCCCACCCGGCAGAGCTGACGATGGAAATCCTTGCCCTGGCGAGCCTCGATACGCGACAGATCGAGCAGCTCGTTGATGAGGTTGATCAGGAGTTGCGACTGCCGGTGGATCGTCCCCAGCACTTCGCGTTGCTGCGACTCACTCATCTTTCGCGCGAGCATCAGCTCGGCAAAGCCGAAGATGCTCGCCAGCGGTGTGCGCAACTCGTGCGCCGCCGTGGAAAGAAACTCGCTTTTCATGCGGTTGACCTCCGCCTCGCTGGTGATATCCCGCAGGTAGAGCAGCAGATCGCGCCCGGCCGTCAGAACCAGGCTCATGCGCAGCGTGACATGGCGGGGTGATACCAGCCGGATCGTGCAGCTGTGTCGGCGAGGCTCGCTGGCACCATCATCCTTGAGAATTGCGTCGAGCAGCGCGGAGACTGGCTCGCGAACCTTCTCCTCAGGCGCCAGCGTCTCGCCCAGATGGCGATCGATGGCATCCAGCGTCAGACCGGCCACCCGGCTGTCGTCAATTCCCAGCATCTCGCGCATGGAACGGTTCAGGTGCAGGACTTCACCCCCCGCCCCGGCATACAGCACACCACTCTCGCCCATCTCGAGCATCGTGCGCAGCTGCTCCACGAGGCGGCTCGGTGCAGCCCCGCCGGCCGAGCGCAAGGTCGCAGCGAGCGAGTCATGCAGGGCGTAGTCGCGCAGGCTCAGGCCGAGCTCACGCAGGTCCTCGAAGTTGCCGACCACCGGGTTGACCAGAAAGATCAGGCCATCATCACCCAGCGCTTCCACCGTGCCGCGCAGCACGACGTCCGCGCGGTCCACCCCGTGCAGCACAACCAGGCCGCCGGCATGGGTCTGCCAACCGGCCAGCGAGGCCGGCTCCGTGGGCTGCACGACGCGCACATGGTTCCTGTACGGACTGCCCACGCACCGCTGCGGCAGGAGCTTGCGCAGGCTGGGGCCCATGGCCAGCACACGCAGCTGCGCATCCACTTTCAGGAAGAACGGGAAGTTGCGGTCGAGCTGGCCAGCGTCGAGCGTGAGCGCAGGGCGACTGCGGTCCGCGGTCATCAGAACCCCGCTTCCCTGGCCAGCTGGGATGAATCCGGACGCAGGAGCGCGGCGTAGTCGCGCGCGGCCGCATTGATCTCATCGCGCAGCTGGATGAACTGGTCCACATGCTGCATGAACACATCCACCAGCTCGGGATCGAACTTGCGACCGCGCTGCTCGGCAAGCATTACCAGCGCCTGCTCGTCGCTGAAGGCCTTGCGATAGACACGGTCCATGGTCAGTGCATCGAAGAAATCGATCAGTGCCACCACACGGCCTGTCCAGGGAATCTGGCTCCCGCGCAGGCCCGCCGGATAGCCGCTGCCGTCCCAGCACTCATGATGCGTGAGCGCGACATCTGCGGCCATCTGGAAGACCGGGATCTCCGACTGGCCCAGAATCTCCGCGCCAAATACCGTATGGTTGTTCATGACCTGTCGCTCTTCAGTGGAATAGCCCCCGGGCTTTTTCAGGACGGCATCAGGGATGGCGATCTTTCCTATGTCGTGCATGGGCGCAGCCATGCGCAGCATACGGGATTCTTCCTCCGAACGACCGATGAGATGCGCGAACAGCTGCGACAAAAGACCCACGCGATCCATATGCACGCCGGTATCGTCGTCGCGAAACTCGGCCGCGCGGCTCAGCAGGGTCAGGGCCGCCAGATGCGCCTGCTCGATCTGGCGCAAGGCATCCTCCTTCTCGCGCACCAGGCGTTTCAGGTCGGCCGTGTAGCGCCCCAGCTGCGCCAGGGCGGCGCTGGAATCGGCGAACGCAAGACTGCCGTACCTGGGCTCGTATTGCTGCATCAGCGTGGTTGCCACAGAATCCATAAGTTCAGCGCTCCATCAGAGGGGAAGCTGCGCTTGGACGCATGGATACCGCGTAGAGATCGGTTTTTATGCGCAGGGACAGATTCCATGTTTTTCATTTTACACATTTTTATCAATTAATGCACCATGAGTTCGTCGGCCCCCGCCAAGCCCCTGCGGGGCACGCGCATCCTCAGCCTCGCCCTCAACCTGCCTGGCCCCGCGGCGCTCATGCGTCTGCACGCGCTCGGTGCACGCTGCGCCAAGCTTGAGCCACCGGCAGGTGACCCCATGCAGGCCTACCGGCCACAAGCCTATGCGGCCCTGCACACCGGCGTACGTGTGCTGCAGGCCGACCTCAAGAGCGAGGCCGGTCGCAAGGTCCTGCAACGTGAACTGGCACGCAGCGACGTGCTGCTGACCTCCTTTCGCCCCTCAGCGCTCAAGCGCCTTGGGCTGGACTGGCCCGCGCTGCACAGGCAATACCCGGCCCTGTGCCAGGTCGCCATCGTCGGCGCGCCCGGCGCGGCGGCCGAGATCCCGGGCCACGACCTGACCTATATGGCCGAGCAAGGGCTGGTGCAGGGGCTGAACCTGCCGCCCACGCTCTACGCCGACATGGGCGGCGCCCTGCTGGCCAGCGAGGCGGTACAGCAGGCACTGATGCTGCGTGCGCAGTCCGGCACCGGCGTGCGGCGTGAAGTCGCCTTGTCGCACGCCGCGGCCTGGCTGGGCCTGCCACGGCACTGGGGCCTGGTCTCGCCCACGAGTGCCGTCGGCGGCGGCCATGCGGGCTACCGGGTCTATGCCTGCAAGCACGGGCGCGTGGCTGTGGCGGCTCTGGAGCCGCACTTTGCGCAGGCCCTCTGCGCAGCGGCCGGGCTGAAGCCGGCGTCGATGATGACCCCCGCCATGCACCAGGCGCTGGAGACCTGGTTCGCGCAGCAGACGCGGCGCTCGCTGGATGTGCTGGCGCAGCGGCTGGACCTGCCGCTGCACACCCTGTCGAAGAAAGACTGAGCCTCAGCGCGGCTTGCGCGCCGGCCTGGCCTTGGCCGCGCCCGTCTCACGCGGCGGCAGACCCGTGTGCTGGGTCAGGATGCGGCCCTTGGGCGGCGTCTTGCCGGCCGGCTTGGCAGCGGCGCTTGAGGACGGCGTGGAGTTCTTGCGCCGCGCACTCTGGTAGCTGCCGTCGGTCAGCGGCTGGAAGGTCGGGATCAGGTGCTGCTTGCCGTTGCCGATCAGGTCGGCGCGGCCCATGGACTTCAGGGCTTCGCGCAGCAGCGGCCAGTTGTTGGGGTCGTGGTAGCGCAGGAAAGCCTTGTGCAGGCGGCGGCGCTTTTCGCCGCGCACGATATCCACGCCCTCGGCGCGCGCGTCGCGGTGGATGCCCTTGAGCGGGTTCAGGCCGCTGTGGTACATGGCCGTGGCCGTGGCCATGGGGCTGGGGTAGAAGGTCTGCACCTGGTCGGCACGGAAACCGTTCTTCTTCAGCCAGAGCGCGAGGTTCATCATGTCCTCGTCGCTGGTGCCGGGGTGGGCGGCGATGAAGTAGGGGATCAGGTACTGCTTCTTGCCCGCCTCGGCGCTGAACTTCTCGAACAGCTGCTTGAACTTGTCGTAGCTGCCGATGCCCGGCTTCATCATCTTGGACAGCGGGCCGCCTTCGGTGTGTTCGGGCGCGATCTTCAGGTAGCCGCCCACGTGGTGCTGCACCAGCTCCTTCACGTACTCGGGCGACTTCACGGCCAGGTCGTAGCGCAGGCCGGAACCGATGAGGATCTTCTTCACACCCTTGAGCGCGCGTGCGCGGCGGTAGATCTTGATCAGCGCGCTGTGGTCGGTGTTGAGGTTCTGGCAGATGCCGGGATAGACACAGCTGGGCTTGCGGCAGGCGGCCTCGATCTCGGGACTCTTGCAGCCGATGCGGTACATGTTCGCGGTCGGCCCGCCCAGGTCGGAGATCACGCCGGTGAAGCCCTTTACCTTGTCGCGGATTTCCTCGACCTCGTGGATGATGGAATCCTCCGAACGGCTCTGGATGATGCGGCCTTCGTGCTCGGTGATGGAGCAGAAGGTGCAGCCGCCGAAGCAGCCGCGCATGATGTTCACGCTGAAGCGGATCATCTCCCAGGCCGGGATCTTGGTCGCGCCGTCGTGGCTGCCGTTCTCGTCGGCGTAGCTCGGGTGCGGGCTGCGCGCATACGGCAGGTCGAAAACATGGTCCATCTCGGCCGTGGTCAGCGGGATGGGAGGCGGGTTGATCCAGACGTCGCGCGCCGTCGTACCCTCGCCATGCGCCTGCACCAGCGCGCGCGCGTTGCCAGGGTTGGTCTCCAGATGCAGCACGCGGTTGGCGTGGGCGTAGAGCACGGGGTCGGCTTTGACCTGCTCGTAGCTCGGCAGGCGGATCACCGTGCGGTCCCGCGGCAGGCGCTTGATGCTGCCCTTGCCGCTCAAGGCCGGGTTGGCCATGAAGGTGAGAGGCTGGATGGCCGGCATGACTGCATTCGCGCTACCGCCCTCCTCCTTGCTGCAGCTCTGGCCCTGGGCCGCGGCCTGCTCGGCCGTGGTCATGTAGGGATTGATGTGCTCTTCCACATGGCCGGGCGTGTCGACTTCGGTGGAATCGATCTCGAACCAGCCCTCGGGACTGCTGCGCCGCACGAAGGCGGTGCCGCGCACATCGGTGATCTCCTGCACCGGCACCCGGGCGGCGATGCGGTGCGCCACCTCGACCAGCGCGCGCTCGGCGTTGCCGTAGAGCAGCAAATCGCATTTGCTGTCCACCACAATGGAGCGGCGCACCTTGTCGCTCCAGTAGTCGTAATGCGCGATGCGGCGCAGCGAGCCCTCGATGCCGCCGAGCACGATGGGCACTTCGGGATAGGCCTCGCGGCAGCGCTGGCTGTAGACGATGGCGGCGCGGTCCGGCCGCTTGCCGCCCACATCGCCCGGGGTGTAGGCGTCGTCGCTGCGGATCTTGCGGTCCGCCGTGTAGCGGTTGATCATGGAATCCATGTTGCCCGCGGTCACGCCCCAGAAGAGATTGGGCTTACCCAGCACGCGGAAGGGCTCGGCACTCTGCCAGTCCGGCTGGGCGATGATGCCCACGCGAAAGCCCTGGGCCTCCAGCACCCGGCCGATCACGGCCATGCCGAAGCTCGGATGGTCCACATAAGCATCGCCCGTGACCAGGATGATGTCGCAGCTGTCCCAGCCCAGCTTGTCCATCTCGGCGCGGCTCATGGGCAGGAAGGGGGCCGTGCCGAAACGCGCCGCCCAGTACTTGCGGTAGCTGGTCAGCGGCTTGGCGCCGCGCGGAAAGAAGGAGACATCGACGGGGGCGTTCATGGGGAGGGCCCTGAGGCTCTGCAGGCAACCCGCTAGTGTACGTTTTTGGCAATACCAGCGGGGTATCCGGGGACTCCCGTGCTTGGCAGTCCCGCCACGCGGGCGCAGAATGACAGCACACCCTGTCCACATCTGCCATGCCCACCTACGACACCCTCGCCGCTTTCTGGACCACCCCGATGATCAAGACCAATGTGCTGGTCTTCTTCAACCTGCTGGGTGCGCTGCTGCTGGGCCTGCTCGTGGGCTATGAGCGCGCCTACCACGGCCGCGCTGCCGGCATGCGCACCTACGGCCTGGTCTGCATGGCCTCGGCCGCGCTCACCGTGATCGGCGGCTTCTCCTCGGCCTGGTTCGGCGGCAACTTCCTGCTGGGCACGGCCACCGACACCAGCCGCGTGATCCAGGGCATCGTCACCGGCATCGGTTTTCTCTGCGCCGGTGTCATCATGCGCGAGGGCTTCAACATCAGCGGCCTGACCACGGCCGCCTCGCTCTGGGCGGCCTCGGTCATCGGCATCCTGGTCGGCGTGGGTTTCTACGCCGCGGCCATCGCCCTGGCCGGGCTCTCGGCCCTGTCCATGATGTGGATCTCCCGGCTCGAAGCCTGGTTGCCCTCGCGCCAGGCCGTGGCCGTGCGTCTGGCCTTCAAGCCCGGCTTTGTACCCAGCGAACAGGCCATGCGCCAGATGGCCGCCAGCCGCGGCTACGACATCGCCTCGGGCTCCATCGCCATCGAATGCAGGGAAGGCGCGGAGCAATGGTCCTTCGTCGCCGTGGCGCGCAACCGGCAGAAGATGGTGCCGATCTCAGAACTCTCGCAGCAGATCGGTCGTTTCGATGGCGTGACCAGTTACCAGCTCAGCTACGCGCGCAACTGAGGCGTCCGGCACAGGCCAACGGCCGGCGCCATAATCGCCAGCCATGCACTCCGATCCCGCACTGGCGCCGCGCGTCCAGCCCAAGTCCCCCGCCGACCTCTTCCTCTCCTTCACCGTGCTGGCCCTGCAGGGTTTCGGCGGCGTGCTGGCCGTGGCCCAGCGCGAACTGGTCGAGCGCAAGCGCTGGATGACGAACGATGAGTTCGTCGAGGAATGGTCGGTGGCCCAGATCATGCCCGGCCCCAACATCATCAACCTCTCCATCATGCTGGGCAGCCGCTATTTCGGCCTGCGGGGTGCGCTGGCCGCGGTGCTGGGCATGCTCACCGCGCCCATGCTGGTCGTGCTGCTGATCGCCCTGCTCTACGCGCGCTTCGCCGAGCACCCAGGCGTGGCCGGGGCCCTGCGCGGCATGGGCGCCGTGGCCGCCGGGCTCATCATCGCCGTCGGCCTCAAGCTCTTTCCCGCGCTGCGCAACAATGCCCTGGGCCTGGGCAGCTGCATCGTCTTCGGCCTGCTGTGCTTCACGGCCATCGCCGTGCTGCGCTGGCCCCTGGCCTATGTGCTGCTGGGTCTGGGCGCGCTGGCCTGCCTTGCCGCCTACCGCAAGCTCCAGCCATGAACCCCGTCCTCGACCTCGGCTGGGCCCAGTGGCTGCAGCTCTTCACGCACTTCGCCTCGCTCTCGCTGCTGGCCGTGGGGGGCGCCATCACCACGGCGCCCGACATGCACCGCTACCTGGTCGACCGGCAGGCCTGGCTCAGCGACCCGCAGTTCAACGCCTCCATCGCCATCGCCCAGGCCGCTCCCGGGCCCAACATCCTCTTCGTGGCCCTCATGGGCTGGAACGTGGGCCTCAACGCCGGCGGCCTGGGCCTGGCCCTGCTGGGCGTGGTGGTGTCCATGCTGGGCGTGATGCTGCCCAGCTCCACGCTGGCCTATTTCGCGGCGCGCTGGGGGCATGAGAACCGCAACCTGCGCAGCGTGCGCGCCTTCAAGCAGGGCATGGCCCCGGTCGTGATCGCCCTGCTCATCGCCACCGGCTGGATCCTGGCCAGCGCCCATGGCAACCCCGCGCAGGACTGGCCGCTGTGGCTGCTGACCGTGGTCACGGCCGGGGTCGTCTGGCGCACCCGCCTGCATCTGCTGTGGCTGCTCGGCGCTGGTGCGGTGCTGGGCTGGTTCGGCCTCGTCTGAGCAGCGCCCAGACCATGTCCGCGCCACTGCCCACGCTCAACCTCGTCGGCGCCGGTCGGGTCGGCAAGACACTGGGACGGCTCTGGCAGCAGGCCGGGGTGCTGCAGATCCAGGATGTGCTGACCACCAGTACTGCGAGCGCGCAGGCGGCGGTGGACTTCATCGGTGCCGGCCGTGCCGTCGCCACGCCCGCGCAGATGCGGCCCGCCGATCTCTGGCTGCTGGCCGTGCCCGACCGGCAGATCGCCGCCAGCGCACAGACCTTGGCAGCCCTCGGCCTGCCGCCGGCCCTGGCCTTCCACGCCAGCGGTGCGCTGGCCGCGGCCGAACTTGCACCGCTGCAGGCCAGGGGCTGGCACTGCGCCAGCGCGCATTGCATCCTGAGCTTCGCTGATCCAGCCACGGCCCAGCAGCAGTTCCACGGCACCGTCTGCGCGCTCGAGGGCGACACGGCGGCCACGCAGCAGCTCAAGCCTCTCCTCACCGACCTCGGCGCGCAATGCTTCGCACTGGCCTCCGAGCACAAGCTGCTCTACCACGCGGCGGCCGTCTGGGCCACCAACTTCCTGCCGGTGCTGCAGGCCAAGGCCGAAGCCCTGTGGCAACGCAGCGGCCTGCCGGCCGAACTGCTGCCCGGTCTGCGCGAGCGACTGCTGCACAACGCCGTGGACAACCTGCTGGCCCTGGGCCCGGCTGCGGCACTCACCGGCCCGGCCGCGCGTGGCGACACGGCCCTGGTCGAACGCCAGGGCCAGGCGATCACGGCGCTCGATGCAGAGGCAGGCGCCGCCTATGCCGCGCTCAGCGCCATGGCGGCCCGCCTGGCACGCGACAGACAGCTCTGAAGACACGGGCCTGCCCCTGTCCACCGTGACCTTTTGTCACCTCTGTGTACCGGGTGCTGCGTTATCCTCGACGACGTCTTCTTCCCGGGTTCGCCATGAAAAAAGTCCTCAAGTACCTGCTCATCGCCCTCGGCGTCTTCGTCACCCTGGTGATCGCGGTCGTGGCCTATGTTGCCGCCACCTTCAACCCCAACGACTACAAGCCCCAGCTGATCCAGCTCGTGCAGGACAAGACTGGGCGCACCCTGGCCATCCCTGGAGAGATCCGCCTGACCTTCTTCCCGCGCATCGGTGCCGAGCTCGGCCAGATCTCGCTGTCCGAGCCGCGCAGCCCCCAGGTCTTCGCCGCCGCGCAGCAGCTGCGCGTCTCGGTCGCCCTGCTGCCCCTGCTGAAGAAAGAGGTGCGCGTGGACCGTGTGCTGATCGACGGGCTGGACGTGAAGCTGGCGCGTGACGCGCGCGGCCGCTTCAATTTCGACGACCTGCTCCAGAGCGCGCCTGACGCCGCGCCGCCGGCTGCCCAGCCTGCCGATGCGGGCAGCAAGACGGCCCTGCCCCGCTTCGACATCGACGGCATCACCCTGAGCCGCGCGCGCCTCGACTACCGCGACGCCACCAGCGGCCAGCAGCTGCAGATTGCCCCGCTCGAATTCAACACCGGCCCCATCCGCGATGGCCAGCGCGCCCAGCTCGCGCTCGACGCCACGCTCAGCGGCCAGCAACCCGCGCTGGCGCTCAAGCTCGGCCTGCGCACGGCCTACACACCCGCGCTGGCCCAGCAGCAGATCAAGCTCGACACGGTCGAGTTCACGCTCAACGGTGCGGCTGCCGGGCTCCAGGACCTGCAGCTCAAGCTGGGCCTGGCCCAGGCCGAGGCCTCGGCCAGCAAGGTCGACGCCCAGGGCCTGACGCTGGAGCTCAACGCCCCCAATCCCGCGGGCGGCAGCCTGAGCCTCAAGGCCCAGGGCCAGGCCAGCGTGGACCTGGCGCGCGAGGCCGTGCAACTGGCCCTGGACGGATCACTCGACAGCACCACGCTGGCGCTCAAGGCCGGTGTGCAGAAATTTGCCCAGCCCGCCATCCGCTTCGATCTGGCCCTGGGTGACCTCGATGCCGACCGCTACCTGCCCAAGAGCCAGCCGGCGGCAGCACCCACAGCCGGCGCTCCGGCCCCGGCCGGCCCCGAGCCCGAGATCGATCTTTCCGCCCTGAAGGGACTGGACCTCAACGGTGCGCTCAAGATCGCCACACTCAAGATCATGAACGTCCAGACCACGGGGCTGCGCCTGCAACTCAAGGCCCGCAACGGCCGCGCCGAACTCAACCCCGTCACGGCCTCGCTCTACGGCGGCGGCGTCAACGGCAGCCTCGTGGCCGATGCCGCGGGCGCCCAGCGCCTGGCAGCCAAGCTGGACCTGCGCGGCATCCAGATCGGCCCGCTGATGAAAGACGCGCTGGACCAGCGTCCGCTGGAAGGACGCGGCAACGTGGCGCTGGACCTCAGCACCGGCGGCAACACGGTCACCCAATTCAAGCGCAAACTCAACGGCACGGTCGGCGTGCAACTGACTGACGGCTCGCTCAACGGCGTCGACATCGCGGGCATGCTGCGCAATGCCAAAGCCAGGCTCGGCGGCGGCAGCCAGGAAGGCCAGGCCTCGGGCCAGCAGAAGACCGATTTCACGGAGTTCGGCGCCAGCCTCAAGATCACCGATGGCGTGGCCCGCAACGACGACCTCGCGGCCAAGACCCCGTTGCTGCGCCTGGGCGGTGCCGGCACGGTCTGGATCCCCGAAGACCGGCTGGACTACACCGTCAAGGCCACCGTCGTCCCCACCCTGCAGGGCCAGGGCGGCCCCGAGCTGGACCAGCTGCGCGGCCTGACCATACCCGTGCGCCTGAGCGGCCCCTATACCGATCTGAAATGGAAGCTCGACTTCGGCGGCATCGCCGGCCAGCGCAAGGCCGAGCTCAAGGAGGAGACGAAGCAGAAGCTCGACGCAGCCAGGGAAAAGCTGGACACGAAAAAGGATGCGGCCCGCGAAGAGCTCAAGGACAAGGCGGGCGACAAGCTCAGGAACCTGCTGAAACGCTGAAGCCTGATGTCACGTTACGACAAAAAAGCAACCAAATGGTTGCTTTTTGTTTTTCAGACTCATAATTCATTACGCAACCATTTTGTTGCGTAATGGAGGTCCCATGGAGCACTATCGCCGGGGCCTGCTGATCCAGGCCCGCCCCGCCGTCTTGTATGCGGCGCTCACCACCGAGGCCGGCTTGCGCGGCTGGTGGACACAGGACTGTGACGTCGCGCGCGTCCCGGGCGACACCCATCGCATGCGCTTCGGTCCTCATCACAAGGATCTGCGCGTGGAACAGCTGCAGGCGGAGCGCCTGGTCCGCTGGCGCTGCACCGGGGCCCTGATCGACCTGCCCGAACTCAGCCGCAAGGACGAATGGATCGGCACCGAGCTCGTGTTCCGCCTCGAAGCCCAGGGCGAGGGGCAGACCCGGCTCCACTTCGAGCATCTGGGCCTGGTCCCGGCCATCGAGTGCTACGAGGTCTGCGCGCAGGGCTGGCAGCATTTTCTTGCCAGCCTGCAGCAGTACGCCGAAACCGGCCGCGGCATGCCCCACGCGCTGGCCGACAGCTGCGCCCAGTGAACCCTATATCCCACGCAAAAGGCCCCGCATGAACGCAACATCGCCCCCCACCGACCGCATCGAGCGCCAGATCCTGATCCACGCCCCGCGCGCGCGGGTCTGGCAGGCCCTGACCACGGCCGAGGCATTCGGCACCTGGTTCGGCGCCAGGCTCCAGGGACAGACCTTCGCCCCCGGCCAGCGGGTGCGCGGCCCCATCACCATCTGCAACTTTGAGCACGTCTGGTTTGACGCGCTGATCGAGCGCATGGAGCCGCCCGAACTCTTTTCCTACCGCTGGCACCCCTATGCCGTGGACCCGGCTGTCGACTACGAACAGGAGGAGCGCACGCTTGTCACCTTCACACTGCAGGAAGTCGCGGGGCCCGGTACCCTGCTGACCGTGGTTGAATCAGGGTTCGACAAGCTGTCGCCACAGCGCCGTCTGGAGGCCTTCCCCATGAACGACCGAGGCTGGGCCGCCCAGCTCGACAATATCGCACGCCATGTCACCCCATCGCACTGATACCGCATCCACCCGCCCGGCCCTGGCGCGCGTCTTCGCTGCCCTGGGCGACCCCACGCGCCTGCAGCTCGTGACCGTGCTCTGCGCCAGCGGCGCCCTGTCCATCGCCCAGCTCACAGCCCACACCGACATCAGCCGCCAGGCCGTGAGCAAGCATCTGCAGGTGCTGACCGAGGCCGGGGTGGTGCATGGCCTCAAGCTGGGCCGCGAAAGGCTCTGGCAACTCGACCCGGCGCAACTGGAAGAAGCGCGCCGGGCGCTCGATGAGATCGGCCGTCAGTGGGACGCCGCCCTCGGACGGCTCAAGAGCTTTGTGGAAGCTGGCTGAAGGGCAGGCCTCAGTCCTCCGCCTGCCCGAACTTCAGCACGCGCGTGGCGAGCAGGGTCTCGGCGAAGAAGCAGCACAGCGCGGCCATGAAGCAGCTCACGCCGGCCAGGAAGGCGTAGATCGCATAGCGGTCCACGCGCAGCGCCGTGGTCTCGCCGAGAAAGAGGATCACGATGGTCAGGCCGATCATGAAGGCGCACAGCGTGAGCAGGCCGATGGTGCTGTTGGCCAGCCGGCCGCGCGTGCGCAGCATGCCCAGTTCCGCGTTCCATTGCGGCGCCAGCACGGGCTCGGCATCCAGGCGCAGCTTTTCCTCCAGCACCCGGCCGCGGTCGATGATGCGCGACAGCCGCCCGGCCACGGCGCCGATCATGCCGGAGACAGCGGTCAGCAGGAACACGGGGGCCACGGCCAGCTGGATGCCGTGGGTGACGGTGGCGGATTCGACAAAAACGGCCATGGCTCTCGGCGTAGAAGTGTTGCGCGCCGATTATCACCCCCTCCCACAAACGGGGGAAGACAGAACGCCGCTTTGTACCTATAAAGACGCAGCGATCATCTCAGGGGGACAACATGGGCATCCGCATCCTGTGCATCCACGGCGTCAATACCAACGAGAACGGCGACTGGCTGGCCACCTGGCAGCAGGCCATCCGGGCCTCGGCCACGCGCGCCGGCGTGGCCGCCGGGTCGCTCGAATTCCATGAGCTGCGCTACAACGCGCGCTTTGAGGCCATCGAACCCGACGCTGCGCTCTACGCCCAGGCCGTCAAGCGCCTGTGGAACAGCTACTGGGCGCACCGCCGCGCGCTGGGCCGTGCCGCCGAGAAAGGCCTGGGCACACTGATCGACAACACCATCGGCATGGTCGCCAAGTGGACCGCCCTGCCCGCGCTGCGCCAGCAGCTGGCCGCCGACCTCGCGCAGGCCATCCACAGCGTCAACCCGCACGTGATCTGTGCCCACAGCCTGGGCTCGCTGATCAGCTACGACACCCTGGCCGCGCAACAGGCCCTGGCCCAGGACCGCCTCTACATCACGCTGGGCTCACAGATCGGACACCCGGCGCTGGCCGATACCTTCGGCGGCTACCTGCGCCCCATCGACACGGTGCGCCACTGGTACCACCTCTTCAATCCGGAGGACGCGGTGCTGACCTGCGAGCTGGACTTCCCCGAAGCGCCCTTCACCCAGCTCGACACGCACTTCGACGAGTCGGGCCCGCTGGACCACAGCGCCGAGAAATACCTCGAGCACGAAGTCACGGCCGCGAACGTCTGGGCCGGCCTGGCCCACGCCCTGCCGCGCAGCACGGCCCGACCCCGGCCGGGCCCCACCGTCGGTGGCGCGTGGTTCAAGGCCCCGGCCATCCGGCGTCGCAACCCGCGCAAGCGCCGTGCCCTGCTGATCGGCATCAACGACTACCCGCAACCGGAGAACCGGCTCAACGGCTGCGTCAACGATGTTTTCCAGATGAGCGCCATGCTGCAGGAACGCGGCTATGCGCCCGAAGAAATCCGGGTGGTGCTGGACGCGCGCGCCACCACGCGCGGCGTGATGGACCGGCTCCAGTGGCTGCTCGAGGATGTGCGCGCCGGCGACGAGCGCGTGCTCTTCTACTCGGGCCATGGCGCGCAGGTCGCCGCGCTCGATGCCGACGGCGAGCCTGACCACAAGGACGAGGCCCTGGTCACCCACGACTTCGACTGGAGCGGCAACAGCGGCATCACCGACGACATGCTGTCGCGGCTCTACGCCAACCTGCCCTACGAGGCACGCTTCTCCATCATCCTCGACTGCTGCCACTCGGGCGGCGTGGCGCGCGCCGGCGGCGTGGCCGTCCGTGGCATCAACCCGCCGGACGACGTACGCCACCGCGCCATCGAATGGGACGCCAGCAGGCAGATGTGGTTCCCGCGCAAGAGCCTGGACCTGCGCCGCCGCATGGGCAAGGCCACGGCCGAGCAGGTGCAGCGCTACCTGGGCGATGGCGCCACGCAGAAGCTGGGCCGTGCCGTGAGCCGCTGGAGCGACACACCCGCGGCCTTCCAGGCCGCCTCGCGCCGCCTGGGCCACCATGGCCCCTACAACCCCGTCATCCTCGCCGCCTGCCGCGAGGACCAGTACGCCTACGAGTACACGCACGGCTCCGTGCCCTACGGCGCACTGACCTTCATGCTGATCCAGCAGCTGCGCGCCAGCGGCGGGCGCAAGACGCTGGAAGCCATCGTCGAGCAGTGCAACAGCGTGCTCAAAAGCAAGCTCGGCTACGAACAGCAGGCCCAGCTCTACCGCCCGCGGGAACACCGGCAGACCCATTTCCCGGGCAAGGTACCGGCCGCGAAAAAGAAAGCCTGATGTCTACCTGCGCCGCAACGGCTCGAGCAGGCCCTTGAGCCCGTTGTGGTCGATCTCGTGCATCAGGGCCAGCAAGCGGCCCAGATCCCCCTTGGGAAAGCCCTCGCGCGCGAACCAGTTGAGGTAATTGCCGGGGAGATCGGCAATGAGCGTGCCCTTGTGCTTGCCATAGGGCATCTCGGTGGTCAGCAGGCGCTGCAGCTGTTCGCTCTCCAGCATCACCCGCCGGCCCGCTTCGCCGCATGGCCACGCGCGTTGAGCCAGGCCAGTACCTTGTCCACGTGATCGCCCTGCACCTCGACCACGCCGTCCTTGACGGTACCGCCCGTGCCGCAGGCCGCCTTGAGCTGCTTGCCCAGGGCCTGCAGGGCCGCCGCATCCAGCGGCAGGCCGCGCACCACGGTCACGGCCTTGCCGCCGCGGCCCGAGGTCTCGCGCCGCACGCGCACCTGGCCGTCGCCGAGCAGGCGCGCGGCGGCCTGCGACTGACAGATACAAGCGTCCAGAGGATGGCGGCATTGCGGGCACATGCGCCCGCCTTCGGTGGAATAGACCAGCCCGCCGGGGCTGCGTGGGGATGGCATGGAAAAGCGACCTGGTGACAGAGGCCGCTATCGTAAGGCCGGTTCAGCGCTCGAAGGTCGAGCGCGGCGCTCGCCGGCGCTCCAGCAGGAACATGCGTTTCTCTTCCTGCTCGATGGCCGTGAGCTGCTCACGCGCCAGATGCAGGATCTCGTTGAACTCGCGCACCCTGTCGTAGGATCGGCCATGCGACTCGTTGGCCAGCTTGCGTCCCATGTCCTGGGTGACAGACAGGAGCTTGGACAACTGGTCCACCAGATCGGCCCGGTCTTCGGCTTCGTACGTCATGATGCACCCCCTGATCTCTGCGGGCTCACCGTGCGGCCCGTGGTCGTAACGGCAAGCATACACAAGCAGTAACTTTTTGTCACATATTTATCCCACATAACGAAATAAATCAGATGCGCGTCCACCACCCCACCCCCGACAAGGACACCATCGCCGCGCTCGAACCCTTCGAACGCCTGGGCCTGGACCGCATCCGCGTCATCAGCAGCCCGCGCGAGGCCGAAGCCGCGTGCGCCGAGCTGGCCGCCGTGCCGCACCTGGGCTTCGACACCGAATCCCGCCCCACGTTCCGCGTCGGCGAGGTTTCCGACGGCCCGCACATCGTGCAGCTCGCCACGCCCGAGCAGGCCTGGATCTTCCAGCTGCACGAGCCGGCCAGCCGCGGCCCAGTGGCCGAGCTGCTGGCGCTGCCCCAGGTCATCAAGGCCGGTTTCGGCCTGGGCGACGACCGCAAGCGCATCACGGCCAAGCTGGGCCGAGAGCCCGAAGGTGTGCTCGAACTCAACGCCGTCTTCCGTGAACGCGGCTACCGTAAGGAAATGGGCGTCAAGGGCGCCGTCGCCGTGCTCTTCAACCGGCGCTACCTCAAGTCCAAGAAGGCCGCCACCTCCAACTGGGCCGCGCCACGCCTCACCGAAGCACAGCTGGTCTATGCGGCCAACGACGCCTGGGCTGCGATCCGCGTGTTCCACGCGCTCGGGCTGGCTCAGGACGCGGGCGCTCGATAAGGCAAGCGGCTCAGCGGCCTGAACATCCACAGCCCCACCATGGGCCCCAGGCCCAGCAAGGGCAGCAGCACGGCCAGTGGCGCATGCGGCAGCGCCGCCACGAAAAGCTCGATGCTCAGCACCGAGATCGCGAAGCCGATGCAGTTCACAAACGTCAGCACGCTGCCCACGGCCGCCGGCGGTGCGTTCTGTGCCGTCAGCGTGGAGAACTGCGGCGAGTCGCCCGAGACGGTCAGGCCCCAGAGCAGCAGCCAACCCAGGAAGAGCGCGTCCGGCGCCTGCAGCATCAGCGGCGCCAGCAGGCAGCAGGCCCCACTGATGGCCAGCTGGCGCTGCGCCACGCGCGCACTGCCCCAGCGCCGCACCAGCAGACCGCCGCCCACGCAGCCGATGAAGCCCGCCGCGATGATGAAGAAGGCCGCCGCGCTCTGCGCCGAGCCGGTCCAGCGCAGGCCCACGATCAGCGGCACCAGCACGAAATAGCTGTAGAGCTCCCACATGTGGCCGAAGTAGCCGAAGACCGAGGCGCGCAACTTGCGGTCGCTCCAGATCAGGTGCAGCGCCGCGGGCGTGATGCGCGCGCCGCGCTGCAACCAGGGGCTCTCGGGCACAAAGAGCCCGGTGAGCAGGCCACCCGCCGCGGCCAGCAGCGAGACGCCGATCACCACGCTCTGCCACGAAGGCAGCAGGCTGCCCCCGCCCTCGCCTACCAGCGCGCGCAGCCCGTGCGGCAGCGCCGTGCCCAGGATCAGCGCGCCGATCAGCACGCCCATGGCCGCCCCCAGGCCCTGGCGGTACCAGCTGGCCGCGATCTTCATGCCCACGGGGTAGATCCCGGCCAGCAGAAAGCCCACGGCAAAGCGCAGCGCGAGCAGCAGGCTGAAGCTGCCGCCGATCCAGAGCGTGGCCACGTTGGCCAGCGCCCCCAGCAGCGCACAGGCCATGAAGACGCGTGAAGGCGAAAACTTGTCCGCCACCATCAGCAGCGCAAACACCAGGGTGCCGGCCACAAAGCCCAGCTGCACGGCCGAGGTCAGCGTGCCCACGGCCGTGGCCGGCAGGCCCCAGGCCTGCTGCAGGTCGGGCATGACGGCGTTGACCGCGAACCACAACGAGGTGCCAGCGAACTGCGAGAGCACGATCAGCGGCAGCACACGCCGCGGCACGGCCTGCGTCACGCGGCGTCCTCTGCGGGTCTGAGTTCGTAGTCGCCGTCGCCCATGCCGCGCAGCGGGCCATAGACCGCCGTGATGGCCGCGCTCTCGGCCGCCTGCCACTGCTCGGCGATCTCGCGCTCGGCGTCCGTCAGCGCCTCGATGTTCGGCGGGTCGCCGTAGGCCGCAGCGATGCGCTGGTAGGCCTGGTAGACCGGCAGCACCAGGGCGGCATCGCCCAGCGTCTCCTCCAGCACCTGCCGGAAACGTTTCTGCGCCGCACGTTGCTGGGCCTCGCTCACGCCTTCGGCGTCGTAAAGTTTGACCGTGTAATTCATGATGGGATCAAGACACAAGCTTAACTTGTGTACAGTCCGGAGCCTGGACACGGAAACCCAAAGACATGGCGAAGCAGAGCGAATGGCCGGCCAAGATGCTGGCCGTCATCAAGACCGGCAACACCGCGGCGGCCATCGCGCAGATCAAGGTCGCGCCCAGCGTGAAGGACCTGCGCCAGCTGCAGGCCGCGCTGGACAAGGCCCAGCTCAAGGGCCGCTGGCGCGATGTGGACATCGCCATCGAAGAGAACATGGCCCTGCTGGCCGCGCCGCGTCTGCATCGCTCGCCCTGAACACGAGACGAGGAGAAACCCATGAGCACTGAAACGTCCACCCCCGTTGAAAAGCGCAGCCTCTGGGTCCGCGTGCTGCTCATGCTGCTCATGGGCCTGGCCTTCCATATCGCCGTCACCATCCTCGGCGCCCTGGCCCTGGTGCAGCTGCTTTTCGCCGCCGTCAGCGACGGCCCCAACGAACGCCTGCAGCACTTCGGCCGCGGCCTGGGCCAGTACCTGCGCCAGATCACCGACTTCGTGAGCTTCGCGAGCGAAGAGGTGCCCTTCCCTTTCAGCGACTGGCCGTCGGACGACTGAACCCGCCGTTCAGAGCCGCGCGGCCAAGCGCGCCGCCTGGTCGATGGCGCGCTTGGCGTCCAGCTCACCGGCTTCCAGCGCACCGCCGATCAGGTGCGGCTTCTGGCCCCGGGCCTGCAGTTCCTCCGCCAGCGTGCGCAGCGGCAGCTGGCCCGCGCAGAGCACCACGGTGTCACACGCTATCCAGGTGGGGTTCTCGCGCTTCTCGCCGTAGCTGACCAGCAGACCCTCGTCACCGATGCGCTCGTAGTTCACACCACCAATCATCTTCACGCGCTTCATCTTGAGCGCGGCGCGGTGGATCCAGCCCGTGGTCTTGCCCAGGCCCTCGCCGAGTTTGCCCTGCTTGCGTTGCAGCAGCGTCACCTCGCGCGCCGGCGGCGTCACCTGCGGGCCCTCGGGGCGCAGGCCGCCGGGCGCCGCGGCCGGGTCGGTCACGCCCCACTCGGCCTGCCAGGCCGGCAAGTCCAGCGTGGTCGAATGGTCGCCCGCCACGAGGAACTCCGCCACGTCGAAGCCGATGCCCCCCGCGCCGATGATGGCCACCTTCTGCCCCACGGGCTTACGGTGGCGCAGCACGTCGATGTAGCTCAGCACCTTGGGATGGTCCTGGCCGGCAATCCTGGGGTCACGCGGCGAGACGCCGGTGGCGACGATGACCTCGTCATAGCCCTGCAGGTCGGTCGCAGACACCGCCTTGTTCAGATGCAGCTGCACGCCCGTGGTTTCCACGCGGCGCTTCAGGTAGCGCAGCATTTCGTGGAACTCCTCCTTGCCCGGGATGACCTTGGCCATGTTGAGCTGGCCGCCGATCTCGCTCGTGGCGTCGAAGAGATGCACCTCGTGCCCGCGCTCCGCCGCCACGGTGGCCGCCGTCAGCCCGGCAGGCCCGGCACCGACCACGGCGATGCGCTTGCGCTGCACCGTGGGCCGATAGACCAGCTCGGTCTCATGGCAGGCGCGCGGGTTCACGAGGCAGCTTGTGAGCTTGTTGACGAAGATGTGGTCCAGGCAGGCCTGGTTGCAGGCGATGCAGGTGTTGATCTCGTCGGCGCGCCCCTGCGCGGCCTTGTTGACGAAATGTGCGTCGGCCAGCAGCGGGCGCGCCATGGAGACCATGTCGGCCTGCCCCTCGGCCAGGATCTGCTCGGCCACCTCGGGTGTGTTGATGCGGTTGGAGGTGACCAGCGGCGTGCTGATGCCGGCCGCCGCGAACTCGGCCTTCATCTTCTGCGTCACCCAGGCAAAGGCCGCGCGAGGCACGCTGGTGGCGATCGTGGGCACCCGGGCCTCGTGCCAGCCGATGCCGGTGTTGATGATGCTGGCCCCGCCCTGCGCCACGGCCTTGCCCAGCGTCACCACCTCGTCCCAGGAGCTGCCGCCGGGCACGAGGTCGATCATCGAGAGCCGGTAGATGATGATGAAGTCTTTCCCCACGGCCTCGCGCGTGCGCTGCACGATCTCCAACGGCAAGCGCATGCGCTGGCTGTAGTCGCCGCCCCACTGGTCCTCGCGGTGGTTGGTGTGCATGGCGAGGAACTGGTTGATGAAATAACCCTCGCTGCCCATGATCTCCACGCCGTCGTAGCCGGCCTCGCGCGCCTTGACCGCGCAGTTGACGAAGGCACGGATCTGCCGCTCCACGCCACGCGCCGACAGCTCGAAGGGTTTGAAGGGCGAGATCGGCGACTTGATGGCCGAGGGCGCCACGGCCAGCGGGTGGTAGGCGTAGCGCCCCGTGTGCAGGATCTGCAGCGCAATCTTGCCGCCGGCCTCATGTACGGCCTGCGTCACCACCTGGTGCCGCCGCGCCGCGCCTGAGGTGGACAGCGTGCCCGCAAAAGGCTTGGCCCAGCCCGCGATATTGGGCGCGAAGCCGCCCGTCACCATCAGCCCCACCCCGCCCTCGGCACGCTCGCGGAAATAGGCCGCGAGCCGGCTCAGGTCGCGTCCATCCTCCAGGCCCGTGTGCATGGAGCCCATGAGCACGCGGTTCTTGAGCTGGGTGAAGCCCAGGTCCAGCGGGGCCAGCAGATGGGGATAGGGGGCGCTTGTCGTCATGGTGTTCTTTCTCTCTCGGGCCTGTGGGGCTGGCGCGATCATAGGCCGCGCGCGTGGCCGCGCCTGTCACGCCGGCAAATCCGCGCCGGCCGGTGGCCACGGCAGATGGGCTAACATTGCGGTTTCTTTGTTCGCTAGAAGGAGCCCCGCATGGGCAACAAGATCGTTACCGAAGCCGACCGCAAGGCCACCCCCCGTCCGAAGGCCGCCAACGGCTCCAGCCTGCCCACCCCCGGCCGCGGCCAGCGCGTGAGCCTGGAGCGTGGCGTGGCCACCCGCAGCAAGAAGAACCCGGGCAAGCGCTCCAAGAAGGGCGGCTGATCGCCCGCGGATCGCTCCGCTGCAAGCAAAAAGGCCCTCACACGAGGGCCTTTTTGTTTTCTGGACGCGCCGTCCCAACGACGTCACGGACTTTCTTTTCCGGCAAGCGGTCTGGCGACTCAGGCCGCCGCCACGCGGCGGCGGGCACCGTGCGCACCCTCACCCAGGCGGCGCTGGATCTCGGCATAGACATCCTGGCGCATCTTCAGCGCGAAAGCCACCTCGGCCGTCAGGAACAGCGGGCCCACGAGCAGGCCCACGAGGTCGTCCACGAAAGCCGGCTTGCGGCCCTCCCAGTAGTGGCCGATGAACTGGATGATCCAGCCCACGACGAACAGGCCGATGCCCCAGCTCAGCCACACCGCCGTGCTCTGCGCCGCGATCCACTGGCTGATCCACAGGCTCAGCACCAGCTGCGCCACCATGGCCAGGCCGAAACGCAGGTCCAGGCGCAGGTAGAAGATCGAAGACAGCGCCGCCACGATGAGCGCCGGCGTCAGCGGCAGGCCGCCCACGTCGAGCGACAGGCGCGACAGCAGCGTGGTCACGGCCAGCACGATCATGGGGATGCCCACGAAATGCGTGGCCACGTTGCGGTGGTCCATGTGATAGGCCGCGTACTGGGTCAGATGGTCGGTCAGTGTTTTCATGGTCGTCTCCTGGGTGTGCCGCCTCGGCGGCATTGACAGGCGCCCATGATCAACCTACCCTCGCCTGCAGTCTGTCAGGTACCCGACACAAGCATTCACCCCCGTACAAACCCCATGAATGACGCGCAACACTACCTGCCCGTGCTCCAGACCGGCCGCTGGTTCGCCCAGCTTCCGGCCGAGTTTTCAGAGGCCCTGCTGCGCATGGCCCGCGTGCGGCAGCTGGCCAGCGGCGAGGTGCTCTTCCTGCGCGACAGCCCGCCCTGCGGCCTCTACGCCGTGGTGTCGGGATCGATCCGCATCTCGGGCCAGAGCGGCCGCGGCGACGACGCACGTGAAGCTTTGCTGGTACTGCTGCCGCCGCCGCAGTGGTTCGGCGAGATCACCGTCTTCGACGGCGCCACCCGCACCCACCACGCCCACGCCGCCGAGCCCACCACCCTGCTGCAGGTGCCCCAGGCCGAGCTGCTGGCCTGGCTGCACGAGCACCCGCAGCACTGGCGCGACCTGGCCGTGCTCATGGCCGACAAGCTGCGCCTGGCCTTCCAGACCATGGAGGAACAGACAGTGCTCAGCGCCCCGCTGCGCCTGGCGCGCCGCCTCGTGGTCATGGCCGAGGGTTATGGGGTGCAGGGCGGCAAGAGTGGCACCCGCCGGGTGCTGGCCGTGACCCAGCAGGAGCTGGCGCTGATGATCGGCATCTCACGGCAGACGACGAACGAGATCCTCAAGGGGATGGAGGCGCGGGGGATCTTGCGGGTGCAGCGGGGGGGGATAGAAATTGCCAATTTGTCCGCACTGAAGGCGCTAGGGAATATCTGAACAAGTCCACCGCGTTCACTCCTGAGGCGTTGATCGAGGCAAAGGAGAGATGACGATGAC
>JAIESX010000013.1 GCA_019745555.1 Burkholderiaceae bacterium | reverse complement strand
AACACCACCAAGCTGCTGCAGACCCGTGGCCTGGTCGCCCTCTTCGGCTATGCCTCGGCCACGCTGAGCCTGGACGCTATGCCCCAGGCCGAGAAGGCCGGCGTGCTCTTCTTCGCCCCCTTCTCCGGCGCCAACCCCGTGCGCAAGCCCAGCCCCGTAGTGCACACGCTGCGCGCCTCCTATGGCGATGAGCTGGAGAAGATGCTGACCTTCTGGACCAGCCTCGGGATGAAGCAGGTCGTGGTGGTCCACTATGACGACGAGGTCGGCGTGCAGAACTTCGGCGTCGTCAACGACTACCTGGTGCGCCAGGGCAAGACGCCCAAGGCCTTCTCGCTCAAGCGCAATGCGGTCATCGACAGCGCCAAGATGAACGAGCTGGTCGCGCTCAAGCCCGAGGTCATCATCAACACCGTGCTCTCGGGCCCGGCCGCCGAGATCAGCAAGCAGCTCGCCGCACGCGGCCAGTTCGTGCCCATGTCCAGCCTGTCCTTCGTGGGCGCCCAGCAATACATCACCGCCGCCGGCGATGCCGCCGCCGGTGTCTCGATCTCCCAGGTGGTCCCCAGCACGACCGCCTCTCTGCCTGTGGTGCGCGAATGCGCCAGGGCACTGCAGGACCACGGCATCACCACGCCCATGAACAGCACGCAGCTCGAAGCCTGCATCGGCGCCAAGGTGCTGGTCGAGGCCATGCGCCGCAGCAAGCGCCCGGGCGACGCCAAGGCCCTGCTGGCGACGCTGCGCAATCTGGGCAGCTATGACCTGGGCGGCTACACCGTGCAGTACGGGCCCGAGCAGAACCACGGCAGCAAGTACGTGGAGCTGGCCATGGTCACGCGCGGCGGGCGCCTGCGCAACTGAGTTTTCTAAGGGGTCTGCGGACATTGAAAAGGGCGCCGTCGGCGCCCTCTTTTTTTGCTGTCACGCCAGGCGTTCAGACGGTGAGCTCACGCGCCGTGATCTGGTACTTGAAAGCGTCGGGCGAGTAGGAGTCCAGGCGCTCGTCGGCGGTCTCGCAGACCGGGTACATCAGGAAACCGAGCCTGGGCCCCTGGGCGCCGGGCAAGGCGACGTCGTGCGCCATGTTCCAGCCCAGCCAGTTGCCTTCCCAGCCACCGAACAGGGCCCGGTTCACGGGCGCCACCACGGGGTGCTGCGTGTCCTTGATCCACTCGGCCGTCTCCAGGCGCATGACCTTGGCCACGTCGGCCGGATCGGCCGCCACCCAGCCATGGTCCTTGAGCCAGACCTCGGCCCTGCAGTGCTGTGCCCCCTTGAGGCTGGCCGGGTTGCCGCTCAGCTCCTTGTAGCCAAAGGCCGAGGGCGCCAAGCGCAGGCCATAGACGTCGCGCGCGGGCAGGCCCACGGCGCGGCACAGGCCCACGTAGAGCGCGTTGATGTCGGCGCACTTGCCGCCCAGGTTGCCAGTCTCCAGCATGGTCTTGATGTCGCCTTCGCCGCAGCCACGCACCTTGGGCTCGCGCCAGCTGTTGCGCACCACCCAGTCGTAGAGAGCGCGCGCCTTCTCGACGTCGGTCTTCGCACCGCGCGTGGCCTCCAGCGCGGTCTGGCGCACGATGCCGTCCGTGGGCAGCAGGGCCGTGGGCTGGGTCCAGAACTTGAGGTTGCCGGCGTCTTCGCGCACCGGCTTGTTCGCGGCCCAGTCGACGGCGCGGTTGCGCGTCTGGATACGGCTGGTGAGCTCGACCCAGGGCTTCTTCTCGCCCGGCGTGAACTCCACCTGCAGCAGGCGCGCGCCATAGACGGCATCGCTGTTCATGCGGGCCTGGCCGTTGCTCGCGTACTGACTGGCCACCGAGCGCTGCCAGTCGCTGTCGATCGAGGGCACGGGCAGCCAGACGCGGGTCTGGCCTTCGGCCTGCTGGATGTCGACCCGGGTGGTGACCTCGAAGGTACGCCAGGCGCCGGGTTGCGGGTTGAACTGGCGCTGGGCGGGCGCGGTCTGGGCCTGAACCTGGGGCCAGGTGTAGGCGGCCGAGACGGCGGCCGCGTTGAGGAGGAAGCGACGACGTGCGGTGGTCATGAAGAGATCTCCGGATGAAATGAAAACGTCGCCGGCGCAGGTGAAGATGCCCCGGAACGACGGTGCAGCCGCGGTGCGGCTGCGTGTCGATTATCAATTGCGCAACACCCCGGCGTTTCTCCCTATCTATTCCACACAAGGCCTGGGGTATATTGAATTCCACCATGAGAAAACTGCTGGACCTCTACGATGCCGCGGAGCACGCGCAAGACCCCGCGCTGCCGCAGAGCCGCGGCATCGTCCTGCGCGGCCTGCAGGCCGGGCGCAGCAGCAGTGCCATG
Organism: Burkholderiaceae bacterium; assembly: GCA_019745555.1. Taxonomy (GTDB): domain Bacteria; phylum Pseudomonadota; class Gammaproteobacteria; order Burkholderiales; family Burkholderiaceae_C; genus Hylemonella. Next base: position 76,362 of record JAIESX010000013.1, on the reverse strand, counting down.
GTCCAGGCCGTACTCGAACAGCTCGACGCCCGCGATCTGGCCGCCATGGTGCAGACCGAATCCGGGCTGGACGGCCAGGGCCGTTGGCTGCGCCTGTGGCTCGCGCCCTGCAGCACCCAGGCCTGGGCGCCGGGCCACGACACCATGCAGCTGGCCGAGACCCTGGGCCTGGCCACGCAGACCAGCGCGGCCGATCTGCAGCGCGAAATCCTGCTGACCCTGCTGATGAGCCCCACCGGCCTGGACGTGCCCAGCCTGGACGAACTGGTCTCGACCATCCGTATCCGCCGCAACATCGTGCAGGCCGCGCGTCGCACCACCCTGGCCTTCGACACCCACGCCGCCGAGCGGCCCGAAGACTGCTGGACCTACGACGAAGACAAGGGCTTCATCCTGCTGCCCGGCGTGCCGCTGATCGACGCGCTGATCAAGACCACCCAGCCCGCGGTCTCGGGCCGGCTCTATTCCTTCTCCTGCTATCGCGCCACCGAGTACGTGATCCTGCTGGGCATTGCGCAGGAGCTGGCGCAGTGCAATCCTGAGCTCTTCGAGCGCCTGCAGAGCCTGTGGCAGCAGCGCGCCATCATGTCCGAGGAGTTCCACAACGTCTTCCTGCGCGAGCAGGGCTCGATGGACGCGCCCCTGCCCCCGCTCTACTACGTCCCCGGAGACCGGGTCTGGTTCCGCAACCCCGACGAGGCTTCAGCCGACGCCTGCGGCTTCGAGGGCTCCTGGGTCATGTACCTGGGCGGCGGCGAGTTCACGAACTTCTGGAAACAGGGCCAGCCCTACACGCTGACGCGCAAGTGCGTGGAGATCTACCACTGGCGCCATGGCCTGTACCAGGATGCGCAGGGCGAGTCGCAGATCGACGAGCAGCGCATCGAGCCGCTGATCGAGGCCACGCTGGCCAATCCGGTGGAGCTGGCCCGCGTGATGGCGCTGATGACGCGCTGGCGCGAAGCGCGCGGCGTCTACACCGAAGCCGGCGGCTGCATGGACACCACGCGCGAGTTCGCGCGCTGGGTGCGCCCGGGCAGCACCGACATGCCCATCCCAAAAACCTGAACCCCATGCAGCGACAGACGCTCGTCGATGCGCTCAAGTGCATCGGCTCGCAGCTCATCGTGCTGCACCATTTCTCGGCCTACAGCCCGCTCTCCGAAGCCCTGCACCGCCTGGCCCCGGCACTGGCCGGCTGGCTCTACGACTACGCGCGCATGGCGGTGCAGATCTTCCTCGTGCTCGGCGGCTATCTGGCCATGCAGGCCCTGGTGCCGGCCATGCGGCGCGACGCCGCCATGCTCGGGCGCGCGCTGCTGCTGCGCTACCTGCGCCTGGCCCTGCCCCTGCTGGCCGCCCTTGCCCTGGCCGTGCTCGCTGCCCTGCTGGCGCGCCAGGTCCTGGCTGCGGACTTCATCCCCGCCGCCCCCGGCTGGGGCCAGGCCCTGGCCCATGCGCTGCTGCTGCAGGACGTGGTGGATGCGGAGGCACTGTCCGCCGGTGTCTGGTACGTGGCCATCGACCTGCAGCTCTACGCCCTGCTGGCGCTGCTGCTCTGGCTGGGGCAGCGCGGCGGGCGCCCGGCCCCTGCCCTGTGGCTGACGGCCGGCCTCATGCTGCTCTCGCTGCTGGTCTTCAACCGCGACGCGCGCTGGGACGACTGGGGCCTGTACTTCTTCGGCAGCTATGCGCTGGGCGCGCTGGCGGGCTGGGCGGCGCGCTCCTCGCAGGCCCTGCGCTGGCTGACGCTGCTGGCCGCGCTGGGCCTGCTGGCGCTGGGCCTGGACTGGCGTGTCCGCATCGCCCTGGCCCTGGGCGTGGCCCTGCTGCTCGGGCTGGCCGCGGTCTCGCGGCGCGAACTGCCGCTGCCGGCGCGTCTGCAATCGAAGGTGCAGGCGCTGGGGCGCACCTCCTATGCCCTCTTCCTCGTGCACTTCGCCGTGCTGCTGCTGGTCAACGCGCTCCATGCACTGCTGGCACCGCAAAGCTCGGGGCTCGCGGTGCTGCTGCTGGGCCTGGGCTGGGCCGGCAGTGTGGCGCTGGCCTTTGTGTTCGAACGCCGGATCGAGGCGCCGCTGAACCTGCGGCTCAGGTCCTGGCGTCCGGTTTGATCGGATTGCGGAGCAGAGGCTCCACCAGAGCCTGCGCCTCGCGCCCGCTCCAGTCCACCTCGCCGCGCACACGCTGCCTGGGCCGGCCTTCGGCGTCGATCAGGATGGTGGTGGGCAGCACGCGGGCATCCCAGGCGCGGGCGATCTCGCTCTTGGGATCGAGCAGCACAGTCAGCTCCAGTCCGCTGGACTGCAGGTACTGCGCAATGCGCCGCGGACCCTCGCCCACATTGAGGGCCAGCACCTGCAGCTGCTCGGGCCCGTAGATCTCGGCCAGTTGCTGCAGCGAGGGCATCTCGGCACGGCAGGGGGGGCACCAGGTGGCCCAGAAATTCAGCACCACGGCGCGACCACGCAGCTCGGCCAGGGTCCAGGTCTTGCCCTGCATGTCCAGGGCCTGCAGCGGCGGCACCGGCTGGCGTGCCGGCCAGGGCGTGACGTCGTAGCCGCGCTGGGCCAGCGCCGGCATCGCTGCCGCGCCCAGCGCCCAGGCCAGGACATGACGACGTTGCATCAGACCTTCTCGGCCACCCAGCCCTGCACGCTGGCCAGGGCCGCACCGAGCTTGCTCGCATCGGTGCCACCGGCCATGGCCATGTCGGGCTTGCCGCCGCCCTTGCCGCCGACCTGCTGGGCCACGAAGTTGACCAGCTCGCCGGCCTTGACCTTGCCCACGCTGTCGGCCGTGACACCGGCCGCGAGCTGCACCTTGTCGCCATCCACGGCGGCCAGCACGATGGCGGCGGTCTTGAGCTTGTCCTTGAGCTTGTCCAGCGTGTCACGCAGGGTCTTGGCGTCGGCGCCTTCCAGGCGCACGGCCAGCACCTTGAGGCCCTTGATGTCCACCGCCTGCGTCAGCAGCTCGTCGCCCTGGGCCGAGGCCAGCTTGCCCTTGAGCGCGGCCAGCTGCTTCTCCAGATCGCGCACCTGGGTCAGGATGGCATCCACACGGGCCGGCACTTCGCTGGGGGTGACCTTGAGCGTACCGGCCACACCGCCGAGCGTGTCTTCCATGCCCTGCACATAGGACAGGGCCGCCAGACCGGTAACGGCCTCGACGCGACGCACGCCGGCAGCCACCCCGCCTTCGGCCGTGATGGTGAAGAAGCCGATATCACCCGTGCGCTGCACGTGGGTGCCGCCGCAGAGTTCGCGGCTGCTGCCGATGTCGAGCACGCGCACGGTGTCGCCGTACTTCTCGCCGAAGAGCATCATGGCGCCCGTGGCCTTGGCGGACTCGATGTCCATGACGCGCGCCTGGGTGGCGGCGTTGGCCAGGATCTCGGCATTGACGCGCGCCTCGATCTCGCGGATCTGCGGATCGGTCAGCGGCGCGTTGTGCGTGAAGTCGAAGCGGGTCTTCTCGGCATCCACCAGGCTGCCCTTCTGCTGCACATGGCTGCCCAGCACCTCGCGCAAGGCCTTGTGCATGAGGTGGGTGACCGAGTGGTTGCGCATGGTGGCGGCGCGCTGTGTCATGTTGACCTGGGCCGTGACGGTGTCGCCCACATTGAGCGTGCCCTGGGCCAGCGTGCCGTGGTGGCCATAGACATCGGCCTTGATCTTCTGCGTGTCGCCCACCTCGAAGCGGGCCGAGCCGGCAATGATGAGGCCTTCGTCGCCCACCTGGCCGCCGCTCTCGGCGTAGAAGGGTGTGGTGTCGAGCACCACGACGCCGTTCTGCCCCGTCTTGAGCACGGCCGTGGGCGTGCCGTCCAGATAGAGCGCGACGATCTTGGCGGGGGCTTCGAGCTTGTCGTAGCCCACGAACCGGTTGCCCGCGCCCGTGTACTCCAGGGCCTTGTCCATCTTGAACTTGCCGGCGGCACGGGCCTGGGATTTCTGCTTGTCCATGGCGGCGGCGAAGCCGGCCTCGTCCACCGTGACGCCGCGCTCGCGGCAGACGTCGTTGGTCAGGTCCAGCGGGAAGCCGTAGGTGTCATGCAGCTTGAACGCCACCTCGCCCGGCAGCACCTTGGCCCCACCGGCCAGCGCACCGTCAAGGATCTCCATGCCGTTTTCCAGCGTCTCGAAGAAGCGCTCTTCCTCGGTCTTGAGCACCTCGGTGATGCGCTTCTCTTCCGCTTTCAGGCGCGGGTAGGCGTCGCCCATCTGGCGCACCAGCTCGGCCACCAGCTTGTGGAAGAAGGGCTTCTTCTGGCCCAGCTTGTAGCCGTGGCGGATGGCGCGGCGCACGATGCGGCGCTGCACATAGCCGCGGCCTTCGTTGCTGGGGATCACGCCGTCGCTCACCAGGAAGGCGGTGGCGCGGATGTGGTCGGCGATCACGCGCAGCGAGGGGTTGCTCAGATCCTTCGTACCCACTTCTCGGGCGGCGGCCTTGATCAGCGCGTCGAAGAGGTCGATCTCGTAGTTGCTGTGCACATGCTGCAGGATGGCGGCCAGGCGCTCCAGGCCCATGCCCGTGTCCACACAGGGCGCGGGCAGGGGCGTGACGGCCCCCGTCTCGTCCATGTTGAACTGCATGAACACGTTGTTCCAGATCTCGATGAAACGGTCCCCGTCTTCCTCGGGGCTGCCCGGGGGGCCGCCGGGGATGTGGTCGCCGTGGTCGTAAAAGATTTCCGAGCAGGGGCCGCAGGGGCCGGTGTCGGCCATCATCCAGAAGTTGTCGCTCTTGTAGCGGCCGCCCTTGTTGTCGCCGATGCGGATCACACGCTCGGGCGGCAGGCCGATCTCTTTCGTCCAGATGTCGTAGGCCTCGTCGTCCTCGGCATAGACCGTGGCCAGCAGGCGCTCCTTGGGCAGCTTGTAGACCTCGGTCAGCAGCTCCCAGGCCCACTTCAACGATTCGCGCTTGAAGTAGTCGCCGAAGGACCAGTTGCCCAGCATCTCGAAGAAGGTGTGATGACGCGCGGTGTAGCCCACGTTTTCCAGGTCGTTGTGCTTGCCGCCGGCACGCAGACAGGCCTGCACCGAGGCTGCGCGCACATAGCTGCGCTTGTCCGTGCCCAAGAACACGTCCTTGAACTGCACCATGCCGGAGTTGGTGAACATCAGCGTGGGGTCGTTGCCCGGTACCAGCGGGCTGGACTCGACCACGGTGTGGCCCTTGGCGGCAAAGAAGTCCAGAAAGGTCTTGCGAATGTCGGCAACGGAAAAGACGGCTTGGCTCATGGTGTTGGGGGTGAGGCAGAGGCGCGCCACGCGCGCCTAACTGCTTGATTTTCCTGAACTATCGATTATAGGTTTGGGGCCCCGTCCCGGCCGGCTGTCACCCGCGCGATGACCCTGGCGGCGACGCGCTGGCACAATGCCCGGACCGACGAGACACCTGCCCCGGAGAGACTGCCATGGACATGAAGACATCCCCCCTCGCCCAGCTCAAGGACCCCAGCCTGCTCAAGACCGATGCGCTGGTCAACGGACTGTGGGTCAAGGGCGCCGCCGCCACGCGCTTCGACGTGCTGGACCCGGCCACCGGCCACAAGCTCGCCGACGTGGCCAACCTGGGCCCGGCCGATGCCGAGCAGGCCATCCAGGCCGCCAACGCCGCCTGGCCGGCCTGGCGCAACCTCACGGGCAAGGAACGCAGCGTCATCCTGCGCAAATGGTTTGACCTGCTGATGGCCCACCGTGACGACCTGGCCCGCATCATGACCGCCGAACAGGGCAAGCCCTACCCCGAAGCCAAGGGCGAAGTCAGCTATGGTGCGAGCTTCGTCGAGTGGTTCGCCGAGGAAGCCAAGCGCGTCAACGGCGAGACCCTGCCGAGCTGGGACAACAACCGCCGCCTCATGGTTATCAAGCAGCCCATCGGTGTCTGCGCGGCCATCACACCCTGGAACTTCCCGCTGGCCATGATCACACGCAAGGTGGCCCCGGCCCTGGCCGCGGGTTGCCCCGTGATCATCAAGCCGGCCGAGCTGACCCCGCTCACGGCCCTGGCCGCAGCCGAGCTGGCCGTGCGCGCCGGCATCCCGGCTGGGGTCATCAACATCCTCACCGCCGATGCTGACAACTCCATCGCCGTGGGCAAGGTCTTCTGCGCCAGCGAGACGGTGCGCCACATCAGCTTCACCGGCTCCACCGAAGTCGGCCGCATCCTGATGGCGCAGAGTGCCCCCACGGTCAAGAAGCTGAGCCTGGAGCTGGGCGGCAACGCGCCCTTCATCGTCTTCGACGACGCCGACCTCGACTCGGCCGTCGAAGGCGCCATGGCCAGCAAGTACCGCAACGCCGGCCAGACCTGCGTCTGCGCCAACCGCATCTACGTGCAGGACGGTGTCTACGACGAGTTCGTCAAGAAGTTTGCCGAGAAGGTCAAGGCCGTCAAGGTCGGCAACGGCTTCGAGGACGGCGTGTCCCAGGGACCGCTGATCGAAGATGCCGCCGTGGAGAAGGTGCAACGCCATGTGGCCGATGCCGTGGCCAAGGGCGGCAAGGTGGTGGTCGGGGGCAAGAAGCTGCAGGGCCAGTTCTTCGAACCCACCGTGCTGTCCGAAGCCCAGCAGAACATGCTCTGCGCCACCGAAGAGACCTTCGGCCCCTTCGCGCCCGTGTTCCGCTTCAAGACCGAGCAGGAGGTCATCGCGATGGCCAACGCCACCATCTTCGGCCTGGCGACCTACTTCTACACCCGCGACGTGGGCCGCATCTTCCGCGTCAGCGAGGCCCTGGAGTACGGCATGGTGGGCATCAACGTCGGCGTGCTGGCCACCGAACATGTGCCCTTCGGCGGCGTCAAGCAGTCCGGCCTGGGCCGCGAAGGCTCACACCACGGCATGGACGACTACGTCGAACTCAAGTACCTCTGCCTGGGCGACATCCTCAAGTAAACTACGCGGCGCAGCACAGATCTGCGGGTGTCGTTCAATGGTAGGACTCTTGCTTCCCAAGCAAATAACGTGGGTTCGATTCCCATCACCCGCTCCAAATCAAAAAAGGCCCCTCGTGGGCCTTTTTTAATTTGGGCGGATTGATGAGGGATCGAACCCACCGGGTTCGCTCAAGACAGTCCAGTGGACTGTCTTGGACGTGGCGCAGCCACGGTCGCGCAGCGATGAAATTTCGAGCAGCGCAGCGTTGCGAGAAATTTCACATTCCCATCACTGTCCCCGAGCCAGGGCTTCACTTCCCCTCCTCAGCCCCCATGAAGAACTCCACCGCCCTTTCCACCACCTCCGGCACGATCACATGATCCCCGTCAAACGGCAGCAGCGTCAGGTCCACCCCCTCCTGCAGCAGCTTCAGCGCATGCGGCCGCGCACTGGTCTCGAACGGCAGCTGGGTATCCGAACGCCCATGCGCAATGAAGACCCTGGGTGAGCCGTGGCGCACGAAGGTGTTCATAAAGCCCGCCGAGAGTGCGATCACATGGCTCACCAGGTCGCCGTTGCTCAGGCCCACCGACAAGGCGTAACTGCCGCCGTCGGAAAAGCCGGCCAAGGCCAGATGCGCCGGATCGAGCCGGAAGTGCGAGGCGACCTGCTGCAGCGCCGCGCCCAGCCGCTCAAGGTCCGGCCCGTGGCCGCCGATCACGATGTCCCAGGTCGGGAACATGGATTGCGGCGCCAGCAGCAGGAAGCGGCGCGCGCGCGCCCAGCGCACGAAGTGCGGCAGCATCCGGTTGGCCTCACCGCCCGCGCCATGAAAGAGCACGAGCAGGGGCACGGGCGCGTCTGGGTCCAGGCCCTCGGGCACCACGAGCACGGCCTCGCGCCCTTCGGGAAAATTCAGCGCATGGCGGCCCGGTGGCAGAGGCGCTTCAATCGGGGCGGGGGGCAGCTCGAACGACATTCGTCCGAGCAAGGCGCCCCCCATGAGATTCGGGTCCAGCATCGACAAACTCCGGGAATCGCTACAAAGGCCGCATTGGCGGGCGGAGGATGTTAACCCGCGCGAGTGGCAGGTTGGGGCCGTGACGTGGCGTCAGCGCCCCGTGCAAGGCCTTCCAAAGGCCCAGGAGATGGCCGGCGCCACCTTCTGTCCGCATAATGGTGGACAAGAAGGAGAACCCCATGCTCGTACAACTTACCTATGCCAGCCAGGCCACCCAGACCCTGGGGCCGATGGACGTCAAGGACATCCTGCAGAAATCCCAGCGCAACAACGCCGCCGTCGGCGTGACCGGCGCCCTGTGCCTGGCCAACGGCATCTTTCTGCAGCAGCTCGAAGGAGATCGCGATGTGGTCAACCGCGTCTACCTGCGCATCCTCAAGGACAGCCGCCACAGCGAGCCCACCATCCTGGATTTCGGCGAAATCGCCTCGCGCCGCTTCAGCAACTGGAACATGGGCCTGATCTCCTCGCTGGCCGAGAACCGCCAGATCTTCCTGAAGTACTCGCGCAAGTCGGAGTTCGATCCCTACAGCATGAGCCCGTCCTCGCTGCGCGGCTTCTTCGACGAGATCGTGCAGGGCGGCGTGCGCTGGATCGGCTGAGTGCCGCCGCTCAGGGCCGCCCGAAACGCGACGCCGCAGCCCCCGGATGGTGGTCGCGGAACAGGGCCGTGAGCCCCATGAGGCAGTTGCGCGCCTGCGCCTCGCCGCAGTGCGCCGCGATGGCGTTCATGAGCTCGGGGCGCAGATACCAGAGGCTCTCCAGGTCCTGCGCATACTCCAGCTGCCGTTGCAGCGTCTCGGCATCGCGGCCCAGGTGCTCTTCAACGGCACAACGCATGGCCAGGCGTACCCGCTCGACCACGGCCCCGGGGGGCTCGATGTCCTGCGGACCCAGCAGGGCCCAGAAACTTTGACGCAGACGCATGACGTGCAGTGAATGACAGCCAACTGCCCGTCATGATGGCGAGACTGCGTCGAGCGTAAGCCGGCAGGAACAGGTCGATCACCGGCCATTTCCACGCTTGCTGCCGCACCAGAGCAAAAGGCCCCGGACGGGGCCTTTTGCATGGGAATCGCAGGGCTCAGATCAGCTTCACGCCGGTCTTGGACTGGATGAATTCGCGCGTCACGCCCGGGGCCAGCTCGACGAGCTTGAGGCCTTGCGGGGTCACGTCCATCACGCCCAGGTCGGTGATGATGCGGTCGATCACGCCCTTGCCGGTCAACGGCAGCGTGCACTCGGGGATGATCTTGAAGTCTTCCGTGCCATCCTTCTTCTTCGCCACATGCTCCATGAGGACGATGCAGCGCGGCACACCGGCCACGAGGTCCATGGCGCCGCCCATGCCCTTGACCATCTTGCCGGGGATCATCCAGTTGGCCAGGTCGCCCTTCTCGCTCACCTGCATGGCGCCCAGGATGGACAGGTTGATCTTGCCGCCGCGGATCATGGCAAAGCTCTCGTGGCTGCCGAAAATGCTCGTGCCCTTGATCGTGGTCACGGTCTGCTTGCCGGCGTTGATGAGGTCGGGGTCGACCTGGTCTTCCGTCGGGAAGGGGCCGATGCCCAGCATGCCGTTCTCGCTCTGCAGCCACACCTCCATGTCGGCGGGCACGAAGTTGGCCACCAGGGTGGGCATGCCGATGCCGAGGTTCACGTAGAAGCCGTCCTGCAGCTCCTGGGCCGCACGGGCGGCCATCTGGTCTTGGGTCCAGGGCATGTCGTTCTCCTTATTTCTTCTCGCTCAGGGTGCGCTTCTCGATGCGCTTCTCGGGCGTGGCGTTGAGCACGATGCGGTGCACGTAGATACCCGGCAGGTGGATGTCGTCCGGAGCCAGCTCGCCGGTCTCGACGATCTTCTCGACCTCGACGATGCAGACCTTGCCGGCCATGGCCGCAGCCGGGTTGAAGTTGCGCGCCGTGAGGTTGAAGCGCAGGTTGCCGGACTTGTCGGCGATGTCGGCCTTCACGAGCGCCACGTCGGGCACCAGGGAGCGCTCCATCACATAGGTCTCGCCGTCGAATTCGCGCAGCTCCTTGCCCTCGGCGACGACGGTGCCCACACCGGTCTTGGTGAAGAAGGCCGGGATGCCCGCACCGCCGGCGCGCAGCTTCTCGGCCAGCGTGCCCTGGGGCGTGAATTCCAGCTCCAGCTCACCAGCCAGGTACTGGCGCTCGAACTCCTTGTTCTCGCCCACATAGCTGGCGATCATCTTCCTGACCTGGCGCGTCTGCAGCAGCTTGCCCAGGCCGAAGTCATCGACGCCGGCGTTGTTGGAAATGGCGGTGAGGTTCTTGATGCCTGCATCACGCACGGCATCGATCAGGGCCTCGGGGATGCCGCAGAGGCCGAAGCCACCGACGGCGATGAGCTGGCCGTCGCGCACCACGCCCTGGATGGCGGCGGCCGCACTCGGGTAGACCTTGTTCACGCTGTTCTCCTTGTCTGAATATTTGTTGCAGCAGACCCTACGATACTACTTATAAAGATACGTAGTTATGCCTAAAATACGACCCCCATGGACATCGACTACCGCCTGGCCTTCGAATACGCCCCCATCGGCATGGTGCTGTCGCGCGACCGCATCATGATGGACTGCAACCGGCAGCTATGTGACATGTTCGGCACCACGCGCGAGGCGCTCGTGGGGCAGTCGTTCCAGGTGCTGTACCCCAGTGCCGAGGAATTCGAACGCATCGGCGCGCGTATCGCCCCCATCATGAACCGTCATGGCTGCTATGCCGATGACCGCATGATGAAGCGGGTCGATGGCCGCTTCAAGGGTGAGGTCTTCTGGTGTCACGTCACCGGCCGCGCCCTGGACCCCGAACAGCCCCTGGGCGCTGGCATCTGGACCCTGGAAGACCTGAGCGCTCGCCGCCCGGTCAAGGCCGAACTCACGGCTCGCGAACGCGAGGTCGCCGCCCACCTGCTCGAAGGTCTGACCTCCAAGGAAATCGGCAAATCCCTGGCCATCAGCTACCGCACGGTGGAAATCTACCGCGCCCGCCTGATGCGCAAGTACAAGGCCAGCACCACCGCCGACCTGGTGCACAAGCTCACCGTGGGCTGAAGCAGGGCTCGACCGGGCCCGCCGGATGCGACTTCTTCAACATTTCCCCACGAATTCAGGACGCCCCCACTCGACGTGCGGGAAGGATATGCACTAGAGTTCCAAGCTGTTTTCCGTGGTTCCCTGCAAGCGCAAAAGCCAGGCGGAATAACAAGAACGCGTCGTGAGGAGCTCCAGTTTGCAGCGTCGCAAGGACTGGCTGATCGAGCAGCCACCCGGAGGCAATCACCGCCTGGTCTACGGACTGGTGGGCGGCTTGCTCCTGTGCCTCTGGGGTTTTGTCGGCTTCTGGTCCTGGTGGGAGCGCAGCAGCACCCTGGCCGCCAATGAGCGGGTGCTGCGGCAGCTCAACACCGCCGTCCACGAGCAGACCCGCAACCTCTTCAAGGAGGCGCAGACGGCACTGACCGTCGCCAGCCTCTGGATGGCCGAGCACCCCGGCCAGGATCCCGGCAAGGCACCCGGCTTCATCCGCCTGGTCGAAAACCTGCGCCAGTCCTCCGACAAGCTCATCGACATCCGCATGGTCACGCGCGACGGCACGCTGCGTTACGTCCCTGACCGCGGCCAGACGAACCGCACCAACGTGGCCGACCGTGACTACTTCCGGGCCCAGTTCAATGAAAAGACCCGGGGCCTCTACGTGGCGCAACCCGTGGTCAGCCGGGTCACGGGCAAGCTGGGCATCCCGATCTCCATCCCGGCACCTCACGGCGGCGGTGACGTCGCGGTGCTGTTCGCCGCCATCGAGCTCGACCGGCTGGCCAACACCTTCGAGGCCGAACGCATCCAGCCGAACGGCACCATCGCCGTCGTGCGCACCGATGGCGTCTTCATGTTCCGCAGTCCCATGGACGAGACGATCATCGGGTCCTCGGTCGCGCCATCTCCAATGTGGCGACAGCACATGGGCACCTCGCCCGGCGGCTTTTTCCACTCCGAAATCAGCCCGGTCGACGGCCGCTCGCGCGCCGTGGCCTACACCCAGGTCCAGGACTACCCGCTGGTGGTGGCTGTGACCGCCTCGATTGACGACCTGCTGGCAAACTGGCGTCTGCACACCGGGCTGCTGGTCCTGGTCGCCTTCCTGATTTCCTGCCTGTCGATGCTGCTGGGCTCCATCCTGCTGCGCACCATGGGCAAGGAGGAGCAGGCCAGACACGAACTCCAGCGGCTGATGCTGACCGACCCGCTGACCGGCATCGGCAACCGGCGCATGCTGGAACTGCGGCTGGACGAAGAGATCCTGCGCGCCCGGCGCTACCAACGCCCGCTGACAGCGGTGTATTTCGACCTGGACCATTTCAAGCAGGTCAACGACGATCACGGTCACGATGTGGGCGACACCACCTTGCGCCTGGTCGCCCAGAGCCTGGCCAGCCAGGTGCGCCAGAGCGACCATGTGGCACGCCTGGGGGGCGAAGAATTCGTCGTGCTGCTGACCGAGACCCGCCTGGACGCCGCGGTCGCGCTGGTCGAGCGCATGCGCCAAGCCGTGGCCAGCCTGAGCATCCCCGGTCTGCCCCGGCCCATCACCGTCAGCGCGGGGCTGGCCGAATGGCGCCCGGACGAGAGTGCCGACGCCCTGCTGCGACGCGCCGACCAGGCCCTCTACCGCGCCAAGGCCTCAGGACGGGACAGCGCCTACAGCGACCTTTCGGCCTGAGATTTGGGCCGACAATGCCCACTTCACCCGCAGGAGACCGCATGAGCCGCTACCCCCACCCTGATCTCGCCAACCTGCCCGAGGACATCCGCGCCCGCATCCTGGAGGTGCAGGAAAAGTCCGGCTTCATTCCCAACGTCTTCCTGGCGCTGGCGCGCCGGCCGGCCGAATGGCGTGCGTTCTTCGCCTACCACGATGCGCTCATGCTCAAGGAAGACTCCGGGCTGAGCAAGGGCGACCGCGAGATGATCGTCACCACGACCAGCGCTGCCAACCAGTGCCTGTACTGCGTGGTGGCGCATGGCGCCATCCTGCGCATCTACGAGAAGAAGCCCCTGGTGGCTGACCAGGTGGCCGTGAACTACCGCAAGGCCGACATCACGCCGCGCCAGCGCGCCATGCTGGACTTCGCGATGAAGGTCTGCCAGCGCTCGCACGAGATCGGGGAGGAAGATTTCGCCGCCCTGCACGCCCACGGCTTCTCGGACGAGGACATCTGGGACATCGCCGCCATCACGGCCTTCTTCGGCCTCTCCAACCGCATGGCCAGCTTCAGCAACATGCAGCCCAATCCCGAGTTCTATCTGCTGGGGCGGGTGCCGCGCGAGAAAAAACCGGCCTGAGCCCCCTGCTTGAAATGCCGGCACGGCTGGCCTATGCTTGCTTCCCCGGACCTTGATCCACGGCCATCTCGCCGCCGCCCGGAGGGAGACCACCATGCGTGCCCTCAATTTCGCTGCAGCCCTGTTCGCAATGCTGCTGCTTGCCTGCCCGGCCCGCGCGGCCGACGACGGTTACAGTGGCGGCGCCAGCGACGATGGCCTGCGGCCCGCCCGCATGCAGATCGCCGAGAAAAACTGGCTCGGCGCCGTGGCCACGCTCAATGCCTACACGCGCGCGAATCCGCAGAGCGCCGATGGCTACAACCTGCTGGGCTACAGCTATCGCCAGCTGCAGCGCTACAACGAAGCGCTCGATGCCTACCAGCGCGCACTCGCGCTCGACCCCAAGCACCGCGGCGCGCATGAATACATCGGCGAGGCCTACATTGCCCTGGGCCGGCTCGACAAGGCCAGGGAGCACCTGGAAGCGCTGGACAAGATCTGCTTCCTGCCCTGCGAGGAGTACCGCGACCTGAAGCGATCCTACGAGGCCGCCTTGCGCAGCAGGTAGTACGGCACCGCTCCCGTGCGGCCGGACGCCATCGTCATGACTTGAGCGGCCGCGGCCGGCGCTCGACCCGCCCCGAGGCCTGGCAAGCCTTGCGATACTCCTGCAGCGTCCTCTGCGCACGGCCCAGCACCGTATCGGGCGCATAGCCACCCGGCCCCGGCTCGCCATATGGCCGACCGCTGAGCAGGGCCATGCCCTCGCCCGCCGTGTCCGCCGTCCAGATGCGAAAGCGCCCCTGGGCCACGGCCTCCACGATCTGCGGCTCCAGCATCAGGTGGCGCCGGTTGCGGCGCGGGATCAGCACGCCCTGCTGCCCGGTCAGGCCCAGGCGTTCGCAGCTGCGGAAGTAGCCTTCGATCTTCTCGTTGATGCCGCCCACGGGCAACAATTCACCATGCTGGTTGAGTGCACCCGTCACAGCAATGCCCTGGCGCAGCGGCACCGCCGCCAGCGAGGACAGCAGGGCGGCGAACTCCGCGAAGGAGGCCGAATCACCCTCCACCCCGCTGTACTCCTGCTCGAACACCACCGCGGCGTTGAGCGCCAGCGGCGTGATGTGCACGAAGAGCGCAGCCAGATGGCTGTGCAGGATGAGCACGCCCTTGTCGTGGATGGGACCGGAGAGCTCCACCTCGCGCTCGATGTTGAGCAAGCCTTCGTCGCCGGCATGGGTACGCGCGGTGACGCGCACGGGAAAGCCGAAACGGTAGTCGCCCAGGTCCACCACGGTCAGGCCGTTGACCTGGGCCACCTTCTCGCCGTCCACGTCGAGCAGGCGCTCACCGTCGCTCAGGGTTTCCTGCAGGCGCTGCTCGGGGTAGTCGTGGCGGTGGATGCGTGCCTGCTGCGCGGCCTGCACATCGGTCGCCTCCACCCGCGCGGCGCCGCGCGCGCGGGCCATGGCCGCAGCCTCCATCACCAGCGTTTCGCTGTGCGCAAAGATGGCGCTCTGGCGTGTCTGGTCCTCAGCCTCGCGGTGGGCCTGCTCCAGCAGCACGGCCACGGCCTCGGCCGTGAAATGCGGCAGGGCCAGGCGGCGGCAGGTATGGGCCACGAAGATGCCCGTGGCACGGTAGGTACCGGCGCTGGCCCGGAAGCTCTCCGCGAAGTCCACCTTGCAGCGCAGGTGGCGCGCGAACTCCGGGTCGCCCTCCTGCACGGCGTAGTATTCCTCCACCGAACCCACGAGGATGATCTTCACGTCCACATCCACCGGCTCGGGCTGCAGCGAGACGGCGGCGATGGGCGCGTAGAGCATGCCCGGCTCCTCGATCTGCAGGCGGCCGCTGCGCAGGAAGCGACGCAGCTTCTCCCACACCGGCTCGTCGGCCAGCAGGTCGCGCAGGTGCAGCATGAGAAAGCCGCCATGCGCACGCAGCAGGCTGCCGGCACGGATACGGCTGTGGTCGGTCACCAGCACATCGTTCTCGTTCTGGTACTCGATGCTGCCAAAGAGGGTACGGAACACGGGGTTGTCCTCAACGATCACCGGCGCGCCTGCGCGGCCCTGCTGGTCCACCACCAGGTTCACGTGGTAGCGCGTCAGCACCTCGGCCAGCGCAGCGGCGCGCAGGCTGTCGTCCTCGTCCCCGCTGCCGGGCTGGAAGAGCTCCAGGTTCTCCAGCACGTCGTGCGCCACCTGGTCCAAGTAGCTGCCGAGCTTGACCGTGTCCTTGATCTGCTTGCGCAGCTCGTTGCGGATCTCCTGCAGCTCGTGTTCCAGCAGAGGCTTGATCACCTGCCGGCGCAGCGCCGCCAGACCCTGGTTGAGCACGCGCTCCAGCGCGCGGGTCTTCTCCAGATAGCGCGCGATCTCGCCGCGCAGTTCCTCTTCGAGCCGGTCCGTCTCGGCGCGCTTGTCCTTGGGCAGGGCCAGCAGCTTGCCCTCGGTCATGGGCTCGCCCTTTTCATCACGCAGGGTCAGCACCAGATGCCCCTCGTCGCGGATGACGGCAAAGCTGCGCGCCTCGGCATAGGCATCGAGCTCGGCAAAGGCTCGCAGGTCCTCGGCCTTGTAGGTCTTCTGCAGGTGTGCGCTTTCGGCGCGGTAGTCCTCGCCGTCCAGGCGCTTGGGGATCTCGGCCTGCAAGGTCTTGACCAGCTGGGCCATGAGCTGGCGCAGCTGCCGCCCCTGGCCGGGCGGCATGCGCAGCGCACGCGGGCGCTCCGGGGCGTCGAAGTTGTGCAGGTAGCAGAGGTCGGGCGGCACAGGCCGGGCTGCCGCCACCTCGTGCATCATTTGCGCCAGCAGCGTGCTGCGGCCGCTGCCCACCTCGCCCAGCACGAAGAGGTTGTAGTCAGGCGCGTCCATCTGCAGACCGAAGCGCGCCGCCTGCTCCGCCCGCTCCTGTCCGATCCAGGGCAAGGGCTGGTCCAGCAACTCAGAGGTGTCGGCAAAGCCCAGCGTGGCGGGGTCTACGCCCAGGCGCAGCTCGGCAGGGGGCAAGGGGATCAGGGCCATGGCGCCATTGTGCGCCGCCGCGGCGCCTGGAACATGATCTGCGTCAAGCCACGCGCTGGCGCAGCCACTCCGGCAGGGAGCGCGACTGCTGGGCCTGGAAATCCACCCAGATCACGGTGGCGCCGCCGGCGGCGTGCACCACACCCGGCTGGTCCAGGCGCTCGATCGTGGCCCAGGTGTCGAAGGTGGCCCGCGCCGGGTCGCTGACATAGAGCCTGACGCGGATATCCCCCGGGTACTCGAGCTGTCGGTAGAAGTTGCAGAAGGCGTTGACGATCACCGGACCTTCGCCGCGCGGATCGGGCTCGCAACCGATGGAGCGGAACCACTCGATGCGTGTGCTCTCGAGATAGCGGAAGTACACGGTGTTGTTCACATGCCCCATGGCGTCCATGTCGCCCCAGCGGATGGGCATGTCGAGCGCGAAGACGAACTTCTTCTGCTCGGGCAGCTCGATCCTCATGTCGCGAAACCGTCGTCGGCCTGGATCACCGCGCCGTTGATGAAATGGCTCTCGTTGGCGCACAGCATCACCAGCACCGCGTCGAGGTCGGCCGGCTGACCCACGCGCTTGCGCGGCAGCATGCTGATGAGCTTCTGCCCCTGCTCGGTCTGCCAGTGGTGGTGGTTGATCTCGGTGTCGATGTAGCCCGGGCACAGCGCGTTGACGTTGATGCCAAACTTGCCCCATTCGGTGGCCATGGCGCGTGTCATGTGCACCACGGCCGCCTTGCTCATGCAGTAGATGCCGATCTGCGGCAGCACCTTGAGCCCGGCCATGGAGGCGATGTTGACAATGCGCCCGCCCGTGTAGGTACCGGGTGCGGCGCCCTTGGCACGCGCGATCATGCGCTTGCCCACCTCCTGCGCCACGAAGAAGGCACCCTTGGTGTTGGTGCCGAGCACGTAGTCGTAGTCCTCCTCGCTGACGTCCACCAGACGCTGGGTGGTCGAGACGCCGGAGTTGTTGATCAGGATGTCGATCGAGCCCACCTCGGTCTCGGCATGGGCCACCGCGGACTTGATGGAGCCGATGTCCGTCACATCCAGTTCGAGCACATGGGCGTCCCCACCCTCGCCCTCGATCTGCGCACGCAGCTCCTTGAGCTTTTCCACGCGACGCGCGGCCAGCACCACGGCCGCGCCGGCACGCGACAGGGTGCGGGCGAACTGCGCGCCCAGGCCGCCCGAGGCGCCGGTGATGAAGGCCACTCGGCCGGAGAGATCGATGCTGTACGCCATGGGGCTGCCCTTTCAGTCAATACCCGACAAAATAGAACGACCGTTCTATTTTGTCCTCATTCCGATTTAAAATCAGTCGCGCATCCGACAGGCCGGGGGTGGGTTAGCCCCTAACATCCCGCGCCGAACCCGCACCATTATCAAGCGACTCCCCGCACCGAGACAGAAAGCAGCCGCCATGACCCACGAAGAGATCCTTGCCCAGTTCGGCCCCCGCGAAGCCATGGAATACGACGTGGTCGTGGTCGGTGGCGGCCCCGGCGGCCTGTCCACTGCCATCCGCCTCAAGCAACTGGCCGCCGAAAAGGGCAGCGACGTCTCCGTCGTCGTGCTGGAAAAAGGCGGCGAGCCCGGTGCCCACATCCTCTCGGGCGCCGTCATGGACCCGATCGCGCTCAACGAGCTCTTCCCCAACTGGAAGGAGCTTGGCGCGCCGCTGAACCAGGCCGTCACCGGCGACGAGGTGCTCTTCCTCAGCGAGACCGGCGCGAAAAAGACCCCCAACTTCTTCGTGCCCGACTGCTTCCACAACGACGGCAATTACGTCATCAGCCTGGGTCTGCTGACCAAGTGGCTGGGTGAACAAGCCGAGGCCCTGGGCGTGGAGATCTTCCCCGGCTTCACGGCCGCCGATGTGCTCTACAACGAGGACGGCTCGGTCAAGGGCGTGGCCACCGGCAATATGGGCATCGGCAAGGACGGCGAGCCCACCGACAGCTTCCAGCTCGGCATGGAACTGCACGCCAAGTACACCGTGTTTGCCGAAGGCGCGCGCGGCCACCTGGGCAAGCAGATCATCGCGAAATACAAGCTGGACGAAGGCAAGGACCCGCAGAGCTATGCCCTGGGCATCAAGGAACTGTGGGAAGTGCCAGCCGAGCAAGCCCAACCCGGCCTGGTGGTGCACACCGCCGGCTGGCCCATGGACAACAGCACCTACGGCGGCGGCTTCCTCTACCACCTGGAGGGCAACAAGGTCACGCTGGGCTTCGTCACCGGCCTGGACTACCAGAACACCTATCTGAGCCCCTTCGAGGAAATGCAGCGCTGGAAGACCCACCCGGCCATCCGCAAGCACATCGAAGGCGGCAAGCGCATCGGCTACGGCGCACGCGCCATCACGGCCGGCGGCCTGCTCTCCCTGCCCAAGACCATCTTCCCCGGCGGCGTGCTCGTGGGCTGCGACGCCGGTTACCTGAACGCCAGCCGCATCAAGGGCAGCCACGCCGCCATCAAGAGCGGCATGCTGGCCGCCGAGGCGCTTTACGACGCCGTCACCGTCGGCCGCCAGCACGACGAGCTGGCCGCCTACCCTGTGGCCTTTGCCCAGAGCTGGCTGCACGAGGAACTGCACAAGTCACGCAACTTCAAGCAGTGGTTCAAGAAGGGCAACCTCATCGGCGCGCTGATGACCGGCATCGAGCAGTGGTTCCTGCCCAGGATCGGCATCAAGACCCCGCCGTGGACCCTCCACCGCAAGGAAGCCGACCACACCCGCCTCAAGCCCGCGGCCGAGTGCACGCCCATCGCCTATCCCAAGCCGGACGGCAAGCTGACCTTCGACCGCCTCTCCAGCGTCTTCATCAGCAACACCAACCACGCCGAAGACCAGCCCGCCCACCTCACGCTCAAGGACGCCAGCGTGCCCGTGCGCATCAACCTGGCCAAGTTCGCCGGGCCTGAGAGCCGCTACTGCCCGGCCGGCGTCTACGAGTTCGTGCAGAAGGACGGCGCCGACCAGCTCGTCATCAACGCGCAGAACTGCGTGCACTGCAAGACCTGCGACATCAAGGACCCGACGCAGAACATCGTCTGGGTCACGCCCGAAGGCGGCGGTGGGCCGAACTACGTGGGCATGTAAAGACGGGGTCCGCTGTCAGAGGACGGCGGACCGCCAGACTCAGGCGCAGAGATCGCGAAACACTCGGCGCGTGAACTCGTCGCGGTCGGCCTGGGCAGCGCTGGCGATGCGGCGCAGCGGCTCCACCTGCCCAAGCTCTTCGGCACTCGGGGCAGCGCCCTTGCCCTCGGCAAAGGCCTTGAAGCGCATGGGGTTGCGCTGCTCCATGCGACGGGCCTCCTGGTGGGCGTCGACCCAGCGCTGATGCAGCGCTTCCCACTGTTGTCCCGCTTCCCGCACGTTCATGCTTTGCCCCTTCTCGCTGGAGGCCATGGCATGCCCCGGAGACGTTCCGGGGCGGAGGCTGCTGGCCGAGCGCCATCTTAAGCCTCACTACCTGCCGAGCGGCCGCTCTCGCGCTCTCGCGGACGGTAAGGAAGTGTGAAAACGGTCGCGCAAGGTTGGCAGAGCGGCGGTTCCAGGGAATATCGGCCTGTTTGGGGCGTGGTCAGGCAGCTTGTTAGCACAAGACCTTGGGGGGCGCCAAGGCCGGCGGCCAGGCCTCGCGGATGTACTGGTCGATCTGCTGCTCGGTGCCCCCTGGTAGGGTCTGTGGCTACCGGCGGCAAGCCATCACGCATTCCCCAAAAAATCCCGCTTGCCGATCTCCACCCCGTTGTGCCGCAGGATGGCGTAGGCCGTGCTCACGTGGAAGTAGAAGTTGGGAATGGCGTGCCACTGCAGATAGTGCAAGCCTTGGTAGCGCTCCTCCCCGTCACGCCGCTTCAGCGTCACTTCCTTCTCCTCGCTGCCGTCGATCTGCTCGGGCGTGAAGGTCTGCAGGTAAGCGATGGTCTTGGTCACGCGGGCCTGCAGCTCGTCGAAAGTCTTTTCCGTATCTTCATAGACCGGCGGCGTCACCCCGGCCAGGCGCGCGGCACAGCCCTTGGCGGTGTCGGTGGCGATCATGATCTGGCGCGTGAAAGGCAGCATGTCGGGGTAGAGACGAAAGCCGGTGAGCGCCAGCTCGTCGAGCTTTTTGGCCTGGGCATGCGCCTGGGCCTTGGCCAGGATGGCATTGAGGTTGCCCAGCATGTGGATGAAGCGCGGCACGCTGGCCTGGTACATGGATATCGGCATTCGAGGCTCCCGGGGGACGGTTGAAGAGTAAGAAAAGATTCAGCGTGCGGGGCCACGCAGCGCCAGGTTGAGCTGGTCCACGAGCTCGGCCCAGTCGGCATCACGGTGCAGCTCGTCGCGCAGAAGCGCGGCCTGCGCCGGGGACCAGAAGGGGGCGTCTTCCAGACGCACGTGGTCGGCCAGGGGCGAATGCTTCTGGATGAAGGCGCTCACGTCCTTCACGTCGCTGGGCAGGCCCAGCTGGGCAAAGAGTTCACAGAACTGGTGGTAGTGTGGGGACATGGCGGTTTCCTTTCCTCGTTCTGGCCGGTCCTGATGCCGGCGTGGACACGGCCTCCATTATTGTGCGGAGACGACGGAGTGGGTGTGTAATGGCGAGAGTCCCGTCACTGGAGCCTCGCCATGTCTGCTACCCCTACGGTGCCGTCATCCGCCTCTGGCACCACCCGCACCGAGCGCGACACCTTCGGCCCCATCGAGGTGCCGGCCGAGCGGCTCTGGGGCGCCCAGACCCAGCGTTCGCTGCAATTCTTCGCGATCTCCACCGAACGCATGCCGCCCGAAGTGGTGCTGGCGCTGGCGCGCGTCAAGCAGGCGGCGGCCCGCGTGAACGGCACCTTGGGCCTGCTACCGGCCGAGAAGGCCCAGGCCATTGCCGCGGCGGCCGAGGAGGTGCTGGCCGGGCAGCACATGCAGGAGTTCCCGCTCTCGGTCTGGCAGACGGGTTCGGGCACGCAGAGCAATATGAACATGAACGAGGTGCTGGCCAACCGTGCCTCGGAGCTGCTGGGTGGCACGCGCGGCAGCGCGCGCAAGGTGCACCCCAACGACGAGGTCAACCTGGGCCAGTCGTCCAACGACGTGTTTCCCACGGCCATGCATGTGGCTGCGGCGCAGGCCATGGCCGCCCGCCTGCTGCCGGCCCTGGAACGCCTGCGCACCACGCTGGCCGCCAAGAGCCTGGCCTTTGCCCACATCGTGAAGATAGGCCGCACCCATCTGCAGGACGCCACGCCGCTGACCCTGGGCGACGAGTTCTCGGGCTATGTGGCCCAGCTCGACCTGGCCGAAGCCCAGATCGCCGCCACGCTGCAGGCGGTCTACCCGCTGGCCCTGGGCGGCACGGCCGTGGGCACGGGGCTCAATACCCACCCGGAGTTCGGCGCCCGCGTGGCGGCCGAGCTGGCGCGCAGCACGGGCCTGCCCTTCACGAGCGCGCCCAACAAGTTCGCGGCCCTGGCCGCGCATGACGGCCTGGTGGCGGCGCACGGCGCGCTCAAGACCCTGGCCGTGGCGCTGATGAAGATCGCCAATGACGTGCGCTGGCTGGCCTCGGGCCCGCGCTCGGGCCTGGGCGAGATTGCGATACCCGAGAACGAGCCCGGCAGCTCCATCATGCCGGGCAAGGTCAACCCCACACAGTGCGAGGCGCTGACCATGCTCTGCGCCCAGGTCATGGGCAACGACGTGGCCGTGACCGTGGGCGGCGCTTCGGGCAATTTCGAACTCAATGTGTTCAAGCCGCTGATCGCGCACAACCTGCAGCAGAGCATCCGCCTGCTGGCCGAGGGCATGGACAGCTTTGAACAGCACTGTGTGCGTGGCATCGAGGCGCGGCCCGAGCGCATCCAGGAGCTGCTGGACCGTTCGCTCATGCTGGTCACGGCGCTGGCGCCGCACATCGGCTATGACCAGGCGGCCGCGATCGCCAAGCATGCGCACAAGAACGGCAGCACGCTGCGCGAGGCCGCGCTGGCCCTGGGCCATGTGAGCGCGGCGGACTTCGACCGCTGGGTCCGCGCCGAAGACATGGTGCGCCCCGGCTTGTGAAAGCCCGGCCCCGAATGCCCTGACACCCTTCAGGGCCATGTCCGCAATTCTTGCGCTAACTCAAGAAAGGGTTTTTCGCGGCTCTCTTTAATCAGGCCTGTACACACACAGGAGTTGATGATGAATGCCCGCCTTGAAACCACTGCCCCCGAGACCGTGAATCCGGAGCTGGCCATCGGCCAGATTGCCGTGCAGCTGCCCGGCGCCACGGCCGTCTTCCGCCGCCTCAAGCTCGATTTCTGCTGCGGCGGCCAGATCAGCCTGCGCCAGGCCGCAAACGACAAGGGTCTGAACCTGCCCGCACTGCTGGAGGAGCTGGGCACGCTGCAACGCCCGCGCACGCTGCCCGAGGCACAGGATCCTGCGGCGCTGATCGATCACATCCTGGCGCGCTACCACGAGGTGCATCGCGCCCAGCTGCCCGAACTGATCCGCATGGCGCGGCGCGTGGAGGCCGTGCACCGCGAGCACCCGCAGGTGCCGCGCGGGCTGGCGGATTTTCTGGACGGCATGGAGCAGGAGCTGCTCTCGCACATGATGAAGGAAGAGCAGGTGCTTTTCCCCATGCTCAAGGCCGGTGGCAACGCCTTCGTGGTGCAGCCCATCGGCATGATGCGGCACGAGCACACGGACCATGGCGAGGCGTTGGAACGTCTGGCCGCGCTCACCGACAACGCCACGCCGCCCGAGGGTGCCTGCAACACCTGGCGCGCGCTCTATGCGGGCATCGCCCAGCTCAGCGAAGACCTGATCAGCCACATCCACCTCGAGAACAATGTGCTGTTCCCGCAGTTCGAGACGCCCCAGCCGGCGCAGGGCTGCGGCTGCAGCGGCCACTGAAACGCCGACGGCCGCTGGACAAGGGGGGGTTGGAAAGGCACCATGCGGCTGTCGCAACGAGAGGAGGACAGGCATGGCCCAGCCCCATGTGCCATCCGGTGAGGTGGTGAGCGTGCGCCCGCTGGGCGCTGCGCTGGCCGGGACGCGCACACGCGCCCTGCTCAAGGCCGAGCAGCTGGAGGTGGTGCGCATCGTGCTGCCCGCGGGGACCGGGCTGCGCGAGCACCATACGCCCGGCGAGATCACGGTGCAGTGCATCGAGGGCCGCATCGCGTTCACGACCCCTGCAGGTGTGCAGACCCTGAACGCCGGCGACTTCATCCACCTGCGCGGGGGCGAGCCCCACGCGCTGCACGCCCTGGAGGACGCCTCGGCTCTGGTGACGATCTGCCTGCTGCCGCGGCGCTGAGCGGGCCACGCTGGCGCAGGGGCCCGGGATGGGTTAACCTTGCGCCCATCCATGAATGTCCAGTTCCTGATCATCGGCCAGCATCTGGCGCGCAGCACGCGTGGGCGGCCCTGCGCGCCTCCGGCCGCCGCACGCTGACCCTGTGCACGCGCACCCGCCCGGGTGTGCCCCTGATCATTTTTGGAGATTCCTCATGGCCGATCTGTTTGACAATCCCATGGGCCTGTGCGGCTTCGAGTTCGTCGAGTTCGCCGCCCCCACCGCCCACACCCTGGAGCCCCTGTTCGAGAAGATGGGCTTCTCGCTGGTGGCGCGCCATCGCAGCAAGGACGTGCTGCTCTACCGCCAGGGCGACATCAACTTCATCGTCAACCGCGAACCGCGCAGCCTGGCCGGCTACTTCGCGGCCGAGCACGGGCCCTGCGCCTGCGCCATGGCCTTTCGCGTGCGCGACTCGCACAAGGCCTACGCGCGCGCGCTGGAACTCGGCGCCCAGCCCGTCGACGTGCCCACGGGCCCCATGGAGCTGCGCCTACCGGCGATCAAGGGCATCGGCGGGGCACCGCTTTACCTGATCGACCGCTACGAGGACGGCAAGAGCATCTACGACATCGACTTCGAGTTCATCGACGGCGTGGACCGCCACCCCGTGGGCCACGGCCTGAAGATCATCGACCACCTCACGCACAACGTCTACCGCGGGCGCATGAGTTTCTGGAGCCAGTTCTACGAGAAGCTCTTCAACTTCCGCGAGATCCGCTACTTCGACATCCAGGGCGAGTACACGGGCCTGACGAGCCGCGCCATGACCGCGCCCGACGGGATGATCCGCATCCCGCTCAACGAGGAATCGGGCAAGGGCAGCGGGCAGATCGAGGAGTTCCTCATGCAGTTCAACGGCGAGGGCATCCAGCACATCGCCCTGCTCACGGACGACCTGATCGCCAGCGTGGACGCGCTGCAGCTCGCCGGTATTCCGCTGATGACCGCGCCCAACGACATCTATTACGAGATGCTGGCCGAACGCCTGCCCGGCCACGGCGAACCGGTGCCCGAGCTGCAGGCGCGCGGCATCCTGATGGACGGCAGCACCAAGGATGGCAAGCCGCGCCTGCTGCTGCAGATCTTCAGCCAGCCCCTGCTGGGGCCGGTGTTCTTCGAATTCATCCAGCGCAAGGCCGACGAGGGCTTTGGCGAGGGCAACTTCAAGGCCCTGTTCGAGAGCCTGGAGCGCGACCAGATCCGCCGCGGGGCGCTCAAGGTCGGGGACTGATCAGCTCCCGGAGCGCGGCCGCAGGATCATGTGGTCCTGCTGCAGCAGGATGTCGAAGCGCGAGAGAAAGCTCTGGCCCAGCAGGGTATCGCTGCTGTCGGGGCCTGTCAGGCCCACGCCCACCCGCACGGCCGAAACGCTGACCGGGCCCACGGCGACCGGCACGCCGGCCACGATGCGGCCGGGGCGCTGGCCGTTGGCCGTCATGAAAACGGCCGACTCCCCCACCCCCAGGCCGGCCTTGCGCGCCAGCTCTTCGCTGACCGACACCAGCGAGGCGCCGGTGTCCACGAGGAAGTTCACCGGCTGGCCGTTGACCAGGCCAGGCGCATAGAAATGCCCGTCACGGGCACGCGGGATCACGAGCTCGCCCCGGGCGCTGACCGTCACCGGTGCGGGCTGGAGATAACGGTCCATGAAGTAATAAAGCACGCCCATCACCGCCAGCCAGAAGGCCAGGATACCCAGCGTGCCGCGGCGTACGCTGCGGCCCAGCCCTGCTCTCACCTCGTCTTCCTGCTCGCTCATGGGGACGCAGTATCTCAGGCCGCCAGCAGCACCTGGTTGCGGCCCTGGCGCTTGGCAAGGTAGAGCGCCACGTCGGCCTCCTTGAGCAGAGCCTCGGCATCGGCCTCGTGACGCGGCTGGCCTGCGGCCACGCCCATGCTGATGGTGACGACGGGTGCGGCGGGTGAGTGGGCGTGGGGCATGGCCTCGGCCTCGACGGCCATGCGCAGGCGCTCTGCAAACTCACGCGCGGTGGTGGCGTCGGCGCCGGGCAGCACAACGACAAACTCTTCCCCGCCGTAGCGCGCCACCAGCTCCCCGGCGCGACGCGCCACGCCAGCCAGCACGGCGGCCACGCGGCGCAGGCACTCGTCGCCGGCCTGGTGGCCGTAGTGGTCGTTGTAGGCCTTGAAATGGTCGACATCGATCAGCAACAGCGCCAGCGAGGCGCTCTGGCGCGCCGCGCGCTGCCACTCCTCGGCCCAGGCCTCGTCGAAGCGACGGCGGTTGGCCAGGCCGGTGAGTGCGTCCGTGCTGCTGAGCGCGGCGAGCTGCCGGTTGCTGCGCTCGAGCTCCAGAGTGCGCTCACGCACGGTCGCTTCCAGGCCTTCGTTGGTGCTGCGGATCTCCTGCTGCAGGCGCGCCTGTTCCGCCATGTCATCGCGCAGGCGGCGGGCAAAGCGCCAGCCCACCCAGAGCAGCAGGCCCAGCGCGGCCACGCGCAGGGCATAGGTGATCTGGCGCAGGCGCTGAACTTCGCGGTCACGCTGGGTCAGTTCCTCGCTCAGCGCGCTGATGACGGATTCGGTGGTGATCTCGTAGATCTTCTTGGCCAGCACGTAATCGTCTTCGATCAGCACGTCACGGGCACGGCGCCAGTTGCCCACGCGCATATAGCGCAACGAGCGAGCCTCGGTGGCGCGCAGGCCCTGCTGCAGCTCCAGCAGCACCGAGATGTCGCCCGACAGCCGGAGCGCACGGCTGAGTTCGGCCACGGCACCCACCGTGGCGGTGAGCTGCTCGTCCACCGCATCGTAGCGGCTCACGCGCATCAGCTTCTGTTCCAGCACGGCACTGCCAAGCAGGCTGGTGAGCTCCTGCTCCAGGCGCACGATGCGCTCCAGCCGGGTGCTGATGCCCAGGTGGCGCACGTGCATGTCCTCGCTGCGCACATCGGCGTACATGCCCAGTGCGAAGGTCAGGACCAGAACGGCCACGGCGACGTAGATGCTGCCCAGGTACCTCATCTGCTTTTCTTTTCGAAGCGTCCGCAGGACAAGTGCCTCCCTCAAGGCATGGCAGCATTTTGCAGGCCCCGGGCGGGCCTTGGCAAAGAAAGATCGGCACAAATGCGCAATCCAGCGTACAATACACATCGCTGCCGCAACTTGCTTCCCTTTGCGCAGCTGTAGTCTGACACGGCCTGCGGCCTCTCTCACACCGCCCGCCCCGCCCGACCGGCCGCTCTCACCGGCTCCATCTGGTCGTCACACTTCCCCCTGCGGCAAGCCCTATCCCGGTCTTTTTGACGTTCCCTTTCCCGGACCGGACCCCCGAGCGGCTGATGCCGCAGCGTCCCGCCTTGCGCAGGACGGTTGACTGATCTTTGCAACGCGCGACGATACGCGCGCCTCTTTTGATGAATACCACCCTAGAAAAAGCATTCTCGGTGGGCAAGTACCTTGTCTCACCCCTCATCCGCACCACCGACACGGGCCGCTACCAGGCTTCCGTGTCGATCCGCAGCGGCAGCGGCCGCGGCACGCACGATCGCGTGTTCCGCTTTGTGCCCGAATTCAGCACGCGCGAAGGCGCC
The DNA here is from genome assembly GCA_019745555.1 of Burkholderiaceae bacterium. Taxonomy (GTDB): domain Bacteria; phylum Pseudomonadota; class Gammaproteobacteria; order Burkholderiales; family Burkholderiaceae_C; genus Hylemonella. The sequence continues at coordinate 49,172 of JAIESX010000013.1, read as the reverse complement.
CTGCAGTACGCCATCAACGAAGGTTGCAGCTGGCTGCGGCAGCGCCACAGCTACGCCTGAACCCCATTTAGTCAAGCCAACAGAAGGAGGACCCCATGGCCAAGGAAGAACTGATCGAAATGCACGGCACGGTGAATGAAATCCTGCCCGACTCGCGTTTTCGCGTCACCCTGGACAACGGCCACACCCTGGTGGCCTACACCGGCGGCAAGATGCGCAAGCATCACATCCGCATCCTGGCTGGCGACAAGGTGTCGCTCGAGCTCTCGCCCTATGACCTGGGCAAGGGCCGCATCACCTTCCGCCACCTCGCACCCCGGACCGGCGGCGCCCCCGCGCCGGCCAAGCGGACTTTCCGCTGAACCCATTCCCTTGATGGTTTTTCAAACCAAGACCGTCATTTCCCCCGCGCCAAGATGCCTATGGCATCAACAGCGCTTTTTTTGAAAGGCTCTCCCATGAGCAGCAAACTTTACGTCGGTAACCTCTCCTACTCGGTGCGCGACGACGATCTTCAACAACACTTCTCGGCCTACGGCGACGTCCAGTCGGCCAAGGTCATGATGGACCGTGACACCGGTCGCTCCAAGGGCTTCGGCTTCGTGGAGATGGGCAGTGCCGACCAGGCCGAGTCCGCCATCAGCGGCATGAACGGCCAGAACGTCGGTGGCCGCGACATGGTCGTGAACATCGCCCGCCCGATGGAGCCGCGCACCGGTGGTGGCGGTTTCGGCGGCGGCCGTCGTGAAGGCGGCGGCGGTTACGGCGGCGGCGGTGGCCGTCCCCGTTACTGAAGCCTCACGGCTTCGCCTGAGAAACCGGCCCCTGGGCCGGTTTTTTCATGCCTGCACGGTTAAGATCGGCGCCTCGACTATGGAGTGGCAGACATGATCAGGTTCAGCGACGAACACGTGTGGGTGCGGGTGGAAGGCGAAACAGGCGTGGTGGGCATCACCGTGCACGCGCAGGACACCCTGGGCGACATCGTCTTCGTGGACCTGCCCGCCGTGGGCAAGGTACTGGCGGCCGGCGAGATTGCCGGTGTGGTCGAGTCCGTCAAGGCCGCGGCCGACGTCTACGCCCCGGTCAGCGGCACCGTCACCGAGGTCAACGAAGCGCTGCGCGCCGATCCGGCCCTGGCCAACAGCGAGCCACTGGGTGCCGGCTGGTTCTACAAACTCACGCTCAAGAGCCCAGCGGAACTCGACGCCCTGATGGACGAAGCGGCCTACGCCAAGTTCAGCGCCAGCGCCTGAGACCGGCGCACGGGGTGGCCCTCAGCGCCAGTAGCCGGGCGATGGCAGCTCGTTGAAGACCTTGCGCAGCTGCTCGCCCCAGCGTTCGCGCAGCGAGGTGAAATAGGGATCCCTGGCATCGATCTGGGCCCGCCGGGTCACCTCGAAGCTATCTTTTTCATAGCACAGAAGATCCAGCGGCAAACCGACCGACAGGTTCGACTTCATGGTCGAGTCCATGGAGATCAGGCAGCACTTGGCCACTTCGTCCAGACTGAGCTGACCACCGATCACACGGTCCAGGATGGGCTTGCCGTACTTGGATTCGCCGATCTGGAAGTACGGTGTCTCGGGTGTGGCCTCGATGAAGTTGCCGGCGGCGTAGATGTTGAACAGCCGCGGCTCCTCGCCCTTGATCTGCCCGCCGAGGATGAGGCTGACGTTGAACTCGATGCCGAACTCCTTGAGCGCGGCGGCATCGCGCTCGTGCACCTTGCGCACGGCCTCGCCCACGATCTTGGCGGCCGAGAAAAGATTGGGCGCACTGGCCAGGCTCTTTTCTCCCGCCGTCCCCATCTGCACCTTCAGACCGCTGGCCACCGACTGGCTGATGGCCAGGTTGCCTGCGGTCAGCAGGACCAGGACGCGCTCACCCGGCACCTCGTAGACGTGCATCTTGCGGAAGGTGTTGATCTGGTCTACCCCGGCATTGGTGCGCGAGTCGGACAGAAATACCAGTCCGGCTTCGTTGCGGACGGCGACGCAATAGGTCATGGCGCTGTAGTCTCCAGCTGTGTTCTTGGTCGGCGCACCCTCGGGCATACCGGTCTGCGCAGCCGCAGCCGTATCCGGGACGGGGTTGCTGGCGGACGGAGGGTGCATGCGCGATCTTACTGGTCGGCGCCCTGCACCGCCACGCTCACGGTCAGCGCTTCGCCGGCACCGCCGACGTGGATGCCGCGCATGGGGCTGGCGTCGGCATAGTCACGGCCCACGGCCAGACGGCAGAGCTCGGGACCCGCCACGCGCTGGTGCGTGACGTCGAAGCCCACCCAGGCCCCGGCACCGCCACGGGCGCGCGGCAGCCAGGCTTCGGCCCAGGCATGCGAGGCGGCATGGCTGACATCGGTCAGCAGGTAGCCGCTGACATAGCGCGCCGGGATGCCGCGGGCGCGGCAGCAGGCGAGGAAGACGTGGGCCATGTCCTGGCATACGCCCTGCCCCTGACGCAGCACCTCGGCCGCGGTGTGCGAAACGTCGGTCACGCCCTGCACATAGGCCACGCGTTCGAAGACCGCGTCGACCAGCGGCTGCAGTGCGCCCGGGTGCTCCAGAGTCTGCGACGGCACGTTCGACAGGACATCGGCAGCCAGTGCCTCGATGGCCGCGTCGGCAGCGGTCAGCGGCGTGGGCAGGGCGAAGGCCAGCGGCGGCACGGCCGAGTCGTGCGGCAACAGCACACCGCGCCCGTCCAGGGTCTCGACCTGACCCTGTGCGACCACACGTACCTCGCTGTGCGGGTCCGTCAACGAGGTGACGACGATGGCGTTGCCGTAGGCATCGGTCTGGGCCCAGCGACGGCCCGGCGCGTCGATGCGCCAGTGCAGCACGCGCTGACCGCCGTCGGCGCGGGGCCACAGGCGCATGTACTGCAGGCTGTAGCTGGCCGGCACGGCGTAGCGGTAGAGGGTTTCGTGGCGGATGTCGAGCAGCATGGTCGCTCCTTGTGGCTCAGCCTATGGGCAGCAGGAAGTCCTGCGCGATGCGGTTGCCCAGATCGGCGGTGTCGTCCAGGAAATCGGTCAGCACGGCATGCAGGCCAAGCGCCGTGATGTCCTCGATCCTGCCGTAACGCAGGCGCGAGTACATGGCGCCGGCCCGGCGCATGGTTTCTTGCGAGCGCACGTTGGCCACCTGGCCCAGGATCTGGTGCACCTCCTTCATGCAGGCGTGCAGGGAGCGCGGCATGTCCTCGCGCAGGATCAGCAGCTCGGCCACGCGCTGCGGCGTGATCATGTCGCGGTAGACCTTGCGGTAGATCTCGAAGGCCGAGACCGAGCGCAGCAGTGCGCTCCACTCGTAGTACTCGCCATCGGCGCTGGTCTGCGGCGCCAGTTCGTCGAACTTCACGTCGAGCAGGCGGGCCGTGTTGTCGGCCCGCTCCAGGAAGGTCCCAAGGCGGATGAAATGGAAGGCCTCGTCCTGCAGCATGGTGCCCACGGTGACGCCGCGCGAGAGGTGCGAGCGGAACTTGACCCATTCGAAGTACTTGGTCAGTTCACTGCCCTGGATGCTGCCCTGGGGCAGGGACTGCACCGAGTCGCGCGCCTCCAGCCAGGTGGTGTTGACGGTCTCCCAGACCTCGGAGGTGACGGTGCCGCGCACGGCATGGCAGTTCTCGCGCGCGGCGCGCAGGCAGGCCAGGATGGACGAGGGATTGTCCAGGTCCACGCTCATGAAGCGCAGCACGTTGCCGGCGGTGATGGCGCCGTACTTGGAACGGTAGGCCTCTTCCAGACCATTGATGCCCAGGGCCGCGCCCCAGTAGCCGCCCTGCACCTGCGGCGTCTGCAGCGACATGCGGTAGCTCACCTCGAGCATGCGGGCGATGTTCTCGGCCCGTTCGGTGTAGCGGGACATCCAGTAGAGGTGGTCGGCGGTTCTTGAGAGCATGGTCATGCCTCCCCCTCAAGCACCCAGGTGTCCTTGGTGCCGCCGCCCTGGGAGGAGTTGACGACCAATGAGCCGGCCTTGAGCGCCACGCGCGTGAGCCCGCCCGGTGCCATGCGCACCTCGCGCCCCGAAAGCACGAAGGGCCGCAGGTCGATGTGGCGCGGCGCGATACCCGACTCGACAAAGGTCGGGCAGGCCGAGAGCGCCAGCGTGGGCTGGGCGATGTACTTGTCGGGCGCAGCCTGGACGCGGGCACGGAAGTCCGCGACCTCGGCTTTCGTGGACGCCGGGCCGACCAGCATGCCGTAACCGCCGGCCCCGTGCGTTTCCTTCACCACCAGCTGCTCCATGTTGGCGAGCACATAGCTCAGCTCGTCCGGCTTGCGGCATTGGTACGTCGGTACGTTGGCGATGATGGGCTCCTCCGAGAGATAGAAGCGCACCATGTCCGGCACATAGGGGTAGATGGACTTGTCGTCTGCCACGCCGGTGCCGATGGCATTGGCCAGCGTCACGCGGCCCGCGCGGTAGACCGAGAGCAGGCCCGCCACGCCCAGGGCCGAGTCGGCGCGAAAGGCCAGCGGATCGAGGAAGTCGTCGTCGATGCGGCGGTAGATCACGTCCACGCGGCGCGGGCCCTGGGTGGTGCGCATGAAGAGCGTCTCGTCGTGGACGAACAGGTCCTTGCCCTCGACCAGTTCCACACCCATCTGCTGCGCGAGGAAGGCATGCTCGAAATAGGCGCTGTTGTAGGCGCCGGGCGTGAGCACCACCACGGTGGGGTCATCCAGTCCAGCGGGCGCAGCCTGGCGCAGGGTGTCGAGCAACAGGTCCGGGTAGTGGTCCACGGGCCTGACCTTGCAGCGGCCGAAGAGTTCGGGAAAGAGGCGCATCATCATGCGCCGGTTCTCCAGCATGTAGGACACGCCCGAGGGCACGCGCAGATTGTCCTCGAGCACGTAGTAGGTCGCATCCTCCCCCGGTAGCGAGGCGCGCACGATGTCGATGCCCGCGATATGGGCGTAGATGTCGTTGCGCACGCGCACGCCCTGCATCTCCGGCCGGTACTGCGCGTTGCAGAAGACCTGCTCGGCCGGGATCAGGCCGGCCTTGACGATGCGCTGGCCATGGTAGATGTCGTGGATGAAGGCGTTGAGCGCGTTGACGCGCTGGCGCAGCCCGCGCTCGAGCAGCTCCCACTCGGCCGCAGGAATGATGCGCGGCACGATGTCAAAGGGGATCAGCCGCTCCTTGCCGGCGTTTTCGCCATAGACCGCAAAGGTGATGCCCGAGCGGTGAAAGGCCGAATCTGCTTCTGCACGCTTTTGGGCGATGTGCGAGGCTGGCATCAGCGAGAGCCAGTCCTGGTATGGGGCGTAATGCACGCGCGCGCCCCCGTTTGGGGCATGCATTTCGTCAAACACGTTTTTCATGGTGCACAAGCCTTGTTCTGCACCAGGGACTCAGCAAGGGCCGTGCCCGGCCGAGGGCCGTTCAGGGCAAGTGAGCCGATCACCGGAGACCAGGCCGGGCTGGCCGCGGGCTGGCAGCGTGGAGGTACGCCGCCCGGCGCTCAGTCGGCGCCGCGCCAGCGATGGTTGATCTGGCGCGTGATCAGGGCCTGGAGATAACGGCCCAGGGCCATCGCGCCCTCCAGCAGGAGCATCATGACCAGGGCCACGACGCCACCGGAGATCAGTGCCTCCTGCGTCAGCGGGGCCGTGGCCGTGTACTGGATCAGGGTCTGCTCGCGCAGATCGGCATCGGCCCGCACGAGCAGGTGCCAGAGCCGTCCGGGCAGATGGGTGTCGAGCGCCACGCGCTCCATCTCCAGCTTCTGCTTGCGCTTGTACATACGCTCGATCGCATCGCCCTCGGCCTGGAAAGGCGCAACGTTGCTGTCGCGGTGCAGCTTGATCAGGGCCTCGACATTGCCGCCCGTGTGCTGGTTGGCGATGATGAGAAAGGGCTGGAAATTGAGCGTGACTTCCCGCAGGCTCGCGTCTACGCGCTTGGCGTATTGATCGGCCAGGCCGGGCAGCTGCATGCCCAGCAGCATGAAGACGCAGGCCACGGCGATCAGCAGGTAACGCAGCAGGAACGACATCAAAGACCACCCCCTTGGTAAGCCCGTGAACATACCCGAAACCGGCGTGCGCGCCGGGCCGCGGATACATCCGCTTGCAGTTTCCTGCACCGGGCGTGGTCTGGCAAGCCCGGGCCAGACCACCGGGGACGCTCAGCCGCCCGACGATCCGGCTTCGGCCACCGAGGCCGCGATCCGACGCAGCGCTTCCTCGTAGGCCTCAGGCGGCTGGCCGCCGGAGATCAGGTAGCGCTGGTTCACGACCACGGCCGGGACGGCCGTGATGCCGGCCTGCTGCCACTGCATCTCGCTTTCGCGCACGGCCAGTGCGTATTCCTCGCTGCCCAGGATGGCCTGGGCCCGCGCCGTATCCAGACCCACGGTCTCGCAGGCCCGCAGCAGTACGGTGTGATCGGACACATTCTCGGCCCGGCCGTGATAGGCGGCCAGCAGCTCGCGCTTCAGCGCGTACTGCTTGTCCGGTCCCTGCTCGCCGGCCCAGTGCAGCAGACGATGCGCATCGAAGGTATTCCAGATCCGCCCCCGTCCCTCGGGCTTGAAGGCAAAGCCCACGGCCGCGCCGCGCTCCCGGATGCGCTCGCGGATCTCGGCCTGCTGCTCGGGCGTAGAGCCGTACTTCTGCGTCAGGTGCTCGGCTATGTCCTGCCCCTCGGGCCCCATGCCGGGGTTGAGTTCAAAGGGCTGGAAGCTGATGTGGGCGTCGATCTCGCCCAGCAGACGGTCCAGCGCCGTGTCCAGGCCGGCCAGGCCGACAGCGCACCAGGGGCAGGCCACGTCGGAGACGAAATCGATTTGGAGGGTGGTGGTCATGGCTGCCATCCTAGGCGATACGAAAAAACCGTGCCTGCACGAGACTTCTAATCGGTCCGAACCCGCCCGCGCAATGCCTTGGTCTCGGAGCGCTGGCTCTTGCCTTCCAGCCGCCGCTGACGCGAGCCATAGGTGGGTTGGGTCGCGCGACGCGTTCTGGGCGCGCGGGCGACGCTGTTGACCAGCTCGTGCAGGCGGGCGTATGCGTCGAGCCGGTTCAGGTCCTGGCTGCGGTGCTGCTGGGCCTTGAGGACCAGCACGCCTTGCTGTGTGATGCGGCTGTCGCGCAAGGCCAGCAGACGTTCCTTGACATCCTCGGGCAGCGACGAAGCCGGGATATCGAAGCGCAGGTGCACGGCACTGGACACCTTGTTGACGTTCTGCCCTCCGGCCCCCTGGGCGCGGATGGCGCTGATTTGCACCTCGGCTTCGTCAACCTGCAGCGGAACCTGTGACACGGGCGGCACCTCTCAGGCGGCAGCGGTCTGCGGAACTCTGGCATCCAGGTTCAGATAGCGCGCCACGAACGCCCCCACCGCACTCGCTGGCAGTGGCAGCCAGACGGTGTGACCATCGCCGGCTGCAACATCCACCGCCTGCCCTTCGGCGTTCTCCATGCGCGTGATCTCATAGTCCTCATTGCCGGCCGGCTGGATCAGCTCCAGCCGGTCGCCGACAGAGAACTTGTTCCTGACGCGCACCTGGGCCAGGCCGCGCGCCGCATCGAAGGCCACGACGTCGCCCACGTACTGGCTGCGACCGGATTCCGAATAGCCCTGCAGATAGTTCTGCATGGCCTCGGGCGTGTGGCGCTGGTAGAAGCCCGAGGTGTAGCCGCGGTTGGCCAGGCCTTCGAGCTGGCCCAAGAGGGCCGGATCCAGGCCACGGCCAGCCACCGCGTCAGCGATGGCCTGACGGTAGCTCTGCACCGTGCGCGCCACATAGTAGGGGCTCTTGGTGCGCCCCTCGATCTTGAGCGAGTCCACGCCGATCTCGACCAGGCGCTGCACATGCTCGATGGCACGCAGGTCCCTGGAGTTCATCACATAGGTGCCGTGCTCGTCTTCCTCGATGGGCATGAACTCGCCGGGGCGCTTGCTCTCCTCCAGCAGATAGGCGATGGAATCGCGCGCCTCCTTGTCCAGGGTCTGGCCACCCGAACCACAGGCGTGGCCGCCCGCGGTTGCAGGCGTGAGCACGTCACCGCTGGCATCGACCTGGGTGGTGTGGGTCTTGTAGTCCCAGCGGCAGGCATTGGTGCAGCTGCCCTGGTTGGCGTCGCGGTGGTTGAAATAGCCCGAAAGCAGGCAGCGGCCCGAGTAGGCGATGCACAGCGCGCCGTGCACGAAGACCTCCAGCTCGGAATCCGGGCAATCCTGCCGGATCTCGGCCACCTGGTCCAGGGAGAGCTCGCGCGAGAGGATGATGCGCTTGACCCCCACGCTGTTCCAGAACTTCACCGCCGCCGAGTTGACGGTGTTGGCCTGCACTGACAGGTGGATTTCCATCTCGGGCCAGCGCTCGCGCACCAGCATGATGAGGCCGGGGTCGGACATGATCATGGCGTCCGGACCAAGGGCGATCACCGGCGCCATGTTGTTGACGTAGTGCCGCACCTTGTTGCCGTGCGGAAAGATGTTGGAGACCAGGAAGAACTTGCGGCCCAGCGCATGCGCGCGCTCGATACCGGCCTGGAGCACCTCGAGGCTGCCGAAGGCGTTGTTGCGCACGCGCAGCGAGTAGCGCGGCTGGCCGGCGTAGATTGCGTCGGCGCCGAAGGCAAACGCCGTCTCAAGCATGGCCAGCGAGCCGGCCGGCGCCAGCAGCTCGGGTGCCTTGCGGCTCATCGCTGCTCCGCCAGCTGGGCCAGGCCGGCGATGGCCAGGGCATAGCCGTTGACGCCGAAGCCGGCCATCACAGCCTTGGCCACCGGCGCGATATAGGACTGGTGCCGGAAGGCTTCGCGCGCATGGACGTTGCTGATGTGCAGCTCGATCAGCGTGACACCGGCCCCCTTGATCGCATCGTGCAGCGCGATGCTGGTGTGCGTGTAGGCCCCGGCATTGAGAATCACCCCGGCCAGCGTGCCTGCGGCCTGCGCGCGGCCGGCCTCATGGATCCAGTCCACCAGCTCGCCCTCGTGGTTGCTCTGGCGGAAATCCAGCCTGAGGTTGTGGACCGCGGCCGCACGTTCGCACAGGGCCTGTACATCGGCCAGGGTCTGCGAGCCATAGACCTGCGGCTCGCGCGTACCGAGCAGGTTGAGGTTGGGGCCATTGAGGACGAGGACGGTTTTCATGCATGTTTCCCCTTGCGAAGGTCTGCCGATTGTGCCATTGGGCTACCATCGGGACAGACCAGAACACAGGAGATACCATGCCCAGCCCCAAGCTCCACGAACTCGGTGCCGCCCAGGCCGCAGCCCTGCTGCAGCGACGCGAGCTCAAAGCCGAGGACCTGGTGCGCGCCTGCCTCGAGCGCGTGGCCGCGCGCGACGACGACATCCATGCCTTCACCCATGTGGATGCGGTTTCGGCCCTGGCCCAGGCCCGCGCGCTCGACGCCGGTCCCGTGCGTGGGCCGCTGCACGGCCTGCCGCTGGGTGTGAAGGACCTGTTCGACACCACCGATCTGCCCACGGCCTACGGCTCGGCCCTCTACGCCCACCACCGCCCCGCAGCCGACGCCGCCAGCGTGACGCTGTGCCGCGAGGCCGGCGCCGTGGTGCTGGGCAAGACCGTCACCACCGAGTTCGCCTATTTCACGCCCGGCCCCACGGTCAACCCGCACAACGCCCTGCACACGCCCGGTGGCTCGTCCAGCGGTTCGGCCGCGGCCGTGGCCGACCACATGGTGCCGCTGGCCCTGGGCACGCAGACCGCGGGCTCCATCATCCGGCCCGCGGCCTACTGCGGTGTGGTCGGCTACAAGCCCAGCCTGGGCCGCGTGGTCCACGCCGGCGTCAAGAGCCTCTCGCCCACGCTGGACGTCATCGGCGGCTTCGGTCGCAGTGTGGAAGACGCGGCCCTGCTGGGTGCCGTGCTCACCGGCGACCTGCGCCTGATGGAGAACCATCTGCACGGCGCGCTGCGCATCGGTCTCTTCCCCTCCCCGTCCTGGCCCGAGGCCGATGCCGACATGCAGAAGGCCTGGGCGCAGGCCACCCAGGCCCTGGCGAAAAACAGCGACCACTGCCAGGATCAGGCCCTGGTACAGGACTTCGGTGAACTGATCCAGCTGCAGAAGGACGTGATGAGCTACGAGATGGCGCGCTCGCTGAGCTTCGAGCGCCTGCGTCACCGCGAAGCCCTGAGCCCGGCCCTGCAGACCCTGCTGGACACGGGCATGGCCATCAGTGGCGCGCAACATGCCGCCAACCTGCAGCGCACGGCCGACTGGCGCCTGCGCATCGACGCGCTGTTCGAGCGGCATGACGTGCTGCTCACCCCCAGCACCACCGGCGCCGCCCCCGAGGGCCTGGCCGCCACAGGCGACCCGCTGTTCTGCCGCAGCTGGTCCCTGCTGGGCCTGCCCGCCGTGCACCTGCCCCTGATGCGCAACGCCAAAGGTCTGCCCGTAGGCCTGCAGCTCGTGGGCCGCATGGGCGAAGACCACAAGCTGCTGGCCGCGGCCCGCCACATCCACGACAAGCTGCGCTTCTGATGCATCCCGACGCGCTGCCCCCGGCCCTGCAGGCCCTGCTGAGCCGCCACTCGCTCGGCCCGCGCTGGATGGTCGCACCGGGCCCCGATGCGGTCGAGCTCCAGCTGGCGGTGCAGGCCGCGCTGCGCGGCCCCAACCATGGCCGCCTGCAACCCTGGCGCCTGGTGCAGATCAGCACGGCACAGCGCCCGGCCCTGGCGGACCTGTTCGAGCAGTTCGCGCGCGAGGACGGCAAGAGCGAGGAGGACGTGGCCGCGGAACGCGAACGTGCCTTCAACGGTCCGGTACTCGTGGCCTGGGTGGTGCGCATCGCCGCCGTGGACAAGGTGCCGTCGCACGAGCAGTGGATCTGCGTGGGCGCGGCCATGGGCAACTTCATGAACGCCGTGCATGCCCTAGGCTACGGCGCCAAAATCCTCAGCGGCCGCAAGTGCCAGCATCCTTCCCTGGTACGGGCCTTCTGCGAGGAAGGGGAGCAGCTCGTGGGTTTCACCTGCATCGGCACACCCACGCGCGCGCTGGAAGCACGCGAGCCGGACGATGCCGGCCCCCGGCTTTCAGACTGGGCGGGATAACAGGCGCCAGACGCGCCAGGCACAGAAAGCCGCCAGCAGCGCACACGCAGAGCAGGCCCAGAACACCGCCGACAGGCCCAGCCGGCTGCTGATGACGCCACCCACCAGCCCGCCCAGCACGCCGGGCACGCCATAGGCCAGCGTGACGTAGATCGCCTGGCCGCGGCCACGCAAGCGCCCCGGGAAATGGTGCGAGAGCAGCGCGGTGCAGACGGAGTGGTGTGTGGCGAAGGTGAAGGCGTGCAGACACTGCGCGCCCAGCAGCACCAGCCACCAGGCCGCCCACTCCGCCGTCATGGCCATGCGCAGGGCGGTGAGCAGTGCACACAGCAGCAGCCAGGCTGGCAGGCTGAGCAGCGGCAGCCAGCGGCCCTGGGTGTAGAACCAGCCGATCTCCACGATCACCGAGATGCCCCACATCAGACCGATCGCGTCCTTGCCATAACCCAGGGCGTCGAGGTGCAGGGAGAGGTAGATGTACATGCCCATGTGCGCCAGCACATGGAAAAGGGCCGAGGCAAAGAACCACTGCATGGTGCGCTGGCGCAGCACCGGCCACAGGGACGGTCGGGGCGCATGGGTCAGCTGCTCTTCCTTGAGATCGGGCAGCCACCAGGCGCTGGCCGTGACCACGGCCAGGGAGCACACAGTCCAGGCCGGGAAGTCCCCGAGGCCGCGCCATTCGAACCAGGCCCCGGCCAAGAAAACCGTCACGAGAAAGCCCAGTGAGCCCCAGAGCCGCACACGACCGTAGCGTTTCGCGTCAAAAGCACCGCCCGCGCTCACGAGGTGCGCGAGCGCGGCCTCGCTCATGGGCATCATGGCGCTGGTGTGCAGGAAGACGAGGAAGAGCACCAGCGCCAGCCAGGCCGTACCGCCATCGATCCAAAGGCCCAGCGAGATCACGAGCGCCGCGGTGGACGCATAGCGCAGCAGCTTGACGCGCTCACCCGTGTGGTCACTGAGCCAGCCCCAGGCGAGCGGACCGACCAGGCGCGTGGCCGGCGGCACGATCATCAGCAGGCTCAGGGTCATCAGGCTGTAGCCCAGATCCTTGAGCCAGAGCGGCAGATAAGGGTTGAAGAAGCCGATGTGCGCGAAGTAGCTGGCCGACAGGGCCGAGAAAGGCAGCAGCTGCCGGCGCGCGACCGACATGGCGGACCTACTTTTTCTCGCTCCAGAGCACGCCGCCCGTGGCCCAGTCCGACTTCTTGATGTCGGTGATGATCACGTCCACAGCCTCGGGCGAGCTGCCCAGGGTCTTGACGGTGGCCTCGGTGATGGCCTTGACGAATTCCCTCTTCTGCTCGGGGGTGCGGCCTTCGAACATGTCGACGCGGATGGTGGGCATGGTGTGACTCCTCTTCAGTTACGGTAGGACGGATCCATCTGGTCGAGCCGGCGCAGCAGCGCGGGCCATTCGGCATCGCCGTCGCGCTCACTGCCGTCGCCGACCCACTGGGCGTAGGTGCGGGCGGCGACTTCCTCGCTGGCCACGAGCACGCGGCCGCCGGTGGCTGCCATGGCGCGCAGCTGGGCCCGCGCGGCGCGCTCCAGATGGTGCATGAGCAAATAGGCCTCGGCCACGGTGCGCCCCACGGTGAGCGTGCCGTGGTTCTCGAGGATCAGACCGTCGAGTTCGCCGAGGTTGGCCACGAGGCGCCGGCCCTCGGCCTCGCCCAGCGCCAGGCCTTCGTAGGCGTGGCGGCCGAGGCGCTGGTGCAGGCGCATGGCGTGCTGCGTGGTCGGCAGCAGGCCGCCGGGCACCATGGCCAGGGCCAGTCCCCATTCGGTGTGCAGGTGCAGCACGCAGCGCGCACTCTGGCGGGCGGCATGGATGGTGCCGTGGATGGCAAAGCCCGTGGGGTTGACCGCGTGCGGCGAGTCATCGAGCTTGCGACCCTGGGTGTCCACCTTGACCAGGTTGGACGCCGTGACCTCGCTGAACAGCAGGCCGTAGGGATTGATGAGGTAGGCCCCCTCCTCGCCCGGTACGGCGGCCGAGATGTGGGTGTAGATGGTGTCGTCCCAGCCGTTGAGCGCGGCCAGACGGTAGGCCGCGGCCAGATCGACGCGCGTAGCGCGCTCGGCCTCGCTCATCGCCTTCATATTCAGACGCTGCCGGGGATCGGCGGCACGGGCAGCTGCACGTCACCGCACTGGGCGCGGTGCCGCAGCGCGTGGTCCATGAGCACCAGGGCCAGCAGGGCCTCGGCGATCGGCGTGGCACGGATACCCACGCAGGGGTCATGGCGGCCCTTGGTGATGAGCTCGGTGGCCTGGCCCTCGGTGGTAATCGATTCGCGCGGGATCAGGATGGAGCTCGTGGGCTTGATGGCGATCGACACCTCGATGTCCTGGCCGGTGCTGATGCCGCCCAGCACGCCACCAGCCTTGTTGCCCACAAAGCCGTTCGGCGTGAGGCTGTCGCCATGGGTGCTGCCCTTGTCGGTCACGGCGGCGAAACCGGCACCGAGTTCCACGCCCTTGACGGCGTTCAGGCCCATCATGGCGTAGGCGATGTCGGCATCGAGCTTGTCATAGAGCGGTTCGCCCAGGCCCACGGGCACTTTCGTGGCCGTCACGCGCAGGCGTGCGCCGCAGGAGTCGCCGGACTTGCGCAGCGTCTCCATATAGTTTTCCAATGCGGACACATCAGCCACCGGGGCGAAGAAGGGGTTGTTCGGCACGTGGCTCCAGGACTCGAAGGGAATGGTGACCTCGCCGATCTGCGTCATGCAGCCGCGAAATTCGGTGCCGTACTTTTCCTTCAGCCACTTCTTGGCCACGGCCCCCGCGGCCACCGTGGGCGCGGTCAGGCGGGCCGAGGAACGGCCGCCACCACGCGGGTCGCGCAGCCCGTACTTGCGCCAGTAGGTGTAGTCGGCATGGCCGGGGCGAAAAGTCTGCAGGATCTGGCCGTAGTCCTTGCTGCGCTGGTCGGTGTTGCGGATCAGCAGCGCGATGGGCGTGCCCGTGGTCCGGCCCTCGTAGACGCCGGAGAGGATCTCCACCGCATCGGGCTCATTGCGCTGGGTGACGAATTTGGAGGTGCCGGGGCGGCGGCGGTCGAGCTCGGCCTGGATATCGGCCTCGGACAGCACCATGCCGGGCGGGCAGCCGTCGATCACGCAGCCGATGGCCGGGCCGTGGGATTCACCGAAGTTGGTGACCGTGAAGAGGTGTCCGAAGGTGTTGCCGCTCATGCCTTGGATTATCTCCCAGGACCTCTGGACGACTCACCACATGCAGACCGGTGTGAGGAACGACGGGGTGTTCATCGGACGGCAGAGGAACCAGCTCTGATTTACCCGCGGGTACAGGAGCTATTGGACGCGAGCATAGGCTGAACGGGTTTGGTTTCTAGATATACCCATGTTCACGTGGCTAGCCGGGTCTCGCCCCGGCGGGCGAGGTACTTTCTTTTGCCTCGCCAAAAGAAAGTACCCAAAGAAAAGGCGAGCCGGACTCGTCGGCCCTGCGCTGCGCTCCGGGCACGCTGCGTTGCTCGGTCTGAGCGGGGTGCGCGCAAACTCGCCCTGCGGGCTCAAACATGCGCGCCCCTTTCTCCGCTCAGCCCTGCGCTACTCGCCTCCTCATGACGGTGGGGGAAACCAAATACCAAGCCCAAAGACAAAAAGGACGCGCCATGGCGCGTCCTTGTGGGGTTCGGCTGTTCGGTTTTCCTCGCCCTTGTGTCTGTGCCGAGAAGCGCAGCGGCAGGCGGATCAAGAGACGCGCATGTTTGAGCGTAGCGAGTTTGCGCGGCTCCCGCCTGGCGCGAGCATCGTAGGTTGCCCCGGCACAGCCGGGGGCACAGACACCAGGGTCGCCTTCTTTTGCTTACTTTTCTTGGCGAGACAAGAAAAGTAAGTCGGCCGCCGGGCCGAGACCCGGCTTGCCACACGATCACGGGTACTTCCAGAAAAGAAGAATCAGAACTTCGAATCCGGAACATCATCCTCCGGCCAGTCGCGGATATAGGCCTTGAGCATCTTGTTCTCGAAGTTCTGCGCATCGACCACGGCCTTGGCCACGTCGTAGAAGCTGATGACGCCCATGAGCACCTTGTTGTCGATCACCGGCATGTAACGCGCGTGGCGTTCCAGCATCATGCGACGCACCTCGTCGAGCTCGGTCTCCATGCTGCAGGTCAGCGGCGCGCCGTCCATGGCCGCGCGCACGACCGAGGCGCCCACACTGCCCTTGTTCTTGACCACCTGCTGGATCACCTCGCGGAAGGTCAGCATGCCCACGAGATTGCCATGGTCCATGACCACCAGAGAGCCGATGTCCTTTTCCGACATCACGTCCAGCGCCTTGGCCAGCGGTTCTTCGGGGGTGATGGTGTAGAGGGTGTTGCCCTTGACGCGCAGGATGTCGCTGACTTTCATGGTGTGCTCCTCGTGACTCGTTCTGGAGTCGAATATAGCCCACAATAAGACGTAAACCCGCCATGGGTCAAGAGGGCTTGCGACAGCTGTCGCGCCCGCACACACAAGGACAACGGAGACCACCATGCCCGGCTATTCCGACCCCGGCTTCGACACCCTGGCCCTGCACGCCGGGGCCGCGCCCGACCCCGCCACCGGTGCGCGCGCCGTGCCCATCCACCTCACGACCTCCTTCGTCTTCGAGTCCAGCGAGCACGCGGCCTCGCTGTTCAACCTCGAGCGCGCCGGCCATGTCTACAGCCGCATCTCCAACCCCACCAACGCGGTCTTCGAGCAGCGCATGGCCGCACTCGAAGGCGGCATCGGTGCCATCGCGGTCGCCAGCGGCCAGGCCGCCCTGCACCTGAGCATCGCCACCCTCATGGGCGCGGGTTCGCACATCGTGGCCAGCACGGCGCTCTACGGCGGCAGCCAGAACCTGCTGCACTACACCCTGCGCCGCTTCGGCATCGAGACGACCTTCGTCAAACCCGGGGACCTGGACGGCTGGCGCGCCGCGGTGCGGCCCGACACCAAGCTCTTCTTCGGCGAAACCGTGGGCAACCCGGGCCTGGACGTGCTGGACATCCCGGCTGTGAGCGCCATCGCCCACGAGTCCGGCGTGCCCCTGCTGGTGGACTCCACCCTCACCTCGCCCTGGCTCATCAAACCTTTCGAACACGGCGCCGACCTGGTCTACCACTCGGCGACCAAGTTCCTCAGCGGCCACGGCACGGTGATCGGCGGCGTGGTGGTGGACGGCGGCAGCTTCGACTGGGAAGCCTCGGGGAAATTTCCTGAACTGGCCGCGCCCTACGAGGGTTTCCACCACATGGTCTTCACCGAGGAGTCGACCATCGGCGCCTTCCTGCTGCGCGCGCGCCGTGAGGGCCTGCGCGACTTCGGCGCCTGCATGAGCCCGCACACAGCCTGGCTGATCCTGCAGGGTCTGGAGACCCTGCCGCTGCGCATGGCGCGCCACATGAGCAACACCGAGAAGGTCGTGGCCTTCCTCGCCAGCCAGCCCTTCGTCTCGCGCGTGGGCCACCCGCTGCTGGAAAGCCACCCCAGCCACCAGCTGGCACAGAAGCTGCTGCCGCGCGGCGCCGGCTCGGTCTTCAGCTTCGATCTCAAGGGCAGCCGCGAACAGGGCAGGAAGTTCATCGAGACACTCAAGCTCTTCAGCCATCTGGCCAATGTGGGCGACTGCCGCAGCCTGGTGATCCACCCGGCCTCGACCACCCACTTCCGCATGAGCGACGAGGCCCTGGCCGGCGCCGGTATCGGACCGGGCACGATACGCCTGTCCATCGGTCTGGAAGACCCGGACGATCTGATCGACGACCTCAAGCGGGCCCTCAAGGCCGCCGAGAAAGCGGGGGCCTGATCATGGAAGTCACCGTCAACGGCGCCAAGACCTATTGCTACACGGGCGGCAAGCCCTTCGATGCCGCCAAACCCACCATGGTCATGATCCACGGCGTGCTCAACGACCACAGCGTCTGGATCCTGCAGAGCCGCTATCTGGCCCACCACGGCTGGAACGTGCTGGCGGTGGACCTGCCCGGCCATTGCCGCAGCGCAGGCGAGGCCCCGTCCACGGTGGAAGAGGCCGCCGACTTCATCGCCGCCCTGCTCGACGCTGCGGGGGTGCAGCGCGCCGCGCTCGTGGGCCACAGCTGGGGCTCGCTGATCGCGCTGGAAACCGCGGGCCGGCTCAAGGAACGCATCAGCCACCTCGTGCTCGTAGGCACGGCCTATCCCATGAAGGTCTCGCAGGCCCTGCTCGACGCCGCGCTTCACGAGCCCGAAAAGGCGCTGAAGATGATCAACGTGTTTTCCCGCAGCACCCTGGCCGCCCCACCCTCGGCCCTGGGCCCGGGCACCTGGGTCTATGGCGCCAGCCTGGCCCTGGGCCGGCGCGTGCTGGCCAGCAACGCCAAGGTCAACGTCTTCCACCGCGGCTTCCTGGCCTGCGACCGCTACGCCGGGGGTGAAGCAGCCCTGCGCGCCATCACCTGCCCCGTGCTCTTCCTGCTCGGGGCCCAGGACCAGATGACCCTGGCGAAGAACGCCCAGGGCCTGATCGCACTGGCACGCGAGAGCGGCAAACAGTTCGAGGTTCTGAACCTGCCCGTGGGCCATCACCAGATGACGGAAGCCCCCGAAGAGACACTGGCGGCCATCCGGGGTTTTCTGGGCCGATGAGGCAGGGGCTCAGAAACCGACGCGGCCCCAGAGAAAAACGATGTTGCCGTAGCCCGTTCCGCCCGGCAGGAAGGTGGCGTTGAGCGTGACCCGGCCGTAACTCAGCGAGGCTATCGGCAGCACCCCCGGAATCGGCATGTAATTGCCGACGTCGGCACGCGCCGTGACGAGCACCGTATAGCCCAGGCCGGCATGCAGCCCCGTGGGCGGCCCCCAGACCCACTGGTAACCGTAGCCCACGATGGGCTGGGCCTTGCTGTGCGAGTCGAGAAAGACCATGCCGTACCAGCCGTGCCAGTTGCCATCGGCGTCATAGCGGCTGCGGCCATAGCCCAGGCCCCAGGCATCCTCGCGGTAGCTGTCGATCTTTTCGCGGGTGTAGGCGTAGCGCAGGTGATGGGCGCGAAACGGAAGGTAGACCTCCTCGCGCCCCTGGGTCCAGGTGTCGGACAGCTCACGACAGAGCCTGTCCCATGTCCCCTCGCCCGGATCACAGGCTGCCTGCGCAGGCAGTGCGAACGACAGGCCCAATACCAACATCGACAACAAGAAACGCACGCAGGCTCCTCCGGCTACGGTGCGTACCGTAGCACAGGAGTGCGACTCTTTAACCCCGGTGCAACAAAGCCTTACTTGCCCGCAAGCAAACGCGCCATGGCCTGGTCGGCATCGGCCTTGAGCGCGCTGTGGGGATAGGCCTTGGCAAACTCGGTAAAGGCCGTCTGGGCCTGTTCCTTCTGGTCAGCCTCGACCAGGCCCATGGCCTTCTGGAAGGCCGCCAGTTCATCGGCATCAATGGACAGAGGCTTGGCCTCGCCCTTCCAGTAGACATCGCTGGCCTCGACGGCCGAGCCACGCACACCGCCCACGGCCGTGGTGGTGCCCAGCTTCTTCTGCGGTGTCATCTGCTCGATCTTCATGCGCAGGCGCTCCCAGAAACCGGACCAGGAATCACCGGGGGCACCGCTCTGGGCATGGGCCAGCGGCATGGCGAGGGCCAACAGCAGGGGCA
Source organism: Burkholderiaceae bacterium (assembly GCA_019745555.1). GTDB lineage: Bacteria > Pseudomonadota > Gammaproteobacteria > Burkholderiales > Burkholderiaceae_C > Hylemonella. The sequence goes on along the minus strand of JAIESX010000013.1, from coordinate 30,456 downwards.
TCAGTTTCTTCATGGCAGGACTCCAGGGGTCACGGCGTGCATGCCCAGGAGTATCGGGGACGGCGGGCTGAATTCAAGCCCGCCGGCGAAACCCGGGCAGCCGTCTGTCTATTTTTTCTCGCGCGGTGCAGCTGCCGGCCGGGCACGCGTTGACGACAGGGTGTTCATGAGCTCCAGGCCCAAAGCCTTGTACTTGCTGGCCATAGCCGGATCGATCTTCTGCGCCTGGGCATAGGCCTCCTTGGCCTTGTCCACGTTCTTGCCGGCCTTGTAGGCCTGGGCCAGGTTGACCAGGATCTCGGCGTCCTTGGGGTCGGCCTTGGCCGCGTCGGCATAGAGCTTCTGCGCCTCGGCGTACTGGCTGTCGAGCATGTGCAGGTTGCCCAGGTTGTTGAGCGCGGCCGCGTTGCGCGGCTGGGTCTCGACCACCTTGCGGAAGTACTTGCGCGACTCCGCGCGGTCACCCTGGCGCGCCAGGATGATGCCTACCTGCAGATGGGCGTCCATGTCGGACGGATTTTTCTGGATGGCCTGCAGGTAGCGGCGCGTCAGCGTCTGCGAACTGATCTTGAGCACCGAGAGCAGGTCGCCGGGGAAATTGCGCTCGATCACCTCGCGCGTGACCTGGGGCGCACGCCAGGGGTCGTCGGGCAGGCCCGCGGGCTTGAACTTCTCCCAGGCGGCATGCACGTCGAAGATGGCAAAGCCTTCCTTGCCCTTCTCGCGGTAATAGGTCGCGGCCCCCGTCTCCCAGGCCTTGATGAAGGATTTGCCGACCAGCGTCACCTCGACCGGGATCCAGAGCATGCCCTCGTGCGCGACGTACATGTTGTCCATGGTGTAGCCGTCGGCCGGCGCTTCGACGCCCGTGGCCAGCATCATGAGCATGTGGCCCGGCACCAGCAGCTTGCGGGTGGAGATGCCCAGGCTCTCCAGCGCTGCCGCATAGAGCGCCACGAGGTCGTCGCAGTCGCCCGAGCGGCGCTGCAGGGTCTCGCGCGGGTACTGGATGTAGTCCACGTAGTCGACCTTGTTCGAGGTCACCTGATAGGGATTGGTCGGGTCCTGCACATAGGTCACCCCCAGTGCGCCCAAGGTGTTGAACAGGGCTGCGGCCAGCTGCGTAGGCTCCTTGCTGGCGCCGAATTCCGAGGCCACCGCGCGCGCGAAGTTGATCACCAGCGGATCCTTGGGCGTGATGAAGGCGGCGTAGCGCTCGCGCTCGTCCCAGCTCATGCGGTGCTTGTCGTAGATGTTCAGCGTCTTGATCTGGCTGTAGACCTTGGCCTGCCCGTTCTCGAAATAGCCCGCCTCGATCTTGGCCTGCACCGGCGTGTCCTCGGTGAGCGTCAGGATGTTGTTGTTGAACACGGCCTTGAGCACGACTTCACGGCTGGCCCCCGGGGCCAGTTCGGGGATGCGCTGCTCGGTCGGAAAATCCATGAAGTTGTTCAGCACGAAGCTGACCTTGATGTCGTTCATGGGGTTGCGCGTGTTGTTCGTGAGCTTGATCGTGCCCACGCCGTCCTTCTCGTAGAGCTTGTAGCTGTTGGAAAAGACGTTGTGCAGATGGGTCGCGTCGATGTCCAGCGGCGCGCGCGTGTCGGCCTGGGTGCTGAATTGCACAGCCTGCTTCTCCGACTCCACACCATCCACGCTGCGCGCAGACACGTACAGGGTGTAGGCCGTGCCGGGGTTGAGGTTGTCGCGCTGGAATTCGGCGCCGCTGCTCTCGGCCAGCTTGCTGAACTTTTCGCCATCCTTCTGGTAGAGAACGTAGGCCGTGACCAGCTTGGGATCGAACGGCTTCCAGCTCAGCCGCACGCGCGACGTCCCGGCCTCGGCCTTGACTTCCTCCATTGGCGGCGGTGTGTACTGCAGCGCGGCGCCGCTGACCGCTGCGCTGGCCGGGCCCTCGCGGCCCTCGGCCGTGGCCGCCGCGACGCGGTAATGGAAACTCAGGCCGGGCTTGAGGCCGCTGTCCACGTAGCCCGCGGTCTTGCTGCTGCCCACGGGCAGCCAGGGGCCAGCCTCGTTTTCGGCGCGGTAGATGCGGTACTGCTGGACATAGGCTAGCGGCGAAGCCGCCCAACGCAGCTCCACCCCGTGCACCACGGCCTGTGCAGCCACCTGCTGCGGTGCGCGCGGGCGGTACTGGGTGCTGAAGAGCTGCACGCGGGACTCGCCGCGCTCGGCGATGAAAAAGCTGCTCGCGTCACGCACGGCGATGGCCTCGGCCTGGGCCAGCTCGCCGGCGGCATTGCCCGCGGTGCCGAAACCGCGCAGCAGGCGGCCTTCGTGGCTGTAGACGCGCACGCGGTCGGGCGCAAGCACGAAGATCTCTTCCTGCGTCGCCATCAGGCTCACGGGATCGCGCAAACGCTCGTCCTCGCGCGCCGGGTCGTTGCCGAACTCGCGCAGCGCTTCACCCGCGGCCGAGTACACCGTGACGCTGCCACGGCTGGTGTCGAGCACGAAAAGCTGGTCCTTGTCGTCGATGGCCAGGGCCGAGGGGCGGCCGAGCCTGTCTTTCACGCCCCTGTCGATGAGCTTGAAGAAGACACCATCGGGGCTGAAGCCCTGGATGCGGCCGTTGCCGCTATCGGCCACGTAGATGCTGCCGTCACTGGCGATGACGAAATCATTGGGGCCGTCGAATTGCCCGTTGCGGCTGCCACTGCGACCGACGGTCAGTACCGGTTTGCCCTCGGCATCGAGCTTGTGCAGCCTGTCGTTGCCGCGCTCCAGCACCCAGAGCGCGCCGGCCTTGTCGAAGGCCAGAGCCGTGGGCCGGATGCCCCTGAGCGGCATCTCCGTGGTCTTGCCGCCCTGGTGGCGCAACAGGACCTCGCGGTCGCGCGCCACGGCCACCAGCGTGTCCTTGCCGTCCCAGGCCAGGCGGCTGGCGGCCAGCGGCAGGCTCTGCTGCCAGCGCACCGAGGGCTGGCCGCCGGCGCCCGGCGTGGCCTGCGCCAGCGCCGCGGCTGCCGTACGGAAATGATGGACCAGGCCGCGCTCACGGTCGCCCACATAGACCTGACCCGCGGCAACCGTCAGGCCAGCCAGGCTCTGGAACTGGCCCCGGCCATCGCCGCGTGAACCGAAAAGCCCGGCCATGCGTCCCTGACCGTCATAGCGCTGGATGGCGTAATTTTCAGCATCGGCCACGAACACCCCGTCGTGCGCGAGCTGCAGGGCCACAGGCTTGCCATTCTTGGACAGCAGACGCAGGTGGCGCCCGTCAGAGGCGTAGACCTTGACCTGCGAGCGGTCGCTGAACAGGCCCCCCGCGTTGTCCAGCACATGGATCTGCCCTGCCGCGTCCACCGCCACGGCGATGGGTTTTTCCAGCCGGTAGGGCACCTTCTGCTCGTCCAGCGCCTTGTTGGCGGGCACGCTGTCGATGGGCAGGGTGTAGAGGAAGACACCGTTGTCGCCATACAGCTGGATGCGCCGGTTGCCGGTATCGGCCACGTAGACGATGCCGCCGGCGTAGGCGATGCCCTGGGGCGAGGACAGGCCGCCCTCGCTGCTGCGGCTGCCGAACTGGCCCTTGTGCTTGCCGTCGCGGCCGTACATCACGACGCGGTTCTCGTCGCTGTCGAGCACATAGACCGTGTCCTCGGACACGGCCACCGACTCCGCCTGCCCCAGCAGCTTGCCGCCGCGCGCATCCTTCATTTGCAGGCTGAAGGCAGGCTGGCCGGTACCGACTTCCAGCGCGTCGACCTGCCCGCTCTTGCGCGCCACGTAGAGATGCTGGCCATCCGTGCCCAGCAGCTTGCGGGTCTCGGGGGCGGGAATGGGCCGGACGTACTCGACCCGGGCCGGCGCGCTGCCCTGCGCGAGCACGGCACCCTGCAGCAGCAGGCCCAGGGCGGCGATGGTGATGAGACGCATGATGTCGGTCCTCTCTACTTGTCCTGCCGGTTGAACACGCCATCCCATTCGGGCCCCGCCGGCGCCGCCTTGAACTGCAGGCAGCGCTCGAAATATAGCCGGCTCGGCATGTCGTTGGGGTACTCGGCCAGGATGGCCAGAAAGGCTTGCTCGGCCGCCTCCCACTGCTGCTGACGGAACTGGCCCAGCGCCGCGGCGAACAGGGTCTCCAACCGGTCTTCCTGCGCCTGGACGGCCCCGCGCAGCTCATGGATGGCCACGGGGATGTCCTTGCCGGCCACACGCACGCGGTCCAGGCGGCGGTAGCGGAAGCTGTCGCAGGTCTTGAGGTAGGTCTCGTCGCCAACCACGAAGTCCACGCCGTAGTACTTGGCCATGCCTTCCAGGCGCGAGGCCTGGTTGACCGTATCGCCGATCACCGTGTACTCCATCTTCTGCCCGCGCGAGCCGATGTTGCCGGCCACCACGTCACCGCTCTGGATGCCGCCGCGGATCACGAAGGGCTCCAGGCCCTGGGCACGCCAGCGCTCGCCGAGTTCGGCCATGAGCTGCTTCATTGCCAGCGCACAGGCCACGGCGCGCCGGGCATGGTCGGGCTGGGACAGCGGCGCACCCCAATAGGCCATGATGCCGTCGCCCATGAACTTGTCCACCGTGCCGTCGTGCGCATAGATCAGCTGCACCATGGCCGCCAGGTACTCGTTGAGGCGCGCCACCACCACCTGGGGCTTGTGGCGCTCGCTGAAGGCGGTGAAGCCCTTGATGTCGGTGAACATCACCGTGACTTCGCGGTTGTCGCCACCGATGCGCGCCGCACCCGGGTTCTTCTCGAGCTGGCTGACGAGCTTGTTGGAGAGGTAGCTCGAGAACATGGCACGCATCTCGCGCGCGCTGCGCTCCAGCACCATGTAACGCCAGCCCCCGCCCAGCAGCAGGGCGAGCAGCGCGGCCAGCGGCGGGTAGACCATACTGACCCACTGCCCCTGCAGGAAGAGCCAGTAGCTCAGGCCCAGGTAGGCCGCACCCAGCGCCAGCACGGCCGGGATGGCGCGGTGCAGGCGCAGGCGCGCCGTCAGCGCGAAAGCGACACCGCCCAGTGCCACGATCATGGCCAGGTCGAACAGCGACTGCAGACCCGTGCGACGGATGTAGCGCTGGCTCAGGATGTCGTCGGCCACAGCTGCATGCACCTCGACCCCGGGCGTGTTGGCGTGGAAGGGCGTGACCCGCATGTCATAGATACCCAGGGCCGTGGCGCCGAGGAAGACCGTCTTGCCGCGCAGCAGGGCCGGATCGACCCGCCCCTGCAGCACGTCGACGAAGGAATAGCGCGGGTAGTTGCCGGGCGCGCCTGTGTAGTTGATCCAGAGCTCGCCGTCCGGGCCCACGGGGATACTGCGCCCGCCCAGCTCGACGCGGAAGGACGCGCTGGTGAACTGCGGCTCACCGAGCGTGTGCATGGCCGCCGCCAGCCCCAGCGAGGGCACGGCACGGCCATCGTGCCCGATCAGCAGCAGGTTGCGGCGGTTGACGCCATCCTCTTCGGGAATCAGGTTGATGTGGGCGATGCCGGCAGCTGCACGCTCGATCCCCGGCAGGCTGCCGGTGCTGCCGACGACACGGAACTGGCGGTCGAACGCAAAGGTGGTGGCCAGCACCACATTGCCAGCACGGCGGATGGCCTCGGCCAGCGCCTGGTCCACCTCGGCACGCTCGGCCTCGGGGAAGAAAACGTCGAAGAGCAGCACCCTGGGTTTGGCGGTTTCGAGGCGTTCCAGCAACTGCACGTAGTGCTGACGCGTCCAGGGGAAACGCCCCAGGGCCTGGATGCTCCTGTCATCGATGGTGATGATGGCAATGTCCGGGTGGACCGGGATGGGGCCGCGCAGGCTCTTGAAGCGCAGGTCATAGGTCCGGGCCTCGAAACCTTCCAGAAAGGCGTTCTGCTTGTAGTAAAGCAGCGTCACCAGCAGCACAGGGAGCAGGGCCAACAGCAGCGCCACCATGCGCGATGTGCGCCCCTGCGGTGTCTGACTCGGATCCATGCGGCCTCCTGTGCCCCGTGCAATATGGTTGGCGATAGGGTAGCAGCCCGGGTCCGCGCCGGGTACTCAGCCACGTACCCGGCGGTGGCGATCGACCCAGTAGCCCAGCAACACCAACAGCCACTGCAGCTGTCCGACCCAGGCGATGGCCGCCACGCTGGGCGGCGGGCTGCCCAGCACGTTGCCGGCGTAGACCACGAAGAGGAAGAGCACCAGACCCACCAGGCCCCAGCGCCCGCCCGCGTCGCCCGCGCGGGTGCTGCGGGCATAGAGCCACACGCCCAACATGAAGAGGGGCACCTCCAGCGCCAGGGTCAGGGTCAGCGAAGACCACAGGCGCAGGCCCACCACCGTGTCCGACCAGGGCAGGATCTGCAGATCAGGCTTGTGCACCAGCAGGTCCAGCACCCAGTGGCTCAGCACCAGCAGACCCAGTACGCCAGCGGAGCGGCGGTCGCGCATCAGCAGGTAGTGCAGACCGCCGATCAGCACCGCCCAGCCCAGCACGGCCAGCAGGCTGTGGGTGTAGGGATAGTGCTCGAAGATCAGGGGCACGACCGCGGTGGCGCCGGGCTCGATGCGCACACGCTCCAGCCCCATGAAGAGGAAGGTGGGCCAGAGCAGGTCGATGAACTGCGCGGCCAGGAACAGCGTACCCAGCGAGACCTGCGGGGCCGCGGACTTGGCGGCGAAACCGAGCGCGAAGTGGCCGATGAACATGGCTCAGCCCTCCCGGTCCCAGGTCTGCGGCACGTCACGCAGGAAGACCGGCAGGTCCATGACCGGCAGGTCCATGACCGGCGGCTTGAAGCCCGCCTGGTAGAGCATGTCGGCCACATAGCCGCGATGGTAGGTCTTGTGGTTGATCACATGCAGCAGCATGTCGCCGCGACTCATGCGGCCGGCGCCGCCGTCGACGAAGCGGAAGTCGATCTCCTCGGCCAGACGGGTCGCATCCAGACCGTCGGCACAGGCGATGTACCAGCGGTCCAACTCGGCCTGATCCTGGCGCAGCTGTTCGAGCGCCGGCTCCTGTGCGGGCTGGCGCGTGGTGTAACCGTGGGCACGGCCCTGCAGATGCGCCTGCCAGATCCGGTCCACCACCCAGGCATGGGCCAGCGTGCCCACCATGCTGTGCTGGCCGTGGTTGCGGCGGGCCGTGGCCTCGCCGGCCGGCAGGGCGGCCAGGGTGTCGTACAGGCGCGTGTTGGCCCAGGCGGTGTAGCGGGTCAGCATACGCAGCTGGTGCAGCGCGGCATCGGACATGCGGAGAGATTCTCTTCAGGAGCGTAGACGGCGGCACTATACCCCTGCGCCCGGCCCTGTCGCCTGCGGGCTTGCCCGGGGGCCTGGCGCAGGCCTACACTCGCGGCCAGACCAGAACACCCGGAGACCGCCATGCAAACCACCGGCACCGTCGATCCGCGCAGCTTCACCCGCTTCGCCGACTTCTACCCCTTCTACCTGGGCGAGCACAGCAACCGCACCTGCCGTCGCCTGCACTTCCTGGGCAGCACGCTGGCCCTGGTCTGCTTCGTCCTGCTAGTCGTCACGGGCCAGCCCCAGTATTTCCTCTACGCCCTGCTCTGCGGCTACGGCTTCGCCTGGCTGGGGCATTTCGCCTTCGAGAAGAACAAGCCCGCCAGCTTCAAGCGCCCGCTCTACAGCTTCATGGGCGACTGGGTCATGTACAAGGACATCTGGACCGGCAAGATCCCGTTCTGAGCCCCTCGCTCAGCGCGGCGTCAGGGCGTCGCGCAGGCTCAGCGCCGGCAAACCGGCGTTGTGCCAGAAGGGGTCGGTGCTGCCCTCGCGCGGCAGCAGCAGGGCCTGCAGCAGCGGGGACAGCGGCGTGAAATCGGGATCGGCCAGCAGCACCAGGCGCGGCGGTGTCCCGTTGCCGGCCTCGCCCACGCGGCCCACCCAGTCCAGTTGCACCAGGGTCTCGACCAGCGCCTCGATCTGCAGCGGATCCACGCGCAGGCGCTCGGCGATCTGCATCAGGGTCAGGCCGTGGCCCGGCGCCTGGCGTGCGCTGTCGAGCAGTTGCAGCAGCTCGATGCTGAGCTGGAAACGCCAGCCTGGCCCGGGCGAGCGACGCGCCACGCCGGCCAGCAGACTGGGCAGGTAGGCCGCGATCACCGCCCCCAGCAGCACGATGACCCAGGCCACATAGATCCAGACCAGCAGGATGGGCACGGTGGCAAAGGCGCCGTAGACCGCCGAATAGGTGGGCACGGCCTTGAGGTAGAGCGCCAGCAGCTTCTTGGCGCCTTCAAGCGCCAGCGTCGCGAACAGCGCGCCGCTCCAGGCATGGGTCCATTTGACCCGGGTGTGGGGTACGTAGTGGTAGGTGGCAGCCAGTCCTGCGGCCACCAGCAGGAACTCCACACCGTCGAGCAGCAGACGCAAGCCACCGGGCATGCCGCCCACCATGCCGCGCGAGGCCGTGACGATGTAGGAGGTGATGGTCAGGCTGATAGCCAGCAGCAACGGCCCCAGCGTCAGCGCGGCCCAGTAGATCAGCAGGCGCTGGCCGAAGGGGCGCGGCCGGCGCACGCGCCAGATGGCATTGAGCGTGCGGTCGATGGTGAACACCAGACTCAGCGCGGTGAAGAAGAGCACCGTGAGGCCGGCCCAGCCCAGGCGCCCGGCACGGCTGGCGAACTGCGTCAGGTAGCCCAGCACCTGGCGCGCGATGTTGTCGGGCACCAGGCTCTCGACCAGCCATTTCTGCAACACGTCCTGGAACTTGGCGAACATGGGGAAGGCCGTGAACAGGGCCAGGGCCACGGTCAGCAGGGGCACCAGGGCAATGGTGGTGGTGAAAGTCAGGCTGCTGGCAGACAGGCCCAGACGGTCCTCGCGGAACCGCTCACGCAGGGTCAGGGCGGTGTTCTTCCAGGGGAAGCGCGAAAGGTCGCCGAGCAGCTCTTGCAGGCGGAGGGACAGGCTCATGCCGCTATGATGCCAGCTTCGATGAATGACACTGCACCCCACGTCACGCTGAGTCGCCGCCTGACCGTGGCCAGCCTGCTGGGCCTGATTGCGCTCGGCCTGGCCTGGGAGCTCTGGCTGGCTCCGGTCCGTCCCGGCGGCTCCTGGCTCGCGCTCAAGGTCCTGCCCCTGTGCCTGCCGCTGGCCGGCCTGCTCAAGAACCGCATGTACACCTACCGCTGGCTCAGCCTGCTGGTCTGGCTCTACGTGCTCGAAGGCCTGGTGCGCGCCACCAGCGAGCCCGCACCGGGCGCCTGGCTGGCCGTGCTGGAAGTACTGCTGGGTCTGGCCCTTTTCATCGGCTGCACCCTGCACATCCGCCTGCGCCTGCGCGCCGCGCGCGAGGCCGGCCAAACCGAAACTGCCCCATCATGAATCTCACGTCTGAACAGAAGGCGCTGCTGGACCAGCTGCGCAGCATCGTCGGCACCCCCTATGTGCTGACCCACGAAGACCCTGCCGCCGACCTCACGGCCTGGGAGCTGGACTGGCGCGGCCGCGAACGTGGCGTCGCTCTGGCCGTGGTGCGCCCTGGCAACACGCAGGAAGTGGCCGCCGTGGTCAAGGCCTGCGCCGCCGCACGCGTGGCCATGGTGCCGCAAGGCGGCAACACCGGCATGGTGGTCGGCTCCACGCCGGATGAGTCCGGCACCCAGGTGGTGCTGAGCCTCACGCGTATGAACAAGGTGCGCAGCCTGGACGCCGGTAACCTGACCATCACCGTGGACGCCGGCTGCGTGCTGCAGAACCTGCAGGAAGAGTGCGAGAAGTCCGGTTTCCTCTTCCCCCTCAGTCTCGCCTCCGAAGGCAGTTGCACCATCGGCGGCAACCTGGGCACCAACGCTGGTGGCACCCAGGTCGTGCGCTACGGCAACACGCGCGAGCTGTGCCTGGGCCTGGAGGTCGTGACGGCGCAGGGCGAGATCTGGGACGGCCTGCTGGGCCTGCGCAAGGACAACACGGGTTACGACCTGCGTCACCTGTTCATCGGCTCCGAAGGCACGCTGGGCGTCATCACCGGCGCCACCATGAAGATCTATCCCCTGCCCAAGGCCCAGCTCACGGCCCTGGCTGCCGTACCCTCCATGGAGGCGGCTGTGCAGCTGCTGGGACTGGCGCATGAACACCTGAGCGCGGGCCTGACCGGCTTCGAGGTCATGGGCCAGTTCGCGCTGAGCCTGGTGGCCAAGCATTTCCCGCAGCAGCGCGTGCCCTTCTGGCAGGAGTCGCCCTGGTGTGTGGTGCTGGAGAACTCGGACAACGAATCGGAAGCCCACGCGCGTCAGCAGTTCGAGCGCCTGCTCGAAGCCGCCATGGAAGCCGGCTGCGTGACCGACGCCGTGGTCGCGGAAAGCATGGCCCAGGCCAAGGCCCTGTGGCATATCCGCGAGAGCATCCCCCTGGCCCAGGCCCAGGAAGGCCTGAACATCAAGCACGACATCTCGATCAACGTCTCGCGCATCCCGGCCTTTGTGGCCGAGACCAATGCCCTGCTGCTGGAGAAATTCCCCGGCGCGCGCCTGGTGACCTACGGCCATCTGGGCGACGGCAACCTGCACTACAACGTGCAGGCCCCCGAGGGTGAGGACCAGAAGCGCTTCCTCGCCGAGGAAGAGGGCCCGATGAACGCCCTGGTCTACGAGGTGGTGGACCGCTACCGCGGTTCGATCTCGGCCGAGCATGGCATAGGAAGCCTCAAGGTGGACAAGCTGCCGGACCACAAGTCGCCTGTGGCACTCGGTCTCATGCGCGGCATCAAGCAGGCACTGGATCCGATGAATCTGATGAATCCTGGCCGCATGATTCGCGGGTGAAGTGATTGGCCTCTGGCATGAGGCCCTGCCCGCGTGGCTTTGCCGGGTCTCGCCCCGGCGGGCGACCTACTTTATCGAAACCCGCGTAGCGGGTTTTCTCTGCTTCGCCATGGCGCGCTACGCGCGCGGGGTTTGCTCACTTTGCGCAGCAAAGTTACGCAAACACCAAAGTAAGCAAAAAAAGGCGAGCCGGGTGCGTCGTCCCTCCGCTACGCTTCGGGCACGCTGCGTTGCTCGGCCTAAGCGGGGTGCGCGCAAACTCGCTGCGCTCAGACATGCGCGCCCCCCGCTTAGCCCTGCGCTACTCGCCTCCGCACACGGCGGTGGGCTCCGAAAACCAATTCAACAACGACTCGCCATGGCGCATCCTTGTGGGGTTCGGCTGTTGGGTCTCCCTCGCCCTTGTGTCTGTGCCGAGAAGCGCAGCGGCAGGCGGATCAAGAGACGCGCATGTTTGAGCCCGCAGGGCGAGTTTGCGCGGCTCCCGCCTGACGCGAGCATCGCAGGTTGCCCCGAAGAAGTCGGGGTCACAGACACCAGGGTCGCCTTTTCTTTGGGTACTTTCTTTTGGCGAAGCAAAAGAAAGTACCTCGGCCGCCGGGCCGAGACCCGGCAAGCCACATGCGCCCGGGTCTAGACCGGCTAGGTACGGCCACAGCAGCGCGCGGAACCGGCTGCCACCCTAAGCCGGGCAGGCGCCCAAGTTGTAGGAAAATCGCTGGCATGACCACCCGCCCCGTCCGTTCCCAGTACGAAGACTTCATGCGCCACGTGTACACCACGGGCGTACCCAAGACCGACCGCACAGGCACGGGTACGCGCAGCGTGTTCGGCCACCAGATGCGCTTCGACCTCAACGAAGGCTTCCCGCTGGTGACGACCAAGAAGGTGCACCTCAAGTCCATCATCTACGAACTGCTGTGGTTCCTCACGGGTTCGAGCAACAACAACTGGCTCAAGGAACGCGGCGTGACCATCTGGGACGAATGGGCCCGGCCCGACGGCGACCTGGGGCCGGTCTACGGCGTGCAGTGGCGCAGCTGGCCCACGCCCGATGGCGGCCACATCGACCAGATCGGCGAAGTCATCAAGACGCTCAAGAGCAACCCCGACTCGCGCCGCATCATCGTGAGCGCCTGGAACGTGGCCGAGCTGAACAAGATGGCGCTCATGCCCTGCCATGCCTTCTTCCAGTTCTATGTGGCCGGGGGCAGGCTGAGCTGCCAGCTCTACCAGCGCAGTGCCGACATCTTCCTCGGCGTGCCTTTCAACATCGCGAGCTACGCCCTGCTGACGCACATGATCGCGCAGCAGTGCGACCTGGGCGTGGGCGACTTCATCTGGACCGGCGGCGACTGCCACATCTACAGCAACCACCACGAACAGGTGAAGCTGCAGCTCTCGCGCACGCCCTACCCCTATCCCACACTGAACATCAAGCGCCGGCCCGATTCGATCTTCGACTACCAGTACGAGGACTTCGAGGTGCTGGACTACCAGTGCCACCCGGCCATCAAGGCGCCGGTGGCGGTCTGAGAACGCCGTGGTGACCGTGTGATCAGCCGCAAGCAGCTGCTGACCCTGGTGATGCTCACGCTGATGTGGGGCATCAACTGGCCGATGATGAAGTTCTCGCTAAGGGAACTCTCGCCGCTTTACTTCCGCGCGCTCACCATGACGTGCGGGGCGATCTTCCTCTATAGCTTCTACCGCGCGCGCGGCCTGCGCATGCTGCCGCAGGGCGCGGAATGGCGCTCTGTGGTGACGCTGGGCATCCCCAATATGCTGGGCTGGCACACGGTGTCCATCCTTGGCGTCAAGGAGCTGGCCTCGGGGCGCGCCGCCATCCTGGGCTTCACCATGCCGATCTGGACGGTGCTGCTGGGCGCGCTGTTTCTCGGTCAACGCCTCACGCAGCGCACGGTGGTCGCGGTCATTGCCGTGGCCGTGGCGATCGGCCTGCTGACCTCCAGCGAGTTCACGGCGCTCACGGGCCGTCCCCTGGGCATCGTCTGGATGGAGATCGCCGCCATCAGCTGGGCCATCGGCACGCTGATGATGCGCCGCGCCCATCTGACCCTGCCCGTGGAGACCTTGACGATCTGGATGATGATCCTGACCTCCGCCTGCCTCTGGGTCATCGCCTTCGCCAGCGAGCCCTGGCCCAGCTGGCAGTTCAGCGCGCCCATGTGGGCCAGCCTGGTCTACGGCGCCTTCATCAACTACGGCTTCGCCCAGACCCTCTGGGCCGGACTGGCGCGCCATCTGCCGCCGGCCACCAGCGCCATGAGCGTGATGGCCATCCCGCTCGTGGGCACGCTCAGTGCCACCTTCATCGTCGGCGAGTGGCCGACCTGGCAGGACTACCTGGCCATCGTCTTCGTGATGGCAGCCATCGCTGCCGTGCTGCTGCCCGCCCGGAAAGCGACCGTATGAAACTGCACCTGATCTTTGCGCGCGCCGCCAACGGCGCCATCGGCAAGAACGGCACCATGCCCTGGCACCTGCCCGAGGACCTGGCCCACTTCAAGCGCACCACGCTGGGCGCGCCCGTGATCATGGGTCGCAAGACCTGGGAATCGCTTCCCGCCCGCTTTCGCCCGCTGCCCGGCCGCACCAATGTGGTCGTGACGCGCCAGCGGGACTGGCAGGCCGAGGGGGCGCAGGTCGCGCACTCGCTGGATGAGGCGCTGAGACTATGCGGCGAGGTGCCCGACGCGTGGATCATCGGCGGCGCCGAGATCTACGCCCAGGCCCTGCCGCTGGCCAGCACGGCCGTGGTCACCGAGATCGAGGCCGAGTTCGAGGGGGACGCCTTTGCGCCACAATTCGGGCCGGGCTGGAAGGAGATCCGGCGGGAAACCCAGCAGTCCTCCACCGGCCTGCGCTTCAGCTTTGTCACCTACACGAACACACAAGGAACCTGAGATGTCCTCCGGCGGTTTTCACGTGCACGGCCCGCACGACCACGAACTCGAACATGCCACGCATGCCGCAGCCCAGGGCGAACACGGCAACGGCATGACCAACCAGATCGCCATGTTCACGGCCATCATCGCCACCGTGGGTGCCATCTTCGCCTACATGGGCGGTGCCACCCAGGCCAATGCCGGCCTGTACAAGAATAACGCGGCCCTCAAGAAGACCGAGGCCGCCAACCAGTGGAACTACTTCCAGGCCAAGAGCACCAAGCAGTCGCTGGCCGAGGTCTCGCGCGATCTCAGCCCCAGCCTCACCGAGCGCGAGAAGTACCAGGCCAAGATCGACCGCTACGAGAAGGAAAAGGGCGAGATCAAGCTCGTGGCCGAGAAACTCGAGGCCGAGGCAACCGAATGGGACAAGAGGAGCGATGAGCAGATCCATCTGCATCACCGCTGGGCCCAGGCCACGACGGTGCTGCAGGTTGCCATCGCCATGGCCGCCATCGCCCTGCTGACGCGCAAGAAGTGGCTCGAGGTCGCCATGTTCGCCGGCGGCGCCATCGGCGTGGCCATCGGCGGGCTAGCCCTGTTCCACATCTGAGGCCGCCGCGATGAAGCTCGCCACCTGGAACGTCAACTCGCTCAATGTGCGGCTGCCGCAGGTGCTGGACTGGCTGGCCGCCAACCCGGTTGATGTGCTGGCCCTGCAGGAGCTCAAGCTCACCGACGACAAGTTTCCCTTCCAGGACTTCGCCGCCGCCGGCTACCAGGCCGAGAGCTTCGGCCAGAAGACCTACAACGGCGTGGCCCTGCTGTCCCGTACACAGCTGGAGGCCGTGGTGCGCAACATCCCCGGCTTTGAGGACGAGATGGCGCGCGTGATCAGTGCCACGGTCAACGGTGTGCGGGTGATCGGCGCCTACTTCCCCAATGGCCAGGAACCGGGCTCGGACAAGTTCGCCTACAAGATGCGCTGGCTCGATGCACTGCGCGAGTGGATCCGAGGCGAACTGGCGCAACACCCACGGCTGGTACTCATGGGCGACTACAACATCACCTTCGATGACCTCGACGTCTGGGACCCGGTCGGGCTCAAGGACAGCATCCACTGCACGGTGGAAGAGCGCACGCATCTGCAGGCCCTGATCGCCCTGGGCCTGCACGACAGCGTGCGGCTCTTCCCCCAGCCCGAGCGCAACTACTCCTGGTGGGACTACCGCAACATGGCCTTCCGCCGCAAGCAGGGCCTGCGCATCGACCACATCCTGATCAGCGATGCGCTCAAGCCCCTGGCCACCGCCTGCGCTGTCGACATCACGCCGCGCCGCAACGAGCGCCCCAGCGATCACGCGCCCGTGGTGCTGGAGCTGCAAGGGCTCTGAGTCCTGCCGGCCCGCGTCATGTCATGAATACGCTGGCCTACGCCCTCTTCCCCACACCCCTGGGCTTTTGCGGCATCGCCTGGAACACTCGGGCACTGACTTGCGTGCAGCTGCCCGAAGTTGACGAGGCGGCGACACGTCAGCGCATGGCGCGCCGCTTTCCCGATCTCCGGGAAGACACCCCGCCGCCTTTCGTGTTGAAGGCCATCGCCGCCATCACCGCCCTGCTTGAAGGTCACCCAACGGAGCCTCGTGATCTCAGCCACCTGCCGCTGGACATGACGGGCGTACCGCCCTTTCACCAGCGCGTCTATGAACTCGCGAGACGCATCCCGCCGGGCGAGACGCTGACCTATGGTGAAGTGGCGCAGCGCCTGGGTGAACCGGGTGCCGCCCGCGCCGTGGGCCAGGCCCTGGGGGCGAATCCCTTTGCCCCGTGGTGCCCTGCCACCGTGTGCTGGGCGCGCAGACCGGTACCGGCGGCTTCTCGGCCCATGGCGGCCTGCAGACCAAGCTGAAGATGCTGGAGATCGAAGGCGCGCGCTTCGGCGGCCCCGGCCTCTTTGACTGAGGTCAACTCCGGTATTGATGCGGGGGACGCCGTGGAACGGGCTACGCCCGGCCACTGGCGTCGTCCCCCTTCGCGCAGCAGAAGGGGGAAGCGGCACAGCCGCTCAGGGGGTTGCGCCCTATTCCTCCAGCCCCAGTTCCTGAATCTTGCGGGTGATGGTGTTGCGGCCTATGCCCAGCTTGTGGGCAGCCTCGATGCGGCGACCGCGTGTGGTGTCGAGCGCGGTCAGGATGAGCTTGCGCTCGAAACGCCGCGTGAGTTCGTCCCACACGTCCATGCGGCCACTGAGCAGCAGGGTCATGGCCTCAGCCTGCAGGCCGCTTTCCCAATCGCCCGCCACCGCCGCCGGGGCCGCGCCCACCACGGCCGGTGCGACACCATCCAGTCCGGGGACCGGTGCGGGCGCCACAGCAGCCGCAGTCGGGCCGCTCTCGCCCACGGCCAGGCCGATCTCGGGTGGCAGATCCTTGGGTTCGATCACCTGGGCCGGTGCCATGACGGTCAGCCAGTGGCAGACGTTCTCGAGCTGGCGCACATTGCCGGGGAAGCTGAAGCGACTGAGTTTTTCCAGCGCCGCCTCCGAGATGCGCTTGGGCTCGACGCCGAGCTGGCGCGCGCTCTGCTGCAGGAAATGACGCGCGAGCATGGGGATGTCCTCGCGCCGCTCGCGCAGGGCCGGCAGCCGCAGGCGGATGACGTTGAGGCGGTGGAACAGGTCCTCACGGAACACGCCTTCCTTGACGCGCTGCTCCAGATCCTGGTGGGTGGCGGCGATCACGCGCACATTGGCCTTGACGGCACTGTGGCCACCCACGCGGTAGAAGTGGCCATCGGACAGCACGCGCAGCAGCCGCGTCTGCAGGTCGAAAGGCATGTCGCCGATCTCGTCGAGGAAGAGCGTGCCGCCCTCGGCCTGCTCGAAGCGGCCACGGCGCATGGTCTGCGCACCGGTGAAGGCGCCGCGCTCGTGGCCGAAGAGTTCGCTCTCGAGCAAATCCTTGGGAATCGCCGCCGTGTTGATGGCCACGAAAGGGCCGTTGGCGCGCGGCGAATGCTTGTGCAAGGCACGCGCCACCAGCTCCTTGCCCGAACCCGACTCGCCCGTGATCAGCACCGTGACGTTGCTCTGCGAGAGGCGGCCGATGGCACGGAACACATCCTGCATGGCCGGGGCCTGGCCCAGCATCTCGGGCGCGGCGGTGATGCTCTCCTGAGCGACTTCCTCGCGCTGGCTCTCGTCCACCGCACGCCGGATCAGCTCGATGGCCTTGGGCAGATCGAAAGGCTTGGGCAGGTATTCGAAGGCGCCGCCCTGGAAGGCCGAGACGGCACTGTCCAGATCGGAGAAGGCCGTCATGATGATCACGGGCAGGCCAGGGTGGCGCGCCTTGACCTTCTCCAGCAGCTCCAGGCCAGAGCCGCCAGGCATGCGGATGTCGCTGACCAGGACCTGCGGGCCTTCGCCCTCTTCATCGAGCGCGGCCAGCACCTCCCGGGGATTGGTGAAGCTGCGCGTGGGCATCTGCTCGCGCTGCAGGGCCTTCTCCAGCACGAAGCGTATGGACTGGTCATCGTCGGCGATCCAAATCGGCTTCATGTCGGCTACACCCTTTGCTCAGGCCACCTTCTTACGGCAGCGGTATCAGTATCTTGAAATCGGTCCGGCCCGGCTCGCTGTCGCACTCGATCAGGCCATGGTGTTGCTGCACGAAAGTCTGCGCCAGCGTCAGCCCCAGGCCGGAGCCGCCTTCTCTTCCCGACACGAGCGGAAAAAAGATACGGTCCTTGATCGAGTCCGGCACACCGGGCCCGTTGTCGATGACATGCAATTCCAGTGCCAGCTTGTAGCGCTGCTTGCCGAAAGTGACCTGACGCGCAATCCGTGTACGCAGGATCAGCCGGGCATCCCCGGCGGCAATCCGCTCCTGCAATGCCTGGCAGGCGTTGTGCGCGATGTTGAGCACGGCCTGGATCAGCTGCTCGCGATCGCCGCGGAACTCGGGAATGGAGGTGTCGTAGTCGCGCACCACGCGCAGGCCTCTGGGAAACTCGGCCAGGATGAGCGAGCGCACGCGCTCGCAGACTTCGTGGATGTTCACGTCGCCCACCACGTGCGGACGGCGATGGGGGGCCAGCAGTCGGTCCACCAAGGTCTGCAGGCGATCCGCTTCGTGGATGATGACGCGGGTGTACTCGGTGAGCTGGCCCTCGATCTCCATCTCCAGCAGCTGGGCCGCGCCGCGTATGCCACCCAGCGGGTTCTTGATCTCGTGGGCCAGGTTGCGGATCAGCTCCTTGTTCGCCTGGGCCTGGTCCAGCAGGCGCTCCTCGCGTTCCTGACGGGCCTGCTGCTCCAGCGGCAGCATCTCGACCAGGATGTCTCCGGGCTGGTCAGTCTGGGTCAGGATGACGTGGACCGGTAGCGGCTCGCGCCCGGGACGCTTGAGCCAGGCGTCGTAGCGCAGGGCTGCGAATTCGTTGGCACGCAGACCGCCCAGGGCCTGCAACAGGACTTGCGGCTCGGTGTAGTGTTCGGGAAGCTGCGATTCCTCGATGCTGCGCCGGGACATGCCCAGCGCGTCCTCGAGCGCTGCGTTGGCGTAGACCACCGCCCCGTCGTCATGCACAACGGCCACGAGCGTGGCCAGAAGGTCAAAGAGCTGGAAGCGGGCGGAGGAGGAGACTGGCGGTTTCAAGCCGCCTATTTTGACTCAGAAGCGGCCGCCGACGGCAGCCGGTCGAGTTCGCGCCGCAGACCGGAGAGATCGCTCTCGTTGCGCTCGATGCTGGCCTTGAGGTCGGCCACACGGTCCAGGTACTTCTGGTGGTTGCGGAACTCGGGGCCCATCTTCTCGGGCTCGCCGTTGTTGTATTCCTTGAGCAGATCGGCGTGCCGGGCCTCGGCCTTGCGCAGCTCGGCCTCAAGGATCATGCGCGCATCGGCATCGCGCTGGCGCTGACGCTCGGCTTCCAGATTGGCCACGGCCTGGCTGGTAGCTGCCAGGCGCACGTTCTCCACCGGACGGGGGCGCTGCACCACGGTCACATTGCCACCCTCGACCAGCTTGCAGCCCTTCTGGCCGGGCTGGACGGTGTTGGTGTACTCATTGCCACAACGGTAGATGCGGTTGCCCTGGGCCTGGGCCAGGCTGGCAACAACCAGGTTTGCTACGAAAATCGTAGCTGTCAACGACATCAGATAGGACTTCTTCATGGTGATCTCCGCGCATCGCAATGCAGGGGCGGTCTGTCAGTATCCTCATTTTCGACCGGTTTTCAAACCCCCTGGAGTGTCCGGAAATGAAAAAGGACGGCTTCGGCCGTCCTTTTTTGCGACAGGCTGTAACGATGTACAGCCTGCTGCCACGATCACAGGGAGTAGTACATGTCGTACTCGACCGGGTGCGGGGCCATGCGGAAGCGCGTGACTTCGCCCATCTTGAGATCGATGTAGGCATCGAGCATGGAGTCGGTGAACACGCCGCCCTTGGTCAGGAAGGCACGGTCCTTGTCCAGGTACTCCAGCGCCTGGTCCAGGCTGTGGCAGACGGTCGGCACCAGCTTGTCCTCTTCCGGGGGCAGGTGGTACAGATCCTTGGTGGCGGCCTCGCCCGGGTGG
Organism: Burkholderiaceae bacterium; assembly: GCA_019745555.1. Classification (GTDB taxonomy): domain Bacteria; phylum Pseudomonadota; class Gammaproteobacteria; order Burkholderiales; family Burkholderiaceae_C; genus Hylemonella. The sequence goes on along the minus strand of JAIESX010000013.1, from coordinate 11,207 downwards.
ATCTTGTTCTCCACGCCGTCCAGACCGGCCATCAGCAGGGCCGAGAAGCACAGGTAGGGGTTGGCGCTCGGGTCCGGGAAGCGGGCCTCGATGCGGCGACCCTTGGGGTTGGCCACGAAGGGGATACGGATGGAGGCGGAACGGTTGCGCGAGCTGTAGGCCAGCTTCACCGGGGCCTCGAAGCCAGGCACTAGGCGCTTGTAGCTGTTGGTGCCGGGGTTGGTGATGGCGTTCAGGGCACGGGCGTGCTTGATGATGCCGCCGATGTAGTACAGGGCGAAGTCAGACAGGCCGGCGTAGCCGTCACCGGCGAACAGGTTCTTGCCGTCCTTCCAGACCGACTGGTGCACGTGCATGCCCGAACCGTTGTCGCCCGCGTAGGGCTTGGGCATGAAGGTGGCGGTCTTGCCGTAGGCGTTGGCCACGTTCCAGACCACGTACTTCAGGACCTGGGTCCAGTCGGCGCGCTGCACCAGGGTCGAGAACTTGGTACCGATCTCGTTCTGGCCGGCACCGGCCACCTCATGGTGGAAGACCTCGACCGGGATGCCCAGGGATTCGAGGATCAGGACCATCTCGGCGCGCATGTCCTGCGTGCTGTCGACCGGGGGCACGGGGAAGTAGCCGCCCTTGGTGGTGGGACGGTGGCCGCGGTTGCCGCCTTCGAGCTGCTTGCCGCTGTTCCAGGGCGCCTCGTATTCGTCGATGGCGAACATCACGTTGCCGGGCTCGTTGCTCCAGCGCACGCCGTCGAAGATGAAGAACTCGGGCTCGGGACCGAAGTAGGCGGTGTCGCCGATGCCGGAAGCCTTCAGATAGGCCTCGGCACGCTTGGCGATGGAACGCGGATCACGGTCGTAGGACTTGCCGTCGCTGGGCTCGACCACATCGCACTGCAGGAACATCGTGGTCTCTTCGAAGAAGGGGTCGATGTTCGCGGTGTTCGGGTCAGGCATGAGCTGCATGTCCGAAGCCTCGATGCCCTTCCAGCCGGCGATCGAGGAGCCGTCGAAGGCGTGGCCGGAGGTGAACTTGTCTTCATCGAAGTGCGACACAGGCACGGTCACGTGCTGCTCTTTGCCCCGGGTGTCGGTGAAACGGAAGTCAACGAACTTGACTTCGTTTTCCTTCACCATCTTCATCACGTCTGCGACGGTCTTGGCCATCTGGTACTCCTGGTAGGAAGGTTGATCAAAGGTTACGCAGGCACCTGAATGCAGTTTCTGTGCCAATCCGGCACATGCCGGTCGCGATCGAACGAAGCATTTTGCCCTGAGTTTGCTGGCCTTATGGCCCTCCCGGGTGCATGGGACGCCAAAGATTCAGAACGTGCGATCCATTTTGGTGCAAATACGCGCACCAAAATGGGAATTCACGAATTTCGCACCAACTCGGGGCCAAGTCTGGCGCCGCGCTCCAGCAGCCCGGCCAGCAGATCCGCGTAGGCGACGGGCACCTGGCGGCCCTCGCCCTTGACCCCGAGCTCGATGTGGCGCCCATGCTCCGGGTGGTCCACGCTGGGCAGGCTGAAGACCTTGACGCCCGCGTGCCGGGCCTCGATGGCCTCCATCAGCGGCGTCAGGGCAGCCTCCATGGCGCCGTAGACGATGACCGACTGCTCGCACCAGGCCCGGCGATGGAAAAGGTGCGCGTAATGGGTGTCCAGCACCCACTCGATCATGGGCCAGGCCATGACGGGGAAGCCGGGCAGGAAATGCACGCTCCCCTGCCCGCCAGGCGAGAGACAGCTGAAACCAGGGATCTTGTTGTAGGGATTGGGGATGATCCGGGCCCCGACGGGAAACACCCCCATATTCAGCCGGTGCACATTGTCCGCGCGGTCAGGCTCGTAGGGCAGCCCCTGCTCGCGCGCCACATCCTGCATGCGTTCGCGAATCAGGGCCTCGGCCTGCGGGTGCAGGGCCAGCGGCAGGCCCAGGGCGCGCGCCGCGCACTGGCGTGTGTGGTCGTCGGGGGTGGCGCCGATGCCGCCGCAGGAAAACACCACCTCGCCTGAAACGAAGGCACGCTGCAGGGCCGCCGTGATGCGCTGCGGATCGTCGCCCACGTAGTCGGCATAGGCGAGCTGCAGGCCGCGCGCCGACAGCAGCTCGATCACCTTGGGCAGGTGCTTGTCGGCACGCTTGCCCGAGAGGATTTCGTCACCGATGATGATCAGCCCGAAGGCGGTCTGGGTGTCAGGCATGGGGAGGCGGGGTCACATCGGCCGCCGGTTCGGGCAGGACGGTTGAAACGGCATCCAGCGGCGCCTGTCGCAAGGCTGAGAGGGCAGCCAGCCCGTAGTGCGTGAACCAGAGTGCCGCAAAGATGAAGACAAAGGTGTAGATCCAGATCGCCAGCGGGACGAGCAGCGGCGCCAGCACCACGGCCATGGCGCCCACGGCCCAGATCAGGCCCGGGGCCGCCCCCATAAAGCCGGCCACCACTCCGATGGTGAGCAGAGGGTAGCGGTGACGCCGCATGAGCTGCTCACGCTCGAGGCGGCTGGCATGCAGGGCCAGGGTGTCATAGACCATCACCCGCGAGGTCAGCCAGCCCCAGATCAGCGGCGGCAGCACCATCACCAGCGGCGGAATCAGCCACAACGGCATGGTCAGCACCAGCGCCAGCAAGGCCAGCAGGGACGAACCCAGGCTCTGGCCCACACTGCCCCAGAAGCTGCCGCCCCGGGCCTCGGCCAGCTGCGGGAAGCGGCGCGCCGCCACCCGCTTGACCACCGCGGGGGTCACCAGCCAGGCCACGGCCAGCAGGGACAGCAGGATGACCAGCGGCAGCACGAGCATGATGAGCAGCAGGGGGTCGAGCACGGTGCGCAGATGGCCCAGGGACACACTTTCGAGCCAGCGGAACAGGCTGTCGAGCAAGGCCCAGTCACTCAGCCAGGCGCGCAGACCGAGCAGGGCATCGTCCCAGTACAGCCAGAACAGACCTGCGGTCACGGACACCACCAGCACCAGCGGCAACAGGGACAGCAGGATCACGCGCGGCTGCAGGCAATAGGCCAGCGCACGCCAGAAGGAGTCGAGGAGGAGGCCCATGCCGGCAAGCATACCTTGCGACGCGCCGATGCGTGATGTCAGGCGCGCCCCGCCAGGCGTTTCAGGCCCAGCCACTGCTGGGCCCAGAAACCGCGACCGTAGTCACGCCCCTGCTCCACCTGATCACGGATACCGGTCGGGTCGTAGCGCTGCTCGAAGTTGGCGCTGCCGAACAGCATGTCCCACCAGGGCAGCAGCACGCCGAAGTTGCAACCACCAAGCTTCATGCCGGGCGTCTCATGCCCGATCCCGATGCTGTGATGACGCCGGTGAAAACGTGGGCTGACCCACAGACGTTCACCCCAGCGGCCGAACCACAGCCGCAGATTGGCATGCTGGAAGCTCTCGCTGAGCTGGGTGATGGCCACGATGGCCACGAACTGGCCCGGCGCCACGCCTATGAACTGCGCCACGGTCACGAGCAGCAGGTCGCGGATCAGATCGTCCAGCAGATGGTTGCGGTTGTCACTCCACATCGTCATCTGGCGCTGGGAGTGGTGCAGCGCGTGCAGTCGCCACCACCACTCGAAGCTGTGCTGGCCGCGATGCAGCCAGTAGTCGAAGAAGTCCATGACCACCAGATAGATCAGCAGGCTCACCAGCGGCAGATCGCTCACCCCGGGCCAGAGGTAGTCGAGGTGGAAGGTGGGCAGGCCCCACACGCGCAGCTGACCGATGAGATCGTCGAGCAGGGGCATGAGGGTGAAGAACAGCACGAGACGGACCAGGCCCAGGCGATGGATCAGGGTGTAGATGACATCCACGCGGATGGCAGCGCGGTCGCGCACGGGCTCCACCGGCCGCCAGCGCTGCAGCGGCGCGATGACGGCCAGCATCACGGCCAGCTGCAGCAGGCCGACGAGCAGCCAACCTGTGCCGCTGTAAGCATCTTCCAGCCGGTTGCCCAGCCCGATCGCAAACACCAGCGGCTGCACCAGGGTCTCGAACAACCACTGGTGCACGGCATCGAAGGCATCGACGAAGAAATCCATGGCCGATTATTTCCCGGCCGGCATGCGGCGCGCGATCCAGTCACGATAGTCCGGATGCTCACGCAGGGTCTGGAAGCAGAAGCCACGCGCCTTGAGGCCCTGGATCAGCGGCTCCAGCACGGCCGGCGCCCAGGGGTCGCGGCGCGACCAGATGCCCAGATGCGCCATGAGCACGTCCCCCGGCCGGATGTCGCGCAACGCCTTCTTGAGCAAGGCATCGTTGGGATAGGTCTCGCTGGGCAGCTCGTCGCCCAGGAAGCCGGCCGGGGCCCAGCCCACGTGCAGGTAGCCGCAGTCGCGCGCGGCGGCCAGCAGGGCTGGCGACGTCCTGCCGCCGGGGGCCCGGAACAGCGGCAGCGTGGCGCGTCCCGTGTGCTGCTGCAGCCGTTCCTCGGCGGCACGAATGGCGGCGCAGTACTGCTGCGCGGTCCAGACCAGATCACGACCGGCCTGGGCGCCGGCCGAGGCACGCACACGGAACTGCACACTGCCATCGGCTTGCGGCAGATCGGCGCGCCAGTAGCTGTGGTCCAGGGTGTGGGAGGCGAACTCGTGACCCTCAGCCGCACGGGCGCGCCACCAGGACGCCCAATGGGTGCCCAGGCTGCCATCGCCCGCGCGGGTGCGCTCGTCAGCGGCGAAGAAGGTCACGCGCACCTGCTCGCGGCGCAGTACATCCGCCACCAGCTCGGCCACGCCCATGTGGCCGGTGTCGAAGGTCAGGTAGACCGGCTTGGCGCAGCCCTGCGCCCGTGCCGCACCGCCGGCCAGGGCGAGCGCCAGCAGAAGCAGCCCGAATCTACTGGCGCGGCGCATGGTCCAGCGTCCAGACCCCGTGCGGGGATTTGCCCACGCGTACCTGGCGCACGACCTGGCGCGTGGTGGTGTCGATCACGCTGAGCTTCTGCGCCCAGCGCGAAGACAGCAGGATGTAGCGGCCATCGGCCGTCAGGTCCATGCAGTCCGGACCGCCCGGCGCAGGGTACTGGTCGACGACGGTCATGGTCCTGAAATCGATCTTGCTGATGGTGTTGGCCACCCGGTTGCTGACCAGCACGTGGCGGCGATCACCCACCGCACGAAAGGCATGCGCGCCCTTGCCGGTAGGGATCCACTGCACCGACGCCGGCACCGGCATGGCGAGGTCGAAGACCTCCACACTGTCGCTGCCGGTCAGGCCGACCAGCAGGAAACGGTCGTCCGGCGTGCCGAAGACGTCGGCCGGCATGGGACCGGTCTTCACACGCCAGAGCTGGCGCTGGGAGGCCAGATCGAAGGCCACGAGCTCGTCGCTGTCCTGCATGGTCACGAAAGCGGTCGTGCTCCGGCTGTCGATCCAGATGTGGCTGGGCGTGCGGCTCGTGGGGATGCGTTTGGCCAGCGTCAGGTCCTGGCCGTTCCAGCGGTAGATGTCGACATGGTTGAGCCGGTTGGCCGCGGTCACAAACCATTGCATGTCGGGGGAGAAGCGCAGGTGGTAGGGGTCGAGGATGCCGCGCACCGTGCGCTGGATCTCGGCGGTGCGCGGGTCGACGAAGGTCAGGCTGTCGCTGAAGGCATTGGCGATGATCAGCGATTTCTCGTCCGGCGTGAGGTAGAGGTGATGCGGCTCCTTGCCCGTGTGAAAACGCTTGATCTCCTTCCAGCTCACCGGGTCGATCACGCTCACATCCGCGTCCTTGGAGTTGAGCACGAACACCGGTGCCCGCTGCGGCTGGGCATGGACTGCGGTGGCCATGAGGGCCAGCAGCATGAGACAGAGGCGAAGCAGGGACAGGCGCATGGAGGGTGAGGCGTGAGGGAGCAGCTAGTGTAGCGGCCGGCTACGGCCACACAGGGCCTCCGGACTTGAGCCAGCGCAAGCAGCAATCTCAGACGCCCAGCAGCGCCAGGTCCTCCGCCCGCAACCAGCGCCACTGGCCCACCGCCAGGTCCGCCGGCAGGCGCAAGCCGCCGATCTGTGAACGGTGCAGGGCCTCGACCCGGTTGCCCGCCGCCGCCACCATGCGCTTGACCTGGTGGTACTTGCCGCCGGTGAGTGTGAGCCGCAGATGCAGGGGGTCGTCCAGCTCGCAGGCGGCGGCCCGCACCGGGCGCGGGTCATCGTCCAGCACCACGCCGGCCAGCAACCTGGCGCAGATGCCGGCATCGGCCGGGTGCTTGAGCGTGACCTCGTAGACCTTGGGCACATCGTGCTTGGGTGAGGCCAGACGATGGATCAGCTGCCCGTCATCGGTGAGCAGCAGCAGTCCGGTGGTGTCCTGGTCCAGACGGCCAACGGCCTGCACGCCCTGCACAGCCCCCTTGTTCGGCCGCTGGCGCAAGGGCGCGGGCAACAGGGTGTAGACGCTGGGCCACGCCGAAGGCTTCTGGGAACACTCGATGCCGGCCGGCTTGTGCAGCATGAGGCAGGCCCGGACCTGACACTCCCAGTCCATGCCCTGCACGCGCAGGCGCAGACCTCGCGGATCGAACACCGCATTCACATCGGTGCATGGCACCAGCGCGCCCGCCTCGCCCGCAGCGACCAGCACATGGCCCTGCTGGATCAGACCGGCGCAGATCCGGCGTGTGCCAAACCCCTGGTCAAACAGGATGTCCTGCAGTGGCTGGGAGCGACGCTCTGGATCAGTTTTCGCCACGTCCGCCTCCCATGAACATGGGAAGAACGTCGCAGATCCGCTGCTGCAGGCCGTACTCAGGCAGGTTTTCCGTGCAAAAGTTCATTCCCAAGACCCTTCAACATGCCCCAACTTCATCGATTTTGTTCAGTATTGAGGCCAGGGACCTTACACTTTTTACAAACAACAAAGTGCTACTTATGAACGGGTACACAGGGTGGATCATAGTCGCGTGCCTCATGGCGCTGAGCGGCGCAGGAGGGGCGTACGCCTATGCCATGCACCTGAAAAAGCAGGAGCTGGCCAAGCGGCGCATCCCGCGCAAATGGCCGCTGGCCGTGCGCGCCATGGTCAACAGCCGTGAAAAGCTGGTCTGGCGCTGGATGATGCGCGCCTTCTCGGACCACCATGTCATGATCAAGCTGCCCGTGACGCGTTTCACCATGCCGCAGGTCAAGGAGGAAGGCCAGCACTGGTTCCAGCTCCTCAGCGGGGTGTACTGCACCTTCACCGTCTGCAATGCCGAAGGCCATGTGATCGGCTGCGTCGACGTACCTGGCCCGCAAGGCCTGTCGCTGAGCAACCAGACGCTCAAGCACACCCTGCTCTCGCAATGCAATGTCCGCTACTGGGTGGTCGACCCCGAGCACCTGCCCAGCCTGAGCACCATCCGCGCGGCCTTCCTGGGCGAACAGGCCGTCCTCAAGGAGGAGCTGGAGCGCGTGCGTACCGAGACCGAGTTCAACCAGACCCGAGCCAACCTCAAGGCCGCGCTTTCGCGTCAGCGCAACGCGCAACCCAGCGACTTCGCCCGTCTGGACGCCCTGCTCTCGGCCGATCCGCACAGCCACGAGGCCTACGAAAGCCAGCTCTCCACGACCTGGAAGCACGACTCCTTCGTGGCGCCGCTCGACAGCCGCTCCGGCGAGCTGCGCTGAACCTCACCCCGACGGGCAAGAAAAAACCCGGCTGTCGCCAGCCGGGTTTGATTGGATGGTGGGCTGGGGTCAATTGAAAGAACCTTTACAGACCTTGAAAACACTACATTTTCTCGATATGGGTGCTGCCATGTTCCCCGTTTTGTTCCCCGCATTTAGCCCGCCTGGTATGCATGACAATCTCACGCTTCAGGTGGACGCAGCCTCTTGACCAGGTTGGCGGCGATTTCCTGCGCCGCTACGCGGCGCGCCAGATAGATGGTGACGTTGACGCCAAGCTGGTTATAAAACTCCATGGGAGCCCGCGGATCCTGCGTGGCGACTTCCATGAGCACCCGATAAACAGCAATGATTTCGGCCTTTTCTTCGGCGCTGAACTCGACCCCGCTGGGATCACAAATCAAGCGCTCAAGAGCCTTGAGAATCGGCTCAAGATTGATCGTGTAGTTTTTTCCAGCCATCTCTATCCCCTAGTCACATTGAACACAACCCTTGAGCCAGCTCCATTGCTATAAGCCTCCTCCAGCCTGGGGATGAACTCGTTGACCATTTGTTCCATTGAAATGGAGGAGCCGGTAAAGTGGAAGTTTATGGACTGTTGCTGGGCGGCAGCGACAGTCGCATTGGGCGCAGCCTGGGTCGAGGTGATGGGCGCGATGGCCGTGCCCGTGGCCACGCTGCCGCCGCCGAAGGTGGCATTGACAGGGCTGGGTGTTCCGCCGCCGATCTTGGTGTTAGCGATTTTTTGAACCTGAGCCAAACCGGCCACGATAGTCGCCGCCGCAAGCGGCCAGCCCCAAGGGCCAAGTGTATCGATCGCTTTCATGGCACCGTTGTAAGTGCTGATCGTGGCATTTGCGATGGCGGCTGCCTGGCCAATTTTAAACTGCTCTTGGTTACTGCTGCTCATCAGGCTGCTGATCATGCCCAGGGAGCCAACCAGCGCTTGTTCCTTTTGCTGCGCGGTATTTTTTTCCAGCTTGACGAAGGCCTTGCTGGCCTGGGACTGTGCATTCAAGCGGGCCTGGGCGTACTGTTGCTCCATCTCCAGCGTCCACTGGTTGTGGGCCATCAGGATGGCCTTCTCTTCCTCGAGGCGGGCGAACTCCTGATCACGCTTGTAGAGGATGCGCTCCTCTTCGGTGAGGTCCTGCTGGGCCACCATCTCGGCCAGGGTCTGGTTGCGGGAGTTGAAACCCTCCACCACCTTACCGAGCTTCTCGGCCTCGCGGGCGTTGAACTTCTCCAGGTTGGCCCGCTCGGCGGCGTCGATGCGCTCGCCCTCTTCCAGCACGGCGTCGGCGTACTTGACCCAGCCGTCGATCCATTGCTTGCTGAGCTTCTCGGCCTCGGCTGCGTTGGCCTTGGACTTGGCTGGATCCGGCAGGGTGGGTACGCCTGGCGCTGCGCCACTGGCGGCGACGGTGGGCTGGCCGGTGGGCCCGCTTTCAAGCACCTTGCGGTAACCCTGCACCATCTCCAGCTCGGCCTTGATGGAGGCCAGGCGCTTCTCAGCCGCAGCCGTGGCCAGCGACTTGTCGCCGAACTGGGCATCGCGCGCGCGGGACTGGGACAGCGCGTTCTCCGCGCGCAGCAGATCATTGGTGAGTTCGACCAGGCGCTTGTTGTTCTTGTACTCGTCGTCGCCGGTGAGCAGCGTGGCCAGGCCCTCCACCAGCCCGCTGTCCTTCAGGGCCTGGGCTGCCTTGTTGATGCCGGTGATGAGGTCAGTGGTCAGGGCCCGGGCAGCGGACTGCAGGTTGGTCTGCATGACCGCCAGGTTCTTGTTGAACTGGTCGGCCTCGGCGGCCATCTCGCTGGTCACAGTGCCAGCCAGCTTTCCCTGCTCTGCCAAGTCCTTGAGCAGGGGCGCCACCTCGCGCACGCTCTTGCCGAAAAGCTCCTGCACCAGGCGCGCCTTGTTGCCGTCGTCGGCAAAGCCGCTGAGCGCCACGGCGGTGACGCGCAGCGCCTCGGCCGGGTCCAGGCGCTTGAGCTCTTCGACGTTCAGGCCGATGGCCTTGAGCGACTGTTCGGCCGGGCTGCCGGGCGTGGCGCCTGCCAGAGTCTGGTTGAACTTGATCAGCGCGGAGCCAACGGTGTCGAAGCTGGTGCCGGTGCGCGCAGCCATCTCTTCCAGGGCACTGAGGTTCTCGATGCTGGCGCCCGTGGCGTCGGACATGTCGTTGAGCGCATCGATGCCGGCGACGGTGCGGCTGACGAAGGTGGCGAAGGCGGTGAGGCTGAGCGCACCGCCCAGCGTGCCGGCCAGGCCGCTCATGTCGAGCATCTTCTTGCTGACGCCGTCGATGCTGTTGCCCAGGCTGCGCATGGTGCCCTCGGCCTGGCCGGCCTGGGCGGTGATGACGATACTCGTGGATGTACTCATGAAAGTACTTTCATCAAATCTGGCCTGGCCAGTACGTGTAAGTTGACTCCGTGCAGCGCGTTTAGCGCCGCGCGTCCGGTGGAGTCATCGCGCCAGGGGCTTGCTCCCATAGCGCGCCGGCCGCCCCCCATAACCATGCCCATGCATCCCTTACAAGCTATGGGTGACGTCTCTCGCTTGATAGGGAAATTCTTCATGCCTTTTGGCCCCAGACCCTGCGCTCCATAAGCTGCTTAGCTATCTCGCTACATCTTTCCCAGCTAGCTTGGATCACATGAAGCGCGATCCTCTGTGCGTATGCGTGTGCCCCGCTTGAGTGACAGCCGAACGATCGGGAAAGCATCTTCTCCGCGAGCTGGTGATCAGAGTGCTCCAGACGCAGTACAGGGCCTGTCCAGGGTAGATCAAAGTAGAGAAGCTCCGCAGCAAGTCCAGCATGGAAAACCGCAGCCGCTGTCGCCGACAGTTCGCCGGTCGAGTCTTCGGATGGCTCTGGCAGATCCTGCCAACGCCCAGGAAAATTCACACTGCCAGCAGTCTCAGAGACCTCTGCAACCATGCCGGTAAAGCCTACCCACTCCATCAGGACGATATGGCCAGCTTCGTGTTGAGCTATTCTGGCCAAACTGGGGCCTTTGAGCTCCTGGGGCTCAGGCTTCCATTCGTAGGCCCGACGGACATACCGAATATCCGGGTATGCATACATCACGCTCTCACCAATCGCGCGGCCTGCATGGATCTGAGCGCTCATGATGCTCACCGACTGCTTACTCAAGCGCCGCCACGGACGATGCCTATACGACTGATGATCGCCCCACCAATATCGGCGGTAACCTTGATCCCGATACCATCAAACTCAAGAACCCTCTTCTTCGCTTCGAACATCAGGGGGGACTCGTTATCCCTGAGGCGAAGGATCGAAACAACGGGCTGGATAATCTCGTCGGCCAAAACGAACCACCGTCCTGCAGTCAGGTTGGCCAGCACGACCACCGTCAGCTGAAGACCTGACTCGTGAACTTCTTTGAGCGCCTTAAACTCCAAGTCGGGCGCTACAACCAAGAACTTGGCGCGCAGATCGACACGATCGCCAAAGGAGTTCACCTGAGTCCGAAGCTTGCCCATCGCAGAACCTAAGGAACGTCTGAACAAGTCGTAAAACTGTTGCCCGAGCGCTGGCTTTCATGAGGAGCACGACGCGCAGCCGT
>JAIESX010000039.1 GCA_019745555.1 Burkholderiaceae bacterium | reverse complement strand
ATCATCGGCGTGGGCCTGGTGGTGGCCCTGGGCCTGTGGGGGCTGATCACACGCACCCGCATCGGCATGCAGCTGCGCGCGGGTGCCTCCAACCGCGAGATGGCCCTGGCCATGGGCGTGCCGGTGCGTGCGCTGTTCACCGTGCTGTTCGGCCTGGGGGCGGCACTGTGCGCCGTGGCCGGCGGCATGCTGGGCCCGCTGCTCTCGGTGCAGGTGGGCATGGGCGAGAGCATCCTCATCCTGGCCTTCGTGGTCATCGTGATTGGCGGCATCGGCTCGGTGCGCGGTGCGCTGCTGGGTGCGCTCATCGTCGGCGTGGTCGACACTGCGGGCCGTACCCTGCTGCCTCTGGCGCTAGGGGCCGTGCTCGGCCCGGCCGCCGCCGACAATGCGGGGCCGGCCCTGGCCTCCATCCTGATCTATGTGCTCATGGCCGCCGTGCTGTTCTTCCGGCCGCGCGGCCTGTTCCCCGCCCATGGCTGAACCGGTGCAGGAATCCGAGGTGCCGCGCAGCCTGCTTGACCATGCCTTGGGCTGGCGCTGGGCGCTGCCGCTGTTCGTACTGCTGCTGGCGCTGCCCTTCATCACGTCGCTGGTCGGGGGCGACTTCTACCTGGGCCTGGCCGCGCGCATCCTGATCTTTGCGCTGGCCGCCACCAGCCTCAACCTCATCCTCGGTTTCGGTGGGTTAGTGAGTTTCGGCCACGCGGCCTTCGTGGGTGTGGGCGCCTATGCGGCCGGGCTGCTGTTGCAGGCCGGCATCACCGCGGCCTGGATCGTCTGGCCGCTGGCCATGCTCGCGGCGGCCCTGGTTGCGGCCGTCATCGGCGCCATCAGCCTGCGTACCCGTGGGGTCTACTTCATCATGATCACCCTGGCCTTCGCGCAGATGCTCTATTACCTGGCCGTCTCGGGCAAGGCCTGGGGCGGCGACGATGGCCTGAACCTCACGGCGCGTGCCACGCTGGGCTTCGGCCTCGACCTGTCCCAGGAGCGCACCTTCTACTGGACCACGCTGATCCTGTGCGCCCTGGCCCTGCTCTTCATCTGGCGCCTGCTCAACGCGCGCTTCGGCCATGCGCTGCAGGCCATGCGCGAGAACGAGCAGCGCATGGAAGCCGTGGGCTTTGCGGTCTACGGCCATCGTCTCGTGGCCTTCGTGATCGCCGGCGCGATCGCAGGCCTGGCGGGCGCGCTGCTGGCCAGCCTCAACAATTTCGTCAGCCCGGCCATGATGCAGTGGAGCCAGTCGGGCCTGCTCATGGTCATGGTCATCCTGGGCGGCGTGGGCCATCTCTGGGGCGGCGTGATCGGCGCCGTGGTCTTCCTGCTGCTCGAGGAAGTGCTCAGCCTCTACACCATCTACTGGCAGTTCGCGCTCGGCGCAGCCCTGCTGGCCGTGGTGCTGGTCGCGCCCAACGGGCTCATGAGCCTGTGGCGGCGCAAGGAGCGCACATGAGCGAGCTCTTGCAGGTGCAAGGTCTGGTCAAGCGCTACGGCGGCCTGGTCGCCACGGATGGCGTGGACCTCACGGTGCGGGCGGGCGGCATCCACGCGCTGATCGGCCCCAACGGCGCGGGCAAGACCACGCTGATCCAGCAGCTCTCGGGGGCGCTCGCGCCGGACGCCGGGCGCATCGTCTTCGACGGCCAAGACATCACGGCCCTGTCCATGCACGAGCGCGTGCACCGCGGCCTGGCGCGCTCCTACCAGATCACCAGCATCTTCCCGCGCCTTACGGTGCTCGACAACGTGGCCCTGGCGCTGCAGGCGCGCACCGGGTCGAGCCTGCGCTTCTGGCCGGCGGCGCGTGGCGAGGTGCAACGCTACACGGCTGCGGCCGGGGTACTCGCGCGCGTGGGTCTGGGTGCGCGCACGGCCCAGCTGGCCGGTGCGCTCTCGCATGGCGAGCAGCGCCAGCTCGAGGTCGGCATCGCCCTGGCCACGGGCGCCAAGCTGCTGCTGCTCGACGAACCCATGGCCGGCATGGGGCCCGAGGAATCCGAGCGCATGGTGGCGTTGCTTCAGACCCTGCGCGGCGAGTGCACGCTGCTGCTCGTGGAGCACGACATGGATGCCGTGTTCCGCCTGGCCGACACCATCTCGGTGCTGGTCAGTGGCCGCATCATCGCCAGCGCCGCGCCCGAGGCCATCCGCGCCGACGCCGAGGTGCGGCGCGCCTACCTGGGCGATGAACTGGAGGTCGGGGCCTGATGCAGACGACCGCACCGACGCCCATGGCCAGCGCCGCTGCTCGCCGTCCCTGGCGGCATTTCCAGATCTGGACCCTGCTGGTGGGCCTGAGCCTGCAGCTGCATCTGGGCTATCTCTTCCTGGTGGACTACATGAATCCCGCGCCCGAGGCGGCGCAGCTGGTGCAGCTGCCCATCGAGGTGCTGCAGGTGCAGGACCGCACGCCGCATCTGCAGGTGCGTCTGGTGGATCACAGCCAGCGCAGCATGGAGTTTCCCGCTTCGGCGGCCTTCCTCGCACCCACCCACACGCCCTTGCAGGACGGCGAGTGGAACAGCCTGGGCGGCTGCATGGGCTATGTGCTGGGCGTGCCCGTGCGATGGGTGCGCGGCGAGGAGCGCTTCCGCATCTGGGAACTGCACTGCGGGCCGGTACACCGGGTCTACGAGGAATTCAAGGCCGCCTACGCGCAGACCCTGCAGGGGGCGCAACGCAGCCTGGAATGGCATGGCGGCATCATCCTGCTGCTCACGCTGCTGGTGCTGGTGCTGGAGCGCCGCGCCATGTGGCGCCGGGAGCGCCAGGCATGAGCGTCTTGCTCGAAGTCTGCGATCTGCAGACCGCCTATGGCGCCAGCCAGGTGCTGTTCGGCATCAGCTTCAGTGTGCCGGCCGGTGGCGTGGCCACGCTGCTGGGACGCAACGGCATGGGCAAGACCACGACGGTGCGCTCCATCCTCGGACTTACGCCGCCGCGCACCGGCGAGGTGCGTTTCCTGGGTGAGCGTATCGACGGCCTGAGTCCGGACCGCATTGCGCGCATGGGCCTGGCCTTGGTGCCCGAGGGCCGGCAGATCTTCCCCAACCTCACGGTGGAGGAGAACCTGCGCGCCTTTGCCGCCAACCGGCGTAGCCGCGCCGAGCCCTGGACCCTCGATCGCGTCTACGCGCTCTTCCCCGCGCTGGCCGCACGCCGCCGCAACCTGGGCAATCAGCTTTCGGGCGGTGAGCAGCAGATGCTGGCCATCGGTCGCGCGCTCATGACCAACCCAGAGCTCTTGATCCTCGACGAAGCCACCGAAGGCCTGGCCCCGTTGATCCGCGAGCAGATCTGGGCCTGCCTGGACCAGCTGCGCGCCCAGGGCCAGAGCATCCTGGTGATAGACAAGTACGTGCAGCGCCTGATCCGCCTGGCCGACAGCCACACCGTGATTGAGCGTGGGCGCGTGGTCTGGGCCGGTGCTTCGGCTGAGCTGGCGGCCGATCCAGGGCTCTGGCACCGGTACCTGGGCGTCTGAACCCACCCGGGTGCGCCGCACCCGTCCCGTCTTGAGTCCCCGCTTTACCTAGGGGAAACACTGATGTGGCCTAATTCTTGCGTTTTCTGACCTGAACCTGACTCACAGACCATGCTTGGCCCGAATCGCTTCTCTCCGCCTCTTGCCGCCGGCATGCGAATGGGACTGCTTGGGCTGCTGGTGCTCCTGGCCGGGTTGTTCTGGGCGTGGACTCAGGCCCACGTCGCCCCGGCCCCCCTGCTGGACGTCAGCGATGACGAGGTGGTCTATTGGGCCATGGCCGACGTGGAGGGCGAGGACATCGAACCCGGCGAGTCCGCCCTCAGTCCCACCCGGGACCTGATCTGCCGCAAGCCGGCTCCTTACAAGCCTGGCGATGATCAGGTACTCACAGAGATTGCCGACCAGGACCTTCCCTCCTGTCCGCGACTATGGATCACCCTTGCGCGCGGCGTCCCGACCCAGGACCCGCAGCTTGATTTGCCTCAAGCTGAGCGCCAGCCTCTGCTGCGCCCACCAGCGGGCCAGGGCTGATACTCTGTGCTGCCACTCCAGGCGGCGCGCGGCTGGCCCTTCGGGTTAGCTGCGACACTTCCCATCTCTCCGAGGATTGAATGAAAAAGATCGAGATCTGGCGGTACTGCACTGCCAGCCTGTTGTTGTGGCCGGCGGCCGTGCTCGCCCAGCCTGCGGACGCGGCTTCTGCGCCGGCCCGCCCGTCGGCCCTGGCTTCCAGCCCTGTGTTGGCGGAAGAACCGGTGATCGCCTATGAGCTGGAGGCTTTGATCCAGCTGGTACTCACGCACAACCCGAACCTGCAGGGAGCCTTGCGCCTGCGCGAACAGGCCGAAGCCGGCATCGTGACGGCGCAAGCCTTTGCGAACCCCCGTGTCGAATACAGCCAGGGGCGTAACGAGGGCCGTGTACCGTCGGCCGTTCCCGGTGACGTGCACAACTGGACCGTGTCCCAGTTCCTCGAGAATCCGTCCCTGCGCAGTGCCCGTATTGAGGCTGCCAGGGCCGGCCAAACGGTGAGCTTCCATCAGGTCGCGCAAACCCGCAGCGAGCTGATCGCACAGGTCCAGCTGCGCGCCTTCGAGTACTTCCTGCGCCGTGACGAGGCGACTGCCTTGACCGCCGACGTCGTGCTGCTTGAACAGGTGCGCGAACGCGTGAAGGCGCGCGTCGACAGCGGCGAGGCCGCGCGTTACGAAATCATCAAGGCCGACGCCGAAATCATCAACGCGCGTCAGCGCCAGCGCAGCGCCGCCTTGCTGGCCGAGCAGGCGCTGCTGAGCCTGAACCGTCTGGCCGCCGGCCAGTTACCCCGCA
The DNA here is from genome assembly GCA_019745555.1 of Burkholderiaceae bacterium. Lineage (GTDB taxonomy): Bacteria > Pseudomonadota > Gammaproteobacteria > Burkholderiales > Burkholderiaceae_C > Hylemonella. Next base: position 69,672 of record JAIESX010000039.1, on the reverse strand, counting down.
ACTGGATCCTCAAGGGCGAGCTCGACGCCGTGCAGCCCTTCGGGGAACTGGAGGAGTTGCTGGCCCTGGCCAAACTCAGCAACCCCGAGCTCAAGGTGCTCAACAGCCAGCTGGACCGCGCACGTCGCCAGCTCGAGGGGGCCCGTTCCAGCCGCTGGCCTGGGCTGGACCTGCGTTACACCCAGAATGCCGCACCCGATATCCGTCAGAACACCCTCGGTGTGCAGGTGCAGATCCCGCTGTTTGACCAGAAGCGTGGCCCGATTGCAGAAGCCGGCAAGGAGTATGAGCGTGCCCGCCTGCGGGTCGATGGACGACAGGCCGAGCTGGAGCAGCAGATCATCCTGGCCTGGAAGTCGCTGGAGATGGCCCGCATCCGCGTGGAGGCCTTGTCCCAGGGCGTGATGCGCGATGCAGAGGCTGCGCTGCGCGTAGCCCAGGCTGCGTACCGTTTCGGTGAGCGCGGCATCCTCGACGTGCTGGATGCCCAGCGCGTGCTGCAGGCGGTGCGCTCGGACCTGCTGGACGCGCGTTACTCGGTGCAGGCTGCTCGCATCGAACTGGAATTGCTGACCGGCCGCTACGCCGGCGAGTCGAACCCCTAAAGAAAGAAGTCCCATGAGTACCATCCCAGCCTCTCATCCCCTGTTCCGGGTGATCGGCACCCTCTTCCTGGCGACCGGTCTGGCGTTGACGCTGAGCGCCTGCAAGGATGCCCCGCAGGAGACGCCAGCGGCCGACAGCGCGCCAGCGGACCCGATGCTCGTGCGCGTTGCGCCGGAACAAGCCGCCAACTACAAGACAGGTGCGGTGGTCGCCGCCGACGTGGCGCTGGTGCAGGAGCATCCGGGGCGCGTCGAGGCCAACGAACGCCAGGTGGCCCGCATTGGCGCCACGGTGACCGGCCGCGTCACCCAGGTGCTGGCCGAGCTCGGCGACGTCGTTCGCCCGGGGCAGGTGCTGGCCCGTGTCAGCAGTCCCGAGCTGACCACGGCGCAGCTGGGCTACCTGCGCGCACAATCCAATCTTGCCCAGGCCGAGCGGGCGGTCGAACGTGCCCGTCAGTTGATCCAGGCCGACGTGATCGGCTCGGCCGAGTTGCAGCGTCGCGAGTCGGAGCTTGCGATCGCGCGCGCGGAAAAGCGCGCTGCGGCCGATCAGCTGCGCCTGCTGGGACTGCCCGCTGACGCGGTCGAGAGCCTCAGCGCCACCGGTGGCCTGCAGTCGGAAGCGACGGTCTACTCCCGCCAGGGCGGTGTAGTGGTTGATCGCAAGGTGAGCCAGGGCCAGGTGGTTCAACCGGGTGAGGAAATGTTCACGGTCGCCGATCTCAGCAAGGTCTGGGTCGTGGGCTCTTTGCCCGAGCAGGCAGCCCAGTCCGTGCAGCGCGGGCAGATGGTCGAGATCGAGATCCCCGCCATTGATCGCAAGGTCAGTGGCCGCGTGGTCTTCGTCAGCGACACCATCCAGCCCGAGACGCGTACCGTCACCGTGCGTACCGAACTCGACAACCGCAAGCGCGAGCTTAAACCCCAGATGCTGGCCAGCCTGCGTATCGCCTCGACGGTGAAGAAGATGGTCGTGATCCCGGAGACCGCGGTGGTGCGTGAGGGTGATCGCGACCACGTCTTCGTCCAGATCGAGCCCAATCTCTACCGTCTCGTGCCGGTGGAGCTGGCACCCCTGACCAACCAGAGGCGTCCGGTGCTCAAGGGTCTGCGCGAGGGTGATGTGATCGTTACCGAGGGCGGCTTTCACCTGAACAATGACCGTGCCCAGCGCCTGCTCACCGGCGCCGGCGATGCGGGTGCCGGAGCCCAGAAATGATCGCTGCGCTGATCCGCTGGTCTCTCCAGGAGCGCATCCTGGTCGCGGTGATCTGTGTCGTGATGCTGATCGCCGGCGCCTTCGCCGTCAAACGCCTCTCGGTTGACGCCTTCCCGGATGTGACCAACGTTCAGGTCCAGGTTGCCACCGAGGCGCCGGGTCGCCCGCCGACCGAGGTCGAGCGCTTCGTCACGGTGCCGATCGAGATCTCCATGACCGGTCTGCCGGGTCTGGTCGAGATGCGTTCGCTCAACCGCAACGGCCTGTCGCTGATCACCCTGGTGTTCACCGACAAGACCGACGTCTACTTCGCGCGCCAGCTGGTGCTGGAGCGTCTGGTCGAGGTGACGCAGCGTCTGCCCGCCGGCGTCACGCCGGTGCTGGGCCCCGTCTCCACGGGTCTGGGCGAGGTCTACCAGTACACGCTGGAGCGCAAGGATGACCGTGACGCCCAGGGCCGTCTCAAGCCCCTGAGCGAGGAAGAACTGCGCAGCCGCCGCGAGGTGCAGGACTGGGTGGTGCGGCCCATGCTGCGGTCCATTGCGGGCGTGGCCGACATCAACAGCCAGGGGGGCTATGCACGCCAGTACCAGGTCAAGGTCAACCCGGACCGTCTGCGTTACTACGGGCTGAGCGTCAAGGAAGTCTACGAGGCGGTGGCGCGCAACAACGCCAACTCCTCGGGCGGTGTGCTGCCCGCGCTGGCCGAGCAGTATCTGATCCGCGGCGTGGGCCTGATTGCCTCGCTGGAAGACGTGGGCAACATCGCCCTGAAGGAGTTCCAGGGCACGCCGGTGTACGTGAAAGACGTCGCCAGCGTGGCCTTTGGCTCCGAGGTGCGTCAGGGCGCCATCATCAAGGACGGCGAGACCGAGGCCGTGGCCGGCATCGTGCAGATGATCCGCGGCGGCAATGCCCGCGAGGTGGTGACCCGCATCAAGGCGCGCGTCAAGGAAATCAACGAGAAGCAGATGCTGCCCGACGGCCTGCAGATCGTGCCCTTCTACGACCGCTCCGATCTGGTCAACACGGCGATGGTCACCGTCGCCAAGGTGCTGGCCGAGGGCATCATCCTGGTGGTGATCATCCTGTTCGTCTTCCTCGGCGATGTGCGCTCCAGCATCATCGTGGTCGCGACACTGGTGCTCACGCCCTTGCTGACCTTCTTTGTCATGAACCGCATCGGCCTGAGCGCCAACCTGATGTCTCTTGGGGGTCTGGCCATCGCCATCGGCCTGATGGTTGATGGCGCGGTGGTGGTGGTGGAGAACGCCTTCGCACGCCTGGGCGATCCGGCCAATGCCGGCAAATCGAAGCCACGTGTGATCCTGGAAGCGGCGAGTGAGGTCGGCAAGCCCGTGCTCTACGGCGTGGGCATCATCATCCTGGTCTTCCTGCCGCTGCTGAGCCTGCAGGGCATGGAGGGCAAGATGTTCGCCCCGCTGGCGCTGACCATCGCGATTGCCCTGACGATTTCGCTGATCCTGAGCTTCACCATGAGCCCGGTGCTGTGCAGCTACATCCTCAAGGGTGGCGCCGAGCACGACACCTGGTTGCTGCGCAAGATGAAGGAGCCTTATCTGCGGATGCTGCACTGGGCCCTGGCCCAGCCCAAGAAGGTGTTCATGGGCGCCATGCTGGCGCTGGTGGGCAGCTTCGCGCTGGTGCCGTTCCTGGGTACGGCCTTCATCCCCACGATGCAGGAAGGTTCGATCACCCCGGTGATCGTACGCGTGCCCAAGATCTCGATCGAAGAGTCCATCAAGCTCGAGACCCAGGCCATGCGGGCGATCAAGACGGTGCCCGAGGTGCAGACCGTGGTGTCGCGTCTGGGCCGCGGCGAATCGGCTTCCGATCCTGGGCAGCCGCACGAATCCGATCCTATCGTGATGCTCAAGCCGCGTGACGAATGGCGTGACGGCATGAACCAGGAGGACATCGCCAACGAGATCCGTGACAAGCTCAAGTTCCTGCCCGGCGTGGAGATCGCCATCAGCCAGCCCATCGCCGCACGGGTGGACGAGATGGTCTCTGGCGTGCGTTCGCAGGTGGCCGTGAAGATCTTCGGTGACGATCTGGATCAGCTGCGCAAGCTGGGCGATGCGGTGGCTGGCGCACTCATGGCCACCAAGGGGGCGACGGACCTGCGGGTCGAGCGCGTCAGCGGCCAGGAGTACCTGACGATTCAGATCGACCGCTCGGCGATTGCGCGTTACGGGATCAACGTCGAGGACGTCAATGCCTTGATCGAGATTGCCGTGCAGGGCCGGGTGGCGACGCAGGTCTACGAGGGTGAGCGCCGCTTCGACACCATCGTGCGCCTGCCAGCCCAGTACCGTTCGGACGTCGAATCCATCGGCAACCTCGTGCTGCGCGCGCCCACCGGTGCCATCGTGCCGCTGCGTGATGTGGCCGACATAACGCTGGGCGACGGGCCGGCCCAGGTCAGTCGCGAGGGCGGCAAGCGCCGCCTGGTGATCGGCGTGAACGTGCAGGGACGCGACCTCGGTGGCTTCGTGGCCGAGGCCCAGGCGCGCATCGACCGCAGCGTGCCGCTGCCGCCGGGCTACTACCTCTCCTGGGGTGGGCAGTTCGAGAACATGGAGCGCGCCATCGGTACGCTCTCCATCATCATCCCGATCACCATCGCGGCCATCTTCTTCCTGCTGTTCATGCTGTTCAATTCGGTGCGCTATGCCGCGCTAGTGATCACGGTGCTGCCCTTAGCGGCCATCGGCGGGCTGGTCGCACTGGCCATCAGCGGTGAATACCTGAGCGTTCCGGCGGCGGTGGGCTTCATCAACCTGTGGGGCATTGCGGTACTCAACGGGGTGGTGCTGGTCAGCTTCATCCGCCAGCAGCGCGAGGCAGGCCTGGCGACCGACCAGGCCATCATCGAGGGTTGCACCCATCGCTTCCGACCGGTGATGATGACGGCCATGGTGGCCTTGCTCGCACTGATCCCCATGCTGTTCTCCACCGGTCCCGGCTCCGAGGTCACGCGGCCGCTGGCGGTGGTGGTCATCGGCGGCCTGTTCTCGTCCACCAGCCTGACCCTGCTGCTGGTGCCGGTCCTGTACCGCTGGTTCGAAGAGAAAGAGATTGAAGCCTGACGTTGAGGAATACAAACATGAAAGAAATCAGAGCCATTGTTCGCCCGAACCGTTTGCCCCTGCTGCGTGAGGCGCTGCGGGGAATCCCGAACTTCCCGGGGCTGACCATGCTCAAGGCTGAGGGCTTCACGGCCCCCGCCTCCATCGGCAAGCGCACCGTGCGCGACGAGCTGACCGACTACACGCCGAAGATCATGGTCACGGTGATCGCCTCGGACGACATGGTTGCGGAGATCCGCAACACCATCATCGAAATCTGCAGCACCGGCCAGATCGGTGACGGCATGGTGTGGACCGTGCCGATCGAGACCCTGCACCGCATCCGCAACGGTTCGGACATGCTGGCCGAGTAGGTTCATCCGAAGCGTTGTGAAAGAGCCCGGCAAGCCGGGCTCTTTTTTGGGGCTGAGGGCAGGGCGCGACCGGGTCTGTGCCTTCAGTTGCGCCATTGTCGCCGGCTATCTCGGCCTGGCGTTATGCACGGCAAAGGCGCTGCTGATCAGGGCGCCGAGGATGACCACGATGGGCGCGGCGTTGTCGGCGATGGCGCGCGCGCTCTGCACGAGCCAGTGGCCGCCCGGCGAGGCGGGGGGCGTGACATAACCGCCCGCCGGCGCCATGCGCTCGCCCGGGTCGGCCACGCCGGCGGCGGCATCCGCGGCCAGGATGGCGAGCGCCGTGATCAGCAGACCGGTGAGGCCCAGCCATTGGCCCTGCCGCAGCCGCGCGAGCAGCACGATGGCGAGGTGCAGGCTGAGCAGCACGCCGATGACGATGGCCGGTGCCAGCGCCAGCCGGGTCAGGTAACGGCTCAGCAGCACATAGGCCAGGCCCGCGACGACGGCCAGGGCGATCAGCGCTGCATGGGCCGCGGCTTTCCTGAGCTCAGGCTGCGGCGGTGATGGCGGGGTGAATTCAGGCAGCTGGGAGGGGCGGAACTCGGGTTTCAGCACGTGCGTGGGTCCATGCGAGTGGTCTGCCGGATTCTACGGTCGCCGGCCGCCGGTGTCAGGCGAGCCGTTTCATTTCATCCCGTTGCGACGCGCCAGCTCCACGAAGAGGCCCGACTGGTCCAGGTCGCTGAGCCCATGGGCCACGCCTTCGGCATAGAGCTGCTCCAGCAGACCCGTGATGGGCGCGGCGTAGCCCAGGCCTGCGGCGGTTTCCAGCGCATTGCGCATGTCTTTCAGCTGCACGGTCATGCGCCCGCCCGGGGCGAAGTTGCGCTCCACGATGCGCTGGCCGTGCACCTGCAGGATGCGGCTGTCGGCGAAGCCGCCGGTGATGGCCTCCTTGACCTTGGCCGGATCGGCACCGCCTTTTTCGCACAGCAGCAGGGCCTCGGCCACGGCGCCGATGGTGATGCCCACGATCATCTGGTTGGCCAGCTTGGCAAGCTGGCCGCTGCCGCTGGGGCCGACCAGGGTGGCGCGGCCCAGCGGGGCGAAGACCGGTCGGGCGCGCTCGAAGCTGCTGGCCTTGCCGCCGGCCATGATGGCCAGGGTGCCGGCCTCGGCGCCCAGCGTGCCACCCGAGACCGGGGCGTCCAGGTGGGTGATGCCCATGCCGCCCAGACGCTCGGCGTGGGCACGCGCCTCGGCCGGCTTGATGGAGGACATGTCGATGAGCACCGTGCCCGGCTTCATGGCCCCCGCCACGCCCAGCACGAAGAGGACTTCCTCGACCACGGGGCCGTGCTCCAGCATGGTGATCACGAACTCGCTGTGCTGCACGGCGGCGGTCGGTGTGTCGTGCACGGTGGCACCAAAGGCGGCCAGGCCTTCAGCCTTGGCGCGGGTGCGGTTCCAGACCTGCACGGTGTGGCCGGCTTCACACAGGCGGCGTGCCATGGGGTAACCCATGAGGCCGGTGCCCAACAACGCGATATTCATCTTATGACCTCCGGCGTGTCTGCAGATATGCCAAGATACCCGGCTGCACGCGTTAGCACGCTATTGTCATTCATCCGGAGACCCCCCCCATGAAAAAGAATTTCGCCCCCGCCTGGCTGGACCGCATGTACAACAACCGGGCCCTGGTGCCCGAGCATGCAACGCATTTCGCGCGCTGGGCCGAGGCCTCGGACGACGCACGCGCCGCCCATCCCTGCCAGACCGACATCGCCTACGGCAAGGGCCCCAAGGAGACGCTGGACGTGTTTCCCAGCAACCAGCCGGGCTCGCCCGTGGTGGTCTTTATCCATGGCGGTTACTGGCGCTCGCTCGACAAGTCCGATCACTCCTTCATTGCCCCGGCCTTCAAGAACCTGGGCGGCTGCGTCTTCATCCCCAATTACGCGCTGTGCCCGGCCGTGACCATCCCCGACATCACGCTGCAGATGGTCCAGGCCCTGGCCTGGGTCTACCGCAACGCCAGGAAGTTCGGCGGCGATCCGAACCGCATCTACGTCGTCGGCCACTCGGCCGGCGGCCACCTGGCGGCCATGTTGCTCAACTGCCTCTGGCCCCAGGTCGGCAAGGACCTGCCGGCCGACCTGGTCAAGGGCGCGTTCTCCATCTCCGGTCTCTATGACCTGGAGCCCGTGATGCACACCCCCTTCCTCAAGGACAGCCTGCGCCTCACGCCCGAGCAGGTGGCGCTGGCCAGCCCGGCCCTGCTGCCGGCGCCGAAGCAAGGCGTGCTCTACACCGTGGCCGGCGCCGAGGAGAGCGCCGAGTTCATCCGCCACAACAAGCTGATCCAGCAGGCCTGGGGCAAAAAGGTGGTTCCGGTTTGCGAGACGATTCCCCAGCGCAATCACTTCAGCGTCCTTGAAGACCTGACCGCGCCCTGGGAGCATCTGCATCAGCTGGCCATCCGCCTCGTGTTCGGCAAGGGTTGAGCTGGGTCTTCGCGTCCGGGTTTACCCGGGCCCGGTGTCAGGGCCATGACGGCGCAGCCGCCCTGTTGAGGCGCTCGTACAACAGAGCGAACTGTTACACCTGCGCGTCAGCGCTCTGCATGCCTGGCGCACCTACACTCACGCTCCGTGGGAGACGGTGCGCAAGCGCCGTCGGTCGATAGAACAAGCCGAGCGAGACGAGTACCACATGCATGCCGAGGAATACCTGCTGGCCAGCCACGCCATCCATATCGAGATGGGGCGCCTGAGCGAAAGACTGCTGGAGCTGGCGCAATTCCGTTGCGCCGAACCGTCCAACCAGGTCTTTCTCAACATCATGAACCGCCATGCCGAGCTGCTGGCCGAGCTGGCCGACATGCACGACCGCGCCTCGGCCGGTTTCCGCAACTCCTCGGCGCGCATGCCGCTTTAGCCGCAGCGCGGCCCGGGACGGCCAGGCGCTTTCCTACAATGGGGGCATGTCTTCGCTGCTGCCGCCCACCGGCTCTTCCTCTCTTTTCCCTGCGCCCACCGATTCCCCGCTGCTGGCCAGCCTGAACGCCGAGCAGCGCGCCGCCGTAGCCCTGCCGCCCGTGCCCGCGCTCATCCTGGCGGGCGCCGGCTCCGGCAAGACGCGCGTGCTCACCACGCGCATTGCCTGGCTGCTGCAGACGGGCCAGGTCTCGCCCGGTGGCTTGCTGGCCGTGACCTTCACCAACAAGGCTGCGCGCGAGATGATGACGCGCCTGCAGTCCATGCTGCCCGTCAATGTGCGCGGCATGTGGATCGGCACCTTCCACGGCCTGTGCAACCGCCTGCTGCGCGCGCACCATCGCACCGTCAATTTGCCGGCCACCTTCCAGATCCTGGACACGCAGGACCAGCTGTCCGCCATCAAGCGCCTGTGCAAGCAGTTCAACGTGGATGAGGAGCGTTTTCCCCCCAAGCAGCTGGCCTGGTTCATCGCCGGCTGCAAGGAAGAGGGCCTGCGCCCCAATATGGTCCCGGCCGGCGACCCGGACACGCGCAAGAAGGTCGAGATCTACCAGCTCTACGAAGAGCAGTGCATGCGCGAAGGCGTGGTGGACTTCGGCGAGCTGCTGCTGCGCAGCTACGAGCTGCTGCGCGACAACGACCCCGTGCGTGAGCACTACCAGCGGCGCTTCCGCCACATCCTGATCGACGAGTTCCAGGACACCAACAAGCTGCAGTACGCCTGGATCAAGCTGCTGGCCGGCTGCGACGCTGAAGGGCGCCCGCGCGCCGACGGGCAGATGGGCGCGGTGTTTGCCGTGGGTGACGACGACCAGAGCATCTACGCCTTTCGCGGCGCACGCGTGGGCAATATGGCCGACTTCGTGCGCGAGTTCCAGGTGCAGCACCAGATCAAGCTGGAGCAGAACTACCGCAGTCACAGCAATATCCTGGACACCGCCAATGCGCTGATCAGCCACAACAAACACCGCCTGGGCAAGAACTTGCGCACCGACCAGGGCGCGGGCGAGCCCGTGCGCGTCTACGAATCGGTGAGCGACTTCGCCGAAGCGCAGTGGATGATCGACGAGATGAAGCAGCTCATCCGCGAGGGCACGAGCCAGAAGGAGATCGCCGTGCTCTACCGCAGCAATGCGCAGAGCCGGGTGATCGAAACCGCGCTGTTCAACGCCGGCGTGCCGTATCGCGTGTATGGCGGCCTGCGCTTCTTCGAACGCGCGGAAATCAAGCACGCTCTGGCTTATCTGCGCCTGCTCGAGAACCCCAAGGACGACACCAGCTTTTTGCGCGTGGTGAACTTCCCGCCGCGCGGCATCGGTGCGCGCTCCATCGAACAGCTGCAGGACGCGGCGCGCGCCGCCAACACCTCCTTGCACGACGCCGTCGGTGCGTTGTCGGGCAAGGCCGGCGCCAACCTCGGCGCCTTCGTCGCTAAGATCGACGTGCTGCGCGAGCAGACCCAGGGGCTGACCCTGCGCGAGATCATCGAGCTCGTGCTGCAGCACAGCGGCCTGGTCGAGCACTACCAGACCGAGCGCGAAGGCGCGGACCGCATCGAGAACCTGGAGGAGCTGGTCAACGCGGCCGAGAGCTTTGTGAGCATTGAAGGTTTTGGCCGCGAAGCCGAAGCCACCGAGGCCGCGCCCGGTGCCACCCCTGACGAGGAGAGTGGCGAGGTGATGTCACCGCTGGCAGCCTTCCTCACCCATGCCGCTCTGGAGGCAGGAGATAACCAGGCCCAGGAAGGCCAGGAGGCCGTGCAGCTGATGACCGTGCACGCCAGCAAGGGCCTGGAGTTCGACGTGGTCTTCATCACAGGCCTGGAAGAAGGACTCTTCCCGCACGAGAACTCCATGAACGACTTCGACGGCCTGGAGGAAGAGCGCCGCCTCATGTACGTGGCGATCACGCGTGCCAGAAAGCGTCTGTATCTCAGCCACTCACAGACGCGCATGCTGCACGGCCAGACGCGTTACCACATCCGCAGCCGCTTCTTCGACGAGCTGCCGGAGGAAACCCTCAAGTGGATCACCCCGAAGAACCAGGGTTTCGGCAGCGGCTTCGCGCCGCCGGCTGCGGGCTACAACCGCCAGCGCGAGAGCTGGGGTGAAGGCTGGAAGGGCAGCTATTCAGGCGGCTACAGCCGCGACAGTGGCAGCAGCAGCCCGGCACCGGTGTCCAAGGCGCAGGAAGCGGCCACCGGCCTCAAGGTGGGCATGCAGGTCTTCCACAACAAGTTCGGCGAAGGCAAGGTGCTCACGCTCGAAGGTTCGGGCGACGATGCACGCGCCCAGATCAACTTCCCTCGGCATGGCACCAAGTGGCTGGCCTTGTCGGTGGCGAAGCTGACGCCGGTGACCTGAACGCTCAGCTGCCCAGCCCCACGTACATGTGCTGCACGTCATCGTGCGCATCGATGGCCGCCAGGAACGCCTCCACCTCCTCCAGCTGCTCCGCACTCAGGCTGGCCGGGTCCACGGGGTTCTTGGGCTTGTAGCCCAGCTTGGCGGACAGCACGGTAAAACCCTGGGCCGGCAGGGCGCGGCTCACGAGGTCCAGGTCGGCGGGGTCGGTGAGGAAGACGGCCACGCCGTCTTCACCGGCCGCTTCGAAGTCCTGCGCGCCGGCCTCGATGGCGGCCACTTCCACGTCGGCATCGGGCCTGGCGGCTTCGGCCTCGATCAGGCCCAGGTGGTCGAAGTCCCAGGCCACGGAGCCCGAGGTACCCAGCTGGCCCTTGCGGAAAAGCACGCGCATCTCGGGCGCGGTGCGGTTGAGGTTGTCGGTCAGGCATTCCACCATCACGGGCACGCGGTGCGGGGCGAAGCCCTCGTACATCACGTGTTCGAAGTTCACCGCCTCACCCGTGAGGCCTGCGCCCTTCTTGATGGCGCGTTCCAGCGTGTCCTTGGGCATGGAGGCCTTGCGGGCCTGTTCCACGGCCAGACGTAGGCGCGAGTTCAGGGCCGGGTCGGCGCCGCCGCGCGCGGCCACCATGATTTCCTTGGCCAGCTTGCCAAACAGCTTGCCCTTGGCGTCGGCGACCTGCGCCTTGCCTTTTGCTTTCCATTGCGCGCCCATCTCGGCTTCCTTGTCGTGTGTCTTTGAACTTTTAAGGCTTGAAACTCAAGCCGGCGCGCCATTCTGGCACGCGCGCAGATGCATCTGCTCAGGCCATCTGCGCGATGGTCTTGCGAAAGCGGGCCAGCGAGAGGCTGAACAGCACGCCACCGATCAGCAGCAGGGCAGCCAGCGAATCCCAGACCACGTCCAGGCCGGCGCCGCGGAAGAGGATGGCCTGGCTGAGCTCGGTGAAGTGCGTGGTGGGCGAGAGCGACATGAGCCACTGCACCCAGTCGGGCATGCTCTCGCGCGGCGTCATGCCGCCCGAGAGCATCTCCAGCGGCATCATGGTCAGCATCATCAGCAGAGCGAACTGCGGCATGCTGCGCGCGATGGTGGCCAGGAAGATGCCCATGGAGGTGGTGGCGAAGAGGTGCAGCGCCGTGCCGAAAAGAAAGAGCGGCAGCGAGCCGCCGATGGGCACGCCCAGCCAGCTGTGCACCACCAGGCCCAGCGAGACGCTGCAGGCCAGCAGCACCACCAGGGCCATGGACCAGACCTTGGCCAGCATGATCTCGGCAGGCGTCACGGGCATGACCAGCAGGTGCTCCACCGTGCCGTGCTCGCGCTCGCGGATCAGCGCCGCCCCCGTGAGGATGATGGACAGCATGGTGATGTTGTTGACCACTTCCATCAGCGAGCCGAACCAGCTCGGGTCCAGCGCCGGGTTGAAGCGCATGCGCGGCACCAGTTCCACCGGCGAGGGCGTGGCGCCGCGGTAGCGCTGCACGAACTCGGCCACCTCGCCCATGACGATCTGCTGGATGGCACCGTTGCCGCTGAAGGCCTGCCCCATGCGTGTGGCGTCGATGTTGAGCTGCACGGCCGGGGCCTGGCCGGCCAGCACGTCGCGCTGGAAGTTGGGCGGGATCACGAGCACGAAGGTGTAGCGGCCTTCGTCCAGGCCCGGGTCCACCTGGTCCAGGCGAATGCGCTGGGGCGGCACGAACTGCGGCGGGTAGAAGGCCGAGCGGATGCGCTGCGAGAGCGCGGAGTCGTCCTCGTCCACGATCGCGATGGCCGTGCGGTGCAGGGTTTCCGGGGCCACCGTGCCCGCGGTGTAGATGGCAAAGGTGAAGGCGTGCACGATGAGGAAGAGCATCATCGGATCGCGCCACAGACTCCAGAGTTCCTTGACCCCGAGGCGGTAGACGTGGGCGAGGTGGCGTGGGAGTCTCATCACTTCTCCTGCTTCCTGAGCAGCGCGATGGAGATGCCCAGGATCACGGGCACGGCCAGCAGCAGGGGCCAGAAATGGGCCTGCAGCTCGGCAAAGCCCAGGGCCTTGTTGAAGACGCCGCGGCTGATGATGAGCATGTGGCTGGCGGGATAGGCCTCGCCGATCCAGCGCCCCGCGCCTTCGAGCGCACTCACGGGGTTGATCAGCCCGGCGTACTGCACGGCCGGCAGCATGGTGCCCAGCATGGTGAAGAAGATGGCGGCGATCTGGCTGCGCGTGACGGTGGAGGCCAGCAGGCCCATGCCGGTGGAGCACAGGCAGTAGAGCAGGGTGGCCAGGGTCAGGGCGGCGAAGCTGCCCGTCATGGGCACGCCGAAGAGGGTGACGGCCGCCAGGCACATGAGCAGGTAGTTGAGCATGGCCAGGGCCAGATAGGGCAGCTGCTTGCCCAGCAGGAACTCGGTGCGCGTGACGGGCGTGACGTAGAGGTTGACGATGGAGCCCAGCTCCTTATCGCGCACCACAGCCAGCGCGGTCAGCATGGCCGGCAGCATGAGCAGCAGCAGGGGGATGACGGCGGGCACCATGGCGGGCAGGCTCTTGACGTCCGGGTTGTAGCGGTAGCGTGCCTCCACATCCACCAGGCTGGTGGGCGCCAGGCCGGTGCGCGCCTGGATCTGGTCCACCAGCCACTGCTGGTGCAGGCCCTGCACATAGCCCAGCACGGTCTCGGCGCGCTGGGGCATGGCGCCGTCGATCCAGGCGCCGATCTGCACGCTCTGGCCGCGCTCCAGGTCGCGCGCGAAGCCGGGCGGGATCTCCAGCGCCAGGCTGATGTCGCCGCTGCGCAGACGCCGGTCCATGGCGTCGTCGTCGGCCAGCGGCGGGCGTTCGATGAAATAGGGCGAACCGGCCAGGTTGTCGGCATAGGCGCGGCTGAGCTGGGTCTGGTCGCGGTCCAGCACGGCGTAGCGCAGGTCGTCCACGTCCATGCTGATGCCGTAGCCGATCACAGCCATGAGCAGCAGCGAACCCAGCAGGGCCATGGCGCCGCGCACCGGGTCGCGCCGCAGCTCCAGCGCCTCGCGCCACTGATAGCTGTGCAGCCGCGTCAGGCTGCGGCGCAGACGTTCGCGCCAGCCCGGGGGCTGCGGTGCAGGGGCGAGGGGCGCGACCGGCGGTGCGCTCACGGCGGCTTCCTCCCGCGTGGCCTCGCGCAGGTAGGCGATGAAGGCCTCGTGCAGGTCGCGCGTGCCGCGTTGCGCGACGAGGCGCGCCGGCGTGTCGCTGGCCAACACACGGCCCGCGTGCATGAGCGAGATGCGGTCGCAGCGCTCGGCCTCGTTCATGAAATGGGTGGAGATGAAGAGCGTGACGCCGTCGCGGCGCGCCAGCTCGATCATCAACTGCCAGAAGTTGTCGCGCGCGATCGGGTCCACGCCCGAGGTCGGTTCGTCCAGGATCAGCAGCTCGGGCCGGTGCACCATGGCCACGGCCAGCGAGAGGCGCTGGCGCAGGCCCAGGGGCAGGTGCTCGGGCAGCATGTCCAGCGCGCTGCGCAGGCCGAAACGCTCCACCATCTCGTCCACGCGCGCGGGGATCTCGGCCTCGGGCACCTCGAAGAGGCGCGCGTGCAGCACCAGGTTCTGCCGCACCGTGAGCTCGCCGTAGAGCGAGAAGGACTGCGACATATAGCCCACGCGCCGGCGCGTGGTCAGGTCGTGCGGATCCACGGCCTGGCCGAAGAGCCAGGCCTGGCCGGCGCTGGCGGGCAGCAGGCCGGTGAGCATCTTCATGGTGGTGGACTTGCCGCAGCCGTTGGAGCCGAGGAAGCCGAAGATCTCGCCGCGGCGAATGCGAAAGCTCACACGGTCCACGGCCGTGAAGTCGCCGAAGCGCATGGTGAGCTCGCGCGCCTCGATCGCGGTCTCGGCGCCTTCACCGTCGGCCAGCGGCTGGATCTGCACCGGGCGGTGCAGTCGTCGCACCTCTTCGGGCAGCAGGGCGATGAAGGCGGCTTCGAGCGAGTCGCGGTCGGTCTGCGTCAGCAGCTCGGCCGGCGTGCCCGTGGCCAGCACCCGGCCCGCATTGAGCGCCACCAGCCAGTCGAAGTCCTGTGCCTCTTCCATATAGGCGGTGGCCACGATCACGCTCATGGCCGGACGCTGGGCGCGGATCTGCGCAATCAGGGCCCAGAACTGTGCGCGCGCCAGCGGGTCCACGCCGGTGGTCGGCTCGTCGAGGATGAGCAGATCCGGGTCGTGGATGAGCGCGCAGCACAGGCCCAGCTTCTGCTTCATGCCGCCCGAGAGCTTGCCCGCGGGCCGGTCCAGGAAAGGGTAGAGGCCGGTGCTGCGCGTGAGCGCGTCGATGCGGCGGCGACGCTCATCCGCCGTGTGGCCGAAAAGGCGGGCGAAGAACTGCAGGTTCTCCTCGACCGAGAGCGTGGCGTAGAGGTTCTTGCCCAGGCCCTGGGGCATGTAGGCGATGCGCGGGCAGATGCGGCGGCGGTGGCGCGCGAGCGCCATGTCGCCGCCCAGCGTCTCCACCCGGCCCTGCTGGATGCGGCGCGCGCCGGCCATCAGCGCCAGCAGACTGGACTTGCCTACGCCGTCGGGCCCGATCAGGCCCACCATGCGTCCGGCGGGGATGTCGAGCGTGACGCCGGCCAGTGCCGTGGCCTTGCGGTAGCGCAGGGCCACGTCCTGCAGGCGGACCACCGGGGTGCTGTCCGGGGTGGTCATGGCGTGGCTCACTGCACGAGCTGGCGGTCGAGCTTGCTCGGCCAGGGCGCCTGCGGATCGAGCCGCACCCAGGCCACGCCGGGCAGGCCAGTCTTGACCTGGGCCTGGTACTTGAGCAGCAGCTCGCGCGGGATCTGGGCGCGCACGCGGAACATGAGCTTCTGGCGCTCGCTCTCGGTCTCCACCGTCTTGGGCGTGAACTGCGCGCTGCTGGCCACGAAGCTGATCTTCGCGGGCACCACATGGTCGGGCGCGGCGTCGAGCACGATGCGCACCTCGCTGCCGATGGCCACGCGCCCGGCCACGGTCTCGGGCAGGAAGAAGGTCATGTAGACGTCGGAGAGGTCGAGCAGGTTGAGCACGCGCGCGCCGGCGCCGATCACCTCGCCCGGCTGGGCCACGCGGAACTGCACGCGGCCGTCACGCGGCGCCTTGAGCTCGCCCTCGGCCAGCTCCACGTCCAGGCGCTGCAGCGTGGCTTCGAGGGCACGGACATTGGCCTGTGCGCCGCCGACCTGGGTCCGGGCGGCAGCGATCGCGGTCTTGGCGGCCTCGGCCTGCGAGCGTGCCGCTTTGAGCGCGGCCTCCAGGGTGCGCACGCGGGCGCGGTCGTCGTCGAGCACCTGGCTGGAGTAGAAGCCGTCCTGGGCCAGTTTTTCCGAGCGCGGCAGGCGGCGCTGGGCGGCGTCGAGTTCGCTCTCGCGCTGGGCTACCACGGCCAGGGCCGAGGCATGGTCGCTCTCGCGCAGGGCCACGGCCGCGCGTGTGTTGGCCACGGCCTCCTGGGCCTGCTGCAGCCGGGCCACGGCCTCTTCGCGCTGGGCGCGCAGGCTGTCGAGTTCCATGCGTGCCAGCACCTGGCCGGCCTGCACGAGGTCGCCTTCGTTGACGCGGATCTCGGCCACGCGGCCGCCGGTCTTGGTGGCGATGGCGATCTCGGTGGCCTCGATGCGGCCGTTGCCGCTGACGAAGCCCTCACCCACGGCCTCGTTGGCCCAGGGGGCCCAGGTCATGAGGACGGCGGCGGCGACGGCCAAGACGGCGACCGCAGCAGCGGCGGGTTTCCACTGGAATGTCATGCATGCTCTCCCGCGCCGGCGGGGCCGCGACATCAGGGCGCGGGGCCGGCGGAAATCATCCTAGCGCAGGGGCGGCGGCACGCCGGGCGTGCGCGGGAAGGATCGCATCCTTCCTTGATGCAGATCAATCCTGCGCGGGCTCGGGCGCGGGTTCTGCGGCAGGCTCGTCGTCCACGAAGCTATCGCGGAAGGTGAACCAGATGGAGCTGAAGAACATGGCCGCCAGCAGCATGGCGGCGGGGAACATCATCGTGTTCATCAGCCCCGGCGCGCCCAGGCTGATGGTGAGGATCATGACGATGAGGCCGACACCGAAGAACAGCCCGACCCAGGACAGCACATAGACGGCCAGCGCACCGAAGTTGCGCATGCAGGCCACGGCGCTGAAGAACAGGCCCTTGAGCGGCGTGACGCCGTGCCAGTGCACCAGCGCGGGTGCGTGCCAGAACAGCATGGCCAGCGGCAGGTACAGCGCCATGGCCAGCCACATGGCGTTCTGGAAATCGGCGGATTGCACGAGTTCGGGGGTGAGCTGGCCGCCGACGAGGTAGATGCGCGCGAACTGGCCGCCGTCCACCAGGGCCGAGGCACCCATGACGAGCAGGAAGCACGCGGCGTAGGCCGCGCCCAGCACGGCCATGGCGCGGGCGCGCTGCTGGCCGGCGCGAAAGGCGCTGATCAGGATGGAGGGCATGGGAAAGCGCCCCTGCGCGGCTTCGCGCGTGGCGGCCATCAGGCCCAGGGTGGCGGCCGGCAGCAGGGCCAGCGAGACCACGCTGCCCAGCACGGGCAGCAGGCTGACCACCGAGATCAGCGCGATGAACATGAAGAACAGGCCGGCGAGCGCGAGCGGCTGCTGCCAGAAGGTGCGCAGGCCGGCGCGGAACCAGGCGAAGCCGGTGCTGGCGGGGACGATGTTGAGCCTCATGCCGTCACACCTGCGGGTTCGAGCAGGTCGGCCGCATGCAGCGGCTGCTGCACGCGCTGGCGCAGCACGCGCTCGAAGTGCGTGGGGTCGTGCGGCTGCAGCAGGCTGGCTTCGCGCGGCAGGTGGAAGTCCCACAGACGCGAGATCCAAAAGCGCAGGGCGCCAGCGCGCAGCATGGCGGGCAGCAGCTGGCGCTCGGCGGCCGTGAGCGGGCGTACGGCGCTGTAGGCCTGGAGAAAGGCGGCGCTGCGCTCGAGGTCCGTGGCCCCGCTGGCCAGATCGATGCACCAGTCGTTGAGGCAGACGGCAAGGTCGAAGAGAAAGGTGTCTACGCCGGCGAAGTAGAAATCGAAGAAGCCCGTGAGCTGCTCGCCCTCGAACATCACGTTGTCGCGGAACAGGTCGGCGTGGATGGGGCCGCGCGGCAAAGCGACGCAGGCCGCCGACTCGGCGATGTGGTTCTGGTAGGCCAGTTCGCTGCGCAGCAGCGTGGCCTGGGCCGCGTCCAGGTGGGGCAGCACCAGGGGCACGGTCTCGTTCCACCAGGGCAGGCCGCGCAGATTGGGCTGGCGGCGTGCGTAGTCGTGCCCGGCCAGGTGCATCTTCGCCAGCATCTCGCCCACGGCCGCGCAATGGGCGGCCTGCGGCGCGAGCTGGCTCTTGCCGCGCAGGCGGTTGACCACGGCCGCGGGCTTGCCGCAGACGGTGTGCAGGATGTCGCCGTCGCGGTTGGCGGCCGGGTCGGGCACGGGGATGCCACGCGCCGCGAGGTGCTTCATCAGGTGCAGGTAGAAGGGCAGCTGCTCGAAGGACAGGCGCTCGAACAGCGTGAGCACGTACTCGCCCTGGTCGGTGGTGGCGAAGTAGTTAGTGTTCTCGATGCCGCCCTGGATGCCGCGCAGCTCCTGCAGCGTGCCGAGGTTCAGGGATTGCAGAAGCGCGCTGGCCTCATCGTGTGAGACTTCGGTGAAGACGGCCATTTCTCGTTCAGGGTCGGTTCAGTATTTGAGGATGTTCCAGCGGGCCTTGCCCTCGCCCTGGCCGTCGCTGCCGGCCGGGTTGCGGTTGTTGCTCTCGGGCGCCACCTCGTAGGCCGGGGCCTTGCTCTTGGGCTGCACGGTGATGGTCTTGGTCTCGCCGCCCACGCGCAGCTCGTCGATGCGCGCGCCCTTGTCCTCGTGGCGGATGCGTTCGATGGTCTGCTCGGGGCCCTTGCGCGCGGGTTCCTGCGTCTCGGGGGCACTTTGCTGGGCCGAGGCCAGGCCCGCGGTGAGGCCACAGAGCAGGACCAGCAGGCGGGCGGAGGCGGGTGCGGGAGACATGGCGCGATTGTAGGCCGCGACCGGATGGCTGAGCCCGCGCAGGCACAATCGGCGTCTGACCCACGGATAGAGCCCATGAGCGACAAGAAAACCCTGCTGCTGGTCGATGGTTCCAGCTACCTCTACCGCGCCTTTCATGCCATGCCGGACCTGCGTGCGGTGCCGGGCGACCCGACCAGCCCGCCTACGGGCGCCATCCGCGGCATGATCAATATGCTGCAGAGCCTGCGCAAGGACGTGCACGCCGACTTTGCGGCCTGCGTCTTCGACGCCAAGGGTCCGACCTTCCGCGACGCGCTCTACCCCGAGTACAAGGCCCAGCGCGCGCCCATGCCCGATGACCTGCGCGCGCAGATCGAACCCATCCACGAAGTGGTGCGCCTCATGGGCTGGAAGGTGCTGGACGTGCCCGGTGTGGAGGCGGACGATGTGATCGGCACGCTGGCGCGCGCGGCGGCGGAGCAGGGCGTGGAGGTCCTCATCAGCAGCGGCGACAAGGATCTTGCGCAGCTGGTGAATGCGCACATCACCATCGTCGACACCATGAACGGCAAACGCCGTGACGTGGCCGGCGTGGAGGCCGAGTTCGGTGTGCCGCCCGCGCTGATGATCGATTTCCAGACCCTGGTGGGTGATGCGGTGGACAACGTGCCCGGTGTGGAGAAGGTGGGGCCCAAGACCGCGGCCAAGTGGCTGCAGGAATACGGCTCGCTGGACAACATCGTCGCCAACGCCGCCGCCATCAAGGGCGTGGCGGGCGAGAACCTGCGCAAGGCGGTGGACTGGCTGCCCACGGGCCGTCAGCTGCTGACCATCAAGACCGACTGCGACCTCGATGGCTGGGTGCCGGGCCTGCCCGCGCTCGACGCCGTGGCGGTGGGCACGCCCGACACGGCGGCGCTCAAGGAGTTTTACGAGAAGTACGGCTTCAAGGGCCTGGCGCGTGCGCTCGGCGGCGAGGCGGCTCCGGCTCCAAAGCCGGCCGGTGACCCAGGTCTGTTCGACGACCCCGCACCCGTGGCGTCGTCGGTCAGCACCGTGAAGTACGACACGATCTTCGACTGGTCGGCCTTCGAGGCCTGGATGGCCCGGCTGCAGGCCGCGGAGCTGGTGGCCATCGACACCGAGACCACCTCGCTCGACGAGATGGTGGCCGAGATCGTGGGCATCTCCTTCAGCGTGACGCCGGGCGAGGCGGCCTACATCCCGCTCACGCACGATTACCCGGGCGCGCCGCAGCAGCTGCCGCGCGAGGAGGTGCTGGCGAAGATGAAGCCCTGGCTGGAGAATCCGGCCGCGCACAAGCTGGGCCAGCACATCAAGTACGACCGCCACGTCTTCGCCAACCATGGCATCGAGGTGCAGGGCTATGTGCACGACACCATGCTGCAGAGCTATGTGCTGGAAGTGCACAAGCCGCACGGCCTGGCCAGCCTGGCCGAGCGGCATCTGGGTCGAAGCGGCATCAACTACGAAGACCTCTGCGGCAAGGGCGCCAAGCAGATTCCCTTCAGCCAGGTGGACATCGCGCGCGCAGCCGAGTATTCCTGCGAGGATTCGGACCAGACCCTGGACGTGCACCGTACGCTCTGGCCGCGCCTGCAGGCCGACGAGAAGCTCAGGTTCATCTACGAGCTGGAGATCGCGAGCTCCGAGTCACTCTACCGCATCGAACGCAATGGCGTGCTCATCGACGCGCCCACCTTGAGCAACCAGAGCCACGAACTCGGCCAGCGCATGCTGCAGCTCGAGACCGAGGCCTACGAGCTGGCCGGCCAGCCCTTCAACCTGAGCAGCCCCAAGCAGATCGGCGAGATCTTTTTCGGCAAGCTGGGCCTGCCCGTGGTCAAGAAGACCGCCACCGGCGCGCCCAGCACCGACGAGGAGGTGCTGGAGAAACTGGCCGAGGACTTCCCCCTGCCGGCCAAGATCCTGGAGCACCGGGGCCTGGCCAAGCTCAAGGGCACCTACACCGACAAGCTCGCCCAGCTGGCGCACCCGCGCACCGGTCGCGTGCACACCCACTACGCCCAGGCCGTGGCCGTCACGGGGCGCCTCTCCAGCAACGACCCGAATCTGCAGAACATCCCCATCCGCACGCCCGAAGGCCGGCGGGTGCGCGAGGCCTTCATCGCCCCGCCGGGCCATGTGATCGCCAGCGCCGACTACTCGCAGATCGAGCTGCGCATCATGGCCCACA
Organism: Burkholderiaceae bacterium; assembly: GCA_019745555.1. Classification (GTDB taxonomy): domain Bacteria; phylum Pseudomonadota; class Gammaproteobacteria; order Burkholderiales; family Burkholderiaceae_C; genus Hylemonella. Next base: position 48,819 of record JAIESX010000039.1, on the reverse strand, counting down.
TCAGCGGCGACGCCGCGCTCTTGCTGGCCTTCCACGACGGCATGGACGTGCACCGCGCCACCGCCGCCGAGGTCTTCGGCGTGCCCACGAGCCAGGTCAGCAGCGAGCAGCGCCGCTACGCCAAGGTCATCAACTTCGGCCTGATCTACGGCATGAGCGCCTTCGGCCTGGCCAAGAGCCTGGGCATCGACAACACTGCGGCTAGGAACTACATCGAGCGCTACTTCCAGCGCTTCTCGGGCGTCAAGCAGTACATGGACGACACCCGCCAGCAGGCCAAGGCCAAGGGCTATGTGGAGACCGTCTTCGGCCGCCGTCTCTACCTGCCCGAGATCAACTCACCCAACGGCCCGCGCCGCAGCGGCGCCGAACGCGCCGCCATCAACGCGCCCATGCAGGGCACGGCGGCCGATCTCATCAAGATGAGCATGAACGAGGTGCAGCGCGTGCTCGACACCGAGGGCCGTAAGACCAAGATGATCATGCAGGTGCACGACGAACTGGTCTTCGAGGTACCCGAGACCGAGGTGGACTGGCTGCGCCGCGAGATCCCGAAGATCATGGCCGGCGTCGCCAAGCTCAAGGTGCCGCTGCTGGCCGAGGTGGGCGTAGGGCCGAACTGGGACAAGGCGCACTGAGGTTGGCGCCTATTGACCACTGCAATGGGCCTGACCTAGCATGAAGGCATTGTTCAGGGAGGTACTGCAGTGAAACGACGCGACATCACGCGCCTGGCGGGCGCCGGGCTTTTGTGGCCTCTGGTGCACGGAGGGGCCCAGGCCAGCACGGGTCAAAAGCTGGGCTTTCTCCTCTTGCATGGAAAGAATCCTGGCGGGCCGGACACCCCGGTCTACAACAGGCTGGTGTCGGCCATACAGAGCGAAAACTGGTTGTCGCTGGTGCCGGACATGCCCTGGTCGCGACGACGCTACCTGGAGGGCAGCTGGGATCAGGCCATGCAGGAGATCGCGGACCATGTGAAGTCCCTGCGTGAGCGCGGTGCGTCCAGGATCGTCCTCGTGGGGCACAGCATGGGCTGCCCGGCGGCCATGAGTTATGTCGCGCGCGGCGGTGCTGTGGATGCCCTGGTGCTGCTGGCGCCCGGCCACGCGCCGCAGGGCTATTACACCTGGAATGCGGCGAAGCACGTGCGTGAAAGCATCGACGAGGCCCGTGCGCTGGTGGCCGCCGGCAAGGGCGAGGACGGCACCCACCGGTTCAACGACTTCAACCAGGGGCGGCCCCTGACGGTGGTGGCCACGGCGAAGAACTACCTCTCGTTCTTCGACCCGGCGTCGGACGCCGAGATGGGCAACACCGCCCCGAGGATTCCTGCCGCCGTGCCCGTGCTCAGCGTCATCGGTGAAAAGGATCCCTTGTTCAAGCTCTTGAAGGACTATTACGTCAACAAGCTGCCTGCCAACCCGCGCTCTGAGTACCTGGAAGTGGCGGGCGGACACATCGAGACGCCGGGCGTAGCGGCTGACCAGATCATCGCCTGGACCAAGCGCGCCTTGCAGTCTTAGCCTAGCGTCTGGCGCCCTCGTGAGTCAGGGGCGTCAAGGCCGGCTCATGTGTGAAGTTTTTCACGACTCCTCTGGCGTCGCCTTGTTCATTGGCGCGTGTTCGTCTCGCGATCGTTGCAGGAAAGCTGCAAGGTCACCAGTGAGGCGCCGGCCCTGGATGAATTCCCTAGGAGGTGTCGGGATAATGCGCCGATGCCCATACCAACAACAGCCAGGCGCAAAGGGAGCATCCTCGTCCTCTTTATCGCTACGGCCTTCGCCTGGCTGACGTGCTGTTCAGTCCAGGCGGCGGACACGACCTCCGGTGCCTGTGTGCGCCAGCAGGTCCATCCGAAGTCCGGTCTGCTTGAAATCTTCAACGGGTGCGACCTGCCCGTCTCGGTCTATTACCGCGACCTGAACAAGCCGCCGAAAGCAGCAGACAAGCCGGGCACAACGAACAAACCCAGGAATGCGTACTACACGCACATGAAGGTTGTGCTTTCGGGCAAGACCGAAGCGATCCATATCGCGCCTGCGCAACGGGTGCGCGTGGCATTCTGTATGGGGCAAAAGCGGCCTTATGACTCCAGTGGCTTTCGCTCCGACGAGGCTGGCAACCACTTCTGTCCCGATTCCGAGTTGCCGGTCGATTACCTGATCGTCCAGGCCACGGGCGCAAGCCGGGATGAGGCCTGTAGCGCGGTGCGTAATGCTTTCCTGCCGGGCCAGAGCTCGGCGCTCGACTGTCAGTGCATTGTCCAGGTCAGCAGCGGCAAGGCCTTCTGTCGAACTGCCGGGCCGGCCCGTGAAGCAAAGGACGAGAGATTCCGCGAGGGCGCTGGTGTGAGCGAAATCGGCAAGGTGAAGAATTTCTTGCGCCAGGAACACAAGGAGTACTGGGAAGAGAAGTACCGCAACTGCGGCGCGAACTGCCCGGATCCGACCCGGGTTATGCCGAGAAATGGCGGGCCGGGGGTGCGAGGTTGAACGCCGGGGGGGCTGGTACGTGCAGAAAGAAGACAAACTATTGATGGAGCGGTTGATGCATAAGATTTTGTGGCTGCTGGTTGCAGCGGGTTTGCTCAGTGGTTGTGCCACGCCCTATCCCGAGCAGGTCCGCAACGGGTCGAACGAAGAGATCGTTGGAATGATCCGCAAAGGGGACATCAAGTACCACACGGGTGGAATTATTGAGCAGGTAGTGGCTGATCGTTCATTGGTGTGCGACTGGGTGACCCAAGGCCGACGAGAGGTGGTCGAGACCTTTGTAAGGCAGACGCCGCCACTGCGGGGTGAGAGCGTGATTCATCGACTGCCTTTGTTGGCCTGCATCACGAGCGCGGAGGATTACGATTTCTACAAAAGGCTTGGCGCACCGACACACAGGTACTCAAACCACTATGTCTACAACCCGCCTTACTGGCTTCATGCCACGCCTTTGAGCGAAGCGGCGAGCAATGGCAATGCGTTGGCTGTCAGCCTACTGATCGCTGACGGCGTTCCGGTCGATCAACCGGGCCATAGGAGGATCACTCCGCTCGGCTATGTCCTGCGCACTAAAGAGATGCTGCGGTCTGGGCCGCAGGAGTTTCGCCCCGGTTACTGGGGCGCAGCGTACTTCGATTTCTTCTACTATGCCGATGGGGCAGACATGCGGTATGGCCCGAAGACGCTGGAGGAACTGGATCGCGTGATGGCCATCCTCTTGCAGAGCGGAGCCGATCCCGATGCGCTCACCGCCGACGGTCAGTCGATTGGTGGCCGTGCAGCGAGCCGCCCTGGGGAGACGCTGCGCCAACGCTACGCCAAGGACTCAAGTTTCCAGCAGGCCATGGGTCTGGCGCGCGAACTCCGGGGCGACTTCTTCCGCTGTCGCGACGGCAAATTCCTGCCAGCTTGCCAGCACGTCAGCGCCCAAGCCGATCCCCTGTCGACGATCGCGCTGGCAGCTGCCCAGCGCGTCAGCGAGCTGGATCTTGAACAGCAAGAGTGGGCACGCCTGAAGGCTGCGCAAGCCTGCCGCTTGTGGCGCGACGACTGGCTCTATCTGGGCTCGGCTTGTGCGAGTGGCCTTGCCCACGGAACGGGGCAAGCTCGTGCGCGCGATGGCTCACGCGCTTTTGAAGGACGCTTCGAACGGGGGCAGCCCAGCCAGGGGCGGCTGCTGTTCCGCGGTGAACCTTACTTCGAGGGTGCGCTGAAAAATCTGACCCCCGAGGGCGCAGGCATCTGTTGGCACCAGGGTCAGCCCGAGGAATGTCGCATGCTCAACGGCCAGCGCATCGATGCCCTGCACAAGCAACGCGAGGACAACGCGCGCCTCCAGCAGCAGGCGCGGGAGCAGGAGCGTCGGGATGAGGAGGCCCGCATGCAGCGCCAGATCGAGGAGACACGGCGACGCCGGGAACGGGAGGCTGAGGAGCGACGCGAGCGCAAGAACGAGCGCGCGCTGGCTGCGGGCATCGCTGCCATGCGCGGCGGTAATGCGGGGCCCGCTGCGTCCAATGATGGATTGGCCAGCAGCCTGCGCATGGCGCAGCAGCAGAACCAGATCATGGCCCAGGGTATGGCGGACATCCAGCGCGCGCAGGCGCAGCGGGAAGAGGCGCGGCGCGAGCAGGCGCGCCGTGAGGCCGCCCAGCAGGAGGCCGAGCGCCAGGCGCGCCAGCAGGCCCAGCAGCGGCTCATGGCCCAGCAGAACCAGCAGGCCCAGAGCCTGGAAACCACACGCCAGCGGCAGCAACGCGAAGCGGCCGCCGAGCGCGCGCGTGAGGATGAAGCTCGGCGTACGCGCGAAGAGGAGACCCGGCGCCAGGAGGAGGCCCAGGCCGCTACAGCACGACGCGAGGCCGAGCGCCAGCAGCGCGAGCGTGAGCGGCAGGCCGAGCAACAGAGCCAGGCCCGGCTCGAGGCTGATTACCTGAAGGCCATCAAGGAGGGCACCCGCATGAAGGTGATCTCCTGCTACGGCGATCACTATGTTTCGGGTGAGCGGCCGCGTGTCAAGGAACCGGCGGGGATGTCCAGCTGCGTGAACGTGGCGGTGACCGCCTGGTGCCCGGGGGATCGGTCAGGCCGTCCGGTGCTGGCCCGTAACTTTGTCGGCATGGCCGGTTGCTTCGGCGATACCTACAAGATCGAACCTCGGCCGTCCTGCAAGGCCGAGGACATGCGTGTCGTGGTGGAGTCGGTGCAGTCCTGCCCCTGAGGCAGAAAGAACGCTCAGGCGCCGAGGAAGGACTGCCCGCACACCCGCAGCACCTGCCCGTTGACGGCTGCGGCATCGGGCCGCGCGAGGAAGGCGATGGCCTCGGCCACGTCCTCCGGCAGGCCGCCCTGCTTCAGCGCGTTCAGGCGGCGGCCAGCTTCACGCACCATCAGCGGCATCTTCTGCGTCATCGCGGTTTCGATGAAGCCCGGGGCCACGGCATTGATGGTGCCGCCCGAGGCCTGCAAGGCCACGGAGCGCGCACGCACATAGCCGATCAGACCGGCCTTGCTGGCGGCGTAATTGGTCTGGCCCGCGTTGCCCGCGATGCCGCTGATCGAGGCCAGGCAGACTTCGCGCACGCCGGGGCGCAGCGCATTGGCTGCATCCAGCGCGGCGTCGATGGCAAGGATGGCTTGCAGGTTCACGGCCAGCACGCTGTCCCACTCGGACGCCGACATGCGGCCCAGGGTGCGATCACGTGTGATGCCGGCGTTGTGCACCAGCACGTCCAGGCCGCCGCGGGCCTGGGCCGCGGCGACGAATCGCGCGGGCGCGTCTGGGGCCGTGATGTCCAGCGCCAGGGCCTGGCCGTTGATCTCGTTGGCCACACGCTGCAAGGGCACATCGGCGGCCTGCACGTCGACGCAGATCACATGCGCACCGTCTGCGGCGAGACGCCGTGCCGTGGCGGCGCCGATGCCGCCGGCGGCGCCCGTGACCAGGGCCGTGCGGCCCTGCAGCAGGGGAAATGTCGGGGCTGCCGGGGTGGCAGCCTGCAGGCGCAGCACCTGGCCCGAGACATAGGCCGAGCGTGCGCTGCCGAAGAAATCCAGCAGCGGTGCGAGGGCGGCAGTATCCAGACCCGCGGGCAACTGCAGCAGATTGGCGGTGGCGCCGCGGCGTCCGATCTCCTTGGCGAGTGAACGCACGAAACCTTCCGCGGCGGCCACGGACGCAGCGGCTGGTGCGCTGCCGGCCTGTAACGGGGCGAGCACCAGCACGCGGGCGCCGAGGGCCAGGCGTGACATGGCCGGCTGCAGCCGGCTGCGCAGCTGAGCGAGCTGGGCCGGGTGGTCCAGGCCACGCAGATCGAGCAGGACCAGGCCCAAGGCATCGGCCGCGTCGAGCACGGCGCCCTGGGCCTGCAGCCAGGCGCGCAGATCGGGCATGGGTGTGTCGTCCAAGGCACTCAGCCGCACGCGACGGCCGGCCAGCTCCTGCCGGGCGTAGGCGCTGGTCTTGCGCGGCAGCGGCCTGGGCTGGGGCAGGCCAAGCAGGCGCACCAGCGGCGCGGACCACGGGGTGTTGGCGAGTTGGAGCAGGCGGTCGGGCATGACGATCGGGGGAAGCAGGGAAAAGGATGCCGATGATCCCACGACGCGGGAGGTGAGTCCGGAGCCCGGGTGGCTGCCCCAAGCCCGGATAAGAGGGCGCTTCCGGCCGCTGTACGGCTGGTCAGGACCGCGATTTGGCGGGAAAATCGGGCGCAACAGCTGTTTTCATCCCGACATTCATGGCGGCCCGTTCCCCTGACCGTTCCCGCTGGGCGCATCTCGCCGGCGCAGCCCTGGCCTGCCTGGGACTGCTGCTCGGCCCGGCGCAGGCGCAGGAGGCCACGCCCGGCACGCCACCCCAGGACCTGCCCAAGCCCAGTCCCAAGGTCTACCGCTACCTCTCCACGGCCGGCACCACCTCGTTTTCCGACCGGCCGCCGGCGCACGAGCGCTATGTGGTGCTGAACTACGGCTGCTATGCCTGCAATCCCAAGTCCACGGTCAACTGGAAGGTCACGCGCCTGTTCCACGACGCCTACGCCAGCGAGATCGAGCAGGCCGCGCGCCTGTACAACGTGGACCCGGCCCTGGTGCGGGCCGTGATCCATGCCGAGTCGGGCTTCAACGTCAATGCCCGCTCGCCCAAGGGCGCCATCGGGCTCATGCAGCTCATGCCGGCTACGGCGCGCGAACTCGGCGTGGCCAACCCACGCCATCCGCGCGAGAACATCCACGGCGGTGCGCGCTACCTGGCGCAGATGCTGGTGCGCTTCAAGAGCGACATCACCCTGGCCACGGCGGCCTACAACGCCGGGCCGCACGCTGTGCAGAAGTATGCGGGGGTCCCACCCTATGCCGAAACCCAGGTCTATGTGCAGCGCGTGCGCATCCTGCACCAGCGCTACAAGTCACCCCAGGGCTGAGGCCGCTGGCGGCTTGCGCAGGCGATGATGTCTTCCGATCTGATCGTCGCCCTGCCGGCGCCAGCCTTGCGTCCCTATGTCAGCCACTACTGGCTGAGCCGGCATAACCGCGAAGACAGGCAGGCCGTGCTGCCCGATGCCGCCGTCGATCTGGTGCTGGTCGGTGCCGGCGCCTCGGCGCAGGCCTGGGTCTACGGCACCACGACCGCGCCGCAGTTCGTGGCACTGGAGCATGGTGCCCATTACCTGGGCGTGCGCTTTCACCCGGGCCAGAGCCGGCATTTCCTGCGTGCCGCTGCGGCCGAGCTGACCGACACGCATGAGCCGGCGCGTGGGTTGCTGGCCTTCGATCTGCAGGACCTGCCCGAGCAGCTCGTCGCGGGGCCGGTGTTCGCGCAGCTGGACGCTGCCCTGCTGCGCTACCTGCAGGCCTGCCCGCCGATCCCGTCGAGTCTGGACGCCGCCATCCGCAGCCTGACGATCACCGGTACGCCGGTGGTGCAGGCGGCCCGGGTCTACGGCAAGAGCCTGCGCCAGTTCGAGCGCCAGTTCCAGCTCGACGTGGGCGTGGGTCCCAAGCTCTATGCGCGCATCGCACGCTTCCAGCGCGCAGCGCGGCGGCTCACGGACTCCACACTCACGCTGGCCGAGCTCGCGGCGGACCTGGGCTACAGCGACCAGAGCCACATGAGCCACGAGTTCCGGCGCTTTGCCGGCCTGTCGCCGGCGGCCTACGCGCGCCGGCCTGTCGATTTTTTACAAGACCGCTGAGTCCGGGCTGCCTACCATGGGCTCTTCTTGAACAAGGAGGGCTTCCATGAAATTCTGGTCGGGTGTGGTGACGGAGAAGGTGCAGGAATCGCGCGATTTCTATGTGCGTCTGTTCGGCTGCCAGGTGCTGTACGAAGGCGAGGGCAGCTGGTTCGTGCTGCTGGGCCTGGGTGAGAGCGAGCTGGGCTTCATGAAGCCCGGGCTGGATTTCCAGGCCCCGATCTACCGCCCGGCCTTCCAGGGCCAGGGCATGTGGATCACCGTCGACGTGGACGATGTGGATGCGCAGTACGCGCGCATCCGCAGCCTGGGTGTGCCGATCGAGGTGGAACTGCGCGACGAGCCCTGGGGCGACCGGCACTTTGCGGTGCGCGATCCCAACGGCATCGGCGTCGACGTGGTCGAGCGGCGGCCGGCCCAGGCCTGAGGGTCGGCGGAGCTCAACCGCGCCGGATCAGCCAGATGCCGGCCAGGATCAGGCCCAGCCCGCCCACGCGTCCCAGCGAGATGGACTTCTGCGCAAAGCCCAGCGCGCCAAAATGGTCCAGCAGCATGGCGGTGGTGAGCTGGCCGGCCAGCACCAGCGCCGTCATGAGCACGGCGTCGATGCGGCTGGCGCTGAAGGCTGTGGAGGCGATGAAGACCGCGCCCAGCAGGCCGCCGATCAGGTGCCAGGGCTGTACCCCGCGCCAGGCCTCGGCCGAGGGCCACAGACGCAACAGCAGCACCAGTGCGAGCAGGGCGATGGTGCCCGCTGCGAAGGACACGAGGGCCGCCATGATGGGGCTTTCGACGCGCAGCGCGAGCTGGCCGTTGATGCCGGCCTGCACCGGGATGCCGACGCCGGCGAGGAAGGGGATGAGCAGGATCAGGGAGGTCGAGGCGTTCATGGGCTGGGGCGTGTATGGGTGGGAACGTGAGCGGGTGCCGGCCAGGGCGCGGCCAGTATGCACTTGCGCGGACAAGGTCATCGCCGCGGGCCCAAAATCATGCCATGAGATCCCTGAACGATATCGCCCTGTCCATGCTGGACCTCGTGGCCGTGCGCGAGGGCGGCACGGTGGCCGATGCGCTGCGCATCTCCCTGCGCACGGCGCAGCACGCCGAAGGCCTGGGCTTCAAGCGCTACTGGCTGGCCGAGCACCACAATATGTCGGGCGTGGCGAGCTCGGCCACGGCCGTGCTCGTGGGGCACATCGCGGGCGGCACGCAGCGCATCCGCGTGGGCTCGGGCGGCGTCATGCTGCCCAACCATGCGCCGCTGGTGGTGGCCGAAGCCTTCGGCACGCTGGCCGAGCTCTACCCCGGCCGCATCGACCTGGGCCTGGGCCGTGCGCCCGGCACCGACCCGCTGACCATGCGTGCCTTGCGCCGCGACCGCGTGGAGACCGAAGAGGATTTCCCGCGCGATGTGCAGGAACTGCAGCGCCTGCTGGGCCCGGCCCAGCCGGGCCAGCGCCTCGTCGCCACGCCGGGGGCGGGCACGAACGTGCCCATCTGGCTGTTGGGCTCCAGCCTGTTCTCCGCCCAGCTCGCGGCCGAGCTGGGCCTGCCCTATGCCTTCGCTTCGCACTTCGCGCCGCGTTACCTGCTGCAGGCGCTGGAGCTGTACCGCAAGCGCTTCAAGCCTTCGGCCACGCTGGCCCAGCCCTATGTGGCCATCGGTGTGCCCGTGATCGCTGCACCCAGCGACGAGGAGGCGGAGTACCTGGCCAGCAGTACCTACCAGCGCGTGCTGGGCATCCTCACGGGCAAGCGTGGCCTGCTGCCGCGCCCGGTGGAGCACTACATGGACACGCTGCAGGTCCAGGAGCGTGCCGCCATTGCCGACTTCCTGGCCGTGGCCGTGATCGGCGGACCGCAGACGGTGCGCGCGGGCTTCGAACAGCTGGCCCAGGCTACGCAGGCCGACGAATTCATCCTGGTCTCGGACGTGTTCGATCCCGAGCTGCGCCTGCGTTCGCTGGACATTGCGGCTGCCGCCAAGGCGGCCGTACCTCAGCCCGCCTGAGGCGGGTGGGGCGCTTGAGACACAATACGGCCCCATGAATGACAGCACCTCATCCCAGGCGACGCCGCGCCCCGAACTCCCCGACCACCTCTCCATCGACCCCAGGAGCCCGCACTATGTGGCGGCCGTGTTCGAGCATCCGGTGGGCATCCGCTTCAACGGCAAGGAACGCCACGACGTGGAGGAGTACTGCATCAGCGAAGGCTGGGTCAAGGTGCCCGCAGGCAAGACGCTGGACCGCAAAGGCAACCCGCTGATGATCAAGCTCAAGGGCAAGGTCGAAGCCTTCTACACCTGAGACGTCATGTCGCGCGACGCACTCTTTCGCCAGGCCGCCGAGGCCCTGGGCTTCGCGCCCGACGGCGAGATCAAGGCGGGCGGCAACTATGTGCCCGTGCTGCGCGACGGCAGTACCCTCTACCTCAGCGGCCAGGTGCCGCGCATTGGCAACGCTGTCGTGATCACCGGGCGTGCCGGCATCGAGGTGGCGCTGGAGCAGGCGCAGCGTGCCGCCAAGATCTGCACGCTGCGCGCGCTGGCCCTGCTGCAGCGCGAGCTCGGCAGCCTCAACGACGTGCGTCAGATCCTCAGGCTCACGGTCTATGTGCAGTGCAGCCCGGACTTCACCCAGCACAGCGAGGTGGCCGACGCCGCCTCGGGCCTGCTGCAGCAGATCCTGGGGCCGGCCGGTGTGCACACGCGGACCTCGGTAGGCGTTTACCAGCTGCCCAAGAACGCCACGGTCGAGCTGGACCTGATCGCCTCGGCGCGCTGAAGTCCGGCCGGCATCTGGGGGCAAATCCACGCAGCGACTGTGCGTGAGCCCGGATCGCTAGACTCGTCTGTTTCCCATGACCGCACGAGGAGTACACCATGATGAACCGTGATCTGGAAACCGAATTCAAGGCCCTGCTGCCGGGCCAGAGCAGCGAAGCCGGCGCGACGCGCCGCACCGCGCTCAAGAGCGCGCTGGGTGTGGGCTTTGCGGCCTCGGCCCTGCCCATCATGGCGCAGACCGCGATCAAGACGCCGACCACGGGTCTGACCGTGGGCGAGGTCACGATCGATGTGAACGGCTTCAAGATGCCGGCCTACCGCGCCATGCCCGCGGGCAAGACGAACCTGCCCGTGGTGCTGGTGCTGTCCGAGATCTTCGGCGTGCACGAATACATCGCCGACATCACGCACCGCTTCGCGCGCGAGGGTTACCTGGCCATCGCCCCCGAACTCTTCGTGCGCCAGGGCGATGCGCAAAGCTATGGCGAGATGGCCAAGCTCATCGCCGAGGTGATCTCCAAGGTGCCCGACGCCCAGGTGGCCGGTGACCTGGACGCCACCCTGGCCTGGGCCGGCGCCAACGGTGGTGACCCCCAGCGCGTGGGCGTCACGGGCTTTTGCTGGGGCGGGCGCCAGACCTGGCTCTACACCGCGCACAGCAAGTCCATCAAGGCCGCCGTGGCCTGGTATGGCCGTGTCGTCGGTGCGCAGAACGAGCTCACGCCCAGGAACCCCATCGACATCGCCGGCCAGCTCAACGGCCCGGTGCTGGGCCTGTACGGCGAGGCCGACACGGGCATTCCGCTGGACGGCGTCGAGAAGATGAAGGCCGCGCTGGCGGCCGGCAACGCCAACTCGAAAGCCTCGCAGTTCGTGATCTACAAGGACGCGCCGCACGCCTTCCACGCCGACTACCGGCCCAGCTACCGCAAGGAAGCGGCCGAGGATGGCTGGAAGCGCTGCCTTGAATGGTTCAGAAAGCACGGCGTCTGAGCACAGCGATGTGCGCCGGGGCCGCCTGCGGGCGGCCTTTTTCATGGCTGCCGGCTTTTTCAGCAGCTTGACAGCTCTGAGAGAATCAAAGCCATGACTCTCCTTGCGATCCTGTTCGGCACCCTGGTGGCCGGCATCGGCAGCGTCTGGCTGGCCGCGGCCCTGAGCTTCGGCGTGCTGGCGCGCTACACCCAGCACATGCTCAGCCTGGCCGCCGGGGCCCTGCTGGGCACGGCCTTCCTGCACCTGCTGCCCGAGGCCTTCGAGAGCGAATTCGGCGCGCACGAACTCTTTCTGACCCTGCTGATCGGCGTGGTCTTCTTCTTCCTGCTCGACAAGGCCGAGCTCTGGCACCACGGCCATGAGCACCACCATGAGGCGGCCAAGGGGGGGCACGACCATCGCCACCACGCGCACAGCCACGGCGACGCGCATGGGCACGACCATGGCTCACGCCAGGTCTCGGGCGGCTGGTCCGTGCTGGTGGGCGACAGCGTGCACTGCTTCGGTGATGGCATCCTGATCGCCTCGGCCTTCATGGCCGATCTCAAGCTCGGCTTCATCGCCGCCCTGGCTGTGCTGGCGCATGAGGTGCCCCACCACATGGGCGACCTGGCCGTGCTGCGCGAGAGCAGCGGCACGCGCAAGGCTGCGCTGCTCAAGGTTACGCTGGCCGGTGCCATCACGGCCCTGGGCGGCCTGGTGGGCTGGTGGCTGGTCGATCTGCTGCGCGACTACCTGACCTTCTTCCTCGTCGTGGCGTCCAGCAGCTTCATCTACGTGGCCCTGGCCGATCTCATCCCCCAGCTGCAGAAGCGCCTGGCCCTGCGCGAGACGCTGACGCAGATCGCCTGGCTGATGTCGGGCATCGTGCTCGTACTGCTGATCGGCAACCTGACCCATACCCACTAGGCTTCAGGCCTGCATACCTCATGGCTTTCAGTTTCAAGATGAATGAGCGCTCGCTGTTCGCGGTGCTGCTGCGATCGCCCTGGTGGATCAGCCTGCTGATCTCGGTGCTCATGTCCCTGGTGGCCTTCGCCCTGCTGCCGCGGGACTACGCCGTGGTCGTGATGCTGGGCACCTTCCCCTTCGTGGTCGTGGCGGCCGTCGCGGCGTGGCGCCAGTGGCAGGCGCCCGGCGCGGCGCAGGTCGAGGCGGCGCTGGAGCGCGCCGGCGCGATGAACTGGCGCGATTTCTCCGCGGCGCTGGAGCAGGTCTACACGGCGGCGGGTTATACGGTCACGCGGCTGGAGAGCGAGGGCGCGGACTTGCGCATCGAGCGCGCGGGCCAGCGCAGCCTGCTGAGCTGCCGGCGCTGGAAGGCCGTGAACCATGGCGTTGAGACGCTCAAGGCCCTGCAGGCGGCCTGCGAGCGCGAAGGCGCGCGCGGCGTCTACCTCTGCCTGGCGCCTGTGTCCGAGGCGGCCGCGGACTATGCGAAGCAGCAGGGCCTGCAGCTCGTGCAGGGCCGGGCACTGGGTCTGCTGCTGGCGGGGGCCCCTGCGTAAAGATATGCGCAGCCCACTTGCAAGCACCCCATTCGTACCCACGTGCCCACGATGAACCTGGACAAGATGCTCAAGACGCTTTTCGGTTTTCTGTTGCGCACCGTGCTGCTGCTCATGGGCCTGGTCTTCCTGCTCAGCCTGCTGGCCGCCGCGCTGTTGCTGCTGGTCTGGTGGGGCGTGCGCGCGCTCTGGGCCAAGCTCACGGGCCGGCCCGTGCAGCCGCTGGTGTTCACCATCCTGCAGCGCTCGCGCTGGCAGCGTTTCTATCCCGGTGGCGCTGGCACGCGCCCGACCCCGGCCGATGATGTGATCGACGTCGAGTCGCGCCAGGTCGATGCCGGCCCGAACGATCGCCTGGGACGCTAATCGCCTTCCGGCCTCCAGGCCGGGTTCCACACCACTTCCCAGAGGTGCTGGTCCGGGTCCTGGAAGTAGCCGGCATAACCACCCCAGAAGGTCACCTGCGCGGGTTTGACGATGGTCGCGCCCGCATGCGCGGCTTTTTCCATCATGGCATCCACCTCGGCACGCGAGGCCACGTTGTGGCCCAGCGAGAGACCGGTGGGGCAGGGCGGCGTCAGCGCCAGTCCGCTGTCACGCGCCAGGCTGCTGCGCGGCCACAGCGCGAGCTTGAGGCCGTGCTGCAGGTCAATGAAGACGACGGCGCCGTGCTCGAACTCGGCGCCGACGATGCCTTCGGTGGCAAAGCCCAGGCCGTCGCGGTAAAAGCGCAGCGCGCGCTCCAGGTCCTCGACGCCCAGGGTGATGACGGAGATGCGGGCTTGCATGCCGCCATCATGCCAAAACCCCCGCGACGTTCAGCCGATGGCCACGGGCCGATCAGGGTTGGCGCACCACTCGCTCCAGCTGCCCGCGTAGAGCGCAGCCCGGCCCAGGCCCGCGATTTCCATGGCCAGCAGATTGGGCAGGGCGCTCACCCCGCTGCCGCAGTGGTGCACCACAGTCGAAGCCCGGCGATCGCCGAGCAGGGCCTCGAACTCGGCCTTCAGTTGCTCGGCCGACTTGAACTTGCCATCGGGACCGAGGTTTTCGCTGAAGGGGCGGTTGAGTGCTCCGGGGATATGGCCGGCCACCGGGTCCAGGGGCTCGACCTCGCCGCGATAGCGCGCGGGTGCGCGGGCGTCGATCAGGGTCTGGTCGGGCAGGTCCAGGTGTTTGAGCACGTCCTCGGTACTGGCCAGCCGCGCCAGCGGCGCGCCGGCCTTGTAGGCCGAGGGCACGCGCGGCTGGTCCGGTCCCGTGGCCACCGGGCCGTTGACGGCTTCCCAGGCCTGCAGGCCGCCGTCGAGCACGGCCACGGCCTCATGGCCCACCCACTTGAGCATCCACCAAAGGCGCCCGCAGTAGTTGGCGCCCTGGCGGTCGTAGACCACGGCCTGCATGTCGCGCTGGAAGCCCACGCTGGCCAGCCAGGCCGCGAAGACCTCGGGCCGCGGCAGGGGGTGGCGCCCGCCATTGAGGGCCTGTTCCTTGCTCTTCGCGCTCAGGTGTCTGTCGAGATTGGCACGCACTGCGCCGGCGATGTGCACGCGCTCGTACTGCAGGTCGCCTTCGGCCGGCTTCATGAGCTCGAAGCTGCAGTCGAAGATCATCAGGGGCTGGTGGTCGTGCACCAGATGCTTGAGCTGCTCGGCGCTGATCAGGGTGGTGTACATCGTGGTCTCCTAGTGTTCTTCGGCGGGAGTATCGGGGATGGCGCGTTCGCGCAGGAAGGTGGCGAGCACGCCACTGGCAATGATCAGGGCGATGCCCAGCCAGGCCGACAGCGGCAGCTGGTCACCGAAGAGCACCAGGCTGTAAACCGAAGCGAAGACGATGCCCGAATACTGCAGGCTCGCCACCACCAGGGTGTGGCCGCGGCTGTAGGCACGCGTCATGCACCACTGGCCCAGCGTGGCCAGGATGCCGATCGGGACCAGCCAGGCGGCCGCCTGCCAGCTGATCTGCTCCAGCGGTGTGAAGCCGGTGACGCTCACGCCCAGGCCGCCGGCGACGGCGATACCCAGGGCGAAATAGAACACGGTGCGCTCGACCGGCTCGCCGGCGCGGCTCAGGGCGGCGACCTGCAGGTAGGCCAGCGCGGCGCTCATGCCGCCGAGCAGGCCGACCACGCCGGCGAAGAGCTGGTTCTGCTCGATGGTGGGCCGCAGGGTCAGCACCACGCCTGCAAAGCCCAGCAGCACGGTGAGCAGCAGCGGGCCGTTGCGGTCCTGGCGGCCGAAGAGCAGGGCGCCGCCGGCGATGAAGGCCGCGACCCAGATGCCGCTCATGTAGTTGAGCGTCATCGAGGTGGCCAGCGGCAGGTGGGCGATGGCATAGAACCACGCGCCGAGCGAAAAGCCGCCCACCAGGCTGCGCCAGACGTGCATCAGCGGCACGCGCGTGCGCAGGGAGGTGCCGTGCAGGCGCAGCGCCACGGCCAGCAGGGCCACGCTGATCACGCCACGGTAGAGCACGAGCTCGGCGGTATTGAAGGACGCCGAGGCGTACTTGACAGCCACGCCCATGGTGGCAAAGAAGAAGGCCCCGAGGACCATCCAGAGGGCTTGCATTCAGTGACTCCCCTTCTTGTTCCCCTCCGGGGATTTTTGTTTCGTTGTCTTTGGGTTTTCTTTGGCGAGATACCTTTCTGCCCCCCACTCATCCCCCCGCCCTTCTCTACCCCCGCCGGGGTAGAGAAGGGAGCCTGGATTTTGCTTTTGGACTCCGGCAAGGCTTCTACGGAGCGAACCGTCGCCGCCGTCATTGGTGAGTCGACACTTCTGGCTTGCGGTCGTAGTAAAGGACAAGTCTTCGCGACGCCTCTGACAGCCGCCGCTGCGCGGCCTGCTGTTCGCGAGACAGGTTTCGTTGCTGGCTGGCGCAGCCGCCAGTTGCGGCGCGCAAGGGACGAGCCGTTTACTACGACTGTCTCTGCGTGGGCGGGTCGAGCCAAGAAGGACCGCGACCTCACGTGTCGTAGAAGCGTAGCCGGAGACCAGAAACCAAATCGAGGCTCCCCTCTCTACCCCGGCGGGGGTACTAAGCAACGGCGTTGCCGTTGCGTACCCATACGGGGCAAAACGGCCCGCACGCGCGACCGCGCGTGCTCGGGGCGGGGGGGAGAGTGGGGGATAGATACAGCCTCGCCAGAGAAAACCGGGGCCAACCAAGGAGAGAAATCAGAGCGACATCTGCTTGCGATACCACTCATGGAAATGCTGCATGCCATCCTCCATGGGGCTCTGGTAGGGGCCGACCTCGTTGTCCCCGCGCGCCAGCAGGATCTTGCGCCCCGCATCCATGCGCTCGGCGATCTCGTCGTCCTCGATGCAGGTCTCCATATAGGCGGCCTGCTGGGCCTCGACGAACTCGCGTTCGAAAGCGGTGATCTCTTCGGGGTAGTAGAACTCCACCATGTTCAGGGTCTTGTCCACGCTGACCGGGTGCAGCGTCGAGACGGTGAGCACGTGCGGATACCACTCGACCATGATGTGCGGGTAGTAGGTCAGCCAGATCGCACCGCGCTCGGGCTTGCGGCCCTGGCGGTACTTGAGCAGGGCGTCGTGCCAGCGCTGGTAGACGGGTGAGCCCGGGCGCTCGAAGGCCTCCGACACGCCGACAGTCTGCACCGAGTAGTGCTCCTTGAACTCCCAGTTCAGGTCTTCGCAGGTCACGAAGTGGCCCAGGCCCGGATGGAAGGGGCCGACGTGGTAGTCCTCGAGGTAGACCTCGATGAAGGTCTTCCAGTTGTAGTTGCACTCGTGCAGCTCCACGCGGTCCAGCGTGAAGCCGGAGAAGTCGAGCTCTGCGCGCGGGCCCATGCCGGCCAGATCGGCGGCGATGTCGCGGCCGTTGTCCTCGAACAGCAGGCCGTTCCACTCGCGCAGCTTGTAGTTGTTGAGGTTGAGGCAGGGGTCGTGCGCGAAATGCGGCGCGCCGATGAGCTCGCCCGTGGACGAGTAGGTCCAGCGGTGCAGGGGGCAGACGATGTTGCCGCCGGCGCTGCCCTTCTGGTTGTGCTGCAGCGAGCCGCGACCCTGCAGCATCAGGGCCTGGCGATGGCGGCAGACATTGGAGATCAGCTGCACGCCCTCGGGGGTGCGCACCAGCGCCCGGCCGCCTTTTTCCTGGGGCAGGGTGTGGTAATCACCGATCTCGGGCACGCTGGCCGTGTGGCCCACGTAGCGCGGACCGCGTTTGAACAGGAGATCCAGCTCACGCTGGAACAGCGCCTCGTCGAAATAGCTGCTGACGGGTAACTGGCTGTGCGCCTGCTGCAGTTGAAGACTTAAATCAGACATGGGTGACCTGACCTAAAGCTCCCCACAGGGAGGTACGCCCAGAGGCGCATGGACATAAAAGGCCCGGGACGATGCCGCGAGCCAAGGAACCGAAGATTGTACCCCGGGGGCAATCTCCTCAGACCTCGCTGCGGAGAAATTGTGCGGGTCGGGGCCGTGGCGCAGCGCGCGGGCACGGGCCCAGCGCCTAAAATAGCCGTTTCCCGATACGTATCCCTCATGCCCAAGGCCTCATCCTCCTCTGCCGCATCCGGCGCACCCGTCAGCTACGAGACGGCTGTGCAGGAGCTCGAACAGCTCGTGGCACGGCTCGAAGCCGGTGAGCTGCCGCTGGATCAGCTGCAGGCCGCGTATGCGCGCGGCGCCGAACTGCTCAAGTACTGCCGCGACCGTCTCGATGCGGTCGACGGGCAGATCAAGGTGCTCGACGAGGGCATGCTCAAGACATGGACACCCGAGTGAGCGCGCCCGTGCTGGATCTGCGTGCCTGGATGGACGAGCGCCTGGCGCGTGTCGAGCGCGCGCTCGAGTCGTGGGTGGGTGTGGATGCGCCGGTGGACCTGGGTGAGGCCATGCGTTACGCCGTGCTCGACGGCGGCAAGCGCCTGCGTCCGCTGCTGGTGCTCGCTGCCAGCGAGGCCGTCGGCGGCAACGCACGTGCGGCGCTGCGTGCGGCCTGCGCCGTCGAGCTGATCCATGCCTATTCCCTGGTGCACGACGACATGCCCTGCATGGACAACGACGTGCTGCGCCGGGGCAAGCCCACGGTGCATGTGAAGTTTGGCGAGGCCGGTGCCCTGCTCGCGGGCGACGCGTTGCAGGCCCTGGCCTTCGAGTTGCTGGTGCCTGCCGACGACGGCGTGCCCGAGGCCATGCAGGCCCGCCTGTGCCGTCTGCTCGCGCACGCTGCGGGCAGTGCGGGCATGGCCGGCGGCCAGGCCATCGACCTGGCCAGTGTGGGCCTCAAGCTCGACGAGGAGCAGCTGCGCCGCATGCACCGCTGCAAGACCGGTGCCTTGCTGCAGGGCAGCGTGCTCATGGGCGCGGCCTGTGGTGAGGTGAGCGCGGACCAGCATGCTGCGCTGTCCGATTACGGCGCCGCGCTCGGCCTGGCCTTCCAGGTGGTGGACGACATCCTCGACGTCACCGCCGATTCCGCCACCCTGGGCAAGACCGCCGGCAAGGACGCCAAGCAGGACAAGCCCACCTATGTCTCCATCCTCGGCCTCGAGCGCTCCCGCGCCTATGCGCAGGAGCTGCATGTCCAGGCCGTCGCTGCGCTCGACGCCAGCGGCCTGGCCGACACGCGCGCCCTGCGCGCGCTGGCCGATATGGTGATCCACCGCGCAAGCTGACCGAGTTGAGCATGACGACTGCTTCCTATCCCCTGCTGCAGACCATCAACGACCCGGCCGATCTGCGCCAGCTGCCGCGGGCCCAGCTCGGCGCCCTGGCCGATGAGCTGCGCGCCTTCGTGCTGGAGAGCGTCTCGAAGACCGGCGGGCACCTGAGCTCCAACCTCGGCACCGTGGAGCTCACGGTGGCGCTGCACTACGTCTTCAACACGCCGCAGGACCGGTTGGTCTGGGACGTGGGCCACCAGACCTATCCGCACAAGATCCTCACGGGCCGGCGCGAGCGCATGGCCACGCTGCGCCAGCTCGGCGGCATCAGCGGCTTTCCGCAACGCAGCGAGAGCCCTTACGACGCCTTCGGCACCGCGCACAGCAGCACTTCCATCTCCGCCGCGCTGGGCATGGCCCTGGCCGCGCGCCAGAAGGGCGAGGACCGGCACGCCATCGCCGTGATCGGCGACGGCGCCATGACGGCCGGCATGGCCTTCGAGGCGCTGAACCATGGTGGCGTCGAGGACTGCAAGCTGCTGGTCATCCTCAACGACAACGACATGTCCATCAGCCCGCCCGTGGGCGCGCTCAACCGTTACCTGGCCCAGCTTATGAGCGGGCGCTTCTACGCCGCGGCCAAACAGGTGGGCAAGACCGTGCTCAAGGGTGCGCCGCCGCTGTTCGAGCTGGCCAAGCGCTTCGAGGAACATGCCAAGGGCATGGTCGTGCCGGCCACGCTGTTTGAGAAGTTCGGCTTCAACTACATCGGCCCCATCGATGGCCACGACCTCGACTCGCTGATCCCCACGCTGGAGAACATCCGGCAGCTCCAGGGTCCGCAGTTCCTGCACGTGGTCACGAAGAAGGGCCAGGGCTACAAGCTGGCCGAGGCTGATCCCGTGGCCTACCACGGCCCGGGCAAGTTCGACCCGGCCGTGGGCCTGGTCAAGCCGGCCACACCGCCCAAGCAGACCTTCACCCAGGTCTTCGGCCAGTGGCTGTGCGACATGGCCGACCATGATCCGCGCCTCGTGGGCATCACGCCGGCCATGCGCGAGGGCTCGGGCATGGTGGAGTTCCACCAGCGCTTCCCCGGCCGCTACTACGACGTGGGCATTGCCGAGCAGCATGCCGTCACGCTGGCCGCCGGTCTGGCCTGCGAAGGACTCAAGCCTGTGGTGGCGATCTACTCCACCTTTCTGCAGCGTGGCTATGACCAGCTGATCCACGATGTGGCCTTGCAGAACCTGCCCGTGGTCTTTGCGCTCGACCGTGCCGGTCTGGTGGGTGCCGACGGCGCCACGCATGCGGGCAACTACGACATCGCCTACCTGCGCTGCATCCCCAATATGGCCGTGGCTTGCCCGGCCGACGAGCGCGAATGCCGCCAGCTGCTGAGCGCGGCCTACGCCCGGAACCATCCGGTGGCCGTGCGTTACCCGCGCGGTGCCGGTGTGGGCGTGGCCACCGAGGCCGGACTGGAGGGGCTGCCCTATGGCAAGGGCGAGCTGCGTCGCCAGGGCCAGGGCATCGCCATCCTGGCCTTCGGCACCTTGCTCTACCCCGCGCTGGCAGCGGCCGAGAAGCTCGGGGCCACCGTGGTGAACATGCGCTGGGCCAAGCCGCTGGACACCGAGTTGCTGCTCCAGGTTGCGGCAAACCACGAGGCCCTGGTCACCGTGGAAGAGGGCGCCGTCATGGGCGGCGCGGGCAGTGCAGTGCTCGAGGCGCTGCAGGCTGCGGGCGTGCTCAGACCCGTGTTGCAGCTGGGCCTGCCCGATGTCTTCATCGAGCATGGTGACCCGGCCCGGCTGCTGGCCCTGCAGGGCCTGGACGCGGCCGGCATCCAGATGGCCATCGAGCAGCGCTACCCCGCGCTCTGTGCCCAGGGCAAGCCCGCGCTCAAAGTCGTCGGCTGACGTGCCGTCCTGATCGAACGGTTTCGCTCAGCTGCGCTTCACAGCGAGGGCTGCTGATTGCGCTGTTCCATCTCGCGGTGCTCCACGCACACGCGATGCTGTGCAAAGGCGGGCTTGGCGCATTGTTCTCTCACGCAATTCAGATAGCTGAACAGCACACGCCCTTCACAGGCTTTCTCCGGGTCCTGGGTGCTCGTCCCTGGCCGGCTTGCGGCGCGAGGCTCGCCCGGCGTCACCGCGGGCTTGGGCTGGGGCACCAGCAGAGGGCTGGCCGCCGGTGACGACGCCTTGGCAGGGGGCTTGGACTCGGCAGTCGTCGTCCTGGGCTTGACCTTGGCAGGCTGCACCGGCTGGGCCTGGCTGGAGGACGCGGCCTTGTCCCTGGCGCCCTCTGTCCGGTGAGCCGTGCTGTCGGCTGCCGTGCCCTGCGGAGTGGGGCCGGGGGGGCGGTGGCCGAGGAGCCCGAGCTGCCCAGATAGATGCCCCCCAATGCCAGCACCACAACCGCGGCGCCGCCCAGCATCCAGACCTGGCGCTGTCGACCCTGTGACGCCGGTGCAGCGCCCGTCCCGGCCGCTGCTTCCTCGGGGGCCGAGGCGGTGCGCGGCGGCAGCATGCGCGTGGCTTCCTCGTCCGGCGCCGCTGACTGCGGTGTGGACGGGGCGATCTTCATCGTGGGATCGTCCGGGCCCGAGGGCGTGGCCACGCTCAGTCGTGTGCCGGTGCCCGAACGCGAAGCGCCGGGCTCGCCGTCCGGGTGCTGCAAGCGTTTGATGCGTCGCCGGGCCAGGTCGGCATAGATGCCCGTGGGAAACTTGAGCAGGAAGGCGCGGAAGTCCTCGATCTCCAGCGAGTCCTTGATCTCCTTCCAGTAGAGCAGCTCGACCTCCTGCGTGACGGTCGAGCCGGGCAGGCTGGTGATGCTGCCGGAGGTGCCCGAGCTCGTGCTGACCAGCGATTCGCCCCTGATCATGGTCGAGGTCCAGGTCGAGCTCTCGGGGCTGCGCGCGCTGCTGCGTGGCGGGGTGATCGTGGGATCGGTGGCTAGGCCGGCGGCAGCCTGCAGGGCGGTGCTGAATTCCTGCGCGCTGGTGTAGCGGTCCTCGCGTGACTTGGCCAGGGCTCGCGTAATGACGTCGTCGATGGCCGCGGGCAGCTGCGGATTGAGGCTGGTCGGCGCCGGCGGTGCCTGTCCGACGATCTTCTGGATGATGTCGTAGTCACCCGTGCCGTCGAAGGGTCGCGTGCCGGTCAGCAGCTGGTAGAGCACGATACCGGCCGAGAACAGGTCCGAGCGCGCGTCGATGGGCAGGCCGTGCACCTGCTCGGGCGACATGTACTTGAGCGTGCCCACCATGGTGCCCTTGGTACGTGTGGCCTCGCCCGAATCCTGGATGCGCGCGACGCCGAAGTCGGTGAGCTTGACGCGGCCGTCGGCCTCGAGCAGCAGATTGGCCGGCTTGATGTCGCGGTGCACCACACCCTGCTGGTGCGCGTAGTCCAGGGCGGCCAGCAGGTCGCTCATGATGCTCACGGCCTGTCGCAGTGTGTAGCGCTGACCGTGGTCGAGGTGGTGCTTGAGGTCCTGGCCCTGGATGAACTCCATGACCAGGTAGGCGATGTCGCCGTCGCGGTCGGAGTCGTAGACGCTGACGATGTGCGGGTGCTGCAGCCGTGCGGCGGAGCGCGCCTCGGTGCGGAAACGGATCTCGTACTCGGCCGCTTCCTCGTCCGTGAGGTTCTCGACCTTGATGGTCTTGATGGCCACGCGCCGGTCCAGATTGGGATCACGGCCCTCGTAGACCAGACCCATGGCGCCCTTGCCCAGGACCCGGATCAGTTCGTAGCGTCCGAGTCTCTTCTGGCTCATGCGCCGTCACCCCGGGCCTTGACCGCGAAGGCGATCAGAGGCGCGTTCTCGTCCACGCGGGCGCAGCCCGGCACGATGGTGCCGCTGCCGACCAGCGCACACTCGGTGCGCCGCAGCACGATGGCCTCGCTCTGGTTGCCCAGGTAGACCCAGGTGCCGAAGCTCGACGCGTCGCTCACCACGAACTGGCCGCCGCGCCATTCCAGCGTGGCGTGCAGGCGGGAGACGCGCGGGTCGTTGACCTGCAGGGCCGCGTCCGTCGAGCGGCCCAGCGAGAGCTTGCCGGTCCTGGCGTCCATGCGCAGCAGCTGCTCGCCCAAGCGCAGCTCCAGGCACTCCTCGCCCTGGGGCAGGACGGCCGAGCGCCCGATCATGGTGGCCTCCCCATCCTGGCCGGCACGCCATTCGACGCGGTAGACATGGCTGGATTCGGTCTTGCCGCGCAGGTACATGGGGCCCATGCTGCGCAATGCGGTGCGCTGCACGGGGAAGACGGCGTCCCAGACGCTCTGGGTCGTGAGGATCTGCGAGGCCCCGGCCAGGTCCGCCAGCCGGGCGGCAGAGTTGACGGTGTCGCCGAAGCAGTCGCCCTCGATCTCCACCACCTCGCCGCTGTCGATGCCGATTTGCAGCTCCACCGGTGTACCGCTGCCGCCCGGGCGCACCGGATGTTCCCGCAGATGGTTCTGGACATGGATGCAGGCGGCCAGTGCCTGGCCCTCCTGCTCGAAGACCACGAAGAGGCCGTCGCCCAGCACCTTGACGACGCGACCCTGGTGCTCGCCGAAGATCTCGCCGAGCGTGCCCATGAGCTGGGAGACGAACCGGGATGCTGCTTCGTCTCCCAGCTGCTCGAATAGGCTGGTGCTGCCGACCAGATCTGCGAAAACGACGGTGGTCATCGAACGCCCGGGGGTGGTGAGTGGCCGGGAGCGCATGCGCAGGTCTGAGGCCGCACGCCGCTCCGGGGTCGCGTTGAATGGTACCCCAAAAGGCGCAGGCGGCCAGGGGTTGGCTCGGTGGCCTGTTCGCGAGAGGCTACACTTGCAGGCTTCCCGTCGACTGTGGGCGGGATGGATATGAATTACCAAAGGAGTCTAGGACCATGGATCGTCGTTCCCTCATCAAGCAGGCCGGTATCGCCGGCGTTCTCGCCGCCGGTGTCGCGCCGGCCGTGCACGCCCAGGCCGCTGTGCGCTGGCGCCTCGCGTCGAGCTTTCCCAAGTCGCTCGACACCATCTTCGGCAGCGCCGAGAAGTTTTCGCAGACCGTCAAGGCCCTGTCCGGTGGCAAGTTCGAGGTCTCCGTGCACCCGGCCGGCGAACTGATGCCCGCCTTCGGCGTGGTGGACGCGCTGCAGAACGGTACCGTCGAGATGGCCCAGACTGCGCCTTACTACTTCACGGGCAAGAGCCCCATCTTCGCCTTCGGCTGTGCCGTGCCCTTCGGCCTGAGCGCACGCCAGATGGACGCCTGGATGGAGCACGGCAACGGCCGCAAGCTGTTCGACGAGTTCCTCGACCAGTACAACATCAAGAGCCGCAGCGCCGGTAACACCGGCACCCAGATGGGTGGCTGGTACCGCAAGGAGATCAAGGGCGTCAATGATCTCAAGGGTCTGAAGATGCGTCTGGGTGGCGGCCTGTTCGGCGAGACCATGGCCAAGCTCGGCGTGGTGGCCCAGAACATGCCGGCCGGCGAGGTCTACCAGGCGCTCGAGAAGGGCACGCTGGATGCGACCGAGTTCGTCGGCCCCTACGACGACCAGAAGCTGGGCTTCAACAAGGTGGCCCCGTTCTACTACTACCCCGGCTGGTGGGAGGGTGGCGCCGAGCTCGAGTTCTTCATCAACAAGAAGGCTTACGCTGCGCTGAGTCCCGAATTCCAGGCCATCGTCGATGCCGCCACCGCCGTGGCCGCACGTGACATGACGGCCAAGTACGATGCCAAGAACCCCGAGGCCATCAAGCGCCTCGTGGCTGCTGGCACCAAGCTCAAGCCCTTCCCCAAGGCCGTGATGGACGCCGGCTTCAAGGCCGCCATGGAAGTCTTCGCCGACCACGAGGCCAAGTCGCCCGAGTTCAAGAAGATCCACCAGGACATGCGCGCCTTCCAGCGCGACCAGATCCTGTGGGAGCGTTTCTCCGAGTACCGTTTCAACAGCTACATGACGAGCGTGAAACTGTAAGCCGGACGACAATGTGCATACGGAACGGGCCTGCGGGCCCGTTCTTTTTTGGCGTGCATACCACGCAAGGTGCCTAACAGGGGTAAGCCCTGATGTTGTCGCGTTGGAGCGGCGCCCAGAATCGCGCCCACCTCAACATCCTCACAGGAGACAACCATGGACCGTCGTTCCCTCATGAAGCGCGCCGGTATCGCCGGTGTACTTGCTGCCGGTGCCGCGCCCGCCGTGCATGCCCAGACCGCCATCCGCTGGCGTCTGGCCTCGAGCTTCCCGAAGGCCCTGGACACCATCTACGGCGCAGCCGAGGTGTTCTCGAAGAAGGTCAGGGAGATGTCGGGCGGCAAGTTCGAGATCTCGGTCCACCCTGGCGGCGAGCTGGTGCCGCCCTTCGGCGTGGTCGACGCGGTGCAGAACGGCACGGTCGAGATGGCCCACACCGCACCCTATTACTTCTTCGGCAAGGACGAGACTTTCGCACTGGCCTGCGCCATCCCCTTCGGTCTCAACAGCCGCCAGATGACGGCCTGGATGTACGAGGGCAACGGCCTCAAGCTCATGCGCGAGTTCTACGCCAACTACAACATCGTCAGCTTCCCCATGGGCAACACCGGTGCGCAGATGGGCGGCTGGTACCGCAAGCAGATCAAGACCGTGGCCGACATGAAGGGCCTGAAGTTCCGCGTCGGCGGCTTTGCCGGCAAGGTGGTCGAGCGCATGGGCGGCGTGCCGCAGAACATCCCCGGCGGCGAGATCTACCAGGCGCTAGAAAAGGGCACGCTGGATGCCGCCGAGTGGGTGGGGCCGTATGACGACCAGAAGCTGGGCTTCTACAAGGTCGCGCCCTTCTACCACTACCCCGGCTGGTGGGAAGGCGGTCCGCAGCTGGACCTCTACATCAACAACAAGGCCTATGACAGCCTGAGCGCCGAGAACAAGGCCATCGTCGAAGCCGCGGCCTCCCACGCCCACACCGTGATGCAGGCCCGCTACGACGCCCGCAACCCCGAAGCGCTCAAACAGCTCGTGGCCGCCAAGACCAAGCTCGTGGTCTTCCCCAAGGCGGTGCTGGACCTGGCTTTCAAGGAGTCCATGGCCCTGTACTCCGAGCTCAGCGCGAAGAACCCGAACTGGAAGAAGGTCTATGCGGACTATTCCAATTTCCGTCGCGAGTCCAATCTGTGGTTCCGCTTCACCGAGGCGCGCTTCGACAGCTATATGCAGGGCCAGAAGCTCTGAGCCTGGCGCACACCGCCTGCAACCAACCCCGCCACGGCGGGGTTTTTTCTGTCTGGTGCCGTCAGACGCATGGCCCCGGCTCCAGCGGCCACAAAAAAGCCCCGCCGGGGCGGGGCTGCTGAGGGAGGGATGGGGGAGGGGCTACTTGCGGTCCTTCCGGATCGCCTCCTGCAGGGCTTTCATCGGGTCTTCCTCGGTCTGGCCCTCGTCCTCGGGCGGACGCAACTCCTCCTCCTTGCCGTCCGCGCCCGGGCCGTCGGCACCCTCTTCGTCCGCATCGTCCTCGGGCGGACGGATGTCGAGCTGCTGCATCACCTCGGTGTCCGAGAGGCTCTGCCCCTTGTCGATATTGCCCGTCACCAGGCCGGGGAAGGCCATGATCATGCCCACCATGAAGAGCTGGATCAGGATGAAGGCGATCGAGCCCTTGTAGATCTGGCCCGTGGTCACGGCCGGGATGGCCTGGCCCGTGACGCGGTCGGTGTAGTCCTTCTTGGGCGCCACGCTGCGCAGGTAGAACAGCGCAAAGCCGAAGGGCGGCGTCAGGAAGGAGGTCTGCAGGTTCATGGCGATGATCACGCCGAACCAGATCAGGTCGATGCCCATCTTCTCGGCCACCGGCGCCAGCAAGGGGATCACGATGAAGGCGATCTCGAAGAAGTCGATGAAGCAGCCCAGGATGAAGACCAGGATGTTCACCACGATCAGGAAGCCGATCACGCCGCCCGGGACTTTGTCGAACAGGTGCTCGACCCAGATGTGGCCATCGGCCGCGTTGAAGGTGAAGCTGAAGACCGTGGAGCCGATCAGGATGAAGAGCACGAAGCTCGAGAGCTTGGCCGTGTTGTCCAGGGCCTGCTTGAGCAGGCTCTTGTCCAGGCGCTTCTTGCCCAGGGCCATGACCAGCGCGCCCACGGCACCCATGGCGCCGCCTTCGGTGGGCGTGGCCACGCCCAGGAAGATGGTGCCCAGCACCAGGAAGATCAGGATCAGCGGCGGCATCAGCACAAAGGTCACCTGCTCGGCCAGGCGCGAGAGCAGGCCCAGCTTGGTGACGCGGTTGACCAGCGCCAGCGCCAGGCCGGTCAGCGAGGCCAGGGTCATGGACATGATCAGGATCTCGTCGCCGGGCGAGGGCACGTTGCGCTCCAGCCAGGACGTCATAAGGTCGTTGTGAACGCGCGACCAGGCCCAGCCCACGGCGGCGCAGATCAGGACGAGCACGCCCAGCGAGCGGTGGCCCGAGCTGCCGCCGGGCTCACGGTAGATGCGTGCCTCGGGCGGCAGGGCCGGCACCATGGACGGCTTGAACAGCGCCACCACGACCACGAACAGGATGTACATGCCCACCAGCATCAGGCCCGGGATGAGTGCGCCGGCGTACATATCGCCCACCGAGCGGCCCAGCTGGTCGGCCAGCACGATGAGCACCAGGGAAGGCGGGATGGCCTGGGCCAGCGTGCCCGAGGCGGTGATGGCGCCCATGGCCACGGTGCGGCTGTAACCGTAGCGCAGCATGATGGGCAGCGAGATCAGGCCCATGGAGATCACTGCGGCAGCCACCACGCCGGTGGTCGCAGCGAGCAGCGCGCCCACCAGGATCACCGCGATGGCCAGGCCGCCGCGCAGCGGACCGAAGACCTGGCCCACGGTCTCTAGCAGGTCTTCCGCCATGCCCGAGCGTTCCAGGATGATGCCCATGAAGGTGAAGAAGGGGATGGCCAGCAGCGTGTCGTTCTGCATGATGCCGAAGATGCGCAGCGGCAGGGCCTGGAACATGGTGGCCGGGAAGAGGCCGAGCTCCATGCCGATGAAGCCGAAGCCCAGGCCGGTGGCGGCCAGGGCGAAGGCCACGGGGAAACCCGTCAGCAGTAGGGCCAGCAGGCCCACGAACATGACGGGTACGAAGTTCTGGGTCAGGAATTCCATGATCACTTGTCTCCGGCCAGCTTGCGCGCGGCGATGGCCTCGAGCTCTTCAAGATGTTTCTGTTCGTCCGTCTTGTGTTCGGCGTCGGCCAGGCTGTCCGGGCCCAGGCCGCGCAGGAAGAGCACGCGCTTGAGCAGCTCCGACAGGGCCTGCAGCAGCAGCAGGCCGAAGCCCAGGGGCATCAGGGCATAGACCGGCCAGCGGATCAGGCCACCGGCGTTGCCCGACATCTCACCCGAATCCCAGGCCTGCACGAACATCGGCCAGCTCAAGGCGATGCAGATCAGGCAGAAGGGAATGAGCACCAGCACGATGCCGCCCACATCGATCCAGTTGCGGGTGCGCGCGGACAGGCGGGCGGAGACGAAGTCGATGCGCACGTGCGAGTTCTTCAGGAAACCGTAGCCTGCACCCAGCATGAATACGGCGGCGAACAGGTACCACTGGATCTCGAGCAGGGCGTTGGAGCTGGTGCTGAAGGCCTTGCGCACGATGGCGTTGCCGGCACTGATCAGGGTGGTGGCCAGGATCAGCCACATCGTGAGGCGGCCGATGCGGGTGCTCAGTCCGTCGATCAGCCTGGAAAGTTGTATGAGTCGCTGCATGCTGGCTCCAGAAAGGGGTCGTCCGGTGCTGCCGGGGCGCGACCGCCATTCCGGGTAGGGCATGGCCGGCCGGGCCACCCGGCAAAATCCGACGATTTTAAAGGAGGGGGGTATGCCGCCTCTCCCGGTGTAAACACGTAGGTCGTTCTTTGGACACAGACGCCGCCAGGTCAGCTGGCGTTCAGGTCGACACCGGGCCCGGGGCGCGGAATAATGGGCCCCATGGCCTACGAACTGCCCGTGCCCTCCTTCTCCCGGCTCGACCAGGCCGATCTGCGCAAGGCCGGTCGGGATTTGCTGAGTCTGGCGCTGATGGACGCGCGCAATCACACCCTGTTCCTGATCGGCGAGTACCAGAAGGCCATGGAGGGGCAGGGCGTCGATTTCCCCTGCCTGCCCGAGCTCAACCCGCCGCTGTGGGAGCTTGGTCATATCGGCTGGTTCCAGGAGCGGTGGATCGGCCGTAACCTGCAGCGCCACCAGGGCCCGCGCGCCGACCCCAACGCCACCCCCCTGGCCTCGGTTCAGCCGCAGGCCGATTTCTGGTGGGATTCGAGCCGCATGCCGCACGACCGGCGCTGGGCCCTGTCCCTGCCCCCGCTGGGCGACATCAAGGCCTACCTGCTGACCACGCTGGAGTCCACGCTCGAGCTTCTGGCCAAGACGCCGGACGAGGACGATGCCCTCTATTTCTATCGCCTGGCCCTGTTCCACGAGGACATGCATGGCGAGGCCTTCATCTACATGGCCCAGACCCTGGGCCTGCGTCTGAAGCTGCCGCTGCCTGCGCCCGGCCTCGTGCGCGAGCCGCTGTGGGTGCCGGCCACGCGCTGGCGCCTGGGGCTGGACGCGGGGGCGGGTTACACCTTCGACAATGAGCGCCCGGCGCACGAGGTGGCCGTGCCCGAATTCGAGATCGACGCCCAGCCCGTGAGCTGGACGCAGTACGTCGAGTTCGTCGCCGACGGCGGCTACGACCGCCCCGAGCTCTGGCTGCCCGCGGGCTGGGAGTGGCTGCAACAGCAGGCGCAGGGTGACGAGGGCCGGCGCGCCCCGCGCCATGTCGAGCAGATCGGCCTGGCGCGCGCGGGCGGGCAGGGCGGCGTGCTGCAGCGCTGGTTCGGCCACACCGTGCGTGTGGCCGGCTGGTCGCCCGTGATGCACCTGAGCTGGTGGGAGGCCGATGCCTGGTGCCGCTGGGCCGGCCGGCGCCTGCCCACCGAGGTGGAGTGGGAGGTCGCCGCGCATCAGGCCGCGAACCGCGGTTTTCGCTGGGGTGATGTCTGGGAGTGGACCGGGACCACCTTCCATGGCTACCCCGGCTTCCAGGCCGATCCCTACCGTGACTACTCCGAACCCTGGTTCGGCACCCACAAGGTGCTGCGCGGCGCCTCGCTGGCCACGCGCCGGCGCATGAAGTCGCCCAAATACCGCAACTTCTACCTGCCGGGTCGCGACGACATCTTCTGCGGCTTTCGTTCCTGCGCGCTCTGACGCGACCGGGCGCGTCCCGGGCGGCCTGTCGCCTTCGGCTTCTTCTCACCCCGGTATCGCCACCAGGCCAGCAGGCGGCTCATGGCCAGCACCTGGCCCATCTGCGCCGCCGGCCGATACCCGGGCAACTGCAGCAGCAGCGTCGGCCAGTCCGGGCTCTGCAGCACCCGGCACAGGGCCTGGACTGCGGGTTCCTCGAGCGCGGACTTCAGGCAGACCAGGTGGTAGTCCTCCGTCACCAGGGGCACGAAATCCAGGCCGCGCGCGCGCGGCCGCCTCGATGCCCAGGCCCGCGTCGGCCTGGCCGGCCGCGATGGCCTGGGCCACGGCTGCGTGCGACGGTTCGGTGTGGCGATAGCCCTTGATGCGGCTGCGCGCGATGCGCTGCTGCGCCAGCAGCTCGTCGAGCAG
Source organism: Burkholderiaceae bacterium (assembly GCA_019745555.1). Classification (GTDB taxonomy): domain Bacteria; phylum Pseudomonadota; class Gammaproteobacteria; order Burkholderiales; family Burkholderiaceae_C; genus Hylemonella. The sequence goes on along the minus strand of JAIESX010000039.1, from coordinate 18,538 downwards.
CAGGCGCGTACCCGTGCCCAGGGCGCGGTTGACGAAGCGCACCTGCCCGTCGGTCAGCTGCTGCAGGCTGTGCAGGCGCAGCGGATTGCCGCGCGCCACCATCAGCCCCTGGGTGCGCTGGGCAAAACCGATGAGCTTGTGCAGGCCGGGCTTGAGCAGGGGCTTGTAGGTCTGCTCGCCCAGCGAGCCCGCGCCCGCCTGCTGTACGGTGTGAAAGCCGGCCAGTACGCAGCGCCCCTCGTTGAGCGCGCGCAGCGCGTCCACGCTGCCCATGAAGCGGATGTCCAGGTGCAGCTGGTGCTCGGCCGCCGCATGGGCGCGCAGGGCGCTGAGTGCGTCGTCGTGGCTGGCGTAGAGCGTGAGGATGTGCACCGAGTCATCGAAGGCCACCGCGTAGGCGCGCTCCAGATCGGCACGCAGCGCCTCGATCTGCGGTGACAGCCGCGCCTGGGCCTGGCGCTCGGCCCACAGCAGCTTGTGGCCGAACTCGCTCAGGCGCGCGGCCTGGCCCTTCTCCCAGACCAGCAGCTCGTTGCCCAGCTCGTTCTCCCAGCGCTTGAGCTCACCCCAGACGTGGCGGTAGGACAGGTCGAGCAGGCGCGCCGCACCGGAGATGGAGCCGCTTTCCTGCACGGCGTGGAGCAGGTCCAGCAAGGGGTTGCGGATCAGCCCGGTCGGCGTCGCGGCCGGAGGGGCGAACGTGTAGTGAAACTGCAACTTATGCACGATGGTTCATATGGTAGGGGTTTAAACCTGTCCCTACGATACCCGAGAACCCTTTACATACCTCCTGCTTCCTCTCCTGCAAGCGCTCTGATGTCCACCTTCACCGACAGCGCGGCCACCGCGCTGCAGCTCATTCTTTCCTCCGACCCGGTCCTGCTGTCCATCGTCGGCCGCTCGCTGGCCGTCAGCGCCACGGCCTGCTTCTTCGCCTGCACGCTGGGCGTGGTGCTGGGCGCCTGGCTGGCGGTGGCGCGCTTCGCCGGGCGGCAGGTCCTGCTGACCCTGCTCAACACCTTTCTCGCCGTGCCGGCGGTGGTCGTGGGTCTGGTGGTGTACCTGCTGCTTTCGCGCTCCGGTCCGCTGGGCTTCCTGGGCTGGCTGTTCCAGTTCGAGGCCATGGTCGTGGCGCAGACCCTGCTCGTGCTGCCGCTGGCTACGGCGCTCACGCGCCAGCTCATCGAGGATGCCGACGCACGCCATGGCGAGCAGCTGCAGTCGCTGGGCGCGGGCACGGCGCTGCGTGGCCTGCTGCTGGCCTGGGACGAACGTTACGCCTTGCTGACCATGGTCATCACGGCCTTCGGCCGCGCCATCTCCGAGGTGGGCACGGTGATGATCGTTGGCGGCAACATCGACGGCTTCACCCGTGTGATGACCACCGCCATCGCGCTGGAGACCAGCAAGGGCGACCTGCCGCTGGCGCTGGCGCTCGGGCTGATCCTGCTGGCCGTGGTGCTGCTGCTCAACGTCGCCGTCGGCCTGCTGCGCCGCTGGCGCGAGCGGGCCGAGAGCATGGGGCGCGAGCCGCGCGGAGCGCTGGCATGAGTGTCGTCCCGCCCGTTGCCGCGGCACGCGCCACTGTCTGCGCCCTGCAGTCCGCTGCCGTCGCCTTTGGCCCCGTGCAGGCCCTGCACCCCCTGAGCCTGTCCATCGGCGCCGGCGAGTCCGTGGCCCTGGTCGGTGCCAACGGCAGTGGCAAGAGCACGCTGCTGCGCCTGCTGCACGGCCTGCAGCGCCCCACGTCCGGCCAGGTGCAGGCGGTGCCGGCCGCGGCCCAGGCCATGCTGTTCCAGCGCCCCTTCATGCTGCGCACTTCGGCGCGCAACAACGTGGCGCTGGCGCTCTGGCTGCGGGGCGTGCCCTGGCGCACGGCCCAGGTGCGGGCCATCACCGCGCTGGAGCGCGTGGGCCTGGCCCAGCGCGCCGGCCGTCCGGCGCGCACGCTCTCGGGCGGACAGCAGCAGCGCCTGGCCATGGCGCGCGCCTGGGCCCTGCGTCCCGAGGTGCTGCTGCTCGACGAGCCCACGGCCAGCCTGGACCCGCACGCCAAGCGCGAGGTCGAGGAACTGATCGCCGATTTCGCGCGCAGCCGCACGCTGGCCGGCCAGCCCGTCACCGTGGTCTTCGCCAGCCACAACCTGGGCCAGGTCAAGCGCCTGGCCACCCGAGTCATCTATCTCGAGCAGGGCCGCGTGCAGGCCGATCTGCCCGTGGAGGGATTTTTCGACCAGGCGCGACTGCAGGCCGTCTCACCGGCCGCTGCGTTGTTTGTCAAAGGAGAACTCGCATGAACACTTTTTCGTCCCGCATCCTCAAGGCCACCCTCGGCGCTACCCTGGCCATCGCCAGCTTGGCCGCCAGCGCCCAAAGCATCGTGATGTCGTCCACCACGTCGACCGAGCAGTCCGGTCTCTTCACCCACCTGCTGCCCGCCTTCAAGCAGGCCACTGGCATCGATATCAAGGTCGTGGCGCTGGGCACGGGCCAGGCGCTGGACATGGGCCGCCGCGGCGATGCTGACGTGGTCTTCGTGCACGACCGGGCGGCCGAGGAGAAGTTCGTGGCCGACGGCTTCGGCCTCAAGCGCCAGACCGTGATGTACAACGACTTCGTGCTCATCGGCCCCAAGGCCGATCCGCTGGCCACCAAGGGCAAGGACATCGTCGAGGCCATGAAGAAGATCGCCGCTGGCAACGGCGCCTTCATCTCGCGCGGTGACAGGAGCGGCACGCACGCGGCCGAGCTGCGCTTCTGGCAGATGGCCGGCCTGGACACCAAGGGCAGCGGCTACAAGGAGTGCGGTTGCGGCATGGGCCCGGCGCTCAATATCGCGGCCTCCAGCGGCGCCTACTTGCTGGCCGACCGCGGCACCTGGCTCAACTTCAAGAACCGCGCCGACCTCGCCATCCTCGTCGAAGGCGACCAGCGGCTCTTCAACCAGTACGGTGTGATGGTGGTCAACCCCGCCAGGCACCCGCAGGCCAAGCAGGCCGAGGCGCAGAAGTTCGTCGACTGGATCGTCTCGCCTGCGGGCCAGAACGCCATTGCCGCCTACAAGATCGGCGGCGAGCAGCTCTTCTTCCCCAACGCCGGCCAGTGATGCCCTGAGCACCATGCCGCGCAATCGCTACGACCTCTCCGAATGGGCAGGCGCCTTTGGCGACCTGGGCACGCTCGTGCCCTTCGTGGCCGCCTACATCGCCGTGCTCGGCATGGACCCGGGCGGCATGCTGCTGGCTTTCGGCGTCGCGCTGATCGCGGTCGGCGCCATCTACCGCACGCCCTTTCCGGTGCAGCCCATGAAGGCCATCGGCGCGGCCTCGGTGGGGCAGGCGGCGCTGGCCTCGGGCCTCACGGGCGCGGCGGTGATCGGCGCCACGCTCTGTACGGGGCTGATCTGGCTGCTGCTGGCTGCCACCGGCTGGGCCCAGCGGCTCAGTCGCTGGGTGCCGCGTTCGGCCCTGCTCGGCGTGGTCATGGGCCTGGGCTTCAGCTTCATGCTCGAAGGCCTGCAGCGGATGTCGACCAGTCCCTGGCTGGCGGCCGTGCTGCTGGGCGGCACCTTGCTGCTGCTGGGGCGCTCGCGCCTGCCGGCCATGCTCATCCTGCTGGCGCTGGGCGCGGTCATCGCCTGCGTGCAGCAGCCGGCGCTGCTGGGCGAACTCTCGGCCCTGCGCCCCGGTTTCAGGCTGCCCGACTTCAGCTGGAGCAGCCTCTCGGCGGCCGACCTGTGGACCGGCCTGGTGCTGCTGGCCCTGCCGCAGCTGCCGCTGACCTTCGGCAACGCCTACCTCTCCGTGACCGAGGAGAACAACCGGCTCTTCCCCGAGCGCCCGGTGACGCCGCGCGCCGTGGCACTCTCCACCGGCCTGATGAATGTGGGCGCAAGCGCGGTGGGAGGCATCCCCATGTGCCATGGGGCCGGCGGCATGGCCGGGCATGTGCAGTTCGGCGCGCGCACGGGCGGCTCGTCCATCATCCTGGGTGGTGTGCTGCTGGTGGCCGGTCTGTTCCTGGCCGATTCGATCGTCACGCTGTTCCGGCTGTTTCCGCCCGCGGTGCTGGGCGTCATCCTCTTCCTCGCCGGCGTGCAGCTGGCCCTGGGCAGCCGCGACAGCGGCGCGGAAAAGGCTGACCGTTTCGTGCTGCTGGCCACCGCGGCCATCGCCATCGTCAACGTGGGCCTGGCCGTGCTCTTTGGCATCGCGGCCCACCATGCGGCGCGGCGCGGCTGGATGCGCGTTTGATCTGCGCCCCGCGATGTCATCCACGCGCGTTACCATCGCCGCATGAAGTCGAGAGAGTCCGCGGGCGCTGAGTCGCGGTCTGCCAGCCCGCGCTTTTCGGTGGGCCTGCTGCAGGCCGAGAACCGCCGCCTGCGCGAGCAGCTGGATGCGCTGCTCGTCGAAGCCCGGCTCAACCAGGACAAGCTGCGCCGCTTCGACCAGCTGGAACGCAAGGTCATAGCCGCCCCCTCGCTGGCCGCGCTGGTGCAGACCCTGCTGGTCGACTACCCGGCCCTGTTCGAACTCGACGCTGTCACCCTGGCCCTGGTGGACCCCGAGTACGAGGTCGCGCGCGTGCTCGGCGAAGGCGGTGGGGCCCTGCCCGCGCAGCTGCTCTTGCTGAGCCACGAGCAGCCGTTGCAGCAGCTCTACGCTGACAGCGTCGGCCCGCGCCTCGGTCCGCCGACCGCAGCCCAGGCTTTGCTGTTCGAGAGCCTGCCTGTCTCGCCGGCCAGTGCGGCCTTGCTGCCCCTGGTGCATCGCGGGGCCTGCATCGGCAGCCTCAACCTCTGCAGCCGCGACCCGGAGCGCTTCGCCGCCGGCAGCAGCACCGATTTCCTCGAGCGTCTGGCCGCGCTCGTGGCCGTCTGCCTGGACAGCGCCCTGGCCACCGAACGCCTGAAGCTTGCGGGTCTGACCGGCGGCCTGACCGGCGTGCACAACCGCCGCTATTTCGAATCGCGCTGTCTGGAGGAAGTGCAGGCCGCGCGCCGCAGCGGCCTGCCCCTGGTCTGCCTGCTGCTCGACGTGGACCACTTCAAGCGCATCAACGACACCCACGGTCACCCGGCCGGCGACGCCGTGCTGCGCTACGTGGCCCGGCTGATCCGCGCCCAGCTGCGTGGCAGCGATGTGGTGGCGCGCTATGGCGGTGAGGAGTTCGTGCTGCTGTTGCCCGGCACGCCGCTGCCCGCGGCGCTGGAGACCGCCGAGCGCATCCGGCGCGTGATCGCGGCACAGAGCATGCCGCTGCAGCTGGCCGAGCCGCTGCGCATCACGGTTTCGATGGGTGCGGCTGCGCTGCTGCCGGGTGACGATCCCTCCGCACTCGCCGCGGGCTTGGTCCAGCGCGCCGACCAGGCGCTTTATGCGGCCAAGCAGGGTGGCCGCAACCGCGTGCAGGCCGCCGCCTGAGCGCGCTCTTGCGCAAGAAAAAGGCCGCCTCGAGGGCGGCCTCTCTACTTGCAGCCCGCAGGCCACGCGCGAATCAGTAGAAGGTCTGCTGGTTCAGCGCGCCGCTGCGAATAGCCTGGGTCAGCTCGGCGTTCACTTCTGCACGGGTCTTGCCGGCGCTCTTGGCCTGGGCCGGGTAGCTGCCGGGGAAGACTTCGTTGAGCTTCTGGTTGCCGTAGCCATCCACGGTGGACACGATGTCGCCGTTGCGCACGGCACGGAAGTACTCGGCGCTCACCTCGGCGCGGGTCTTGCCTGCGGCTTCGGTCTGGGCGGGGTAGCTGCCGGGGAAGATCTCGTTGAGCTTCTGGTTGCCGTAGCCGTCGATGCCGGCCACGATGTTGCCGGTGCGGACGGCTTCCAGATACTCGGCCGTGACCTGTTCGCGGGTCTTCTCGGCGGCCAGGGCTTGACCGGCGGCGAGGGCGAGGACGGAAACGGCAAGGGCGGAAGCGAGAGTGCGGTTCATGATGAGGATTCCTTCGGGTGAACAAGATTCGATCCGCGGCCAGCCTTGTGGGTGGGCCGGGATCCCGTCGACACCGCTCTTTGCAGCGCTGGCATCGATGGGATGAACTGTAAAATTTCATCCGACCAAGATAAATAGCCAATTCGTACCTGTATCGTTTCTTTATAAGAAACAATATTCGACCCAACCCAGGCACCCTATGGACCGTCTGCAATCAATGAAAGTGTTCCAGCGCGTGGTGGACGAGGGCGGATTTGCCGCCGCCGCCCGTGCGCTGGACATGTCGCCGCCCATGGTTAGCCGCCTGGTGGCCGATCTCGAAGACCGTCTGGGCACGCGGCTGCTGCAGCGTTCGACGCGCCGCCTGGCGCTCACCGACGCGGGCCAGGCTTACCTGAACCGGGTGCGCAACATCCTGCAGGACATCGAGGAGGCCGACGAACTGGTCAGCACCTACACCCAGGAACTCAGCGGCACCCTGCGCCTTCATGCGCCGCCTGTGCTGGCCTCCTACGTGATCGCCCCCATGCTCGCCGGTTTCCGGCAGCTCTACCCTCACATCGTGCTCGACATCGAGGTCGAGAACCTGTCCGAGCCGCCGGTGGAGGATTTCGACATCACCCTGATGGGCGCCGACAGCAGCTTCAATGGCGACATCGTGGCGCGCAAGATCATCGAGTCCGAGGCCATCCTCGTCGCCTCGCCCGCCTATGTGCAGCGCCGCGGTCTGCCGCAGACGCCGGCGGCGCTGGCTGAGCATGACTGTCTGCGTCTCAAGGCGCCCCAGGGGCGGGCCCGGCCCTGGCGTCTGTGGCGCCCCGAGGCACCCGAGGCGGCCGAAGAGATCGAGGCCCGTCCTGTGGTCGCGGCCAACCACACCGATACCCTGCTGCGGGCCGTGCTCGACGGCGCGGGCATCACCTCGGTTTCGGTGGAGGTCGTGGCGCCTTACCTCACGCGTGGCGATCTGGTGCGCGTGCTCAACCCCTGGATCACGGGCCGCCTGACCATGTACGCAGCGCTGCCATCACGCAAGTTCATCCCCCAGCGTACCCGCGTCTTTCTCGATTACCTGATGGAGCACACCCGCGACGCCAGCCAGCGCGCGATCGAGGTCTGTACGGTGTGTTGAACGCAACGCAGCGACCCTCGGTTATTCCGGCAGGGACGTGCCAGCCCGCCCGGCCAAGGCTACAGTTCCGCCATTCCGCAGACGCATAGGGTGGAGTTGATGATGCAAGGTTTCTGGATTTCGGCCGTGGCCGCATGCGCCTGGGTGGCAGGTACGGCCGTACAGGCCGCCGAAGTGCAGGTGGCCGTCGCCGCCAACTTCACGGCGCCCATGCAGAAGATCGCCCCGCTGTTCGAGGCCGACACCGGCCACAAGGCCCGGTTGGCCTTCGGCTCCACCGGCCGCTTCTACGCCCAGATCCGTAACGGCGCGCCCTTTGATGTGCTGCTGGCGGCGGACGATGAAACCCCCACCAGGCTTGAGCGTGAAGGGCAGGGCGGCGGCCGTTTCACCTACGCCATCGGCAAGCTCGTGCTGTGGAGCAAACAGCCGACGCTGGTGGACGATAAGGGCGACGTGCTCAGGAGCGGCAGGTTCGACAAGCTCGCGCTGGCCGATCCCAGGCTGGCCCCCTACGGCGCTGCCGCCATCGAGACCATGACGAAACTCGGCGTGATCGACGCCTTGCGCCCCAAGTTCGTGCAGGGCGAGAACATCGCCCAGACCTGGCAGTTCGTCGCCACCGAAAACGCCCAGCTGGGCTTCGTCGCCCTGTCCCAGGTCTGGGCCGACGGCAAGCTCAAGGAGGGCTCGGCCTGGCTGGTACCAGCCACGCTGTACACCCCCATCCGTCAGGACGCCATCCTGCTCAACAGGGGCAAGGACAAGGCCGCAGCCAAGGCACTGCTCCAGTACCTGCGCGGCGACAAGGCGCGCGCCATCATCGAGGCCTACGGCTACGAGTTCTGAGCCGGTACCGTTATCCTTGGCCTCTGTTCGTCATCACGCCTCATGTCCCTATCCGCTGAAGCCTGGCAGGCCATCTGGCTCACCGTCGAGCTGGCCGCGCTGACCACCGTGCTGCTGCTGTTCATCGCCACGCCGCTGGCCTGGTGGCTGGCGGGCACGGCCTCGCGCTGGCGCGCGCCCGTCAGCGCACTGGTCACGCTGCCGCTGGTGCTGCCGCCCTCGGTGCTGGGTTTCTATCTGCTCGTGGCCCTGGGGCCACATGGTCCGCTGGGCCAGCTGACCCAGGCGCTGGGCTGGGGCGTGCTGTCCTTCACCTTCACGGGCCTGCTGATCGGCTCCATCGTCTTCTCGCTGCCTTTCGCGGTGCAGCCCCTGCAGCACGCCTTCGAGGCCCTGGGTCCGCGGCCGCTGGAAGTGGCGGCCACCCTGCGCGCCTCGCCACTCGATGCCTTCTTCACCGTGGCCCTGCCGCAGGCCCGTGGCGGTCTGCTCACCGCCGCCATCCTGAGCTTTGCGCACACCGTGGGCGAGTTCGGTGTGGTGCTCATGATCGGCGGCAACATCCCCGGCGTTACGCGCGTAGTGTCGACCCAGATCTACGGCCATGTCGAAGCCATGGAGTACGCCGAGGCCCACTGGCTGGCCGGCGGCATGCTGCTGTTCAGTTTTGTGGTGCTGCTGGCGCTGGCCTGGCTGCGGCGCAGCGATACGCGGGTGCTCACATGAGTGACGAGTTCCAGGTCCGCCTCACGCTGCCGCGGGCCGACTTCGACCTGCAGGTCGACCTGCAGCTGCCCGCGCGCGGCATCACCGTGCTCTTCGGTGCCTCCGGCTCGGGCAAGACCAGCGTGCTGCGCTGCGTGGCCGGGCTGGAGCGTGCGCGCGCGGCGCGCGTGGTCGTGGCCGGCGAGGTCTGGCAGGACGATGCCACCGGCATCTTCCTGCCCACCCACCGGCGCGCCCTGGGCTATGTGTTCCAGGAAGCCAGCCTCTTCGACCATCTCGATGTGCGGGCCAACCTGCACTACGGCCTGCGCCGCGCCCGCGCGCCCGGTGCCGAGCTCACGCTGCACACCGCCGTGCAGCTGCTGGGCATCGGCGATCTGCTCGGGCGCCGCACCCACCAGCTCTCGGGCGGCGAGCGCCAGCGTGTGGCGATTGCACGCGCGCTGGCCACCAGTCCGCGCCTGCTGCTGCTGGATGAGCCCATGGCCGCGCTCGACGCGCCGCGCCGCCAGGACATCCTGCCCTGGCTGGAGCGCATGCGCGACGAGCTGCGCATCCCCATGCTCTACGTCACCCATTCGGCCGACGAGCTCTCGCGCCTGGCCGACCATCTGGTGGTGCTCGAGCGCGGCCGTGTCCGGGCCGAGGGCGCCGTGCAGGAGGTGCTGGCCGCCATCGACAGCCCCGTGGTCGTGGGCGAGGACATGGGTGCGCTGCTGGCCGGCGTCGTGGCCGAGCGCGATGCGCGCTGGCAGCTGGTGCGTGTGAGCTTCGACGGCGGCAGTCTCTGGCTGCGCGACTGCGGCGTGCCCCTCGGCCAGTCCGTACGCCTGCGCGTGCTCGCGCGCGACGTCTCGCTCACCACGGTCGAGCCGCAGCAGACCAGCATCCAGAACCACTTTCCCTGCGAGATCGAATCGGTCGCCCCGGATGCCCATCCCTCTCAGGTGCTGGTGCGCGTGCGCTGCGGCGCTTCGCTGCTGCTCGTGCGCATCACGCGCCGTGCCTATGCGGATCTGGGCCTGCAGCCAGGCACTGCGGCCTGGGTGCAGGTCAAGTCGGTGGCGCTGGTGCAGTCGCTTTCGAAATGACTTGAAACACTCTTTCTGTCAGCGTGTACAGAAAGCCGTGTATCTTCACGCCTGAGTGACCGCGTACAGGGAGCAGAAACACCGGCACCTCCCCAGGCTGTCGAGCCTGGTCCCGGCATTCCTACCGCCCTGACATGTTCGGCCTCTTCAAGCAGAAAACCACACCGCAGCCACCCACACCTTTCGGGACCGGACCGCTGACCGACCTCGGCGGTCCGCGGCGCATGACGCTGGACGAGCGCAAGCAGCTGCGCCGCGAGATGGTCTACCAGTCCGTGCGCGACAACCTGCTGCTGCTCGAAATCATCTCCGGCATGTACAAGTTCAAGGCGGTGGGCCTGGACGAGCGTCAGCACCGCTTCATGGTGGTGATCGACGTGGCCAGCGGCTTCGTCGCCCGGCGCGGCGGCAAGGTGATGCGCTTCAACGAGGTGGAGAGGTTCCTCTGCGAGCGCACCTTCGCCCAGTACGGCGTGCGCATCGATTCGATCTACTGGCGTTTCCACCCGGAGGTCAACAGCTTCGGCCGCGGCTACCGCGCCAGCGACGTTGCCCCCAGGCCGCGGCCGGCCGCAACGCCCGCGCCGGCACCCGCAGCGGCCCGGCCGTCCCCGCTGCGTCCCAGCTCGCGCCACGAGCCGGTGAGCGAGGACGAGATGCGCGCCTTCGAGCAGGCCATCGCGCGCGGCGTCAAGCCGCCGCCGTTGCACCTGGGTGACCTCGAATACCAGTCCGATCTCGCCCCGCTTGAAAGCCAGCCCGTGGCCGGCGGCACGCAGTACGGATCGCTCTGAGCGCTTCAGCGCTGCGCGGCGCGCACCGCCATGTGCGTCCAGGCCAGGCGCAGCAGGTCCACGTTCACGCCCGCGGCCAGCCCGCGGCGCACCATGTCCCCGAGGATGTGCTCGTGCTCCGTGCGCTGCCCGCCCTGCAGATCGCGCAGCATCGAGGCCGTGAAGGCCGAGCCCTTTTGCGTCAGCATGGCCAGGGCCTTGCCCTGTTCCTCCTCGCTCACCGCATGGTCCTGGGCCCGCGCCACGGCGCAGCACTCGGCAAACATCTGCCGCGTCAGCGCCTCGCCCTCGGGTGTGGCCAGGATCTCGCCCACCGAGCCCTGGCACGCCGTGGTCATGCCCGCCAGTGTGGCCAGGAACACCCACTTGTTCCACAGCACCTGCTCGATGTCCTCGCTGTAGGCGCTGTCGAACTGGGCGCGCCCGCAGAGTGCGATGAAGTCGCGCGCCAGCGCCTCGTGCGCCGCATCGCGCGCGCCCACGGTCAGCCGGTGCAGCGGGCTGAGCTGCCTGACCGCGCCGGTGGGTGTGATCGTGGCCGCGATGTGCGCCACACCGCCGAGCACGCGCGCGCGGCCGTAGCGCGCGTCCAGCACGCGCAGATGGTCCAGACCGTTGAGGAAGGGCAGGATGGCGCCGCGCGCATCGGCCTGCGCCAGAGAGGCCAGCGCATCGTCCAGGTCATAGGCCTTGGGCGCCAGCACGATCAGGTCGTAGTCCGGCTGCACCGTGGTCGCCGTCACCGTGCGCGGCTGCACGCTGAAGTTGCCACCGGGCGTCTCGATCTGCAGGCCCGCGCGTTCCAGCAATTGCTGGCGCGCTTCGCGCACGAGGAAAGTGACGTCCGCGCCGGCCTGGATCAGCCGCGCACCGAAATAGCCGCCGATACCGCCGGCGCCGAGGATGAGGGTTTTCATGAAGAGATGCTCCTGGGGCGTGATTCTGTCTGCGCAGCAAACACGAGGTGACGCGCGGGTCATTGCGTGACCACGCCCGAGGTTACGCCTTGTCACGATTTAGGCCGGTGCCCATTCCGCCATGCGGGGAATCGGGCGCTTTGCCGCAGATGGATCCATGGCCCGGTGCTATTCTTGAACCCGTTGGAGCCCACGCGCCGCGCGGCGTGTTGGGGATGAACGAGACCGCTGAAGACAGAGACGCCATGCCCAAGTACAGGCCCGGACAGGTGGGCTATGAAGAATCCATGCGACGCACCGTCGCCGTTGAAACCCTGGTCGATGTGGCGCGCGCCGTGTCGGCGCAGTTCGGCAAGCTGGTCTCGCCCGAGGAACTCAGCTTCGAATACTTCGGTCGCGACGAGCGCAATGGCTGGAGCACCTGGGTGGTCTACAAGGCCGACTACGGCCCCGTGGGCTTCACCAACCGTTGCCTGGACCCGGCCTATACCCAGGAAAGCAGCCGCTGGGGCGGCCTGAACGACCCCCGGATCCCCACCGACTGAGCGCGCGCCCCGCGGCGCCCCGCTGCTTCAGTGTTGCCCTCTGCCCCTTTTGGGGGATAGCCAAGCGGCGCAGACGCGTCCTACACTGGCGCGCAGAACAACAACAGGGGGCGTCACACATGAACACCAGAGCATGGGGCCGCAGGCCCATGGCCGTATCGATCGGCCCCGGGACCGCCGTGGTCCTGCTGTGTGCGCTGCTCCTGCTGGCCCCGCCTGTCGCCGGCAAGGAACTGCAGCGCCTCTACGTGGACCTGGACGGCGACAGCAAGGTCGAGGCCATCACCCTCGCGTCCAGTGAGCCCGATGCCAGCGGGCGCAGCCAGATCAGCGTGCGCATCGGCTCGGCCCTCTTCAGCGCCGAGCACCAGCTCGTGCCCGGCGGGCGCATCGAGATCCGCGCCATCATCATCGACCGCCAGCGTTCACAGCGTCAGCTCGCCCTGACCGTGCAGCAGGCCGAGGGCTGCGTGCACCACCTGCTGGCCTACACGCCGCGCCGTCTCGTGCGCCTGCTGCCCATCCAGGGCGAGACCGGTTGCGCCCTGCCGGCCCTGGCGGGTGACGGCGTGGTCGAGGCGTCCGTCTGGGACGGCCAGGTCAGCCCCAAGCAACGCTACCGCCTGGACGCTGACGGCCTGAGCATGGTGCGCGAGGAACGGTCCGGGCAGATGGCCGACCAGGGCCTCGCGGCTCAGCCGCTGTAAGCCAGGCCCGAGGCCACGCCGCCGAACAGATCGCCTTCCACCAGCGGCACACCCGCAAAGGCCGCCTGCAACACGCGCTGGAAGGGCCGCAGGGCCGAGGAGCCGCCCGTGAGGTAGATCGCCGCAAGCTGGTCGTCGGCCACTCCGGCTTGCCGCACACACTCGCGCGCGCAGGCCACGGTGCGCTGCAGCAGCTCGTCGAGCTGCTCGCGCAGCGCGGCCGTCGTCATGGGTGCGGCCAATGCCGGCTCCACGAAGGCCAGGCCCACCACCGTATCGCTATCGAATTGAGAGCATCTGATCTTGGCCTGTTCCACCGCATGCGCGATGTGGTGGCCGTGGCGTTCGGTCAGCACGCGCATCAGGCGCCGGTGCAGGCCCACGTCGCTGTAGTTGGTCCACAGGGCCTGGGCCTCGGCCAGCGCCTTCTGCGTGGACAGGCGGTGGATCAGGTGCCAGGTGGCCAGGTCGAAGAACACGCGGCTCGGCACCTCGCGCCCCTCCGGGCCGAGGTGGCGGTAACCCAGCAGAGGCATGACCTGCTCCAGGCTCAGCCTGTGGTCGAAATCCGTGCCGCCGATGTGCACGCCCGTGGTGGCCAGCACGTCCTCGGCCCGTTCGGTCTTCCCCACGCGCTGCGGTCCCAGCCGCACCACCGTGAAGTCCGAGGTGCCGCCGCCTATGTCCACTACCAGCACCGTGCTTTCCTTGTCCAGCCGGCGCTCGAAGTCCAGCGCCGCGGCAATCGGCTCGAGCTGAAAGCTCACCCGCTCGAAGCCCACGCTGTGGGCCGCCTGCAGCAGCGAGGCCTGGGCCTGCGCATCGCGCGCCGCATCGTCGTCCACGAAATGCACGGGCCGGCCCAGCACCACGCGCGTGGGCGCCGCACCCAGCGCCGTTGTCGCGCGCTCGCGCAGCGTGGCCAGGAAGGTGGCGATGATGTCCTGGAAGCTCAGCTGCCTGTTGTTCACCACCGTGGTCTCCTGCAGCAGCGCGCTGCCCAGCAGGCTCTTGAGCGAGCGCATCAACCGCCCCTCGGTGCCCTCCAGATACTGCGTCACCGCATCGCGGCCGAAGTGGGTGCTCAGGTCTTCGCTGTTGTAGAACACCGCCGTTGGCATGGCCGTGGCCTCGCCCTCCAGCGCGATCAGCCGCGCCGTGCCCCCGGGCGCGGCCCAGGCCATCGCGGAATTGGAGGTGCCGAAGTCGATGCCAAGGGTGCCGGGGCGAGACATGAAGAAAGAGGGAAGAGGGCGGGGCGCGGAGGACGCGCATTGTGCCATTCCCTCCTCTGTCACCTGCGGCGCAGCGCGAGCTCGCCGCAGCGCCGCCACTGTGTGAGGCTTTGTAAACAAGACCCTACAGCCGCAAATCTGGCCGCCACTGGCCGTAGACTCGACCGCTGAACTTGCGCCTGACCTTGGGCGCACGCCAGGGAAGCACGAGGCATGAGCAACAAGAACAAAGACAAGGACAAGGTCCTCGACATCTGCAGACGCATCGAGCGCGCGCTCCAGCGTGACTGGGGCAGCACGGGCATGGGCCTGGGCCAGCGCCTGCGCACGACGCGCTACGCCGTGCCGCCCGAACTGCTCAAGCGCATCCACTACCTGCGGCGCCTGCAGAAGCAGGCCCTGCACAAGGAAGGGTTCCGGCTCAAGTCCCCCGCCGACTTCGAAGCCAAGGGCGAGCAGGTGCTGGAAGAACTGGCCCTGGCTCGCAAGACCGCCGCGCGCCGCCTGCGGCCCGTGCTGGAAGAGCTGCTGGCACGTTACCGCATCATGATCGGCACCGCAGTGGTCGCCCTGCTGGTGGCCGTGGTCGGCGGCCTCTACCTGCTGCAGGAGCCGGAGCCCGTGCTCCCGCCGGTGGCCGTGAGCACCCCCGCGCCCCGCCCGGCGCCCAAGCCCGTCCCCAAACCTGCGCCCAAGCCGGCCCCCGTGGCGGTGCCGTCCCCTGCACCTGCCACGCCAGAGGCTGCGCCGGCGCCTGCCGTGGCCGCTGCCTCCGCCGTGGTAACCGAGCCCGCCGTGGCCGCCACGCCTGCGCCCCTGCCCGCGGGCACCAAGGTCCACATCGAGGCGCCGCTCCAGCTGAGCCTGGACCTCAAGCGCGCGGAAGTCGTCCAGGGCACCTCGGGTCGCGACGAGATCGTCGTCATCGTCGATGTGCTGAACGTTGGCTACGACAGCCTCGCACGCATCACCTTCGACGCCGCGCTGTACGACACCCGCAGCGGCCAGCCCGTGGCCGTGATCGCACCCAACGCACCCGACGCCGTGCCCTGGCACGCCTTCATGCGCCAGGCCCTGCGCCGCGGGCAGGGCGCCGAAGTCCGCCTGAACTACAGCACCAGCTCCCCCTGGGCCGCGGAGCAGGCCGTGGCGTTGGTGAACTCCGGGCGCTACCAGATTCACCTCAAGGCCGTGTCGCTGGCTGACGGGGATAACCGGTCGTTGCCACTGTAGGGCTGGATGAGCCCATTACCGACAGCCTCGGAAGTGCTCCATGTGCATCTCGCCCGGGTGGCCGTCATAGGTCACGTGACGGCCGGCGATCCACGCGGTGTAGCTCGCACAGCCTGTGTTCTGTGGCCGGGGCAGCGATCTCCCCAGCGCGGACAGGGCCGACCGGCCTGCTGCTAATACGCGCGCCGTGCGTACACGCTT
Source organism: Burkholderiaceae bacterium (assembly GCA_019745555.1). Lineage (GTDB taxonomy): Bacteria > Pseudomonadota > Gammaproteobacteria > Burkholderiales > Burkholderiaceae_C > Hylemonella. Next base: position 3,174 of record JAIESX010000039.1, on the reverse strand, counting down.
CATTGCTCTTCTGCTGGTTCTGATGAACGTCTGGCAGGTCGCCTCGGCGGCCGGCCTGGTGCAGTTCTGGGCCGAGCAGCGCGAGGCGCTGGAGCACACCGTCATGCACTGGCAGGGCGAGGCGCATCACCATGACAGCCAGGGCCATGTGCATGCCGACGATTCCGAGGAGTCGTTCGAGCACATGATGGCCGACTGCTGTTTCCACCACTTCGGCGTCATCGCGGCCCCTGCGGTCGTGGCGCTGGAGCCGCTGCCCCAGCATGTGGCGCAGGCTGCCCAGGCCGTGCCGCCCCCGCCCTATCTCGACGGCCTGCGCCGTCCCCCCCGAAGCCTGATCTGAGCCTGGCCGCGCGCGGCGCCCTGCGGGGTGCGCGCGTGGTTCCTTCGTCCGCGCGTGGCCGCTGAGCCGGCGCGCGCGGGTCGTGCAGATCACTCCGGGGGTCCTGTGGTGTATTCCTTATCGAGGTGTGTCCTGGCCGTGGCGCTGGGGGTGGCGTTGAGCGCCGCCCAGGCGCAGACGGATGCGGCGACGGCCGACACACGCATTTCATTGAAGGCCGCGCTCGATGCCGCCTGGCAGCGCTCGGTCTCGGCGCGCGAGGCCGGGGCGCAGCAGCGCGGCGCCGAGGCCGCGCGCGTGGCCGCCGACAGCCTGTGGGCGCGCCCGCCCGCGCTGGAGCTGGGCCGGCGCGAGGGCCGCGGCGTGGCCAGCGGGCAGACCGAAAACGAAGTCGGCCTGGCCTGGCCGCTGTGGCTGCCGGGGCAGCGCTCGGCGCGGCAGACTGCGGCCGAACAGCAGACGCAACTGGCGCAGGAACAGACGCGCGCCTTGCAGCTGCGCCTGGCCGGCGAGCTGCGCGAGCAGGCCTGGAACCTGCGGCTGCTGCAGGCCGAGCTGGAGCATGCCCAGGCCCAGCAGCAGGTGCTGCAGGAACTGGCCGACGACGTGGAGCGCCGCGTGCGCGCGGGCGACCTCGCGCGCGCCGATGCCATGGCCGCGCGGGCCGAGCTGCTGGCGGCGCAGGCCCTCACGCTCGAGGCGCGCCAACGCCTGAGCGAGGGCCGTACCCGCTGGCAGCTGCTCACCGGCCAGATGCTGGATCCCGAGCCCGCCGAGGCCGAGGCGCCCCTGAACGCGGCACTGGACGAGGCGCACCCCGAGCTTGCGCTGGCGCAGCGCCGCCTGGCCTTCAGCCGCAGCCAGCTGGACGTGGTGCAGAACTCGCGGCGCGATGCGCCCGAACTGAGCGTGGGCTATCGCCAGGAACAGAGCCCGGGCAACACCTCGCAGAACAGTCTGGGCGTGAGGCTGCGCCTGCCCTTCGGCACGCAGGACCGCAACCTGCCGCTCGAAGCCGCCGCGCGCGGCGAGCTGGAGGTGGCCGAGACCAGCGAGCAGCGTCTGCGTGAGCAGCTGGGGGCGGCGCTGGAGACGGCACGCCTGGCCTTGCGCAATGCCGAGACCCGGCGCGAGGCCGAGCGCGAACGCGCTGCACTGCTGCAGGAACGCGCTGGGCTGTTGCGCCGGGCCTTTGCGGCGGGTGAGCTGGCCCTGCCCGAACTGCTGCGTGCACTCAACACCGCCAACCAGGCCCAGGCGGCCTGGGCCCGCCAGGAGGCCGCGCTGGGACTGGCGCGCGCCCGCTATCAACAAGCTTTGGGATGGTTGCCATGAAGACAGGGAACACTTTTTGGACGTGCGGGCGTGTGCTTGCACTCACGGGGCTGCTGGGCCTTGCGGGCCTGGCCTGGGCCGGGCCGGGGGCGCATGGCCCCAACGGTGAGCACCTCGATGGCCCGGCGGTGGCCGTGGGGGGTGCGGGACTGCCGCGTGTGGAAGCGCACACCGATCTGTTCGAGCTCGTGGGTGAACTCGGCGACCGGGAGCTGTCGCTCTTGATCGACCGCTACGACAGCAACGCGCCCGTGCTCGGTGCCAAGGTCACGGTGGAGTCCGGCGGTATCGAGGCCGCGGCGACCTTCCATGCCGACCACGGGGATTACGCGGTGAGCGACGAGCGCCTGCTGGCCCTCTTGCGCCAGCCCGGTGAACACGCGCTGGTCTTCACCGTGACGCTGGGCAACGACAGTGATCTGCTCGACGGCACGCTGCGCCGGCCCGTGACAGTGGCACCCGCCGAGCACGCCACGGGCCTGCCCTGGGTGCAGGTGCTGGTCGGCCTGGCCGTGCTCGCCGCGCTGCTGGCGGCGGCGTATGTCTATCTGCAGCGCCGCGCCCGTGCGCGCCTGCTGCCCGGCCTGGGAGAGCCCGTATGAAACGCACCCTGTCTGTTGTTCTGCTGGCCCTGTGGCTGGCCCCCGTGCAGGCCCATGAAGGGCACGCGCATGAAGAGGAGGCGCCCGTGGTGGGCGCCGCCGGCCTGGCGCGCCTGCCCGATGGCAGTGTGAACGTGCCCAAGGCCACGCAGCGGCGCCTGGCCGTGCGCACCGCGGTGAGCGAGATGGGCGAGGCCGCGGCCACGCTGCAGCTGCCCGCGCGCGTGGTGATGGATCCCAACCGCAGCGGCCGTGTGCAGGCCGTCTATGGCGGGCGCATCGAGCCCGGGCCGCGTGGCCTGCCGGTGGCGGGCCAGGCCGTGAAACGCGGCGAGGTGCTGGCCTATGTGCGCTACGAGGCCGAGCCCTATGCCGCGGCCAACCAGCAGAGCCAGCTGGCCGAGCTGCGGACCCAGCGCGTGCTGGCCGAGCAGCGCGTGCAGCGTCTCGAAAGCCTGGAGGGCACGGTGCCGCGCAAGGAGATCGACGCGGCACGCGCCGAGCTGAGCGGCCTGCGCGAACGCGAGGCCAGCGTGGGCGCGAGCCTCTCGCGGCGCGAGGCGCTGGCGGCGCCGGTCTCCGGCGTGGTGGCCAGCGTGGCCCTGGTGGCCGGGCAGGTGGTGCAGGCGCGTGATGTGCTGTTCGAGGTGGTGGATCCTGCCTACATGCAGGTGGAAGCCAGTACGCCCGATGCCACGCTGGGTGCGCGCATCGCGGGCGCGCAGCTGGCCGATGTGCCGCAGGCGCGCCTGCGGCTGCTCGGTGCGGCGCGAGCGCTGCGCGATGGTCTGCTGCCGCTGAGCTTCTCGGTGCAGAGCGCGCAGCGTGGCGCGGCGCTGCCGCTGGCCATCGGCCAGCCGGTGCAACTCATCGTGCAGCTCAAGGAACGCAGCC
>JAIESX010000035.1 GCA_019745555.1 Burkholderiaceae bacterium | reverse complement strand
TGAGCAGGGGCGGCAGAGGGGGGGTGAAAGAGAGCGCTCACCCCTCGAATATATAGCGTCAACCGGCTGACTGCTGCGGGCAATAAAAAAGCACCGCAAGCGGTGCTTTTTCAGTGGATTCAGGTCAGATTCAGGTCGGAACCTTCTTGAGCATCTCCAGGCCGATCTTGCCGTCGGCGATCTCGCGCAGGGCGGTCACGCCCGGCTTGTTCTTGCTCTCGATCTTGGGCGCATGGCCCTGGCTCAGCATGCGGGCGCGGTAGGTCGCGGCCAGCACCAGCTGGAAGCGGTTCGGGATCTTCTCAAGGCAGTCTTCGACGGTGATACGGGCCATGTTGTGTAACTCCAGTGGGCCGGGACAACCGGCATCAGGTCAGGCGCAGCGCCTGGAAAGTCTCGGGACGGGACCGGCGCTGCGCCGGGTACCGAAGCCGCTGGGCGTTGACGACCAGCTGCAGGTCGGCCAGGGCGCGCTCGAACAAGTCGTTGATTATAACGAAGTCGAAATTCGGCGCCTGGGCCATCTCCTCGGCGGCGTTCTTGAGGCGCAGGGCGATCACGTCATCCGGGTCCTCCCCGCGCTTGACCAGTCGCGCGCGCAGCTCTTCCCAGCTGGGCGGCAGGATGAAGACCGTCGCCGCGGCCGGGAACAGCTTCTTGATCTGCATGGCCCCCTGATAGTCGATTTCCAGCACGATGTCGGCGCCGGCCAGGATCTGGTCGGCGATGGCCTGGCGCGAGGTGCCATAGCGGTGGTTGTGCACATGGGCCCATTCCACGAAGGCGTCGGCCTGCACCATGGCGTCGAAGGCGGCCGGGGAGACGAAGTAGTACTCGCGCCCGTTCTGCTCCTGGCCCCGAGGCGCGCGCGTGGTGTGCGAGACCGAGAGCTGCAGCCGCGCATCCTGGGCCAGCAGGGCCTTGACCAGGCTGGACTTGCCGGCCCCGCTGGGAGCGGCGATGACGAAGAGGTTGCCAGGGTAATCCATGATGAGGTCCTACTCCAGGTTCTGCACCTGCTCACGCATCTGCTCGACCAGCACCTTCATGTCCACCGAGATGCGGGTCATTTCCAGGGTGGACGACTTGGAGCCCAAGGTGTTGGCCTCACGGTGCAGTTCCTGGATCAGGAAGTCCAGCCGCTTGCCGACCTCACCGCCCTTTTTCAGCAGGCGCTCGATCTCGTCCAGGTGCGAAGCCAGGCGCGTGAGCTCTTCGGCCACATCGATGCGGATGGCATAGGCCGTCGCTTCGGTGAGCGCCCGTTCCTGCGCGGCCTGGGGGGGCGTGGCGCCGTCGGTCAGCGCCATGGCCTCCTGCCAGCGCTCTAGAAAACGTTGCCGCTGCTGTTCCACGAGTTGCGGCACCAGGGGGCCAGCCTGGGTGGCCAGCTGACGCAGCTGGGTGATATGCCCCAGCAGCATGCCGGCGAGGCGTTCGCCCTCACGCCGACGGGCCTCGACCAGGGCGTCCAGCGCCTGGGAAGCGAGCTCCTGCAGGGTCGGCCCCCAGTCCTGGGGGCTGCTGCGTTCGCCGGCCGCCAGCTTGAGGATGTCGGCCACGCTCAGCGCACGTGCATCCGGCAGCCAGGCCTGCACGCTGTCCTGCAGGGCACCCAGGCGCTGCATGAGCCGCGGGCTGGGCTCGGCCACGGCGGCGTCGGCTGTGCTTTCGAGGAAGGCGCGCACCTCGACCTTGCCGCGCTTGAGCCGGCCCTGCACCAGCTCGCGCAGCACGGGTTCGTGCGCGCGCAACTCCTCGGACAGGCGCAGCGTGAGGTCGAGGAAGCGGCCGTTGACCGAGCGGATCTCCAGGCCCAGGCGTGCGTTATGGCCGGATTCGGCCTGTGCTGCCGCGCCGCGCTGGACGCTGGCGTAGCCGGTCATGCTGTAAACTGGCATCGCGTATTCTTGATCTGTCGAACGACCCCGAGAATAACCGGATTGGGCCCGGTGGCCGGGGCCCACAACCAGAATTATGTCCAAGGTCAAACCAGCACCGCTGTCTCCCGAAACCCAGATCGGTGGCTACCGCATCGTGCGCAAGGTGGCGGCCGGTGGTTTTGGCGTCGTCTACCTCGCCATCGACCCTGAAGGCCAGCAGGTGGCCATCAAGGAGTACCTGCCCGCGTCTCTCGTGACGCGCGCGCCCGGTGAGCTGCTGCCCCAGGTCACGACCGAGAAGCTGTCCCTCTACCGCCTGGGCCTCAAGAGCTTCTTCGAGGAAGGCCGCTCGCTGGCCCAGATTTCCCACCCTTCCGTGGTCAGCGTGCTCAACTTCTTCCGCGAGAACGAGACCGTCTACATGGTGATGAACTATCTGGAGGGCGCGTCCCTGCAGGATTTCATCATCACCGCGCGCGACCAGAAGCAGCAGAAGGTGTTCCGCGAGTCCACCATCCGCTCCCTGTTCGACGAGATCCTGCGCGGGCTGCGCATCGTGCACCAGCACAAGATGCTGCACCTGGACATCAAGCCGGCCAATATCTTCATCACCGACGACAACCGCTCCGTGCTGATCGATTTCGGCGCCGCGCGCGAGGTGCTGAGCAAGGAAGGCAACTTCATCCGCCCCATGTACACGCCCGGCTTTGCCGCGCCCGAGATGTACCGGCGCGACGCGGCCATGGGCCCCTGGACCGACATCTATGCCATCGGCGCCTGCATCTATGCCTGCATGCAGGGCTACCCGCCCAACGAGGCGCCGCAGCGCCTGGAGAAAGACCGCCTGACCACGGCGCTGGCACGGCTGCGCGGCGTCTACTCGGACAACCTGATCGAGGTTGTGGAGTGGACCATGGCGCTCGATCCGCTGTCGCGCCCGCAGTCCGTGTTTGCCTTGCAGAAGGAGCTCAGCCGTGAGGGTGAGCGCCGCTACACCAAGCTGTCCATGGCCGAGAAGGTGCGCCTGCAGTTCGACACCATGGTGGCGGATACCAAGAAGAGTGTCAAAAGCGTGACCGGCGTCGTCGCGGCCAAACCGAAATGAAGTTCTCTGTCTTCCAGGTCAGTCGCAAGGGCGGTCGTGCCACCAACGAAGACCGCATGGGCTACTGCTACACGCGGGATGCGGCGCTGTTCCTGCTGGCTGATGGCATGGGCGGGCATCCCGAGGGTGAGGTCGCGGCCCAGCTCGCGCTGCAGGTCGTGTCGGCGGCCTTCCAGCAGGAGACCAAGACCGGCATCAAGGACCCGCGCGCCTTTCTGGCTTCGTCCGTGCTGCTGGCCCACCGCCAGATCCTCGCCTACGCGGCACACAAGAACATGCTGGACACGCCGCGCACCACCTTCGTCGCGGCCCTGGTCCAGGGCGATCGCGTGAGCTGGGTCCATTGCGGTGACTCGCGCCTGTACATGGTGCGGGACGGCGAGATGCTCGCGCGCACGCGCGACCATTCCTATATGGAGCAGCGCCAGGACGAGGTGCCCCCGGGCGCCAGGAACGGCGACAAGACCAACCGCAACGTACTGTTCACCTGCCTGGGTTCGCCTGCCAATCCGGTGTTCGACGTCATGGGTCCGATCAACCTGCAGCAGGGCGACCGCATCCTGCTGTGTTCCGACGGCCTGTGGAGTGCGCTGTCGGACGTGGAAATCACCTACGACCTCGGCCTCAAGCAGGTCTCGCGCGCCGTCCCCGACCTGGTCGAGAAGGCACTGGAGAAGGCCGGCTCGGCCAGCGACAACGTGACCGTGATCGCCATGGAGTGGGAGACACCCGACAGCTTCGAGGAAACCCAGGGCAGCGTCTCGACCGACAGCATCAACGACGGTGTCTTCGCCTCCACCGTGCAGGCCGGTGTCGTCGATTCCTCGCTGGTCGAAGACCTGGACGACGAGGCCATCGAGCGCTCCATCGCCGAGATCAACGAGGCTATCCGCCGCACGGCCGCGCGCCGCAACGGCTGACACCACCGGCCGGCTTGGCCGGCCCTGACCCGCAGGAAAGCCATGAGTTCATATATCCGTCAGGGCGGCCGTGCCGCCGACCAGCTGCGCCCCGTGCGCATCACCCGCCGCTACACCATGCACGCCGAAGGCTCGGTGCTGATCGAGTTCGGGAACACCAAGGTGCTGTGCACCGCTTCGGTGGAAGAGCGTGTGCCGCCGCACAAGAAGGGCAGCGGCGAGGGCTGGGTCACGGCCGAGTACGGCATGCTGCCGCGCGCCACCCATACCCGCAGCGATCGCGAGGCCGCGCGCGGCAAGCAGAGCGGCCGCACGCAGGAAATCCAGCGCCTGATCGGCCGCTCCTTGCGTGCCGTCTTCGATTTGAAGCAGCTCGGTGAACGCACCATCACCCTCGACTGCGATGTGTTGCAGGCTGACGGGGGCACGCGTACGGCCGCCATCACCGGTGCCTTCGTCGCGGCACAGGACGCCGTCACCACGCTGCTGGCATCCGGCAAGATCAGCGCCTCGCCCATCACCGGCCAGGTCGCGGCCATCTCGGTGGGGATTGTCGAGGGCGCGCCCCTGCTCGACCTGGAATACACCGAGGACGCGGCCTGCGACACCGATATGAACGTGGTGATGACCGGCGCCGGCCATTTCATCGAGGTGCAGGGCACGGCCGAGGGTGTCGCCTTCAGCCGCCAGGAAATGGACACTCTGCTGGCCCTGGCCGAGCGGGGCGTGAACGAGCTCGTGCGCCTGCAGACCGAAGCGCTCCGGGCATGAAGAAGATCGTCCTCGCTTCCAACAACGCCGGCAAGCTGCGCGAGCTGCAGGAGATGTTCGCGCCGCTGGGGCTGGAGCTCGTGCGCCAGGGGGAGCTGGCCATCCCCGAAGCCGAGGAACCGCACCGCACCTTTCTCGAGAACGCGCTCGCCAAGGCCCGCCATGCCGCCCGGCTCAGCGGCCTGCCGGCCATCGCCGACGATGCGGGTCTGTGCGTGGACGCCTTCGGCGGCCTGCCTGGCGTGGACACGGCTTTCTACGCCACGCAGCACGGCTACCCCAAAGGCGACGATCACAACGTCACCGCCTTGCTGGAGCAGATGAAGGACATCGCCAACCGGCGTGCCGCCATGGTCAGCACCCTGGTGGCCCTGCGCTCGGCCGATGACCCCGAGCCGCTGGTGGCCGTGGGCCGCGTACGCGGCGAGATCACGCGCGAGCGTCTGGGTACGAACGGCTTCGGCTTCGACCCCGTGATGTTCATCCCCGAGTTCGGCCAGACCTTTGCGCAACTGCCTGTCGAGGTCAAGAACGCCAACAGCCACCGCGGCCGCGCGGCGCGCCAGATGGTCGAGCTGATCCGTCAGAATTGGCTTTGAGTCCGGCGTGATGCGCGATATCCAGCACTACCTGCGTCCGGGCACGCTACAGCTCACGAGCCTGCCGCCCTTGTCGCTTTACGTGCACCTGCCCTGGTGCCTCAGGAAGTGTCCCTACTGCGACTTCAATTCGCACGAGATGCGAGCGGGTGAGCTGCCCGAGCAGCGTTACCTGGACGCCCTGGTCGCCGATCTGGAGACCTCGTTGCCCCTGATCTGGGGCCGCAGCGTGCATAGCATCTTCATCGGTGGCGGCACGCCCAGCCTGTTCAGCCCCGCGTCCATCGACCGCCTGCTGGCCGACATCCGTGCTCGCCTCAAGCTGCCGGCCGACTGCGAGATCACGCTCGAGGCCAATCCGGGAACCTTCGAGAAGGAGCGTTTCCGCGCCTTTCGCGACGCGGGCGTGACGCGCCTGTCGGTCGGTGTGCAGAGCTTCGATGACGCGCATTTGAAACGCATCGGCCGGGTACACGACCGCGCCCAGGCCATGGCGGCGCTTGAAGAGGCCGCGCGCAGCTTCGACACCTGGAACCTGGACCTCATGTACGCGCTGCCGGGCCAGACGCTGGAGGGCCTGCGTGAGGAGATCGACCAGGCGCTCGCGTTTGCGCCGCCGCACCTCTCGATCTACCACCTGACCATCGAACCCAACACCTACTTCGCCAAGCACCCGCCCGAAGTGCCCGAGGATGACACGGCCTACGCCATGCTGGACCTGATCACCGAGCGCACGGCGCTGGCCGGCCTGAACCGCTACGAGGTCTCGGCCTACGCGCGGCCCGGCCACCACTGCCGTCACAACCTCAACTACTGGCAGTTCGGTGACTACCTGGGCATAGGCGCCGGGGCCCACGGCAAGCTCAGCTTTGCACACCGGGTGGTGCGCCAGGTGCGCACGCGTGATCCGCGCCTGTACATGGAGCGCGCGCTGGCGGGTGATGCCATCGCCCAGGAAGAGGAAGTGGCGCGCGCCGACCTGCCCTTCGAATTCATGCTCAATGCCCTGCGCCTGCGCCAGGGCTTCGCGCTCAGCGAGTTCAGCGAACGGACGGGCCTGGCCATCACGGCCATTGCCCGCGCGCTGGAGGAGGCCGAGCGCCAGGGCTGGATCACGCGCGACCTGCAGCGTGTGACGCCCACGGCGCGCGGTTTCGATTTCCTCAGCGATCTGCAGGCCCTGTTCCTGCCCGAATCCTCCTCCGCCTGATTGGCGGCCGGGCGGGTGGCCGCTATAGTCGGACCCGTCAGTCCAGAGTAGGAGCGGCATGTTCTCGATCTATGGCGAAAGCGGGCGCATCTTCCGTGGCGCGATGGAGGACCTCTGGCGGGTCGATGCCCTGCGTTCGGTGATGCGCGCGCGTCGCCTGCAGGCGCATGAACAGACCGGAGAGACCCTGGCCAGTCATCCGCAGGCCGTGGCGCCTGTGCAGGCGCGCAGCCATGCGGCAGGCGCTGCCCTCAGCGCCTATGCCCAGGCCAGTGGCCAGGGCAGCGAACGCCATCCCCTGAGTCGCGTGGCCGATGTCATGAGCCGGCAGGTCCAGACCGTGGGGCCGGACATGACGGTGCTGGAGGCCTGGCAGCTGCTCGGCGCGCAGGGCATCGGCCAGGCGCCCGTGCTGGCCCCGACGGGCGAACTCGTGGGCCTGCTCACGCGTGCCGAGTTGCTGAACCTGGACCGCCTGCCCCAGCCCGATGCCCCCGCCCTGGTCTGGCGGGCCCTGCTCATGGAGCCGGTCTCGGCCGTGATGCTCAGTCCGGTGCCTGCCGTGAGCGAAGACACCGATCTGCGGCGCGTGGCCCGCGTGTTGCTCGACACCCGTCTGCCCGGTCTGCCTGTGGTGGCGGAGGACGGCAGGCTCGGGGGCTTCATCTCTCGCAGCGACATCCTGCAGGCTGTGGTGCACGATCCACCGCTGGACCTCTGGAGCTGATCAGGCGCCGGACAATCGGCTACCATGCCTCCCATCATCATCACGCCCAGAACAAGCGAACAGCAACGATGCTGGACCAGCTGAAGACCTATCTGCAGCGCGACGGCCGGTTCCTCGTACCGGCCCTGCTGGTCTTCGTGGGCGCCATGGCGCTGCCGCCTTTCTCCCTGTTCGAGGACCGCGCCGCCAGCATGCTGCAGCTGCACCTGCTGCTGGAGCTATTCGCTGTCATCGTTGCCATCCTCATCGTCGTGGTGGCCTGGCACGACCTGCGCCGCCAGGGGCGCCCCGAGTCCGGCATCCTGCTGGCCGGCTTCACCGTGGTGGCCTTTGTCGATCTGGTGCATGCGCTCACCTATGACGGCATGCCCAAGCTCGTGACGGAAAGCTCCACGCCGCGTGCCATCTTCTTCTGGCTGGCCGGTCGCGCCTTCGTCCTGTGCACGCTGCTGCTGGTCCTGCTGCGTCTGCGTCTGCAGCTGTTCCGCCACACCTGGCTGGGGATAGCCGCGCTGCTGTGCGCGGGCCTGTTCTGGCTCGGAACCTGGGGCCTGCATCTGGTGCCGACGACCTTCGTTGCGGGGGAGGGTGTGACGACCTTCAAGCGCAACGTCGAGTACGCGCTGTTCGTTGGCTATGTGCTGCTAGGTCTGCTCTTCGTTCATCGTGCCGATGCGCAGCAGGGCACGCGCCACTTCGCCTTCGCCTCCTCCTGCTTCATCATGGCCATGGGCGAGATCGTCTTCTCCAACTACAAGGCGCCCTCGGACTTTCTGAACATCTTCGGTCATGTGTTCAAGATCGTTTCCTACGCCTTCCTCTACCGCAACATCTTCGTGGTGGCCGTGCGCCAGCCCTACGAAGCCCTGAGCCAGAGCGAAGGGCGGCTGCGCGCGTTGACGGAGCTCTCCGCCGACGACTACTGGGAGCAGGATGCCCAGTTCCGCTTCACCGAAGTTTCCAACGGCATGCCGGGCATGGACAAGCGCCTGATGCTGGGCAAGACGCACTGGGAGCTGCCGGTGCACGGTGTGAGCCCCGAGCAATGGCAGGCGCACCGCGCCCAGCTGGAGCGCCATGAGACCTTCCGTGACTTCGTCTACCAGGTCGAGCCGTCGCCGGGCGTCTTTCGCACCCTGGCGGCCAGCGGCAGCCCGGTCTTCGGTCCGGACGGTGAGTTTCTGGGCTACCGCGGCGTGGGGCGTGACATCACCGACCAGCTCGCGGCCGAGAAACGCATCGAGTTCCTGGCCTACCACGACACCCTGACCGGCCTGCCCAACCATCGCCTGCTGCAGGAGCGCTTTCTCCGCGCCATCAGTCCCGGCGCGGCACCGGATGAGCGGGCGGTGCTGCTGGAGCTGGACCTGGACAACTTCAAGGCCATCAACGACAGCCTGGGGCACGAGGCCGGCGACGCGCTGCTGCGCGAGGTGGCACGGCGGCTGACCGCCTGCGTGCGCGATTCGGACGTGGTGAGCCGCCAGGGCGGCGACGAGTTCTACGTCTTCATGCCCCAGTTGCAGCATGCCGATGACATGGCCCTGCAGGTCTCCTCCCTCATGGAGATGCTGCAGGAGCCGGTGATGTTGCAGGGTCAGGAGATCGCGGTCTCGGCGTCGGCCGGACTGGCCATCTACCCCGACGACGGTCGCGATCTGGAGACCCTGCGCAAGAAGGCCGAGATCGCGATGTACCAGGCCAAGCAGGCGGGCCGCAACATCTACCGCTTCTTCGATGCGGCGATGAACAGTGAGGCATCCGAGCACCTGAGCCTGCGCAATGGCCTGCGCCGGGCCCAGGAACGCGGGGAGCTCGCTCTGCACTACCAGCCGCAGATCGACCTGGGCCGCGGTACGGTCGTGGGCGTCGAGGCGCTGCTGCGCTGGCGGCACCCCGAGCGCGGCTTGATCCCGCCGGCCCGTTTCATCCCCGTGGCTGAGGACAGCGGCCTCATCGTCCCCATCGGTGTCTGGGTGCTGCGCGAGGCCTGCCGCCAGGCCGTGGAGTGGCAGCGCATGGGCCTGCCAGCCATGACGATGGCCGTCAACCTCTCGGCCGTGCAGTTCAAGCGCGGCGATGTGGAGCAGTCGGTGCTGCGTGCGCTGGAGGAGTCCGGACTCGATCCGCGCCTGCTCGAACTGGAGCTGACCGAATCCATCCTGATCCAGAATGCCGAGGGTGTGCTCGCCAGCCTCAAGCGCCTCAAGCAGATCGGGGTCAAGCTCTCGATCGACGACTTCGGCACCGGCTATTCCAGCCTGTCCTACCTCAAGCGCTTCGACATCGACAAGCTCAAGATCGACCAGAGTTTTGTGCGCGAGCTCTGCACCAATACCGACGACGCCGCCATCGTGCGTGCCGTGGTGCAGATGGCACGCAGCCTGAGTCTCAAGACCATCGCCGAAGGGGTGGAAACCGCCGAGATGGCGCAGGCGCTTCTCGCCTCTGGCTGCGACGAAGCCCAGGGCTACCACTACGGCCGGCCCATGCCGCCGGAAGAGCTCTCGGCCTTCCTGCGGGGTGTGCGCTCACAACGCGCGGTGCCGGTCTGAGGTTGCGGCGCCGACCGCCTCTTGAAACCGGCCCTGGCAGCCCCATCTCCCGCGCCGGAAGGAGACCTGATATGCCCAACCAGAATCTTGCCGAAGTGGCACGTGCAATGGTGGTCGAGGATGTCGAGAGCCTCGATCCCGACGACAAGTTCAAGCTCAGCCTGCAGGAAAAATTCGCCGTTCACGAGGCGCTTCATGCGGGCAGCATCTCGGGCGCGCCCGCCGAGTTCTACATGGCGGTGGCGAAGTCACGCCGGCGTCTGGTGGTGTTCGTGGAGAACAGCGGGGAGCGCGTGCTGGTCGATGTCGAGGCGCTCTACGAGAGCGCCAAGGCGCTGGGTGACCTGGATGCGGCGTTCCGGCAGGCCTTCGAGCGCCAGCGTGCCGGGCATGAAATCCGCGGGCCCTTTGTCTGCAACTTCGCCTATGCGCACTGGGCCGAGGGGCCGATGCACTGAGCGAGCGCATGCTGGCGGAGGCGGTGAGATTCGAACTCACGAACGGTTGCCCGTTGCCGGTTTTCAAGACCGGTGCAATCGACCACTCTGCCACACCTCCGAAGGGCTCGATTCTAGCCGTCTGCCGCCTCGGGATGGCTCTGGTTGCCGTCGGTCTCTGGTGGCGGTGACTCGGTGGCGATGGCCACGGCCACCTGGTGCATGGCTTCGGCCGCCGCAAAGATGGCAGCGGGCGAGCCATCGGTCTTGGCCGGTGCTCGCAGGTTCAGCGCACCGGCGGCGCGGCCCTGTTCGGTCAACGCCGGCCGCAGGCTGGGATTGCCGTACTGCTGGCGCCATTCCTGCACCGCGGCTTCGAACTCGAGCGCCTCGGGAATGCGGCCTTCGTAGCGTTGCAGCACCAGGCGCGCGGTCTCGATGAGCTTGGCGTTGAGGGTCTGGTTGCCATGGGCCAGCAGGTCGCGCACGGCCCCCGAGGGGTCGCCGCCCAGGCTCAGGGTCAGGGCCGTCTCGGCCAGCTTGAGCACGTGGCTGCCGGCCACGCGCAGGCGTTCGGCATAGGGCGGGTGCACGCCGGCCGCGCCGGCCAGCAGCTCGTTCATGGAGCGGCCGGTGGAAAAGCGCATGCCCATGGCGTCCACTGCGGGTTCGACGTCATCAAGTTCGATGGCCTTGTTGGCCAGCTGGGCCATGAGCGCGATGAGGTTGGTGGCGGATTCGGCATGGAAGTCCGGTGCCTTGACCTTGCCGGCCTGGGTACGCACGGCCTCGACGGCGCGTGCGAACTGGCGGTCCAGGATGAGGATGAGCGTGTCCACGGTGGTGGCCAGGCGCTGCAGGCGCGGGTTCTTCTCGTCGCGGTCGATGAGCTTGACGAAATCGTCGCGGCAATGCTGCAGGCCCTTGCGGTCCTGAGCCTCCAGCCGTGTGAAGGCCAGCAGCACCAGGGTTTGCGGGTCGAACATCTTGGAGTCCAGGCCCAGGCGCGCGCACTGCCCCAGGATCTTCTCGGCCTCGGCGCGCTCGCCGCTGTAAAAGCACATATGGCCCAGGTTTTGCAGCCGGGTGATGGAGTAGGGCGTGACAGCGCAGGCCATCTTGTAGGCGGCCAGCGTCTGCTCGTGGTTGCCCAGCTCGAACTGCGCGCGGCCCAGCACGTCGTAGGCGTCGGCATAGCGCGGCTCATCGCCGATCAGGTTTTCCAGCGTGCTGATCGCACGCATCGGCTCGCCCTTGTCGAGTTGCGAGCGGGCCACGCCCAGCTTGGCCCAGGGCAGGGTCTTGGCGGCGATCACCGCCTCGTAGAGCTTCTGCGCCTCGTCGTAGCGCTCGATGCGCATCAGCAGCTCGGCGCCGATGCGCGCGGCGTACAGCCAGAAGGGCGCCCGGGCCTCGAAGCGCTGCAGGCACAGCCGCGCGCCGCGTTCATAGTCCTCGGCCTCGATGGCGCCAAAGATGTCGGCCAGCGCGGCCTTGCGCTGGCGCGCCAGGTGCAGGCGCTCGGCCAGGCCGGAGGCCGTGTGGGGCTTGATCAGGTAACCGTCGAGCGCGGACTCGGCGGCCTCGGCGACCTTGGCATAGGTGGCCTCGCCCGTGACCATGATGAAGACGGTGGCGAAAGGCAGCAGCTGGTTGCGGCGCAGATCGTCGAGCAGGTCCTGGCCCGTCGGGGTTCCCGGCTGGAAGTACTGCTCGCACAGCACGATGTCGAAGGCCTTGAACTCCAGGACCTTGCGCGCATCGATGGCGCGCGTGGCCTGCTCGACCGAGCCCACGCCAAACTCGCGCAGCTGGTTGACCAGGATGGCGCGCGACGTGGGGTTGCCGTCGACGACCAGCGCCCGGGTGTTGGAAAGATCGTCGTCGTACAGAGGCATGCGCCCCGTCCCTTCTCCTTTGGTGGCCCCGATGATAGCGAGGCAGCTCGCCAAGGCAAGCGGCCCCGGCACGGGAGCGCGCCAGGGCCGCCGTGGAAAGCAGCAGGGACTCAGGCGTCGGGCGCGACCTTGTGGTTGGCCAGGGCCTCGATGGCCTTGACCAGGGCCGAGTGATCGGCCTGGTCGTGGCCCAGGGCGGCGCAGGCCGACATCAGCTGGGCCGCATTGGCCGTCTGCGGCAGCGCCATCTTGAGCGTCTTGGCGCCTTGCAGTGCCAGGTTCAGATCCTTCTGGTGCAGTGCGATGCGGAAGCCCGGGTTGAAGGTGCGCTTGACCATGCGCTCGCCGTGCACTTCGAGGATGCGCGAGGAGGCGAAGCCACCCATCAGGGCCTGGCGCACCTTGGCCGGATCGGCGCCGGCCTTGGAGGCGAAGACCAGGGCTTCGCTGACCGCAGCGATGTTGAGCGCCACGATGATCTGGTTGGCCACCTTGCAGGTCTGGCCCGCGCCGTTGCCACCGATCAGGGTGATGTTCTTGCCCATGAGCTCGAACAGCGGCTTGACGCGCTCGAACACGGCCTCGTCGGCGCCGACCATGATGGTCAGCGAAGCGGCCTTGGCGCCGACTTCACCGCCGGAGACGGGCGCGTCCACATAGTCGCAGCCCAGGGCGTTGATCTTTTTCGCAAAGTCCTTGGTGGCCATCGGATCGATGGAGCTCATGTCCACCACGACCTTGCCCTTGGCGCCCTTGAGCCCCTGGGCCACGCCGTTCTCGCCGAACAGCACCTTCTCCACATCAGGGGTGTCGGGCACCATGGTGAAGATGATGTCGGCGCGCTCGGCCACGCCGGCGGGCGTGGTGCAGACGGTGGCGCCGGCATCCACCAGCTCCTGCGGCACCTTGCTGCGCGTGTTGACGAACAGCACGTGGCCGCCCTTGATGAGGTTCAGGGCCATGGGGTTGCCCATGATGCCCAGGCCGATGAAGCCCAGTTTCAGTCCGGATTTGGTCATGTCTCTACTCAGTTCAGTCTCTTACTTGGTCAATGCCTTGATCCAGCCCAGGCCATCGCTCGTGGTGGTGCGTGGCTTGTACTCGCAGCCGATCCAGCCGGTGTAGCCGATCGCATCGAGGTGGCGGAAGAGGAAAGCATAGTTGATTTCACCTGTGCCCGGCTCGTTGCGCCCCGGGTTGTCCGCGAGCTGGATGTGGGCGATGCGGGCCAGATGCTTCTGCACTGTCGCAGCCAGTTCGCCTTCCATGCGCTGGGCGTGGTAAATGTCGTACTGGATGTACAGGTTGTCGCTGCCCACGGCGTCCAGCACGGCCAGGGCCTGGGCCGTGGTGTTGAGGAAGAAGCCGGGAATGTCATAGCTGTTGATGGGTTCGATCAGCAGCTTGAGGCCAGCGGCCTTGAGCTTGTCCGCGGCGTATTTCAGGTTGCTCACGAAGGTGGCCTGGGCCTGCGCCGGGCTCACCCCCGCGGGCACCTTGCCGGCCAGGCAGTTGACCTGGGGGCAACCGAGGGCGGTGGCATAGGCGATGGCCTGGTCCACGCCGGCGCGGAACTCTTCCACGCGGTCCGGGTGGCAGGCGATGCCGCGCTCGCCCGCGTCCCAGTTGCCGGCGGGCAGGTTGTGCAGCACCTGCTTCAGACCATGGGTCTTGAGCAACCCGGCCAGTTCGTTCTTGTCATAAGGGTAGGGGAACAGGTATTCCACCGCCTCGAAGCCGGCCGCCTTGGCTGCCGCGAAACGCTCCAGAAAGGGCACTTCGTTGAACAGCATGGTCAGGTTGGCAGCGAATTTGGGCATCTTGTCAGTCTCCGATGATGGAGGGCCTGTTCGCACCTGAGAACTTGGTGCGAACAGGCCCAAAGGGCTTGCTATTGTGGCGGATTACTCCAGCAGTCCGGCCAGTTCCAGGCCCTGACGACCCTCGGGGTGACGGCAGTCGATCTCCTCGAACTCGTTGATCTTGTCGATCTCGACGCCCATGGCGATATTGGTCACCTTCTCCAGGATCACTTCCACCACGACCGGCACGCGGTACTTCTGCGCCATGGCCTGAGCCTCCTTCATGGCCGATTCGATCTTCTCCGGATCGGTCACGCGCAGGCTCTTGCAACCCAGGCCCTGGACCACCGCCTGGTGGTCGACACCATAGCCCTTGAGTGCGGGGTCGTCGACGTTCTGGTTGTCGAAGGCCAGCTGCACGCAGTAGTCCATGTCGAAGTTGCGCTGGGCCTGGCGGATCAGGCCGAGGTAGCTGTTGTTCACCAGCACCTGCACATAGGGCAGGCGGAACTGCGCACCCACGGCCAGCTCCTCGATCAGGAACTGGAAGTCGTAGTCGCCGGACAGGCCGACCACGGTGCGCGTCGGGTCGGCGGCCACCACGCCCAGCGCGGCCGGAATGGTCCAGCCCAGGGGGCCGGCCTGGCCGCAGTTGATCCACTGGCGCGGGCCGTAGACGTTGAGGAACTGCGCACCGGCGATCTGGCTCAGGCCGATGGTCGTGACGTAGATGGTGTCGCGCGGGAAGACCTTGTTCATCTCCTCGTACACGCGCATGGGCTTGATCGGTGTCTCGGTGTAGTGGGTCTTGCGGTGCATCAGGCGCTTGCGCTCGGCGCAGCGGAAAGCCCAGTCGGAACGGTCCTTGAGCTTGCCAGCCGCCTTGCGCTCGCGCGCCACCTCGACGAAGAGCTGCAGCGCGGCCTTGGCATCGGAGACGATGCCGAAGTCGGGCATGAAGACCCGGCCGATCTGCGTGGGCTCAATGTCCACGTGCACGAACTTGCGGCCCTTGCAGTAGACCTCGGTGCTGCCGGTGTGACGGTTGGCCCAGCGGTTGCCGATGCCGAGCACGAAGTCGCTCGCGAGCATCGTGGCGTTGCCGTAGCGGTGGCTGGTCTGCAGGCCGCACATGCCGGCCATCAGCGGGTGATCATCGGAGATGGTGCCCCAGCCCATGAGCGTGGGGATGACGGGCACGCCCGTGAGTTCGGCGAACTCGACCAGCAGGTCCGAGGCGTCGGCGTTGATGATGCCGCCACCGGCCACGATCAGCGGCTTGTCGGCGGCCTGCAGCATGTCCAGGGCCTTCTCGATCTGCTTGCGCGTCGCGGCCGGCTTGTAGACCGGCAGCGGCTCGTAGGTGTCGATGTCGAACTCGATCTCGGCCATCTGCACGTCGAAGGGCAGGTCGATCAGCACGGGGCCCGGACGGCCCGAGCGCATCAGGTGGAAGGCCTGCTGGAAGGCGCGCGGCACCAGCGCCGGCTCGCGCACGGTGACGGCCCACTTGGTGACCGGTTTGGCGATGGACTCGATGTCCACGGCCTGGAAGTCTTCCTTGTAAAGGCGGGCGCGCGGGGCCTGGCCAGTGATGCAGAGGATCGGGATCGAGTCGGCCTGGGCGGAGTAGAGGCCGGTGATCATGTCGGTGCCGGCGGGGCCCGAGGTGCCGATGCAGACACCGATATTGCCCGCCTTGGCGCGGGTGTAGCCCTCGGCCATGTGAGAGGCGCCTTCGACGTGGCGGGCCAGCACGTGGCTGATGCCGCCGGTCTGGCGCAGCGCAGCGTACATCGGGTTGATGGCGGCGCCCGGAACGCCGAAGGCCTGGGTGATGCCTTCCTTCTCCATCACGCGGACGGCGGCTTCGACGGCTTTCATTTTGGCCATGGTGGAACTCCTCAAAATATCAAAAGCGATGGGATGGACTGTAGGAAGACCGGCCCTCTTGCGGAAGACGGCTGGAGTCCATAACATCTATTCCTTGGTGGAATAAATAAGGCGGAGACGATGGACCGTTTGCAGGCGATGCAGGTGTTTGTGCGGGTGGTGGAGACGGGCAGTTTTTCCAAGGCTGCAAAGGAGTTTTCCGTCACCCAGCCCACGGTGACCAAGCTGGTCGCGGCCATCGAGGAGCGGCTCAAGGTTCGCCTGCTCAATCGCAACACGCGCGGCGTCAGCGTCACCGAGTCGGGAGCGCTCTACTACGAAAAGTGCAAGGTCATCGTGCGCGAGGCGGAGGAGGCCGACAACATCGTGCGTCTGCGCCAGACCCAGGCCCAGGGCCTGCTGCGCATCGGGACCTCGGTGGCCTTCGGGCGGCGCGTGGTCACGCCGCTGGCGCTGGAGTTCATGGCCAAGCACCCGCAGGTGCAGCTGGATCTGAGTTTCGAAGACCGCTACACCGACCTCGTGGCCAACGGCATCGACCTGGCCATCCGCATGGGCAAGCTGGCCGACTCCACGCTGGGCGCGCGCTTCCTGGGCGTCAACCCCTGGCTCATGGTGGCCTCCCCCAAGTACCTGCGCAAGCACGGCACGCCGAAGCAGGCTGCGGACCTGAGCCGGCATCCCGCCCTGATCTACAGCAGTGTGCTGGGTGACGATGTCTGGCGCATGACCACGCCCAGGGGTGAGACGCTGACCGTGCCCGTGGCCGGGCGGCTGCGTTCGAACAACCTCTCGGCCGTGCTGGCGGCGGCGCGCAACGGGTACGGCATTGCCGCCATGCCGCACTATGTGGCCAGCGATTCGCTCAAGTCAGGCCATGTGGTGGAGGTGTTGCGCGGCCACACCCTGCCCGAGCAGGAGATTCACGCGGTGTTTCCCAGCCCGAAGCTGGTGCCGGGCAAGGTGCTGGCTTTCATCGCCTATCTGCAGTCGCGGCTGGGGCCGCAGTGGTGGGACGATCTGCCGAAGGCGTGATCGCTCAGCGGGCGGTGGCGCCAGGCGCCGACACCAGGCGGATGCCGCGGGGAGCGGGCATGGCGCGGCGTGGCTGGCCCTTGGGGCCCTGGCCTTCGCTCAAGGTGTGCAACTGGAAGTTGCCGCTGGCGTCCCAGAGCCAGGTCTCGATATAGCTCGCGCTTCCCAGTTGCACCGGGGCGGGGAAGGGTGCGGCCTGGCGCACGGTGCGTTCGATCTCGGCGATGACCTCGGGGGCGTGGTCGGGCGCGCGCATCCAGTTCAGTGCCAGCAGATTGCCGCGCGGGTCCACCTGCACTTCGAGCACACCGATGGCGTAGAGGAAATGCGGCATCACGCCTTGATAGATGCGCCCGTTGTTCTTGCCGTAGAGGTGGTAGGCGGCGTCCAGACGGTAGTCCAGGGCGGTGAGCGCGCCCGAGGGCGGGCCCATGGGAGGCTCGGGCTTGGGCTGCGGGGTCATGGCCACGGGCGCCGGCGCCGGCACGCTGGCGGCTGGCGGCGGGGAACTGGCGCAGCCGGCCAGCAGGCCAAGCAGCAGGACCAGGGACAGCGACAGCAGTGAGCGGGGGGACAGGATCGATTTCATGGCAGACAGAACAACGCAGGGCTGGCGTGCAGCCCGGAAACATTTGCTTACTGTGCCACAAACGGCGGTTTTCGCCCTGTTCATGTGCATCCGCTGCAGGCATTTTGCGGGCCTGGGTCCGGGCGGTGTGCGCATGGCGCAACACCCGATGGCGGGCCGGGCCTGAAGGCCAGGCTGGGTTACGGCCGGGTTACGAGGTCACAATGCAAGCCGGAGACGACCGAACCGAGTGACACAGAACAATGAGCACCCCCGACCCCCGCACCGAACCACGCGCCTTTCTCATGCACCTCTACCAGGCCGCGGTGCGCCGCGCCCTGCCGCTGCACAACACCGCGCCGTATCTGCCCGCGCCGCCCAAGGGCCGCACCATCGTCATCGGTGCCGGCAAGGCAGGCGGTGCCATGGCCCAGGCCGTCGAGGCGCTGTGGCCGGCCGACAAGCCGCTCTCGGGCCTGGTGGTCACGCGCTACCACCATACGCCGCCGCGACCGGCCGGCTTGCCGCAGCGCATCGAGGTGGTCGAGGCCTCGCATCCCGTTCCCGATGCAGCGGGCCTGGCGGCCTCGCAGCGCATCCTGCAGCTGGTGCAGGGGCTCACGGCAGACGACCTCGTGCTCTGCCTGATTTCGGGCGGCGGCTCGGCCCTGCTCACCTTGCCGGCCGAGGGGCTGACGCTGGCTGACAAGCAGCGCATCAACAAGGAGCTGCTCAACAGCGGCGCCAACATCGGCGAGATGAACTGCGTGCGCAAGCACCTCTCGCGCATCAAGGGTGGGCGCCTGGCCGCGGCCTGTGCGCCGGCCCGCGTGGTCACGCTGACCATCAGCGACGTACCGGGCGACGATCCCTCGGTCATCGCCAGCGGCCCGACCGTGCCCGACGCCACCACCTGCGCCGATGCGCTGGCCATCCTGCGGCGCTACCGCATCGAGGTGCCGGTCCCGGTGCTCGCGGCGCTGGAGCGCGGTGAACTGGAAACGCCCAAGCCCGGCAGCCCGGTCTTCGCGGGCCAGACCGTGCACATGATGGCCACGCCGCAGCAGTCGCTCGAAGCCGCGGCCGAGGCCGCGCGCGCGGTTGGCCTGAATGCCTACGTTCTCAGCGACGAGATGGAAGGCGAATCGCGCGAAGTTGGCAAGGTCCACGCGGCGCTGGCGCGCGCCGTGGCCCGGCAGGGCCAGCCTTTTGCTCGGCCCTGCGTCATCCTCAGCGGCGGCGAGACCACGGTGACGGTGCGCCCGCATCCGGCCGACGCGCCGCGCGGCAAGGGCGGTCGTGCCGGCGAGTTCTGCCTGGGCCTCGCACTGGGCCTGCAGGGCCAGCCCGGCGTCTGGGGCCTGGCGGCCGACACCGACGGCATCGACGGCATGGAGGAGAACGCCGGCGCCTGGGTCGAGCCCGGCACGCTGGCGCGCGCCCAGGCCCTGGGCCTCAAGGTCGAGCGTCATCTGGATCACAACGACGCCTACGGCTATTTCCAGCCCCTGGGTGATCTGGTCGTCACCGGGCCCACCCACACCAACGTGAACGATTTCCGGGCCCTGCTGATTCTCTAGGGCGCCAGCCGGTCTTCCTGCGCGGTCTTTGATGTGGCTCAAGGCCCGGGCCGCGCCGTGGCGGCAAAGTGGCGGCCATGCTGTCGCTGCAATCCATGGACCCCCAGGCCGAACGCCGCCGTGTGGCGGCGGGCACGGTGCTGCTCAAGCGTGGCAGCACGCCCAGCGCCGTGCTGCATGTGGAATCGGGCCGGGTGGCGCTGGGCCTGCTCGAGGGCGAGGCGCTGGCCCACCAGCTGGGCGAAGTGCAGGGGCCCTTCTGGCTCGAGGCCACGGCCGCGGTGCTGGGCTTGCCCATTGCCGTGGACGCTGTGGCCGAGACCGAGGTGGTGCTGCGCCGCATTCCACAGGCGCGCTTTCGACAGTCGCTCGCGGTCCTGCCTGCGGCCGCGCGCAATGTGCTGCACGATGTGGCTGCCGCCCACCGGCACCAGACCGAACTGGCCGTGAGCCGCCTGGCCAAGGACGCCGAGGCGCGTTGCGCCGAATGGTTGCTGCGTCATGCCAAACCGGGCGACAAGGGCGCGCTGGCCGTGCCGCTGGAGCAGCGCAAGCGCCTGATCGCGGCGCAACTCGGCATTGCCCCCGAGACCCTGTCGCGCGTGCTGCGCCAGTTGCGTGAACGCAGTCTGATCAGCGGTACGGGTCGCCTGCTGCAGGTGACGGACCCGGGCGGCCTGCGCGCGCTGGCCGGGGTCTGAGCGCTGCACGCCCTGTGGCGTGCCTACCACCCAAAAGATGCGGGGGGACTGACGGGCTGCCCTGCCACCTTGGCTCCGGCGACCTACACTGGCGTCGGCCTTCTGCTTCAAATTTCAGAGGCCCGCCGCAGGGACGGCCCTGCCGGTGATCCAATCTTTCCAGGACGGCCTGGACCCGTGGGGAGAAATGTCATGGCCTGGATGATCCTGGTGGTGGCCGGTCTGTTCGAGATCGGCTGGGCGATCGGTCTGAAATACACCGAAGGTTTCACGCGTTTGTGGCCGAGTGTGGGCACGGTGACGGCGATGGTGCTCAGTGTCGGCCTGCTGGGGCTGGCCATGCGGACCCTGCCCGTGGGCACGGCCTACGCCGTCTGGACCGGCATCGGTGCGCTGGGCACCGTGATCCTGGGCATCGTGCTCTTCGGTGAGCCGGCGACGGTCGCGCGCCTGGTCTGCGTCGGGCTCATCCTCGCGGGCATCGTCGGGCTCAAGCTCACCGCCTGAGGACGCATCACCCATGAAAAAAACCGCCCGGAGGGGCGGTTTTTTTCATGCGCACAAGGCCTTGATGTCGGTCGGGATGGGGATGGCGCGTATGCCCTTGCCGTCCTCACGGTGGGCCGCGAAGATGCGCACCTCGTCGCACTCCATGATCAGGTCCACCGAGCCGTCCTGGTTCTCGCGCTTGATCTGGTAGCGCTGTACGAAGCTCTTGTCGCGCCACTCGGCCACATGTACGTGGATCTGCAGCGTGTCGCCGTAGCTCGCGGTCTTGACGAAGCGCGCGTGCGTGTCGACCAGCGGCGTGCCGATCAGGCCCGTGGCCTTCTCGGTCTCGTTCCAGGGCGGTACGCCGCACTGGATGAAGAAGTGGCGTGAGGCCGCGTCGATCCAGCGGAAGAAGTTGGGAAACCAGACGATGCGCGCAGGGTCGCAGTCGCCGAACTCGACGCGCTGGGTGTAGACGATGGTGCGGGGGGTGGTGGTGTCGCTCATGGGATGCACAAAAAAGCCCCTGCACGCATGCAGGGGCTGGTCAGGTCCAGGGGATCAGTCCGCCGTGATCTTGCGCTCGCGGATCAGGGCGCCAAAACGCTTGGAGTCCTCGGCGGCACGCGCGGCGAAGCCCTGCGGGCTCATGGGTGCGGCTTCGCCGCCCAGCGCAGCGATACGGTCCTTGATGGTCTGGGTATTGAGGATCTTGTTGATCTCGGTGTTCAGGCGGGTGATGACCGCGGCGGGCGTACCGGCCGGGGCATAGAAACCGAAGTAGGAGTCGGCGTCAAAACCCTTGAGGCCGGCTTCCTCGACCGTGGGAACGTCCGGGAACTGGGCCGAGCGCTTGGGGCTGCCCACGGCCAGCAGCTTGAGGCGACCGGCGCGTACGTGGGTCAGGCCGATGCCCGGGTCGAAAGCGTAGTCGATCTGGCCCGCCAGCAGGTCGTTGAGCGCAGGAGCGGCGCCGCGGTAGGGCACATGCACGGCAAAGGTGTTGCTCATGCTCTTGAACATCTCACCGGCCAGGTGCGGCGAGCTGCCGTTGCCCGGCGAGCCGTAGGACAGCTTGCCCGGGTTGGCCTTCATGTAGGCGACGAATTCCTGGGCGTTGTTCACGGGCAGGTTGTTACGGGTCACCAGGAAGACGGCCACACGCGCCACCGACGCCACGGGCGTGATGTCCTTGGTCGGGTCGAAGGGCATCCTGGCGTAGATGTGCGGGTTCACCGAGACCGTGCCACCCGAGCTCATCAGCAGGGTGTAGCCGTCGGCCGGGGACTTGGCCACGGCATCACCGCCGATGTTGCCGCCCGAGCCGGCGCGGTTCTCGACCACCACGGGCTGGCCCAGTGCATCCTGCAGCGGGGCGGCCACCAGTCGGGCCAGCACGTCGGCCACGCCGCCGGGCGGGAAGCTCACGATGACCTTGACGGGCTTGGTCGGGTAGGCCTGCGCCTGGGCCTGTGCCATGGGCAGCAGGCCGGCGGCGGCTACCAGGGCACCGAGCGCGGTGCGTCGCAGCACGTGGGAGGAAAGCTTGAATGTCATGGGAGTCTCCTTCTCTCTGTGGGTCAAGTGGTTTTGTTCTTGAGGTGCGGCTTGCGCACCCAGCGGATGGGCTGCGGCTTGATGGGCCGCGCGGGGACACCGTGTTGTACCAGAGTCTGGTCCAGCGCCTTGCCGGCATCATCGGCGAGCGCGGCGGTGCGTGCGGCGGCGATGGCCGTTGCGCGCGCTGCATCGTCGGAGAAATGCGTGGCCGGGGCCAGGTGCTGCACCACGTGCAGCAGGTTGTCCTTGCCGCGTTCGTTGGTGCTGCCATAGCCCTTGATCAGGCGGCCGCAGAGCGCGATCTCGTGCCCTGTGGCCCAGTGGCGGGCGGTGCCGGTCACCACGGCATCGAGCCACTGGCCGATCAGCTGCTGCTCGGTAGCGTAACGGCTGCCGTGCGGGCGCAGCCAGCGGAACGAGGCCAGGCCGCGCAGCGCGACCATGCCCAGGATTGAATGCGTGCCGATCTTCAGCGGCAGCGCCCAGGGCGTCTTGCCAGCCAGCACGCGCTTGCGGTCCCAGGCCAGCAGGCGGTTGGCCGGGCCTTGCGGCAGCAGGGCCGCGAACTCGGGCACGCCGGGCTTGAAGTGGTCGTAGAGCTTGAGCAGGTCGTCATCGCCGGCCTTGACCTCGCCGATCACGCGCTGCCAGCGGCTGGCGCGACTCTTGAGGTCGGCCACGCGGATGATGTCGTCGAAGGCCATCCACAGCGCGAGCCAGCGCGCCATCTCGCGCGTCACGGCCCAGCCGCGCGTACCCTGCGGGTCGCTGGTGCGCTCGGCCTGCAGCACGCGCTGCAGGCGCTCGATGTAGAGGCGGGCATAGGCGGCGCCCTGGTACTCGACCAGGCGGGCATGGCCCAGGGCGATGAGCTCGTGCAGCACGGAGGGGAATGCCTGGGCCACGTCGGCAGCCAGGGCTGGCACCTTGTCCGCAGGCGCGACGGCCTGGGCCCGGGGGGCGGTCAGCACCTGCTCGATGTACTGCGCCTGCGTGCGCTGGGCCTGCACGGCCTCGTAGCCCAGGGCGAAGCCGCGCAGGCTGGCCTTGGCGCTGCCGCTGCCGTCCTGCAGTATGTGTTCATAGTCCTCACGCTTCATGGGCAGCAGGCCGCTGGCGGCGATGCAGCCCAGCATGACGGCGCTGACGATGGTGCCGGCCTGACGCGTGAGCTCGGCCATGTCCACGATGTGGTGGCTGTGGCTGTGCGCGGCCACGAGCTGCATCAGCCCCTGGGTGTCGCGACGGCCGTCGCCCATCTGCATCTTTTCCATGGTGGTCAGCGCGCGCGCCGACGAGGTCAGCACCAGCGTGCGTTCGCGGCTGGCGTGGCCCAGGCTGATCTGCCGCACCGTCTCCAGCAGCTCGCTGGAGAGCAGGGCGTCGAGCCGGCCCGGCACCGGATAGAGGCCGAGCACGGGGCGCTTGCCGCCTAGCTCGCTATGCGGCACGGGGAAGAACTCGAGGTAGTAGGTGGTGGCGCCGGTGCGCTGCGCCACGCCGGGGATGGAGGTGGCCTGCACGGGGTAGCCCGCGTGGCGCGCGGTCTCGACCAGCCACTCGGTGAGCACGCCGCCACCTTCGCCACCGAGGGCGCAGACCAGCAGGGAAATGGGTTGTTGTCGGGTCATGTTCTTGTGTTGGTATCAGGCGGGTTGCAGCACGCGCACGACCGAACGGCGCAGGCCGGCGAGCAGGCGCTCGTGCCACTTGGGGTTCTGCACCACTTCGGCGCGGTAGAAGGAGGGGCAGAGCGTGGCCGCGTGCGCATTGGCGCCGCACAGGCCGCAGCCCACGCAGCCGTCGATCACCGTGGCCACGGGGTCGACCTTGAGCGGGTCCGGGTTGTCCTTGAGCGTGAGCGTGGGGCAGCCGGACAGGCGGATGCAGGCGTGGTCGCCGTTGCAGACGTCTTCGTCCACACCGTACTTCACGCGCTCCACGCGCTTGCCCTGCTTGAGCAGGCTGGACAGCCAGGGCTTGATGCGGCGCTGTCGCTCCAGCTGGCACTCGCCTTCGGCCACGATGACCTTGAGGCCGTTGAAGTCGGAGGTGAAGGCGTCCACCAGGGTCTTGCGCACGTTCTCGACCTCGTAGGTCGTGACGGTGCGCAGCCACTGCACGCCCAGGCCCTTGAGCGTGCTTTCGATGGTCTGGTTGGTGTGGACCACGCTGGCGCGCTTGTCGGTGGCGTCTTCCTTGGCTTCGTTGCCGGGCGTGGAGATGATGTCCTGCGTGCCCGTGGCCGAGGTGTAGCCGTTCTTGAAGATCAGCAGCACGGCGTCGTCGCCGTTGAAGAGCGCGCTCTGCACGCCGGTCAGCAGGCCGTTGTGCCAGAAGCCGCCGTCGCCCATCACGGAGAGCACGCGGCGATTCATCATGGGCGAGACACCGGCGCGGCTGGCCAGGGACATGCCGTAGCCCAGGATGGAGTGGCCGAAGGAGAAGGGCTCGAAGGTGGCGAGCGCGTGGCAGCCGATGTCACCGGCCACGTGCACGTCGCCCACCTGCTGCTGCGCGATCTTGAGCGCGGAGAACACCGGGCGCTCGGGGCAGCCGATGCACATGCCCGGCGGGCGCGCCGGCAGCGGCTGGCCCAGGTCCTTGGCAATCGCCGCGCGGCGCTCGTGGTTGCCGGTCAGCCACTCGGGCACGGTGGTGGGCAGCAGCTCGCTGCGGTACTGGCGCAGGAACTTCTCCAGGCCGCCGGCCATGACCTCCGCCGAGTACTCGCCCGCGGCCGACAGCATGTCCTTGCCGTGCAGCGGGGTCTGGATGTCGGCACGGCGCAGCATCGTGGCCAGTTCCTGCTCGATGTACTCGGGCTGGCCTTCCTCGACCATGAGCACGGCGCGCTTGCCCACGCAGAACTCGGTGAGCTCTTCGGGCACCAGGGGGTAGGTCACGTTGAGCACCAGCAGCGGGATGTCGGTCTGGCCGAAGGCGTCGGCCAGGCCGAACTGCTGCAGCGTGCGGATCAGGGTGTTGTAGAGCCCGCCCTGCACCACGATGCCCAGGTCGCTGTGCTTGCCGGCAAAGAGCTCGTTGAGCTTGTGCTCACGCACATAGGCGCGTGCGGCCGGCAGGCGCTGCTCGATCTTGAGCTTCTCGTGCCGGAAAGTCACGGGCGGGTGGGCCAGGCGCTCGTAGTTGAAGGCGGCGGGCTCTTCCATCAGCGCGCGCGTGGAGATCCTGGGCGCGCGGTTGTCGCGGGCGGCAAAGCTGCCACGCACATGGCAGGCGCGGATGCGCAGTTCCAGGATGGCGGGCATGTTCGACGCCTCGGAGAGCGCGAAGCCGTGTTCCACCGTGTCCACCATGCACTGCAGGTCGGGGCGCGGGTCGAGCAGCACCATGCCGGACTTGAGCGCGTAGGCATGGGTGCGCTCCTGGATCACGCTGGCGCCCTCGCCGTAGTCCTCGCCCACGACGATGAGCACACCGCCCGTCACACCCGGCGAGGCCAGGTTGGACAGTGCGTCCGCTGCGACGTTGGTGCCGACGATGGACTTCCAGGTCACGGCGCCGCGCAGCGGGTAGTGGATGGAGGCGCCCAGCATGGCCGCGGCCGAGGCTTCGTTGGAACAGGCCTCGACGTGCACGCCGAGCTCGTCCATATAGCCCTTGGCCTGCACCATGACGTCGAGCAGGTGCGAGACCGGTGCGCCCTGGTAGCCGCCGACGTAGGACACGCCCGATTGCAGCAGGGCCTTGGTGATGGCCAGGATGCCTTCGCCATGAAAGGTCTGGCCCTGACCGAGTGCCAGGGACTTGATCTCCTGGCTGAATGAAACTTCCACTTGCTTGTCTCCGTTGGATCAGCCGACGAGTGTCAGGTGATCAGTCTCATTAATCAATAAAATAATGTGACTATCAATTATTAGAAATATGAATATCAAGGACCTCGACCTGAATTTGCTGCGCGTGTTCGATGCCGTCTACCGCGTGCGCAAGGTGGGTCGTGCGGCCGAGCTGCTGGACCTGACCCAGCCCGCCGTGAGCCAGGGCCTGACGCGGCTGCGCCTGCTGCTCAAGGACCCGCTGTTCGTGCGTGCCGGGGCGGGCGTGCAGCCCACGCCACGGGCCGAGCGCCTGGCGCCAGCCGTGCGCAGCGCCCTGGTCACGCTGGAGCAGGCCCTGGGCGAGGCGGCGCAGTTCGACCCGCCGGCCTCGAACAAGACCTTCCGCATCCACATGAGCGACATCGGCGAGGGCCGCTTCCTGCCCGATCTCATGGTGGCCCTGCGCGAGCGCGCGCCGGGGGTGCGCATCGAGACCCTGCCGGTGCCGGCGGTGTCGATTGCCGACGCACTCGACAGCGGGCAGATCGATTTCGCCTTCGGCTTCCTGCCCACGGTCAAGGACACGCAGCGCGTGCAGCTGCTGCAGGACCGCTACATCGTCATGCTGCGCGCCGGCCACCCCTTTGCCGCCGCGGCGAAGCGGCGCAAGGACAAGGCCCTGCTTGAGGCCCTGCACGAGCTGGAGTTCGTGGCCGGGCGCACGCACTCGGACACGCTGCGCATCCTGCAGCTGCTCAAGCTCGAAGACCGCATCCGCCTCACCGCCGAGCACTTCATGGTGCTGCCGGCCATCGTTGGCGCGACCGACCTGGCCGTGGTGATGCCGCGCAACATTGCCCAGGGTTTTGCGGCGGGTGGCGGCTACACCCTGATCGAGCCGGCCTTCCCGCTGCGCGACTTCACGGTCTCGCTGCACTGGAGCCGCCGTTTCGAGGCCGATCCGGCCAACCGCTGGTTGCGCGAGACCCTGGTGGAGCTGTTTTCGACGCCGTGAACGGCTGTCCCGGACGACTCCCTACAATCCCCCGATTCCCAGGAAAACACCATGAGCATCAAGAGCGACAAATGGATCCGCCGCATGGCCGAGCAGCACGGCATGATCGAGCCCTTCGAGCCAGGCCAGGTGCGCCATGCGCCCGACGGCCACAAGATCGTGAGCTACGGCACCAGCAGCTACGGCTACGACATCCGCTGCGCGCGCGAGTTCAAGGTCTTCACCAACATCCACAGCACCGTGGTGGACCCGAAGAACTTCGACGAAAAGAGCTTCGTGGACATCGAGAGCGACGTCTGCATCATCCCGCCCAACAGCTTCGCGCTGGCGCGCACGGTGGAGTACTTCCGCATCCCGCGGAATGTGCTGACCATCTGCCTGGGCAAGAGCACTTATGCGCGCTGCGGCATCATCGTCAACGTCACGCCCTTTGAGCCCGAGTGGGAAGGCTATGTGACGCTGGAGTTCTCCAACACCACGCCCCTGCCGGCCAAGATCTACGCGGGCGAGGGCTGCGCCCAGGTGCTGTTCTTCGAGAGTGACGAGGTCTGCGAGACCAGCTACAAGGACCGGGGTGGCAAGTACCAGGGGCAGCACGGGGTGACGCTGCCGAAGACCTGAAGCCTCAGTCAAGCAGGGCCAGCCGCGCCGCGGCCAGGTCCCAGCCGGCCCAGCCGCAGCTCTTGAACAGAACCGGCCCGGATGTCAATCCTGGCCGGTTTTTCTTTGTGCGCAGTGTGTCCTGCAAGGCGATGAACTGGGACACATCCAGCCCGGCCTGCAGCAGGTCGCCGGCTTCGTGGTCGGCATCACGCGTGTCCACCACGATCGTGCCCCGAGCTGCGAATTCGCGGCAGAGTTCGGGCGCCAGTTCCACCATGCGTGGCGTGAAGGCGCCCACGGCGGCGATGAAAGCGTCGGGTCGCGGGGCGGCGCGCAGCACCACGCCGCTGGCCGGGGTGCAGGTGACGACCAGCGGGCAATCGGCCAGTGCAGCGTCGGGGTCGGTGATCACTTCGGCCTCCAGGCCCAGCGTTCGCGCGTGATCGGCCAGGGCCTGGGCGCTGGCGGCACTGCGCGAGGCGATCTTCACGTCCCGCAGGCCCAGGCCGACTGCAAACGCCTCCAGGTGCGATCGGCCCTGCACACCGGCCCCGACGATGAGCAGGGGACCTTGCGGGTTCGGCGCCAGCGTCTGCGCTGCCAGCAGCGAGACCGCAGCCGTGCGCCGCGCCGTGACCGTGGGGCCGTCGAGCACGAGGCGGCGCGCGCCGCTAGCGATGTCGAAGACCACCACATCGCCCTGGATGGCGGGCCGGCCCGTGCCGGCGTTGGCCGGGGTGTAGCTGATGAGCTTGGTGATGGCCACGCACGCGTCGTGCGCCGGCATGACGAAGAGGCTGCCGCCACCGGGCAGGGGCTGGACCAGGCGCGGGGGCACCTGCACAGCGGGGTCGGCCAGCAGGGCGGCGATCTCGCGGGCCAGGTCGGGGTAGGGCAGGCGGGCCGCGGTCTGGGCCGGGCTGAGCAGGGTGTCGTCGGACATATGCCGGCACTGTAGCGGGGCTCTGGGTCAGCCCGGCCCTGAGGGTGGATATCAGGGATAATACGGGTCTGCCCAAAATTTGAGCAATCCGCCGTCCGGGTCTGGCGCCCGGACATCCTGCGCAGCCGTCGCGTCGACGGCCCACTACCGAAGACCTGATGACCCCTGATTCCCCCGAAGCCCTGCCCCAGCGTTATGCGGACCTGACCCTTGCCGAGCCCCTGCGGCGTGCCGTGGCCGAGATGGGCTACGAGTTCATGACGCCCATCCAGGCCCAGGCCATTCCCGTGGTGCTGACGGGCAAGGACGTGATGGGCGCGGCCCAGACGGGCACCGGCAAGACGGCCGCCTTCTCGCTGCCCCTGCTGCAGCGCCTGCTCAAACACGAAAACGCTTCCACCTCCCCGGCACGCCACCCGGTGCGTGCCCTGGTGCTGCTGCCCACGCGCGAACTGGCCGACCAGGTGGCCCAGCAGGTCAAGCTCTACGCCAAGTACACCAATCTGCGCAGCGCGGTGGTCTTCGGCGGCATGGACATGAAGCCGCAGACCGCCGAGCTCAAGAAGGGGGTCGAGGTGCTGGTGGCCACGCCGGGTCGCCTGCTGGATCACATCGAGGCCAAGAACGCTGTGCTCAACCAAGTCGAGTACGTGGTGCTGGACGAGGCCGACCGGATGCTGGACATCGGCTTCCTGCCGGACCTGCAGCGCATCCTGAGCTACCTGCCCAAGCAGCGCACGACCCTTTTGTTCAGCGCCACCTTCTCGCCCGAGATCAAGCGCCTGGCGTCGAGCTATCTGCAGGACCCGGTGACCATCGAGGTCGCGCGTTCCAATGCCACGGCCTCGACCGTGGAGCAGCATTTCTACAGCGTGGGCGATGACGACAAACGCCATGCCCTGCACCAGATCCTGCGCCAGCGCGGCATGAAGCAGGCCTTCGTCTTCGTGAACAGCAAGCTGGGCTGCGCCCGGCTGGCGCGTTCGCTGGAGCGTGAAGGCCTCAAGACCACGGCCCTGCACGGCGACAAGAGCCAGGACGAGCGCCTCAAGGCGCTCGACGCCTTCAAGAAGGGCGAAGTCGATCTGCTGGTCTGCACCGATGTGGCCGCGCGCGGCCTGGACATCAAGGACGTGCCGGCGGTGTTCAACTTCGACATCCCCTTCAACGCCGAAGACTATGTGCACCGCATCGGCCGCACCGGCCGTGCCGGCGCCTCGGGTCTGGCCGTGAGCTTCGTTGCACCCAAGGACACGCGTCTGGTCGCCGACATCGAGAAGCTGATCAAGACCAAGATCGAGATCGAGGCTGTCGAGTACGACGAGGACAAGCCGGACATCCGCCGCCAGGGCCGCTTCAACGAAGGCCGGCGCCTGTACGAGCAGAACGAGGAGCGCAGCGGCGAGCGCCGCGAGCGTCGCACGGCGCCGCGTGACACACCGCGCCCCGTGCCGGTCAAGCCGGCCGATCCCTTCTTCAACCAGCCCTACGAGGCGCCGGCGGAAGTGGCTGAGCCTGCGCCCTGGGAAGTGGTGGCCAAGCCGGCTGGCCGTGTGGTCTCGGCCAACATCAAGCCCAAGCGCAAGGTTGCGGCGCTGTTCAAGTCCGAGTAAGAAGCCAGGGGCCCCGTCGGGGCCCTCGCTCTTTCAGGGGGTGCCCGGGGTCTGCGCGGCTTCGCATTTCACTTCGATGCGCTCATGCGCGCCGGGGCCCACCAGGCGCAGCGCCGTGAGGCAGCCGCCCCAGACGCAGCCCGTGTCCAGGGCCAGCACATCCTTGCGCGCCAACCGGCCCAGCGTGGACCAGTGGCCGAAGGCCACGGTGACGCCGGCTGTGCGCCGGCCCGGCACCTCGAACCAGGGCCGGTAGCCCGGCGGTGCAGCACCCGCGCCTTCCTTGGTGGTGAACTCCATGGTTCCGTCGTCCGTACAGAAGCGCAGGCGGGTCAGCGCATTGACGATGACGCGCAGCCGGGCATCGCCTTGCAGGCCATCGTCCCAGGCGGCGGGTTCGTTGCCGTACATGCTCCGCAGGAAATCGGGCAGGGCCGGACCGCACAACACGGTTTCCAGCTCGCCGGCCAGCGCTATCGTTTTTGAAGCATCCCAGGCCGGCAGCACACCGGCGTGCACCATCAGGATCTCCTCGCCCGCCTGCGCGTGGCGCAGCGCGAGGGACTGACGGCGCAGCCAGTCCAGCAGGGCCGCGCGGTCCGGGGCGTGCAGGATGTCGGCCACGGTGTCGCTGCGGTGGGGCGGGCGCACGCCATGGGCCACGGCCAGCAGGTGCAGGTCGTGGTTGCCGAGCAGGCAGCGCGCCGCGTCGCCATAGCCCATGAGCCGGCGCAGCACACCGGCCGAGTCCGGGCCGCGGTTGACCAGGTCACCCAGCAGCCACAGCGTGTCGCGGCTGGGGGAAAAAGCCAGGGTGTCGAGCAGGCGTTGCAGTGCGTCGTTGCAGCCCTGCACGTCGCCGATGAGGTAGTGAGCCATGGGTGTCTCGGGGGAGTGACAGCGATTCTCGCATTCCGTATGCCTGTGCTGGGCGCCGCCCGCGCCCTGGATTAGACTGGCCGGCGGCGCAGACCCGGGGATGACAATGAAACGAAACGCGTGGTGGCAGAAGGACTGGCTGGTTGGCCTGGCCGTGGCCCTGGTGCTCCTGCTGGCCGCGGGCAGCGATCTCATGCAGAGCCTGGAGCGCAAGGCCTATGACCTGGGCGTACGCGCCACGGAGCACGCGCCCAGCGACCGGATCGCCATCATCGCCATCGACGACACGAGCATTGCCAACCTGGGCCGCTGGCCCTGGCCGCGCGAGATCCATGCGCGCATGATCGACACGCTGGCGGCCGGGCAGCCCAAGGTGATCGGCCACACGGTGCTGTTCTCCGAGCCGCAGGTGGATGCGGGGCTGGACTATATCCGCCAGGTCCGTGCCTGGCTCGAGGACTCAGGCTTGCGCCGCAGCGTCAAGGGGGCCGAGCTGGACCGCCTCGACGCCCTGCTGGACGAGGCCACGCAGAACCTGGACAACGACCGCAAGCTGGCCGACAGCCTGGGCCGGGCGCGCAATGTTCTGCTTTCGCTGTACTTCGAGCCTGGCGAACCCCAGGGCAAGCCGGACCAGCCCCTGCCCGACTTCGTGCAGCGTAATCGCCTGGGTGGCGTGCCCGTCGGTGCCGGTGTGCAGCCCGACCTCTCGCAGGGGGTGCTCATGCCCATCGCGGCGCTGGGCAGCCAGGCCCAGGCCCTGGGCCACCTGAACTTCTCACGCGATGTGGACGGCGCGGTGCGCAGCGAACCGCTGGCCATGGACTACCACGGTGAGCTCTACCCCTCGCTTTCGCTGATGCTGGCCGCGCGCAGCCTCAACCTGGGCGTGGACGACATCCGCGTGCAGCCCGGTGCGGTGCAGCTGGGCAAGCTGGCAATCACGACCGATACCTCGCTGCGCATGCAGAGTTACTTCTACCCGGACAGCCAGGGCCGCCCGCCTTTTGCCGTGGACTCCTTCTACGACGTGCTCAGCGGCAAGATCCCCGCGGCCAAGTACCGGGACAAGATCGTGCTCATCGGTGTTTCGGCCGCGGGGGTGGGCACGCTGCAGGTCACGCCTGTGTCGTCGAGCATGCCTTCGGTGCTGACGCTGGCG
Source organism: Burkholderiaceae bacterium (assembly GCA_019745555.1). Lineage (GTDB taxonomy): Bacteria > Pseudomonadota > Gammaproteobacteria > Burkholderiales > Burkholderiaceae_C > Hylemonella. Next base: position 41,966 of record JAIESX010000035.1, on the reverse strand, counting down.
CACACGGTTTCCAGCATCCTGCAGGGCCACTACTTCGTCTCGCCGTCCTGGGCGACGCTGGCGCAGCTGGGCGTCTTCGTGGCGGTGGCGCTCTACCTCATCCTGCTGCTGCCGCGTCTGCGGGCCGCGCAGGGCGCGCTGGTCACGGGGACGCTCTTCGTGCTGCTGGTCGGTGCACATTTCGCGCTCATGCGCACGCAGGCCCTGTGGCTGCCGCTGATGCTGCCCGTGACCCTGCTGCTGCTGGGCCATCTGCTGCTGACCACCAAGCGCTTCCTCGTGACCGAGGAGCACAAGGAAAAGTCGCAGGCCGAGTCGGCCGAGAGCAACCGCATGCTGGGCCTGGCCTTCCAGGGACAGGGCGCGCTGGACATGGCCTTCGAGAAGTTCCGCAAGGTGCCCATGGACGACAGCATGATGGAGCTCATGTACAACCTGGGCCTGGATTTCGAGCGCAAGCGCCAGTTCAACAAGGCCGAGTCGGTGTTCCGCTACATGGCTGACTACAAGCGCAAGTTCCGCGACCTCGAGGAACGCCTGGCGCAGAACAAGGCCATGGCCGAGACGGTCATCCTCGGGGGCAGTGCGCGTGGCAACGACAGCACCCTGGTGCTGGACCGGCCCGGCGTGGCCAAGCCCATGCTGGGTCGCTACGAGGTGGAGAAGGAGCTGGGCAAGGGGGCCATGGGCACGGTCTACCTGGGGCGCGACCCCAAGATCGGCCGCCAGGTGGCGATCAAGACGCTGGCGCTGGCACAGGAGTTCGATCTGGACATCCTGGCCGAGGTCAAGCAGCGCTTCTTCGCCGAGGCCGAGTCGGCCGGCCGTCTGAACCATCCGAACATCGTGACCATGTACGACGCGGGCGAGGAGCACGACCTGGCCTACATCGCCATGGAGTTCCTCAAGGGCCGCGACCTCGTGCCCTATGTCAAGTCTGGTGCGCTGCTGCCCCTGCCGGTGGTCATGGGCATCGTGGCGCGCGTGGCCGACGCGTTGGACTATGCGCACCGGCAGAACGTGGTGCACCGCGACATCAAGCCGGGCAACATCATGTACGACCCCGAATCCGACACCGTCAAGGTGGCCGACTTCGGTATCGCGCGCCTGACCGACGCCAACAAGACCAGGACCGGCATGGTGCTGGGTACGCCCTCCTATATGTCGCCCGAGCAGCTGGCCGGCCACAAGGTCGACGGCCGCTCGGACCTGTTCTCGCTGGGGGTCACGCTCTACCAGCTGGCCTGCGGGCGGTTGCCTTTCGACGGCGACTCCATGGCCCAGCTCATGTACCGCATCGCCAACGAGGCGCCGGTAGACATTCTCAGCGTGCGCGCGGACCTGCCGCCCTGTCTGGTGGCCATCCTTGCACGGGCACTGGCCAAGGCACCCGGGCAGCGTTACACGAGTGGTGCGGAGCTGGCCCAGGCGCTGAGGGACTGCGCGGCGATGCTGCCCAAGGCGGCCTGGGATGCGACGGTGCCGGCGAGCCCTGAGAGCGCCGGCAAGGGCTGGTCGGACACGGTGCCGGGCCGGCCCTGAGGGGCACAGAGACCGTGTACAGGCGCTCGGGGTAAAGTCCCAGGGTGTTCACCACTTTCCGGCCCTCATGGATTTCCTGCTGATCGCGCTGCTGATCTTTCTCAACGGCCTGTTCGCCATGTCCGAACTGGCCCTCGCGGCCAGCCGCAAGTCGCGTCTGCTGGCCATGGCCGAAGGCGGCGACGGTGGGGCGCAGAAGGCGCTGGAACTGATGGACAAGCCCAACCAGTTCCTCTCCACCATCCAGGTCGGCATCACCTCCATTGGCGTGCTCAACGGTATCGTGGGCGAGGCCGCTTTCAGCGATGATTTGGCCGCCTGGCTGCTGGGCATGCAGCTGGGCCTGAGCGAAGGCGCTGCGGCCATCACGGCCACGGCCCTGGTGGTGACCATCATCACCTTCATCACCATCATCTTCGGCGAGCTCGTGCCCAAGCGCATCGGCCAGCTCTACCCCGAGCCCGTGGCGCGCTGGATGTCGCGGCCCATGGCCTGGCTGGCCATCGCGGCCAAACCCTTCGTCAAGCTGCTGTCGGCCACCACACAAGGGGTGCTGACGCTGCTGCGCATCCCGACCGATGTGGAGCGCCCGATGACCGAGGAGGAGATCCGGCACAGCCTGGAGGAGGGCGTGGACGCGGGCGTGATCGAACATCAGGAGCACCAGATGGTGCGCAATGTGTTCCGCCTCGACGACCGGCCGCTGACCTCGCTCATGGTGCCTCGGGCCGACATCGACTGGCTGGACGCCTCGCTGAGCGTGGCGCAGTGCCTGCAGCATGTGGGCCGGGCCGGACAGGCCGGCGCGCACTCCTGGTACCCGGTCTGCCGCGGCTCGCTTGACGAGGTGCTGGGCCTGATCAGCGTGGGCCAGCTGCTGGGCCTGGGCGCTGACGCCGAGGGCAGCATCGAGGCCCACGTGTTGCCAGCGGTCTTCGTGCCTGAAACGCTCTCGGGCATGGAGCTGCTGGAGCAGTTTCGGGAGAGGTCCGGGCGCATGGTCTTCGTGGTCGACGAATACGGCGTCGTGCAGGGCCTGCTGACCCCGGGCGATCTGCTGGAGGCCATCACCGGCGAGTTGCAGCCCGTGGCCCAGATCGACGCCTGGGCCACGGAGCGTGATGACGGCTCGTGGCTGCTCGACGGCACCATCCCCGTGGACGAACTCAAGAGCCGGCTCGACATCCGCGAACTGCCCGACGAGGACAAGGGCCGCTACAACACAGTGGCGGGGCTGCTGCTGGCTGTCAGCGGCCATCTGCCGCGCACGGGCGAGAAGATCGTCTGTGCGGGCTGGGAGTTCGAGGTGGTGGACCTCGATGGCCGGCGCATCGACAAGGTGCTGGCCCGGCCCCTGCAGGCCGCGGCGCTCAGGCCGGCGCCGTGACGGTGCGGTCGCGGCCGCCGCGTTTGGCCGCGTAGAGCGCCTCGTCGGCCTGGTTGATCAGGGTCTCGGCACTGCTGCCGTCCTGCAGCATGGACACGCCGATCGACAGGGTGGCGGTGCACCAGGTCTCCTGCCAGGGGTGCTTGATGCGGCCGAAGTCCTGCCGGATGCGGTCCAGTACCTCCGCGGCCTGGCCGGCATCGGCCCCGGGCAGCACCACGAGGAACTCCTCGCCGCCGTAGCGGCCGATCAGGTCGGTGCGGCGCAGGCGCTGGCTGAGGAACCAGCCCAGGTTGCGGATCACCTGGTCGCCCATGGGGTGGCCGTAGCTGTCGTTGATCTTCTTGAAGTGGTCGATGTCGACCATGGCCACGGCCAGCGGCTGACCGCCGGCCCGGGCCTGCTGCAGCGCGGTGGCCAGTTTTTCCTTGGACGTGCTGTGGTTGTAGAGGCCCGTGAGGCTGTCGCGCTGCATGGCGCGGCGCAAGGTGCGGTAGCGCTCGATCTTGCTCTGCACCACGGCGTTGAGGATGACCGGGTTGTAGGGCTTGGTGAGAAAGTGATCGCCGCCCAGGCGTAGCGCCTCGACCTGCATGGGCACATTGGCATCGCCCGAGAGGTAGACGATGGGGATGGAGAGGAACTCCGGGTGCTGGCGGATGACGCGCGCGGCCTCCACGCCTGTGCAGCCGGGCATGAACATGTCCATGAGGATGAGGTCGGGCTGGAACTGCGCCAGGCGTGCCAGCACGTCGTGCGGCTTGGCGATGACCTGCGTCTCGATGCCGCACATGGCCAGGGTGCGTTCGATGGACTTGCTCGCGGTGATCGAGTCCTCCACCACCAGGGCGCGGTAGGGCTCCTCGGCCTTGCCGCTGCACAGCTCGATCAGGCGCGCGAGGATCAGGGGCTGGGCCGTGCCGGCGGGGAAGCAGTAATCGGCGCCGGCGGTGAGCGCGGCCAGCTGGCTGTCGAAGTCGCTGGCGAGTTCGTGGACCAGCAGGGTGGCCGCGGCAAAACGGGCGCGCAGCAGGCCGATCTGCTCGCTGTTCTGCGGTGTGGTCAGGCCGCTTGCGTTGAGCAGCACGATGGCCGGCTCCTCGGCCTGCGGAGGCAGGTGGCGGATCTGGTGGAATTCGGCGTCGATGTTGAAGTAACTCAGCTGCAGGACCAGCGCCTGCCAGCTGGCACCGCTGCTGCCGAAGAGCCAGACCCGGTGGCGGGGGCCGGCTTCCAGCGCGGCGGGCTGTTCGGGACGGGCGCGACGCTCGACCACCGGCTGGTGCTGCGATTCAATGTAGTCGCTGACCCGCTGGACCAGCTCCTGCAGGCGCGCGCCGAGCTCGGCCAGCGTGCCCGGCGCTACCGCCGTGGCGGCACTGCTCTCGAACAGCGCCAGCACCTGCTGCTCCAGGCTGCGCGAGATCTGGTGCAGTCCCGACAGGCCCTGGCCGTGCAGGAACTCGGTGAAGCTGGAGATCGACACGGCGAACTCCAGCAGCAGGTCGCTGCCCGGTGCTGCGGCAAACGTGTGCCAGCTGGCGCTCAGGGCGTCAGCGCGTTTGCGGAGGACTTCGGGGGAGATGGACATCGATGCAGCAGGCGTCGGGGCAAGTATAGAGGGCGGCCCGCAGCGGTCCCGTACCGTTCTGTCGCCATCTGTATCAGGCCCGTCCGGTGAGCCGATAGACCCAGAGCCCCAGCAGCTCGTGCAGCGCGGTGTGCCACTTGGCCGCGCCCTGGGCCAGGGAGTATTCGGTCCAGGGCGTGGCCAGGCCCGCGCGGTAGTCAGCCGGCCAGGGCGTGACGTTCCAGCCCGCTTTTTCGAAGACCGCCATGGAGCGCGGCATGTGCCAGGCCGAGGTCAGCAGCAACCAGGGCCGGGTCGGGTCCACGCCGGGCAGGGCGGCGCTGAGCACCGCGTTCTCGTAGGTGGTGCGTGCGGCATCCTCGAGCAGCAGCCGTTCCGGCGGCAAGCCCAGGCCGACGTAGAAGCGGCGTGCGCGTTCGGCCTCGGTCAGCCCCTCGCCGCGCAGGCCGCCCACGCCGCCGGTGTAGAGCAGGCGCAGCTGCGGCGCCTGCTGCATCAGTGGCAGGGCAGCGGTCAGGCGCTCTGCGGCATGGTTGAGCGCCGGTTGCGTGTGCCCTTCCCAGACGTAGGACGCCTCGGTGGCGCCACCGAGCACGATGACACCGGCGTAGCGGCTCAGGTCGGGCTGGGCAGGCCCGGGGTACTGGCGCTCCAGGCTGCGCAGCACGGCGTCGGGCAGCGGCTCCCAGCCCTGCAGCAGCAGCACGGTCAGTGCGCTCCAGAGCAAGGTCCGGCCGCTGCGCTGCCAGCGCTTGGGCAGCAGCAGGCCCAGCAGGAGCAGCAGGACAACCCAGGCCAGGGGCTGGGTCACGAAGTCGAGCAGCTTGGCGAGGACGAACATGGGCCCGTATTGTGGCCGCGTGGGTCTATGTTCCACCGCGAACGCCGTCAGGTCAGCCGACGCTGTCATGCATCAGTCGCGCTTTTGCGGTGCAATAACCGGACTTTCACTCTTGCGACGCCCGATATTTGTGCGCCGCAATAAAGATTACCTATACTTAGTATTGATAAATCGCAAAGCAAATATGAATAGATAAAAGCTACAATCACGCCATCGGTTCCAAGAAACCGTTTGTTTTCTCTGTTTCCCTTCAACCATCCCAGGAGTTCACCATGTCCCTGATCAACACCCAGGTCCAGCCCTTCAAGACCACCGCTTTCCACAACGGCAAGTTCATCGAAGTGACCGAGGCTTCCCTCAAGGGCAAGTGGTCCGTGCTGATTTTCATGCCGGCCGCCTTCACCTTCAACTGCCCGACGGAGATCGAGGACGCCGCTGACAACTACGCCGAGTTCCAGAAGACCGGCACCGAGGTCTACATCGTCACGACCGACACTCACTTCTCGCACAAGGTGTGGCACGAGACCTCGCCCGCCGTGGGCAAGGCCAAGTTCCCCCTGGTCGGTGACCCCACCCACCAGCTGACCAACGCCTTCGGCGTGCACATCCCCGAAGAAGGCCTGGCCCTGCGCGGTACCTTCGTGATCAACCCCGATGGCGTGATCAAGACCGCTGAAATCCACAGCAACGAGATCGCCCGCGACGTCAAGGAAACCCTGCGCAAGCTCAAGGCCGCGCAGTACACCGCCGCCAACCCCGGTCAGGTGTGCCCGGCCAAGTGGAACGAAGGCGCCAAGACCCTGACCCCCTCGCTGGACCTGGTCGGCAAGATTTAAGTCCCGCGTCACGTCAGACCCCTGACAGTTCCGCAGTCCGATGGGCTGCGGCCCCACGAGGGCCGCGGCCCATCCCGCGGCGGCATTGCCTGCCCGCCCGAGTTTCAAGGAGTACCCCATGCTTGACGACACCCTCAAATCCCAGCTCCAGGCCTACCTGGGCAAGCTGCAGCGCCCGATCCGCCTGATCGCCTCGCTCGATGGCGGCGAGAAGTCCGCCGAGCTGCGCGAGCTGCTGCAGGAGATCGCCAACCTCTCGGACCAGGTGAGCTTTGATGAAAGCGGCACCGATGCACGCAAGCCCTCCTTCGTGATCGCCCGCGAGGGCGAAACCACGGGCGTGCGTTTCGCCGCCATTCCCCTGGGCCACGAGTTCACCTCCCTGGTGCTGGCCCTGCTGTGGACCGGTGGCCATCCGCCCAAGGTGGAAGCGGATGTGATCGAGCAGATCAAGGCCCTCGATGGCGACTACCACTTCGAGGTCTACATGTCCCTGAGCTGCCACAACTGCCCGGACGTGGTGCAGGCGACCAGCCTCATGGCCATCCTCAACCCGCGCGTCAAGACCACCATCATTGACGGGGGCCTCAACCAGGCCGAGGTGGACGCACGCCAGGTCATGGCCGTGCCCATGGCCTGGCTCAACGGTCAGGTCTTCGGCTCGGGCCGCATGCTGGTGGAAGAGATCGTGGCCAAGCTCGATGTGAAGTCCGACGAGCGTGAAGCTGCCAAGCTCTCCGCCAAGGACCCCTACGATGTGCTCATCGTCGGCGGCGGCCCGGCCGGCGCGGCAGCGGCCGTGTACGCGGCGCGCAAGGGCATCCGCGTGGGCGTGGCGGCCGAGCGTTTCGGCGGCCAGGTCAACGACACCATGGCCATCGAGAACTACATCTCCGTGCTCGAGACCAACGGCCCGGCCTTCGCGGCAGCCCTGGAGCAGCAGGTGCGCCACTATGAGGTGGACATCATGAACCTGCAGCGCGCCGACAAGCTGATTCCGGCCGAGGAGGCCGGCGGTCTGGTGCGCGTGCAGATGGCCAACGGCGGTGTGCTGGCGGCGCGCAGCGTCATCCTGTCCACCGGCGCACGGTGGCGCAACGTCAATGTGCCCGGCGAGCAGGAGTACAAGAACAAGGGTGTGGCCTACTGCCCGCACTGTGACGGCCCGCTCTTCAAGGGCAAGCGCGTGGCCGTGATCGGCGGCGGCAACTCGGGCGTCGAAGCGGCCATCGACCTGGCCGGCGTTGTGCAGCACGTGACCCTGATCGAGTTCGCCGACCAGCTCAAGGCCGACGCCGTGCTCGTGAGCAAGCTCAAGAGCCTGCCCAACGTCACCATCCACGTCAATGCCCAGACCACCGAGATCACGGGCGACGGCAGCAAGGTCAACGGCCTGGGCTACAAGGACCGTGTGAGCGGCGAGACGAAACACATCGAACTCGAAGGCGTGTTCGTGCAGATCGGCCTGGTGCCCAACACCGAGTGGCTCAAGGGAACGGTGGAGCTCAGCCGCTACGGCGAGATCGTGGTCGACGCCAAGGGCCACACCAATGTGCCGGGCGTGTTCGCTGCCGGGGACTGCACGACCGTGCCTTACAAGCAGATCGTGATCGCCGCGGGTGAAGGGGCCAAGGCTGCGCTCAGCGCCTTCGACCACCTGATCCGCACGCCGGTGGACGAGGCCGTCGCAGCGTAAGCAGCGCAACGTCGTCAAAAAGGGACAGTGCCGGCAGGCCTGTCCCTTTTTTTCATGCCCGCAGCTGCGCTGTGGCGACCGGCTCTTATGATGGCCCTCCGTAACTCAAGGAGGGCTTGCATGTCCATCGGTTCCGCGATCTTCTGGGGTGTGGTGGTGGTCGTCGTGATCTACGTGATCATGCTCTACAACGGCCTGGTGCAGCTCAAGCACAACGTGGCCAAGGCCTGGGTCAATATCGACGTGGCGCTCAAGCAGCGCCATGACGAGCTGCCCAAGCTGGTGGAGGTCTGCAAGCAGTACAAGCAGTTCGAGCAGGCTACGCTGCAGGCCGTGATCGAGGCGCGCAGCCGGGTGCAGAGCGCACGCGAGGCGCACGATGTACCGGCGCTCAGCCGCGCCGAAGGCGCGCTGCGCATGGGCCTGGGCCAGATCTTCGCCGTGGCCGAGGCCTACCCCGAGCTCAAGGCCAACGAGCACTTCATGCAGCTGCAGCAGCGCATCAGCTCGCTCGAGAGCCTGATCTCGGACCGGCGCGAGCTCTACAACGAGTCGGTCAACCTCAACAACGTGCGCGTGGACTCCTTCCCCGACACCCTGGTCGCGCGCCTCTTCCGCTTCCCGCACCACCCTTTGCTCGAATTCGCCGACCACGAGAAGGCCGACGTGGACGTGCGTCAGCTTTTCAACAGCTGAGCGCCAGCCGTCGCGGGCGGCCATGAGCTGGCACATCTCGTTCGGTCGCGGGCTGGGTTCGCTGCACGCGGGCATCGCCTTTGTGCAGTTCATGCTGCTGGCCCTGGGCTTCCACACCGGGCAGCGCGAGGCCTGGCTCGGTGTGCTGGCCGGCGCGGCCTTGCTGGCCCTGATGGGCTGGGTGCTGGCCCTGCGCCGCCGGCGTGCCATCACGGGCACGCCGACCTCGCGCATCGCCAGCGCGGCCCAGGGCTATGTGGAACTGCATGGCATCGGGCGTCCGCTGGACCTCAACCCCCTGCAGTCGCCGCTGAGCGGTGCGTCCTGCCTCTGGTATCGCTACCAAGTCGAGCACCGGACCGACAACGACAAATGGGAGCTCGTGGAGCAGGGGCAGAGCCAGGCCAGCTTTGTGCTCGACGATGGCAGCGGGCAATGCCTGGTGGACCCGGATGGCGCCGAGATCGTGACGCGCCATTGCCGGCGCTGGAGCAGCGGCGACTACCGCTACGTCGAATGGACCTTGCGGCAGCAGGACGAGATCTATGTGCTGGGCCATTTCGTGACACGCCATCCGCACCAGGGCCTGGATGCTGGCGCCGATGTGCGCGACCTGCTGGCCGAGTGGAAGCGGGACCAGGGCGGCCTGCTGAGGCGTTTCGACCTCAACCACGACGGCCAGGTCGATGATCGTGAATGGGAGCTGGCGCGGCGCCTGGCGCGTGGCGAGGTCGAGAAACGCCACCGTGAGCTGCTGCGCCAGCCCGAACTGCACCTGGTCGAGGGCGCGCCGTCCAGCCTCTACCTGATCAGCAACCACGAACCGGACAAGCTGGCGCGGCGTTTCCTCTGGATGGCGCTGGGGCAGCTGTTTGTCTTTTTCGCGGCCCTGGGCTGGCTGGCCTGGTGGTGGCGCCAGCCTGCCGCGTTCTAGGCGTCCAGATCCTTGCGCAGGGCGCGCTGCTGGGCCTGGCGTTCGCTCTTCTTCGATTTGCGATGCGAGCCCGCCTTGCGCTGCAGCGCCGGCACCACGAGCGGGTTGCGCGGCGGATGCTGCTTGAGCTTGAGTTTGGTCTTGCGGGCGGAGTTCATCTGCAAGTCCAATTATCCGCGCGTCACGGAGCCCCGCCTACAATGGGCGACCCCGCGCACCGCGGGCCGGATTTCAGCCTCCTGCGAGCCCCCACTCATGCAAGTTTCTGCCTCGATCTTCAAGGCCTACGACATCCGCGGCATCGTGCCGTCCACCCTCAACGAAGCCGTGGCCGAAGCCCTGGGCCGGGCCTTCGGCACGGCTGCGCGCCAGGCTGGTGAAACACGCGTCGCCGTGGGCCGCGACGGGCGCCTCAGCGGCCCGGCCCTCAGCGCGGCCCTGATCCGCGGCCTCGTGGCCACGGGCATGGAGGTCACCGACCTGGGCATGGTCACCACGCCCATGCTCTACTTCGCGGCCAGCACGGTCTGCGGCAGTGGCATCCAGGTCACGGGCAGCCACAACCCGGCCGACTACAACGGCTTCAAGATGGTGCTGGCCGGTCGCGCCATCTATGGCGAGGAGATCCAGGGCCTGCGTCAGACCATGGAGGCCGAGTCCTGGCAACTGCGCGAGGGCGGCCAGGTGACGAACCTCAACGTCTACGCGCCCTATCGCGATCGCATCGTCGGCGACGTCAAGCTGGCGCGTCGCATGAAGATCGTGGTCGATTCGGGCAATGGCGTGGCCGGTGCCTCGGCGCCCGCCATCCTGCGCGCGCTGGGCTGCGAGGTGATCGAGCTCTACAGCGAGGTCGACGGTACCTTCCCCAACCACCACCCGGATCCGAGCAAGCCCGAGAATCTGCGTGATCTGATCCGGACCCTGCAGAGCAGCGACGCCGAGCTGGGCCTGGCTTTCGACGGCGACGGCGATCGACTGGGCATCGTGACCCGGGACGGGCAGAACATCTTCCCCGACCGCCAGATCATGCTGTTCGCACAGGACGTGCTGAGCCGCGTGCCAGGTGGCACCGTCGTCTACGACGTCAAATGTTCGCAACGTCTCGCGCCGGCCATCGAGGCCGCGGGCGGCCAGCCCCTGATGTACAAAACTGGCCACTCGCTGATCAAGGCCCGGATGAAGGAGATCGATGCCCCGCTGGGTGGCGAGATGAGCGGCCACATCTTCTTCAAGGAGCGCTGGTACGGCTTCGACGATGCCACCTACTCGGCCTGCCGCCTGCTCGAGATCCTGAGCCGCTCGGCCGATGTGGGGGCCGTGCTCAACGCCCTGCCCACCAGCCATTCCACGCCCGAGCTCAACGTCCCCTGTGTCGAGGGTGAGCCCCACCGCGTGGTGGCCGCCTTGCAGCAGCGGGCCAGCTTTGCCGCGCCAGCCACCATCAATACCATCGACGGTGTGCGTGTGGACTGGCCCGACGGCTTCGGCCTGATCCGTGCCTCCAACACCACGCCCGTGCTCGTGTTGCGCTTCGAAGGCCATACGCCACAAGCCCTGCAGCGCATCGAAGGCGAGATGCTGGCCCTGCTTCGCAGCGTCAAGCCCGACGCGTCCTTTGCGGCGGCGGCGCATTGAGATGGAACGGACCGCGCGCTTGAACATCCTGATCGTCAAGCTCTCCTCGCTCGGTGACGTCGTGCACGCCATGCCGGCGGTGCAGGACATCCGCCGCGCCTTTCCGCAGGCGAACATCGACTGGGTGGTCGAAAAAGGTTTCGCGCCGCTGGTACAGCGCTGCGAGGGGGTGCGTCGCGTGATCCCCTGCGAGCTGCGGCGCTGGCGCAAGGCGCCGTTCGCAGTGGCCACGCGGACGCAATGGAAGACATTCAAGACCGAACTGCAGGCCGAGGCCTACGACGCGGTGATCGATCTGCAGGGCCTGACGAAATCGGCGCTCGTGGCCTGGCTCGTGCGTCTCGCGCCAGGGGGCAAGCGCTATGCCCTGGCCAACCGCACCGAAGGCTCGGGCTACGAGGCGCCCACGCGCTGGGTGGCCGACGTGGCGCTGCGCATCGAACCGCATGTGCATGCGGTGCAGCGCTCGCGTCTACTCTGCGCCGGTGCCCTGGGCTACGCGCTGCCCGCTGACGAGATCTACGGTCTGCATCCGCAGGCCGGCCACGAGCGGGTGGCCCTGGGCACGCTCACGGCCCGGCCCAGCGTGGCCCTGGTGCACGGCACCTCGCGTGCCGACAAGCAATGGCCGGCCGCGCAATGGGTTGCGCTGGCGAAGTGGCTCGACGCTGCGGGGTACGACGTGGCCCTGCTGCACGGCACCGACGAAGAGCAGGCGCGCAGCGAGGCCATGGCCCGCGCCATGCCGCATGCCGTGGTCTGGCCGCGTCTGGCCCTCGATGCCCTGACCGATGCACTGGCCGGCTGTGCCGGTGTGATCGGCGTGGACAGCGGCCTGAGCCACATTGCCGTGGCGCTCGACCTGCCGCATGTGCAGATCTACAACTTCGACACTGCCTGGCGCACGGGGCCCGTGGACCGCGCGCGCCAGCGCTGCGTCTACGCGCAGCCCACGCCCACGGTCGAGGCCGTCTGCCAGGCCTGGCTGGCCGTCACGGGGCGGGCCAGCTGATGGTGCGCGCCCTCTACTCCCTGCTCGTGCGCGCCGTGCAGCCGCTGCTGCGGCGCAAGCTCGCTCGGCGCGGCCGGGCCGAGCCTGGTTATCTGCAGGCGGTGGATGAGCGCTTCGGACACTACGACATGCCCGCGCTGCCGGCCGACGGACGCACACTCTGGGTCCATGCGGTCTCGCTGGGCGAGACGCGCGCCGCAGCCGTGCTGCTCGATGAGTTGCGCACGCAGTGGCCCGGCTACCGCCTGCTGCTCACGCATGGCACGGCCACGGGGCGCGCCGAAGGCGCCGGGCTCCTGCGTGCAGGCGATCTGCAGGTCTGGCAGCCCTGGGACACGCCCGAGGCCGTGCAGCGCTTCCTGGTGCATTTCCGTCCGCGCCTGGGCATCCTGATGGAGACCGAGGTCTGGCCCAATCTGGCCGCAGCGTGCGCGGCGGCCGGCGTGCCCCTGGTGCTTGCAAATGCGCGCCTGTCCGAGAAATCCCTGCGCCAGGCGCTGCGCATCGTCTGGCTCTCGCGGCCGACCTACCGCAGCCTGACTGCGGTCTGGGCCCAGACCGCGGACGATGCCGAGCGCCTGCGCCAGCTCGATGCGCCGGTGCAGGCCGTCTACGGCAACCTCAAGTTCGATGCCACCCCCGACGCGACCCTGCTGGCACGCGGCCAGGCCTGGCGCGCGGCGCTGGGTCGGCCCGTCGTGATGTTCGCGAGCGCGCGCGAAGGCGAGGAGCAGATGTTGCTCGACGCCCTGCAGGTCGCCGGCGAGGCAGCGCGTGCGGTGCAGTGGCTCATCGTGCCGCGCCACCCGCAGCGTTTCGACGACGTGGCGCAGCTGATCGAGGCCGCGGGCTGGAGCCTGGCGCGGCGCAGCCTATGGGGTGCGCAGCCCACGCTGGTGGAGCAGTCCGCCGATGTCTGGCTGGGCGATTCCCTGGGCGAGATGGCGCTGTACTACGGCCTCAGCGATGCAGCCTTGCTGGGCGGCAGCTTTGCGCCCCTGGGCGGACAGAACCTGATCGAGGCGGCGGCCTGCGGCTGCCCGGTCTTCATGGGGCCGCATACCTACAACTTCGACGAGGCGGCCAGCCTGGCGCTGGACGCCGGCGCGGCTCAGCGCTGCGCCGACATGACGGCGGCCGTGACCGGCGTGCTGGCCCTGCTGCGCGAACCCGGCCGGCAGCAGGCCATGGCCCGCGCCGCTGAGCGCTTTGCCAAGGCGCATCGCGGGGCCGCCGCGCGCACGCGCGAAGCACTTGCAGCCTATCTGGATTGATTACTTCGCCGGTGCCGGTGCGGGAGCTGGTGCGAGCAGGGCGTTGACGCCCTGCAGGTCCTCGCTCTTGAGCGTGCCATTGGCCTGGCGCAGCCTGAGGCCGCCCACCAGCACGTCGTAGCGCGCCTTGGCCAGATCGCGCTTGGTCTGGTAGAGCTGGCTTTGAGAGTTCAGCACGTCGATGTTGATACGCACACCGACCTGGTAGCCGAGCTTGTTGGCGTCCAGCGCGCTCTGGCTCGAGGCCTCGGCGGCTTCGAGTGCCTTGACCTGGCCCAGGCCCGAGACCACCCCGAAATAGGCCGAGCGCGTACCCTGGGCCACACTGCGCTGGGCGTTCTCCAGATCGGCACGGGCCTTCTCTTCGAGCGCCAGGGTCTCGCGCAGGCGGTTCTGGGTGGCGAAGCCCGCGAACAGCGGCAGGTTGAACTGCACGCCCACCGTGGTGTTGTAGGTCTTGGAGTCCGTCGGGAAGAAGGCCGTGCCGCCGATGTTGCGGTTGATGGTGTGGCTGGCGTTGAGGTCCAGCGTGGGCTTGTGGCCGGCCGAGGCCTTGTCGGTTTCCAGGTCCGCAATCTCCAGCGCGATGCGCGCCTGGCGGATGGCCGGGTGCTGCTCCTGGCCCTGCTGCACCCAGGTGTTGACATCCTCGGGCAGCAGACCGGGCAGGGTGGCGGCCGGGGTCAGGGGATGGGGGCGGGCGTCGGGCTTGCCCACGAGCTGGTCCAGTGCGAGCTTCTTCACCCGCAGGTCGTTCTCGGCCGCGATCTCCTGGGCGATCACCAGGTCGTAGCGGGCCTGGGCCTCGCGGGTGTCGGTGATGGTGGCGGTGCCGACCTCGAAGTTGCGCCGCGCCGAAGCCAGCTGTTCGGCCACCGCGGTCTTCTGCGCCTGCACGAAGGTCAGGCTGTCCTGCGAGGCCAGCACGTCGAAGTAGGCCTGGCTCACGCGCACGATCAGGTCCTGCTCGGCCGCCAGCAGCTGGGCCTCGGCCAGCTCGGCCTGGCGCGTGCCCTGCTGGTAGCTGGCCAGGTTGTTGGGGCGGTACAGGGGCTGGCTGGCGTTGATGCCCACGTTGCGGTTGTCGAAATCACGCGTGCTGGTGCCGCTGCCCTGTTCGGTGCGCAGGCTGGAGGTGGAGGCGCCGGCCGTGAAGTTCACGGTCGGCAGCAGGGCGGCCTTGGCCTGGTCGGCCTTGTGGAGGTTGGCTTCGTACTGCGCGCGCGCCGCCTGGTAGGCCGCGTCGTGGCCGCGTGCTGCCTCGTAGAGTTCCTGCAGGCTTTGCGCCTGCGCGGGCAGGGCCAAGGCGGCGCCGATGGCCAGGGTCATGGGCAGCAGACGAAAGGACTTCATGAGGGGTACTCCGGGAGGGCAGGAAAGTCGTGCCGGTGTTCAGTAGCGGGGGACGGAGGGATCGCGCTGGACAGACCAGGCGTTGATGCCGCCGCTGATGTTGGCCACATGGCCGAAACCCTGGTGTTGCAGGAACTCGGCCACGCGCGCGCTGCGGCCGCCGTGGTGGCACAGGCAGGCCACGGGTCGGCTCGGGTCCAGCTCGTTCAGGCGTGGCGGGATCGCGGCCATCGGGATGTGCACCAGGTCGTAGTCATCGGCGGGCCGCAGGCTGGCCTGCTGCAGCTCCTGGGGCTCGCGCACGTCAAGCACGAGCGGGCGCCCGTGGGCCTGGACCTTGCGGATCCAGGCCTCGAGGTCACCGGGGTGGACATGGTCGATCATGATGCGCTCCTGTCGGATGGCTCAGAAACTGAAGCGGGGATGCTCCGGGAAGTTCAGCAGGCGCGGTGCCAGCGTGTCCCAGCCCTGGGTGCTCAGGTACTCGACGGCGCTGGTGCGCGTGATCAGCGTGGCGCGCATCACGGGCGCGTCGCCGACGATGGCCATCAGGCGGCCACCGGTCTTGAGCTGCTCGAGCAGCTTGTGCGGCACTTCGGCCACCGAGCCGCTGAGCACGATGACGTCGAAGGGGCCGTCTGCCGGGATGCCCTTGGCACCGTCGGCCTGGCGCACATCCACATTGGTGATGCCCGCCTTGGAGAGGTTGCCGCGCGCCAGGTTGGCCAGTTCAGCGTCGATCTCCAGCGTGATCACGCGCTGGGCGCGTTGGGCCAGCAGGGCGGCCATATAGCCCGAGCCGGTGCCGATCTCCAGCACCTTCTCGTGCTTCTGCACGGCCAGGTCCTGCAGCATGCGGGCCTCGACCTTGGGTGCGAGCATGCACTGCCCGTTCTCGCCGTTGCCACGCAGGGGCAGCTCCAGGTCGGCGAAGGCCAGCGACTGGTGGGCCACGGGCACGAAGGCTTCGCGGCGTACCTGCGAGAGCAGATCCAGGATCTCGCCGTCGAGCACGTTCCAGGGGCGGATCTGCTGCTCGATCATGTTGAAACGGGCTTGTTCAAAGTTCATTTATATACTCCACGGGGTATTTTAGGGGGTCCTGGAAAATTTTACTTGGCGTTCATTTCCCGCCGTGCCAGCGCCGGGCCATCCAGCGGCCCAGGTCGTCCATGTAGCAGTAGACCACGGGCACCACCACCAGTGTCAGCAAAGAGGAGGTGATGACGCCGCCGATCACGGCCTGGCCCATGGGTGCGCGCTGCTCCGAGCCCTCGGTCAGGGCGAAGGCCAGCGGCACCATGCCGAAGATCATGGCCAGCGTGGTCATGAGGATGGGGCGCAGCCGCACCTTGGCGGCCATCAGCAGGGCCTCGGCGCGCTCCATGCCGTCCTCGCGGGCGCGGATCGCGAAGTCCACCAGCAGGATGGCGTTCTTGGTCACCAGGCCCATGAGCATCACCACGCCGATGATGGAGAACATGGACAGGGTGGAGCGGAACATCAGCAGGGCCAGCACCACGCCGATCAGCGTCATGGGCAGCGAGGTCATGAGCGCGATGGGCTGCAGGAAGCTCTTGAACTGGCTGGCCAGGATCATGTAGATGAAGATGATGGCCATGGCCAGCGCCGAGAGTGCATAGCCGAAGGATTCCTGCATGTTCTTGGTCGAGCCGCCGAACTGGTAGCGGTAACCCGGCGGGAAGGCCACGCTGTCCAGCGCCTTGCGGATGTCGGCCGAGATTTCGCCGGCTGAGCGGTTGTAGACGTTGGCGGTGATGGCCACCTCGCGCATCAGGTCGCGCCGGTTGATCTGGTTGGAGCCCGTGTCGGGTGCCAGGCGCGCGACCTGGTTGAGGCGGATCACGCGCGAGCTGCCGTCGCTGTTGCTGCCCAGCGCGAAGGGCAGGCGTTCCAGGTCGGCCATGCTGTGGCGCGCCTCGGGCGCCAGGCGTACGTTGACGTCATAGGTCTGGTCGTCGCTGGCGCGCCAGTTGCCCACGGTCTGGCCGGCGATCAGGGTGCGCAGCGAGGTGGCGATCTGGTTCACGCCCAGGCCAAGGTCGGAGGCTGCCTCGCGGTTGACCTGCACCGCGATCGTGGGCTTGCCCGGCTTGACGCTGGAATCCAGGTCCACCAGACCCGGGATGTCACGGACCTTCTCCATCACCAGCTGGCTGAGCCGTTCCAGCTCCTGCAGGTCGCTGCCCTGCAGCGAGAACTCGATCTGCTTCTGCCCGCCCACGGCGTCCAGCAGGCCGGCGTGCGTTACCGTCATGCCCGGCACGCGCGCCAGCCGCTCGCGCAGCTCGGCCGAGATCTGGTCCACATTGCGTGTCCGCTCCTTGCGGTCGATCAGGCGCACATAGACACTGGCGTAGTTCTTGCCCAGCGCATTGCCGGTGTTGATCGTGGCCAGCGAATAGCGCACCTCGGGGAATTCGCGCAGGATGTCCTGCACCTGGCGCGCCTTGGCCTCGGTGGCCTCGATGGACGAGCCCACGGGCGTGTAGAAGTTGATGCTGGTCTCGGAAAAATCGGCCTTGGGCACGAACTCGGTACCCAGCAGCGGCACCATGAAGATGCTGAGCACGAAGATGGCCAGGGCGATGCCCAGGGTCGCCAGCTTGTGCACCAGTGACCAGCGCAGGATGGCCTGGTAGAAGTCCGCCAGGCGGTCGGTCGCCTGTTCGAACCAGGCCGTGACGCGGCCGATGGTCCGGTCGTAGAAGGTCACAGGCGTGATCTTCTTGCCGTGTGCGTGGATGCTCGGGTCGTGCCAGACCGACGAGAGCATGGGGTCGAGCGTGAAGCTCACGAACATCGAGATCAGCACCGCCGCCACGATGGTGATGCCGAACTCGTGGAAGAATTTTCCGATGATGCCGCCCATGAAGCCGATGGGCAGGAACACGGCCACGATGGAGAAGGTGGTAGCCAGCACGGCCAGGCCGATCTCCTGCGTGCCGTCGAGCGAGGCCTTGTACGGGTCCTTGCCCATCTGCACATGACGCACGATGTTTTCGCGTACCACGATGGCGTCGTCGATCAGCAGGCCCACGCAGAGCGACAGCGCCATCAACGTGATCATGTTGATCGTGAAGCCGAACCAGTGCATGAAGAGGAAGGTACCGATCAAGGCGATCGGCAGCGTCAGCCCCGTGATGACGGTGGAGCGCCAGGAGTTCAGGAACAGGAAGACGATGAGCACCGTGAGGATGGCGCCCTCGATCAAGGTGCGGCGCACGTTGTCCACCGCCACGCGGATCGGCCGCGAGCCGTCCTGGATGGCTTCGAGCCGCACGCCCGGCGGCAGCTGGTTCTGCATCTCGGTCACGGTGCGCGTGAGGCCGTCGATCACCGCGATCGTGTTTTCGTCCTGCGCCTTCTGCACCGACAGCAGCAGGGTGCGCGTGCCGTCGTAGAGCGCCAGGGTCTCGATCTCCTGCGGGCCGTCCTGCACCGTGGCCACCTGGGCCAGGCGGATCGGCGTGCTGCCCTTGCGCGCCACGATGATGCGGTTGAAATCCTCGGGGCGCTGCATGCGCGCGTCGATCTGCACCGCCAGCTCCTGGCTGCTGGAGCGGATGGCGCCCAGCGGGAGGTCCTGGTTCTCCGTGCGCACCGCATTGGCCACCTGCTCGGGCGTGATGCCATAGGCCTCCAGTGCCTCGGGTCGCAGGTAGATGTTGATCTCGCGCTTGGTGGCGCCCACCAGGTTCACGGCACCCACGCCGCGCACGTTCTCCAGCCGTTTCTTGAGCACCTGGTCGGCCCAGCTCGTGAGTTCCACCGCGCTCGGCGCCTTGCCGGCGCTGTTGTCGGGCAGCACGGCCAGCGACCAGATCGCGCGGCTGGCCGGGTCGAAGCGCAGCACGCGCGGCTCTTCCACCTCGTCGCGCAGGTTCGGGCGGATGGACGCCACCTTCTCGCGCACGTCCTCGGCCGCCTTGCGGCCGTCGATGTGCAGCTGGAATT
Organism: Burkholderiaceae bacterium; assembly: GCA_019745555.1. GTDB lineage: Bacteria > Pseudomonadota > Gammaproteobacteria > Burkholderiales > Burkholderiaceae_C > Hylemonella. The sequence goes on along the minus strand of JAIESX010000035.1, from coordinate 23,188 downwards.
CGATGATCACCAGCGACTGGTTCTCGTAGCTGCGCGAGGTCAGGGCGTTGATGCCTGCGATGGAGTTGACGCCTTCCTCGATCTTCTTGGTGACCTCGCTCTCCACGATCTCGGGCGAGGCGCCAGGGTAGCTGGTGCTGACCACCACCACGGGAAAGTCCACGTTGGGGAACTGGTCGACCTGCAGGCGCTGGTAGGAGAAGAGCCCCAGCACCACGAAGGCCAGCATGACCATGGTGGCAAAGACCGGGTTCTGGAGGCTGACGCGGGTGAACCACATGGGGCTTGGGCGGTGAGTGTTAAGAGTCGAGCGGGGGCCGGGGCCGGGTGTTTGCGCTGAGCGCTCAACGCTGAGCGCTCAACCTCACTTGTGTGCCTTCGCGCAGCGGGCCCACACTGCCGGCCAGCACGCGGCTGCCCTCGGGCAGGCCGCTGACCGCCACCAGTTCCTGGTCGGCCACGCGGCCGCGCAGACCCAGGCTCACGCTGACATGGCGCACCTGGTTGCCATCGACCAGTTGCAGATAGGGCTGGGGCTTGTCGCTGCGCACGGCTTCCAGCGGCACGGCCAGGGTCCTGAGCTTCTCGGTGCCCAGCGTGCCCTGCACGAAGAGCCCCTGGCGCAGGCCCGGCACGCTCTGCAGCTGCAGATAGACCAGCACGCTGCGGCTGCCGGCCTGGGTGCTGGGGTTGATGCGCGCCACGCGTGCGGGCACGGGTTGGGCATGGCCTTCGACCTTGAGCTCGGCGCGCTGGCCCACGCGTACGCCCACCGAATCGGCGGCACTGAGCGCGGCCTCGATCTCCATGCGGCTCAGGTCCACGATCTCGACGATACGCGTATCGATCGCCACGCGCTCGCCGGGCTGGGCCAGGCGTTGCGAGACGAAACCCGCCATGGGTGCGCGCAGCACGGTGTCGGCCGCGCTCTTGCGTGCCACGTCGGCAGCGGCCATGGCGGCTTCGTAGCTGGCGCGCGCGGCGTTGAGGTTGGCCAGCGAGGTGTCCAGCGCGGTCCTGGAGATGAAACCCTGGTCCACCAGGGCCTTGTTGTTGTCGTACTGGCGCTGGGCGATGTCGATCTGCGCCTTGGCCGCGTCGGCCTGCAGCTGGGCCTGGCGCAGACGGGCCTCGTACTCGGCCGGGTCGATGCGCGCGATCACCTGCCCGGCCTGCACCGCATCGCCCTCGCGTGCGGAGAGACCCTGCAGTTCACCCGGCACGCGGGCCTTGACGTAGGCCGAGTTGGCGGCCTTGAGCGTGCCCGAGACGGGCAGGCCGCGCAGCAGCTCCTGCGGCTGCAGCACCAGCACATCGGCGGGCGCGAGTTCGACCACCGTTTGCGCGCTGCGCGCCGTCTGCTCGGCCAGCGCCGCTTGCTGCGCCTTGCGCGCCCCCATGGCGCGCAGCACGCCCGCGGCCAGCAGCACGACGATCAGGGCGCCCAGGCCCCAGGTGATCCAGCGTTTCATGGGTTCAAGTCTTTCCTTGCGACGTGGCCTTACCGGCCGTGTCCGGGCTGCACAGGCCGTGCAGCAGGATCTGGGCCTGCTGTTCCAGATAGCGTTCGGGATCCAGCAGGGTGGCGCTGCTCACGCAGGCACCGAAGGAATGTTTCCAGGACATGAGGAAGATCATGGGCGCGAGCACGGCAAAGATGGCGTGCTCCATGTCCATGGGGCGGAACTCGCCGCGGTCCACACCGCGCTGCAGGATGCGGCGGATCAGCTCGTGCCCGGGCTCGATGACCTCCTGCTGGTAGAAGGCCGCGAGCTCTGGGAAATTGACCGCCTCGCTCATCATGAGCTTGGTGATGCCCGCGGCCGGTGTCTTGCCGATGCGCTCCCACCACATCACCAGGGCGTAGCGCAGCATCTCGGGCGTGCTGCCCTCGAAGGTCTCGAACTCGGTGTTCCACTCGGCGAAGCGGCCGGCGATGTTCTCGCGCACCACGGCCTTGAACAGCTCTTCCTTGGTCGCGAAGTAGAGGAACAGCGTGCCCTTGGAGACACCGGCGCGGCGCGCCACTTCTTCCGAGCGCGTCGCGGCATAGCCTTTTTCGACGAACAGCTCCAGCGCCGCAGCCAGCAGCTCGCCCGGGCGGGCTTCCTTGCGTCGCTCGCGCCGGGGGCAGTTGTTGGAAAAGATCTTGCCGATCATGGCGGCTGTATTTTAATGACTGACGGGTTAGTAATGTAATTCGCCGCCCCGGTGGGCGTCAAGCCGCTATCTTGAGGCCAGGCCGTAAAGCCGCAGTAAAGCCGCAGTAAAGGCCGGGATCGCAGGCAGGCTCTAAGATGCGGGTCCCCCTTCCCGGCTGGCCCATCATGTCCAACGATCATCCCATCCTGGTTCTCGGTGGCGGCTGCTTCTGGTGCACCGAAATTGTAGATTTTTTCAATATGCTTCTAAGTATATGATTTATAAGAAAATTAGTTTTTCTTAATGAAGTGCTTCACGAAAAATGTGAAAATTATGTGAAATAAATTTGGCCGCGGGTTTACCCGAAAAACGAAACCAATCTTCGCTCGTTACAGTAAATGTCCACAAAATTGTCCGTGGATAAGCCCTTAGGGTATTTCATATTACGAACGGAGGAATGATGCGTCACGTTAGAAAGCTTTTTGCGGTTGCAATAACTTCTTTGGTTCTTGCTGGATGTTCGAAAGAAAGCGACAAGGCCTCACTTGATAGCAAGAAAGACGCTGATAAAGGCGCTATCTCTCCGGCCCAGAGTGCCCCTAAGTCTGCACTACCTAAGGCTGATAAAAGTTTTCCTTACGAAAACTATAAAAGATTTGAGAAGGCGGGATTCATATATTACTCATTTCCCGGGGTTGAGATTGAATATGAAAAACTAGTCGGCGCAATAGACAAAACTTTTCATTCGGAAACTGACGAATTCAAGAAAAAAGACAGACTAAACAATCTGAAGTCTAAAATTGATGCCGAAATCTCTGCGGCAAAAGAGATTCGCTACTATTATGAAATGATTGGATATCAAATCGAGAAGTACGATTTTGAAAAGAAGTCATTTCTAAGCAAAACATTTCCTGGGAGAAACTCTTATAGTGGCAGAGCATTTTTCAGCGGAAATGATGGCACAGGCATTAGATTGGCGTTTAATAATGACGATCAATTTACGGTAATGGAAGTAAAGAATGAAGAAGTTGCAAGAAAAATAGAAGCATTGCGATCGAAAACAAACGGAAACTTTACGGCAAAACTTTATTTTTATGTTGCTGGAAGTGGGCTAGAAGATGTCGATTATGAGCTCCACGGTGGCAGAAGAATGACAAAAAAATCTCCTCTAATTACAGCTGAAATTGTAAAGATTAGTTTGTTGGATGATAAAGGTAACGTAATCCACGAATATTAATTTTTAATTGATAAATACTATTATGAATAAAATATTCTACTCAATTTTTTTATTTTCACTTTCCTTCTTTGCGTCAAGTCAGGAGCTTGAGTGGGGAGGTAGTAGATCTATTCAAGGTACTGGTGATGAAGTAATCCATCTAAGAGTCGGCATATTAGAGGGATTCAAATTTAAAAATGGACGCTCGCCCACATATGATTGTGACATGGAGTTTCTATTCCATTCCAAATCCGGAATTAATTTAACTGATGAGCAGTGGGAGGGGTGTGCTATAAATGAATTCATTAACGAAAACGGAAATGATAGCCAGTATTTATCAAATTCGTTTAACAGAATTCGGGTAATTGAAAAATACAAACCTATTGCAGTAAGTAGATTTGAAAAAATAAAGACTGCTAAAAAGTTCTATATTAGAACGGCTGGCTATATCAAATCAGTTGATCCCAGGGAGTACATCACTGAGGTAGTCTATGTCTTAAGTGGAATTAAAGCGCCTCCTATGGGTTTTTACAATCTAAACGGACAAAGAATATTTGCCGATTTGACTAACTATCAATGGAGTAATTTATTCAGAACTGATGTAGGCACCGCTCAGAGATTAGAGGAATTTCGAGTAAACAGGGCTTTTCAATATGGAGAGATTGTTTTCTCTGTTCCATCTGCATTTATGGAAAAAACAACTAATAGAAAAATAATTAACATAAATGTAACCGATAGTGCAATGTTCTTAAAAAATGCTGAAGGAATCTTAAGATTTGGAAGTTTTAGATTTAATAATTAATATTTTAAATATAAAAATTTAAATTGATCAGGACTTCCTTTGCGAAAAAAGAGCTGCATCCTCAGAACGAAGGAGCCCGGCATCATCCATCTGCTTAGCAACCATAGCTAAGTCACCCCCCATTAGCTTGATGAAATAGGCACCCGCAAGGATCTTCCTGCGGGTGTCTTTTTTTCGTTCCTCTCTCGTTTGTCTGTTCCTCAACTGCTGGATCCTTGCGTCCAACCTGGCCTTCTGCTGTTGCATCTTCTCAATCGTTTCCTGCTTCACCTTGCTCATAAGTTCCTCCTGTTTTTGCTAGTTATTTGACTTTTCAGAAATTTCTGATAACTCAATTAATAACTAGCAGAAATATCTACTGAGTCAAGTCCAGCAAACCGAAGGAACGAAGGGCGCACTTATACGTTGCAAGCAACGTGTGCAACTTCCCAAAGGGGAAGCAGAGGAAGAAAGGAGGGGAGGCAATGGCGATATATCACTTGAATGCAAAGGTCATCTCACGTGCACAAGGACGCAGTGCAACTGCTGCCTCTGCCTATCGTGCAGGACAGAAGATCGTTGACGAGCGCACTGGTTTGGTCTTTGACTACACCAGAAAACGCGAAGTAATTTTTCGCCAGATTTTTGCGCCTGCCAGCTCTCCTGCATGGGTTCATTACAGACAAGCTCTCTGGAATAACGCAGAGAAATCCGAGGTCAGGAAGGACGCCCAGATCGCTCGGGAGATCGAGGTTGCCCTACCCCTGGAGCTTTCACACAAACAGCGGGAAATCCTGCTTGATCGATTTATAACAACTCAGTTCGTCAAGCAGGGAATGGTTGCCGATGTCTGCATTCACGACAAGCCAGGCAATCCACACGCTCACATCTTGCTCACTACACGCGATATTAATAACGCAGGGTTTGGCAAAAAGAATCGGTACTGGAACAGCAAGGAAATGCTGGAGAAGTGGCGGTCCGAGTGGGCGAGCCACACCAACCGCAGATTAAAAGTTGCAGGAGCCAAGTGCTCGATAGACCATCGAACACTTGAAGCCCAAGGAATTGACCGCTTGCCAGGACGGCACATCGGTCCACAGAGTAAGGCGATGCAGGCAAGAGGTTTGCCTGTGCCCGCCATACAAATCATTCAAACAACTACACAGGAGGCAATCATGAATGAAAACAATATTAAATTAGACCAACAGACTCAGGAACGTACCTGGCAGGACCTCATGGGTCACAAGCCTATGTTCATCTCCATGCCAATGAGCACAGATGCTCAGGACAAGGCTGAGCAGAACAAAGACATCTTCACAAAAAAATATCTGGAGATGTTGCAGCAGCTCTTTGAGGATGAGTTCGTCAGCATTGCACGTGCCAACACGGAGATCGGCGTGTGTTTAGAGCTGGACTTTCATCCTGGAGCAGTGTGGGACTATGGCTCTCAAATGAAAGCCATGACAGGCTCAGCAGAGGAAATTAATGCAATGCTCCGTCTGGCAAAAGCGAAGGAGTGGCCAGGAATTCATCTCTCTGGAAGTGATGAGTTCAAAGAGCGCGTATTTATCCAAGCAGTCCTCACTGGAGCCTACAAGCCTGAAGAAATCACGGGCTACGAGCCCTCTGCAAGGGCGATGGAAATCATTGCCATGGCTGGTGTCAAGCCAACCAGCAAAGTCAGTCAAAAGCTCGCAGGAACGCCCGAGGAAAACGGCGTGAAGTCACCAGCCACGAAGCTGAAGGTTTGAGGGAGGAAAACATAATGAAAAAACAAGCATACATTTCCCTCAACATGGCAGAGTACGAAGCATTGATGACCAAGGCAAGCTTTGCCGAGATCACTATGTATTTAATATTGAAGAAGCTTGCCAACTTCAAGACCGGACAAGTCGGCGGTTATCGTAATCAAAAACTAAACTACGAGAAGCTGGGGCAAATTGTTTCGCGTCCAAAACGCAATACAGCACCCGCAGAAATATACGATAGGAACAAGGCCCGCTACCTCATAGAGAAGCTGGAAAACATGGGCTTGGTTGCCCAGGTCAAGTTTGAAAACGATTCCCTGAAGCTTCGGCTTCCCTTCTCACCCATGAATGATGTGGACGAAGTGAAAGCGCCAGAACCCGCGTCTTTACAGGAGATTCTGGAGGAGTGTCAGCAAGCTCCAGATGCCGATCCTCTGGAAACCCGCGTGGATTTTGACTCGGATGAGTTTGATCCCTTTGCTATCAGTACTGATTCAGTTCAATACAAACAATATCTTCATCATCTCAATACTGTAGGCAAGCGAAAGCTTGAAAGTACTGATAAGGGGGAAGGTACTTCCCCCTCTGGCGCTATAAGCGCCATTCACCCCGTCCGAAGTTCAAAGAACGAGGAGGGGAAGTCAGCGCAGCTGACTGTGGAATCTATTGCTAATAGGCTGGCTCCGAAAGGATTTCGCCTCTTGGAGACGCCACTAAGCAAGACGATCATGTCAGGCTGGGTAACAGCAGGAACCAGTGAGACGGAGCTGGAGACTGCTATCACTAAACTAGCCAGCGCAGGCGGTAACTTGATTGCTGGAGAGCTGGACAAAATCCTTCGAGGACGACGCAAGTCGAACTCCAAGGACACGAAAAAGTCTGCGCTCGTGCTGTAGATAGAATAATTTAAAAATTTAAGCCACGTTGTCGGTGGCTTTTTTATTTAATAGTTGAAATTTAATTATGAAACTAACTTGAGTAATGCTGTTTTTTCAAATTTGAAACGCGTTGCAACTTTTGAAATATTATTGTGGATGACCTTGCCTTTATAGGGGCCGACGGTCGCTTTATGAGACTCTGCAAGCCACTTCTTGCCAGCTTCATTAAGACTCTCAACGAACTTCTTTGCACCAGCTTTGGCAATCTCAGTTGCAATGCTACGCTCTGCAAATTTGAGATTACTTCGAATCTCGATTTTTCCATCCTTGCCGTTGAAAATTCCAACAACAAAGCTCGTTGTTTCGGTGGCTTCTGTGGTCTTACCCTTGAGCCATTTTTTGACTTCCTTAGCGTCTGCTTTCATGGCTGTAAGAACATCAGCCACACTAAACCCACCTGTGGCTAAAAACTGCAAACTCTTAAGCTTTTCACGCTGGAAAACTGCCTTTTGAACTTTGCTCTTGAGCTCTGCAAGCTCGTCGTCTTCATCTGTAGTAGTCTCAAGATTGCTTGCCTTGATTGCAAGAGACTTGAGTTTTGCGAATTCATCAGGGCTGAGAATTGCTTGAGCTTCTTCAATGAAAGTTGCCATCTTGAGAAATAAAAAATGATTTACGGTGCAACTATAACATAAAAATATTTCTGTAGGATATTTTACTTCAAGCTAAAGTAATGTTGTTTTGTGATGTTCGAGCTAGAGTGTCCAACCTGGCGCAAAATATCTTTCTCCGTATCTGGCTTGTCAGTTGCAACACCTGAAAATTTCTTTTCAAGGTTTTCAACATTTGAAACCCCAAGAATTTCAGCAAGTAAAAGATAATTTCCTTTTGCTTTCAGCACTAGGCGGCTAATACATTCCTTGCGAAAGCGATGCGATGTTATTTTTTCACTGATAAGTTTTTTATCATAAAGATCCTTAATGATTTTTGTGAAGCTTCCATCAAACCCCAAAACGGTATAAGAGAATAGGCGATTATCAGCATATTTATTATTATTCGCACGGACGCTCTCAATAACTTTCCTTGCTTCATCGCTCATGTAAACGGTTCTTTCTTTGCCGTTCTTTGTATCGAAAAACCGAATTTCTCCAGATTCTTCATTTACATCCTCCCAAGTCAGCAAACAAACCTCTGCTCTCCGTCCTCCTGTGTTAAGCATGAGAGAAACAATCCAGCCTAATTCAGGATTTGAATAATCTTCAATTGCCTTGTTGATTGCGTCTAAGTCTGAGCTTTTAATTCGAAAGTTTTTTCTTTTTCTTTGTGCAATTTTATCTGATATCAAATCTTTATCAAACTCTGGAAGGCGGATATTTTTTTGTCTAATATCCATAAACTTAAGCTTTCTAAAGAGATTTGAGATATGTTGTAATTCTCGTTCAACTGTTACCGGTTGAACTGATTGAAGTCTAACTTTAATATATTCATTAAGAATATAAGTATTAATCTCATTTGGTTTTAGTTCTCCAAACCTGACAATTGAATTTCCTGTCAGTGCGAAACGTTGCATCGGATCGGATAAGTCCTCACCTGGCTGAACTTTTTGGATAAGTGTTGAATTTATGGTCTTAAAGAAGCTTTTTGTATTTGAAAGCCCGCGAAGTTTAGCTTTTCCGCTTGCAGTATTTTTGTCTAAATGCTTATATTGAGGCTCAATGTATTCTTTTATGTAAGTTTCGCTGAACATTTCAAATGTATTATTTAGAAAGTCTGCGATAAATTTTGCTGCTGTCTCTTTTTTAATTTCTTCAAGCAATTTGATTTTTGCTTGTCCGGTTTTAGAGAGATTAGCTAAATAGAATTCTCTGGCTTCTTCAAAGTCCTCAAAAAGCCTGTCAACATGCAAATTGTCCCGTTTGCGCTTAATCTGTACCCTGTAGTGAAGGGCTGTCGTACCATCCTTTAGCCTGCGCTTGAGCTGCTGGATGCCTCGCATCTTAGGGGGCTTCTGGGGTGCTTCTGCCATGTTTTTTGTGTGGAAATTGTGTGAAAAAAATAGTGATTTTTCATCTTTCGTGTGATTTTACTGCTTCACTTCCGCGCGTGCAAATTCCTGAAAACGTCAATTAAAACAAGGTTCTAAAGCATGACCGAGAAAACTGAATCGATAGTTTTAGGGGCGGGCTGCTTCTGGTGCACCGAGGCCGTCTTCGACCGCGTGCGCGGCGTGCTCGATGTCGAGAGCGGCTACAGCAACGGTCATGTGGAGCGTCCCAGCTACGAGCAGGTCTGCAGCGGCACCACCGGCCACAACGAGGTGGTGCGCCTGGTCTACGATCCGGCCCAGGTTAGCGTGCGCCAGCTTCTTGGCATCTTCTTCGCCACCCACGACCCGACCACGCTCAACCGTCAGGGCAATGACGTGGGCACCCAGTACCGCAGCGCCGTGTATTTCACGACGCCGGCCCAGGAGCAGGAAGCCCGCCTGCTGATTGCCGAGCTGGAGCAGGGTGCAATCTTCAACGCCCCTATCGTCACCGAGGTGCTGCCCCTGGCCAGCTACTGGCCGGCCGAGGCCTACCACCAGGACTATTACGCGCAGCATCCCAACCAGGGCTACTGCGCCTTCGTCGTCGGGCCCAAGGTGGCCAAGTTCAGGAAACAGTTCGCCGAGCTGCTCAAGCCGGAGTCCGGGGCGTGATTGCGACGCGTGGCCTGGCTTGCCAGTACCCGGGCGGCGCACGCCTGGCCTTTCCCGACCTCGCGCTGGGCCAGGGCGAGACGCTGCTGCTGCGCGGCCGTTCGGGCAGCGGCAAGTCCAGCTGGCTCGCGCTGGCCGCGGCGCTGATGGCGCCGGCCGCGGGCGAGATCATCGTGGCCGGCCAGTGCCTGGGCGCTCTCGCCCCCGCGCCGGCCGATGCCTGGCGTGCGCGCCATGTCGGCTTTCTGCCGCAGAAACTGCACCTGAGCGCCGCCCTGACCGTGGCCGGCAACCTGGAACTGGTCTATTACGCCGCCGGCCTGCCCGTGGACCGTGCGGCCATCACCGCGGCCCTCCAGGCGCTGGGCGTGGCCGAGCTGGCAGCGCGCCGGCCCGCGCAGCTCTCGGGCGGGCAGGCGCAGCGCGTGGCGCTGGCGCGTGCCGTGCTGCTGCAACCCAAAGTGATCCTGGCCGACGAACCCACGGCCAGCCTCGACGACGAGGCCGCGCGCGATGCCCTGGCCCTGCTGCAGGCCAGTGCGCAGCGCTGCAGCGCCACGCTGGTCATCGCCACCCATGACGCGCGCGTGCGTGCTGCGCTGCCTGAGGCCCAGGTGCTGGACCTCGATCGGGCACGGGAGGCCGTGGCATGAACACCGGGTCCCTGGCCTGGCGCTACCTCTGGGCGCGGCCCCTGGCCACCGTGCTCAACCTGCTGCTGCTCAGTCTGGGCCTGGCCGCCATCACCTTGCTGCTGCTGGTGCGCACCCAGATCGACCGTGCCTTCGAGCGCGACCTCGCCGGCATCGACGCCGTGGTCGGTGCCAAGGGCAGCCCGCTGCAGCTCATCCTCTCGGGCGTGTTCCATCTGGACGTGCCCACGGGCAACATCCCGCTGGCCGAGGCGCAGGCGCTGGCGCAGGACGCGCGCGTGGCCCAGCTCATCCCGCTGAGCCTGGGCGACAGCTACCGGGGCTTCCGCATCGTCGGCACCACGCGTGACTACCCGGCGCACTACGGCGCCGAACTGACGCAAGGCGCCTGGTGGCAGGCGCCGATGGAGGCCGTGCTCGGTGCCCAGGTCGCGCGCAGCACCGGCCTGGCGGTGGACGGCCAGTTTGCCGGCGCCCATGGCCTGGGTGCGGGTGGCGAGGAACATGGCGACGAGCCCTACCGCGTGAGCGGCGTGCTTGCGCCCTGCGGCTGCGTGCTCGACCGCCTGGTGCTGACCTCCAGCGAGTCGGTCTGGCGCGTGCACGAGGGCGAACCCGAGGACGAGGCCGAGCGCCAGGCGCTGGAGGCCGAGCGCGAAATCACCCTGGCCCTGGTGCGCTACCGCAGCCCGCTGGCGGCCGTGACCTTTCCGCGCTATGTGAACAGCGCCACCTCCATGCAGGCCGCCGCGCCCGCGCTGGAGATCACGCGCCTGCTGCGCATGGTGGGCGTGGGCACCGATGTGCTGCGCGGCTTTGCCGCCGTGCTGCTGCTGACCGCGGGCTTGAGCGTGTTCATCGCGCTCTGGAGCGCGGTGCGCGAGCGCCGTGCCGACCTGGCCCTGCTGCGCATGCTGGGCGCGCCGCCGCGCCGCGTGGCCGGCCTGCTGCTGGCCGAGGCCCTGTGGCTGGCCGAGGCCCTGTGGCTGGCCGCGCTGGCCACGTTGCTGGGCCTGGCGGCCGGCCATGGCTTGACAGCCCTGCTAGGCTGGATGCTGGAGAACGATCAATCCGTGCCGCTGCGTGGCCTGATCTGGCTGGCCGAGGAACTCTGGGTGCCGGCCCTGGCTCTGACGGTGGCCGCGCTCGCCTCGGCCCTCCCGGTGCTGGCGGCCTATCGCAGCAGCGCGGTATCGCTGCTCAATGAACGATGAGAGGAATGAAGATGAAGAAACTGTTGAGCTTCGTGCTGCTGGCCCTGCCGTTGCTGGCCGTGCAGGCCCACGAGAACGACGCCAAGGCCGTGGCCGAGGACATCCAGCGCCACCGCGCCATGGCCGCGGCGCACGAAGCCGCCGCGCGCTGCCTCGAATCCGGCAAGAAATACGACGTCTGCCAGAAGGAGCTGCAGGCCGCCTGCAAGGGCCTGGCCCTGGGCAAGTACTGCGGGATGCGCCATGTGCACTAAGGCCGCGCTCTCCTCCCTGTTGCTGGCCCTGTGCTTCACGGCCCAGGCTCAGCTGAGCCCGCCGATCGAAGGCGGCGTGCCCAGCGGCCCGCCGGGCAGTGGCGCCGGCGTGCACGGCGCGGGCAGCCCCTTCCCTCAGCTCAAGGAACGCAGTGACGTGCTGCCCTGGTCCTTCCTCACGAACGTGAAGACGCGCATCGAGAAGAACCGCGTGCTGCCCGTCTTCCCGCCCGAGATCCAGGCGCTGGACGGCAAGCCGCAGCGCGTGCAGGGCTTCATGATGCCGCTGGAGCCGGGCGAGAAGCAGACGCACTTCCTGCTGAGCTCGGTGCCGCTGACCTGCTCCTTCTGCCTGCCCGGCGGACCCGAGAGCATGGTCGAGGTGCGCAGCAAGACACCCATCCGCTACGGCATGGAGCCCGTGGTGGTGCAGGGCCGCCTGTCCGTGCTGCGTGACGACCCCTATGGCCTCTACTACCGCATCACCGATGCCGTGCCTGTGAAATAATCCGCCCCTCGCTCGCGTTTCCCCATGTTCCGCCCTCAGCCTACGACCCGTCCTGCGCTCCGGCATCTGCCGGGCATGGCGCTGCTCGTGCTGGCCCTGCTCTGGGCCCAGTGGCTGGGGCTGGCGCACGGGGTGCTGCACGCCCATGACGTGCATGGGCCAACCGCCGCTGTTGCGCAAGACGACGGTCATGACCATGAGGCGCATGGCCTGCTGGCCCAACTGCTGGCGCACGCCTCCGGTGACAGCGAATGCCGTCTCTACGACCAGCTGGGCCATGGCGGTCCGGTGGCCGTCTCTCACATCGCCATTCCTTCAGTCCTGCCGCTGCTGCCCGCCTGGGTCGCGCTGCAGGCCCTGCAGCCGCGCCCCTGCGCGGCCTTTGCCGCGCGCGCGCCGCCGGCGTCTCGCTGAATCTTTCCTTCCGTGTTGCACCGCGACGCTTGCGCGCCGCGGTGTATCGCCTTTCGATTCAACGAGACAGACATGAAGAACAAACGCCAGATTTCCCATTCCAGCCTCTTGCGCCTCAGCGCCGTCGCCAGCCTCAGCCTGCTGGCCTGCAGCAGCTGGGCGCAGGACAACGCCACGCTCACGCCCGTGGTCGTGACCGCCAACCCTTTGGGCACCAGCGAACTCATCGCGCCCGTAGACCAGCTCAACAACGACGAGTTGCTGCAGCGTGGCCAGAGCACGCTGGGCGAGACGCTCAACGGCCTGCCCGGTGTGAGCAGCAGCTACTTCGGCCCCAATGCCAGCCGTCCTGTGATCCGCGGACTGGACAGCGACCGCATCACCATCCTCAACAACGGTGGCGCCAACCTGGACCTCTCGGCCCTGAGCCCGGACCACGCGGTCGCGCTGGACCCGCTGCTGATCGAGCGCATCGAGGTGCTGCGCGGCCCCGGTGTGCTGCAGTACGGCGGCAGCGCCGTGGGCGGCGTGGTCAACGTGATCGACGGCCGCATCCCGCGTGCGCCGCTGTTTGGCGCAGAGGGCGGCGTCTCGGGTCGTCTGGATGCCGGCTTCGCGACGGGCAACAAGGAGCAGGGTGGTGCCGTGGTGCTGGAGACCGGCACCAACCGCTACACCCTGCACGTGGACGCCATGTCGCGCAAGACCGAAGACGTCTCGGTGCCCGTGGCCCTGGACTGCACAAAGAACGGCGTCACGACCACGGACCGCCGCATCTGCAACTCGGCCAGCGAAACCTGGGGCGGTGCCGTCGGTGGCACGATGCACTTCGACCGCGGCTACCTCGGGGCCTCGCTTTCCACTTATGACAAGAACTACGGCGCCGTGGCCGAGGACGAAGTCACGATCCGCATGCGCTCCAACCGCTATGCGCTCGAAGGCGAGCTGCGCGAGCTGGGCCCGTTCTTCCAGAGCGTCAAGGCCCAGTACAGCCTGACCGACTACGCCCACACCGAGTTCGAGGGCAGCGAAGCCGGCACGCGCTTCAAGACCCGGGGACAGGATCTGCGCCTGGAAGCACGGCACGCGCGCATCGGCCAGCTCGACGGCGTGGTTGGCCTGCAGTTCGACAGCAGCGACTTCTCGGCCAACGGTGACGAAGCCTACGCCCCCAACAGCCGTACGCGCAGCAGCGCCGCCTTCGTGCACGAGGAACTGGGCATGGCCTGGGGCAAGCTCAGCGCCGGTGCACGCCTGGAGTCGGTGCGTGTGGAGTCCCTGGGTATCGATGGCAATGCCACCTTCACGCCGGGCTCGCGCAGCTTCAATCCGGCCAGCTACGCCCTGGGCGCCTTGTGGAACGTGGCGCCCGAGTGGCAGCTGACCTCCAACGCCTCGCTCAACGAGCGCGCGCCGCGTCACTACGAGCTCTACGCCAACGGCGAGCACGTGGCGACGAACGCAGAAGAGATCGGTAACGCCAACCTGGACAAGGAGCGTTCAGCCAACGTCGACATTGGCGCGGCCTGGAAGCGTGGCGGACACCGGGCCAGGGTGCAGCTCTTCCAGCACCGCTTCAGCAACTACATCTCGCTCGAGGGCACGGACCTGGCCGCCTCGCCGCCGCAGTACACCTACACCCAGGTGCAGGCCCGTTTCACAGGTGTGGAAGCCAATGGCAATGTGCGCCTGATCGACACCCTGCACAAGCTGGACCTGGGCCTGCGCGCCGACACCGTGCGCGCCGAGAACACCAGCACCGGCCAACCCCTGCCGCGCATCGCCCCGCACCGCGTCGGCGCCTCGCTGCAGTGGAGCCGCGCGGCCTGGAATGCACGCCTGGGTGTGGACCGTTATGCGGGCCAGGACCGGGTGCCGGATGGCCAGCGCACGACCGAGGGTTACACGCTGTGGAACGCAGGCTTGAGTCTGCGGGACAGGGTGGGGGGCTTGCCGGCGCTCTGGTATGCGCGGGTGAACAATCTGACCAATACCCTGGCTTACTCGTCGTCGTCGATCCTGACGCAGACGCGGCCTGGGGGTGTTCCTTTGCCTGGGCGTAGCCTCAAGGTTGGCCTTCAGCTGACCTTCTGAGTTTCTGCTGCTGATCTGCACCCGGGGTCGCTTGCTTGCCGGGGCGAGACCCGGCAAAGCCACGCAAGCACGGACCCGGCTCAAGGAGAAGAAGGTCTTCAGGCCGCCTCGGCCTGAGCCTTCCAGACCGCCAGCAGCTCCGGGATCTGTTCCAAGCGGTCCACCGCCACCACTCCCGCCGGCAGGCGCTTGCGCAGTGCCGGGTGGCTGCCGCCGGCCCAGAGTTGCACGTTGGCGGGCAGCTGGGCGCGCAGTTCCAGCAGGCTCTGCAGCAGTTGCGGGGTGTTGCTGACCGGGCTGAAGCTCAGGCCCACGATCTGGGCGCGGTTGGCCTGGGCGGCGCGCACAATCTCGGTCACGGGCGTGTTGGCCCCCAGGGACACGCATTCACAGCCTTCGAGCGAGAGCATGGCCTCAGCCATCAGCAGGCCCAGCAGGTGATGCTCGTGGGGCAGCGTGCCCAGCAGCACGCGCGGCATGCCCGGGCTGGGCAGCCCCGCTGAGCCGCCGAGCGCACCACGCAGCACGGCCACCACGCTCTCGGTGTACATGTGCTCCTCGAAGACCTGGATCTCGCCGCGCACCCAGGCCTCACCCACGTGCACGGTCAGCGGGACCAGTTGCTCGGTCATGAAGCGCGCCAGGCCCAGGCGCATCACCGCCTGGTTCAGCGCACGGCGCAGATCCATGATCTCGCAGCGGCGCAGCATGGTGAGCAGGGCTTCGTGCTCCAGAGCCATGCCGCGTCCCAGCGGCATGCTGGCCTGCAGGCGTTGCCGCAACTCCGCCAGCGGCAGCGCCACGATCTGGCCCGGGCGCTCGCCCGCGTTGAGCAGGCGGGCGATCACGCGCAGGCGCTCCACCTGCTCGGCCGGGTAGAGCCGCTCACCCGTGGCATCGCGTCCGGGCTGCGGGAAACCATAGCGCCGCTCCCAGACCCGCAGGGTGTCCTTGGACAGCCCGGTGTCACGTTCGACGGCGGCGATGGGCAGGTCCACGCCCTCGCGCAGGGCGGGAGGGGTGGTGCTGCTTTGTCGGGTGCTCACGGTCATGTTTCTTTTTTGTCCAAGACAAAACATGTGTTAATTTGGATTTTATCGGACAAAAATCCAAATAACGAAACTTTGTCCACGACAAAAATGCATATTCAGACTTTTTGTCCAGGCAGCGGGAGGTCCGAATGAAGCTTGCGATCGTTGGTTCCGGCATCTCCGGCCTGGCCGTGGCCCATGCCCTGCAGGGGCGGGCCGAGCTCACCCTTTTCGAGGCGGGCGACTACTTTGGCGGCCACACGCATACGGTCGACGTGACCCTGCCCACAGCCCATGGCCCCACGACCTGGGGGGTGGACACGGGCTTTCTGGTCTTCAACGAGCGGACCTACCCCAACCTGATCCGCCTCTTTGGCGAGCTGGACGTGCCGACGGCCAGGACCGACATGTCTTTCTCGGTCCAGGCGGCTGCGGGGGCTGGGTCGGGCCGGCGCATCGAATGGAACGGTGCCGACCTCAACACGGTCTTCGCCCAGCGCCGCAACCTGTTCAACTGGCGCTTCCTGCGCATGCTGCGCGAGGTGCTGCGCTTCAACCGACTGGCGACCGAGCTGGCCGAAGCCGGCGCGGACGAGCGGTTGCAGCTGCCCCTGGGCCGCTGGCTGGACCAGCAGGGCTTCAGCACCGAGTTCCGCGACTGGTACTTCCTGCCCATGATGGCCTGCATCTGGAGCTGCCCGACGGCGCAGATGCTGGAATTCCCTGTGGCCACCATGGTGCGCTTCTGTCACAACCACGGCCTGATCCAGGTCAACGGCCGCCCGCAGTGGTGGACCGTGGCCGGTGGCGCGCGCCGCTATGTCGAGAAGATCGTGGCGGGCATCGCCGATAAGCGCCTGTCCACGCCGGTGCAGGCCATCGAGCGCGACGCGCAGGGTGTCACCGTCTACAGCGCAGCCGGCGCGGAGCGCTATGACCAGGTGGTGCTGGCCACACACAGCGACCAGGCCCTGGCCCTGCTGCGCCAGCCCTCGCTCGACGAGCAGCGTATCCTGGGGGCCGTGCGCTACCAGTCCAACCGTGCCGTGCTGCACACCGACGCCTCGGTGCTGCCCCGATCGTCCCGCGCCTGGGCGGCGTGGAACTATGAGCGCGCCGCCAGCACGGAACAGGAGCACAGCCGCGTCTGCCTGCACTACCTGATCAACAAGCTGCAGCCCCTGCCTTTCGAGCAGCCCGTGGTGGTCTCGCTCAATCCGCTGCGCGAGATCGCGCCCGAGCATGTACTGGGCGACTACGACTATGCACACCCGGTGTTCGACCTGGGCGCGATTGCGGCCCAGAAGGCACTGCCCGGCATCCAGGGCGAGCGCCGCACCTGGTACTGCGGCGCCTGGACGGGCTACGGCTTCCACGAGGACGGGCTCAAGTCCGGCCTGGCCGTGGCCGAGCGCCTGCTGTCGGAGCTGGCCTGGAGGCAGGCCGCATGAGCAGCCCCGCCGTGCCGCTGATCGGGACCGGCCAGGTGCGCCACACGCGCCTGCGCCCGGCGCGGCATGCCTTTGCCTACCCCACCTTCTTCCTCATGCTGCCGCTGCGCAGCATGGCGGGTGCCGAGGCTGGCGCTCTGGCGCGCAACCGGCGCGGCTGGCTCAGCTTCTTTGACGCCGACCACGGCGACGGCCGCGGCCCGCAGCAGGGCGGCGCGCTGGCCTGGATGGAAGAGTTGCTGGTTGAGCACGGCATCACGGACGCCGATGGCGAGATCTGGCTGCACTGCTACCCTCGCGTGCTGGGCTACACCTTCAAGCCCGTGAGCTTCTGGTACTGCCACCGCGCCGATGGCAGCCTGCGTGCCATCGTGGCCGAGGTCAACAACACCTTCGGCGAACGCCACTGCTACCTGCTGGAGAACCCGCGCTACGGCCAGGAGCTGCGCGCGACCAAGGTCTTCCACGTCTCGCCCTTCTGCCGCGTCGAGGGTGAATACGCCTTCCGCTTCATGCGCACGCTGCACGACGGCGCGCCGCACACCGTCGTGCGGGTGGATCTGCACGACGCCGGCGGTGCGCTGCTGCAGACCAGCGTCAGCGGCGTGCTGCGTCCCTATGACGCGCACAGCGCACGTCGCGCCCTGCTGGGCCAGCCGCTGATGACGCTGGCACTGATCGCCCGCATCCACTGGCAGGCACTGCGCCTGTGGCTCAAGCGTGTGCCCTTCTTCCGCAAGCCGGCGCCGCCGGCCGATTTCGTCTCCCGTTCCCATCCCGCCTGACCCGCCATGAACACGACCACCGCTCCTCGCCTCGTGCTGCCACGCAGCGCCCCGGCCGCCGCCCGCAGCGTGCTGCGCCTGCTCGAACGCCTGCGCCACGGCACCCTGCACCTGCACCTGCACCTGCCCGATGGCAGCCAGCTGCACTACGGTCGCGGCGAGGAGCCGCGTGCCAGCCTGACCGTGCACGACTGGGCCGTGTTCGGCGCCGCGCTCAAGTCCGGCGACATCGGCTTTGCCGAGGGCTACCGTGACGCGCAGTGGTCCACGCCCGATCTGGCTGCGCTGCTGCGCCTCTTCATCCGCAACCGCGAGGCGCTGGAAGATGTGGTCTACGGTACCTGGCTCGGCGGCCTGCTCTACCGCCTGCGTCATCTCTTCAACCGCAACACCAAGGCCAACAGTCGCAAGAACATCCACGCCCACTACGACCTGGGCAACGCCTTCTACACCCTGTGGCTGGACGAGACCATGAACTACTCGTCTGCCCTTTTCGAGGGACAGCTGGACGGTGACATGGTCGTGGCCCAGCAGGCCAAGGTGCGGCGTGCGCTGCGCATGGCCGGGGTGCAGCCCGGCGACCGCGTGCTCGAGATCGGCTGCGGCTGGGGCGCGCTGGCCGAGATGACGGTCACCGAGTTCGAGGCTTCGCTGACCGGCGTGACGCTTTCCACCGAGCAGCTGGGCTGGGGCCGCGAGCGCATGGCCCGCCTGGGCCCGCAGGCCGCCGCGCGTGCCGATCTGCGCCTGCAGGACTATCGTGACATCGCCGATGGTCCCTATGACGCGATCTGCTCGATCGAGATGGTCGAGGCTGTGGGCCGCGAGTACTGGCCCACCTACTTCGAGAGCGTGGCGAGTCTGCTCAAGAGCGGCGGTCGCGCCTGCATCCAGAGCATCGTGATCGACGACCGTCTGTTCGAGCGCTACCTGCAATCCTCCGATTTCATCCAGCAGTACATCTTCCCCGGTGGCTGCCTGCCCTGCCCGGCGGAGTTCCGTCGTCAGGCCGAGGCCGCTGGGCTGAAGGTGGTGGATGAATTTGCCTTCGGCCGTGATTACGCCGAAACCCTGCGCCGCTGGCGCCACCAGTTCCTGGCCGCGCGCGAGCGCGTGCTGCCACTCGGATTCGATGAAAGGTTCATCCGTCTATGGGAGTTCTATCTCGCCTACTGCGAAGCGGCCTTCGACGAGGGCAATACCGACGTGGTGCAGTTCACGCTACAAAAAGTGTAGCAATCCTGCTGCTCGCGCTGGCTGGCTTGCAGGCGCAGGCCGAGATCACGCCGCTGGCGCAGCTGCGTGCTGCCGGCAGCGGCACCTACACCTACTGGGGCTTCGAGGTCTACCAGGCCAGCCTCTGGGTCGAGCCGGGCTTCGAGCCCGGGGCCTTCGCGCGCCAGCGCCATGCATTGGAGTTGCAGTATCTGCGCAGCTTCAAGGGGCGTGACATCGCCGAACGCTCCATCGAGGAGATGCGCCGCATCGGCAGCTTCAGCGAGACGCAGGCGAAGGACTGGTTGCAGGCCATGGTGGCGGCCTTTCCCGATGTGCGTGCCGGTGACCGGCTGCTGGGCGTGCACCTGCCGGGCCGCGGTGCGCAGTTCTATTACAACGGCCGGCCCACGAGCGAGGTCCGTGATCCGGAGTTCGCGCGCCTGTTCTTCGGCATCTGGCTGTCCGAGCAGACGCCCGCGCCCAAGTTGCGCGCGGCCCTGCTCGGGCCGATGCGCTGAAAGACCTTTGTGAACTCCGCCGCCGCTCTCACGCTCACCCAGGCTGCCCGCTACGGCCTCATGGGCCTGCCCCTGGCCTTCGTCGCCCTGCCGCTCTACGTGCTGCTGCCCAACCATTACGCGCGCGCCTTCGGCGTGCCGCTGGCCACGCTGGGCGCGCTGCTGCTGGCCACGCGCCTGCTTGACGCCCTGATCGACCCGCTGCTCGGGCGCTGGAGCGACCGCTTGTTCCGCCGCTCCACGGGGGCCCTGCTGACCTGGGCGGGGATGGCCTGTGCCCTGATGGCCGTGGGCTTTGCCCTGCTCTTCTTCCCGCCGCTGCGGGAGGGCGCGGGCCTGCTGGTCGTTGCTGCGGTCCTGCTGGTGCTGACCTATGCGGCCTTCAGCGCCGTCACCCTGGCCCACCAGAGCTGGGGCGCGCTGCTCGGGACCGAGCCCCTGGTGCAGAGCCGGCTGGTGGCCTGGCGTGAGGGTCTGGGCCTGGTGGGCGTGCTGCTGGCCTCTGTGGTGCCGGTGGCGCTGGGTCTGCCGGTGATGGTGGGGCTGTTCACCCTGGCCCTGGCCCTGGGCTGGCTGGCTTGGCGCAGCGGGCCGCGTCCCGCGCATGCAGCGACGGCCGATGCGACGCAATCTGGCCAGGTCTGGCTGCCTTGGCAGCGCGGGCCCTTCCGGCGTCTGCTGGCCGTCTTCATGCTCAACGGCATCGCCAGCGCGGTGCCGGCTACGCTGGTGCTCTTCTTCGTGCAGGATCGCCTGCAGGCTCCGGCCGCGCAGGAGCCGCTGTTCCTGGGCAGCTACTTCTTCGCCGCGGCGCTGTCCATGCCGCTGTGGCTGCGCGCCGTGCGCGCCTGGGGGCTGGCACGCAGCTGGTTGCTGGGCATGGCGCTGGCCGTGGCCGTCTTCGTCTGGGCCGCGACGCTGGGTGCGGGTGACAGCCTGCCCTTCATCGCTATCTGCGTGCTCTCTGGCGCCGCGCTCGGTGCAGACCTGGTGATGCCCGGGGCCATGCTGGCCGGCCTGATCGGCCGCGCCGGTGACCTGGGGCGTGCGCAGGGGGCCTATTACGGCTGGTGGGCCTTTGCCACCAAACTCAACCTGGCGCTGGCCGCGGGCCTGGCCTTGCCGCTGCTCGGCTTTTTCGGCTACGCGCCCGGCACGCGTGAGCCCCAGGCCCTGCAGGCCCTGACCTGGGCCTACTGCCTGCTGCCCTGTGTGCTCAAGCTCGCCGCGGGTGGCCTGCTGTTTCAGTTCTTCGTACGGAAAGGATCTTCATGAAACGACGTCTGTTGCTCACGGGTGCGGCTGCCCTGGGCGCCACCGGCCTGACCGGCTGCGCCTCGCCGAAGATTGCCGACTACGCGGGTGAAAAGCCCGTGCTCGACCTGCGCAAGTATTTCAACGGCACCGTGGACGCCTGGGGTGTGTTCACCAACCGCTCGGGCAAGGTGGTCAAGCGCTTCACCGTGGTGATGAAGTGCAGCTGGAGCGGCGAGCCCGACCGCGAGGTCGGTGTGCTCGACGAGGACTTCGTCTACTCCGATGGCACGACCCAGAAGCGCATCTGGACGCTCAAGCGCAGCCCCGGCGAGGGCGGCCAGGGCCGCTACACCGGTACTGCGGGTGACGTGGTGGGCGAGGCGCAGGGCGAGGAGCGCGGCAACGCCTTCTACTGGAGCTATGACCTGGACCTGCCCGTGGACGGACGCAATGTCGTCGTACATTTCGAGGACTGGATGTACCAGATGGACGAGCGCGTCATGCTCAACCGCGCCACCATGAGCAAATGGGGCGTGACCCTGGGCGAAGTGACGCTGGCCTTCACCAAACGCTGAGAACCTGCCCATGCCCATGAATCCCCCGCTGCGCGACTGGAGCGGCAAGAACGTCTGGCTGGTCGGCGCCTCCAGCGGCATCGGCGAGGCCTGTGCCTCGCTGCTGCACGCGCACGGCGCCACGGTCTTCGTCTCGGCGCGCCAGGCCGAGCGCCTGCAGGACTGGGTAACCCGCCATCCGGGTACCGATGCCCAGGGACGGCCGCGTGCCGTGGCTCTGCCCCTGGACGTGACGGATCGCCGTGCCCTGCAGCTGGCCACCGAGGCCGTGGCGGCCCGCGGGCCGCTGGATCTGGTGGTCTACAGCGCCGGCTACTACAAGGCCCTGGGGGCGCAGCATTACAGCCTGGACGAGATGCTGCGCCACGAGCAGGTCAACTACGTGGGCGCGCTCTACCTGCTCGATGCCGTGCTGCCGCGGCTGCAGCAGCAGGCCGAGGCCGGGCAGGGCGGGCACCTGAGCCTGATCAGCAGCGTGGCGGGCTTTCGTGGCCTGCCCAAGAGCCTGGCCTACGGGCCGACCAAGGCGGCGCTCATCAACCTGGCCGAGGCGCTGTACCTGGACCTGAGCGCACAAGGCCTGGGTGTGAGCGTGGTCAACCCGGGTTTCGTCGAGACGCCGCTGACGGCGCAAAACCGCTTCAAGATGCCGGCGCTGATCACGCCCGAGGTTGCGGCGCGCGAGATGCTGGCCGGCTGGGCGCGTGGCCAGTTCGAGCTGCATTTCCCCAAACGCTTCACGCGCTGGCTCAAGTTCATGCGCCTGTTGCCCTACCGTCTCTACTTCCCCCTGGTGCGCAAGTTCACCGGTCTTTGATCTTCAACCCATCATGAGCCACGCCGTCGAGAAAATCGTCGTCTTCTTCGAAACCCTGGCACCAGAGAGCGTGCAGCGCTTCAGCCAGTTCTACACCGAGGACGCCTATTTCAAGGACCCGTTCAACGAGGTGCGCGGCATTGCGCCCATCCAGAGCATCTTTGCCCACATGTACACCGCACTGCATGAGCCGCGCTTCGTGGTCACGGGCCGCATCGTCGAGGGTGATCAGGTCTTCCTGAGCTGGGACTTCCATTTCCGCTTCCGCAACTTCAAAAGCACCCAGCCGCAGATCATCCGTGGCGCCACGCATCTGCGTCTGGCGGCCGATGGCCGCATCCGTTCGCATCGCGACTACTGGGACGCGGCCGAGGAGCTCTACGAAAAGCTGCCCCTGGTCGGTGGCCTGATGCGCTGGTTGAAGAAGCGCGCGAATTCGTAAGCTGTCTTATGATTCCCGGATCGTCCGAGGAATCCTTATGCTGCCTGCCCGCTACGCCCCTGTCCTGTTCGGCTTCATCCTGTCCGGACTGATGTCCCTCGTGGTCTCGGGCATTTCCACCTTCCGGGCTATCGGCCTGGGCGGCGACTTCCTGCACTTCTGGCTCAGCGCCTGGGTCGCGGCCTGGGCGGTGGCCTTTCCGCTGGTGCTCGTGGTGGCGCCGCTGACGCGCCGTATCGTGCAGCGCCTGGTCAAGCCGGATACGCCGGCCGCGCGCTGACTCAGCGGAACAGGGCTTCAAACCCGTCCTCAGGTTCGAAGCGCTTGCGCCCATAGCGCAAGCGGGTCGGGCCGGGCAGGGCGCGCTCACGCACGCTGTGACGCGGGTCGCCCGGATAGCAGAGCACACGCACCCCGTGTTCATCGTCATAGGGTTCGGGCTGGATCAGGGCCGGTGACTTGTCACGGGCCTCGGCCAGCACGCTGGCCAC
>JAIESX010000007.1 GCA_019745555.1 Burkholderiaceae bacterium | reverse complement strand
ATCAACCTCACGCTCTACAAGCTCGACCGCATCATGGAAGGCGAGCTGGACGAGGTGGTGGCCGCCCTGCGCCAGGCACGCGAGGCCGAGCAGCTGGCGGAGTTGGAAGTGGGCAACAGCTGAGCCCCGGAATCCCCCTGAAATGGGCCCGGCGCCCTAGAATGCAGCTACATTTTCCGTAGCAAACCACGTCGTCGGGACCTTCATGCAGATCCAGCAAGCCCTCAGCGCCGCCTGCTCCGCCCTCGGGCTCGAGCGGCTCGATGCGCAGCTGCTGATGCTGCATGCCCTGGGCCGGCCGCAGAACGACCGTGCCTGGCTGCTCGCCCACGACAGCGACGCGCTCGATGCCGACACGGAAATGCGCTACATCAATCTCACGCGCCGCCGTGCCGCTGGCACACCGCTGGCCTACCTCACGGGCCAGCGCGAGTTCTATGGCCTGACGCTGCAGGTGGACGCACGCGTGCTCGACCCGCGGCCCGACACCGAGACCCTGGTGGACTGGGCGCTTGAACATTTGCCCCCGCAGGGCTCGGCGGTGGACCTGGGCACGGGCAGTGGCGCCATCGCGCTCGCGCTCAAGAGCCAGCGCCCCGAGGCCCTGGTCGGCGCGGTGGACGCCAGCGCCGAGGCCCTGGCCGTGGCCCGGGCCAATGCCGAGCGCCTGCAGCTGCCCGTGCACTTCGTGCAGGGCCACTGGCTCAGCGGCGTGCGCGGCCCCTTCGATCTCATCGTCTCCAACCCGCCCTATATCGCCGAGGACGATCCGCATCTGGATCAGCTGGGCCACGAGCCGCGCATGGCCCTCACGTCGGGCGTCGACGGCCTGGACGCCCTCCGCACCATCATCGCCCAGGCCCCGGCCCATCTGCAGCCCGGCGGCTGGCTGCTGCTCGAACACGGCTGGCAGCAGGCCGAGGCCGTGCGCGATCTGCTCACGCAGACCGGCTTTGTGCAGGTGCAGTCGCGCCGCGACCTGGCGGGCATCGAGCGCTGCAGCGGCGGGCAGTGGCCCGGCGGCTGAGGCCGCCTCCGCTTGCGCTCAGGCGGCGATCGGCAGTCCCTGCAGGCCCGCGGCGTCGAACGCGCGCCGCAGCAACCCGCCGGCCTTGGCCTGTTCGACAAAGGCCGTCAGCCGCGCCAGCGCCTGTGGCCGCCCCTGGGGAATCGCCAACGCCACACCCGTCACCTGAAACGACCCGGACAGGATGCGTGAGCCCGGCATCTCCTGCTGCAGCGGCGGCAAGGCGTCATGCGTGAGCGCAAAGGCATGGGCCTGGCCCGCGCGCAGCATGGCCAGGGCTTCGGCTATGGATGGTGCCTCGCAGACCCTCGCCCGGCTAAGGCTGCGCGCCGCAGCCCGCGCAGTGGTCGAGCCCGCAATCCCCACCACCGTGATGTCCGCCCGGTCCACCTCGGCCAGCGTCGCGATGCCCGTCCCGGGCGCCGCCAGAAAGGTGCTCTCGATCACGAAATAGGGCGGGCTGAAATCCAGGCGCTTGCGGCGCTCGTCGTCGGCCGGCATGAAGCCCACGTCGATCGCGCCGCTCAGGCAGCGTTCGGTCAGTTCCCCTGTGGTGGCCGCGGCGCTGATCTCCAGCGGCACGCCGAGTTCCTGCGCCAGCACGCGACCCAGATCGACGGGGACACCACGGTAGCTGCCCTCATCCGCCAGGGCCACGAACAGGGGCGTGGGCTTGGGGGCATAGGCCACGCCGATGCGCAACGTGCCTGTGGGCGTCAGTTGCGCTGCAAGCAGGGAAGCGGCCGTCATCGTGGGCAGGCTCGTGTGACGATCAGTGGCCCCGGGCGGCCAGCAGGGCGCGCACCTCCTCGCGGCCCAGCCAGCCACGCCAAAGGCCCAGCGCCATGATGGCGGTGGCCACCCCGGTCATGGGCCATTCGGCATGCACCACATGGGTGGCGATGGCGCCGACCATGAAACAGCCCAGCCCCGTGGCCACCAGGGACGTGACGCGCGGCCACAGCAGGAGCAGCCCGCCCAGCACCTCGACCCCACCGATCAGGTACATGGCCCAGAGCGGATAGCCCCAGCGCGCAAACGCCACCAGCTCGTACTCCAGACTGGCCAGCTTGGCCGCGCCCGAGCCCACAAAGACCAGCAGCAGGAGAACCGTCGGGACAGGATGCTTCATGGACTGCAGTGTGCCGGGCGCAGAGGCGCGCGTCCAGCCCGTGTTCACCCGAAGGATCGCCTCAGCGGAAATCCCGGCTCGCCGTCATCAGCCCGCCCAGCAGCGGTGTCAGGTCCTGCAGATGCCCGGCGATCAGGTGGCAGACCGCACCCTGGCGCTGCCAGGTGCCGTGCACGGCCAGCAGGCGCGCACGCAGCAGCGTCGCGCGCTGCCGGTCGCGCAAGTCCTTCCACACGATCACCTGCACCGTGCCCGTCTCGTCCTCCAGCGTCACGAAGACCACGCCCTTGGCCGTACCCGGCTGCTGGCGCGTGAGCACCAGGCCGCAGGCGCGTACCAGGCGGCCGTCGGGCAGATCGTGCAGCTCATGCGCCGTCTGCAGGCGCTGCGCGCGCAATTGCCCGCGCAGCAGGGCCAGAGGGTGGCGGCGCAGCGTGAGCCCTGTGGCCGCGTAGTCGAACACCACCTCCTCGCCCTCGGGCGCGGGCGGCAGCTCAAGCGCGTCCTCATCCACGGGCGCCGCGCGCAGCAGCGCCGGTGCAGCGTGCAGGGCGGCAGCGTCCCAGACCTGCTGGCGGCGGTGGCCGCTGAGGCTCAGCAGTGCGTCCGCACTCGCCAGGGCCTTGAGCTCCTTGGCATCGAGGCCCGCGCGCAGCGCCAGGTCTTGGGTGCTGGTGTAGGTCTGGTCCGCGCGCGCAGCCACGATGCGCTGCGCGCTGGCCTCGCCCAGGCCAGCCACGAGGCGCAGGCCCAAACGAACAGCAGGTTGCACGGCCGCTTGCTCGCCTTCGCCCTGTTCCAGCGTGCAGTCCCAGTCGCTGTGCAGCACATCGGGCGGCCGTACCTCCACGCCGTGGCGCTGCGCGTCCTGCACCAGCTGGGCCGGGCCGTAGAAGCCCATGGGCAGGGAGTTGAGCAGACCAGCCAGAAAGCAGGCCGGCTCGTGCCGCTTAAGCCAGGCACTGGTGTAGACCAGCAGCGCAAAGCTGGCCGCGTGGCTTTCAGGGAAACCGTATTCGCCAAAGCCCTGGATCTGCCGGAAGATGGCCTGGGCAAACTCGCGCGTGTAGCCGCGCGCGCCCATCCCGTCCATCAGGCGCTGTTCGAACTTCTCCAGCCCGCCCTTGCGCCGCCAGGCCGCCATGGCGCGACGCAGCTGGTCGGCCTCGCCCGGGGTGAAACCCGCCGCGAGGATGGCGATCTGCATCACCTGCTCCTGGAAGATGGGCACGCCCAGGGTGCGCTCCAGCGCCGGGCGCAGCGCTTCATTGGGCAGGGTGTAGGGTTCGCCGCGGCGCTGGGCCTCGCGCTGCGCCAGGAAGGGGTGCACCATGCCGCCCTGGATGGGCCCGGGCCGCACGATGGCCACCTCGATCACCAGGTCGTAGAAGCAGCGCGGCTGCAGGCGCGGCAGCATGCTCATCTGCGCCCGGCTCTCGATCTGGAACACGCCCACCGTGTCGGCGCGGCAGATCATCTCGTAGGTGGCCGGGTCTTCGGGCGGGATGTCCTGCAGGCGGAAGGCACGCCCGCGCCACCGGCCCACGAAGTCCAGCGTGCGGCGGATGGCGCTGAGCATGCCCAGGGCC
Organism: Burkholderiaceae bacterium; assembly: GCA_019745555.1. GTDB lineage: Bacteria > Pseudomonadota > Gammaproteobacteria > Burkholderiales > Burkholderiaceae_C > Hylemonella. The sequence goes on along the minus strand of JAIESX010000007.1, from coordinate 68,442 downwards.
AGCACGTCCACCTTGAGCAGGCCCAGCGCGTCGATGTCGTCCTTGTCCCACTCGATGGTGGTGCGCCCCGCCATGGCCGCCGGCACCACGGGCACGGTGGACGTGAGCCGGTCGCCCGTCAGCACGAAGCCGCCGCTGTGCTGCGAGAGATGGCGCGGGAAACGCAGCAACGTGCGCGTGAGCTCGATCAGCAGGCGGACCTGCCGGCTCTCCGGGTCCAGCCCCAGCTCCTGCAGGCGCGCCAGGTCTACCGCGCCGCCGTCCCACCACTGGTGGGCCTTGGCCAGCGCGTCCACCACCCCGGCGTCCATGCCCAGCGCCTTGCCCACGTCGCGGATCGCGCCGCGCGCGTGGTAGGTGTGCACGGCCGCGGTGAGCGCGGCGCGCTCACGCCCGTACTTGGCGTAGAGGTACTGGATGACCTCCTCGCGCCGCTGGTGCTCGAAGTCCACGTCGATGTCCGGCGGCTCGTTGCGCTCACGGCTGATGAAGCGCTCGAACAGCGCATTGCCGCGCGCCGGGTCCACCTCGGTGATGCCCAGGCAGTAGCACACGGCCGAATTGGCCGCCGAGCCGCGCCCCTGGCACAGGATGTCCTGGCTGCGCGCAAAGTGCACCAGGTCGTAGACGGTGAGGAAGTATTTCTCGTAGCCCAGCTCGGCGATGAGTGAGAGTTCGTATTCCAGCTGCTGCTGCACCGCGGCCGGCACACCCTGGGGGTAGCGCCGGTCCGCGCCCTCGTGGGTAGCGCGGCGCAGATAGCTCGTGGGCGTCTCGCCCGCAGGCACCGCCTCCTGCGGGTACTCGTACTTCAACTCGTCCAGGCTGAAGGTGCAGAGCTGCGCCACGCGCACCGTCTCCGCCAGCAGCTCCTCGGGGTAGAGCGCGGCCAAGCGCAGGCGCGCGCGCAGATGCGCCTCGGCATTGGGCTGCAGCGCGTAGCCGCACTCGGCCACCGGCTGGCCGAGCTGGATGGCCGTCATCACGTCCTGCAGCGGCTTGCGCGAGCGCACATGCATGTGCACGTTGCCGGCCGCCACCAGGGGCACGCCGCAGCGCGCCCCCGCCACACGCAACGCGCGTAACCACAGGTCGTCGTCCAGACGGTGCAGCAGCTCCACGACCAGCCAGCCACGCTGGAGGAACTGCGCCTGCAGCCACTGCAGCTGGGCGTCTAATTGCTCCGCAAAGCGCGGCTCTTCCGGCCGCAGGCCGTCACGCGCCGGCACCAGCAGGGCCAGCAGCTCGCGGCCATCGAAAGCCAACTGGTCCCACGCGTCCAGCCGCAGCCGGTAGCGCAGGCCGCGCTCGCGTTCGCGCGGCGTCACGGTGTGGTTGCGCGCCTGCGTGATCAGCTCGCACAGCTGCCCGTAGCCCGCGCGGCTGCGCGCCAGCAGCAGCAGCGTGAAGTGCGTTTCATCATCCACCTCCACCCGCAGCTCGGTGCCGATCAGCAGGTGCAGGCCCAGGCGCTTGGCCTCCCCATGCGCGCGCACCACGCCGGCCAGCGTGCACTCGTCGGTCAGCGCCAGCGCGCTGTAGCCCAGCGCATGCGCCCGCGCCACCAGCTCCTCCGGGTGCGAAGCCCCGCGCTGGAAGCTGAAGTTGCTCAGGGCATGCAGCTCGGCGTAGGCCGGCAACGCATTACTAAATACTGCTTGCTCAACCATAAGCGCCGTGCAAGTACCAAGCCGGCTCCCCCGCGCTACGGCGCCGGTACACCCAGAGCAGGCCCGCGTGCGGGCTGCGGGCGACGTAGTAGTCGCGCAGGGCCAGCTCCTCACCCTCGGCTTCCGCCGTTGACAACAGACTCCACCAGCCAGACTCCAGCCGCTCGGGGCCGGCCAGCAAAGTAAGAGCCCCCTGGTAGACGGGCCGCTCGCCTTGCACCACCAGGCGCAGCGGTTCACGCAGCAGCCAGGGCGGGTGCAGCAGCAGGTGGGGCGGCAGCTTGGTTTTCTTGCGTGTGGGTGTAGCGGTGGTGGCCGCGGGCAGCCAGCGCTGCATGTGCTGGGGCCGGTGGTCGGCCATCAGCTGGCCGCGCAGCACGCGCTCGGGTCCCAGGCGCGCCGAGACGCGCTCGATGAACTGCTGCAGGGTTTCGCCTTCGCGCTGGTCTTCGGGCAGCAGGCTGGTGGACTGCGTGGCCAGCGCTTCGGTCTGCGGCGCTTCGAGGCGGATGGCCACCACGGGCGCGGGCAGCGTGACGCGCGCCAGATGCTCGGCCAGCAGGCGCGTGAGGTGCACCATGTCGCGCGTGGCTTCGGCGGTGCGGATCTGCAGGCTGCCGTTGACGGCATCACCGCGGCGCACGAGGTCGTGTTCCCAGTGCAGGGTAAGGGCCAGCACGCCGCGCTGTCTTGCCAGCAGCCAGGCGCCCAGCTGCGCGAGCAGGCGGCGCGCGCCGAAGAGCAGGCCTTCGGCCACCTCGATGCGGCCCATGCATTCCAGCCGCGCGCTGAATTGCTCGGGCAGCGCGATCCACTCCCAGGCATCGGGGCGCAGGCCGTAGGCGCGGTCCAGTGCCTCCAGCAGGGCGGCGCCGAAGCGGCGCGACACGCCGCCGCGCGGCAAGGCGCGCAGCTGCCCCAGTGTGCGGCAGCCCAGGCGCTGAAGCGTGGGGGCATGAACGTGCGTGGCGCTCAGCGTCTTGAGGGGCAGCGCGTCCAGCGTGCGTTGTAGGGCGGCGGGGGTGCAGGCCTTGGCGGGAATAGGCTCCGCAGTGGCTGCGCCCTGCTCTACGTCTTCCGCTACCGGCAGTGTGCGCAGCAGCGCGAGCGCGGCCAGAGCAGTGGGCGCGACCGCGAGGGCGCGGGCGCCCTGCCCGGCGGCCTGCGCGCGCACGCGCTGCAGCAGCGCGCGCTGGCCGCCGAAGAGGCGCAGGCTGTCCTGCACCTCCAGCAGCACCGCTTCTTGCTCCACACAGACCCGGGGGCTGAACTGCAGGGCCCACCAGGCGAGGGCCAGCTGTTCAGGCGCGTCGGGGGCGGCGTCATGCGGCGGCGATGCTTGAGAGTTTTCGCTGGGGGCGGGCGCGCGCAGGGCGATCCACAGCATGGTCGGGCTCCGGGATGAGGCTGCGCACGGGCTTGAGCGAGGCCAGCACGGGCAGCGGGGCGTCGAGGGCCAGCGCCTGTTCCAGCAGCGGGCCGCGGCGCTTGACGATCTGCACGGCAAGCTGCGTGCCCTCGCCGCACTGCACGGCCAGGCGCAGCGGCGCGGGCGAGGATTCGCGTTGCGCGTCGAGCGGGCGCAGAGCGTACAGCAGGGCCTGTGCAGCGTTGCCGTTGAGCTGCAGGCGACGCAGCTGCTCGCTGCGCGCCTGCGGCAGCCAGGCCAGCAGCGCGCCCAGTTCCTTGCAGCGCAGCGCCTGCTCGGCGGCCCAGAGGCGCTCGGCCGGGCTGCGCGCCTCGATGCGCAGCACACGATCGGGCGCGATGCCCAGCGCGGCGAGCACGGGCAGGTGCGGCAGGTGCGGCGCGCCCACCAGGACCAAGGGGCCGCGCTGTGCGGCGGCCTGCAGCGCGGGCAGCAGCAGGCGCCATTCGTGTTGGCCGCCATGCGCCTGCAGGATTTCCGTCAGGCTGCCGAGTGGCCAGCCGCCACCGGGCAGCTGGGCGTCCAGCACGGCGTGGCCGCTGGGCAAAGTAGCCTGGGGGCTGCGGGCCAATTGATCGGCGCGCCAGACGCCCGCGAGTTCATCCGGGGACGGCGGGGCCTGGAGGGAGCGCAGCACGGCAGCCATGGGAGACCTTCACTGCGCGGTCAGAGAGGCAGCAGCTCGGCCGTGCCCGAGAGCAGGGGGCGACAGAGGATCTTGTAGCCGTCGGCGTCGAAGCCGGCGGCGGGCTGGTCCAGCGCGCGGGCCTGGGCCGGCGTGTCGGCGCTGCCCAGGTAGCACCAGTTGCGGATGACGTGGATCTGCTCCAGGCCTTCTTCATCACGCTCGCGCAGGCCGATGGCGCCGGCGTGCGGCCAGCAGGCCACTCGCAGGGTGTCGAGCGCTTCGATCAGGCGCGCCTGGTGTGCGGCCGGGGTTTCGTCGCCGCGGCACACGCCGGCGCACTGGTGCAGCGCGGCGCGAAAGCAGCCGCGCCCGGGCGCGAGCTTCTCCAGGCCCAGCTCGCCGTAACAGAGCTTGTGCAGGTCGGCCAGCGCACGCAGACCGTCGAGCGCGGCGTGACGGCTGCTGTAGAGGCCGAAGAGATCAGGCGTGGTGGCGAAGTTGTGCGTGCGTGCGTCCACCACCTCGGGGCGGCCTGTGGCGTCGAGGCGCAGGGCGCAGAGCTGGCGGCTGCGGCGCAGCTTCTGGTTGTAGAGCGGTTGCTGCCGCTTGATGAGGCTGGCCTCCAGCAGCAGCGCGCCCACCTCGCCCGCGGTGCGCTGGTGCGTGATGCGGCGCGTCTGGCGCAGCAGGCGCGCCTCGTCCGGGTTGCGCAGGTGCGAAAGCACGCGCGCACGCAGGTTCACGCTCTTGCCGATGTAGAGCGGCAGCTGGTCGGCCGGCTCGCCGTGGAAGGTGTAGACGCCGGGCAGGGACGGCAGGGCCTCCACGCTCTCGCGCAGGTGCTCGGGGTATTCGTAGATACGGGCCTCATCGAATTCGGGGCGGCGGCGGGCGGGGATGTGCATGACGGTCAACACGACAAGCGGGGCGCGGCACGGCCTGCGCAGCCCGGACGTGCATCTTGCCACAACACTGTTGATAAAACCAGTACGCCCAGAAAAGCCTTACTGCGTCTGGTTTGCAATCAGATTCCCCAAGACCCCGGGCTTGCGTCCAGAGCGTGATGGACGACAATGCGGGCTGTCTGCCACAACAAGGAAAAGGAAGGTCCCATGAAAGGTGATGCCCAAGCCATCGCGCATCTGCAGGCCCAGCTCAAGAACGAGCTGACCGCCATCAACCAGTATTTCCTGCACTACCGCATGCTCAAGCACTGGGGCCTGGACAAGCTGGCCAAGAAGGAATACGAGGAGTCGATCGGCGAGATGAAGCACGCCGACTGGCTGATGGACCGGATCTTCACGCTCGACGGCCTGCCCAACCTGCAGGATCTGGGCAAGCTCAACATCGGCGAGAACGTGCCCGAGATCCTGCGCAGCGACCTGGGCATGGAGATGGGCGCGCAGGCCACCATCAAGGAGGGCATCGCCCATTGCGAGAAGGTGCGTGACTATGTCTCGCGCGACCTGCTGCAGAAGATCCTGGACGACACCGAGGAGCACATCGACTTCCTCGAAACCCAGATCGAGCTGATCGACAAGGTGGGTCTGCAGAACTACCTGCAGAGCCAGATGGGCGAGATCTCCTGAGGCGCCGGGCGCTCCGGAAAACAAAAGGGCTACGCAGTGCGTAGCCCTTTTTGCTGGCGGCGGGGCCGATCAGGCGACGACGGCCAGCGGGATGCTGCGACCGACGCCCAGCTCCTGGCTCAGGTGGGCGATCTTGGGGCCGCCGCTGCGGCATTCGGACCAGAGAGCGCGGGCGCAGTCTTCGCACTTGCCGCACTGGGTGGCCACGCCCAGCTCGAGCTGGATGTCGTCAAAGGCCGCGCCCGCACGGGCGGCGCGCTCGATGGTGCGGTCACTGACGCGATGGCAGACACAAACGATCATGCTGGGAACCTGGTCACTGGAACGATATGAAAATGATAATTGATCTCAATACATGAGGCAAGCGAACCGGCCCGACCCCGCCCCCGATCCGGTTTTTCTCGCGCGGGCTCAACCGCCGTCAGAGACTGACCGGGCATCTTTCACACTATAGATGCGAGCACACGCTTTCATGAAATCCATTTCCTGTCTTTGAACCCGGGTCTGGACCTGGGCCAGGTGGAGGACGGAATGGAACAAGTGGTCATGCGCCAGCGGCTGGGCCGCGGCCTGCTGCAGGCAGCCGAAATCGAGCCCCAGCAGGGTGCGCATGGCCGGTGAGAGCCAGAGGGCCATGGGCACATGGGTCTGCTCCTGGGGCGCGAAGCTGTAGGGCATGCCGTGCAGGTACAGGCCTTTCTCCCCCAGCGACTCGCCATGATCGGAGACGTAGAGCAGGGCTGTGGGGCCCGCCTGCGCCCGCAGCCAGCCCACGGCCTCGGCGAGCACATGGTCGGTGTAGCGCACGGTGTTGTCGTAGGCGTTGACGAGCTGCTCGGGGGAGCAGTCCTGCAACGCGACGCTGAAGCATTCAGGCTGATAAGGCTTGTGCGCGGCCGGTGTGCGCCTGGCGTAGGCCGGGCCATGGCTGCCCATCTGGTGCAGCACGACCACGGTGCCGCGCGCACGGCGGACAGGATCGAGCGCGGCCAGGCGCGCCGGCAGCTCGCGCAGCATCACTTCGTCATAGCACTCGCCGCCTTCGCACAGGTCGGGCAGTGTCAGGCTGCTGGTGTCCACGTGCGGCACACGGTCGCAGACGCCCTTGCAACCGGACTGGTTGTCGAGCCAGAGCACGGCCAGGCCGGCGTGCTGCAACACGTCGAGCAGGTTCTCGTAGCGCTCACTGCGGTCCACGCCGGCGCGGCCGAGATGGGAAAACATGCAGGGCACGGAGACATCCGTGTTGGTGCCGCAGGAGTGGACCTGTGGGAAATAGACCAGCTCGCCGCGCTGCTGCAGCTCACGCAGGCGCGGTGTGGTGTCGCGCGCATAGCCACCCAGACCGAAGTTGGCCGCGCGCGCCGTCTCGCCCACCACCAGCAGCAGCAGCGGGCCCTGCCCGGGATCGGTGGCTGCCGTGGTGGCCACGGCATCCTCGCCCAGCGGCTGCAGGGGCTGCTGCGCGTGGGCGGCACGACCCAGGGCATGGCGCCCGAGCGCGTAGAGCGTGTTGTAGGGATTGACCATGTAGCGCAGCGAACGGTGGTTGCGCATCAGCGAGGCCAAGTCCTGGAAACTGGCCCAGCCCAGCATGGCCGTGACCAGCAAGGCCAGCGCCGCCAGCCCCAGTTGCCGCGGCATCAGACGGCGCAGCGGCACAGCCTGCAGCGGCTGGCGCCACCACCAGAGGCCGGGCAACAGCACGCCCAGCACCAGGGCCAGCAGCAGATCGCCGCTAAGCAGGTCGCGGGCCTCGCGCACATTGGTATGGGCCACGTTGCCGATCATGGTGCTGTCGATCACGACACCATAGGCATGCATGAAGTAGCTGCTGGCGGCGCTGATCAGCAGCAGCAGCAGACCCGCCGGCTTGAACCAGCGCGGCCAGACGAGCAGGGCCAGAGCAAGCAGGCTGAAGGCCAGCAGCAGCAGGCCCAGGCCGATAAACATGAGGACCGCGTGGGCGCCATGCGTCTCAGGCAGCTGCCAGACGGTCAGCCACAGCGGCAGGTTGCCCAGCGTGGCCAGCCACAGGGCGAGCAGGCCGAGCAGGGCCAAGGGGTGCCAGGGACGGCGAGCGGTCAGAGTCGGGGGCATGCGCGATGGTCGGGATCAAGCTGGCGCTGATTCTTGGTGCCGCGCCTTAAGGACGGCTTAAGCGGGCCACCGTCCTGCTGCTCTTGCTGGCCCTGCCCTGGCTGGCAGCCACGGAGCCGGCCCAGCGGTGGCGCGGGCAGCTGCTGCTGTGGAGGGTGCTGGTGGCCGGAGTGTTGCTGGGGCTGAGGCAGACGCTGCGTAGCGCCCATTTCCCCAGCCATACCGCCTGGCTGTGCTGGACGGCGGCACTGGTCAACCGGCAGGTATTCGCCTGGGTGCGGGCACCGACTGGCAGACGGGCAGCAGGAGTCCGGAACTCTCCCGACAAATACTGATCAAATTAACAGTTAGCCTGTAGAACTGTTGAGGTTCAAGCCTCGGCAGCGAGTCATGAGGTTTTAGCACTCGATCGCAGAGAGTGCTAATATTCATTTAGGAGGACGATGCGATGAACATTCACGCTCAAGCGACCGGTTCCGCCCTGACCGTTGCCAACCCCTGGGCCCTGGTGCCCCCGCTGGGCAACCTGGACGCCTACATCACGGCGGTCAACCGCATGCCCATGCTCACCCAGGAAGAGGAGCAGGAGTACGCACGCAAGTTCCGGGACCACAACGACCTTGAGGCGGCCGGCAAGTTGGTGCTCTCCCATCTGCGGCTGGTCGTGTCCGTCTCCCGCCAGTACCTGGGCTACGGCCTGCCCCATGGCGACCTGATCCAGGAAGGCAATGTGGGCCTGATGAAGGCGGTCAAACGCTTCGATCCGGACCAGGGCGTGCGCCTGGTGAGCTACGCCATGCACTGGATCAAGGCCGAGATCCACGAATACATCCTGAAGAACTGGCGCATGGTCAAGGTCGCCACGACCAAGGCCCAGCGCAAGCTCTTCTTCAACCTGCGCTCCAAGAAGCAGGGCTACAAGGCTGATGCCGCTGCGGCGGATGCCGCCACGCACCGCGAGACCCTGAGCGAGCAGGAGATCGACCTGATGGCGCGCGAGCTCAACGTCAAGCGCGAAGAGGTCATCGAGATGGAGACGCGCCTGTCCGGTGGTGACGTGGCGCTGGACCCGGGTCCCGGCGACGACGGCGAGGACAGCTACGGCCCCATCGCCTACCTGGCCGACGCCAACCACGAGCCCACGGCCATGATCGAGGCGCGCCAGCGCGACCGCCTGGCCAGCGACGGCATCAGCACCGCCCTGGCCACGCTGGATGCGCGCAGCCGCCGCATCGTGGAGGAGCGCTGGCTCAAGGTCAACGACGACAACTCGGGCGGCATGACGCTGCACGAGCTGGCCGCCGAGTACGGCGTGAGCGCCGAGCGCATCCGCCAGATCGAGGTGGCGGCCATGAAGAAGATGAAGGCTGCGCTGGCAGAATACGCCTGACCCTGGCACCCGCCGCAACCGGCCCCGACTTGTCCAGAGTGCGGGGCCTTTTCATTTCTGGAGCTGCAAGCATGCGCTTGATCCCCGCGTCCCCCCTGCGTCGCGCCCTGCTGGCGCTGGCGCTCACCTCCTTCGCCCTGGGCAGCCAGGCCGCCGAACCCTGGCCGAGCAAGCCGGTGAGGCTGCTGGTGGGTTTCCCCGCCGGCACCTCGCCCGACCTCGTGGCGCGCACGCTGGCCGAGCCGCTGTCCAAGGCCCTGGGCCAGCCCGTGGTGGTGGAGAACCGCCCGGGCGCCGGCGGCAATATCGCGGCCGATCTCGTGGCCAAGGCCACCGACGACCACACCCTGGGGGTGATGATCAACGGCAACCTCACGATCGCCAGGCTGCTCAACCCCAAGACGCCCTATGACCCGGCCAGGGACCTGGCACCCATCAGCCTGATCGGCACCGCGCCGCTGGTGCTGGCCGCGCCGGCCGGTGCGCCGGGCAGCAACACGGCCGACTGGCTGGCCGCAGCGCGCAGCAGTGGCAGCAGGTGGAGCTATGGCTCACCGGGCATCGGCACCGTAGGCCATATCGGCATGGAGCTGTTCAAGGCGCGCACCGGCACCGAGTCCGTGCATGTGCCCTACCCCGGCTATCCGCAGGTCGTCACGGCCATGATCGGTGGCGACATCCAGCTCTCCATGCTGCCGCCTGGCCTGGCCCAGGCGCAGGCCGCTGCGGGCAAGGTGCGCCTGCTGGGCGTGACCTCGGCGGGCCGCAGCACGCTGGCGCCGGGGGTACCCAGCCTGTCCGAGGCCGGGGTGAAGGATTTCCAGCTCGAGATCTGGAACGCGGTGGCCGGCCCGGCCTCACTGCCCAAGCCGGTGGTGGCGCGACTCTCGAGCCTGCTGAGCGAGATCGCGCGCAGCCCCGAGGTGCGTCAGCGCCTGTACCAGCAGGGCTGGCAGGTGGCCGGCGGCAGCTCGGAAGCGCTGGCCCGCCGCATCGCCGCGGACACGGCGGCCATGGGCAGGATCATTGCCGAACGCGGCATCAAGGTCGAGTGAGCCACCCGAGCCGCGGACAGCGGCTCAGTTCTTGAGCAGCAGGCGGATGTCGTCGGCCAGCGCACCAGCGCCGCTGCCGTAACGCGAGTACAGGCGCAGCCTGCCCTGGGTGTCGTAGATGTACATGCCGGCCGAGTGGTCCATGGTGTAGCTCGTGGGCGTCTTGCCCTCGACCTTCTTGTAGTAGACCTTGTAGTCCTTGGCCACGACGGCGAGCTGATCCGGCGAGGCGGCATAGAGCGCGAGGAAGCTCGGGTCGAAATTGGCCATGTAGGCCTTCATGATCTCGGGCGTGTCGCGCTCGGGGTCGACGGTGACGAACAGGCCCTGCACCTTGTCGCCATCCTGGCCCAGCAGCTTCTTGACGGCCGCGAGCTCCGTCATGGAGGTGGGGCAGACGTCCGGGCACTGGGTGTAGCCGAAGAACATGACGACGACCTTGCCCTGGAAATCCTTGAGCGTGCGCGCCTGGCCGTTGTGGTCGGTAAGCGCGAAGTCCTTGGCGTAGTCGGCGCCGGTGACGTCGATGGCATTGAAGCTGGCCTTGCCACCCTCGGAGCAGGCGCCCAGCAGCAGTGCGCCGCCCGCCAGCAGGGCGAGCAGGGTGGAACGGAGCAGTCGGCGGGGGTCCATGGCGATCCTCAGAACAGGTAATGGTCGAGCAGCAGCGCGGCGAAGAGCGCGCTCAGATGGATGAGCGAGAAGCGGAAGGTACGGCGCGCCAGTTCGTCGGAATAGCTGCGCCAGAGCTTGAAGGCGTAGGCAAAGAAGCCCACGCTCAGCACCACGGCCGCGGCCAGATAGAGCCAGGAGCTCATGCCGTAGGCGAAGGGCATGAGGCAGGCGGCGAACAGCACCAGGGTGTAGAGCAGGATCTGCAGGCGCGTGAATTCGTTGCCGTGCGTGACGGGCAGCATGGGCAGGCCGGACTTGCGGTAGTCCTCGACGCGGTACAGCGCCAGGGCCCAGAAATGCGGCGGGGTCCAGAGGAAGATGATGAGGAAGAGGATCAGGGCCTCGGGGCCGACATGGTTGGTCATGGCCGCCCAGCCCAGCACCGGGGGCATGGCGCCGGAGGCGCCGCCGATCACGATGTTCTGCGGCGTCAGCGGCTTGAGGATGACGGTGTAGATGACAGCGTAGCCGACGAAGGTGGCAAAGGTCAGCCACATGGTCAGCGGGTTGACCCAGAGGTAGAGCAGCGTCGAGCCGGCGGCGCAGAGCACGGCCGAGAACAGCAGGGTCTGCACATCGCTGAGCTCGCCCTTGGCCGTGGGACGCCAGGCGGTGCGCTTCATCTTGGCGTCGATGCCCTTCTCGACGATGCAGTTGAAGGCCGCCGCGGCGCCAGCCACCAGCCAGATGCCCAGGCAGGCAATGAGCATGAGACGCAGCTCGGGCCAGCCCGGCAGGCCGGGCACGGCCAGCACCATGCCGATGAGGGCGCAGAAGACGATGAGCTGCACGACCCGCGGCTTGGTCAGCGCATAGAACTGGCTGAACACGGAGGAGGTGGGAACGGAAGCGGTGGCACTCATGCGGCGGAACTCGAAACGGGGGCGGAAGCGGTACGGACGACGGCACGGTGCGTCTTGCTGCCGGCCAGCCCCCAGGTCAGCAGGACGACCAGGGCCGCGGCGCCCCCCGTGTGCAGCACGGCGGCCAGCAGGGGCCAGTCGAGCACCACATTGCTCAGACCGGTGAGGAATTGCAGCAGGAGCAGACCAGCGAGCCAGCGCGACGGCGCGCGCCAGGCCGGCAGCGCATGCAGACGCCAGGCCAGCAGCACCAGCACGGCGATCACGAGGTAGGCCGCGAGGCGGTGCACGTAGTGGATGGCCGTGAGCGCGGCAAAGCTGACGTGCTCGCCAGCGGCGGTCAGCCCGAGCTCGCGCCAGATCTCGAAGCCCTGGGCGAAATTCATCTCGGGCCACCAGCTGCCCTGGCAGGTGGGAAATTCCGTGCAGGCCAGCACGGCGTAATTGGTGCTGACCCAGCCACCCAGCGCGATCTGAAGTGTGAGCAGGGCCAGGCCGATCTTCATCAGGGTGTGCAGGCGCGCCGGCAGCGGGCGCGTGGCCGAAGGGCTGTGCAGCTGGGCATAGCGCACGGCCTGCAAGGCGAGCAGAGCGAGCAACAGGAGGCCGCCCAGCAGATGCAATGTGACGATGGCAGGGAAGAGCTTCATGGTCACCGTGAGTGCACCGAAGGCGCCCTGCACGCAGACCCAGACCAGGGTCAGCGTGGCCCACCAGGGGCTGGGGACCGCGAGCGCGGCGCCGCTGCGCCGCTGGCGCAGATGCTCGATCCAGGTGGTGATGGCGAGCACGAGGATGAGCACACCCACGCCGGTGGCCAGGTAGCGGTGAATCATCTCGACCCAGGCCTTGCCGTGCGTCACCGGGCCGGTGGGCATGGCCTGCTGGGCGGCGCTGATCTCGGCGTGCGCGCCCACCGGGCTGGCCTTGCCGTAGCAGCCGGGCCAGTCGGGGCAGCCCAGGCCGGAGTCCGTGAGGCGCGTGAAAGAGCCGAAGAGCACCAAGTCGAAGGTGAGGAACAGTGTGAGCAGGGTCAGGGCCTGCAGACGGCGCGAGGTGCCAGCCTGGCGGTTGCGCAACCAGACCCAGGCCAGCGGACCGGCGGCCAGCACCAGGCCCATGCCCATGAGGCGCAGCGCCGGACTCAGATCGTAGAGAGCTTGCGTGTCCATGTTCAACGCCCCGGCTGGTCCCAGGAAGACGAGGCACGCAGCAGGCGCTCTAGATCACGCTTGGCCTTGGCCGCGGCTTCCACGTTCATGTGCGCCGGAAAACGCATCATCCAGTTGCCCATGGGATCGACCACATAGAGGTGGTCCTCGATGCGCTGGCCGGCAGCGGGCACGAGCCAGCGCGCCAGTTCATCGGCCGGCACGCGCAAGGCGGTGGCGCCCTGTAGGGCGGGCTGCAGCGAATCGGGCACCGGCGCGGCGTCCTCGATCAGCCAGACGCGGTCCACGCGCTCCTTCTCGCGGCCCATGAGTTCGCGCAGCTGGCGCTGGAAGTAGAGCTGCTGCTGGCAGGCCTCGGGGCAGGCCGCAGGACCCACGCTGAGCAGCAGCCACTGGCCCTTGAGTTCGGGCAGGCGATGGGTGGCCCCGGCCAGGTCCAGCGCCAGCATCTCGGGCAGCGGGCGCTGCGGCTCGATCAGCTCGCCGAAGCTGCGCCGGCTCTCGGGCCGGATCACGTAGTAGGTGAAATAGGACGCAATGACCGGTGCCGCGCAGACCAGCATCAGCGCGATCATCTTCCAGCGACCGGAGCGCGTGCGTGCCGCATCTTCGGCCACGACCTGGCCGGGCTCGGGCAGGCTGTGCACAGTGAGCCCGAGGACGTGGTCTTGCGCAGCGTCAGGACCTGCGGCCACGGAATCTTCGGACAATTTGGAACCAGACATAAAGAATCGCCATCAGGGCACAAAGCCCGAACCATTGGAATGCGTAGCCGTAGTGCTTGTCGACACCGGTGTTGATCTGCGGCCAGTCGCGCAGCAGGCCGTCGGCCGCGGCCCCGGTCTGCTGGATCGACAGCCCTGCCAGCGGCAGGCCGGTTTCCGCGCGGAACTGCGCCAGATCGAGATTTTGCCGGATCGCCCCGGCCTCGGTCGGACCCATCTCATATAGCCGTGATGGAGGTGCGGCCAGCCGTCCCTCCACCATGACCGGCCCCGAAGGCGTCTCGACGGCAGGCACGCGCGTGCGGTCCTCGAAGTTGCGCGGCACCCAGCCGCGCTGCACGAGCAGCACGCCGGCCCCACCCTCCAGACGCAGCGGCGTGACGACGAAGAAACCGGGCCTGCCATTCATCTGCCGGTTGTCGAGGAAGACCGTGCGCTCGCCGACCCACTGGCCGCGGGCCTCGACCCGGCGGTGCAGCAGATCCGGCTGGGCATCCATTCCAGCGGCACCACGTGCATCGAGCACCGGCTGCTGCGCCCGGACCTCGATGGCCGCCTGCAACGCTTCCTTTTCCGCGGCGCGCCCCAGCTGCCAGCGGCCGAGCGCAGCCGTGACCGCCATGCCCAGCACGGCGGCCAGCGTCACCACCCAGAAACGACTGCGCTCACTCACGCGATAATCCCGTCCATGAAATACCTCGTCGCCCTGGCCTTTCTGGCCATCATCGCCAGCCTGGGCTCCGCCCTGTTCTTCATGCTGCGCGACGGCCGGGACGGCAAGCCCAAGACCAGCAACATGGCGCGCGCCCTCGCCTTTCGCGTGGGCTTTTCCGTCCTGATCTTCATCTGCATCCTGATCGCCTGGCACTTCGGCTACATCCAGCCCACGGGCATCAGGCCGGGCCAGTAAGCGCGACACGCATCAAACAAAAACAAAAGCCGCTCGACGCGGCTTTTGTTTTTGTCGGCTCGGGCACCTCGCGATGCCACGAGCTGGCGGACCTTACATCCAGTAAACCAGAATATAGAGGCCCAGCCACACGACGTCCACGAAGTGCCAGTACCAGGCAGCACCTTCGAAACCGAAGTGGCGCTCGGCCGTGAAGTGACCCTTCTGCAGACGCAGGGTGATGAAGAGCAGCATCAGCATGCCGACGAACACGTGGAAGCCGTGGAAGCCGGTCAGCATGAAGAAGGTGGAGCCGAAGATGCCCGACGAGAGCTTGAGGTTCAGGTCGGTGTAGGCGTGGTAGTACTCGTAGCCTTGCACGAACAGGAAGATCAAGCCCAGCAGCACGGTGATCCACATGAAGCCGATGGTCTTGCTGCGGTTGCCGTCACGCAGGGCGTGGTGGGCAATGGTCAGCGTCACGCCCGAGGTCAGCAGCAGGGCGGTGTTGATCGTGGGCAGCCAGAAGGGGCCCATGGTCTGGAAGGGCTCGATGATGCCGGCCGGCGAGGCGGTGGCGCCCGCCACCACGCTGGGCCACACGGCCTTGAAGTCGGGCCACAGCAGCGCGTTGTCCAGGCTGCCCAGGGCCGGCACCGAGTGGGCACGGGCCCACCAGAGGGCAGTGAAGAAGGCACCGAAGAACATCACCTCGGAGAAGATGAACCAGGTCATGCTCCAGCGGTAGGAGATGTCGATCTTGTGGCCATACTGACCGCCTTCGCTCTCGGCAATGGCTTCGCGGAACCACTGGTACAGGACAAACAGCCACCACACCAGGCCCAGCAGCAGGGAGTACTTGCCCCAGCCGGAACCGTTGATCCACTGGCCAGCGCCCAGGATGACGAAAAACAGACCGATCGACGCCATCACGGGATGACGGGACGGGCCGGGCACATAGTAGTACGGGGTGCCGCCGTGGGTCGTAGAACTCATGTTTACTCCATTACTTCCGGTTCTGGTTTTCTTCAATGCTGAACGCTGGACAGTCGCTTCAAGCTGCGACGATCCAGTTCACCAATCCAATCAAAAACAATACAAAGAGGATGCCGCCGACCAGACCTACCGCAATGATGTGGTAGGGCTTGAGCTTGCTGATGTCCTCCTGGAAACCGCTGCCCTTGCGCACGCCCAGGAAGGACCAGGCCACGGCCTTGACCGTGGCCCACACCGAACCCTGCTGAACATTCTGTCCGCTCATGCGCCGGTCTCCGTACTCGTCGGCTGGCGGGCCGCCGTCGGGGCGGCCGGCGTCTTGCTGCCGACTTCAAAGAAGGTGTAGGACAGCGTGATCGTGCTCACGTCCTTGGACAGCTTGGGATCGATCACGAAGACCACGGGCCACTGCTTCTTCTCGCCGGGTGCCAGCGTGTACTCGTTGAAGCAGAAGCACTCGAGCTTGGTGAAATGTGCCGCAGCCTGGCGCGGGGCATAGCTCGGGATGGCCTGGGCCGCCATGCGGCGGTCCTGCACGTTCTCGAACTCGTACATGACGGTGGCCATCTCGCCCGGGTGCACCTGCAGCGAGGCCTGGGCCGGCTTGAAACGCCAGGGGCCGCGCACGTTGGCGTCAAACTCGACGGTGATGGTACGGCTGCTGTCAACCTGTGTGTTGACGGCCCGCAGGCTGCGGTCCTGCTCGCCCACGGCCAGCACATTGATGCCCAGCGCTTCGCAGAGATGCTTGTAGATGGGCACAAGGGCATAGCCGAAGCCGAACATGCCGGCCACGACGATGGCCAGCTTGCCCACCATCTTCACGTTCTCTTGTCGCAGGTTCATGTCTCGCTCACTTGCCGAAAAGGACGAACTTGGCCAGGAAGCCGAGGAAGAAGGCCAGCGCCACCGACGCCAGCACCAGGCCGAGTCGGAGGTTGGCTTTCTTCTGTTCAGGCGTCGTCATGGCGCAGGCTTTCCGTCAGAGACTCAGCCGATGACCTTGGTGGCCGTGGCGTCGAGCTTCGGGGGGTTCTCGAAGGTGTGGAAGGGCGCCGGCGAGGGCACTTCCCATTCCAGGCCTTCAGCGGCTTCCCAGGGCTTCTGCGGCGCCTTCTCGCCCTGGCCACGCATGGCCGGGATGATCACGAAGACGAAGAAGTAGACCTGGGCCAGACCGAAGCCGAAGGCACCGACGGTGGCGATGGCGTTGAAGTCGGCGAACTGCATGGGGTAGTCGGCATAGCGACGGGGCATGCCGGCCAGACCCAGGAAGTGCATCGGGAAGAAGGTGATATTGAAGGAAATCATCGACCACCAGAAGTGCAGCTTGCCGCGGAATTCGCTGTACATCACACCGGTCCACTTGGGCAGCCAGTAGTAGATGCCGGCGAACATGGCGAACAGCGAGCCGGCCACGAGCACATAGTGGAAGTGGGCCACGACGTAGTAGGTGTCCTGCAACTGGATGTCGATCGGAGCCATGGACAGGATCAGGCCGGTGAAGCCGCCCATGGTGAACACGAAGATGAAGCCCACGGCCCACAGCATCGGGGCTTCGAAGGTCATCGAACCCTTCCACATGGTGGCGAGCCAGTTGAAGATCTTCACGCCGGTGGGCACGGAGATCAGCATGGTGGCGTACATGAAGAACAGCTGGCCGGTCACCGGCATGCCGGTGGTGTACATGTGGTGGGCCCACACGATGAAGGACAGGATGGCGATGGAGGCCGTGGCGTAGACCATGGAGGCGTAGCCGAACAGCTTCTTGCGCGAGAAAGCCGGGACGATGGCGCTGATGATGCCGAACGCCGGCAGGATCATGATGTACACCTCGGGGTGGCCGAAGAACCAGAAGATGTGCTGGTACATCACCGGGTCACCACCGCCAGCGGGGTTGAAGAAGGTGGTGCCGAAGTGGCGGTCCGTCAGCGTCATGGTGATGGCGCCGGCCAGCACGGGCATGACAGCGATCAGCAGGTAGGCGGTGATCAGCCAGGTCCAGCAGAACAGCGGCATCTTCATCAGCGTCATGCCGGGCGCGCGCATGTTCAGGATAGTGACGATGATGTTGATCGAGCCCATGATGGAGGACGCACCCAGGATGTGCATGGCAAAGATGCCGGCGTCCATCGAGGGGCCCATCTGCAGCGTCAGCGGGGCGTACAGCGTCCAGCCGGCTGCGGGCGCGCCGCCGGGCATGAAGAAGGACAGCACCAGCATGATGGCGGCCGGGATCATCAGCCAGAAGCTGAAGTTGTTCATCCGGGCGAAGGCCATGTCGGATGCACCGATCTGCAGCGGGATCATCCAGTTCGCGAAGCCCACGAAGGCCGGCATGATGGCGCCGAACACCATGATCAGGCCGTGCATGGTGGTGAGCTGGTTGAACAGCTCGGGATTGACGACCTGCAGGCCGGGCTGGAACAGCTCGGCGCGGATCAGCAGGGCCAGCACGCCGCCCACCATGAGCATGGTGAAGGCGAACAGCAGGTACAGCGTACCGATGTCCTTGTGGTTGGTCGCAAAGACCCAGCGCCGCCAGCCCATGGGGGCATGGTGGTGGTCGTCATGGGCGTGGTGATCGTGATGGTCAAGAACGGCACTCATCGTGATTTCCTTCTGAATTCTCTACGTCTGACGACAGCTGCTTACTTGCGGGCGGTCTTGATGTCGGCCGGCTGCACCAGCTGACCGGTCTTGTTGGACCAGCTGTTCTTGGTATAGGTGATGACAGCGGCGATCTCGGTGTCACTCAGCTGCTTCCAGGCCGGCATGGCGCCCTTGCCGTTGAGCATGATGGCGATCTGCTTGCTCTTGTCGGCGTCCAGCACCATGGCCGAGCCGTCGAGCGCCTTGATCGGGCCGGCACCCTTGCCATTGGCCTGGTGGCAGGCCGCGCAGTTGGCAGCGTAGACCTTCTCGCCACGCTTGGCCAGTTCGTCCAGCACCCAGACCTTGTTCGGGTCGTCGGCCTTGGCGGCCATGATCTTCTTCTGGTCATCGACCCACTTGGAGTAGTCCTCAGCCGACAGCACCTTCACGTGGATGGGCATGTAGGCGTGCTCCTTGCCGCACAGCTCGGCGCACTGACCGTAGAAATCACCGGTCTTTTCGGCGCGGAACCAGGTGTCGCGCACGAAGCCGGGGATCGCATCCTGCTTGATGCCGAAGGCCGGCACCATGAAGGCGTGGATCACGTCGTTGGCGGTGGTGATGATGCGGACCTTCTTGTCCACGGGCACGACCAGCGGGTTGTCGACCTTGAGCAGGTAGTCGTCGGTCGGCGGCGGCTTGCCGGACTCGGACATCACACGATGGCTGTTGTCCAGGGTGGAGATGAAGCCGATGCCCTCGCCCTCACCCTTGAGGTAGTCATAGCCCCACTTCCACTGGTAGCCCGTGACCTTGATGGTCAGGTCAGCGTTGCTGGTGTCCTTCTGGGCCACGACGACCTTGGTCGCCGGCAGGGCCATCAGGATCACGATGATGAAGGGGATCACGGTCCAGGCGACTTCCACGGCCACGGACTCATGGAAATCGGCAGGCTTGTGGCCGACGGACTTGCGGTGCTTGATGATGGAATAGAACATCACCCCGAACACACCGACGAAGATGACGGTGCAGATGATGAGCATGAACCAGTGCAGCCACTGCTGCTCGGCTGCGATCTTGGTGGCCGCCGGGCCGAGGTTGAGCTGATTGACCGCAGGACCGCCGGGCAGATCGTTGACAGCCTGGGCTGCGGTGAAGGCCGCCGAACCAGCCCATGCGCCGGCCGTGAGCAGCAGTGAAGCCAATTTATTAGAAATGCTCTTCATCATGTTCACTTCTTCAATGTCTTAAATATTCCAGGACTGCTCAGGCTCGCACCGCAAGCGGCTTGTGACCGATGCACCTTCCATCCATGACGGATGCAGGCGGCAAGCTGCCGTTGAATCACCAAAATTCAGCAACCGCTTATTGTAGCCCAGCACTTTTCGGCAGCGGACCGGCGGCAAGGCACCCCTCAACCCGGCGCAGGTCCCCGGCCACGGCGCAGGCTGCCCCGCATTTCGTCCAGGCTCAGGCGGGTCTCGGGGGCCACGGTGAGGCGGCGCTGCGGCTTGAAGGCGTGTCCGTAGATGATCTCGAAACTCAACCGCAGGCGCCCGTCGGCACCGGCCAGCTGGCCCAGGGCCTCGTGCAGCCGGCCCTGCCAGCGGCGCCCGCGCAGGCCGGCAAAGCGCGCCGGGTGAAGGTTGCGGCCCAGTTCGCGCAGCTCCTGCAAGAGGCGCTGCGGGGTCTCGAAGCTCAGCTCGATGCGCTCCATGTCCATGACAGGCTCCGCGAAGCCGGCGCTCACCAGCATGTCGCCCCAGTCGTGCATGTCCGTGTATTCATGGGCCGGCGCCGGCCAGCCCAGGGCCTGGTAGAGCGCGCGCAGCTCGCGCAGGGTATCCGGCCCCAGGCAGGAGAACATAAGGAAACCGTCCACCGCCAGGGCCTCGTGCCACTGGGCGATCAGGGCCTGCGGATCGGCACTCATGTGCAGGCTCATGTTGGCCCAGAGCAGCTCGGGGGGCAGGGCGGGCGGCGGCTTCAAAGCGGTCCCGAGCGCGCGCCACCAGGGTCGTTTTGCGGCCCGGACAGCCAGGGTCTGCTCCTGCGGCACCACCGCATGGACCTCGCAGCGGGCCTCAGGGTAGCGCTGTGCGAGCAGGGCCTGGGCCTGCAGGCCGCCACGTACCGGCTCCCAGTGCAACCAGCTGCGCGGCCGGCGCACGATCCAGTCCAGACGCGGCTCCATACGGCGCGCCACCTCTTCGTGCAGCCAGGGCGAAACCGGCTGCGGCCGCTGCTGCCAGCGCGCGGCAGCCACAGGGTCGATGGTGGGCGGACGAGGATCGTTCATGGGGAAGCGGCGAGTATATTGACTGGGCCTTGTCCCCAACGACAACCATGTTGCGCGCCCTGCTCCACCGCCTCAGTGCCGCCCTGCCCGGCCAGTGCGCACTCTGCCAGGCCTGGCCATCCCGACCCCTGTGCCATGCCTGCTTGGCGCGCTTTGCCCGGCCCTGCCCGCGCTGCCTGCAGTGCGCGCGACCACTGCCGGCTGGCGTGACGCGCTGCGGCGCCTGTCTGCGTGAGCCGCCGCCGCTGGACCTGTGCCTGGCGGCCGTGAGCTACGAGTATCCGTGGAGCGGCCTGATCGCGCGCTACAAGTTCGGCCCCAGCCCCGGCTGGTCGGCCCCACTGGCTGGCCTGATGCGTGACTGCCCCGGGGCGGCCGAGGCCATTGCGTGTGCCGACCTGCTGTTGCCCCTGCCGCTGTCGGGCCCGCGGCTGCGCGCACGCGGCTTCAACCAGGCGCTGGAGCTCGCACGCCAGCTTGCACCGGAGAAGACACGCCCCGACCTGCTGCTGCGCCCGCGCGACACGCCGGCCCAGAGCAGCCTGGCGCTGGCGCAGCGCCTGCGCAATGTACGCGGCGTCTTCGACCTGAGTGCCGGGGGCGCACAGGTCGTGCAGGGCAGCCGTCTCCTGCTGGTGGACGACGTGATGACCACGGGCGCCACCCTGCACGCCGCCGCCATACCGTTGCGCGCGGCCGGGGCTGCGCACATCACGGCGCTCGTGCTGGCGCGCACGGCCTGAAAACAGAGGGTGTGCACCGCGACAATAGCGCCATGTTCCACATCGTCCTGGTCCATCCCGAGATCCCGCCCAACACGGGCAATGTCATCCGTCTGGCGGCCAACACGGGCTGCACCCTGCACCTGATCGAACCGCTGGGCTTTTCGATGGAAGACAGGCTGATGCGTCGCGCCGGCCTGGACTACCACGAGTACGCCGAGGTGAAACGCCATGCCAGCTGGGAGGCCTTCGTCGCCAGCGAACAGCCGCAGCCCGGGCGCCTGTTTGCGCTCACCACCCGCGGCACACGCTTCGTCCATGACATCGCCTTCCAACGGGGCGACTGGCTGGTCTTCGGCTCGGAAACCAGCGGCCTGCCCGACGCCGTACGGGCTGCCTTTGCCCCCGCGCAGCAGCTCAAGCTGCCCATGCGCGCGGGTCAGCGCAGCCTGAACCTCTCGAACGCCGTGGCGGTGACGGTGTTCGAAGCCTGGCGGCAGAACAGCTTTGCGACGGACTGATGGGGCTCAGGGGTAACGGCGCGCAATCGACTCGGCCACGCAGACCGGCTTGGCCTCGCCTTCGCGTTCGATCGTGACTTCCCAGGTCATCTGCATGCCGCCATTGGCGATGGGCTCGCAGGCCAGCAGCTTCATGCGCGCGCGCAGGCGGCTGCCCACGGGCACCGGGGCCATGAAGCGCACGCGGTTGAGGCCGTAGTTCACGCCCATGCGCGACTCGACGATCTCCATCGTGGTCTCGAAGAAGCGCGGCAGCAGCGACAGGGTGAGGAAGCCGTGGGCGATCGGCGCCCCGAAGGGCCCTGCCTTGGCGCGCTCGACGTCGACGTGGATCCACTGGTGATCGCCCGTGGCCTCGGCAAACTGGTTGACCTGTGCCTGCGTGATCGTGAGCCAGTCGCTGACCGCGACTTCCTGGCCCACGAGCGCGGGAAACTCCTGGAGGGACTGGAAGGTTTTCATGCCACCAATGTAGCGGGGGGCCCGCAGGCGGCCCTGTCATGCGCGCGACGCCGACAGGCGGTCTATTTGTCCAACCAGCGGCAGAGCCCCTGCCACTGCTCGAGGTCTTTCTCGACCCGGCTCGGCGCCACATCGAAGAGCGTGAGACCGTGGGCCGCGAGGTGGATGTAGTTCTGGGTGTCGCGCAGATAGGCCAGCACGGGCAGGCCCAGGCTCTCGACGAAGGCCTTGAGCCGGTCGGCCGAGAGCGTGCGTGCGTCCACGCGCATGCCCACGATGCCAACCTGCATGCCCTTGTGGGCGTGCTGCTTGATCTCGTCGAGGAAGTCGCGCGTGGCGAAGATGTCGAAGACGCTGGGCTGCAGGGGCACGATGACCTTGTCGGCGTGCTGCAGGACCTCCTTCATACGGGCCCCCTTGAGACCGGCCGGGGTGTCGAGCACCACATGGGTCACCCCCTTGGGCAGCTTGGCCAGCTTGTCCTCGCCCACGTCCCAGCTCACGATGGGACGCGCTGTCGCGGGTCGCAGACCCAGCCACAAGCGTGAGGACTGCTGGCGATCCGCGTCGCCCAGCATGACCTTGTGACCCTGACTGGCAAAGTAGCCCGCCACATTGGTGGACAGGGTGGACTTGCCCACACCGCCCTTGGGATTCGCAACCACGACAACCGGCATCACGTGCTCCTGGTAGCAGTTTGTAAACACATGTTAGCGCAGACTCTCATGGAAGCCGTGACGTATCAGGGTTGATCGTCGCGGGCTCGCAACTCGGCCATCTGCCAGCCATAAGGCGTCTTGCCGCGCCGGGTCTCCTCGCGCAGCTGGCGCTCCAGCTCCTCACGGCTCTCGCGGATGACCCTCGCATACTCTTTGGGCTGCACCTGCTCGCGCAGCTGGGCGAAGTCGTCCACCTGCTTCTGGTTGGTGCGCCGGAAGGCATCGGCCATCTCCTTGGCCTCATAGGCACCAAAGCCCAGGGTCTCCAGCGCGTGGCGGCCCAGGCGCAAGGAGCTTTCATAGACCTCGCGCTGGATCACGTGGGCGCCGGCCTTCCTGAGCTCGTAGTAATGGGGCACGTCGTAGGCGCGCGCCAGCACCGTGAGGTGCGGGAAAGAATGCCGCGCGATCTCGACGATGGTCCGGGCATCGTCCTTGTCGTCCACGGCCACGACCAGCACTCGGGCGTTCGAAGCCCCCGCGGCGTGTAGCAGGTCGAGCCGGGTCGCGTCACCGTAATAGACCTTGAAGCCGAACTGGCGCATGCTCTCGATGTGCACGGCGTCGTTGTCCATGATGGTGCTCACGATGCCGTTGGACATCAGCAGACGCCCCACCACCTGGCCGAAGCGGCCGAAGCCCGCGATGATGACCGGGCTGTGATCCATCTCGGTATCCATCGGCCGCTCCTCATTGATGTCCCGGCTCTTGCAGCGGGCCACCCATCGCCCATGCACCAGCAGCAGGATGGGCGTGAGCACCATGGAGAGGATGATGACCGCGGTATAGACCGAATTGATGCGCGCGTCCAGCACGCCCGCCGTCACGGCCGCGGCATAGAGCACGAAGGCGAACTCGCCCCCCTGGGCCATCAGCACCGTGCGCTCCAGCGCCTGGTCGTGATCGGCCCGGGCGAGTCGCGCCACGCCATAGATGGCCGCGGACTTGAGCAGCATATAGGCCAGCACGCTGATGATCACTTCCTGCCAGTTGGCGGCGATGATGGCAAGGTCCATGGACATGCCCACCGCGAGGAAGAACAGGCCCAGCAGCAGGCCCTTGAAGGGCTCGACGTCCGCTTCGAGCTGGTGGCGGAAGGAGGACTCGGCCAGCATGACCCCGGCCAGGAAGGCGCCCATGGCGGCCGAGAGTCCGCCCAGATCCATCCACAGCGCCGCGCCCAGCACCACCAGCAGGGCCGCGGCCGTCATCACCTCGCGCGAACGCGTGGCCGAGAGCAGGACGAAGAGCGGATTGAGCAGCCAGCGCCCCACGGCCACGAGCACCACCGTGGCGCCCACGGCGATAGCGATGCCCTGCGCACGGTCCAGCCAGCTGCTGGTCTCGCCGCCCGGGGCGATGAAGGCCACCAGGGCCAGCAGGGGCACGATGAGCAGGTCCTCGAGCAGCAGGATGGACACCACGCGCTGGCCGGCCGGGCTGCCCATCTGATGCCGGTCCTGCAGCATCTGCATCACGATGGCCGTGGAGGTGAGCACAAAGCCCGTGCCCACCACCCAGGCCTGGGCCCAGCCCAGGCCGAACATCACGCCCACCGGCGCCAGCAGCACCATGGCCACCAGCACCTGCAGCGAGCCCAGGCCGAAGATCTGGCGGCGCATCTGCCATAGATGGCTGGGCCGCATCTCCAGACCGACGATGAAAAGGAACATCACCACCCCGAGCTCGGCCGTGTGCAGGATGGTCTCGGGGTCGGCGATGAGCTGGAGCCCCGAGGGCCCGATCAGGACGCCGGCGGCCAGATAGCCCAGCACCGCGCCCAGGGCCAGGCGCTTGAACAGGGGCACGGCCACGACAGCCGCAGCCAGCAGCGTGACCACGGGGATGAGGTTCGGTCCTTCGGCAGCCATGTCAGCGCTCCTGGGAGGTGGAGAGGTGGTCGAGTTCGGCCTGCAGGCGCGCCCGGTAGGCCTGCGCAGCCATCGCCAGCTCCGGCGCGGACAGGCGGTGGGCGCCGTGGACGATGTACGGCTCCAGCCACTGCAGGCCGCAGTAGAGCGCGGTCTGCTGGATGGGCGTGGCGATCTGCGCCATGGTGTGATGGTTGTAGCCCTCGGGCTGGTAGGCGCGCTCGGCGCCGCCCGTGCTCACGGCCCAGAGCAGGCGTTTGCCCTCCAGGGCGCGTGTGGCCCGCCCCGCCGGATCGTGGCCGTAGGCCCAGCCATAGGCCAAGGTCTTTTCGAACCACAGACTCAGCAGCGCCGGGGCGTGGTACCAGTGCAGTGGGTGCTGCAGCACCACGGTGTGGCTGTCGGCCAGCGCCGCCTGCTCGGCCCGCGCGTCGATGTGGAAATCGGGGTAGAGCGCGTACAGATCACGGATCTGCAAACCCGGCAGATCCCGCACCGCATCGAGCAAGGCGCGGTTGGCGCGCGAATGCAGGGGATAGGGATGGGCGTAGATGAGGGTGAGCATGGGGAGGATTCTTCCAGATCATCCACCCTGCACGCCCTCAATGGAAGGCGTCCCAGACCAGCTTGAGGCCGGTGAGCAGCAAACCGAGGTAGATCAGCCGGTAGAAGAGCGTCGGGTCGATGCGCCGCGCCATGCGTACACCGATCCACACCCCCACGGGCGCCAGCGGCAGCAGGACGACAGAGGTGGCGAGGTTACGCCAGTCCAGCAGGCCCAGCCAGGCATAGGGGACCCATTTGGAGAGGTTGATGAAGAAGAAGAACCAGGACAGGGTGGCCGCAAAGACGATGGGCCGCAGCTTGAGCGGCAGCGCATAGGCCGAGACGGGCGGTCCGCCGGCATGGGCGACGAAACTCGTGAAGCCGCCGGCCGTGACCAGCACAGCCCCGAGCCAGCGCGGCGGCGGCGCGCTGTCGGCACGTGGCGGAAACAGCAGGCGCTGGGCGAGGAAGAGCAGCGTGAACACGCCCACGATGCCGGCCACGATGTTGGCCGCCAGCAGCTTGAACAGCAGGGTGCCGATCAGCGTGCCCAGCAGGCCCCAGGGCAGCATGAACTTCAGCAGGCTGCGGTCGAAATCCTTGCGCAGCGCGGCGATGCCCAGCAGGTCCATGAGCAGCAGCACCGGCATGAGGATGGCCGCCGCCTGGGGCACGGTGACCGCCAGCGCCATCATGGGCACAGCCAGCGAACCGAAACCCGCCCCGAAGCCGCTCTTGCTGATGCCCAACAGCAGCACCGCCGGCACCGACACCAGATAGAAATACGGATCGGTGATGGGCAGGAAATTCACAGCAGAGCGATCACAACTGAAAGAAGTTTAGCCCTCCCCTGGAAGGGGAGGGTTGGGAGGGGTGAGCCTCATGTCGCCGCAGGGCGCGGGCCGCGACAACGGAGCGGGCCGGCGCCCTCCCCTGCAAGGGGAGGGTTGGGAGGGGTGAGCCTCATGTCGCCGCAGGGCGCGGCTCGCGACAGCGGGCCTGCGCCGCAGGGCTTGCCAGGTGCTTACAGCACCTGGCAAGCCTGTTCGAAGGACAGGCGCGGGTTGCGCTTGAATTCCTTGCTGTGATCGGCGTAGCCCAGGTTGATGAGGAAGTTGGCGCTGTAGCGGCCGTCCGGGAAGAACTCGGCATTGACCTTGGCCAGATCCACGCCGCTCATGGGGCCGCAGTCCAGGCCCACGGCGCGCGCGGCCAGGATGAAATAGGCGCCACCCAGGGTGCCGTTGCGGTTGGCGGTGTTGGTGGCCAGGGTGGCGTTGCCCTCGAAGTTCTCCTTGGCGCCGGCACCATGCCAGATCTGGGGCATGTGCTCGTAGAACTTCGTGTCGGTGGCCACGATCACGGTCACCGGAGCGGACTTGGTCTTGTCCACATTGCCCGGCGAAAGCGCGGGCAGCAGGCGGGCCTTGGCTTCGGGCGTGGTGAGAAACACATAGCGCGTGGGCTGGGTGTTCATGGACGTGGGCGCCATCTTGGCCAGGTCATAGGCCTCCTGCAGCAGGGCCAGCGGCACCGGCTGGTCGAGGAAACCGTTGGCGGTACGGGCATTGAGAAACAGCTGGTCGAGAGAGGCTTGAGCGATCTTCATGGCAAACAATCTGGAGAACGGGGAAAAGAACCGGATTATCCGGCGCCGCCCCGGACGGCGCCGGACAGGGGCATGGCCTGAGTGCGGCCGCTGGCTCAGTCGGCCTTGATACCGATGTCGCGCACCAGCTTGGTCCAGCGCTCGACATCGCGCCTGACCAGGGCCTTGGTCTGGGCCGCATCGAGGCTGAGCGGCTTGCCACCCCGGCTGCGGAAGGTCTCCTGCAGCTCGGGCTGCGCAATCACCTTGGCCAGCTCGCTGCGCAGGCGCTCCTGCACGGCGACCGGGGTCTTGCTCGGTACGAAGTAGCCGAACCAGGATTCGAGGTCGAGCTGGGCCACACCGCTTTCGATGATCGTGGGCACGTTCGGATGCATGGGGTTGCGCTCGGCGCCCGAGAGGGCCAGGGCCTTGACCTTGCCGCTGTCCACCTGCGGACGCGCCGTGGACGACAAGTCGAAGAACAGGTCCACACGCCCGCCCAGCAGGTCCTGGTAGGCCGCCTGCGCGCCCTTGTAGGGAATATGGGTGATGTCGACGCCCGCCAGGTGCCAGAGCGCCGCAGCCAGCACGTGCTGGCCCGAGCCGTTGCCGGCCGAAGCGTAGTTGAGCTTGCCCGGGTTGGCCTTGGCGTAGGCCACGACCTCCTTGAGCGAGTTGAAGGGCAAATCGTTACGCGCCATCAGCGTGTAGCTGTAGCTCACGGCCATGCCCACGGGCTCGAAGTCGCGCAGGCTGTCGTAGGACAGCTTGTCGTAGAGGCCCATGTTGAGGGCGATGTTGGAGACCGAGCCCATGAGCAGGGTGTAACCATCGGGATCGGCCTTGGCCGCGGCGTCTGTACCCACCAGGGTGCCCGAGCCCGGGCGGTTCTCGACCACCACGCTCTGGCCGATCTGCTTGGACAGGCGGTCGCCCAGCGCGCGCGCCACGAAGTCGAAGCCGCCGCCCGGCGGCTGCGGCACGATGACGCGCAGCGGACGGTTGGGCCAGGCGCCTTGCGCCCACGCCCAGGGGGCCAGGCTGCTCAGGGCCAGGGCGGGCACGGCCTGCACGAGCCGGCGTCGGTTCAGGGATCTTGTGTCCATACTTGTTCTCCTCGGGTTGAAATTCGTCGGCAGCTTCAGCGCTCCAGCGCGCCGCCTGCCAGCCAGCGTGCACCGCGCCGGTAAAGCTCCTCGACCACCGGACCCTTGAGCATGGGCATGTCCATCTTCACGGTGTAGCCGATACGGGTCTGGATATAGGCCAGGTGGCGGTAGCCTTCGGGGAAGGTGGCCAGCGCCTTCTGGTCGAGCTTGAGCACGGCGGTGGAGTCCACCGGGTCGATGCGGTCCTTCTCGTAGATGGGCTGGCGGTGGATCAGCTTCCACTCGCCGTTGTGGCGGGTGACGAAGTCGTAAAAGCGGCCGGTGCAGACCACGTCGCAGAGCACGGGGCCGTCGGCACCCTCGACCATGCCGCGCTGCGAGATGGTCATCTTGGTCTGCGCGATGGCGCGATCGCCCACCACCTCGATGGCCGAGCCGCCCAGGAAGTGCAGGATGCTCACCCCCTTGGCCCAGCCCTCTTTCGTGACACGGATGAACTCGGCAAACGGCCCCTGGAACCAGGTGGCCATCATCACGCCCTCCGGGTGCCAGACGGTCGCAAAGCGCTCCCAGTCGCCGGCGTCACGCCAGACGGCCCAGCGCTCCACCATCTGGCGGATCTGCAGCTCGTCGTTGAATGTGTTGCTCATGTTGTTTCCTTCGGATCAAAAAATTTCAAGGTGCGGCATAGTCGACCTGGTGACGCGCAACGCGCAGGTCGCCGACCTCGCGCTTGACGCGCAGGTGTTCGGGGTGTTCGGCGTAGGCCTCGAGTGCCGCCTGGCTTTCGAATTCGCTGTAAAGCACGACGTCACAGGCATAGTCGATACGGCTGCTGTCCACACCGATCTCCAGATGCAAGAGGCCGGGGATGCGGCCACGCAGGCTCTCGAAGCTGTGCTTCAGACGTGCGATGCCCTGGGCCTTCTCGGCCGGCGTCGCACCGCGCACGTTCCACATGACGATGTGCTTGATCATGTTCCTCGTCATCTCAGGCGGTGGGCGGAAAGCCGGCTTTCTGCGGCCAGAGGTTGGCAAAAGCGTGGATGGTGGTGCTGGCATAGAGCCCGGCCCGGGTGAACGGCTCATCGGCCAGCCAGGCATGGGCCGCGTTGCGGCTGGGGAAATCGATCACCAGCAGGCTGCCCAGCATGGTCTGGCCATCGTCGTGGGTGAAGGGACCGGCGAAGGCGATGCGATCGGCGACGGCGCCGAGGTAGGCCTTGTGCTCGGGACGCACGCGCAGTCTCAGAGCTCCATGGTCGGGCTTGTCGATGAGGATGAAGGCAAACAGCATGGGGGTTTCCTTGTGGGGCAGCTACATGCGCGCCAGCCAGGTGGACAGGCCCGGAAAGCTCACGAGCAGTACGAGCATGAGTGCCATGGCCAGTACGAAGGGGAAGGTGCCGGCGAAGATGTCCCAGAGGGTGATGCGCGCATCATTGAGCGCGGACTTCACCGTGTAGACCGAGACGCCGAAGGGCGGGGTCAGCAGGCCGATCTCTACCGCCACCACGGTGATCACGCCGAACCAGATGATGTCCATACCGAAGCTGCGGGCGATGGGCAGCACGATGGGCAGCATGATGAGCATGATGGAGACCGAGTCGATGATGCAGCCCATGGCGATCACGATGGCCAGGTAGGCGGCGAGAAAGCCTGTCGGCCCCCAGCCCAGGGCCGTGATGCCTTCGGTGACGGCCGCCGGCATGCCGGTGAGCGCCAGCATGCGGCTGTAGAGCATGGCCGAGATGATCAGGAACAGCACCGACACCGAGACGTAGCCGGTTTCGGTGAGCACGTTCCAGAGCTTCTTCCAGTCCAGGCGGCGGCGCAGCAGGGCGATGACCAGCGCACCGGCCGCGCCCACGGCGCCGGCCTCGGTGGGTGTGAACAGGCCGCCGTAGAGACCGCCGAGCACCAGGGTGATGAGCAGCAGGATGGGCAGAAACTTGCGGGTGGCGCTGCGCCAGGTTTCGTGGTGCCCGTCGGTGCGGGTGATGTCGGCCGGGTTCTGCATGATCATCCCCGGGCGCAGGTAGGCCATGCCGACGATGAGCAGACCGAAGCCCGTGGCCAGCACGATGCCCGGGATGATGCCGGCGATGAACATGCGCCCCACCGACTCTTCGGCCAGCACGCCGTAGATGATCATCAGCAGCGAGGGCGGGATCAGCATGCCCAGCACCGAGGAGCCCGCCACCACACCCACGGCGAAGCGGCGCGTGTAGCCATGACGGATCATCTCGGGCACGGCCACCTTGGTGAAGACCGACGCCGATGCGATGGAGATGCCGGTGATGGCCGCGAAAACCGCGTTGGCTCCCACTGTCGCCAGGCCCAGGCCGCCACGGATGCGGCGCATGAGCCACTGGAAGACGTCGAAGGTGTCGCGCCCCACCCCGCTCACGCTGACCAGCATGCCCATGAGCACGAACAGCGGAATCACCCCGAAGAGGTAGTCGCGGATGGCGTCATTGGCCGAGGCAGCGACGAAGCGCGCGGCCACGTCCGGCGACTTGATCAGGGCCACGCTGACGAAGGACGTGACGATGAGCGCCACGCCGATGTGCATGCCGAAATAGATGCCGGCCAGCATGAGGGCGATGGCCAGCAGGCCGATCTGCAGGTCAGACATGGCGGCTCTCTTTCAGGTCCTGGATCACCAGCAGCAGGTACTGCACGGCGGCGAGTGCGGCACCCAGCAGCACCACGGCCCGCATGGGCCAGGTCGGGAAGGTGAAGACACCCTCCACGCCCAGGTACTCCTGATCGGTCCAGGCGCGCGTCAGCGGCTTCCAGGTGGCGTAGGCGATCACGCCGCAGGCAAAGACGCCGGCCAGCGAGAACAAGGCGCGCAGGCGTTTGCCGGCGCGCGGACGGCGCGTGATGTAGGGGTCGATGAACAGGTCGGCACGCGACATGCGACCATGGCGCAGCGTGGCCGGCAGCTGCAGAAAGACGATGATGACAATGCTCGTGGCCACGAGCTCGGCCACGCCATCGATCGGGCGGTTGGCCAGGTCGCGCAGCAGCACGTCGGCGCACATCAGCAGCATGACCGCGCCGATCAGCACCGAGCCGGCAGCGTTGAGCGCATCGACCAGGCGGCCGAACCAGCTGTCGGGCGCGGACGTCTGCGGCGCGGACTCGAGGTCCGTGTTGGCTTCGTAGGACATGGTGGGGTGGACGCTGCCGCTGTCTCAGCAACGGCGGCAGCACATCCAGACGTCAATGATCAGAGCTCTTTATCCCAGTCACGCACGGGCTTGACGCCGCGCTTGCGCAGCTCGTTCATGTAGGTGCTGACGATGTCCTTGGCCGGGCCCTTGGAGGCGTTGGCCTTGACCCAGTCGGCCGCCAGATTGGGCATGGTCTTGACCCAGGTGGCGCGCTCAGCCGCGCTGAGCTCGCTGATCTTCACGGGCACGGCCTGCTTGGCGCCGACCTCGGCCATGGTCTTGAGCGCGCCTTCGTAGCGCTGCATCAGCGTCTCGCCCAGCGCACGCGAGTATTCCTTGCCCACGTCCTTGACGATCTTCTGCACCTCGGGCGGCAGCTTGGCAAAGCTGTCCTTGTTCATGGCCATGCCGCCGATGTAGAGCGCGCCGATGTTGACCTTGGTGATGTAGGGCGCCACCTCGTAGATCTTGTTGGGCAGGATGCCCGTGGAGATGGAGACCGTCCCGTCGGACACGCCGCTCTGAATGTCGGTGTAGTAGCTGGTCAGCGAGCCGTCCACAGGCACCGCGCCCGAACCCTTGAGCCACAGGCCGATGGAGCCCGGTGCCGAGATCTTGCGGCCCTTGAGATCGGCATAGGCATTGACCGGCGTCTTGGTGAACAGGTGGTAGGTGTCCACGCCGGTGGCGCCGAGGAAGACCATGTTGTTGCGGTCCCACTCGCGCTTGAGCGCCGGCACGTTCTCGTTCATCTCGTTGGCCACGTCCAGGATGACGCGCACATCGTCCGTGGTGAAGGGCGTCACGGTGCCGAACTGCGACAACGGCATTTTGGCGGCTTCCAGGTTGTGGAAGACCCAGCCGATGTCGGTCACGCCCTGTTCCACGCTGGTCAGGGTGGCGTTCATCTTGTAGAGCTGGCCGCCATAGGCCTCGCGCCACTCGATCTTGTAGCCCTTGCCCAGGGCCTCGACGCGCTTGTTCACCTCGGGCACGAAGAGCGTGCTCATCAGCCCGACCCAGGGCAGCACCACGGGGTGGCTGGATGCGATGGTGAGCTTGAAGGTCTGCTGGGCCTGGGCCGGCATGAGTGCCGTGGCAGCCAGGGCGGCGGCGCACAGGGCGCCCTTGATCATCTGTCGCTTCTGCATGTCTGTCTCCTCGTTGTTGAAAATTGGGGGGAACGGCGGCACTCTGCGGCACCTGCCAGTTACCAGTTGCTTACTTCTTCTGCGGGTTGAGCACGAAATCGAACTCGAGCAGATAACTCCCATCGGCCTGTTGCACCCAGTCGGCCACCAGGGACTGGCGCACGCCGAAGACGGCATCCGAGTCCAGGTATTGGTCGCCGTCACGGAAGACATGGGTGATCAGGGTCTCGTAGCCCTCGGCCTTGATCATGAAATGCAGATGGGCCGGGCGCCAGGGGTGGTTTTTGCTGGCGCGCAGCATCTCGCCCACGGGGCCGTCGGTGGGGATGGGATAGGCCTCGGCCACGATGGTGCGGAAATCGAAGCTGCCGTCGGCACGCGCCTGCAGCACGCCGCGCGCCTGAGGATGGGCGAGCTCGGCGTACTGCACGTCATAGTTGCCGTCGGCGTCGGCCTGCCAGACCTCGATGGTCGCGTGCGGTACGGGCTGGCCGTCCAGACCGCGCACCGTGCCGCGCACCACGCAGGGCTGGCCGCTGGCGCCGTTTGCCACGTCCTCACCGTTCTGGTACTTCGGCGCACCTTCGACGTAGAAGGGCCCGAACACCGTGGCCTCGGTGCAGCCCGCCGGCTTCTTGTTGTTCATGGCCACGGTCAGCATGGACAGGCCCAGGGTGTCGGACAGCAGGATGAACTCCTGGCGCTTGTCGTCGCACATGTGGCCGGTGCGCGTGAGGAAGTCGATGCCCTGGAACCACTCGGCCTCGGTGAGCTTGGTCTCGCGCGCAAACGCGTGCAGATGCTGGATCAGGCTGGTCAGGATCTCCTTGAGGCGGGGATCGGGCGTCTTCGAGAAACGTTCGATCACGGCCTGGGTGATGGTGTCCTCGTTGAGGTTGCGCATGCGCGGGTCTCCTGCGGGTTCTTGCGTAGTCCCGGCACTGTAAAAGTCCTCGACAATTTGGGAAAGCGCGCTGCCGCAAATGACTTTTCCGCGCAGCGAAATAAACCGGCACTACAGTACCGGGCAGGAGACCCCGTGGACCGCTTTGCAGAAATCCAGCTCTTCGTTCAGGTGGCCGAGACCGGCAGCCTGAGCCGTGCCGCCGAGGCGCTGGGCCTGTCCAATGCCGCCGCCAGCCGCCACCTGCAGGCCCTGGAGGACCGGCTGGCCGCGCGTCTGGTGGAGCGCAACACGCGTCGTCTTTTCCTCACGGACACCGGCCAGGAATTCTTCAGCCGGGCCAAGACCCTGCTGGCCGACCTCAAGGATGCCGAGGATGCCGTCAATGCCAGCACGCTCAACCCCACGGGCACGCTGCGCATCACGGCGTCCCTGTCCTTTTCCATGCAGCACATCGCCCCGCTGCTGCGCGAGTACACGCAGCGCTACCCCAATGTCAGCGTGCACGTGGAGGCGGCCAACCGCTACCTGGACATCATCGACAACAACATCGACGTGGCCATCCGCACCCGCGAGTTCGAGCCGGACTCCAACATCACCGTACGCCGCCTGGCGGCCACGCGCCGCATCCTGGTGGCCGCGCCACGTTACCTGGCCCGTCACGGCCGGCCCCAGACGCTGGAAGACCTGCAGCAGCACCAGCTGCTGATCTACACCCACGCCAACAACCCCAACGAGCTGCGCTTCACGCGCGGGGACGAGACCAGGGCCGTCCACGTCAAGGGCCTGCTTGAATCGAACGATGGCCAGATCCTGCGCGCGGCCGCGCTCGACGGTCTGGGCATCCTGGTGCAGCCGACCTACATCGTCTACGAGGACATGGTGGCCGGCCGCCTGGTGCCCGTGCTCGACGACTGGGATCTGCCGCGCCTGACCATCAATCTCGCCTACCCCAGCCGCAAGCACCTCTCCGCCAAGGTCCGCACCTTCATCGACTTCATGGCCGAACACTTCGCGCGCATGAATTACGAGCAGAAGTGGACCGGGCGCTTCGGTGTGAGCTGATCAGGGCCCGATGGACTGGACGGCATCGGCATAGGCCGCCAGCGGCCCATAGAGTGCCTGCGCGGCGGGCTCGCCGATTTCGCGCACCAGCTCACGCTCGGCCTTGCGCAGAGCCTTGCCGAAGGCAGCCAGCCACAAGCGCCCATCCTCGGTGAAGCGCACCACGCGCGCCCGGGCATCGGCCGGATCGGCCTCGCGCAGCACCAGACCCAGCTGCTCACACTGATCGATCAGCTCGGTCATGGCCGCATTGGTCATGCGCGCCCGGCGCGCCAGTTCGGTGATGCGCGTGCCCTCCAGGTCCAGGTGGCGGGTCAGGTTCACGTGCGAGAGCCGGGTCTGCGTGTAGCCGGCCTGCTCCATCAGGGCCAGCACCCGGGTCTCGAAGCGGACCAGGGCATTGCCAAGGATGCGGCCCGCGTTATGCAGGCGCCAGCCGTCGGCAGCAGGCTTGCGCACAGCAGACGTCTTTTTCGCTACACTCACAATACTTTGGTTACCTAACTAAATAAGGGTTGGCGATGACGGCACCATTATCGTCCCGGGCTGCAGGTAGCGACACCACAACCTCCACCGAGGTGCTGATCGCCGGCGGCGGCCCCTTCGGCCTGATGCTCGCGCTCGAGCTCGGCAAGCGCGGCGTGCGCTGCCTGCTGGTCGAGCCCAAGCCGGGCACGGCCTACAACCCGCAGGCCAACGCCACCCAGGCGCGCACCATGGAGCATTTCCGTCGCCATGGCTTTGCCGATGCCGTACGTGCCCAGGGCCTGCCACCGGACCACCCGACCGACATCGCCTATTTCACGCGCTACTGCGGGCACGAGCTCGCGCGCCTGCAGCTGCCCACGGCCGCGCAGGCCAGTCAGACCGTCAAATCCATGAGCGGCTCCTGGAGCGCGGCCGAGCTGCCGCACCGTGTATCGCAGAAATTCGTCGAGGCCATCCTGCTTGACCAGGTCCGCCGGCTGCCCGGCGTGACGCTGCAGCACGGCTGGCGCCTGGCCACTTTCGAGGACCAAGGCCAGACGGTACGCGCCCGCGTGGAGGCCACAGAGGGCGGCGGCGTGCAAGAGGTACAGGCGCGCTACCTCGTGGGCGCCGACGGCGCCCGCAGCTTCGTGCGCCAGCAACTCGGCATCGCCTGGGGCGGGGCCACAGGCTTCAAACGCGACTTCATGGGCGGCAAGATGTTCGCCGTCTATCTTCGCGCGCCCGGCTTCTACGAGGCCTTCCCCCACGCCCGCGCGTGGATGTACGTCTCGGTCAACGCCCAGCGGCGCGCCTTCATGGCCTCGGTCGACGGCCGCACCGAGTTCGCCTTCCATGCCGCCGTGCACGAGGGCGAGGATGCGGACCGCTGGACCGCGGCGGACGCACGCCGCATCTTTGCCGAGGCCCTGGGCCGCGAAATCCCGATCGAGGTGCTGTCCGTGCTGACCTGGACCGCAGGCCACGCCCTGGTCGCCGAACACTTCCAGCGCGGCCGTGTCTTCATCGGCGGCGATGCCGCCCATCTGTTCACGCCCACCGGTGGCCTGGGCTACAACACCGCGGTCGAGGACGCCGTCAACCTGGGCTGGAAACTCGCGCATGTGCTGCAGGAACGGGCACCCCAGCAACTGCTCGACAGCTACGAGACCGAGCGTCGGCCGCTGGCACAACGCAACACCGGCTATGCGCGCCAGTTCGCCGACAGCGTGGGCCTGTTTACGGCCACGCCCGAACTCGAGGCCGACACGCCCGCCGGCACGGCCGCGCGTGCGGCCGCCAGCGAGTATCTCAACCGCCATGTGCGGCTGGAGTTCAACATCCCCGGTGTGACCTTCGGCGGGCGCTATGACGGCTCGCCCCTGATCGTGCCCGACGGCAGCACGCCACCACCCGACGCGCCCAACACCTATGTGCCCTCGGCCTGCCCGGGCGGACGCCCGCCGCACGCCTGGCTGGCCGACGGACGTTCGCTCTACGACAGCTTGCACTTCGAGTGGACGCTGCTCGCTTTAGGGCCCGAGATGCCGGACACGGCGCCTTTCGAACAGGCAGCACAGACGATGGGCCTGGATCTGCGCGTCGTGCATCACGAAGCGCCCGAGCTGCGCGCGCTCTACGAGGCGCCGCTGGCGCTGATCCGGCCCGACCAGATCGTGGCCTGGCGTGGCCACGACACTGATGCAGCGGCGTCCGTGCTGGCGCGGGCCAGCGGACAGGTGCCGACCGGCGCATGAAAAAAGGGCCGCCAGGCCCTTTTTCTTTTCGCGCGGAAAGCCGGCTCAGACCAGACGCAGGTCGACAACGATGTTGCCGCGCGTGGCGTTGGAGTAGGGGCAGACCTGGTGGGCCGTGTCCACCAGATCCTGGGCCACGGCACGGTCCAGACCCGGCAGGCTCACGGCCAGGCGCACGGCGATGCCGAAGCCCTGGGGAATCGGGCCGATGTCCACTTCGGCATCGATGGCTGCGTCGGCCGGAACGGCCACCTTCTTCATACCGGCCACGTGCTTGATCGCGCCCATGAAACAAGCCGAGTAACCCGCGGCGAACAGCTGCTCGGGGTTGGTTGCACCACCCGCGCCACCCATGGCCTTGGGCGGGGACAGCTTGACGTCCAGCAGGCCGTCATCGGTGATGGAGCGGCCTTCGCGGCCGCCCGTGGTGTGGGCCTTGGCGGTGTAAACCACCTTGTCGAGGATGTTGGGCATGGTGAGCTCCTGTTGGGGGTTAAAAAAGCAAAGGTCAGGCGACCTGGAGACGGTCGCGCAGCTGCTGGACCTGACGCGTCAGGTCCGAGAGTTCCTTGATCGAGCACTGCATGGTGTCGAGCATGCAGGCCGGTATCGCCACGGCCCTGGCCTTGAGCTTGCGGCCAGCCGCGGTGAGCTGGATCAGCACACGGCGCTCATCGGCCGTATCGCGCAGGCGGCTGATGTAGCCCGCGCCCTCGAGGCGCTTGAGCAGGGGCGTGAGCGTGCCCGAATCGAGGTAGAGGCGTTCACCGATCTCGGAGACGGTCAATCCGTCGCGCTCCCAGAGCACGAGCATGGCCACGTACTGCGGATAGGTCAGCCCCAGCGCATCGAGATGCGGCTTGTAGGCCCTGGACATGGCATGCGATGCCGAATACAGGGCGAAGCAGACCTGGTTGTCCAGCCGCAGGGCCTGGTCCGGAGAGATGGTTTTGCTAGGCATGGGCTGAATTATTGCATAAAATTAAATTGTGCACAACTTATTTCACCATTCACCCTGTCCGTGGCAAGGGCATGGCTCCAGGAAGAGACGGTGTCAGGCTTGCGGCCGCACGCCTTCCCAGGCGTTCTGCAGCAGCTGGCGTATGGCCGCGCGCTCCAGCGGGCGCGGGTTGGGGTACTGGTTCTGCAGGGCGATCTCGCAGGCACGGTCCAGATCAGCCACCTGCACGCCGAGCTCACGCAGGGCCACGGGGGCACCATTGCTCTTCGCCAGGTCGTAGACGGCCTGCGCCGCGGAAGCGCCGCCCAGCGCGCGCCGGATGCGCGCCATGGCCTGGGGCGCGTGTGCGCTGTTGTAGGCCAGCGCATGCGGCAGCACGATGGTGTGGGTCTCGGCGTGCGGCAGGTTGAAGCTGCCGCCCAGGGTGTGGCAGAGCTTGTGGTGCAGCGCCATCCCCACATGGCCCAGCACAGTGCCACAGAGCCAGGCGCCGTAGAGCGCGTCGCCACGCGCGTCGATATCGCGCGCGTTCTTCACGATCGCCGGCAGCGCGCGGCCGAGCGCGGCGATGCCCTCCTCGGCCACCAGGTCCATGATGGGGTTGCAGTCCACGGCGTACAGCCCTTCGGCCGCGTGGGCAATGGCGTTGATACCGCTCGTCACGCTCAAGGGCACGGGCAGGCTCAGCGTGAGCTCGGGGTCGTAGATCACGGTGCGCGGCAGCACGCGCAGGTCACGCCCGGTCCTTTTGAGGCCGCCCTCGGTCAGGCCGTAGATGGGCGTCATCTCGGAGCCGGCATAGGTGGTGGGGATCGCCAGGATGGGCAGGCCTGAGTCAAGCGCGATGGCCTTGCCCAGACCCGTGGTGGAGCCACCGCCGATGGCCACGGCGCAGTCGGCACCGAGCTGGCGCGCGACCTCGCGCGCCTCGCGCACCGTCTCCAGCGGTACGTGCATGACGGCGCGGTCGTACACGCCTGCGGCGCGCGCGCCGAGCAGCTGGGCCACCTGCTCCGCCGACGCACGCTGTTCGGGCGTGCACAGCACCAGGGCCTTTTTCGCACCCATCGCGTCGATCTCCCGGGCGAGCTGCGACAGGGAACCCGCACCGAAGATGACGCGCGCGGGCTGGGCGGTGTAGACGAAAGGATGCAAGACGAAACTCCGGTTTGGGGATCAGGGTGTGCCGGGCAGGCGCGCGTCCTGCTCCAGCACCTTGAGGATGGCAGCATAGTCCTCCTGCCCCAGGCCGCGTGTCAGCGCCTCCTGCATGAGGCGCCGGGTCATGGCCGTCTGCGCCAGGGGCACATCGACGGCGCTGCCCGCGCCGAGGATCAGGTCCAGATCCTTGATCATCTGCTCGACTGTGAAGGTGGGCGTGAAGTCGCGCTGCGCGAGCTGCACGGACTTGGCCTTGAGGATGGGCGAGGCGACGGCGCTCGCCGTGAGCACCTGCCACATGGCCTGCCAGTCCAGCCCACCCTTGCGACCGAGGGTCAGGGCCTCGGCCAGCATGGCGCTGGTCTGCGCGATCATGAGGTTGACGACCAGCTTCATCAGGCGCGCCTGCTCGGCATCGCCCAGGTAGAACTGGTTCGGGCCCAGGCGCTCCAGCAGCGGCAGCATGCGGTCATAGCCCGCGCGGGGCCCCGAAGCCAGCACCGTGAGCTGGGCCGCCTCCGCCATCTTGTTGTTGCCGGAGACAGCGGTGCGCACATAGACGATGCCCTGAGCCTCCAGAACACCGGCCACCTGGGCCGAGGCCTGGGGCGAAACCGTGCTGGTGTCTACATAGGTGGTGCCGGGTCGGGCCGCGCCGGCCAGCACGGCCGCCACAGCGCGCAAGGCGCCATCGTTGGGCAGCGAGGAAAAGACCACGTGGGACTTCGCCATGGCCTGTCGCTCGTCTTCAACCACCGTCAGGCCCTGCTGGCGCGCGAGCGCAAGCCGCTCGGAACTGGGGTCGCTGACGGTCAGCTCATGGCCGGCCGCGGCCAGATGGCCCGCCATGGGCAGGCCCATCTTGCCGACGCCGCAGAAATGGATCTTCATACCTAGGGTCTCCCGCTCATCGCTTCTTACAGGCAACGATGGTCCTGACCCTCGCAGTGTCAAACAAAGCACGCCCCGATACAAGACGGGGCAGGGAAATGAGTTTTCCGATGCGCGAAAAAAGCCGGGCATGGCCCGGCCTGATCGAGGCAGGAGCGGGGCTCAGACGCGCTCGAGCACCACCGCAATGCCCTGTCCCACGCCGATGCACATGGTGCACAGCGCGTAGCGGCCGCCTGTTCTGTGCAATTGGTTCACAGCGGTCGCGGCCAGGCGCGCACCCGAGGCACCCAGCGGATGGCCCAGGGCGATTGCCCCGCCGTTAGGGTTGACGCGCGGATCGTCATCGCGCACGCCGAGCTGGCGCAGCACGGCCAGGCCCTGGGCGGCAAAGGCCTCGTTGAGTTCGATCACGTCCATCTGTTCGATCTTCAAGCCCGTCAGAGCCAACACCTTTTGCGTCGCCGGCGCGGGGCCGATGCCCATGATGCGCGGGGCCACACCGGCCACGGCCATGCCCACCACGCGTGCGCGCGGCGTCAGGCCATGCTTCTTGGCGGCGGTCTCGTCGGCCAGCAGCAGGGCGCAGGCGCCGTCGTTCACGCCAGAGGCATTGCCCGCCGTCACCGTGCCGCCTTCGCGCACGATGGGCTTGAGCCTGGCCAGGGCCTCGAGCGAGGTCTCGCGCGGATGCTCGTCCTTGCTGACAACGAGGGCCTCGCCTTTCTTCTGCGGGATGGTCACGGGCGTGATCTCGGCATCGAAGTAGCCTGCCTTCTGCGCGGCCACGGCCTTGAGCTGCGAGGCCAGGGCCATCTTGTCCTGGTCTTCCCGGTTGATCTTGTACTCGTCGGCCACGTTCTCCGCCGTCTCGGGCATGGAGTCCGTGCCGTACTTCTGCTTCATGAGCTTGTTGACGAAGCGCCAGCCGATGGTGGTGTCGAAGATCTCGGCGCTGCGGCTGAAGGCGCTTTCGGCCTTGCCCATGACGAAGGGCGCGCGGCTCATGCTCT
The DNA here is from genome assembly GCA_019745555.1 of Burkholderiaceae bacterium. Lineage (GTDB taxonomy): Bacteria > Pseudomonadota > Gammaproteobacteria > Burkholderiales > Burkholderiaceae_C > Hylemonella. The sequence goes on along the minus strand of JAIESX010000007.1, from coordinate 28,273 downwards.
CCACGCCGCCGGCGATCATCAGCGAGGCTTCGCCGGACTTGATGGCCCGCGCCGCGCTGCCCAGCGCGTCCAGCCCCGACCCACAGAGTCGGTTCACGGTGGAGGCCGCCACTTCGGGCGGCAGGCCGGCCAGCAGAGCCGACATGCGCCCCACGTTGCGGTTGTCCTCACCGGCCTGGTTGACGCAGCCGTAGATCAGGTCGCTCAGAGCGGCCCAGTCCACCTGGGAGTTGCGCGCCATCAGCGCGGCGATAGGAATGGCGCCGAGGTCGTCGGTGCGCACACTGGAGAGCACTCCGCCGTAACGGCCGAAGGGGGTGCGAATCGCGTCGCAGATGTAAGCCTGGTTCATGTTCGTTCCTTGTCTTGTCTCATTGCGCGATCGGCAGGCCGATCATCTTTTCCAGTTCGGCGTGCGTCAGCCCGTCGACGAGGTCGACGAGCTTGAGCCCCTGCGGTGTGCAATCCAGCGTGCAGACGTCGGTGTAGACGCGTTTGACGCAGGCGATGCCCGTGAGCGGATACGTGCAGGCGGGCACGATCTTGCTCTCGCCCTGCTTGGTCAGCAAGTCCATCATGACCCAGGTCTGTTTGGCGCCCACGGCCAGGTCCATGGCACCGCCCACGGCGGGGATCGCGTCCTTCTCGCCTGTGTGCCAATTGGCCAGGTCACCCGTGGCGCTGACCTGAAAGGCCCCGAGCACGCAAATGTCCAGATGCCCGCCGCGCATCATGGCGAAACTGTCGGTGTGGTGGAAGTAGGAGCCCCCGGGCAGCAGCGTCACCGGTTGCTTGCCCGCATTGATGAGGTCATAGTCCTCCTCCCCCGCGGCCGGCGCGGGGCCCATGCCCAGCAGGCCGTTTTCGCTGTGCAGCAGCACCTCACGGGTCTTGGGAATGTGGTTGGCCACCAGCGTGGGCTGGCCGATGCCCAAGTTGACCACCGCCCCCTCGGGGATGTCCTGGGCCACGCGTGCGGCCAGCTGGTCTTTGCTACGTTTTTGATAGCTCATGATCATGCCGCCTTCTTGAAACCGCCAGCCTGGGTGGCCTGGCGTTCGATCTTCACAATCTTGCTCACATAGATGGCCGGCGTCACCACGGCCTCGGGGTCGAGTGCGCCGAGCTCCACGATCTCGTGCACGCTGGCAATCGTCTGCTTGCAGGCCATGGCCATGCTGGGGCCAAAGTTGCGCGCTGTCTTGCGGTAGGTCAGGTTGCCCCAGCGGTCGCCACGCTCAGCCTTGACCAGGGCCACGTCACCATGGATGGGGGTTTCCAGCACATAGCCCTTGCCATCGATCACGCGCGTCTCCTTGCCCTTGGCCAGCTCGGTGCCGTAGCCCGTGGGCGTGAAGAAGCCGCCGATGCCCGCGCCCGCGGCGCGGATGCGCTCCGACAGATTGCCCTGGGGCACAAGCTCCAGCTCAAGCTTGCCGCTGCGGTACAGGCCGTCGAAGACATGGCTGTCGGCCTGGCGCGGGAAGCTGCAGATGATCTTGCGCACCCGGCCCGAGGCCAGCAGCGCGGCCAGGCCCGTGTCGCCGTTGCCAGCGTTGTTGTTCACCACCGTGAGGTCCTTCGCGCCCTGCGCGATCAGGCCGTCGATGAGCTCCAGCGGGATGCCTGCCGTGCCGAAACCGCCGATCATGACGGTGGACCCGTCCTTCACGCCGGCCAGCGCCTCGGCCACCGAGGCCGCGATCTTGTTGATCATGGAATTGCTCCTGTCTTGAGTCTCGAAATGTTCGTATTTCGAACATTTGTTCGTATAATGAATTCTAGAACAAAGCGCTGAAACATTTCCATGCCGCCCGTCACTCCCGCGACCACCCCCCAGCCCGGTGACAGCTATGTGCAGTCCTTCGCCCGCGGGCTGGAGGTGATCCGCTCCTTCAGCGCAGACGCACCGCAACAGACGCTGAGCGAAGTGGCCGTGCGCACCGGCCTCACGCGTGCCGGCGCGCGCCGCATCCTGCTCACGCTGCAGACCCTGGGCTATGTGGACAGCGACGGCAAGCACTTCCGTCTGACGGCGCGCATCCTGGACTTGGGCTTCGCCTATCTGTCGTCCCTGCCCATCTGGAACCTGGCCGAGCCCGTGATGGAGGCCTTGGTCGACGAGGTCAAGGAATCGAGCTCGGCCGCCGTGCTCGAAGGCACGGACATCGTCTACGTGCTGCGCGTGCCCACGCACAAGATCATGAGCATCGGCCTGGGCGTGGGCTCACGCCTGCCGGCCTACTGCACCAGCATGGGCCGGGTGCTGCTGGCGGGGCTGGACGACGAAGAGGTGCTGCGTCGCCTCAAGGCCGCACGGCCCAAGGCCCTGACCAAACACACCGTGACCGATGTGGACACGCTGCTGGCCAAGGTGCAGCAGGTGCGCCGCCAGGGCTGGAGCCTGGTGAACCAGGAACTCGAAGAAGGCCTGATCTCGCTGGCTGCCCCCATCACCGACCGCAGCGGCCGCGTGATCGCCGCGCTCAACCTCAGCGGTCAGGCCAACCGCACCAATACCAAGGTGGCGCAGGAAACCCTGCTGCCTGCCTTGCTGCGCGCGGCACGCACGATTTCGCAGCGGCTGGGATAATCAGCGCCTCTTCAGGGCCCTTCCGATGATGTTCCAGCCCTCCCAGGCCGATGTGCGCCGCTTCTTCTGCGGTGTCTACGCCAAATCCCGCGCCGGCCAGCCCCTGGAGGCCATCGAGCTGCTGGCCAGCCAGTGGATCGATGAACACCCCGAGTACCACGCCGAATTCGCGGACGTGGACGCCGCGCTGGCCAGCATGACCCAGGCCGAGGCCGGGCGCGAGAACCCTTTCCTGCACCTGTCCATGCATCTCTCGATCAGCGAGCAATGCAGCATCGACCAGCCGCGCGGCATCCGCCAGGCCGTGGAGCTGCTGGCCGCCAGGCGCAACGATCTGCACGCTGCCCACCACGAGGTCATGGACTGCCTGGGCCGCATGGTCTGGGAAAGCCAGCGCGCGGGCCGGCCCCCTGACGGCGCGGCTTATATCGCCTGCGTACAGCAGCGGGCCACGAAAGACTGAGAGGATAGAAAGACACAACCCGCTTGCGGGTTGCGTCGCGGGCTAGCTTCGTGCAGCGAAGTTAAGCGCAGCGGCCGAAGATAAAAAAGCCGCTCGATGAGCGGCTTTGGGGTGCGGGATGACGGGCAGCTCAGCGGAACTTGCTCTGCGGCACCGTCTTGACTTCGGCGGGCAGGCTGCTGATGTAGCCGGCCAGCTCCTTGAGTTCGGCATTGCTGAACTGCTTGGCGATGCCGCCCATGATGCCGTTGGCGCGACCCCAGGTGGCCTGGCCCTCTACCTTGTAGGACTTGAGCGCGACGAAGAGGTAGTCCGCCGGCTGGCCACCCACCTTGGGATAGCTGGGATCCACGGGTTTGTTGAAGTTGTCACCGTGGCAGGCGATGCAGCCGCCCTTGTTCAGCAGCTCGGCAACCTTGGCCGAGGGGGCCGGTGCGGCCTTGACGGCGGCGGTACCGGTCTTGCCATGGCCTTCGTAGAAGGCGGACACGTCGGCAATGTCCTGCTCGCTCAGGCTTTCGGCAATGGCGCGCATGGAGGGGTGCTTGCGCTCGCCCTTCTGGTAAGCCGTCAGGGCCGCGGCGATGAACTTGGCGTTCTGGCCCGAGATCATGGGCACGCGGTAGACCTCGGGGAAGCTGGCCTGGTAGCCCGGGATGCCGTGGCAGCCGATGCACATGGCCACCTTGGCCTCGCCGGCCTTGGCGTCACCCTTGAGCTCCTGGGCGTGGGCGGAGAACACCGTCGCAGAAGCGACAAGCAGCGAGGAGAGCGTCAGCGACAGATTCTTCATTTTGCGAGGACAATCAGCCTGTGGTTGAATAAATCAGCCTCGCATTATATCGACCGGTTTCCCCGGCCTCCCAGCCCCCCCGCACCCATGAAATTCCAAGGCACTTCCAACTACGTCGCTACCCAGGATCTGATGCTGTCGGTCAATGCCGCCATCACCCTCAAGCGCCCCCTGCTGGTCAAGGGCGAGCCCGGCACCGGCAAGACCATGCTGGCCGAGGAAGTGTCCCAGGCCCTGGGCCTGCCCCTGCTGCAATGGCACATCAAGTCCACCACCAAGGCCCAGCAGGGCCTGTACGAGTACGACGCGGTCAGCCGCCTGCGCGACTCGCAGCTGGGCGACGAGAAGGTCAAGGACATCCACAACTACATCGTCAAGGGCGTGCTCTGGCAAGCGTTCACTTCGGAGCAACCCGTGGCCCTGCTGATCGACGAGATCGACAAGGCCGACATCGAATTCCCCAACGATCTGCTGCGGGAAATCGACCGCATGGAGTTCTACTGCTACGAGACGCGGGAACTCATCAAGGCCAAGCACCGCCCCCTGGTCTTCATCACCTCGAACAACGAGAAGGAGCTGCCCGACGCCTTTCTGCGCCGCTGCTTCTTCCACTACATCAAGTTTCCGGACGCCGAGACCATGGCCAAGATCGTGGCCGTGCACTTTCCCGGCCTCAAGCAGGAGCTGCTGGGGGCGGCCATGAAGACCTTCTTCGACGTGCGCAACCTGCCGGGCCTGAAGAAGAAGCCCTCCACCAGCGAGCTGCTGGACTGGCTCAAGCTGCTGCTGGCCGAGGACATCCCGGCCGAAGCCCTGCAAAGCAAGGACGACAAGGTCGCCGTGCCGCCGCTGGTGGGCGCGCTGCTCAAGAACGAACAGGACGTGAGCCTGTTCGAGAAGCTGGTCTTCATGCAGAGGCACAACCGATGATGTCCAAGCAGCCCCTGCTACGGGACATCCTCGTACTGGCTGGCAGCTTCCTGGCCGGTGCCGTTATCGGCTACTTCATCGCCCGCCTGCAGGGCATGGATGCGCTGGCTGGCAGCCAGGCCGGCTGGGTGATCACGCTGCTGGGCGGGGCGGTCTGTCTGCGCCTGGCCTGGCGTCTGCAGGTGGCCAGCCGGAGAGGCTGAGATGGCCTTCGTCGAGTCCGTCACCCTGGCGCTGCGCGGCGTGCGCCTGGTGCCACTGGCGCTGGAACACGAGGCTGGCCTGCGTGCCGCAGCCGCCGATGGCGAGCTCTGGACGCTGCGTGTGACCTCGGTGCCCGAACCGCAGGAGACCCGCGCCTACATCGAGACCGCGCTGCAGATGCGCGCCGAGGGCAGCCGCTTTGCCTTCGCCGTGGAGGACGAACTCAGCGGCCGCGTGCTGGGCAGCACCAGCTACCACGACATCCTGCCCGCCGTGAAGCGCGTGGAGATCGGCTACACCTGGTACGCCAAAAGCGTGCAGCGCACCCACGTCAACACCTGCTGCAAGCTGCTGATGATGGCCCACGCCTTCGACACCCTGGGCTGCCACGTGGTGGGCTGGCGCACCGACAACTACAACCACGCCTCGCAGGCCGCCATCGAGCGCCTGGGCGCGAAAAAGGACGGCGTGATCCGCGGCCACGCACTGCGCCGCGACGGCACCATCCGCGACACCGTGATGTACAGCCTGCGCAGTGGCGAATGGCCCGAAGTCCGCGCCCACCTGCACTACCTGCTGGACAAACCCCGTTGAGGAGATCGTCATGCTGATCGACTTCTTCTACACCCTGCGTGCCGCCAAACTGCCGGTCTCGGTCAAGGAGTACCTGACCTTGCTGGAAGCGCTCAAGGAAGGCGTGGTCGGACCCAAGGCCGCCCCCGAAAGCGGAGGCGGGAGTTCCGGCTATTCGATCGACGATTTCTATTACCTGAGCCGCACCTCGCTGGTGAAGGACGAGAAACACTACGACAAGTTCGACCGCGCCTTCTCCGCCTACTTCAAGGGCGTGGAGCTGCTGACCGACTTCACCAAGGACATCCCGCTGGAGTGGCTGCGCAAGAACCTGGAGCTCAACCTCAGCCCCGATGAGAAGGCCGCCATCGAGAAGATGGGCTGGGACGAGCTCATGGAAACGCTGAAGAAACGCTTCGAGGAGCAGAAGGAGCGCCACGAGGGCGGCAGCAAGTGGATCGGCACAGGCGGCACCAGCCCTTTCGGCGCCAACGGCTACAACCCGCAGGGCATACGCATCGGCCAGGACAAGAGCCGCAACAAGAACGCGGTGAAGGTCTGGGACCAGCGCGCCTACCAGGACTACGACGACAGCCAGGAGCTGGGCACGCGCAACATCAAGATCGCGCTGCGCCGCCTGCGCCGCTTCGCACGCGAGGGCCATGAGCTGGAACTGGACCTCGACGACACCATACGCTCCACTGCGGCCAACGCCGGCTACCTGGACATCAAGATGGTGCCCGAGCGCCACAACAATGTGAAGGTGCTGCTGCTCATGGACGTGGGCGGCACCATGGACAAACACATCGCGCGCGTGGAAGAGCTCTTCAGCGCGACCAAGACCGAGTTCAAGCACCTGGAGTTCTACTACTTCCACAACTGCGTCTACGACTTCATGTGGAAGAACAACCGGCGTCGCTACAGCGAGAAGTTCCCGACCTGGGACATCATCCGCAAGTACAACAAGGACTACAAGCTGATCTTCGTGGGCGACGCCACCATGAGCCCCTACGAAATCCTGCAGCCCGGCGGCAGCGTGGAATACAACAACGAGGAAGCCGGCGCCGAATGGATCCAGCGCCTCACCAACGCCTTCCCCAAGTTCGTCTGGATCAACCCCGAGCCGCAAGGGGTCTGGCAGTACCGCCAGAGCATCAGCATCATGCAGCAGCTCATGAACCACCGCATGTACCCGCTGACCATCAAGGGTATCGAGGAAGCCATGCGACTGCTGACGAAATAGGGAACGTCAGTGAGGCCGCGCCCCGCGCGGTTACCACCTCCCTCCGCCGGCGAAGGGAGGCTGGGAGGGAGGTGATTCCACATCAGGCCGCACGGCGGGGGCACTGACATTTACAATGTCAGGCTCGCCGCCGTAGTTCAATGGATAGAACGAGCGCCTCCTAAGCGCTAGATACAGGTTCGATTCCTGTCGGGGGCGCCAGCGGACACCCGCCTATTCAGGAACAGGGCCTGGCCTGTGTCACTTCCACCCGGATGTCTTCTGCCTTGCAGCCGAGCTTGGGCTTGATCTCCACCGTGTCGCCAAAACACCCGGTCCCCATGCTCACCATGTTCTTCAACACGCCCTGGTAGGCCACGCCGGGGTGGCTGCCCTGGCAATAGGCCCGGAAGTGCATGTCGATACAGGCCACGGTCTTGGGTTTGATGTTGGGCATGGCTCCCATCACGTGCTGTTCGCCGTAGCAGTTCTTGGCGCCCATGCGTGTGCCGGCAGCGAGCCGCTGCAGATAGTCCTGCTCCGCCCTGGCCTTGGCTTCCGCCTCCGCTTTTTTCTCGGCTTCGCGCCGGGCCTTGCGTTCCTCGCTGGCCGCCTTCTCGGCAGCGGCGCGGTCTGCCGCGGCTTTGTCGGCCGCTGCCTTGGCGACGCGCTGGCGCTCCTCCTGCTCGCGCTGCTGGGCCGCCTGCCGCTCACGCTCGGCACTGGCCAGCGCGGTTGCAGTGGCATTCGTCGCGGAACGGGAAGACATACCGCCTGAGGCACTCACGGAGGGTTGCAGGGTGTTCTGGCTGCTGGATGTGGTCGACGACGAGCGGCTGGCGGCTGCGGCGGCCAGCAACTGCTGGTTGCGGCGCGCGGTGGCGGCTTCGGCGGCACGCAGCTGGTTCTGCCGTTCGAGCGCTGCAGCCTGTTCACGGGCCCGTATCGCAGACTGCTGGTTCAGCTGGCCGGCCAGCAGGCTGCTGAACTGAGCGATCTGGCTGGCCGTGCTCGGCTCGTCGCGCCGCGCCTGCTGGCTGCGCTGCAACATGCTGCTGTACTCGCCCTGCTCCCCAGAGGCATCGGCCTGCGCCACATAACCGGTGGTGTAGTGGTAGCCGCCAGTGCTGCGCTTTTCCCCGTTGCGTACGTGCCGCTGCCAGGATAGCGCACCGTCAACATAACGGTAGTTCCCGACATCCGTCAGTTTGCGTCCGCCCTCCTCGATCTCCATCACGTAGACATGGGTGGTAGCACTTCCTGCCGAGCGCAAGTAAAGATAGCGCTGGTCGAACCAGCCATCCAGCTTGTAGCGAGTGACACCCCGGTCGCAGTCCTCGTAATGGGAGGCATCGATTGCCACGTAGTTGCCCGACACACGTGTCACGGTGTAGTTCGTGACACGCTCGAGCTGGCTGGAGCGGTTGCAGATAAATTCCGTATCGGTGGTCTTGGTGTAGTTCTCCTTGTAATGCCGCGCCAGCTGGACATTCGATGGCACCTGTGTACCCACCTTGCTGATGATGAAGGCCTTGGCCTCCTCCTGTCCCATCCCGCGAATCACCGGATCCGACGCGCACCCTGCCAGCAGCATCACCAGCATCCCCAGCCCCGTCCATCGATACAAACCCATGTCGTCCCCGCTTTCTTTTCAGTTTGACTCCCCAACCCACGGCACGGGTTGAGAACCGCATGCACACTGTTGCGTACCGTCTGCAGGCACTATCATCCTCGGCTTGACCCAGACATCCGAGGATCGCCGGAATGCGCCGACTGGTTTTCCGTGGTATTCGGGTATTTTTTCACTGCAGCAGGAGGCCCCCTGATGAAAACGCCCCGGTCGACACCCCTGAACACGATCCTGCTGTTGTCACTGCTGACACTCGCCGGCCTGCTTCCTGCCTGCCCCGCTCAGGCCCAGGCCAAGGTGGTGCAGACGCCCTATCAGAACCCCAAGGCCCTGGTTGACATCTTCCTCGACGATCCGGCCAAGCTGGGCGCCGCACTCTACTGGGTGCGCAGCTTCGTGAACCCGCTGACCGAGGCGCCCTACAGCATGTTTCCCGAGGACATCAAGGTCATCGTGCTACTGCACGGCACCGAGATCGTGGCGCTGGCCAAGAAGAATGCCGCGCGTTACGAAGAGGTGCTGCAGCGCATGCGCTACTACGCCGAGACGGGCGTGAAGTTCCGGGTCTGCGGTCTGGCGCTGCAGGACTACGGTTACACGCCGGCCGACATGCAGGACTTCGTGGAAGTGGCGCCCTCGGCCATCACCGAGCTCGTGCACTGGCAGAACCAGGGCTATGCGCTGGTGCCGGCCATCGTGCAGGACAAGAAGTTCTCGATCGAGCAGATCCGCTGAGACCTTGCCCAAAAGACAAGGGGACCCGCAGATCCCCTTGTTCATGGTGCGACGAAAGACTCAGGCAGCGTAACCCGGGTTGGGCAGCACGCCTTCGACCTTGGGCATGTTGAGCTGGCGCGGTGCGACCTTGCCGCCGCGCGACTTCAACCACGTTTCGGCCACGTCCCAGATCATCTGCTTGCCGCCACGTGCCTCTTCCGAGACGGGCGCCCAGCCGGCCACCTTGTAGGTCTTGTCGGCCTCGATGGGCCGGCCCTTGAGCATCATGTTGTCGATGCGCTTGCCCATGCCCGCGATGGGGTTGCAGGTATAGGACAGGCCTCCCACGCGCACCATGTCACCACCCTGCTGGTAGTAGGGATCGGGGTTGAAAAGGTTGTCGCAGACGTCCTCCATCACGGTCTTGATGGTGGCGCCGGTCATCTCCGTCACGGTCGCATACGAGTAGGTCGTGGCAGTCATGTCCAGCAGCCATTCGCGCGTGATGGCTTGGCCCGGCAGCAGGCTGGTTCCCCAGCGGAAGCCCGGCGAGAAGGCGATGTCGGCGCCCTGCACTTCGAGCATGGCGTCGAGCAGCAGCTGGTCGCCGGTGCCGTTGAAGTTGCCACGACGGTACAGCGTGCCTTCGGTCACGGCGAGCACCTCGTTGAGCTGCTTCTCGTAAGGTGCGCGCATCTTGGTGATGAGAGCGTCCATCTCCTTGTCGGCTGGCAACATATTGGAGAACACGGGCAGCAGCTTGTAGCGGAAGTCGGTGACCTTCTTGTCCTTGACCTCGAAGTCCAGCACCCCGAGGAACTTGCCATTGGAGCCGGCGTTGGTGACGATGGTCTTGCCGCCCTTGTTGCTCACCAGCGTGGCCACGGGCATGCCGTCGTGGGTGTGCCCGCCGAGGATGGCGTCGATGCCGCTCACACGGCTGGCCATCTTGAGGTCCACGTCCATGCCGTTGTGCGAGATGACAACCACGACTTGCGCGCCCTTGCCGCGCGCCTCGTCGACCACCTTCTGCATGTTCTCGTCCTGGATGCCAAAGGACCAGTCGGCGACCATGTAGCGCGGGTTGGCGATGGGGGTGTAGGGAAAAGCCTGGCCTATGATGGCGCAGGGCACGCCGTTGATCTCACGGATCACATAGGGCTTGAACACCGGATCACCGAAATCGGCGGTGGTCACGTTCTGCGCGACGAAATCGATCTTGCCCGCGAAGTCCTTCTCGATGATCTCCTTCACACGCTCCATGCCGTAGGTGAATTCCCAGTGGCCAGTCATCACGTCCACGCCCAGCAGCTTGCAGGCGTCGACCATGTCCTGTGCGTTGGTCCACAGTGACAGGCCCGAGCCTTGCCAGGTGTCCCCCCCGTCGAGCAGCAGCGCGCCGGGGCGACTGGCCTTCAGGCGCTTGACCAAGGTGGACAGATGGGCAAAACCGCCGACCTTGCCGTAACGTTGAGCCGCCTTCTCGAAATCGAGGTAGGTCAGCGCATGCGCCTCGGCCGTGCCCGGACGCACCTTGGCGACCTTGAGCAGATGCTCGCCCACGAGGTGCGGCAGGCGGCCCTTCATGCCGGCGATGCCCAGGTTCACATTGGGCTCGCGGAAGTAGATGGGCTTGAGCTGCGCGTGGCAGTCGGTCATGTGCAGCAGGGACACTTTGCCGAACTTCGGAATGTCATAGAGGCCCTGCGCCGCTGTGGCCGCGTCGGCCTCGGCATAGGCACCCAGGCCCATGCCCGCCATGGTGCCGGCACCCAGCACCTGCATGAATTCGCGCTTGGAGAGGTTCATAGTTCAGTCTTCACTGATATGTGTAAAGAAAAAAAGGCCCGGGGACCAACCCCGGGCCGATGGTAGACCTTACTGGTTGACGGGCGACTTGGGGTCGAGCAGCAGCGCCATGATGTGCTTCATCTGCTCTTCGGTCAGCACGCCCTTGTGACCGGCACGCGGCATCTGCGAGCAGGCGTTGTAGGCACGCGCGTTGTAGATCTTGCCCCAGGTGTACTGGATGATGGCCGCCGACTCGGGGGCGTAGAGATTGCTCACGCCGCGGATCTTGCCGTAGTTGTACAGGCTCGGGCCCAGCGTGCCGAAGGAGATCTCTTCCTTGCTGATCTGGTGGCAGTTGTAGCAGTTGCCGCCGTTGACGCTGCCAGCTGCATCGGTCCAGGTCATGCCGCGACCGCTCTGGGCGATCTGCTCCCCGATCTTCCAGTCGCCGATGTACTGGCCACCGGCCGGCCACTTGATGGTCGCCATATTGGCCGCCTCGATGGCCTTGGCCGTCGCGTCGTCCAGGGGCTTGCCGGCCACATCGGCCTTCATGCATTCGCGGTTGGCGTCGTCGAGCACCAGGCGGTCCAGCTTGGCCTGGCCCTGCTCACGGAACGAGGTCTTCATGATCTCGGCCGTCTTCTGGTCAAGCTCGGCACTGCTGGGCAGGCTGGCACAGCCGGCGACGAGAACGGCCGTCACGGCGACCGCGGCGGCGGTGAGGTATTGCGTCTGTTTTTTCATGTTCGTGTCTCCAACTCAGCGCTTGATGGCCGGCGCGATGTTCTCGGCACCCTTGGCGTTCACGCCCATATAGGTACCCAGGGCCACGGTGGCCTCGCTGCCGAAGAGCGGTGCCGGGAAACGCTGCTGACGGTAGCAGTCGTTCAGGCGCAGCTGCATGCTCCACATCTGGCCGTTGGACACGCGATAGGCCGGCCAGGCGGCGAAGCCGATGCCGTCACCCGGGTTCTTGGTCAGGTTGGGCAGATCCTGCAGGCGGATGCGCTTGCCGTCCTCGCCGTGGCAGGACGCGCAGGAGAAATCATGCGTGCCGCCGCGCATGTAGAAGATGCGCTTGCCGACCTCGTAACTGATTCTTTCCTGCTCGTGCCCTTGGGGCAGGTTGAACTTCATGCCGCGCGACTCGGCAGCGATCCAGGTCGCCAGCGCCGTCACGTTGGCCATCTCACCGCGACCGAATGGCGTCTTGGCAATCTCGGCGCCGTTGAAGCCCTGCAGAGTCTCCATGCAGGTCACGAGGCGTGACTCCAGGTCCTGGACCTGTTTGGTGTCGGCGAAGTAACGCGGCAGCTCGACGAAGGCGCCCTTGACCACGCCCGGACCCTTGCCCAGATCGCATTTTTCCAGCGACACATTCTTGGGGCCGCGCTTCTGCTTCCAGAGATCCTCACCCTTGGCCTCGAAAAGCTCGGCGGGGTTGCCATCGGCCAGCATGGCGCGGTACTCGGCAATGCCGTCGGCGGCGGATTTCTGTGCCATCGCCGATCCGCAGATCGTCAGGCAGGCGGCCCCCAGGGCCAGAGTCCAACGTTTCATGTTTGTCACCTCGTCGGTTTGTTGTACAAGCAAAAAATGGAGAAGGGCGGCGCCCCTCTCCATCCGTCCCGTGGGATCAGGACACCGTGGCTTCGTCGGTGCGGCTGTCGCCCTTGTTGTCTTTCCAGCTCACGCTGATCTTGTCGCCGGCCTTGGCGCCCTTGACGACGAACTGCATGAAGGGGTTCTTGGAAACGGCCGGGCCCCACTCGGCGGTCAGCACGACCTTGCCGTTGTGGGAGGCACTGACTTCACTGATGAACCAGGCGGGGATGGTCTTGCCGGAAGCGTCCTTGCGCTGACCGGTTTCCATTTCGTGGCTCATGAGTACGCGCACGGTGGCCTTGTCGCCAGCGGCTTGCGCGCGGATGCGCATCGGATCTGCCATGTTGATGACTCCTGAATCTGATTAATACGGTGTGGTGATGTCGGGGGCGATCAGCCGCCGCAGCCACCGAGCGTGACCTTGACTTCCTTCTTGGCGTAGTACGCCTTGCCATCGGCCGTGATGGCCACGGCGTAGACGTCGGAAGACTGGCCCATCTTGGCGCGCGTGGCGAAGCTGGGCTCGACCGAGTCGTTCACGTTGAAGAAGGCCACCAGCGCGCTGGGGTTCTTCTCGACCAGCAGCAGCAGGCGCTTGACGCCGGGCAGCGTGGTGCTGGCCGACAGCGGCACCACGGCGCCGTTTTCAGCGATGTCCGGACCACCGATGGTGACGTCCTTGCTCTCCACGGGCGCAGCAGCCCCCAGGGCCTTGACCACGTCCGCCGGGGTCTTGGCGTCGAAGGCGGCCTTCTCGTAGGCCAGAGCCTGTTGCGGCAGCAGACCACCGGCCGAAGCCAGCAGACCGGCGACCACGGCGCTCTGTTTCAGTGTCTCGCGACGAGTTTGCATGTGTCTCTCCTTGAATGAGTCCATGCTAATAAAAAAAACTATCCTGCCCTATTGGTACTTGTACTTAAAAACTGGCCCGCTATTTTCCCGCACCCGTGGCCAACCATTGCGCTAGGGTCTTTGCGTCTGCCTCAGGCAGTGACTGCGCAGGCATGGGGATCGGGCCCCAGACACCGGCGCTGCCGTTCTTGATCTTGCCCGCGAGGTACTCGCTCTTGCCGGCATGCTTCTTGGCGATGTCGGCAAAGCTCGGCCCCACGAGCTTGCGGTCCACGGCATGGCAGGCCGTACAGCTGTACTTGGACAGCATGGCCTGCACCGCCTTGGCATCCACGCCGCCCTCGGCCTTGGGCGCGGGCTTGCCCGCCTCCTTGGCCGGTGCTGCAGCGACCGCAGCAGCGGCAGCAGCCGCAGCCGCGCCCTTGGGCTCGGGCTTGCTCGTGTCTGCGCCGCGCTGCGGGCCGACCAGGCGGTTCTGCTCGGCCAGATTGCCGTGCGCATCACGTGCATAGTCGGGCAGATACGACGCCACGCGGGCCTCGGTCGCACAGTTCTTCATGCAGGCCACGTTCTGCGTGTCCGGCTTCTTCGCGCCGGTGCCGAACTCCTTGCCGGGCCACAGCGCGTGGTCGGTGGTCATGCCGTTGCGGTTGGGCATGCGTTGCTGCACCTCGGCGATGTTCTTGTCCGACAGCACATAGTTGTCGGGCACGATGCCACCGAGGTTGAGCAGGAAGGCCGTGACCGCGTACACCTCTTCGGTGCTCAGCGACTTGGGCGCGTTCCAGGGCATGGCGCGGTTGATGTAGTCCCACAGCGTCGAGACCGTGGGCACCTTCATCAGCGTGGTCCGCCCGGGGAAATCGGCGCGCTTGAGGTTGGCGACCCGACCGGTCTTGATGTCCTCGGCCGTGGTACCACCCACCAGGGGGCTGAAGACCTCGCCGGACTCGCCGAAGATGCCGTGGCAGCTGGCGCACTTGCCTTCCCAGACATCCTGGCCCTTGGCCACGCTGCCCGAACCGGGCGGCAGGCCCTTGAAGTCGGGACGCACATCGATGTCCCAGGCCGCGACTTCCTTGGTCGTGGCATCGCGCCCCACGCCCGGGTATTTGCTGCTCTGGGCCTGCGCCGTGCCGGCCAGGGCCAGCAGCGCCAGCGTCAGCAGCGCCTTACGAGAGCTGGACATTTTTCACCTCCCCGCTTTCCTGCACCAGCCAGGACTGGATGGCGTTGTTGTGATAGATCGAACGCGTCCCGCGCACCGCGCGCAGCTGCTTGTAGGTCGGCTGCACATAACCCGTCTCGTCGGTGGCGCGGCTCTGGATGATGGCGGGCTTGCCGTCCCAGACCCAGTCGATGTTGAAGCGCGTCAGCGCCTTGGAGAGCACGGGGGACTCCAGGCGCGCACGGCGCCAGTTGCGCCCGCCGTCGACCGACACGTCGACGTGCCTGATCTTGCCGCGACCGCTCCAGGCCAGGCCCGAGACGTTGTAGAAGCCCTTGTCGAGCAACACCTGACCGCCGGAGGGCGTGGTCACCACGCTCTTGCACTCCTGGATGCTGCTGTACTGGCGATGCAGGCCGTTGGGCATGAGGTCCACGTAGTGGATGGCCTCGTCCTTGGCCGCGTAGGGCATGTCACCCACTTCGATGCGACGCAGGTACTTGACCCAGCTCACGCCCTGCACGCCCGGCACCACGAGGCGCAGCGGGTAGCCCTGCTCGGGTCGCAGCATCTCGCCGTTCTGGCCATAGGCCACGAGCACCTCGCCGGACTTGATCAGGTCCATGGGGATGGTGCGGGTCATCGAGGAGCCGTCGGCACCCTCGGCGAGCACGAACTTGCCGTTCTTCAGGTCCGCACCGGCAAGCTCGAGCAACGTGATCAGCGGCACGCCGGTGAACTCGCTGCACGACAGCATGCCGTGCGTGTATTGCACCGTGGGCACGGCCACATTGCCCCACTCCATGCCGGTGTTGGCGCCGCACTCGATGAAATGAAAGCGCGAGACCGAGGGCAGGCGCATGATCTCGTCCATGGTGAAGACCTTGGCGGCCTTGACCATGCCATTGACCATGAGGCGGTGCTTGGACGGATCGATGTCCCACCAGCCCTGGTGGTGCCGCTCGAAGTGCAGGCCACTGGGCGTGACGATGCCGAACAGCGACTGCAGCGGCGCGAAGGACACCGAGGCCTGCGTGGTCTGCGTCAGGCCCGGGCTCTGGCGGCGCTGCACATTGCTCTCGTACTTCGAGGGCTTGCCATAGCCGTCGGTGGCCACGCTCTGGCCCAGCCCGGTCGTGTGCTCGGGCAGGTTCAGGATGTTGGGGTCACCGCCCTCGGCCGGCACCGGATTGCTCTGCGCCAGCGCGTGGGCACCGGCGGCGCCGGCCGCCGCCGCGGCAAAGGCATTGCGGATGAAATGGCGTCGGCCCTGCTTGGCCTCGGCCATGACGGTCCGGATACCGTCAGGCTTCAGAAAACTCTCGGGCGCCTTGCGTATGCGGCCCGAACTCATGGAATCGTGCATGTCATGCTCCTGCGGGCCGCGCTGGGCACGGCGCCTGTGGCTGTTAAATCAAAATATCAGCAAGTACTAATATATAACAGCTGACCGGTGGATGAATCAGGGTTTTTACTAAGCCCAAGGGGGTATTCAGCGACTGAAGCGGTAATGGTCGCGATTGAGCACCGCGGCCACGGCCGAGACCTCCTCCGGGAACAGGCCCAGATTGAGTTCGGTGCTGCAATAGTCCACCATGCCGCGCAGCAGCCCCGCGTTCTGGATGCGCCCGGCCGGGCGATAGATGGCGCTGCCGTCACCGCCGACCTTCTGCTGATGGCAGGCTGCGCACTTGTGTTCGCTCAGCAGTTGGGCGCCCAGGCGCAGATCTGCCCCCTGGAAGATGGCCGGTTCCTGGGCCTGCACCGCTGGAATCGAGGCGGCGAGGACGATGAAGAGAGACAGCGCCAGATGATGCATGGATACAAGGTTATACAAAGCCGGCGGCGCGAACAAGCGAAACCGCCGCTGAATCTGGCAAACTGCCACTTTTCCGTCTGTCACACCCATTCACCATGTCGCGCAAGCCCGCCCCCTCCGCCGTAGCCGCCACAACTGCCGCCGTCTTCCGTGCGGATCACCAGAAGGACGTGATCAACCGTCTGCGCCGCATCGAGGGCCAGGTGCGCGGTCTGGTCGAAATGATCCTGGAAGGCCGCAGCTGCGAGGACGTAGCCCTGCAGATGTCGGCCGCGCGCAAGGCCATGGACAAGGCTTTCTACCGCATGATGGCCTGCACCATGATCGAGGCCGTCAACGGGGCCGAGGACGAGTCCCGCGCCATGGAAGAAATCGAGCAGGCCACGCGCCTGCTGGAAAAGTTCGGCTGAGCCTCAGCCCAGCAGCGCGCGGACATCGCTGATCACGCGGGCCAGCTCGCGGGCTTGGATGGGCACACCTTCAGCCCAGACCGAGCACGCGACGGCGACGCTCCATCATGCGCCAGACGAAGGGCGTGAAGATCAGCTGCATGGCCAGCTCCATCTTGCCGCCGGGAATGACAATGGTGTTGGCCCGGCTCATCCAGGACTTGTCGATCATGTTGAGCAGGTAGGGAAAGTCGATGCCCTTGGGATTGGCGAAGCGGATCACCACCATGCTCTCGTCGGCCGAGGGGATGTCGCGCGCGATGAAGGGGTTGGAGGTGTCCACCACGGGCACACGCTGGAAGTTCACATGCGTGTGCGCAAACTGCGGCACGATGTAGTGCACGTAGTCGGGCATGCGCCGCAGGATGGTGTCGGTCACGGCCTCGGTGCTGTAGCCGCGCTGGTGCTTGTCGCGCCAGAGCTTCTGGATCCATTCGAGGTTGATCACCGGCACCACGCCGATGCGCAGGTCCGGATACTGCGCGATGTTGTGCTCCGGCGTGACCATGGCGCCGTGCAAGCCCTCGTAGAACAGCATGTCCGTGTCCGGCGGCAGTTCTTCCCAGGGCGTGAAGGTACCGGGCGCCTGGCCGCAGTCCGCGGCGTCGGTCTCGTGGTGCAGGTAGCGTCGCGTGCGGCCCTGTCCCGAGGCGCCATAGCGGCGAAACAAGTCCTCGAGTTCGGCGAACAGGTTGGACTCGGGGCCGAAATGGCTGAAGTGCTGGTCACCGGCACGCTCGGCCTCGGCGGCACGGCGCTCCATCTCGGCGCGGTCGTAGCGATGGAAGCTGTCCCCCTCGACGATGGCCGCCTTCACGCCCTCGCGGCGGAAGATGTTGGCGAAGGTACGCGTGACGGTGGACGTCCCCGCGCCTGAGGAGCCGGTGATGGCGATGATGGGATGACGTTCGGACACGGGACAAGCCGGTGCAAGAGAGCTGGCGAGCGCCAGATTCAGAGGCGAAAGAGCCCGCGCGGCGCGAACAGTGAGCGCACCGGGGGCTCACCCGCCGCCGGCTCCACCTCGGGCAGCAGCGAGACCGGCCCGGCAAAAAGCCCTCCCTCGCTGTCGCTGAAATCGGTCAGGACGGCCTCGGCGCCGGGCGCGGCCGGCGTTCGGCCCAAAGATGGCGCGCAAGCAGGATCGGTGGGAAGGTCAGGCCGCATGGGCTGCATCTTAACCGTCAGACCTCCACGGCCAGCAGGCGCTCGCCACTCCAGTGGGCCTGGTGCAGTTCGCGCAGATCGGCCAGGCGCGTATCGCCCAGGTCCGGGAGCACCTGCAGGGCGCGGCTGAAATCGTGCTGGCGCGTGTAACGCGTGGGCGTGATCACCGTGGCCAGGCCAGCCAGCGTGGCCGCCTTGAGGCCATTGCCCGAGTCCTCGAAGGCCAGGCACTCGCCGGGATCAAGCTGCATGAGCTGCAGGATCTGCTGGTAGACCATGGGGTGCGGCTTCTTGAGCGGTGCGCTCGAGCCGTCACCAATGGCCGCGAAGGAATGGCGCCAGGCCGGCCCCATGGCGCGGCGCAGCAACGCGGCGATGTTGACCGGCGAGGTGGTGGTGGCGATGGCCAGCTGCACGCCCGCGGCGGCGGCCTCGTCGAACAGCGCCAGCACACCGGGGCGGAGATCCACGGCCCCGTCCTGGATGGCGGACTCGTAATAGGCCGTCTTGAGCTCATGGATGCGGGCAATGGTGTGCTGCATGGCCTGGGCATCGATGGCCCGCACCCCGGGATTCATCTGCTGCCAGTAGTGCTGCAGCCGGTCGCGCCCCCCGGAAATGTCCAGCAACTCGGTGTACAGCGCCTCGTCCCAGTGCCAGCCCAGTTCGAGTTCCGCGAAAGCGTGGTTGAAGGCCTCGCGGTGCAGATCCTCGGTGTCGGCCAGGGTGCCGTCAACGTCAAAGATCAGGGCTTGCAGGGTGGGATGGCTCATGGTCAGTCTGCCTCGTAGGTAGGTATAGGTATGCAAATCGGCCGGGTAGGCCCTTGCCCACTATAAGAAGACGATGAACTAAGGTAAATTCAATATTTATGAGTCAATACTTCAGGTACACCTGAATGAAAAACGCCACTTTCCGCCAGCTCCGCGTGTTCAGCGAGGTGGCGCGCCAGCTCAGTTTCAGCAAAGCCGCCCAGCAGCTGCACCTGAGCCCGCCAGCCGTGACCATGCAGGTCAAGGAACTGGAAGGCCATGTCGGCATGCCGCTGTTCGAGCGCAAGGGGCGGCAGATCGCCCTGACCACGGCGGGCGAGTACATGCTGGTCTATGCCCGGCGCATCCTGGCCACTGTCAAGGATGCCGAGGATGCCGCGGCCAGGCTGCAGAAACTGGAGATCGGCACCCTGACCATCGGCATGGTCAGCACGGCCGAGTATTTCCTGCCCCGCCTGCTGGCCGGTTTCCAGGCCGAGCACCAGGGCATCGACATCCGCCTCGTCGTGAGCAACCGTGACCAGCTGGTGCGCATGCTGCAGGCCAACGACGTGGACATCGCCATCATGGGCCGTCCGCCGCGCGAGATGGCCACGCGTGCCGAGCCCTTTGCCGCTCACCCGCATGTCTTCGTGGCACCGCCGATCCATCCCCTGCTGGGGCGCGGCCACCCGCCGCTGCAGACATTGCAGAGCTACAAGCTCATCCAGCGCGAGGAGGGCTCGGGCACCCGGGCGGCGCTGGACCACTTCTTTCGTGAACAGAGCTTCGAACATCCCGACACCATGGAGATGTCGAGCAACGAGACCATCAAGCAGGCCGTCATGGCCGGCATGGGCCTGGGCTTTCTCTCGCTGCACACCATCGGGCTGGAGCTGGACAACCGCCTGCTGGCCGTGCTGGACATCGAAGGCAGTCCGGTGGTGCGGGCCTGGAACGTGGTGCACACCCTGACCAAGCTGCTCTCGCCTGCGGCCGAGGCCTTGCGTTACTACATCCTGGAGCGCGGGGAACAGTTCCTGGCTGATCAGTTCGGCCGCCACATCCCCCTGCATGCGCTGGACCTGCCCCGCTAAGTGCTTGATTCATCAGGACCTAGAATGTCGGCAGAGACAAACATCAGGAAAATCTGATCGTGCGCAACTACACCCTCAAGCAGCTGCAGACTTTCATCGAGGTCGCCCGCGAAAAATCCGTGTCTCGGGCCGCCGAGCGGCTCTTCGTCACCCAGCCGGCCGTGTCCATGCAGATCCGGCAACTGGAGGAGGCTTTCGGCCTGGCGCTGATCGAGCCCGTGGGCCGCAACATCCAGCTCACCCATGCGGGCCAGGAATTCCTGATCCACGCGATCGCCGCACTCGGCAAGCTCAAGGACCTCGAAGCCAGCATGGCCGAGCATGTGGGCGCCAAGAAAGGCCGCATCGAGCTGGGCATCGTGAGCACAGCCAAGTACTTCGTGCCCATGCTGCTGGTGCGCTTCAACAAGCTCATGCCGGGCATCGACATCGCGCTGCGCATCGACAACCGCGACAACATCCTGGGCATGCTCCAGCGCAACGAGCTGGACCTCGTGATCATGGGCCGTGCACCGGCCAACATCGACTGCGAAGCCACGCCCTTTGCCAGCAACCCGCTGGGCATCGTGGCCCCGCCCGAGCACCCGCTGGTGCGACGCAAGCGCATGCCCTTCGATGCCCTCAAGGACCAAGCCTTTGTCGTGCGCGAGCACGGCTCGGGTACGCGGGCCGCCATGGAGCGCCTGTTCGAGCAATACGAGTTCCCGATCAAGATCGCCATGGAAATGCCCAGCAACGAAACGATCAAGCAGGCCGTCATGGCCGGCATGGGGCTGAGCTTTCTCTCCATGCGCACCGTGCGCCACGAACTGGCCGCCGGCCATCTGGCCCTGCTGGACATCAGCGGCATGCCCATCGTGGGCAAGTGGTACGTGACGCACCTGAGCCAGAAGAAGCTGTCGCCGGCGGCCCAGTCCTTCAAGAAGTTCCTGATCGAACAGGCCGAGCCGCTGATCGACTCCTGGGCCTGATGCGCCCCGGCAACCGGCTAGGGGCGGCCCTGATATCACCGCCCCGGGCTGGCGCTAATATGCCCGCATGAATCCGCACCGCAGAACCTTGCTCGCCGGTGCCGCCCTGCTCGGCGGCGGCTGGTCCCCAGCCTGGGGCCAGACCCTGAACCTGGCACCCGCGCCCTCTTCGGCGACGGTCGAACGCCAGGCCGGCCCCCTGCCCACCGCGGGCACCCCGCTGGCCCTGCCCGAGGTACCGCTGCTTGACGGTACCCTGTTCCGCCCCGCCCAGGCCGAAGGCCGCGTGCTCGTCATCTACTGGTGGGCCAGCACCTGCCCCTTCTGTGCCCTGCAAAGCCCCGAGATGCAGAAGCTCTGGGACGCCGAGCGCCGCAAGCCGCAGGGCCTGCAGTTCCTCACGCTCTCCATCGACCGCAAGCCCGAGGATGCGCAGGCCTATCTGCAGAAGAAGGGCTACTCCTTCCCGGCGGGCTTCGTCACGCCGCAGATCCACCGCGCGCTGCCCAAGCCCAAGGGCCTGCCCATCACCGTGGTACGCGGGCGTGACGGCCGTGTGCTGCAGGCCGAGAAGGGCCAGCTCTTCCCCGAGGACGTGGAGCTGCTGGGCCGCTGGGCCGCCTGAGCCTCGCAACCGCACAAGCATCAGAAAGACCCATGGGCGCAACACTGGACGGCAAGCTGGTCGTCGCGATCTCCTCGCGGGCCCTGTTCGACTTCGAGGAAGAAAACCAGGTCTTCGAGCATGGCCGCGGCCCGCACAAGGACCGGGCCTACATGAAGCTGCAACTGGAGAAGCTCGACGTGCCGGCCAAGCCGGGCGTGGCCTTCTCCATGGTGAAGAAGCTGCTGGCCTTCAACGACGACAAGGCGCAGCGGGTCGAGGTGGTCATCCTCTCGCGCAACGACCCGGTCTCGGGCATGCGTGTGTTCCGCTCGGCCCAGCACTACGGCCTGCCGATCGAACGCGGCAGCTTCACGCGCGGGCAGTCGCCCTGGCGCTACCTCAAGCCGCTGCACGCCAACCTCTTCCTCTCGGCCAACCCGGAGGACGTGCGCGCTGCCCTGGCCCAGGGCTTCCCGGCGGCCACCGTGGCCACGCATTCGGCGCGCGCCCAGGACAACCATCCCAACGAGGTGCGCATCGCCTTCGACGGTGATGCCGTGCTCTTCGGCGACGAGGCCGAGCGTGTGTTCCAGGCCTCGGGCCTGCCGGCCTTCCAGCAGCACGAACGCGACAAGGCCCACCAGCCCCTGCCTGACGGCCCCTTCAAGCCCCTGCTGGCCGCCCTGCACCGCCTGCAGCAGGAAGGCACGCCCAGCATGCGCATCCGCACCGCGCTGGTCACGGCGCGCAGCGCGCCGGCACACGAGCGCGCCATCCGCACGCTGATGGACTGGAACATCGAGGTCGACGAGGCCATGTTCCTCGGCGGCCTGCCCAAGGGCGAATTCCTGCGCGAATTCGAACCCGACTTCTTTTTCGATGACCAGACCGGCCACATCGAATCTGCCGCACAGCACGTGCCTGCAGGGCACGTGGCCAGCGGCGTCGCCAATCCCTGATCCAGACCTCTCTCCGGGAGACCTTCCCCATGTCCCTGCTCCGCAAAGCGGCCGAGTTCAAGGCCTTTCTCGGGCGCGCCTGGGCGCTCGCCCTGCCCTACTTCCAGTCGGAAGAGAAGTGGAAGGCACGCCTCCTGCTGGCCTCCATCGTCGCGCTCAACCTGGCCTTCGTCTACACCCTGGTGCTGTTCAATGAATGGAACCGCTTCTTCTACGACGCACTGCAGGAGAAGAACTACCCGGTCTTCATCGACCAGCTGATCCGTTACACGGTGCTGGCCTTCATCTACATCATCATTGCGGTCTACCGCTTCTACCTGACCCAGCACCTGGAAATGCGCTGGCGCGCCTGGATGACACGCCACTACCTGCAGCGCTGGCTCGACCATCAGGTCTATTACCACCTGGAGCTCACACGCTACGCCGCGCCCGGACCGGACCAGTCGCCCGACAACCCGGATCAGCGCATGCAGGAAGACCTCAAACTCTTCACCACAGCCACGGTCGGCCTGAGCATGGGCCTGCTCAATGCGCTCGTGACGCTGGCGAGCTTCGTCGGCATCCTCTGGACGCTCAGCGGCGAATTCACCTTCACCTGGAGCGGCGAGGAATTTGCCATCCCCGGCTTCATGCTCTGGGTGGCCATCCTCTACTGCGCCATCGGCACCGTGCTCACGCACTATGTCGGCCGGCGCCTGATCCCGCTGAACTACGAGCAGCAACGCCGCGAGGCCGACTTCCGCCACAACCTGATCCGCGTGCGCGAGTACAGCGAGGCCATCGCACTGGATCGCGGCGAGAGGGTGGAGTACCAGCAGCTCAACCTGCGCTTTGGCCATGTGCTGAGCAACTATGTCAAGCTCATCGATGCGCAGAAGCGCCTGACCATGTTCACCGCGTCGTTCAGCCAGGCCTCGACGGTGTTCCCCTTCATCGTCGCCGCGCCACGCTTCTTCAGCGGCGCCATCCAGCTTGGCACGATGATGCAGATCGCCTCGGCCTTCAACCGCGTGCAGGACTCCCTCTCCTGGTTCATCGACAACTACGACGCGCTGGCCGCCTGGCGCGCCACCACCGACCGCCTCACACATTTCGAGTCCGCCATCCGCAAGGCGCAGCAGAGCACGCCGCTGCAGCACGATGCCACCAC
This sequence comes from Burkholderiaceae bacterium, assembly GCA_019745555.1. GTDB lineage: Bacteria > Pseudomonadota > Gammaproteobacteria > Burkholderiales > Burkholderiaceae_C > Hylemonella. The sequence continues at coordinate 4,758 of JAIESX010000007.1, read as the reverse complement.
CGCTGGCCTGCAGGCGAGCGAACTGAACCTGGACCTGCCCACGGGCAGCCGCCTGCTGGCGCACACCGCCCTGCAGGTACAGCCCGGGGACAGCATCCTGCTCAGTGGCCCCTCGGGCAGCGGCAAGTCCACGCTGTTCCGGGCGCTCGCCGGCATCTGGCCCCTGGCTTCGGGCCGCGTGGCCCTGCCGGCGTCCAGCATGTTCATTCCGCAGCGCCCCTACTTCCCCAACGCGCCGCTGCGCGACGCGCTGGCCTACCCCGAGCCGGCCACGAAATACGACGACGAGACCTTGAAGCAGGCGCTGCGCGATGCCCTGCTGCCGCAGCTCGTGGACCAGCTCGACGTGACCGATGCCTGGAGCCAGAAGCTCTCAGGAGGTGAGCAGCAGCGCCTGGCACTGGCGCGCGTCTTTCTCAAGAAACCGACCTGGATCTTTGCCGACGAGGCCACGAGCGCGCTCGACGAAGAAGCCGAGAAGACGCTCTACAGCAAGCTGATGGCCATGGTGAAAGCCAGCAATGGCGCTATTGTTTCAATAGCACACCGGCAGACCGTAGCCACCTTCCACAGCCTGCGCTGGACGCTGGAAAAGCGCAGCGACGAGACCGTGGCGATGTTCCGGCTGCGTCAGGCCTGAGAGCCTGCGCGGTAGCGCTCCCAGCCGCGCGCGCGCAGCTCGCAGGCCGGACAGCTGCCGCAGCCATAACCCCAGGCGTGGCGATGGGCGCGGTCGCCCAGGTAGCAGGTGTGGGTGTGCTCGACGATCAGGTTCACCAGGGCCGGGCCGCCCAGACGCTCGGCCATCCGCCAGGTCTCGGCCTTGTCGATCCACATCAGCGGGGTCTCGATCAGGAAGCGCTTGTCCATGCCCAGCGACAACGCGAGCTGCATGGCCTTCATGGTGTCGTCGCGGCAATCGGGGTAGCCCGAGAAATCGGTCTCGCACACGCCCGTCACGATCACCTGCAGGTCGCGCCGGTAGGCCACGGCCGCAGCCAGGGTCATGAAGAGCAGGTTGCGGCCTGGCACGAAGGTGTTGGGCAGGCCGCTGGCCTCCATCTTGAAACTCATGTCGCGCGTGAGCGAGGTCTCGCTCACCGCGCCCAACACGGCCAGGTCCAGCACATGGTCCTGCCCCAGCCTGGGCGCCCACTGCGGGAACTGGCGACGGATCTCGTCCAGCACCTTGAGGCGCGCTTCCAGCTCCACGTGGTGGCGCTGGCGGTAATCGAAGGCGATGGTTTCGACGCGCTCGTAGGCTTGGAGCGCGTGGGCCAGGCAGGTGGTGGAATCCTGCCCGCCGGAGAACAGGACGAGGGCGGTCTTGTGGTGCATGGCCCCGATTATCCCGGGGCCGGCACACTTACTCCGGCTTCTCGGTCTTGCGGATCTGCGTGGGTGAGTAGGTCAGCACTTCCTTGGCCACCACGCCGGGACTGGCCATGGGATCGACCTGGCGGTTGATGGCCTGGCTCTGTGCCTGCACCTGCTGGCTGACCGCGGGGTTCTGCGCCGCGTTGTTCTGCAGCCAGACCTCCACCACGCGCGCACTCGCACTCCAGACCGCCGTCATGTGTTCCATGAGCAGCTTGGACAGCGGCTCCTTGGGCGGCTCCTCCTGCTTGGGCGCCGCCTCCTGGCGCTGGGTCCAGTCCTGTTCGCCCGGCTGGCTGCCCCGCGAGGGATCGGCCTTGGCCGCGGCCTCCTGGGCCTGGGCCTGCACCACAGGGTTGATGTCATTCACCACACCCGCCGTTTGCGGCGCAGGCGTCGGCGGGTTCACCGGCGCCACCGGGATCACCCGGACGGCGGCGGGCGCAACTACCTCCGTGCCGGCTGGCCGGGGGGCGATGCGGTCGATGTTAGGTAGTTGCATGATGGGCTTGGGCCCCGCCAGCAAGCGGAAGGCTTTTATCCTGTTACGTACGTTTGTTAACGGCAGATAAGGGGGGTGGTTTAGGCCTATTTTTGGCCTTTTTGCATGCCCACCCACTAAACAAACAGATCTTTGTCGCCCAAACACATTGATTCCGACATTCAAAATGAAAAAGCCCCTGCCTTGCGGGCAGGGGCTTCGGCCAGCGCTTGTGCAGCGACGTTCAGCGCTGCAAGCGGCTGGGCCGGGAATTCAGGCTCTTGGGCAGCAGGCCATCGAACATGGCCGAGATCTCGTCGATGGTCTCATGGGCAGCCTGCTCGCCCGCGCGGGCCGAAAGGGCCATCAGCAGTTCGGGGCGCAGGAACCAGAGCGCGGGCACATTGGATGCCATCAGGATGCGGCGTTCCACATGGGGAAAGCGCTCCAGACAGTCCTCGTCCAGACACCTGAGCATGGCCTGGCGTATGTCATCGATCTGGTAGGTGGCCTCTCGGGAGGCCGGGTCGCGCAGGGGATTGAGCATCTCCTGCATGGTGGAGAGAAAACGTGTCGCAGCGCTCAGCATCATCTTTTAGTAGAAACCGGATAACCCAACGAGCCCGCATCTTAGGGCCGGGACTACGCAGTTCCCACAGGGGGAAGTCCTAGCTGGGACTTACACCTAGAGGATGTCCCTGCCCATGCTCAGGCCGGCCGCACCCGCGCGCCCGGCGCAATGATGGACGGCGCAGCATTGAGTGACTCGATGGCAAAGCCGGCAGCCTGCTTGTAGCGCGCCATGAACTCGTCGCGCTCGGCCTTGGGGATCACCGCGTCGATGTCGTCGAAGACACCGCCACAGCGCTCGTCCACCAGCCCCAGGATACCGAAGGGGCCCGAGCCGCGGTTGCGCAGCACCAGGGCCGAGATGTCCTTGCAGAGCTTCTGGTCGTAGGCCTGCAGGGCCGCGGGCGTGACACCGTGCTCGATCATGGCCGCACCGAGCACGCGCGTGTCGACGATGCCCTGGCTCGCACCACTGGACCCGACGGGGTACATCACATGGGCCGCATCGCCGATCAGCGCCACGCGGCCATCCACCCAGGTGGGCACGGGGTCGCGGTCGATCATCGGGTACTCGAAGACCTCAGACGCGCCGCGCAGCATGGCCGGCACATCGAGCCAGTCGTAGTTCCAGCCTTCGAAGTGGTGGATGAAGTCCTCGAGCTTCACGCGCCGGTTCCAGTCGCCCTGGGTCCAGCCGCCGGCGTTGTCGACCGTGATCTCGGCGATCCAGTTGATGGTGGAAAGACCGGTGACGGGATCGGGCGGCGAGATCGGGTAGAGCACCACGCGATGCCGCAGCGAGCCCACGCCCACGAAGGAGGCGCCGGTACGGATGGCCTTGCCTGGGGTGTTGCCACGCCACATGATGGCGCCGCCCCACTGGATGGGCGGCTGGTCCGGATGCATCTGCGCGCGCACGGCCGAATGCAGACCGTCGGCAGCGATCAGCAGACGCCCGGGCACTTCGAGGCGCTGCCCCTGGTGCGTCTCAATGCAGGCCGTAACACCCTGCGCCTCGTTGCGGTAGCCCGTGACGCGACAGCCCGTCTGCACGGCCTCGGGGCCCAGGCGGCGCTGCACCTCGCGCAGCAGCAGCATCTGCAGCTGGCCGCGGTGCACGGAGTACTGCGGCCATTTGTAGCCGGCCAGCAGGCCACGCGGCTCGGCATAGACATCGTTGCCGTTGCGGCCCACCAGCGCCCACTCGCGCGCCTGGATGCCGATGGCGTCGAGCTGGTCCGCGCCGATGCCCAGCTCGTAGAGCTCGCGCACCGCATTGGGCTGCAGGTTGATGCCCACACCCAGGGGCTGCAGATCGGGCACGGTCTCGAAAACGCGGCAGGGCACGCCGATCTGGTACAGCGTGAGGGCCATGGCCATGCCGGCGATGCCGCCGCCAGCGATGAGGACGGGGGCTTGTTCTTGCATGGATGACGCGTGACGGAAAAGTCCGTTTCGATCTTGCACAAACTTCCCTCTGAATTGTTGCTAGTTCCGTCACAGTAAAGTCCGTCGAACCTAGCTTTAAGCCATGATGCGAGCGTGCGATTTTCCGTGAAAGTCTGTCGCAAAGAATTGCATAGTTATTGCATAAATGCATAATATGCCGCATGCAATTAGCCGTCCAACACCGGGCCGCCCTTGCGCGCGCAAGGATGAAGGAACTAGGCATTTCGCAACAGGAAGTCGCAGACGCACTTGGTATGGAGCAATCCAAGGTGAGCCGACTACTTTCGGCAAAGTTCAAGAAGCCATCGCCGTCCTTTGAACTCCTGTGCAGACACCTAAAGGTTGATGCGCCTTTGGATCCAGGACCACTAGATCAAGAGCTTCACCAGGCGATTCAGGAAGTCTGGGATGGAACAAGGGAACATGCCGCTGCACTTGCGGCCGTCATTAGGGCACTTAGACCACTAAGACAAAGATAAATGGATCACTCTTTACCGCTTCTGCATTTACAACCTGACGAACTAGTCACAGGGTACATTGGGCGCCTGGGACTATGGCTAGATCTCGAATGGCAGCCGACAGATCTAAGGAATCGCTTGTATCAGCGGATTCGAGAACTCGGGTACAAAGTTCAAGGTGACATATTCTCAATCGTTGAATTCTTCTCGGGGTCATCTAGGAAAACGCTCATTGAATTTAATTCGGTTGCGCCGTTTTCATACGCCTTCGACGGTAGTGATCGATACAACCAATGGGGCGGAGATCGGGATAGTTGGGGGCCATATCGTCCGTTCTCCGTTATCTTGTGTTGATTCATCAAGCAAACTGAGCCACCGTGCACGTCCAATATTGAGCCACCTGTTTGTTGAAGAATTTGGCTA
>JAIESX010000025.1 GCA_019745555.1 Burkholderiaceae bacterium | reverse complement strand
CGCTTGGCGAAGAAGCTGATGACCTTGTACTGCCCGCCCTTCCAGTCCTCGAACACGCATTCGATCACGCGGGCTTTCAGCGTCTTGGTATCCACGGCTTTGAAGTATTCCTGCGAGGCCAGGTTCACGACCACAGGGGGCTTGTCGGCCTGCAGGCGTTCGTTGAGGTAGTCCGCGATCTGCGTGCCCCAGAACTTGTAGAGGTTCTGACCCTTGGGGTTCTGCAGCGCCGTGCCCATCTCCAGGCGGTAAGGCTGCATCCAGTCCAGCGGTCGCAGCACGCCGTAGAGGCCGCTCAGGATGCAGACATGCTCCTGAGCCCAGGCCAGATCCTCTGCTTTCAGGTTCTTGGCGTCCAGACCGTCGTAGACGTCGCCGTTGAAGGCCAGCACGGCCTGCCTGGAATTCTTCGCGGTGAACTTCGGGCTCCAGGCCTGGTAGCGCGCGACGTTGAGACCGGCGAGCTGATCGCTCAGGTCCATGAGCTCGGCAATCTGCTGCGGCGAATATTCGCGCAAGAGCTGGATCAGTTCGGCGGATTGTTTCGTGAACAGCGGCTGGGTGTGGGGCAGGTCACCGAGCGGCGTGTCATAGTCCAGCGATTTGGCGGGCGAGAGCAGGAAAAGCATGTTGCGTATTCTCCATCAGGACGAGCAGATCGTGGCCGTGGACAAGCCGCCAGGCCTGCTGGTGCACCGCACGGGCCTGGACGCCGGCGAGACGCAGTTCGCCCTGCAGTTGCTGCGTGACCAGCTGGGGCGCCCGGTCTGGCCCGCTCATCGGCTGGACAAGGGCACAAGTGGCGTGCTGCTGTTCGCGCTGGACGCGGACACGGCCCGTGCGCTCGGACAGGTCTTCGAGGCGCCGGACCGGGTGCACAAGACCTACCGGGCCGTGGTGCGGGGCTGGCCGGCTGCCGAGGGCCTGGTGGATCATCCGCTCAGGCGTCTGGAAGACGATGCCCGGGTCGGCCGCACCGAGGTGCAGGACGCGCAGACGCGCTACCGCACGCTGGCGCGCCACGAACTGCCGCTGCCCTACGGCGGTTTTCCCGCGACGCGCTGCGCGCTCGTCGAACTGCAGCCCGTGACGGGCCGCCGGCACCAGCTGCGCCGCCACATGAAGCACATCGCCCATCCCATCCTCGGCGACGCCACCCATGGCAAGGGACCCTTGAATCGCGCGGTGGCCGAGCTGCTGGGCGTGCAGCGGCTCTGGCTGCACGCGCTGCGGCTGGAACTGACGCACCCGGTCAGCGGCACGGCGCTGCGGATCGAGGCGCCTTGCGATCAGGCCTGGGAGGTCTGGGGCAGCTCGCGCAGCGCGGTGACGGTTTCAGTTTCGGTGCGGTAGAGCCGGTGGCCCGGGTCGGCCAGTTGCCAGCCGGCCTGCAGCAGGGTCTTCTCCACCGGCAGCTTCATCCCGCTGATGTGCAGCAGAACGCCTTGCTCACGCAGCTGCTTGCTCAGCTTGAGGAAGGCGTCGACGCCCGTGCTGTCGATGTGGTTGATGGGCTGGGCAAACAGGCAGACATGGCGGGTGCCCGGATGGAGGGCCAGGTACTCGACCACGTTGCGTTCGAACTCGGCTGCGGCGGCGAAGTCCAGCGCGGCGTCCATGCGCAGGGCATAGGTGTCGGGCGCCAGCGGCGGCAACTTCCACAGATGGCGGTCGCGCAGGCTGCCGTCCGGGTGCAGGCCCACTTCGATGATGCGCGGGTGCAGGCGCTGGTAGAGGAAGTAGCTCAGGGACATCAGCACGCCTGCCAGCACGCCCCAGTGCAACTGGGGCGAGACCGCCAGGGTGATGCCGAAGGTGAGGGCGGCGATCACCGCTTCCACGCGCGCGATGCGCCACAGGCGCGCGAACTCGCGCGGCTTGAGCAGGCCCAGCACGGCCGCGACCACGATGGCCGCCAGCACGGCCTGGGGCACATGGCGCAGCACGGGAATCAGCACCCAGAGCGCGACCAGCACCACCACGGCCGAGAACACCGTGGCCCAGCCGGTCTGCGCCCCGGCGTAGAGGTTGAGGGCCGAGCGTGAGAAGGAGGAACTGGTGGGGAAGGCACCGCTGAAACCGGCCGCGATCTTGCCCAGACCCTGGCCGATCAGATCCTGGTCCTGGTTCCAGCGCGTGCCGCGGCCCTCGTTGTCCACCTTGGCGCTGGACGCGGTCTCGAGAAAGCTCACGAGGGTGATGACCAGCGTGGGCAGCAGCAGCTGGCCCAGCACGTTCAGATTCGGTAGCGTGGGCAGCGTGAGCGCGGGCAGGCCGGCGGGCAGGGCGCCGACCACGGCGCCACCCGTTGCCTCAAAGCCCAGAAAGTGCGAGAGCCCGGCTGCAGCCAGCACGATGAGCAGCACCGAGGGAAAGGTCGGGCGCCAGCGCCGCGCCGCAATCAGCAGGGCCAGGGTGCCCAGGCCGCGAAAGCCAGTGAGGGCAGGTGCCAGGCCTGCAGGCCGGCCGTTGCGAGCTGTTGCCAGTCGCGCAGGCCCAGCAGGTCGGGCAGCTGCGAGCTGATGATGAGCAGGGCCGCGGCCTGGGTGAAGGCCGTGAGTACGGGCGCGTTGACCAGGTTGAGCAGCCAGCCGAAGCGCATGAAACCCAGCAGCAGCTGCAGCAGGCCCGAGAGCAGGGCCAGCCAGATAGCCAGCTGCACCCATTCGGCCGAACCCGGCTGGGCCAGGCCCGTGAGGCCGGCGCTGATCAGCAGGCAGGACAGGGCCGTGGGGCCGACCGAGAGCCGCGTCGAGGCGCTGAAGAGCACGGCCACCAGGGCCGGCAGGATGGAGGCATAGATGCCGGTCACGGGCGGCATGCCGGCGAGCACGGCATAGGCCACGCCCTGCGGGATCACCATCAGGCCCACAGCCAGACCGGCCAGGGCTTCGCTGCACAGGAGCTGGGCCGTGGGGCGCGGCCAGCCCAGAAAGGGCAGCAGTGCGCGCAGGCGGGAAGCAGACGTCATGGCGGTCGAGTTTAGCCGCGTACGCTGGGCGGTCAGCGCGCTTCGACTTGCCGGTCTTTTACGCTAAAGTAAACGCATTACGCATCAGTGAATTCTTCGCCGGAGACAACCGCATGTCCAACACCCTGCCCCGGGCCGCCCAGCTGCCGCCGCCCCCACCCATCCAGCAGCTGCACCATTACGCCTATCGCGCGCGTGATGCCGAGGAGACGCGCCACTTCTACGAGGACATCCTGGGCCTGCCGCTGTACCACATCATCCAGAGCGACCACGTGCCCAGCACGGGGGAGTACTGTCCCTACACACACTTCTTCTTCCGCCTGCAGGACGGCTCCTTCATCGCCTTCTTCGACCTCGGCGACGACGTGGCCGCCGAGCCCAGTCCGAACACGCCGCGCTGGGTCAACCACATCGCCTTCCGCGTCGACAGCATCGCGCAGCTCGAGGCCATGAAGGCACGGCTGCAGGCGCATGGGGTCGAGGTCATCGGCGTAACCGATCACCACATTTTCAAGAGCATCTATTTCTTCGATCCCAATGGCATCCGGCTCGAACTCTCGGCCCAGCTGGCCGACGAGTTCCAGATGCTGCAGGAGAGCAAGACCGCGCATGCGCGCCTCGACGAATGGACTGCCCGCAAGCAGGTCTGGCGCGCCGAGCGCGCGGCCGGCAAGACCGGCGCACCGCTCAAGCCGCAGCAGAACGACCGGCCCGAGGCGGGTGGCCGGCCGGCGGCCAGGGTCTGATCATGGGCGCGGCCTGGCGCGATCCTGCCTACACGAATGGCTACGAGTTCAGCGAGGGCACGGGCTACGCCCTGCCCGAGTACCCCTTCGTCGAACCGCCGGAACTCAAGACCGGCGAGGTCCGGCGCCATGACATCGTCATCGTCGGCGCCGGCATCACGGGGCTGACGCTGGCCTGCGGTCTGGCGCGGCTGGGGATCCCGGCGGTGCTGCTCGACGAGGACAACAGCGTGGGTGTCAAGGGCGCGGCTTCGCGCGGCATCTGCTACACGCAGAAGTCGCTGGAGATCTTCGAGCGCCTCGGCGTGTACGAGCGCATCGCCGCCAAGGGCATCCAGTGGAGCGTGGGCCGTACCTTCGCGGGCCAGGACGAGGTCTATGCCTTCGACCTGCGGCAGAACAGCAGCTACAGCCTTTCGGCCCAGCCGCCCTTCATCAACATCCAGCAGTTCTACATCGAGGGCTACCTGGTCGAGCGCATCCACGAACTGGGCGGGGTGGACCTGCGCTGGAAATCCCGCGTCACCGGTCTGCGGCAGCGCGATGACCATGCCGAGCTCGACGTCGAGACGCCGGCCGGGCGCTATACGCTGCAGGCCCGCCATGTGATCGACGCCAGCGGCTCGCACAGCCCCTTCCACGCCTGGACCGGCGTGGGCATGCAGTCGCGGCGCGGTGACGACCGATGGTGCATCGCCGATGTGCGCTTCAAGACCATGCCGCCCAAGGAGCGGCACACCTGGATCGAGGCGCCCTTCAACCACAACCGCGCGGTCTGGCAGCACCTGATGGCCGACGGCGTCTGGCGCATCGACTACCAGATGGAGCCCAACGCCGATCCCGAGGCCGTGAGCCGGGAGGAGGTGGTGCGCGAGCGGCTCAAGGGACAGTTCGGCCCGGGGGTGGATTGCGAGATCGTCTGGGTCGGCCCCTATGCCTACCGCAGCCAGTGTCTGGACCAGCTCCGTGTGGGCCGGGTCTATTTCATGGGCGACGCGGCCAAGATCGTCAGCCCCTTCGGGGCGCGCGGTGGCAACACCGGCGTGGCCGATGCCGACAACCTGGCCTGGAAGCTGGCCGCCGTGCTGCGCGGCCTGGCGCCCGACAGCCTGCTCGACAGCTACCACGAGGAGCGTCATGAAGCCGCGGCGCAGAACGTGCAGGTCACGGCGCGCACCACGCGCTTCCTGCGCCCCGCCGAGGGCATGGAGCGCACCTTCCGCAGTGCGGCCATCAGCCTGGCGCGGCAGTACCCGTTTGCGCGCACGCTGATCAACACGGGGCGCATGGCCGTGGCCAACAGCTACACCCAGTCCAGCATCTGCGAGCGCACGGGTGGGCTATCGGTGCAGAACGTGGCGTTTCGCTGGGCCGACGGCAGCGTGGGCCATGTCAACGATCTGGTGGCCTGGGCCGGTGGACGGCTGTTGGTGCTGGTGTTCGGCGACATCTCCCAGGCAGCGGCGCAGCGCCTGCGCCATCTCGCCAGCGCGGCGCCCGTGTGCTGCGTGCAGGTGCTGGGGCCCCAGACGCCCCCGCAGGCCAGGGAGCATGTGATCGACCCCGTGGGACACCTGCAGGGCGCCTGCCATGTCTTCGGCCACGCCTGGGCCCTGCTGCGGCCCGACGCGTACATCGCCGCCACGGGCGAAAGCGTGGACACGGCCCTGATCCAGGCCATCGAGAAGGCCATCGGTATCCAGCCCTGAGGAACTGAAGATGAAAACCACCCCCAACCTGCAGGACGCGGACGGTTTCTACGAGCAGCTGCTGGACGCGCACGCCGGCCTGTCCCGTGAGCAGTCGGAGCTGCTCAATGCCCGCCTGATCCTGCTGCTGGCCAACCAGGTCGGCAGCAAGGATGTGCTGGCCGCATGCATCGCGGCGGCCCGCCAGTTGCCGCAGGCGGCCTGAGGCCGTCTCTCGGCCCTTGGCCCGGTAAAATCAGGACAGTTTCCAGCCTGCCCCTGCAACGGCACCCGCGGGTGCCGTTTTTGCATTCCAGATTCACACCATGACCGACACCGTCCAGCAACCGGGCCTCAACAGCCTGTCCAAGTCCTTCGAACCCGCCGCGCTCGAGGCGCATTGGGGCCCCGAGTGGGAAAAACGCGGCTACGGCAAAGCCGGTTTCCGCGGCACAGGCCAGGCCAGGGCAGGCGCGCCGTCCTTCGCCATCCAGCTGCCGCCGCCCAACGTCACGGGCACGCTGCACATGGGTCACGCCTTCAACCAGACCATCATGGACTCGCTCACGCGTTACCACCGCATGTCGGGGGCCAACACGGCCTGGATCCCCGGCACGGACCACGCGGGCATTGCCACGCAGATCGTGGTGGAGCGCCAGCTGCAGGAGCAGAAGATCAGCCGCCACGACCTGGGCCGCAAGAACTTCGTGGCCCGCGTCTGGGAGTGGAAGGAGCAGAGCGGCAACACCATCACCACCCAGATGCGCCGCCTGGGCGACAGCGTGGACTGGAGCCGCGAGTACTTCACCATGGACGACAAGCTCTCCAGAGTCGTCACGGAAACCTTTGTGCGCCTTTACGAGCAGGGCCTCATCTACCGCGGCAAGCGCCTGGTGAACTGGGACCCGGTGCTGCAGTCCGCCGTCTCGGACCTCGAGGTCGAGAGCGAAGAGAAGGACGGTTCGCTCTGGCACATCCGCTACCCGCTGGCCGATGGCTCGGACAGCCTGGTCGTGGCCACCACCCGCCCCGAGACCATGCTGGGCGACGTGGCCGTGATGGTGCACCCCGAGGATGAGCGCTACAAGCATCTGATCGGCAAGAAGGTCAAACTGCCCTTGGTGGGCCGCGAGATCCCCGTGATTGCCGACGACTACGTGGACAAGGCCTTCGGCACCGGTGTGGTCAAGGTCACACCCGCGCACGACTACAACGACTACCAGGTGGGTCAGCGTCACAAGCTGGAGATGATCTGCATCCTCACGCTGCAGGCCACCATCAATGAGAACGCGCCCGAGGCCTACCGTGGCCTGGACCGGTTCGTGGCGCGCAAAGCCATCGTCAAGGACCTCGAGGCCCAGGGCCTGCTGGTCGAGACCAAGAAGCACAAGCTCATGGTGCCCATCTGCACGCGCACGGGCCAGGTTGTCGAGCCCATGCTCACCGACCAGTGGTTCGTAGCCACGAGCAAGGTGAGTGATAAAGATCCCACGGGCAAGAGCATTGCGCAGAAGGCCATCGACGCCGTGGCCACGGGCCAGGTGAAGTTCGTGCCCGAGAACTGGGTCAACACCTACAACCAGTGGATGAACAACATCCAGGACTGGTGCATCTCGCGCCAGCTCTGGTGGGGCCACCAGATCCCGGCCTGGTACGACGAGGACGGCCAGGTCTACGTGGCGCGCAGCGAGGCCGAGGCCCAGGCCCAGGCACCGGGCAAGAAGCTGGTGCGTGACGAGGACGTGCTCGACACCTGGTACTCCTCAGGTCTCGTGCCCTTCAGCACCATGGGCTGGCCTGAGCAGACGGAAGATTTCGACCTCTACCTGCCCTCCAGCGTGCTGGTCACCGGCTACGACATCATCTTCTTCTGGGTCGCACGCATGATCATGCTCACGACCCATTTCACCGGCAAGGTGCCCTTCAAGCACGTCTACATCCACGGCCTGGTGCTCGACGCACAGGGCAAGAAGATGAGCAAGTCCGAGGGTAATGTGCTGGACCCGGTGGACCTGATCGACGGCATCGCGCTCGCACCTCTGCTCGAAAAGCGCACCCAGGGCCTGCGCCGCCCCGAGAGCGCGCCCCAGGTGCGCAAGAACACCGAGAAGGAATTCCCCGAGGGCATTCCCGGTTACGGCGCCGACGCGCTGCGTTTCACCTTCGCCGCCATGGCCACGCTGGGCCGCAGCGTCAACTTCGACAGCAAGCGCTGCGAGGGTTACCGCAACTTCTGCAACAAGCTCTGGAATGCCACGCGTTTCGTACTGATGAACTGCGAGGGCCAGGACTGCGGCCTCAAGGAACACGGCGCGGAGGAGTGCGTGCCCGGTGGCTACCTGGAGTTCAGCGCGGCCGACCGCTGGATCGTCTCGCTGCTGCAGCAGGTCGAGGCCCAGGTGGCGCAGGGCTTTGCCGACTACCGCCTGGACGTGGTGGCCAACACCATCTACGACTTCGTCTGGAACGAGTTCTGCGACTGGTACCTCGAGATCGCCAAGGTGCAGGTCAACGGTGGCAACGCCGCGCAGCAGCGCGGCACGCGCCGCACCCTGATCCGCACGCTGGAGACCATCCTGCGCCTGGCGCATCCGCTGATCCCCTTCATCACCGAGGAGCTGTGGCAGAAGGTCGCGCCGGTGGCCGGCCGCGCGGGCGAGTCCGTCAGCGTGGCGGCCTACCCGGTGGCTCAGCCCGAACGCATCGATGCCGCCGCCATGGCCGAGGTGGCTCGCCTGCGCCAGTTCGTCGATGCCTGCCGCAACCTGCGCGGCGAGATGAACGTCTCGCCCTCGACGCGCCTGCCGCTCTACGCGCTGGCGGGTAATGCGAATGAAGCCGCTTTCATCACCCAGTGGGCGCCGGTGCTGCAGGCCCTGTCCAAGCTCAGCGAGGTCAACGTGTTCGCGACCGAAGCCGAGTGGGTGGCTGCCGCGCAGGCTGCCCCCGTGGCTGTGGTCGGTGAGGCTCGCCTGTGCCTGCACATGGAGGTGGACGTGGCGGCTGAGAAGGCGCGCCTGGGCAAGGAGGCCACGCGCCTGGAGGGTGAGATTGCCAAGGCCAGGGCCAAGCTGTCCAACGAGGCCTTCGTGGCCAAGGCGCCGCCGGCCGTGATCGAGCAGGAGAACAAGCGCGTGGCCGATTTCACGGCCACGCTGGCCAAGATCAAGGATCAACTCAGCCGTCTCAAGTGACGGAACTGACATATTTCACGGGGAGAATCGGGGCATGACGCAAAAAATCAAAACCGCCGTCTTTCCCGTGGCCGGCCTGGGCACGCGTTTCCTGCCGGCCACCAAGGCCGCGCCCAAGGAAATGCTGCCCGTCGTCGACAAGCCGCTGATCCAGTACGCGGTGGAGGAGGCCTATGCGGCCGGCATCCGCCACATGGTCTTCGTGACGGGTCGCAACAAGCGCGCCATCGAGGACCACTTCGACACCGCCTACGAGCTGGAGAACGAGCTCGAGCAGGCGGGCAAGCAGGCCTTGCTGGACATCGTGCGTTCGGTGCAGCCCGAGGACATGCTCTGTTCCTATGTGCGCCAGCCGCGCGCGCTCGGCCTGGGGCATGCGGTGCTCTGCGCCGAGCATCTGACCGAAGGCGCGCCCTTTGCCGTGCTGCTGGCCGACGACCTGATGATCGGCCCGCCGGGCGGCCAGCCCGTGCTGGTGCAGATGGCCGAAGTCTTCCAGCGTCTGGGCCGTTCGGTGCTGGCGGTGCAGGAAGTGCCGCAGGATCAGGTGCGCCGCTACGGCATCGTGGCGGGCACGCCCGCGGGCGAGCGCCTGCTGCAGATCGAGCGCATGGTCGAGAAGCCCGCCCCGGAGGCTGCGCCTTCACGTCTGGCTGTGGCCGGCCGCTACATCCTCACGCCGGCGGTCTTCGAGCAGATCCGCCAGCAGCCGCGCGGCGCGGGCGGCGAGATCCAGCTCACCGACGGCATTGCCGGCCTGCTCAAGCACGAAGCCGCCTACGCCTACACCTACACGGGCAAGCGCTACGACTGCGGCAGCAAGGAAGGTTTTCTGGAGGCCACGGTGGAGCTGGCCCTCGCGCACCCCGAGGTGGGCACGCGTTTCCGCGATTATCTAAAGTCGCTCAAGGTCTGAGATCGATCTGGAACTTGCGAAGAAATCGTAGCGAGCGGCCCGAGCGCAAGGCGGACGGAGCGCAGGAACCGGAACGTACTCAAGGTACGTGAGGATTCAGAGCACCGCCCAACGCGGCGATCGGGTCGCGCAGTAGATTTATTCGTAAGTTCTCAGCGGCGCTTGAGGACGTGGATGTAGTCCTTGCCCTCGGTGCTCTGTTCCAGCAGTTCATTGCCCGTCTGCTTGGCAAAGGCCGCGAAGTCCCGCACCGAACCGGCGTCGGTGGCAACGACTTTCAGGGTCTGGCCACTCTGCATTTCAGCCAGGGCCTTCTTGGCCTTGAGGATGGGCAGGGGGCAGTTCAGGCCGCGGGTGTCGAGTTCTCGGTCAGCGTTCATCACAGGTCCAGATAGGTCAAACTGGCTGAATTTTAAGCAATCCGCGCATCAGCCGTCCGGCGTGGGGGCAGGCGGGCGCGACCACTCGATGAACTGGGGTTCATGCCCGCGCGAGCGCAGCCAGTCGGCCAGGGCGTAGCCGGTGCCAGCCGGCCAGCACCTCACCTTGTCTGGCGTGAACAGCCGGTAGTCCACGAGCTCGGGCGAGAGACGCACCTCGCCCTCGCAGCGCGCGTGGTAGGCCACGATGAGCTGGTTCATGCGCTGGAAGTCGTAGACGCCGATGAGGTTCAGCTCCAGCGCGCGCAGATTGGTCTCTTCTGCGATCTCACGGGCGATGCCCTCCTGCGGCGTTTCGCCCGCTTCCATGAAGCCCGTGATCAGCGCGTACATCTTGCCTTCCCAGGCCGCGTTGCGCGCCAGCAGGATCTGGCCCTGGTACTCCACTACCGCCGCCAGCACGGGCACCGGGTTGTTCCAGTGGGTCCAGCCGCAGCTTGGGCAGCGCAGGCGCTCTTTGGCGCCCCCGTCCTCCATCAGGCTGATGGCGGCCAGGGGCGTGGCGCAGGCTGGGCAGTAGCGGTAAGCCTCGCTCATCGCCGGGCGTCAGGCCGGAAACACGCCCGTCGACAGATAGCGATCACCGCGGTCGCAGACGATAAAGACGATGGTGGCGTTCTCCACCGTGGCCGCGATCTGCTGCGCGACCCAGCAGGCGCCGGCTGCCGAGATGCCGGCGAAGATGCCTTCCTCGCGTGCCAGGCGCCGGCACATCTCCTCGGCGTCGCTCTGGCTCACATAGACCAGCTCGTCCACACGGCTGGGATCGTAGATCTTGGGCAGGTACTCCTGCGGCCACTTGCGGATGCCCGGAATGCGCGAGCCCTCGCTGGGCTGGGCACCGATGATCCGGATGGCCGGGTTCTTTTCCTTGAGGAAACGCGAGACGCCGGTGATGGTGCCCGTGGTGCCCATGGCGCTGACGAAGTGCGTGATGCGCCCGCCCGTCTGCTCCCAGAGCTCGGGGCCCGTGGTCTCGTAGTGGATGCGCGGGTTGTCGGCGTTGGCGAACTGGTCGAGCACGCGGCCCTTGCCGCTTTTCTCCATCTGCTCGGCGAGGTCGCGCGCATACTCCATGCCGCCGGATTTGGGCGTGAGGATGAGTTCGGCGCCGAAGGCCTTCATGGTCTGGGCGCGTTCGATGGACAGGTCCTCCGGCATGATGAGCACCATGCGGTAGCCCTTGATGGCGGCGGCCATGGCCAGGGCGATGCCGGTGTTGCCCGAGGTGGCCTCGATCAGCGTGTCGCCGGGCTGGATGTCGCCGCGCTCCTCGGCGCGCTGGATCATCGAGAGGGCCGGGCGGTCCTTGACCGAGCCCGCCGGGTTGTTGCCTTCGAGCTTGCCGAGGACGACGTTGCCGCGGGCCTGGTTGTCAGCGGCGCCTATGCGCTGCAGCGCCACCAGCGGCGTCTTGCCGATGGCGTCTTCGATCGTGGGGTACTTCATGGCCACCACTGTGCCATAATTTCTGCCTTCATTCCCTGCGAGTGACCCTCCCCGCCTCGGTGGTGAAATTGGTAGACGCGCCGGACTCAAAATCCGGTTCCGAAAGGAGTGTCGGTTCGATTCCGACCCGAGGCACCAGATACCGGCCGCACAGAGTTCGCTCTGTGCGGCTTTTGTTTTTTCAGGGCCTGTTCACACGAATTTCTCAAGTGCGAACAGGGTGCAAACGACGCCAATCTAGGCGCGCGACGAAGCCCAGACTGGCCGTCTGGGCGAGGAGCACAACAACGAGTGGCGCCGTTTGCACCCTGTTCCCTTCGGGTTGTGGCCAAAAAAAGCCATGCGGGGTGTTGCGCGGACTTGCCGGGGGTTACCCCGGCGGCATCCACGCGCCTACCGCATGGCTTTTTTGTTCCGCAACGCATCTTGAGAAATTCGTGTGAACAGGCCCTAGTACCGCTCGCGCAGGTAGATGAAGGGCGCGCGCGGGCTGCCGAATCGCAGGCGTGCGGCTGGCGCGCGATCGGCATTGGCACCGCACCATTGCGCGCTCATGAAGCTCAGGTCGGGTACCGGCGCGGTGCCCGTACCGGCTGCCGGGCCTGAAGTCCAGGCGCCGCACCAGTCGGTGTTGGCGTCCACGCCCAGACCCAGGTTGAGCACCACGTCCACGCTGCCCGGGCCCTTGACGGCCGGGTTGATACGGAAGCTGGTCAGGCCGCCGCTCATCGTGGGCGAGGGGCTCAGGGCCAGGCTGGCGCTGGTGACGCTCAGGCCGCTGCTGCTCACCGTGTTGCCCACGGCCAGATTGCTCGCGCTCAGCGTGGTGCAGCGGTCCTCGGTATTGAGCTGCCAGCTGCTGCCGTTCCAGTATTCGGCGCGCACCGGTACCAGCAGGGGCAGGGCGTCCGAGCCATAGGCATTGAGCAGGTTCAGGCGCCCCAGCACCATGCCCGTGCTGCCGAGCCGGATGGCGTTGCAGCCCGTGCCGCTGCACACGCCCGTGGTACCGGCATGCATATTGGCGCCGGCCATGCTGGCCGTGCCGTCGTTCACGAGCACGCCGATGTCCAAGTCCCAGAAGGGATTACCTGCATTGGGCAGCGTGGTCGTGCACAGGGCCGGCGTGCTGGCGTTGAGGGTGCCCGGTGCGGCCGTGGCCGGGCGACTGAACACGGCGGTGGCGGTGGTGGCGTTGTAGACCCCGGCGGTCCAGGTTGCGGTGGGCAGGCCTGTGAGGCGGGCGGCGAGGTTGCAGCTCTGGTTGGCAGCGCCCTGGTCCTCGGCGACCACGGTGGGGGCGACCACCGCCGCGCGTGTGGCGTCGTAGTTCTGCGTGATGCCGTTGGCACCGTTGCGCGCCTCCAGCCGGTAGGCCATGCCCAGCCGGGCCTGGCCCATGTAGGTGAAATCACGCGTGGCCGGGTTGATGTCGTTGCAGGCCGGCATGACACTGCCCGAGGTCAGGACGAAGCGGTCCGGGATGAAACGACCGAACAGGGCGCTGTCGGCACCGAGTCCGAAGAGGCAGCCGTACTTGCCATAGTTGGTATTGCTGGCGAAAGTGCCGCTGGTGTCCCGGGTGTTGGCGTAGCTGCCGGCAATGCAGTCCTGTGTGCTCTGATCCACTGCGGTCCATGTGCTGTCATGGATACCGCGCGCACTGCTGGTGTTCACGGCCGGGTCGTAGCCCAGGAGTCGGAACTGGCCTACCTCGCTGTAGGTGAAGGTGCTGCCGGTGGAGCTCGATGCGACCGCTGCAGGGAAGCTGCCCGGAGCGATGCTGCCCACGGTCCAGCCCGCGGCATTGGCCGCCACGCCGGCCGGGTTGATGGTGGGCACGGCGGCTGCACCGGCATAGCCTGTGGTGGCTGTGCCGACGGTCATGCCGAAGGTGTCGGTGCCGGCGCGGAATGTGGGCAGTCCCGTGGATGCCGCATTGCTGGCCGTGCTGCTGAGAGTGTCGAAGCGCGGCGGGCGCACCGCGAAGGCGTCGGTGGAGCAGGCCGTGGTGGTGCCGTCACTGACGATGGCCACGAGGTTGCTCCAGGCGCCTGGAATGGTGAAATCCGTGCTCTGGCGCTGGCCCGCATTGGAGGGCACGAAGCTCAGCGTCTGGCTGCCGCCGCTGACGGCTGGCTTGGCCCGGCAGGTCGCGCTGCAGTAGTTGGCCTGGCTGCTGTTGAGCACGCAGACGCCGTCGCTGTTGTCGACGAGCTTGACGTCCACGTTGCGGCTGCCCGCCAGCACATAGCCGGTCTGGACCTGGTTGTTGTTGATGGCCGCGACGTTGAGCTTGAAGGGCGTACCCGCGACCTTGGTGTAGATGCGACCCGTCAGGTAGTTCTGCACGGCGATGGGCGGTGTGCCGTAGGCCTCGTCGATCACGGCAAAGCCCGAGGCCACGCCGCCACTGGGTGGCACGATGGTCTGTGCGCAGATGCGCAGCGCGCCGATCTCGTGGATATTGGTGGACCCACCGGTCGAGCCCGTGAAGGAGATCTGCCAGTTGGCCGGCACCGGTGCCTGGGTGAAGCCCAGGGTGACGGCGCGCGCGAAGGCGTCGAAGGAGGGGATGAGGGCGGTGTAGTTGCTGCCCGTGCCCGAAGTGTCGCGGTTCACGGTCACGAAGGTCTGGGGTGTGGGCGCGCCCGCATTGCGCGCATCCACCACGATCTGGTAGCGGTGGCCGGGGCCGCGTGTGGTGCCGGCCACGTCAATGGGGGGGCTCAGGTTGGCGGCCGTGCCTTGCAGCCAGCGGTAGCCCGTGGTACCGCTGCCCGAGCCGCGGATGCCAACGGATTCCACGCGAAAGCCCGGGCCGCCCAGACGTCCCTCGGTCGGGTTCTGGTAATTGCCGTATTCATCCAGCGCCACACCGATCCAGCCACCGGCAAAGCCGTTGATTGCCGTCTGCTGGGCATAGCCCAGCGAGCCGCCGTAGGCACCGGGCACAGCCGGTACGTTGTAGTCCGATAGGGTCACGGCGATGCCGTCGGCCCCCGTGCCGTTGTAGGCGTAGTGGTTGAACTCGACCGAGATGTAGTTGCCGGCGGCTGGGAAGGCCGAGGGCACGGTGGCGGCCTTGGCGTTGTTGCCGGTGTTGTTGGTCAGGCGCAGATAGTTGGCGTTGATGATGCTGGGCAGGATGCCCGTGCTGTCGCTGATGGAGGTGATCCAGTCCTGACCGAAGATGGTCGACGGGTTGAGCGTGGTGCGGTTGAAGTTGTCGCAGACGCAGGCCACGGTGATGCCGACCGGGATGTTGGCGGGTGGGTTGCAGGGCACGGCGGTCACGGTGTAGACCGCGCCCGTGAAATTGCCGTTGCCGTTGCCCGTCCCTCCCAGGCGGTTGCTGGCCAGGTCACGGATCGAGTCGTCATCGACCAGGTTCAGCCCCAGGGTACCGGTTCCGCTGCCAGTGTTGGCCGTGACCGTCCAGCTCGCGCCACCGCCGCTGACGGAGGTGATGCTGGCACCGCTGACCCCGCCCGCCTGTACCAGGACGAAATCGGCCGCGTTGACGCCCGTCACGGCTTCGCTGAAGGTGATCGTCCATGACACGGTGGCGGCGCCGTTGGTGGGGCTGGCGTCTGCCCGGGCGATGGACGACACGGTCGGAGGGATGTTGTCACTGTAGGTCACATCGACGCTGATGATGTCGACACTGATCGTACGGGTACCGCCGCCGCCATCCCGCCGGGTGGCAAATGACACGCCGAAACCGCTGTCGTTGATGTCGGCAGGCGTCCAGGTATTACCCCAGAGGTCGTTCGTGGCGCCATAGCTCACGTTGGTGAGGGTGGTGGGGTAGGTGCTGGCGCTGGCCTTGTTGGTGGTCTGCAGGGTACCGGACTTGAGCAGCTGGACAGAAAAATCACGCGGGTTGCCGCCGGTGTTGTTGGTGCTGCGACGTACGGTGACGGTGATGCCGTTGATGGTCGCTCCTGCTGGAACCGTGAAGCCGTAATCGGAGCACTGAAGATAGTTCGTGATCTGGTTATTGGACAGGCCCGCTGTGGTAGAGGTGCCGTCCTGCGCCTGGGCATTGCCCGGCGTCCCCCAGTTCACGGTCCCGCTGGGGTTGTTAGCGTTGACGCAGGTGCCCGGCGTCGCCGTGACCGTGGCGGTCTGTGCCCATGCGCTCGCAACCGGAACGCACAGGAGCGCCAGCGTGAGCGGGATCAGTCGGGACAGGCGTTTCAAGATGGTCTCCGGTTGGTCATCACTGATTGAAGCTCACGTCCAGACGCCGCTCGACATAGCGTTGACCCGGGGCCGGATTAGGGCAGGTGCCGGGTGCTGCGCCTGCCGGCTGGTTGCAGGCCGTGGAGACCACGGTGTAGGTGACGGGTCCGCCACTGGTGCCGGGCGTGGCGGCGCAGCTTACGGTGACGGTATAGCCGGCCAGGGTGGGCGCGGGTGGCACGAAGCTGGCGGCTCCGACACAGCTCCCGTTACGCAGCTGCTGGTACAGGCCCCATTCGATGCCCGAGCGTGCGGCCTCGTAGGCGCGTACACCCAGCACATCCTGGGCCGAACCTGTTTGCTGGCTCGTGGACACGGAAACGATGAAGGCACCCAGGGCCACGAGCACGACCAGGATGACGATGGCCGAGATCGCGGTGAAGCCGCGTTGCAGGCGCTGTTGCAGGGCGTGGGCGGTTGTCATGGTGCGTTGTCCACCCGGATCTGCTGTTGCAGCACCACGGTCTCCACGGTGGCCCCGGCCCCCGCACTCAGGCTGAGCCGGATCTCCAGCAGGCCATGGCGCCCGCCGACGGCCGGTGCGTAGCTCACGGCGCAGTTGGCGCCCGTGGCGAGCAGGGCCTGGCTGCCGCCGGGCGGCGTGGGCTGGGCGGCGAAGAAGCCGTAGTTCCAGTGGCGCGTCAGGTTGCCGGCAGCCGCGCCGGCCACGGGGCAGCTGTAGGTAACGGCGCGCACATCGCCGGGCACGACCTGGAAGCGGCCGTTGGGCGAGGACAGGGGTGGGGCCTGGCTGGCGAAGGGGTTGGTGGCCAGCGTGACGGTGTTGCCCGCGACGCCGGTGACGCGGGCACGGTTGCAGTTGGCGCAGGCGTCGCCGTTGGCATAGGCATTGGCCGGGGCGTTGCCCGGACCAAGGTTGAAGACGACGAAGAAGTCCAGGCCCGGCGTCATGGCCGGCAGCGGGCCATGCACGTCGAAGCTCAGGTCGGCGGCATTGGTGAAGCTCAGGAAATCGCCGCCGGTCGAGCCGTCGCTGACGTCGCGGTAGCGTCCGCCCGAGCGCGTCATGATGAACTCGATGTAATGGACGCCGCCTGCCGTGCTGAGCCGCACGCTGTTGGGCAGGGCCAGGCGTACGTCACGCGTGATGCGGCGCAGGGCCAGGTCGGCCTGGTCGGTGAGCTCGGCGCGGCGCACCGTGTCGAAATAGCCCTGCACCGGCGCGCGGATGAAGATGGCCACTACAGCAGCCAGGATGCCCGTGATCAGGATGACGATCACCGACTCCGCCAGCGTGAAGCCGGCCATGCGGTGCGGTAAGGCGTGGAGGCGCGCAGTCTTCATGGCAGGGCGTTGGGCGCGTAGCGCGTGCGGTAGCCTTCGAGCACCAGGGTCTCGTTCAGCGGGGGGTAGTTCACCGTGACTCGGATGCGCAGGGCCTCGCCCCCGGCGATGCCTCCGAGGTCATCGCCGGCCAGGACCTGCACGGCGGCGCTGTAGCCGGCCGGGAAGGCCGTGCCGGCCAGGCTGGTGTTGATCGCCGCGCCGTTGTAGTCCGTGACCTGGTCCCAGGGATTGAGCCCGTCGCCGCGGATCTCGGCCGGCGTGCCACCTGCGCAGCCAGCGGCGGTGGTGGCGGTGGTGGCGTTGGCGTCGTCCGGGTCGCACCAGCCGAAGGACTGCAGCCGCACCTCTTCCATTACTCCTTCGGCGATCACGAGCATCTGCTTGCGCACCATGGGGTCGGCGCTGCGGCTGGTGCTGACGTCGAGCACGGTCAGGATGCCGGCCAGCCCCACCGTGACGACGACGATGAAGAAGATCAGCTCGACAAAGGTCAGGCCGCGCTGGGCGTGGTGCGGCAGGCGACGGACTTCAGCGCACATGGCCGGTCTCCGCCACCACGTTGATATCGGGCTGGTCCGTCATGGTGTAGGTGGCCGCGGCGCTGGCTCGCCCCAGGGGGCTGAAGTCCAGTGTGGCCGGGCCGCCCAGCGTGATGCCGGGTGGGGCGCAGAGCTGGTGGGCCGCGCCGCCGCAGTGGCGGTCGGGCGTGGGCAGGGCGAGCTGGCGCGGGAAGCTGCCAGCGCCCGGATCCTCGGGGCCGACGTTGTCGATGGTCAATGTCAGGTTGTTGCCCGCCAGCGTGACGCGCACATTGCGTCGTTCGGCGATCGCGCTCTTGCGTGCGTACTCCAGCGTCGCGCGCACGGCATCCTGGAATCCCACCTCCTGGAAGCCTCGGGTCAGGTCGGCGCGCGGCAGCACGAAGACCGCCAGAATGCCCAGGATGAGGATCACCATGATCAGCTCGATCAGGGTGAAGCCGCGCGCGCCGCGAGGGGCCGCCGGGAGAATCCGGGGGGGAAACATGCCGGTGATTATCCCGGCGATTTCAGGGGGCTCGCAAGCCGAGGGCCACCGTCGGGTAGCGCAATCCGAGACGCAATTCACGCTTGAGCCGGCTGTTTGCCAGCCGGCGTGATTCGCTCATGAAGCTCAGCAGCATGGCCGGCAGCTGCCGCACCGCTTCGGCGCGGCTCAGGCGCGCAGGCCGGGGCAGGCCATAGAGCCCGGCCGCCAGGTCGAAGTAGTCCCCCATCTTGAGCTGCGTGTCGTCGCTCGCGTGGTAGGCCCGCTGGGGCGCGCCACGCCAGAGCGCGGCCAGGCAGGCGCGCGCCAGATCATGGGCATGGATGTGGTTGGTGTAGACGTCGTCTTCGGGGCGCAGCACGGGGGTGCCGCGCAGCAGTCGCTCGCGCGGCGTGCCCCCGGCACGGTCCGGCGCGTAGATGCCGGGGATGCGCAGGATGCTGCTGCGCACGCCGGCGCTGCGGCCGAAAAAGCGTACTTCGTTCTCGGCGGCCACGCGCCGCTGGGCGCGCGCGGTGCCGGCTCGCAGCGGGGCTGTTTCGTCGATCCAGGCACCGCCGCAATCGCCGTAGACCCCGCTGGTCGAGCCATAGACCAGGGCCAGGGGCGGCGTGCGCCGGCGCAGGGCCTGCAGCAGGGCTCGGGTGCGTGGATCACCTGTGCCCTCACCAGGCGGCGGCGCCAGGTGCAGCACGCGATCGGCCAGGCCTGCCAGGCGCTGCAGGGTGGCGGCCTGGTCCAGATTGCCGGCCAGGGGCGTGATGCCGCGCGCACGCAACTCGGCCCGGCGCTCGGGGCTGGAGGTGAGCGCCAGCACGCGCACGCGCCGGGGCACGGCGGCAGCGGCGCGCAGGCCCACGTCACCGCAGCCCACGATGAGCAGGCGGCTGCGCCGAAAGCGCATGGGCAGGGCGCCGAGGGGGGTATTCAGGGCTGGCAAAATTGCGTCTTCTGTTTCAAAAGATCGCGCAAGGATAACGAAAAGATGTCTTCCCACCAGGTCACCGTGCAGCCCAGCGGCCGCAGTTTCGAGGTCTTGCCCGGTGAGGCCATGCTGGCCGCCGGTATCCGTGCCGGTATCGGCCTGCCCTATGGTTGCAAGGACGGGGCCTGTGGTTCCTGCAAGTGCAAGAAGATCACGGGCACCGTGGTGCACGGCCCGCACCAGGAGAAGGCCCTGAGCGCCGCCGAAGAAGCCGCGGGCTTTGTGCTGACCTGCTGCGGCGTGCCGCAGAGCGATGTCGTGCTCGAATCGCGCCAGGTGACCGAGGCCGGGGCCTTCCCGATCAAGAAGATGCCGGTGCGCGTGAACGAGATGACGCGCCTGTCGCACGACGTGATGCGCCTCGTCTTGCAACTGCCGGCCAACGACAACTTCCAGTTCCATGCCGGCCAGTACGTCGAATTCCTGCTGCGCGACGGCGCGCGCCGCAGCTATTCCATGGCCAATGCGCCGCACACGCGCGCGGGCAATCCCACGGCCAATCCGCCGGTGGGCGCGACCATGGAGCTGCACATCCGCCACATGCCCGGCGGCAAGTTCACCGACCACGTGTTCAACGCCATGAAGGAGAAGGAGATCCTGCGCATCGAGGGCCCCTACGGCAGCTTCTTCCTGCGCGAGGACAGCGACAAGCCCATGGTGCTGCTGGCTTCCGGCACCGGCTTTGCGCCCATCAAGGCGCTGATCGAGCAGATGCAGCACAAAGGCATCACCCGACCGGCCACGCTGTACTGGGGCGGCCGCCGCCCCGAGGACATGTACCTGAACGACTGGGTGTTGCAGAAGCTGGCCGAGATGCCCAACCTGAAATACGTGCCGGTGATCTCGAATGCTCTGCCCGAGGACGGCTGGACCGGCCGCACGGGCTTCGTGCACCAGGCCGTGCTCGAGGACCATCCGGATCTCTCGGGCTACCAGGTCTATGCCTGCGGCGCACCCATCGTGATCGAGTCCGCCCGCCGTGACTACGCCCAGGCCGGCCTGCCCGACGAAGAGTTCTACGCCGACTCCTTCACCAGCGAGGCGGACAAGCTCGGCGCTTAAGCGCCGAGCTTGCGGTGAAGACTAACTTTGCGCAGCAAAGTTAAGCTGCTTTAGCAGCGGGTCGGAACCACAAGCCCCACGTGAACGGCGCAGGCTAACTTGGCGTAGCCAAGTTAAGGCGCGTCAGCGCCGTGCCGTAGCCACAAATCATGTTGATGGCGCGTAGCGCTCTGCTTGCCGCGCCGCAAAACCTGCACAATGGCGGCATCATGAAACGCCGCCTTTTCCCCCTCCTGGCCCTGGCCGCAATGGCCCTGTCCAGTGCGTCGGCCCTGGCCCAGACCAAGCCCATCCGACTCGTCGTGCCCTATGCACCGGGCGGCCCCATCGACATCACGGCACGCGTGCTGGCCGAGCGCGTCAAGGACAGTCTGGGCACCGTCATCATCGAGAACCGTGCCGGTGCGGGCGGCAATATCGGCGCCGATATGGTGGCCAAGGCTGCGCCCGATGGCCTGACCATCGGCATTGCGGCCACGGCCACACACGCGGTCAACCCCTGGCTCTACAGCAAGATGCCCTACCGGGCCGATGCAGATTTCGCGCCCATCACCCAGATGCTGCGCGTGCCCAATGTGCTGGTGATCAACGCCGAGACCGCGCAGCGCCTGGGCATCCAGAGCCTGCAGGACCTGATCGCCTATGCCAGGGCCAACCCCGGCAAGCTCAATTACGGCAGCGGCGGCAATGGCAGCGCAGGCCATCTGGCCGGCGAGCTGTTCAAGACCCAGGCCGGCATCTACGCCGTGCACATCCCCTACAACGGTGGCAACCCGGCACAGCTTGCGTTGCTCAGCGGCCAGGTGGATTTCAACTTCGACAATCTGGCCACCGCTTCGGCCAATATACGCGCCGGCAAGCTCAAGGCCCTGGCGGTCACCACGCTCAAGCGTTCACCCGCTCTGCCGCAGGTTCCCGCCGTGGCCGAGGCACTGCCCGGATTCTCGGTGGACACCTGGTGGGGACTGGTCGCGCCTGCGGGCACACCCAAAGAAGTTCTCGCGCGCCTGAACCATGCTTTTGTCGCGGCGTTGCAGGCACCCGAGACGCAGACGCGCTTTGCCGCGCTCATGGCCGAGCCCGTGCCCACCGCGCCC
This sequence comes from Burkholderiaceae bacterium, assembly GCA_019745555.1. Taxonomy (GTDB): domain Bacteria; phylum Pseudomonadota; class Gammaproteobacteria; order Burkholderiales; family Burkholderiaceae_C; genus Hylemonella. Next base: position 50,985 of record JAIESX010000025.1, on the reverse strand, counting down.
GAAGCCTTCGGCAGTTTCATGAAGGCGGAACTCGCCAAATACGAGAAAGTGGTCAAGGCCTCCGGCGCCAAGGTGGACTGACCGGGTCTGGCGTCAGATCCGGTTCGAGACCTCGATCAGATTGAGGTCCGGATCGCGGAAGTAGACCGAGAGGATGGGCCCCTGCGCGCCGGTACGCTGCACCGGGCCTTCCGTCACCGTGACGCCGCAGGTCGCCAGATGCGCCTGCATATCGGCCAGTGGCACCGACGTGAGAAAGCAGAGGTCGGCCGAGCCCGGTGTGGGCCGCTGCGCCTTGGGCTCGAACTCTTTGCCGGCCTGGTGCAGGTTGATCTTCTGCGCGCCGAAAGCCAGGGCTTTGCGGCCCTGGCCGAAGGTGACAACCTCCATGCCCAGCACGCGGCTGTAGAAGGCACAACTCGCCTCGATGTCGGCGACCGTCAGGACCAGATGGTCCAGGCTGTCGATCTGCATCGGCTCAGAACTCCAGGCTGTCAGCAATCGCCTTGATGCCCGCGCGCGCGCAGGCCTCGTCGGCCTCACCGCCCGGTGCGCCTGAGACGCCGATGGCGCCGAACATGCTGCCGCCGCCCTCGATGGGCAGACCGCCGCCGGCTGCAATGACCCGAGGGACGTCGCGGATGGCGCTCATGGGCTTGCCGGCCTGGGTTTCACGGCCAAAGTCCAGGGTCGACTGGCGAAAGCTGGCGGCTGTCCAGGCCTTGTCGCTGGCGACCGTCACCGTGTGCGCACCCGCAAAGCGGTCGCGCAGCAGCACCTGCAGCAGCCCGCCGCGGTCGGTCACGGCCACCGCCACCTGGTAGCCCTGCTTGCGACAGGACTCCAGCGCAACCTGGGCGGCCTTGAGCGCGGTCTCCGGGGTCAGGGTCTTGGTCTGGAAGGTGGCGTCCTGTGCGCTGGCACCGCCGGCCAGGGCGAGGGTCAGCATCAGCGGGCCGATGCGTTTGATCATGATGTGCTCCATACAAAACAAAATGTGGGCCGGGTGCCATCCTATACCGCAATGGGTATGACGGCGACAAATCCGAGCAAGCTGCGGTCTTATTCGCCCAGGTAGGCGGCGCGTACGGCCGGGTCGTGCAGCAGCTGCTCGGCCGGGCCGTCGAGCGTGATGAGGCCGGACTCCATGACGTAACCGCGGTCGGCAATGCCGAGTGCCCGGCTGGCGTTCTGTTCCACGAGCAGCACGGTGGTGCCCTGGCCATGCACCTCGCGCACGACCTCGAAGATCTTGTCGACCATGATGGGGCTCAGGCCCATGGAGGGCTCATCCAGCAGCAGCAGCTGTGGCCGGCTCATGAGGGCGCGACCCATGGCCAGCATCTGCTGCTCACCCCCGGAGAGCGTGCCGGCCAGCTGGGCCTGCCGTTCCTTGAGGCGCGGGAACAGGGTGTAGACGCGGTCCAGGTCGGCGGCGATGCCTTCGGCATCGTTGCGCACGAAGGCGCCCATGAGCAGGTTCTCGTGGATGCTCATGCGTGTGAAGACGCCGCGGCCTTCGGGCACCATGGCCAGGCCTTGGCGCACCAGGTCCCAGGGCCCCTGGCCGCGCAGCGTCTTGCCCAGGTAGTGCACGCTGCCGCTGCTGGCCAGGCTGCCCGTGACGGCCTTCATGGTGCTGGTCTTGCCGGCACCATTGGAGCCGATCAGGCAGACCAGCTCGCCACGCCTGACCTCGAAGTCCACCCCCTTGACCGCCTGGATGCCGCCGTAGGACACCTTGAGGCCGCTGACCTGCAGCAGCACGTCCTTGTTGGTTTCGCTCATGATGCCGTGGCCTCCGCGGCCGTCTTGGCGCCGCCGTGGCCCAGATAGGCCTCGATGACCTTCTCGTTCTTCTGTACGTCCAGTGGCGTGCCCTCGGCGATCTGGCGGCCGTAGTCGAGCACGGTGACACGATCGCACAGGCCCATGACCAGTTTCACGTCGTGCTCGATCAGCAGCACGGTGATGCCGTCGGTGCGGATGCGCTCGATCAGGGCGCGCAGCTCCACCTTCTCGGTGGCGTTCATGCCGGCGGCGGGTTCGTCCAGGGCCAGCAGCTGCGGCTCGGTGGCCAGCGCCCGTGCGATCTCCAGGCGGCGCTGGTCACCGTAGCTCAGGGTACGGGCCTTGTAGTCACCCAGGTGGCCGATGCCCACGTAGTCGAGCAGCTCGTTGGCGCGGCGGGTGATGTCGGCCTCTTCCTGCTCGAAGCTGCGGGTGCGGAAGATGGCGCCCAGCAGGCCCGACGACGAACGGATGTGCCGGCCCACCATCACGTTCTCCAGCGCCGTCATGTCGGCAAAGAGGCGGATGTTCTGGAAGGTGCGGGCAATGCCGGTGCGCGCGACCTCGTGCACGGCCGTGGGCTTGTAGGGACGGCCGGCGAGCTCGAAGCTGCCGCTGTCTGGCGTGTACAGGCCGGTGATGACATTGAAGAAGGTGGTCTTGCCCGCCCCATTGGGGCCGATCAGGCCGTAGACCATGCCGCGCTGGATGCGCAGGTGCACGTCGTTGAGCGCCTGCAGGCCGCCGAAGCGCTTGGAGACGCCGCTGACCTGGAGCAGGGTGTCGGGGTGCGCGCTCATGCCGGGCCCCCTTTCGTGCGCCGGATCTTGCCGTGTTCGGGTGAGGGCCAGAGACCGCGCGGGCGCAGCAGCATGACGACAATCATGGCCAGGGCGATCAGCAGCTGGCGCAGGATGGAGGCGTCGAGCCGTCCGTCCGTCATGGCCTGCAGCGGGCCGGCCACATAGCGCAGCACCTCGGGCAGGGCCGCCAGCAGCACCGCGCCCAGGATCACGCCCGGCAGGTGGCCGATGCCGCCGAGCACCACCATGGCCACGATCATCACCGACTCCATCAGGCTGAAGGACTCGGGCGAGATGAAGCCCTGGAAGGCCGCGAACATGGAGCCGGCCACGCCGCCGAAGGTGGCGCCCATGCCGAAGGCCAGCAGTTTCATGTTGCGGGTGTTGATGCCCATGGCCTTGGCGGCGATCTCGTCCTCGCGGATCGCCATCCAGGCGCGGCCGATGCGCGAGAACTCCAGGCGGTGGCAGATGATCACGCTGACCACCACCAGCACGAGGAAAAGGTAGTAGTACATGGTGACCGGCGCGATGTCGAAGCCGAAGACATTGAGCTTCTTGCCCAGGTCGAAACCGAAGAACTTGATCGAGTCGATCTGGCCGATGCCCTTGGGTCCGTTGGTGATGTTGACCGGATGGTCCAGGTTGTTCAGGAACACGCGGATGATCTCGCCGAAACCCAGGGTCACGATGGCCAGATAGTCGCCACGCAGCCGCAGCGTGGGCGCGCCCAGCAGGATGCCCAGGATGCCGGCCAGCAGCACGGCCAGCGGTATCACGATCCACAGCGGGGTGTGCAGGCCGTTGGGGAACATGGCGGCGAAGGCCGGGAAATGGTCGCTCAGGTGGGGCGATGCCATCAGGCCGAACATATAGGCGCCGATGGCGAAGAAGGCCACGAAGCCCAGGTCCAGCAGGCCGGCGTAGCCCACCACGATGTTCAGGCCCAGGGCCAGCAGCACGAAAAGCAGGGCCATGTCCAGGATGCGCACCCAGGCATTGCCATAGCCCTGCAGGATCAGCGGCAGCACCAGCAGGCCGATGGCGGCCAGCACGATGGCGATGAGGCGGTGACGGGAGTTCATCTGCATGCGCAACCCCTCAAGCCCGGTCCGCCACACGTTCACCCAGCAGGCCCGAGGGCCGCAGCGTGAGCACGAGGATCAGCACGATGAAGGCGAGGATGTCGGTGTAGTGGCTGCCCAGCACACCGCCCGTAAGGTCGCCGATATAGCCGGCACCGATGGACTCGATCAGCCCGAGCAGGATGCCGCCGACCACGGCGCCCGCCAGGTTGCCGATGCCACCGAAGACTGCGGCCGTGAAGGCCTTGAGCCCGGGCAGGAAGCCCATGCTGTGCTGCACCGTGCCGTAGTTGCTGGCCCACATCACACCGGCAATCGCGGCCAGCACGGCGCCGATGATGAAGGTGGCCGAGATCACGCGGTCGGGCTGCACGCCCATGAGCGCGGCCACACGCGGGTTCTCGGCCGTGGCGCGCATGGCGCGGCCCAGCTTGGTGGCGTGCACCAGCCACATCAGCGCGGCCAGCGTGACCACGGTGGTGACCAGGATCATGATCTGCGTGGGCGTGATGCTGGCGCCGCCGACCTGGATGGGCGTGCTCGGCAGCAGTGTGGGGTAGGACTTGTAGTTGGGCTTCCAGATGATCATGGCCATGGTCTGCAGCAGGATGGACATGCCGATGGCTGTGATCAGGGGAGCGAGACGCGGGCTGTTGCGCAGCGGCCGGTAGGCCACTTTTTCGATGCTGTAATTCAGGGCCGCGGCCAGCACGCAGGCGACGATGAGGGCGATGATCAGCACCAGCCAGGGCGGCAGCAGGGGCTGAAGGATGCCGATGACCGTCCAGCTCACGAGCGCACCGACCATGAGCACTTCGCCGTGCGCGAAGTTGATCAGGCCGATGATGCCGTAGACCATGGTGTAGCCCAGGGCCACCAGGGCATACATGCTGCCCAGCACCAAGCCGTTGATGATTTGTTGGAGAAAGATGTCCATGTGTGACCTGTCACTGGTTTGCTTGCAGCAAGCTTCATGCCATAGGTGGCAGGTTGTCGCGTTTAGTGCTTGTTCCGACTTTTATCGTTGAGCGCGCGCAGTGTACGCATCTTTTCGGCGATTTTGATCTCCAGCCCGCGCTCCACAGGTCGGTAGAAACCCGGTTCGGACATGCCCTCGGGCAGATAGCTCTCACCGGCCGCGAATGCCCCCTCTTCGTCGTGGGCATATCGGTAGTTCTTGCCGTAGTCCAGATCCTTCATGAGCTTGGTCGGTGCATTGCGCAGGTGCATGGGCACCGGGCGGGTGCCGTCCTTCTTGATGAAGGCTTTGGCCTCGTTGTAGGCCTTGTAGACGGCATTGCTCTTGGGGGCGATGGCCAGGTAGACCACACACTCGGCCAGGGCCAGCTCACCCTCGGGCGAGCCCAGGCGCTCGTAGACCTCGGCGGCGTCCAATGCCAGGCGCAGGGCGCGGGGGTCGGCCAGGCCGATGTCTTCACTCGCCATGCGCACCAGGCGGCGTGCCATGTAACGTGGGTCGGCGCCGCCGTCGAGCATGCGCACGAACCAGTAGAGCGAGGCATCGGGGTCTGAGCCACGCACCGACTTGTGCAGCGCGCTGATGGTGTCGTAGAACTGCTCGCCGCCCTTGTCGTAACGGCGCATGCGCTCGCCCAGCACCTTGAGCAGCCAGTCATCGGTTATGCGCTGCTGCTTCTGCTGCGTGGCCGCCACGGCCAGGGTCTCGAGCGTGTTGAGCAGGCGGCGCGCGTCACCATCGGCATAGGCGATGAGCCGGTCGCGCGCCGCGTCTTCCAGGGGGGGCACGGCCTCGATGTCGAGGGCGCGCTGCACGATCTGCCTGAGGTCGTCTTCACTCAGCGACTGCAGCACATAGACCGCGGCGCGCGAGAGCAGGGCGGAGTTGACCTCGAAGGAGGGGTTCTCGGTGGTGGCGCCGATGAAGGTGAAGAGGCCGGACTCCACATGCGGCAGAAAGGCGTCCTGCTGGCTCTTGTTGAAGCGGTGCACCTCGTCAACGAAGACGATGGTGCGCTTGTTCTGGCCCACTGCCACCTGCGCCAGCTCGACGGCCTCGCGGATGTCCTTCACACCACCCAGCACCGCGCTGATGCTGATGAACTGCGCCCCGAAGGCATCGGCCATGAGCCGCGCAATCGTGGTCTTGCCCGTGCCCGGCGGGCCCCAGAGGATGCAGCTGTGGGGCTGGCCCGATTCAAAGGCGATGCGCAGGGGCATGCCCTCGCCCAGCAGGTGCTGCTGGCCGATGACCTCGCCCAGGGTCTGGGGGCGCAGGCGTTCGGGGAGGGGCTGGTGCAACTGGGTTGGGTCGCGGGGCATGGCGGGGATTCTATGGGGTCTGGTTTTCTTCTTGTCGTGTTGGCTGACGTGGCAGGTCGGGTCTCGCCCCGGCGGGCGAGGTACTTTCTTTTGCTTCGCCAAAAGAAAGTACCCAAAGAAAAGGCGAGCCGGATTCGTCGGCCCGCTGCGTTGCTCGGTCTGAGCGGGGTGCGCGCAAACTCGTCCTGCGGGCTCAAACATGCGCGCCCCTTACTCCGCTCAGACCTGCGCTACTCGCCTCCTCATGACGGCGGTGGGGTCCGAATCCGAAAACCCAAGATAACAAGGACGCGCCACGGCGCGTCCTTGTGGGGTTCGGTTGTTTGGTATTACTCGCCCTGGTGTCTGTGACCCCGGCTATGCCGGGGTCACAGACACCAGGGTCGCTTTTCTTTTGGTTCCTTTTCTTTGGCGAGACAAAGAAAAGGAACTGCGCCGCCGGGCGCACATCCCGGCCAAACCAAGCCGCCGAGGAGAGAACCGGCAAAGCCACGCACCCCAAGGCCAACCGCCGAAGAATAGAACCTGCGAAAATCCCCCCCTTATGACCTACTCCGTCAAAGAGATCTTCTACACCCTGCAAGGCGAAGGCGCGCAGTCCGGCCGGGCGGCGGTGTTCTGCCGCTTCGCGGGTTGCAATCTCTGGAGCGGGCGCGAGGAGGACCGGGCCACGGCCGTCTGCAGCTTCTGCGACACGGATTTCGTGGGGACGGACGGCACGGGCGGCGGCAAGTTCGCCGATGCCGATGCACTGGCGGATGCGATTGAAAAGGCCTGGGAACCCCAGGGCCGCGCCGCGCGCTATGTGGTGCTGACCGGTGGCGAGCCCCTGCTGCAGGTGGACGAGGCGCTGACCACGGCGCTGCACGCCCGTGGCTTCACGATTGCCGTGGAGACCAATGGCACGCAACCCGCCCCGCCGGGCCTGGACTGGATCTGCGTCAGTCCCAAGGCCGATGCCGAGGTGGTGCTCACCCATGGCCACGAGCTCAAGCTGGTCTATCCGCAGGTCCAAGCCGACCCGGCGCGTTTCGCCGGGATGGACTTCCAGCACTTTTTCCTGCAGCCCATGGACGGGCCGGACCGCGTGGCCAACACGGAACGCGCCATCGCCTACTGCCAGCAACACCCGCAGTGGCGGCTGGGCATCCAGTCGCACAAGATGATCGGCATACGCTAGTCACCGAAAGATATTGATGTACGAGATCAGCCAGCGCTTCTTCTTTGACGCCGCCCACACACTGCGCCGCGAGATCGAGGCTGAGGGCAGCAAGCGCGTGCACGGCCACACCTACTACGCCGAGGTGGCGGTACGTGGCGAGCCCAAGGGCGAGACCGGCATGGTGCTGGATCTGGGCCATGTGCGCCGCGAGGTGAACGCGCTGCGCGACAAGCTGGACCACCACTTTCTCGACGAGGTACCCGGCCTGGGCATCCCCACGCTGGAAAACCTCTGCGCTTTCATCTGGAAAGAACTCAAACCCAAGATTCCGGGTCTGGCAGCTGTGACGGTGGAGCGGCAGGCGATCGGGGACAAGTGCGTCTACAGGCCCGAATGAGCTTGTTTCTGAGCTGAACTCAGTCGGGTTTTTCGGCGCACATACCAGGCACCCAATGCCAAGACTGCGGCGATCCAGAACACTGCCGCGATACCCAGTTTGCCGAATGCGCCGAATAGCGCATTCCAGAAGAAGGCGCTTCGTCCAGTCGTGTGGACATGCGTGGGATCCAGCATCGCCAGGGTTCCTGTTATCGCAAGAACAACTGCGCCGATCAGCAAACCGAGTTCCGAGGCGGTCTGCTCCGGCGTAGCAGAAGTGTTGCGGGATGCGGGCTTTGCTCGCTTGAACGATTCCCAAAGAATGAAAATGGCAAGAGCTGCCAAGAGCAGCACGATGACCATCTCACCCGTGTCGATCCATCCGATCACCTTTTCCTGCCCTCAAATCGAAATCTGACCTACGGAAATCAGCCCGTATTCCTCAACCCCGCCGCAATCCCGTTGATCGATATGTGAATGCCGCGCCGAACGCGCTCGTCGGCCTGGCCGGCGCGGTAACGCCGCATCAGCTCCACCTGCAGGTGATGCAGCGGGTCGATGTAGGGAAAGCGGTGGCGGATGGAGCGTTGCAGGGCAGCGTTGCCGGCCAGACGCTGCTTCTCGCCGGTGAGCAGGGTGAGCGCGTGCACGGTGCGCTGCCACTCGGCCTCGATCTGCGTGTAGACCTTGCGGCGCAGCTTGCCGTCGCTGACCAGCTCGGCATAGCGTGAGCCCAGGGCCAGGTCGCTCTTGGCCAGCACCATGTCCATGTTGGAGAGCAGGGTCTTGAAGAAGGGCCATTGGCGGGCCATCTTCTGCAGCAGGGCCAGGCGTTCCTTGTGCTCCTTGTTGCCTCCTGCGTTGAGGAAAGCCTCGACGGCCGAGCCGAAGCCGTACCAGCCGGGCAGGGTCAGACGGCACTGGCCCCAGGAGAAGCCCCAGGGAATGGCGCGCAGGTCCTCGATCTTCTGCGTGGCCTTGCGCGAGGCCGGGCGCGAGCCGATATTGAGCTCGGCGATCTCGCGGATGGGGGTGGCGCCGAAGAAATATTCGGCAAAGCCTTCGGTCTCGTAGACCAGCTTGCGGTAGGCGCCCATGCTGGCTTGGGAGAGTTCGGCCGCGGCCTGCAGCCAGGCGGGCGCGGCGGACTTGGTGGGTTGCAGCAGCGTGGCTTCCAGCGTGGCGGCCACGAGGGTTTCGAGATTGCGCCGACCGATCTCGGGGTTGGCGTACTTGGAGGCGATGACCTCGCCCTGCTCGGTCAGGCGGATCTGGCCGCGCACCGTGCCCGGGGGCTGGGCCAGGATGGCCTGGTAGCTCGGACCGCCACCGCGGCCCACGGTGCCGCCGCGGCCGTGGAACAGGCGCAATTGAATCGGCTTGAGTTCGTCGAAGAGATCCACCAGCGCGATCTCGGCGCGGTAGAGCTCCCAGTTGCTCGTGAAGATGCCGCCGTCCTTGTTGCTGTCGGAGTAGCCGAGCATGATGTCCTGCTCGGCGCCGCTGCGCCGGATCATCCCCGCGATGCCGGGGAGGGCGTAGTACTCGCGCATGATGGGCGCGGCGTTGCGCAGGTCCTCGATGGTCTCGAAGAGCGGCACCACGATGAGGTCCGCCGTGCAGCTGGGCGCGTCCAGGGTACCGCGCAGCAGGCCCACTTCTTTCTGCAGCAGCAGCACTTCGAGCAGGTCACTCACCGTCTCGGTGTGGCTGATGATGTAATGGCGTATGGCCTCGCTGCCGTAGCGCTGGCGCATCTGGCGCGCGCTTTCGAACACGGCCAGCTCACTCTGTGTCCAGGCGCTGTAGTCCGCGCCCACCACGCGCAGCGGCCTTGCGTCGGCCAGCAGGCGCAGCAGCAGGCTGCGCTTGGCTGCCTCGTCCAGACCGGAATAGTTGGATTCGATGCGCGCCGTGGCCAGCAGCTCGGCGATGACTTCCTCGTGTTTGTCCGAACTCTGGCGCAGGTCCAGCGTGGCCAGGTGAAAGCCGAAGACCTGCACGGCGCGGATCAGCGGGCGCAGACGCTGCTGGGTCAGGGCTGCGCCATGGCGTTCGGCCAGCGATTGCTCGATGGTGCGCAGGTCGGCCAGGAAGTCGGCGGCGTTGAGGTAAGGATTCTGCGGGGCGACGGCGTGGCGTGCCGCCTCCGTGCCAGACAGCGCCTGCAGCGTGGCCGCCAGCCGGGCATAGATGCCGATCAGCGCCCGGCGATAGGGCTCGTCCTTGCGGTGCTCGCTGTGGTCGGGCGAGGCATCGGCCAGGGCGCGCATCTCGGGGCTGCAGCCCACGAGCAGGTCGGAGACCGAGAGCTCGCTGCCGAGCAGATGCACTTCCATCAGGTAGTGGCGCAAGGCGACCTCGGCCTGGCGTGCCAGGGCCATCTGCATGGTGGGCGCGCCGACGTTGGGGTTGCCGTCGCGGTCGCCACCGATCCAGTGACCCATGCGCAGGAAGCTGTGCACGGGCTGGTTGAGTTCGCGTTCCAGGTTGGCATAGAGCGCCGGGATTTCGCGCAGAAAGGTGGGCTCGTAGTAGCTCAGTGCGTTCTCGATCTCGTCGGCGACGATGAGCTTGCTGCTGCGCACCAGGCGCGTCTGCCAGAGCTGCAGCACGCGGGCGCGCAGCCGTGCCTCGTTGGCGGCCAGCTCGCGCGGCGTCAGCAGGTCCTTCTTCGGGTCCAGGCCGGTGGCGCGCACCTTGATCTCGTCGCGCTCGACCAGCAGGCGGGCGATGTCGCGTTCGGCGTCCAGGATGCTCTTGCGCTGCACCTCGGTCGGGTGGGCCGTGAGCACGGGCGAGAGGTAGCTGTGTGCCAGGGTGTTGGCGATGCTGCGGGTGCTGATCCCGGCCCATCGCAGGCGCGCCAGCGCCACGTCGATGCTGCCTTCCTGCTCGTTGCCCGCGCGCTCATGCACGGCGCGGCGGCGGATGTGATGCCGGTCCTCGGCCAGGTTGGCCAGGTGGCTGAAGTAGGTGAAGGCACGGATCACGCTGACCGTCTGGTCATCGCTCAGGCCCTTGAGCAGCTTCTTGAGCGTCTTGTCGGCTTCCGCGTCGGCGTGGCGGCGGAAGGCCACGGAGAGCTTGCGGATCTGCTCGATCAACTCGTAGGCCTCGGTGCCTTCCTGTTCGCGGATCACATCGCCGAGGATGCGGCCCAGCAGGCGGATGTCTTCGACCAGGGGGCGTTCATTGTCACGGGAGGCGCGGGCGGCGGGCATGGCTGGGCTCGTGGTGTTAAATGTGAGGGGCGTGCCATGCTAGCATCGCCGGCCCGCTGATGAATCCGTGTTTGACGACTGATGAATCTGCGTTCCTGAACACGAATGACCACCGCATGAAACTGACCATCGCCACCCGCGAAAGCCGCCTTGCCCTCTGGCAGGCCGAGCATGTGAAGGCCCTGCTGCAAGCGCAGGGGCATGAGGTGAGCCTGCTGGGCATGACGACCCGGGGCGACCAGATCCTTGACCGGTCGCTCAGCAAGGTGGGCGGCAAGGGTCTCTTTGTCAAGGAGCTCGAGGTGGCACTGGAGGAAGGCCGCGCCGATCTAGCCGTGCACTCCCTGAAGGACGTGCCCATGGAGTTGCCCTCGGGGTTCGTGCTGGCCTGCGTGATGGAGCGTGAGGACCCGCGCGATGCCCTCGTCTCGCCCAAATACACCGGCCTGGCGGCGCTACCGCAAGGCGCTGTGGTCGGTACCTCCAGCCTGCGCCGTGTGGCCTTGCTGCGCGCCGCTCGCCCGGACCTGAAGATCGAGCCCCTGCGCGGCAACCTGGACACGCGCCTGCGCAAGCTTGACGAAGGCCAGTACGACGCCATTGTCCTTGCCGCGGCCGGTCTCAAGCGTCTGGACCTCGAGCACCGCATCCGTGCCGTCTTTGCCCCCAGCGAAATGTTGCCGGCTGCCGGACAGGGCGCGCTGGGCATTGAGATCCGCAGTGCCCGCCCAGAGGTGCAGGCGGCCCTGGCACCGCTGGTGCACCAGGGGACCTGGTTGCGCGTGGCGGCGGAGCGTGCGGTCAGCCGCGCCATGGGTGGCAGCTGCTCCATGCCGCTGGCGGCCTATGCCTCGCTCGAAGGTGGCACGCTGGGTCTGCAGGCCGCCTGGGGTGATCCCGAGGGCCGCATTCCCCTGGTGCGCGCGCAGGCCGCCGCGCCCGCGGCCGATCTGGCCGCGGCCGAGGCCCTCGGCCTGCAGGTCGCCGCGCAGCTGCGCCTGGGGGTGCAGCAGGCCGGCGGTACGCTGGACAGTGGAGCGCATTGAGCGCCATGCACGTCGTTGTCACCCGCCCGCAGCGCGAGGCGCAGGACTGGGTGCAGGCTTTGCAGCAGTCCGGCCATGGAGCCTGGGCCCTGCCGCTGATCACGATCGGGCCTGCACCTGACGTGGCAGCCGTGTGCCAGGCTTGGCAGCAACTCGACCGCTACCTGGGGGCGATGTTCGTCAGCGCCAATGCTGTCGAGGGCTTTCATGCGGCGCGTCCGGCGGGCGACGCGACATCTTTCGAGGCCTGGGCCACGGGGCCGGGCACGGTGCGTGCACTGCGCCAGGCCGGTGTGCCCGATGGTCGTATCGTGGCGCCGCCCGACGATGCGCCGCAGTTCGACTCCGAGGCGCTCTGGGCCCTGGTGGCGCAGCGCATCCGGCCCGGCGTGCGCGTGCTGGTCGTGCGCGGGGCTGACGCCGCCGGCCACAGCAGCGAGGGCGCGGGGCGCGACTGGTTTGCACGCCAGGTGCGCGCGGCCGGCGGTGCGGTGGATTTCCTGGCCAGCTACCAGCGCCAGTCTCCGGTGCTTGATGCGGCGCAGCGGCAGCGCGCACAGGTGGCGGCCGGTGACGGCTCGATCTGGCTCTTCAGCAGCAGCGAGGCCGTGCACAACCTGCTGGCCAGCCTGCCTGACGTGGACTGGGGTCGTGCCCGTGCCGTGGCCACGCATGCGCGAATCGCGCAGGCGGTGCGCGACGCGGGCTTTGCCGAGGTGCGCGAGACGCGGCCGGCCCTGGCTGACGTACGCGCCTCGATAGAATCCTTTGCATGAGCACGCCCGAGCCCCAGCCAGCCGCCGAGACGCCCGCTGCGCCCGCCACCGCCGCGGCGGTTTCCGCGACGGTTCCGGGCGCGTCAACGCCTGCGGCGGTACCGACCCGCGGGTCACGCACCCTGGTGCTGACCCTGGGCGTACTGGCGGTCCTGGCACTGCTGCTCAACGGCCTGCTCTGGGAGCGTCTCTCCACCTTGCAGGACCAGCTGACCCGACAGACCACGGAGGCTGCGGCCTCGGCGGCGGAGGCGCGCACGCTGGTGCGCCAGACCCAGGAACAGGAGCGCACGCTGGCCGCGCGTCAGGCCGTGCTCGAGGCCCGGCTGGGCGAGGTGGCGTTGCAGCGCACCCAGCTCGACGAACTCATGCAGAACCTCTCGCGTACGCGCGACGAGAACCTGGTGGTGGATCTGGAGGCGGGTATCCGCCTGGCCCAGCAGCAATCCCAGCTCACCGGCAGCATCGAGCCGCTGGTGGCCGCCCTGCGCACGGCCGAGCAGCGCATGCAGCGTGCGCCGCAGGCGCGCCTGGCACCTGTGCAGCGCGCGCTGGCGCGTGACCTGGCCCGCATCAAGTCCACGCCCATCATCGATACGCCCACGTTGCTGGCGCGTCTGGACGAGCTGCTGCGCCTGGCCGACGAACTGCCGCTGGCCAACGCCGTCGGCGTGGCGCCCGAGGCGGCGCCGGTCCCGGCGCCGCGCAACGACAACCCCCTGCAGGCCTGGTGGCAACGTACGCTGCAGCGGTCGCTGGAGGAATTGCGCGGCCTGGTCCGCGTGAGCCGCATCGACGCCCCCGAGGCCGTGCTGCTCACGCCCGAGCAATCCTTCTTCGTGCGTGAGAACTACAAGCTGCTGCTGCTCAATGCCCGCCTGGGTCTGCTGGCACGCCAGCCCGAGGCCGCACGGGCGGACCTGCTCAAGGCCGCCAACACTCTGGGCAAGTACTTCGACATCAATACGCGCCGCACGCGCGCTGCCGCGGAACTGCTGCAGCAGACCCGCGCCCAGATGCAGGACGTGGAGCTGCCGCGTGCCGACGAGACCCTGGCCGCACTGGCGGCCGTGGCGCCTGGACGCTGAGCGCGGAGAGACGCTCCCCATGCGCCACCTGCTCTGGTTTCTCGCCCTGTTCGCCCTGGCCGTCGGCGTCGCCCTGTTCGCGGGCAACAACCAGGGCACGGTCACGCTGTTCTGGCCGCCGTACCGCCTGGATTTTTCGCTCAACCTGGTGCTGCTCGTGCTGTTCGCGGCTTTTGTCCTGCTCTACGCTGCGCTGCGCGGCCTGGCGATGCTGCTCGGTCTGCCCGACGAGGCGCGGCGCTGGCGCCGTCGCCACCAGGAGCGCATGCAGCTGCAGGGGCTGCTCGATGCCATGTCGCATCTGACGGCGGGTCGTTTCATCCGGGCACGCAAGGCGGCCGAGAACGTGGTGGTGCAGACCGAGGCCCTGGCGCGCGGCGAACAGGCTCTCGGCCACGGGACGCGCCTCATGGCGCTGGCGCATCTGCTGGCCGCCGAATGCGCCCACGCCCTGCAGGACCGGGCCGGCCGCGACGAGCATGCCCGCGCCGCCCTGGCCTTGACCCAGGGCAAGGGCCGCGAGACCCAGGAGGTGCGCGAGGGCGTGCAGCTGCGCGTGGCGCGCTGGGCCTTCGATGACCGCGATGTGCAGGCTGCGCTGCAGCGCCTGGACGAGCTGCCCCAGGGCGTCGCACGCCGCACGCTGGCGCTGCGCCTGCGCCTGCGGGTCACACGTCTGGCCGGACAGTTCCTTGCCGCGCTGGAGACGGTGCGCCTGCTGGGCAAGCATCGCGCTTTTTCCGAATCGGCGACGCGCAGCATCGTGCGTGGCCTGGCCATCGAGCTGCTGCGCGGCACGCATGATCCGGCCCAGCTGCGGAAGGTCTGGGAACAGCTTGAGGCCGCCGAGCGCGGCATGCCCGAGGTGGCACTGCAGGCCGGCGAGCGCATGCTGGCGCTGGGTGGCGACTTCGCGCTGGCCCAGCAGTGGTTGCTGCCGGTCTGGGACCAGCTGGTGCGTCCCGGATCCACTTTGCCGCAGGAGCTGCGACTGCGCCTCGTGCTGCTGCTCGAGCGCGGCTTCCACCATACGCCGGGGCAGCCCGATGCGGCCTGGCTGGCGCGCATCGAGGCGGCGCAGCTGGGCAATCCGCGCGAGCCGCTGCTGCAGTATCTGGCGGGTGTGGCCTGCATGCATCTGCAACTCTGGGGCAAGGCCCAGCAGCTGCTGCGCCAGGCCCTGACCCAGCTCAAGGACGAGGCCCTGCGCCGGCGCGCCTGGGCTGCGCTGGCGCGGCTGGCCGAACAGCGCGAGGACGCCGCTGCGGCACTCGAAGCCTGGCGCGAGGCGGCCCGGGACTGAGCCCGCCATCAGGATGAACCCGGGTGGGGCGGGGGGTGACGGCGCTGCGACAAAGGGCTAATATGGCCTGCACCAACCTGCGTGTGCACCATGGCCACCCTGACCGAACACCTTATCAAGCTCACCGATCACCGCGATCGCGATCTGCTCGAACTGACCCTGGCCAAGGCCCTGATTGACCTCGTGCCCATCCAGCGCGTGGTGATCTCCCGCGTCATCTCCGAGGAGAACGAGAAGCGCTGGCTGGGCCTGGTCTCGCTCGACGCCCGCGGTGGTGGCAAGGTGGTGGACCCCTTGCGCGTCGAGTTCCAGAGCCTGCCCCGGCTGGAGGAGTCCTACGACCGGCTGCGCAGTCTCAACGGGCGCCAGGTGATCGAGGTGGCATGGGCCGGTCCGGAAGGACCGCGCATCTACTACCTGCCGCTGTTCGCCGACATGCGGGCCGACGACGCCCAGGGGGTGATCGAGATCCACACCGCCGGCGTGCTGGAGCCGGCCGACCGGCAGACCATCGAGCAGTTGCACCACATCTACCGCAACATGTACACGCTGCTGGCCTACAGTGACCGTGATGCGCTGACTGGCCTGCTCAACCGCAAGTCGCTCGACGATACCTTCTACAGCGCCGTGCTCGAGGAACTCGACGGCATCCAGGACGATCCGAAGAACGAGCCTGCGCCCGGCAAGGAGCGGCGCCACCGCGTGCCACCCAACTACTGGCTGGGCTGCATCGTCATCGACAACTTCCATCTGCTCAGCGACAAGCATGGGCACCTGATCATGGAAGAGGTGACGCTGCTGGTGGCACGCATCATGACCGGCACCTTCCGCGCGCACGACCGGCTCTACCGCTTCGGCGGCGAGCAGTTTGCCGTGCTCTTCCACTGCCCCGAGGAAGCCCTGGCTCTGGGCGCCTTCGAGCGCCTGCGCGCCAACGTCGAGAAGTACAACTTCCCCCAGGTCGGCCGTGTGACCATCAGCGCCGGCTTCACCCGCGTGCTGGCCGACGATTCACCCAGCACCGCGCTGGAGCGCATCGACCAGGCCATCGACTATGCGCAGCGCAACGGGCGCAACAAGGTCTGCAGCCACCCGGACCTGGTGCGCAAGGGCCTGTTCGGCGAAGTCTCGCGCACGGGCTCGGTGGACGTGTTCTGAGTCGCCACGCCAGGCACAAAAAAGCCCGCTGACGCGGGCTTTTTTGCGCTTGCGGCGGGATCAGCCCTGGGCTGTTTCCTGTTGCTCGAAGGGCAGCTTCATCTCGCGCAGATCCTTGCGGGTCTCGACCAGGATCAGCGGGCCCTCATCGATCACCACCGGTGCCGGGCGCTCGCGCGGCACATGGACCGGCTTGGGCTCGGCGGCGATGGCGGCCTGGGCCGCGGCCACCTTGTCGGCGTCGGAGTTGACCCATTGCAGGCCTGAGGCACTGGCCACCTCGTTCAGCTCGGACAGCGGCAGGGTGTAGGGCTGCACGCGCGGCAGGGCGCGGCTGCTGGAGGAAGCCGTGGCGGCGGCGACGGGTGCCGCGGCCGCCACCGGTGCCGGACGGGCGTCCACCACGGTGGTGCCATTCAGGGGCTGGGCAGCCTCGGTGCTGCTGGATTCCTGGGCCGGACGTTCCTGGCGCTCGCCACGCTCGCCACGCTCACGACGGTCACGGCCGTAGCGGTCGCGTGAACGGCGCTCGCGCTGACCCTGGTTCTCACCTTCGGGACGGGGCTCCATGGGCTGGGTGTCGCCGTCATGCGTCGGCTCGACGGCTTGCTGCGCTTCGTTCGGCTGGTCTTGCGGACGGGTTTCCTCGACCGGGCGGCGCTCGGCGTCGGGACGCGGGCCGCGCTCGTTGCGACGCTCACCGCGCTCCTGGCGCTCGCCACGCGGTTCGCGGGCTTCACGAGGCTGATCACTGCGCTCACCGCGGTTGCCGCGCTGCTCGCCGCGCTCACCGCGTTCCTGGCGTTCGCCACGCTCACCGCGCTCACCACCGTTGCGGCCGCGTTGCTCGTTGTTGCGCGGCGCGCGTTCCTGGCGCTGCTCGCTGCCTGCTTCGGCCGGCTGCTGCGGGGTGTTGCGGTTCTCGGCGTCGGGGCGCTGGCCCTGACGTTCGCCACGCTCGCTGCCGTTGCGACCACGCTGCTCGCCGCGGTCGCCCCGGTCCTGACGCTCACCGCGTTCGCCACCGCGTCCACCGCGTCCACCGCGGCCACGGCCTTCACCGCGGCCTTCGCCACGGTTGCCATCGCGGCCGCCACGGCCATCCCGGCGTTCTTCCTTCTTCTCCACCTTGGCGGGCTCGGCCGCCGGCGCACCACCGAACAGGCTCTTGAGCCAGCCGAAGAAGCCCGGGCTGGCCGGCTGGGGTGCGGCCACGGCAGCCTTGGCTGGCTTGGCAGGCGCCTCGGCCACAGGCTTGGGCGGGGCGATCGGCGCCGGCGCGTCGGGCAGCACGCCCTTGATCACCGGGGTCTGCTTGTTGGTCGGCTCCTGCGAACGGCGCGTGACGGTGGTCGGGTCTTCGATCTCCTCGGCCATCTCGTAGCTGGCCTCGATGCGGTCCAGGCGCGGGTCGTCATGCTTGAGGCGCTCGAGCTTGTAGTTCGGCGTTTCCAGCGACTTGTTGGGCACCATCAGCACATTGATGCGCTGCTTGAGCTCGATCTTGGTGATCTCGTTGCGCTTCTCGTTGAGCAGGAAGGAGGCCACGTCCACCGGCACCTGCACGTGCACGGCGGCGGTGTTGTCCTTCTGGGATTCTTCCTGGATGATGCGCAGGATCTGCAGCGCCGAGCTCTCGGTGTCACGGATGTGGCCGGATCCGCCGCAGCGCGGGCAGGGGATGGAGGCGCCTTCGGACAGGGCCGGGCGAAGGCGCTGGCGGCTCATCTCCATCAGGCCGAACTTGGAGATGGTGCCGAACTGCACGCGGGCACGGTCCTGGCGCAGGGCGTCGCGCAGGCGGTTCTCGACCTCGCGGCGGTTCTTCGACTCTTCCATGTCGATGAAGTCGATCACGATCAGGCCGCCGAGGTCACGCAGGCGCATCTGGCGGGCCACTTCGTCGGCGGCTTCCAGGTTGGTGCGGGTCGCGGTTTCCTCGATGTCGCCGCCCTTGATGGCGCGTGCCGAGTTGACGTCGATCGAGACCAGGGCTTCGGTGTGGTCGATCACGATGGCGCCGCCCGAGGGCAGGTTGACCGTGCGGGCGTAGGCCGACTCGATCTGGTGCTCGATCTGGAAGCGGCTGAACAGCGGCGCGTTGTCACGGTAGCGCTTCACGCGCGCGGCATGCTCGGGCATGACGTGGGCCATGAACTGCTGGGCCTGCTCGTACACGTCGTCGGTGTCGATCAGGATGTCGCCGATGTCGTTGTTGAAGTAGTCGCGGATGGCGCGGATGACCAGGCTGGACTCCTGGTAGATCAGGAAGGCGCCCTTGCCGCCCTTGGCGGCGCCGTCGATGGCGCCCCAGAGCTTGAGCAGGTAGTTCAGATCCCACTGCAGCTCGGGCGCGCTGCGGCCGATGCCGGCGGTGCGCGCGATGATGGACATGCCGTTGGGGTACTCGAGCTGGTCGAGGGCTTCCTTGAGCTCGGCCCGGTCGTCACCCTCGATGCGGCGGCTCACGCCACCGCCGCGCGGGTTGTTGGGCATGAGCACCACATAGCGGCCGGCCAGAGAGATGAAGGTGGTCAGGGCCGCGCCCTTGTTGCCACGCTCTTCCTTTTCCACCTGGACCAGCAGTTCCTGGCCTTCCTTGATGGCGTCCTGGATGCGGGCCTGGCTGACCGAGACACCCTGCTGGAAGTAGTTGCGGGAGATTTCCTTGAAGGGCAGGAAGCCGTGACGATCTTCGCCGTAGTCAACGAAGCAGGCTTCGAGCGAGGGCTCGACGCGCGTGACGACGGCCTTGTAGATGTTGCCCTTGCGCTGTTCGCGCCCTTCGATCTCGATCTCGTAGTCGAGGAGCTTCTGTCCGTCGACGATGGCCAGGCGGCGTTCTTCGGCCTGCGTGGCGTTGATCAGCATCCGTTTCATGGATGATTTCCTTTACATCAGTACACATGCCCGGTGCGGGCGCACGATGCCGGAACTGACGCTTCGAAACGGAGGGAATTGCCGGAGAACCGCGGACTCAGCTTGTGAGCCGCGGTGTAGGCGCGTGGATGAGGGCGAGGAAAGGCGTCTGTGGGGCCGCCACCAACTTGGCGGCCTGGGCTGCCCGCAGTGCGGGCGCTGATGGCTGACCGGTGCCGGGCAGCAGCACGCGTGCGCGCTGCAGGCACATGAGGATCAGGCTCATCAACACAAACATTTCGCTTTGATCCGGTTGCCAGCTTATGGCTGGCAACACTGGGTATTCCGTTCAGTGTTTCAAGGCGTCGGTTGCGCCTTCCACTGGGCAGGCCACGGCAAGCAGCTGGCTTGCGGTTTGCGTACCCGGTGGTCGGTGACATCGACCTTCCAGCGCGGCGAGGTGGCTATCTGGACTAAACTCCAGACAAATCAACCACTTACAGCTCGTCGCTAGTGAAACACATTATAGGGGGCAAAACGCCTGCCGCAGGTCCCCGTGTAGAAATCGTGACCGTCGACGAGGAGTCGGCTGGCCAGCGCCTGGACAATTTCCTGCTGCGCCAGCTCAAGGGTGTGCCCAAGACCCATGTCTATCGCATCATCCGCAGTGGCGAAGTGAGGGTTAACAAAGGGCGGGCCTCAGCCGATACGCGGGTCGAAGCGGGCGACCAGGTGAGGGTTCCGCCCGTGCGTCTGTCGGAACGGGCGGTGGACAAGGCCGAGGCCATGGCGGCGCCCAAGGCCCCGGGCCGCGAGTTTCCGGTGCTGTTCGAGGACGAGGCCGTGCTGGCCGTGGACAAGCCGGCGGGCACGGCTGTGCACGGCGGTTCGGGGGTGAGCTTCGGCGTCATCGAGCAGCTGCGCATGGCGCGACCGCAGGCCAGGTTCCTGGAGCTGGTGCACCGGCTGGACCGCGAGACCAGCGGCATTCTGCTGCTGGCCAAGAAGCGCAGCGCCCTCAAGGCCTTGCAGGACCAGTTCCGCGAGCGCGAGACCGGCAAGACCTATCTGGCCCTGGTGGCCGGCGCCTGGCCGCTGAACAAGAAGGTGCTGGACAAGCCCCTGCACAAATACCTGTTGGAGGACGGCGAGCGCCGCGTCAAGGTGGTGGCGCGGGACGATCCGGACGGCATGAAGTCGGTCACCCTGGTCAAGGTGCGGGCCCGATCCGAACGCTACAGCTTGCTGGAGGTGACCATCAAGACCGGCCGCACGCACCAGATCCGCGTGCACCTGGCCTCCGAAGGCCTGCCCATCGTGGGGGATGACAAGTACGGAGACTTCGAGCTCAACAAGGCCCTGCAGAAACCCGCAGGCGGCGAGGGGGCGGTCCCGCTGCGGCGCATGTTCCTGCATGCCTGGCGTTTACAGTTCAGCCATCCGGCCAGCGGTGAGCGCATCGAATTGACCTGCCCGCTGCCGCCCGAGCTGGCCCGTTTCGCAGGCCAGGTTCTTCCTGACACCGAGCCTTCATGAGTTTTCGACCCCGCAAGTACGACCTGATCGCCTTCGACTGGGACGGCACCCTGTTCGATTCCACGGCCATCATCACGCGCAGCATCCAGGCCGCGGTGCGCGACGTGGGAGGCACTGTGCCCAGCGACAAGGACGCGTCCTATGTGATCGGCATGGCGCTGGGCCAGGCCCTGGCGCATGCGGCGCCCGACGTGCCGCCGGAGAAGTACCCGGCGCTCGGGGAGCGCTACCGCTTTCACTACATGGCGCACCAGAATGACCTGAGCCTGTTCCAGGGGGTGCTGGAGCTGCTGGCCGACCTCAAGGCCAGGCACCACTGGCTGACCGTGGCCACGGGCAAGAGCCGGCGCGGCCTGGACGAGGTGCTGCATACCGTGCAGCTCAAGGGCGTGTTCGACGGTTCACGCACGGCCGACGAGACCGCGGGCAAGCCGCACCCGCGCATGCTGCAGGAGCTCATGCGCGAGTTCGGCGTCGAGCCCGAGCGCACGCTGATGATCGGTGACACCACGCACGATCTGCAGATGGCGCTCAATGCCGGCTGCGCCAGCGTGGGCGTGAGCTACGGCGCGCACGAGCCTGATGCCTTCCATGCCTTGCAGCCCCTGCATGTGGCGCATTCGGTGCGCGAGCTGCACGACTGGCTGTTACAGCACGCATGAGGTCATGGACGAGACGCGGCTCATTCTCCTGTGCAATTCGGCAGACCTGGCCGACAGCGGGCTGGCCGTGCCCTTTGAAGTGGTCTACGGCGGCCAGACCTGCCGCGCCTTTGCGATCCGCTATGCAGGACAGGCGCACGCCTACCTGAACCGCTGTACCCATGTGGCCATGGAACTGGACTACCAGCCCAACCATTTTTTCGATATCACGGGCCATTGGCTGATCTGCGCCACGCATGGTGCGTTGTACGCACCTGAAACCGGTGCCTGCCGGGGTGGGCCCTGCCGAGGCGGGCTGGTGAAGATCAACCTCACGGAACGTGATGGTGTCGTGCACTGGCATACTGCCTACAACCTCAAACCTCTCGAGTTCTGATATGAGCGAGAACCTGGGCTCCGAAAACGGAGCAAGCCCACCCCAAGCTGCACCTGTTCCCGGCTGGGAGCGTGGCGTGCTGGAGAAGCTGGCCTTTGCCGCCCTCGAAGAGCAGCGCGCGGCGCGGCGCTGGAAGATCATCAACCGGCTGATCACCGTGGGGCTGTTCCTGCTGGTGGTCTGGCTGGTTTTCGGCCTGGGTCAGACGGGAAGCTCGCCCAGCACACGCCACACCGCGATGGTGGAAATCAAGGGTGAGATTTCCTCCGACAGCGAGGCCAGCGCCGAGCTGGTGGTCTCGGCCTTGCGCAGCGCCTTCGAGGACTCCGGCGCCCAGGCGGTTGTGCTTCTGATCAATTCGCCCGGCGGCAGCCCCGTGCAGGCCGGCATCATCAACGACGAGATCCGGCGCCTCAAGGCCAAGCACGACAAGCCGGTCTACGCGGTGGTGGAAGAGGCTTGCGCCTCGGCGGCGTACTACATCGCCGTTTCTGCAGACAAGATCTATGTGGACAAGGCCAGCATCGTGGGCAGCATCGGCGTGCTTATGGACGGCTTCGGTTTCACCGGACTCATGGACAAGCTGGGCGTGGAGCGCCGCCTGATGACGGCGGGCGAGAACAAGGGCTTTCTCGATCCCTTCAGCCCGCAGACCGAAAAGCAGCGCGCCTATGCCCAGACCATGCTGGACCAGATCCACAGGCAGTTCATCGCCGTGGTCAAGGAGGGCCGTGGCAAGCGTCTGAAGGACACACCGGACGTGTTCAGCGGCCTGTTCTGGACCGGTCAGCAGGCCGTCGAGCTGGGTCTGGCGGACCAGCTGGGCAATCTGGATTACGTGGCGCGTGAGGTGGTGCAGGCCGAGGACATCGTGGACTACACGCGCCATCCGAACGTGGCCGAGCGTCTGGTCAAGCGCTTCGGCGCTGCCATCGGCGAGGGTTCGGTCCGCGCCTTGCGTAGCGCGACGCCGTCCTGGCGCTGAGTCACCACTGCAGACTTCAGGCCTGCGGACTGGCCGGGGTCAGTCGCTGGTAGCCGTAGATGCGCTCCGGCGGCATGCGCGCCACCAGTGCCTTGTCTGCGACCGGGCCGACGATCGTGTACGGTGCCTGGGAGGTGTCGCGCTGGACGGTGTGCACCGTCGGGCGGCCATGGTCATCGGTGATGGAGGCCACCAGCGGACATTTCACACTGTCGGTCCGGCGCATCACGACGGCGATCTCCCCACTTTGGAGCTTCACGAGCTCTCCCGGCGGATAGAGCCCGAATTCCTTGATCACGGCTGACGAGAGTGGGCCGCCATGATCCTCATGAAACAGCTGCCGGGCTGCCTCCTGGATTGGCAGGACCGCCCGCAATTTGCGAGGGCTGATCTTGGACATGAAGACATCGGCGACACGCAGGGCCACGGCCAGTTCCGTCAGCTCGGTCAGGCCGCGCGGATAGCCTTTGCCGTCCGCATGCTCGTGGTGCTGGGCAATCGCGGTCAACCAGTCGGGGTCGGTGACGCCGGCCTGGGCCAGCCACTGCACCGCCAGCTCGGGATGCGCGTGAATTTGCGCCCTCTGGCTTTCGCGCATGGGTTCGTCCTGTTCGGCCATCGCACCCTGCAGCTGGAGGATGGGCATGTTCATGGTGAGCGCGGCGTGGACGAGACTCAGGGTCTTGGGCAGCGGCCATTGCAGCCGGCGCCCCATCAGCAGGCACAGAACGGCGGTGTGGATGGCGTGGTTGTAGCCATAGTAGTAGAGATGGGCGGATTCCTGCCGGACCATGTGGTACAGGGCCATGTCCACATCCTGGTCGACCAGGTCGATCAGCCGGTCGGCAAGGTCGGTGATCTGATCCAGCGAGGGCGGCAGCTCCGGCAGCCTGGCCATGAGCTTTTCCATCTGTCCCGCACTCTGGTCCCACAGGCTGAACAGATTCTCCGGGCGCTGCAGGGCGGAAAGGCTGAGACGCTCTCTATCGGCCTGCTCTTCCTGGTGGGCCACTGCGCGGGCCTCTTCGATGTCGACGAAGGCGCCGCGGCTCAGCAGGGCATCGAGCTGCTCTTCGGTTTCGACGATATGCCCCCGCGAGAGCAGGAGCCGGGATCCCTCGTCACGCACATTCCATGGCAGGGGCTCGCCAAGCCTGACCTTCGAGCGAGGAAGTCGAAGCAGCTTCATGCCGGCCCATTATGGAGGGGATGCCTCCAGGCAACAAGTACAAGCTTGTGCCGCTCGTCAGCGTCCGATGGCAAAGACAGCGGGGGTGCTGTTGTCCGCGGCGCCGCCCTGCTGCTTCCAGCGCTTGACGTGCGCGCTGCGGATCGAAGCCGTGGCCAGCGTCAGGCCGCTGGCCACGGCGAGCCGGGTGTTGTGCTGCAGCGTGCGCAGCAGTGCGTCCAGCAGGGCCGCGTTGCGATAGGGCGTCTCGATGAACAGCTGGGTCTGACCGGTTCTGAGGGCCAGCGACTCTAGCTCCCGGATGCGTTGCGCGCGTGCGTCCGCTTCCTGCGGCAGATAACCTACGAAGGCGAAGTTCTGGCCGGACAGGCCGCTTGCGGCCAGGGCCAGCAGCAGGGATACCGGACCGACCAGGGGCACCACCGGGATACCTAGCTCGTGCGCGGCGCGAACCACCGACGAGCCGGGATCGGCCACGGCGGGCATGCCGGCTTCGCTGAGCAGGCCGATGTCCGCGCCGGCCAGCGCCGGCGCCAGCAGGGGCTGGGCGTCGAATCCGCCGGGACCGTGGTCGCCCTTCTTGTGGACCTCACGGGGCAGCTCCCGGATGTCCAGCGCCTGGAGGGGACGGCCCAGCGGTTGCAGTTCACCCACGCGCTTGAGGTAGGCGCGCGCGCTCTTGGCGTTCTCGCAGATCCAGTGCGGCAGGCGCGCCGCCACGGCCAGGGTGCCCGCCGGCAGTACCTGGTCCAGCGGGGTCTGGACCTCGCAGCCGAAATC
Source organism: Burkholderiaceae bacterium (assembly GCA_019745555.1). Classification (GTDB taxonomy): domain Bacteria; phylum Pseudomonadota; class Gammaproteobacteria; order Burkholderiales; family Burkholderiaceae_C; genus Hylemonella. The sequence continues at coordinate 26,483 of JAIESX010000025.1, read as the reverse complement.
CAGCGGCGCGGGCACCAGATAGAGCTTGCCCGGGCTGTTCATGCCTGGAGCAGGGACAGGCCCGCAGCACGCAGCATGCGCGCCGTACGGATCAGGGGTAGGCCGACGAGGGCGGTGGGGTCGTCGTTCTCGATCGACTCCAGCAGGGCAATGCCCAGGCCTTCGCTCTTGGCGCTGCCGGCACAGTCGTAAGGCGTTTCGGCGCGCAGGTAGTGCTCGATTTCCGCGTCGCTGAGTTCGCGAAAGCGCACGCGCACCGGCGCCAGATCCAGCTGTTCGAAGCCGGTCTCCAGGCAGACCACGGCCACGGCGGTCTGGAAGACGACGGTGCGCCCGCGCATGCGGCGCAGTTGCTCGACCGCGCGCTCGTGCGTGCCGGGTTTGCCCAGGGGCTCGCCGCCCAGGTCGGCCACCTGGTCCGAGCCGATCACGATGGCCGAGGGGTGGTGCCGGGCCACCGCGCGGGCCTTGGCCAAGGCCAGACGACGCGCGAGTTCGGGCGGGCGCTCTCCCACCTGCGGGGTCTCGTCGACCGCCGGGGCGGCGACCTCGAAGGGAAGGCGGAGTCGTTGCAGCAGCTCACGCCGGTAGGCCGAGGTGGAGCCGAGGATCAGAGTGCGGGATGTCATGCCCGGATTCTCTTACACTGCCGCCATGTCTATCGAGTTTCAGGCCCGCCATCTGGATGTGTCAGCCTTTGCCCAGGCGGGTGCGACCCTGCGCGGGAGTGATTTGCTATCAAATTATGAGCGCCTGCTGGAGGAGTGCAGCGGGCAGGGTGTCGATCGTCAGGTGCACTGGGAAGTCAGGGGCGCGCAGCAGACCGACGCCAGCGGTCATGTGCGGGTCTGGTTGCACCTGACGGCCGGGGTCAGCCTGCCGCTGACCTGCCAGCGCTGCCTGGGGCCGGTCGACATGGATCTGGAAGTGGTGCGCGATTTCCGTTTTGTGGCTACCGAAGCGCAGGCCGAGGCCGAGGATGAGGAATCCGAAGAAGACGTGCTGGTTCTGAGCCGGGACTTCGACCTGCAGGCCTTGGTGGAGGATGAGTTGCTCATGGCCCTGCCTCTGGTGCCGCGTCACGCGATCTGCCCGACCGAGGTGAAACTGGCCGTCCAGGATGCCGATTTCGAGGCCGCCCAGCAGGCCCAGCCCAAGCCCTTTGCCGCCCTGGCTGGCCTGAAAACCGGCCGCAAGGACTGAACTCCGCTCCTGGTTTGGGAAACCGGCGTGAAATCAACCAGTTAGGCTATAATTCGTGGTTCCGCGCAGCCCCAACCTGCGCCGAGATGTCCAACCAACCTGATGCAGGGCCACTTTGAGTCCTGTGTCCACCAGGAGCCAAACATGGCCGTTCAGCAAAACAAGAAGTCGCCGTCCAAGCGCGGCATGCACCGCTCGCACAATGCTCTGGGCGTGCCCGGCATTGCCGTCGAGCCCACCACGGGTGAAACGCACCTGCGTCACCACATCAGCCCCAATGGTTTCTACCGTGGCCGCAAGGTGCTGAAGACCAAATCCGAAGCCTGATTTCCCCAGGTTTTGTCGGGCCCGACGCTACAACGCAGGTAGCTCGGGCCTTTGTCTTGATGACGACCGTCATTTCCGGTTCCCACCGCGCCTGATCGCGCTGCCAACCCATGATCACGATAGCTGTGGACTGCATGGGGGGCGATCACGGCCCCCGCGTCACGCTGGCGGCGTGCCGCAATTTTCTTGAGCATCATCCTGAGGCCGAGCTTCTGCTCGTCGGTCTGGCGGAGCCGCTGGCGGCTTTAAGCCATGCCCGGGCCAGAGTGGTTCCTGCGACCGAAGTGGTCGGGATGGACGACCCGATCGAAGTCGCACTGCGCAAGAAAAAAGATTCTTCCATGCGCGTGGCGATTGAGCAGGTCAAGGCCGGCGCAGCCCAGGCCGCCGTCTCGGCGGGCAACACCGGCGCCCTCATGGCCATTGCACGCTATGTGCTCAAGACCGTGGATGGCATCGACCGCCCGGCCATCGCCACCCAACTACCCAATGCCACAGGGGGCGCCACCACGGTACTGGACCTGGGCGCGAACGTGGACTGCACGGCCGAGCACCTTCTGCAGTTCGCGGTCATGGGCTCTGCCTTGGTGTCTGTCTTGCGGGATGAGGCCAACCCCAGTGTGGGTCTGCTCAACATCGGCGAAGAAGTGATCAAAGGCAATGAAGTCATTAAAAAGGCTGGCGAATTGCTTCGATCTGCGGCCAATTCCGGTGATTTGAATTTCTATGGCAATGTCGAGGGCAACGATATCTTCAAGGGTACGACCGATATCGTGGTCTGCGACGGCTTTGTCGGCAATGTGGCCCTGAAGACCAGCGAAGGCCTGGCTTCGATGATCGGCGGCTTCCTTAAGGAAGAGTTTTCGCGCAATATATTGACAAAAATTGCCGCCATCGTCGCTCTTCCTGTTCTATTGGCGTTCAAAAAGCGCGTGGATCACCGCCGTTACAACGGCGCCGCCCTGCTGGGCCTGCGCGGGCTGGTCTTCAAGAGTCATGGCTCTGCCGATGAACTGGCTTTTGAGCAGGCCCTGAACCGCGCGTATGATGCAGCCCGGAACCAGCTGCTTGATCGGGTCCAGGCCCGGATCTCGCATGCCGCTCCGTTGCTGGCTGGCGTGGCCGCCTCGGAGTAGCCGGATCGGCCGACAGGCCGCTGCCGGAACCTCCTCTGATTACTAATACATGAGACGCTATTCCCGCATCACCGGTACCGGCAGCTTCCTGCCGCCCAAACGACTGAGCAATGCCGAGCTTGCGGCCCAGCTGGCCAAGAACGGTATTGAAACCTCCGATGAATGGATCGTGGAGCGGACCGGCATACGCGCGCGCCACTTCGCCGAACCCGGCGTGACCAGCAGTGACCTGGGGACAGAGGCGGCGCGTCGTGCCCTGGAGGCTGCCGGCGTCCAGGCCAGCGAGCTGGATCTGATCATCGTGGCGACCTCCACGCCGGATATGGTTTTCCCGTCCGTGGCTGCCATCCTGCAGAACAAGATTGGTGCCAACGGCTGCGCGGCCTTTGATGTGCAGGCGGTCTGCAGCGGTTTCGTTTACGCCCTGAGCGTGGCGGATGCCATGATCCAGACCGGCGTTGCCAGCAAGGCCCTGGTGGTCGGGGCCGAGGTGTTCTCCCGCATCATCGATTTCAAGGACCGCACGACCTGCGTGCTGTTCGGCGATGGCGCCGGCGCCGTGGTGCTCGAGGCGTCCGAGACGCCGGGCATCCTCGCCAGCGATCTGCATGCCGACGGCAAACACGTGGACATTCTGTGCACGCCCGGCCATGTCTCGGGTGGCCAGGTGCTGGGCGACCCCTTTCTCAAGATGGACGGCCAAGCCGTCTTCAAGCTGGCCGTGGGCGTGCTCGAGGAAGCCGCCCGTACCGTCCTGGCCAAGGCCGGCAAGCAGGACTCGGACATCGACTGGCTGATCCCGCACCAGGCCAATATCCGCATCATGACGGGTACCGCCAAGAAGCTGAAACTGCCCATGGACAAGGTCATTGTCACCGTGGACCAGCATGGCAACACATCGGCTGCGTCGATTCCGCTGGCGCTGGACGAAGGTGTGCGCAGCGGCCGGGTGAAGAAGGGTGATCTGGTCATGCTCGAGGGCGTGGGCGGTGGTTTCACCTGGGGCGCCGTGCTGCTGACGATGTGAGCGTCGACCGACCATCTATCTTTCCAAGACCATGAAACCGTTTGCTTTTGTATTTCCCGGCCAAGGCTCGCAGTCGGTCGGCATGCTCGATGCCTGGGGTGATCATCCCGAGGTGCGCGAGGTGCTGCATGAGGCCTCTGAGGCCTTGGGCGAGAACGTAGCCCAGCTGATCAAGGAGGGTCCCAAGGAGACGCTGGCGCTGACGACCAACACCCAGCCCGTGATGCTGGTGGCCGGTGTCGCGGCCTACCGCGTCTGGATGGCGGAAACCGGCGTGGCACCGCAGGCCGTGGCGGGGCATTCCCTGGGCGAATATTCCGCCATGGTGGCCGCCGGCGTGCTGACGTTGCGGCAGGCCGTGCCGCTGGTGCGTTTCCGGGCCCAGGCCATGCAGGAGGCCGTGCCCGTGGGCACGGGCGCCATGGCCGCCATCCTGGGCATGGACGCCGCCAAGGTGATCGCGGGCTGTGCCGAAGCAGCCCAGTCCTTTGGTGCGGGCTCGAACGAGGTGGTCGAGGCCGTGAACTTCAATGACCCGGCACAGACTGTGATCGCGGGCTCCAAGGCCGCGGTCGAGAAGGCCTGCGAGGTGCTCAAGGCGAACGGGGCCAAGCGCGCGCTGCCGTTGCCGGTCTCGGCGCCGTTCCATTCCAGCCTCATGAAGCCGGCAGCCGAGAAGCTGCGCGAGCGGCTGGAAGAGGTGGAGTTCGGCACACCCACCATCACCCTGATCAACAACATCGACGTGGCCGTGGAGGTCGACGCCGACCGCATCCGTGACGCCCTCTATCGCCAGGCCTTCGGTCCGGTGCGCTGGGTCGAATGCGTGCAGGCCATCAAGGCCCATGGCATCACCCATATCGTGGAATGCGGCCCGGGCAAGGTACTGGCGGGCATGGTCAAGCGCATCGACGCCGATCTGACGGGCCTGCCGCTGCTGGATCCGGCCACGCTCGCGGAAGTGAAAGGACAACTCGCATGAGTGAAGTGAAATTCGAAGGCCAGGTGGCCCTGGTCACAGGCGCATCACGCGGCATCGGCGCGGCCATCGCGCACGAGCTGGCCGCCCGCGGCCTCAAGGTCATCGGTACGGCCACGAGCGACGAGGGCGCGGCCAGGATCAGCGCGGCCCTCTCGGCCCACGCCGGATGCAAGGGCATCAAGCTCGACGTCAACGACGCAGCCGGCTGCGAGGCTGCCGTCGAAGCCATCGTCAAGGAGCACGGGGCGCTGCACGTGCTGGTCAACAACGCGGGTATCACGCGCGACAACCTTGCCATGCGCATGAAGGACGGCGAGTGGGACGAGGTGCTGGACACCAACCTCAAGGCCGTGTTCCGCATGAGCCGTGCCGTGATGCGCACCATGATGAAACAGCGCTATGGCCGCATCATCAGCATCACCTCGGTGGTGGGTGCCTCGGGCAATCCGGGTCAGGCCAATTACGCGGCAGCCAAGGCCGGTGTGGCCGGCATGACGCGCGCTCTCGCACGCGAACTCGGCACGCGCAACATCACGGTGAACTGCGTGGCCCCGGGCTTCATCGAGACCGACATGACGGCCCACCTGCCCGAAGAGCAGCAGAAGGCCCTGCTGGGGCAAATCCCCCTGGGGCATCTGGGCAAACCGGCAGACATCGCCCATGCGGTCGCCTACCTGGCCTCTCCGCAGGCCGCCTATGTGACGGGGCAGGAGCTGCACGTCAACGGCGGCATGTTCATGGCCTGAGCATGCAAGTATCCAGCCGAACCATCCGTACGGCAGCCATCCCGGGAATCTGCTCCCGGGCCGGCTAAAATCACGGATTCATCTACAACCCTCTGAGGGAACACATGAGCGATATCGAAGCACGCGTCAAGAAAATCATTGCCGAACAACTCGGTGTGGAAGAGTCCCAGGTGACCAACGAGAAGGCTTTCGTGGCTGATCTGGGTGCCGACTCCCTGGACACCGTCGAGCTGGTGATGGCCCTGGAAGACGAGTTCGGCATCGAGATCCCGGACGAAGACGCCGAGAAGATCACCACGGTGCAGAACGCGATCGACTACGCCAAGTCGCACCAGAAGGCCTGATGGCCTGTCCGCGACGCGTATCCCGGTCGTGTCGCCCACCCTGCAAGCGGGCTGTCCGGTGAGAGGACACCTTCCGCTTGTGGTGGTTCCCATTTCCTAGCTCCTCCAGAAAACTATGTCCCGTCGTCGCGTCGTCGTCACTGGTCTGGGCTGTATCAGCCCGGTGGGCAATACCGTGGCCGAGTCCTGGGCCAGCCTGCTGGCCGGCCGCTCCGGCATTGATCTGATCACCAAGTTCGATGCCAGTGCCTTTGCCTGCAAGTTCGCCGGCGAGGTCAAGGGGTTCGAGCTGGAGAAGTACATCGGTGCCAAGGAAGCGCGCACCATGGACACCTTCATCCACTACGGCATTGCCGCGGCAGTGCAGGCTGTGGAAGACGCCGGACTGAAGACCGGCGAGGCGCTGAGCGAGGAGCAGGCGGTGCGTATCGGCTGCCTGATCGGTTCGGGTATCGGTGGCCTGCCGCTGATCGAGGAGACGCACGCCGAGTACACGAGCCGCGGCCCCCGCCGTATTTCGCCCTTCTTCGTGCCGGCCTCCATCATCAACATGATCTCGGGCCATGTGTCGATGCGATACGGTTTCAAGGGGCCGAACCTTGCCATCGTCACGGCCTGCACCACTGGTCTGCACAGCATCGGCGAGGCCGGCCGACTGATCGAGTACGGCGATGCCGACATCATGATCGCCGGCGGTGCCGAGGCGACGGTGTCGCCGCTGGGCATCGGTGGCTTCGCCGCCATGCGCGCGCTCTCCACCCGCAACGACGATCCCAAGACGGCCTCGCGCCCCTGGGACAAGGATCGCGACGGCTTTGTGCTGGGCGAGGGTGCCGGTGTGCTGGTGCTCGAGGAGTACGAGCACGCCAAGGCCCGCGGTGCCAAGATTTATGCCGAACTGGCCGGCTTCGGCATGAGTGCCGATGCGGGCCACATGACGGCCCCGAACATGGACGGCCCGCGCCGCGCCATGCTGGGAGCGCTGCGCAACGCCGGTGTCAACCCTGACCAGGTCGACTATCTCAACGCCCATGGCACTTCGACGCCGCTGGGCGATATCAACGAATCCAATGCCATCAAGGCGGCCCTGGGTGACCACGCCAAGAAGATCGTGGTCAACTCGACGAAGTCCATGACCGGCCACCTGCTGGGCGGCGCTGGCGGTATCGAGTCGGTGTTCACGGTGCTGGCCGTGCACGCGCAGAAGAGCCCGCCAACGATCAACATCTTCAACCAGGATCCTGAGTGTGATCTCGACTACTGCGCCAACACGGCACGGGATCTGAAGATCGACGTCGCGGTCAAGAACAACTTCGGCTTCGGCGGAACCAACGGTACCCTGGTCTTCAAACGCGTCTGACGCGTCCTGCACCCGGCACCATGCACAGCGCCCCAGCGGTTTCCTATCCGGTGGGGCGTTCTTCCAGGCGCGCCCTGATCTATCTGCTGCCGGCACTGTTGGCCGCCACGGTCTGCGGGGCATGGGCCGGGCAGTCGGCGTCTACCGATGTCGTACGCATTCCGGTGTTGCTGCTGGCCGGGCTGGTTCTGGCGCTCGCGCTATGGTCTGCGCTGCATCCCCCGCAAGGACGGCTGGTCTGGGACGGGCAGTCCTGGCGCTGGGAGACCGCAGATGGTACCCGGGTAGGGGTGGTCCGTGCCCGGCTGGACGGGCAACAGCATCTGCTGCTGGAATTCCGCCCCCCGCGTGGCCGGGGGATCTGGCTGTGGCTGGAGCGCGGTACGGCGCCCCTGGCCTGGGATGACCTGCGTCGTGCGGTCTATGCCGTGGCGGCTGACCGTACCGCCTTGTTGGCGGCGCCGGGAGAGCCATCTTGAGCGAACCGGTGCCGCCCGCAGCCGACAGCGACGCCCAGCTGGTCGCCCGGACCCTGGCAGGGGATGACCGGGCCTTCGAGCTGCTGGTGCTCAAGTACCAGCGCCGCATCCAGCGCCTGATTGCCCGCATGGTGCGCGATGTCGACCTGGTCGAGGACATTGCTCAGGAGAGCTTCATCCGGGCCTACCGTGCCCTGCACCAGTTCCGGGGCGATGCCCAGTTCTACACCTGGCTCTATCGCATTGCCGTCAACACGGCCAAGAAGACCCTGCTGGACCTCAAGCATGACCCGCTGCTGACCGAGGCGGCCCTGCGCCCTGCCGGGGACGACGATGAAACTTTCCAGCCCGGGAATGAACCAATAGCGGAAGAAACCCCGGAGAGCCTGCTGGCAGCGCGCGAGATCGCCGCCGCCGTGCAGGCTGCACTGGATGCCTTGCCCGAGGACCTGCGCCAGGCCGTGACCCTGCGCGAGATCGAGGGCCTGAGTTACGAGGACATCGCCGCAGTGATGGCGTGTCCGATCGGGACGGTGCGCTCACGCATCTTCCGCGCACGCGAGGCCATTTCGGCGCGGGTGCGGCCGCTGCTGGACCGTCAGACCGGGAAACGTTGGTAGGAATGGATATGAAAGAAGACCTCGAATTTCAGGCGCAAGAGCTGGTGTCAGCCCTGGTCGATGGCGAGCTTGAAGAGAGCGAGTTTGTCCGGGCGATGGACACCTTGGAGTCCGACCCGCAGGCCCGCGCTTGCTGGCGCGACTATCAGCTCGTGGGGGAAGTCCTGCGGCATGGCAGCGTGGCGGCGGCGGGCGCCGGGGATGAGGCGTTCGTGGCCCGTTTGCGCAACCGTCTGGGCCCTGTGGGGCAGCCAGCGGAGGCGCCTGAGGTCCTGATGCCGGAGGTGACACGGACAAGTGCGAACGACACTGTCTGGCGCTGGAAGCTGGTCGCTGGGCTGAGCTCCCTGATGGCGGTGGCGGTGCTGGGCTGGCAACTGGTGCTGCTGCGGCCCGATGCGCCGGCGTCGCAGCTGGCGACCGTCACACCACTGCCTGCTGCGACCCCCGTTGTGGCCGAAACACCCGTGATGATCCGCGATCCTCGGCTGGACCAGCTGATTGCGGCGCACCAGCAGCAGGGCGGTACCTCGGCCCTGCAGATGCCGGCGGGCTTCCTGCGCAATGCGACCTTTGAGCGCCCGGCGCGCTGAACGGCCCAGCCATGAGAGTGATCGCCTTCCTGCGTCTGCTGCTGCCGCTGACCCTGTTGCTGGGGCTGGTACCTGCCGGGGCCGACACGCCCACAGCTGTGTCAGGCGAACGCAGCATTTCCGAGTGGCTGCAGCGCATGCACGAAGCCTCGCGCCGGCGCGCCTACATCGGAACCCTGGTCGTGTCCTCGGACGGTGCGATGTCCAGTGCCCGGGTCTGGCATATCTGCGACGGCCGCCAGCAGATGGAGCGGGTGGAGGCCTTGACGGGGACGCCGCGCTCCACTTTCCGCCGCAACGACGAGGTGATCACCTTTTCGCCGCAGAGCCGGGTAGCTGTGGTCGAGAAGCGTGAGTCGCTGGGTCTGTTCCCTCAGCTGCTCAAGTCGGCCGACGCCGCCATCGACCAGTTTTATGGTGCGAGCATGCAGGGCAGTGAGCGTGTGGCCGGCTTCGAGGCCGACGTGGTGCAGCTGCAGCCGCGCGACAGTCTGCGCTTCGGTTACCGGATCTGGAGCGAGAAGAAGACGGGCCTGATGGTCAAGCTGCAGACCCTCGATGGTCAGGGGCGGGTGCTGGATCAGGTCGCTTTCTCCGAATTGCAGCTCGATGCGCCGGTGAGCATGGACAAGCTCAAGCGCATGATGGCTGATACCGAGGGGTACCGGCTGGAGAAGCCGGCCCTGGTCAAGACCACGCCACAAGCCGAGGGCTGGAAGTTGGCCCAGGAGGTTCCAGGTTTCCGTTCCATGAGCTGCTACCGCCGGCCTGCGCCCGCAGGTGGCGACGCGCTGCAGTGGGTTTTCTCGGATGGTCTGGCCACGGTGTCGGTCTTCATCGAGCCCTACGATCCGCGTCGACATGCCCAGGAGGGTCAGCAGACCATGGGCGCGACCCATGCCTTGGTGCAGCGGGGACGGGGGGCGGGCGCGGCCTGGTGGCTGACTCTGGTGGGCGAGGTTCCGGCCCAGACCCTGCAGGCGTTTGCACAGGGCCTGGAGCGCTTGCCGTGAATCCCGCCGCCGCGCGGGCATTTTTCTTTTTGCTTTAATTTTGTGATCTACCCGAGATGAGGTTCAACATGTCCGTGCTGGCTGTATCGATGTCCTCCCGAGTGCGCGCCACGTCTGTCTGGTGGCCGGCCGCCTTGCTTCTGCTGGTTTTGGCTGCGCTGTTGCCGGCACAGACGTCGCATGCCCAGACACGGGGTCTGCCTGATTTCACGGACCTGGTCGACCAGGTGGGGCCCTCTGTGGTCAATATCCGAACGCTGGAAAAGGCCAGCGACCGCGGTGGAGAGGACGGCATGGACGAGGAAATGCTGGAGTTCTTCCGCCGCTTCGGCCTGCCCGTGCCGCCCAATGTTCCGCGCCAGGGGCCGCGCTCGGGTCGTCCCCAGCCTGAGGAGCGTCCCCGCGGCGTGGGTTCGGGCTTCATCCTCTCGGCCGATGGTTTCATCATGACCAATGCCCATGTGGTTGACGGCGCCGACGAGGTGCTGGTGACCCTGCCGGACAAGCGCGAGTTCAAGGCCCGCATCGTGGGGGCGGACAAGCGTACCGATGTGGCCGTGGTGAAGATCGAGGCCACGGGCCTGCCAGCCGTGAAGATCGGCGACGTCAGCCGGCTGAAGGTGGGCGAATGGGTCATGGCCATCGGTTCGCCCTTCGGCCTGGAGAACACCGTGACGGCCGGCATCGTGAGTGCCAAGCAGCGCGACACCGGCGACTACCTGCCGCTGATCCAGACTGACGTGGCCATCAACCCCGGCAACTCGGGCGGGCCGCTGATCAATCTGCGCGGCGAGGTGGTGGGTATCAACAGCCAGATCTATTCGCGCTCCGGTGGCTATATGGGCATTGCCTTTGCCATCCCGATTGACGAGGCCATGCGGGTGAGCGAGCAGCTGCGTACCAGTGGGCGCGTGACGCGTGGTCGCATCGGTGTGCAGATTGACCAGGTGACCAAGGAGGTGGCCGAGGCCATCGGCCTGGGCAAGCCGCAAGGGGCGCTGGTGCGCGGGGTTGAAGCCGGCGCGCCGGCCGAGAAGGCGGGCGTCGAGGCCGGTGACATCATCACCAAGCTCGATGGCAAGGCCATCGAGAAGTCGACTGACCTGCCGCGCATGGTGGGCAGCCTCAAGCCGGGCACGCGCAGTACGTTGACGGTGTTCCGGCGTGGGGCCTCCAAGGATCTGACGGTGACCATCGGGGAGTTCGAGGCTGAAAAACCCGTGGCCCGCAAGGCGCAGGAAGAGAAGCCGCGCTCCGCTGCCGCCTCCGCCCTGGGTCTGACCGTGGCCGATCTCACCGAGGCCCAGAAGAAGGAGCTCAAACTCAAAGGTGGGGTGCGGGTGGAGTCGGCCGTGGATGCCGCGGCGCGCGCGGGCTTGCGCGAAGGTGATGTGATCCTGGCGTTGGCCAATGTCGAGATCGGTTCAGTGCGTGAGTTCGAGACCTTGCTGAGCAAGCTCGACAAGGGCAAGCCAGTCCATGTGCTGTTCCGTCGCGGGGAGTGGGCCCAGTACGCGGTCATCCGCCCGCAGCGTTGAGCCTCAGCCGGACAGCCCCCAAACCGAGTCGGGTTTGGGGGTTTTTGTGCCCCCAGCCACGGCAGGACAAAAAATATTTTTCTGACGGATCTTGTCTTGTCCCAGCGATGTAAGTTTGTGTTTGCTGACTTTTATTGTCTGGGATGGACTATTTGGTTAGAATAAGCGTCATCTCAGGGCTGATTTCTTGCATATAGGCCAGCTTCGAATCCACGATGCGGGATTCTTTGATGGGCTGACAAGCCGATCCACAGATCACCCACAACTTGTTCAAATCCTACTCAAGTAATTTGTTGATAAGCTGTTGACAAATTCATGTTGTGACGTCGCAACGACGGAAATTTGCGATTCTTCGGGCTGTACGGCACACCCTTTTTGCCTACAATGAAGTCCCAACTATCGCAGTTGCCATAGATTGTTGGTTCAGGGCGCGTCACTACCCGACGCGCCCTTTTTTCTTGCCTGCGCCTTTTTAAATTCAATCACTTAAGCGTTTTCGTTGATGAAGCACATCAGAAATTTTTCGATCATCGCGCACATCGATCATGGCAAATCGACGCTGGCGGACCGGCTCATCCAGCGCTGTGGTGGCCTGGAGGCGCGCGAGATGGAGGCCCAGGTGCTGGACTCCATGGACATCGAGAAAGAGCGTGGGATAACCATCAAGGCGCAGACCGCTGCGCTGCAATACAAGGCCCGTGATGGCCAGATCTACAACCTCAATCTGATCGACACACCAGGCCATGTGGACTTCTCTTACGAGGTCAGCCGTTCGCTGTCGGCGTGCGAAGGTGCATTGCTGGTGGTGGATGCCAGCCAGGGCGTGGAAGCGCAAACGGTGGCCAACTGCTACACCGCGCTGGACCTCGGTGTGGAGGTACTGCCGGTGCTCAACAAGATGGATCTGCCCCAGGCCGATCCGGAGCGCGCCAAGGAGGAGGTCGAGGACGTGATCGGTATCGACGCCTCGGAGGCCATCCCCTGCTCGGCCAAGACCGGCATGGGCGTGGACGACATTCTGGAAGCCATCGTGGCCAAGATTCCGGCACCGCGCGGCAATCCCGAGGGGCCGCTGCGCGCGATGATCATCGACAGCTGGTTCGACAGCTACGTGGGCGTGGTCATGCTGGTGCGGGTGGTCGATGGCCGCCTGAACAAGGGCGAGCGCATCAAGCTCATGGCCGCCAACATGGTTTACGAGGCCGGCAGCCTGGGTGTCTTCACCCCGGCCAACCAGCCCCGCGAATTCCTGCAGGCCGGCGAGGTGGGCTACATCATTGCCGGCATCAAGGAGCTGACCGCCGCCAAGGTGGGCGACACGGTCACCCTGGAAAAGAAGCTGCCGAACAATGCCGGTCCGGCCACGGAGGCCCTGCCCGGTTTCAAGGAGATCCAGCCCCAGGTGTTTGCCGGCCTGTACCCGACCGAAGCCAACCAGTACGACGCGCTGCGCGACAGCCTGGAGAAGCTCAAGCTCAACGACGCCTCGCTGCACTTCGAGCCCGAGGTCTCGCAGGCCCTGGGTTTCGGCTTCCGTTGCGGCTTCCTAGGCCTGCTGCACATGGAGATCGTGCAGGAGCGCCTGGAGCGCGAGTTCGACCAGGACCTGATCACCACCGCGCCCAGCGTGGTCTACCAAGTCGTGAAGGGCGATGGCGAGGTCATCATGGTCGAGAACCCGTCCAAGATGCCGGACCAGGCCAAGATCCAGGAGATCCGCGAGCCCATCGTGACCGTGCACCTGTATATGCCGCAGGAATATGTGGGGCCGGTCATGACCCTGGCCAACCAGAAGCGCGGGGTGCAGCTCAACATGGCCTACCACGGCCGCCAGGTCATGCTGACCTATGAATTGCCGCTGGGCGAGATCGTGCTGGACTTCTTCGACAAGCTCAAGTCGGTCAGCCGTGGTTACGCCTCCATGGACTACGAGTTCAAGGAGTACCGTGCGTCGGACGTGGTCAAGGTGGACATCCTGCTGAACGGTGAGAAAGTGGATGCCCTGTCCATCATCGTGCACCGCAGCCAGTCGCAATACCGTGGCCGAGCGGTGGCTGCCAAGATGCGCGAGATCATCAGCCGTCAGCAGTTCGACGTGGCCATCCAGGCCGCCATCGGCGCCAACATCATTGCGCGCGAGAACATCAAGGCCCTGCGCAAGAACGTGCTGGCAAAATGCTACGGCGGCGACATCACCCGCAAGCGCAAGCTCCTCGAGAAACAGAAGGCAGGCAAGAAACGCATGAAGCAGATCGGTTCGGTGGAAGTGCCCCAGGAAGCTTTCCTGGCCATCCTGCAGGTGGAGGAGTGATGCAGGTCCTGACTGCCGCCATCCTGGCCGCCTTTGCCGGTTATATCGGCGCCTGGTACTTTGGTGCCATCGAGGGCAATTTCGCCCTGCTGCTTTTCCTGGCTTCGGTCGTCACGGGGTTGTACTGGCTGGCCGAGCGCTTCCATTTCCTGCCGCAGCGCCAGCTGGCTGCTGCCCGGCTGGAGGCCGAGGTGCAGCAGCGCCGCGCCGACAACGAAAAACTGGGTCTCAGGAGCGATGAGGGCGGGGAGCTGTCCCAGGCCCGTGAGCAGCTTCTGGCCCAGCCTTGGTGGCTGGACTGGACGGCCGGCTTGTTCCCGGTCATCGTGGTGGTGTTCCTGCTGCGGTCCTTTCTGTTCGAGCCCTTCAAGATCCCCTCGGGCTCCATGATCCCGACCTTGCTGGTAGGTGACCTGATCTTGGTCAACAAATACCACTACGGCATCCGCCTGCCCGTGCTCAACACCAAGATCACCGAGGGCACGCCGCCGCAGCGCGGCGACGTCATGGTGTTTCGCTACCCGCCGCGTCCGAGCCAGGACTACATCAAGCGGGTGATCGGCGTTCCGGGTGACGAGGTGGCCTATCTGAACAAGCGGCTGACTATCAACGGCCAGCCGGTACCCACGGCCGAATTGCCCGAATTCTTCGACGAAGACGCCATGCGCTACTTCCGGCAGTACGGCGAAACCCTGGGTGTGCAGCAGCACCGCCTGATCGTTGACCAGGATCGCCGTGGCGGCTTCTCGGAGGCCGAAATTGGTGATTTCCCGTTCCGGGACAACTGCCGTTACAGCGTCGAAGGCGTGGTGTGCAAAGTTCCCGCAGGTCACTATTTCATGATGGGCGACAATCGCGATAATTCGCTGGATTCGCGCTACTGGGGTTTCGTCCCGGACCAGAATATCGTAGGCAGGGCCTTTCTGGTCTGGATGAATTTCGGCAATCTCAAGCGTATCGGCTCTTTCAACTGATATCGATGACATCTATAACGGGGGAAACTATGGCAAGGCAAGCGAGATCGGGACAACGTGGCATTACCTTCATCGGACTGCTGTTCATCGGCGGCATCCTGGCGGTCAGCGGCGTGGTCCTGGCGCAGGTCGTCCCGACGCTGATCGAGTTGCAGGCCATCCACAAGGCAGCCAAGAAGGCTGCGACCGAAGGCGGAACCGTGGCTGACGTGCGCATGGTTTTTGACAAGGCGGCCCAGATTGACGACATCAAGTCGATCGCCGGCAAGGATCTGACCGTGACGAAAGTCGGTGACAAGGTGGTGGTCAGCTTTGCCTATCAGCGTGAGATCCATCTGGCCGGCCCGGCTTGGCTCACCCTGAAATACGAAGGGCAGACCAAGTAGCGTGGCTGATGGACTGACCGCGTTGCAGGCCCGCCTGCAACACCAATTCTCCGATCCGGCTCTGCTGTTGCGTGCGGTCACGCACCGCAGTTTTGCGGCGGATCACAACGAGCGCCTCGAGTTCCTGGGCGACTCGGTTCTGAACCTCTCCGTGGC
Source organism: Burkholderiaceae bacterium (assembly GCA_019745555.1). Classification (GTDB taxonomy): domain Bacteria; phylum Pseudomonadota; class Gammaproteobacteria; order Burkholderiales; family Burkholderiaceae_C; genus Hylemonella. The sequence continues at coordinate 11,288 of JAIESX010000025.1, read as the reverse complement.
CGACCTGCTGTTCCAGCGGCTCAGCGCCTTGCCCGAGGGCGATCTCTCGCGCATCCGCGCCAATCTGGTCAAGCAGGACACGCTGCACCAGATTGCCGTCGAACTGGGGCTGCCCGAGGTGGTGCGTCTGGGCGAGGGTGAGGTGCGTTCCGGTGGTAGCCGCCGGCCCTCTATCCTGGCCGATGCGCTCGAGGCCCTGATCGGTGCCGTCTATCTGGATGCGGGTTACCCTGCGGCCCAGGCCCTGGTGCATCGCCTGTTCCAGAGCGTCGAGATCAACCCCCAGATGGAAGCCAGTGCCAAGGACGCCAAGACCGAGCTGCAGGAATGGCTGCAGGCGCGCAAGTACAAGTTGCCGCTGTACCGCGTCGTAGGTACGCTGGGAGCCGCGCATCGGCAGACCTTCGACGTCGAGTGCGAGGTGTCCGATCTCAACCTGAACGAGCGTGGCATCGGCAGCTCGCGCCGTGCCGGTGAGCAGGCCGCCGCCGCCGCTATGCTGCAGGTGCTGAAGACCAGGGTGCACTGATGTCCGAAGCTATTGTCCAGAGCCCCGGTCCCGCACAGCGTTGCGGTCTTGTCGCGATTGTCGGCAAGCCCAATGTCGGCAAGTCCACGCTGCTCAACGCCCTGGTCGGGCAGAAGATCAGCATCACTTCTCGCAAGGCCCAGACCACGCGACACCGCATCACCGGCATGCGCACCGTCGGGGCCACCCAGTTCGTCTTTGTCGACACCCCGGGCTTCCAGACCCGGCACGGCAATGCGCTCAACCGCTCGCTCAACAAGACCGTGCAGGGTGCCGTGGGCGATGTGGATCTGGTGCTCTTCGTCGTGGAAGCCGGCCAGTTCAACCAGGCTGACGAGCGTGTGCTCAAGCTGCTGGCCGAAGGCGTGCCGGTGCTGCTGATTGCCAACAAGCTCGACACCGTGCATCGGCGTGCCGAGATCGCGCCCTGGCTGCAGGAGATGCAGCAACGCCATCCCTTCGCCGAGATCGTGCCCATGGCGGCCAAGAACGCCAAGGACATTGAACGCCTGTTCGGCATCTGCGAGAAGTACCTGCCCGAACAGCCTTGGTGGTATGCCGAGGACGAGCTGACCGACCGGAGCGAGAAGTTCATGGCCGGCGAGATGGTGCGCGAGAAGCTGTTCCGCCTGACCGGCGACGAGCTTCCGTATACCTCTACCGTGGTGATCGACAAGTTCGAGGAAGAAGAACCCCAGAAAAAGGGCCAGAAGCGCCTGGTGCGCATCGCTGCCACCATCGTGGTCGAGCGCGACGGCCACAAGGCCATGGTCATCGGTGACAAGGGTGAGCGCATCAAGCGCATCGGGACCGAGGCCCGGGTCGAGCTCGAGAAGCTCATGGACGCCAAGGTCTTCCTCGAGCTCTGGGTCAAGGTGCGATCCGGCTGGGCCGACGACGAAGCTCGCGTGCGCTCCTTCGGCTACGAGTAAGCGCCGTTCGCGCCATGGCGACGAAACGCATCAGTGAAGAGCCGGCCTATGTGCTGCATCGCTACGACTGGAGCGAGACCAGCCTGATCCTGGAGGTTTTCACGCGGCATCACGGTCGCATTGCCCTGGTGGCCAAGGGCGCCAAGCGGCCCTCTTCCAGTTTCCGTCCCATACTCCTGCCCCTGCAGCCCCTGCGCTTGTCCTATGGCGGAGAGTCCGAGGTTCGTACGCTCAAAAGCGCCGAGTGGGTGGGCGGCCATGTCATGCCCACGGGCGAGGCCTTGTTGTCCGGCTACTACCTCAACGAACTGTTGTTGCAGCTGCTGGCGCGTGATGACGCCCACCCGGCACTGTTCGACGTCTACGCCCAGGTGGTGCAGGTGCTGGCTTCGGAACATACTGAAGTGCTGGAGGCCGCGCTGCGCAGCTTCGAGCTGCTGCTGCTGCGAGAGATCGGTCTGCTGCCACAGCTGGACAGACAGACCCTGACGCTGGCCCCGCTCGACGACGCCTCGGTCTACACCCTGGTGCCCGAAGGCGGTCTGCGCACGCGAGGCCCCGCGGATCGTTCCGGGCTCAGCGGGGCCCAGTGGCGGGCCTTGCAGCAAGCCCTGGCGACTGGTGCACCTTTTACCGACACCCTGCGTGCCTGTGCCGCGGTGATGGGCGAACTCAAACCCTTGTTGCGGGCCCTGCTCCATTACCATTGCGGTGTGTCCACGCTGCGTACCCGGCAGATGATGGTGGACCTGCAATCGCTATGAAAACCGCACTTTCCGTCAACGTCAACAAGGTCGCGCTGGTGCGCAACACGCGCCACCTGGGCATCCCCAGCGTCACGCGCGCGGCCACGCTCTGCCTGCAGGCCGGTGCCCACGGCATCACCGTGCATCCACGGCCCGACGAACGCCATATCCGGGCCCAGGACGTGCATGAGCTCGCGACGCTCATGAAGCAGTGGCCGGACCGCGAGTTCAACATCGAGGGCAACCCGACCCAGAATCTGCTCGACTTCATCCGTACCGTCCGTCCCCAGCAGGCCACCTTCGTGCCGGACAGCGAAGACCAGTTCACGAGCGACCACGGCTGGAGCTTTCCGCAGGATGCCGCTCGCCTGCGCCCGCTGATCGCCGAGTGCCGGGCCCTGGGTGTGCGCGTGAGCCTGTTCATGGACCCGGTGCCCGAACAGATGGCCCAGGCGCGGGCTGTGGGCGCCGACCGCATCGAGCTCTATACCGAGCCCTATGCCGCCGCCTGGGGCACGCCGGGGCAGGAGGCACAGCTGCAACGCTATGCCGCGGCGGCCCGGGCTGCGCTGGACGCCGGTCTGGGTGTGAATGCCGGCCATGACCTCAACCGCGACAATCTGACCGAATTCCTGCGCCGGGTGCCCGGCGTGGCCGAAGTCTCCATCGGGCATGCGCTCATCAGTGATGCACTCGAGCTGGGTTATGCGGCGACAGTGCAGGGATATCTGCAGTGCATCGCACAGGCGCAGCCATGATCCAGGGCATAGGCACCGACATCTGCGACGTGCGCCGCATGCGCGCGAGCTTCGAGCGCCATGGCGAGCGTTTCGCGCGTCGCGTGCTCGGTGATGCAGAGTTTGCCGTCTGGCAGGCGCGCAGCAAGCGCTGGCCCGAGCGCGGCCTGCGCTACCTCGCCACGCGTTTCTCGGCCAAGGAGGCTTTTTCCAAGGCCATCGGTACCGGCATCCACCAGCCCATGAGCTGGCGCGCCTGCGAGATCCTCAACCACCCCAGCGGCCAGCCCTATATCCGTCTGCATGGCGAGCTCAAGACCTGGTTCGAAGGCCAGGGCTTGCGCGCGCACGTGACCCTGACCGACGAAAGCGATTACGCGGCCAGCTTCGTGGTGGTCGAGAAGGTCTCGGCCATGCCGGCCGAGCTGCCCAACTACTGACACAAGGAGTCGCATGACGCCGCACGCTCCCCTGATCATCGACATCGCGGGCACCGCGCTCAGCGAGGATGATCGCCGTCGCCTGGCCCACCCGTTGGTAGGTGGCCTGATCTTCTTCGGCCGCAACTGGCAGAACCGGGCGCAGATCAGTGCCCTGTGCGCCGAGATCAAGGCCATCCGCTCCGACCTGCTGATCTGCGTGGACCACGAAGGCGGTCGCGTGCAGCGCTTCCGCACCAACGGCTTCACGCACCTGCCGCCCATGCGTGCCCTCGGTGAGCTCTGGATGCGCGACCAGATGGGCGCGACCAATGCGGCCACCGCTTGCGGCTACGTCCTGGCCAGCGAGCTGCGCGCCTGTGGCCTGGATTTCAGCTTCACACCTGTGCTCGATCTGGATTACGGCAGCAGCGGTGTGATCGGCGACCGCGCCTTCGGGCGCGACCCGCGGGTGGTGACGTTGCTGGCCAAGAGCCTCATGCACGGCCTGCGCCTGGGCGGCATGGCCAGCTGCGGCAAGCATTTCCCCGGCCACGGCTACGTCAAGGCCGACTCCCATACCGAGATCCCCATAGACAAGCGCAGTCTCAAGGCCATCCTGGCTGACGACGCTGCGCCCTATGGCTGGCTCAGCACGGCGCTGGAGAGCGTGATGCCGGCCCATGTGATCTACCCCCGCGTCGATGCCCGCCCGGCGGGCTTCTCGACACGCTGGCTCAACGACATCCTGCGCGGCCAGCTGCGCTTTCAGGGGGCGGTCTTCAGCGACGATCTCAGCATGGTCGGGGCGCGCCAGCTCGAGGGGCGAGAGCTGAGCTACAGCGCGGCAGCGGTGACGGCGTTGCAGGCCGGTTGTGATCTGGTGCTGCTGTGCAACCAGTCGCTCGATGGCGGAGAGGCCGTGGACGGGCTGATCGACGGCCTGGCCGAGGCCCAGATCAAGGGCCGTTGGCAGCCCAGCGAGGCCAGCGAAGCGCGCCGCCTGGCCCTGCTGCCACAGACGCCCCCACTGCTCTGGGAGGATCTCATGGTCAGCCCGGCCTATATGCACGCGCTGGACCTGTTGCCCTGAAGGAGGCCACTCGTGATCGATACTGCCTTTGCGCGCCTGCCTGAGCCGCCTTATTACGCCGTGATCTTCTCCTCGCGCCGTACGCAGGGAGACCAGGGTTACGAGGCCATGGCTGAGCGCATGGTCGAGCTCGCGGCACAGCAATCGGGTTTTCTGGGGGCGGAGAGCGCGCGTGACGCGCAGGGCTTCGGCATCACCGTGTCCTACTGGGCCTCGGAGGAGGCCATTGCCGCCTGGCGCCGGCACGCCGAGCACCGCGTGGCCCAGGAACAGGGCCGAGCCCAGTGGTACGCGCACTACGAAGTGCGCGTCGCTCGCGTCGACCGGGCCTGGGGCAAGCCCGCCTGAGCGGCCTCAGCTCTCGCGGCGCAGCGCGGGGAAGAGGATCACGTCGCGGATGCTGGGGCTGTCGGTCAGCAGCATCATCAGGCGGTCGATGCCGATGCCGCAGCCGCCCGTGGGGGGCATGCCGTACTCGAGCGCACGCACGAAGTCGTGGTCGAAGTACATGGCCTCGTCGTCGCCACTGTCCTTGGCCGCCACCTGACTCTGGAAGCGCGCGGCCTGTTCCTCGGCGTCGTTGAGCTCGGAGAAGCCGTTGCCGAACTCCCGGCCGGTGATATAGAGCTCGAAGCGTTCGGTCACTTCAGGCCGCGTGTCGCTGGCACGGGCCAGTGGCGAGATCTCCACCGGGTGTTCGCAGATGAAGGTCGGCTGCCAGAGCTTCTCTTCGACCACTTCTTCGAAGTACAGTACCTGCAGCGAGGCGAGCGAGCGGGTGGAGAGCTTGTTCTTTTCCTCGTTCAGGCCCAGCTTGCGCAGGGCGTTGATCAGCCAGGCACTGTCATCCACATAGGCGCTGCCGGCCTCGCTGTGACGGATGATGGCCTCGCGGATGGTCAGACGTTCGAAGGGCTTGGACAGATCCACGGGCTGGCCGCCATAGCTCAGCTGCAGCGTGCCCACGGCCTGCTGGGCGGCGTGGCGTACCAGGCCCTCGGTGAAGGTCATGAGGTCCTGGTAGTCCCAGTAGGCCGCATAGAACTCCATCATTGTGAACTCGGGGTTGTGGCGGACCGAGATGCCTTCGTTGCGGAAGTTGCGGTTGATCTCGAACACGCGCTCGAAGCCGCCGACGATCAGGCGCTTGAGGTAGAGCTCGGGCGCGATGCGCAGGAACATCTCCTGGTCCAGCGCGTTGTGGTGCGTCACGAAAGGTTTGGCATTGGCGCCGCCCGGGATGGGGTGCAGCATGGGCGTCTCGACCTCGAGGAAGCCGTGTGTGACCATGTAGTCGCGGATGGAGCTCACGGCCTTGCTGCGCGCGACGAAACGCTTGCGCGCCTCCTCGTCGGTCATGAGGTCCACATAGCGCTGGCGGTACTTGACCTCCTGGTCGGCCACGCCGTGGAACTTGTCGGGCATGGGGCGCAGGCTCTTGGTCAGCAGGCGTACGCGGCTGACCTGGATCGAGAGTTCGCCGGTCTTGGTCTTGAAGACCGTGCCCTCGGCGGCCAGGATGTCGCCCAGGTCCCAGTGCTTGAACGCGGCGTAGGCTTCCTCGCCGATGGCGTCGCGCGTGACGTACAGCTGGATGCGGCCCGTGCTGTCCTGCAGGGTGGCGAAGCTGGCCTTGCCCATGACGCGCTTGAGCATCATGCGGCCCGCCACGCTGGCACGCGAGGCCTGTTCCAGCAGGCCTTCGGCAGTCTGGCCGGCATGGGCGGCAAACAGGTCGGCGGCGCGGTCGGCCGGCTTGAAGTCGTTGGGGAATGCCGGGCCCTGGCCGGCGGCCTGATGCTGGCGGATGGTCTTGAGCTTCTCGCGGCGTTCGGCGATCAGCTGGTTCTCATCCTGGGCCGGGGCGGGGGTATGTTGTTCGGACATGAGGTGGGGTGTTGGTAAGGCCGGGCTGCAGGCGCGGCCCAAACCCGCTATTTTAATGACGCTATCATCGCCGCAGCCTCACCACCAACCGCCCGGACCATTCATGCTGTTCCAGATCATCTCTCTGCTGCTCGAAGTGACCGCCGGCGTGCTGGCCGGTGCTTGCCTGCTGCGCCTTTACATGCAGCACCAGCGCATTCCGATGTCGGCACGTTCGGGCAACCCGCTGGGGCGCTTTGTCTTTGCCCTGACCGACTGGCTTGTGCTCCCGTTGCGGCGTATCGTCCCGTCCGCCGGGCGCTGGGACATGAGCAGCCTGCTGGCGGCTTACCTGATCGTGCTGGCCCAGTTTTCCCTGCTCTGGGCCCTGCTGGGTTTCGGCTACAGCTATGTCTCGGTGCTGATCCTGGCCGTCTTCGGTGTGGTGAAGATCGTGATCTCGGGGCTCACCGGTCTGGTCATCGTTTATGCCGTGCTGTCCTGGGTGCAGTCGCGCACCGTGCTGGCCGACGTCATTGAGCGTCTGGTGCAGCCGGTGCTGGCGCCCATACGCCGCTTCGTGCCCCTGATTGGTGGCATTGATCTGTCCCCCCTGGTGCTGCTGGTGCTGCTGCAGGTGGCCTTGATCGTGCTGGGGCATGTGCAGGGTCTGGCCCTGCTCTGAACGAAAAACCGGCCTGAGGGCCGGTCTTGTGCGGGTGGCTGTGTAGCGACGATCTGATTCGTCAGATCACTGCGTCGGCCGGCTGGCGCTGCAGCATGGCCAGGGTACTGGCGATGGTCTTGCGCAGTTCGCGGCGGTCGCAGATGAAGTCCACAGCCCCCTTTTCCTGCAGGAACTCGGCACGCTGGAAGCCCTCGGGCAGCTTCACGCGCACGGTGTTCTCGATCACGCGCGGGCCGGCAAAGCCGATCAGGGCCTTGGGTTCGGCGACCACCACGTCACCTACGAAGGCGAAGCCGGCGCTCACGCCACCCATGGTCGGGTCGGTCAGCACGCTGATGTAGGGCTGTTTTTTCTTGGCCAGGCGCGTCAGGGCGGCATTGGTCTTGGCCATCTGCATCAGGGACAGCAGGCCCTCCTGCATGCGCGCGCCGCCTGTGGCGGTGAAGCACACGAACGGCACCTTCTGCTCGATCGCGGTCTCGACACCGCGCACGAAACGCTCGCCGACCACTGAGCCCATGGAGCCGCCCATGAAACCGAACTCGAAGGCGGCCGCCACGACGCCGATGCCGTGCACGGCACCGCCCTGGACGATCAGGGCGTCGGTCTCACCCGTGGCTTCCAGGGCTTCCTTGAGACGCTCGGGGTACTTGCGGCTGTCCTTGAACTTGAGCGCGTCGACCGGCAGCACTTCCTGGCCGATCTCGTAACGACCTTCGTTGTCGAGGAAGAGGTTGAGGCGGGTGCGCGCGTCGATGCGGTGGTGATGGCTGCAGGTCGGGCAGACGTTCTGGTTCTGCTCCAGATCGGTCTTGTAGAGTACGGATTCGCAGCTCGGGCACTTGATCCACAGGCCTTCGGGCACGCTGCGGCGGTCCGCCGGGTCGGTAGGCTGGATCTTGGGGGGCAGAAGTTTTTCTAGCCAACTCATGAGGTACTCCCTTCAGCTAAGTCGGGGGCCCAAAACGGGCCAATCCGAGATTATCTATCCAAAGCCTGGCGGATCTCACGCAGGAAATCCGAGGCGGCGGAAACGACTTGTGCACGCGGCAGCGGGTCGATGATCTGGATGATGCGGCTGCCGATGACCACGGCGTCCGCCACGCGGCTCACGGCCCGGGCGCTGGCCGCATCCCGGATGCCGAAACCGACGCCGACCGGCACTTTCACATGCTGGCGGATGCGTGGCAGCATGGCTTCCACGGCCCCGGTGTCCAGGGTGCCGGCGCCCGTCACGCCCTTGAGCGAAACGTAGTAGACATAGCCGCTGGCGATGCGCGCGACCTGCGCCATGCGCTCGTCGGTCGACGTCGGTGCCAGCAGGAAGATCAGGTCCAGGCCATGCTGCTTGAGCGAGGCGGCGAATTCCTCGCATTCCTCTGGCGGGTAGTCCACGACCAGCACGCCGTCCACCCCAGCCGCAGCGGCGTCGCGGGCGAAGGCATGCGGCCCGGACGCCGCATGAAGCTGGTCGTAACGCTCGATGGGATTGGCGTAGCCCATGAGCACCACCGGGGTTGTGCTGTTGTGCTGACGGAAGGCGCGCACCATCTCCAGCACCTGGCGCAGGCCGATGCCCGCGGCCAGGGCCTTGTCACCCGCGGCCTGGATCACCGGGCCGTCGGCGCTGGGGTCGGAGAAGGGCACGCCGAGCTCGATCACGTCAGCCCCCGCGGCCACCATGCCCAGCATGAGCTCGGGCGTGATGTCGGGATAGGGAAAGCCGGCCGTGACGAAAGGGATCAGGGCCTTGCGCTGCTGGGTCTGCAGGGCGGCAAAGGTGGCGGCGATGCGGCTCATTTCTTCAACTCGACTTTCTGTTCCACGCCACCCTTGACCGACTGGCCGCGGCAGGACGGGCGGCAGTAGAAATCGGCCTGGCTCAGGTCGGCCACGGTGCCGATGTCCTTGTCGCCCCGACCCGAGAGATTGACCAGGACGGACTGGTCGGCCCGCATCGTCTTGGCCAGCTTCATGGCGTAGGCCACGGCATGGCTCGATTCGAGCGCCGGAATGATGCCTTCGGTGCGGCAGAGGTAGTGGAAGGCGGCCAGGGCTTCGGTGTCGGTGATCCCGACGTACTCGGCGCGGCCGATGTCCTTGAGATAGGCATGCTCGGGGCCCACGCCGGGGTAGTCCAGTCCGGCGCTGATGCTGTGCGTCTCGGTGACCTGACCGTCGGCGTTCTGCAGCACATAGGTGCGGTTGCCGTGCAGCACGCCCGGGCTGCCCTTCTGCAGCGAGGCCGAATGTTTGCCGCTGTCCATGCCTTCGCCCGCGGCCTCGACGCCGATCAGGCGCGTCTGCTCGTGCGCGATGTAGGGATGGAAGATGCCCATGGCGTTGCTGCCGCCGCCCACGCAGGCGACCACGGCGTCGGGCTGCATGGTCTTGCAGCCGGCGCGCGCCAGCATCTCGGGCATCTGCACCAGGCATTCATTCCCGATCACGCTCTGGAAGTCCCGCACCATCATCGGGTAGGGGTGCGGGCCGGCCACGGTGCCGATGATGTAGAAGGTGTTGTCGACGTTGGCGACCCAGTCGCGCATGGCTTCGTTGAGCGCGTCCTTGAGCGTCTTGCTGCCGCTTTCCACGGGCACCACGGTGGCGCCGAGCAGCTTCATGCGGTAGACGTTGGGGCTCTGGCGCTTGACGTCCTCCGAGCCCATGTAGACCACGCACTCCAGACCGTAGCGTGCGCAGATGGTGGCCGTGGCCACGCCGTGCTGACCCGCGCCGGTCTCGGCGATGATGCGTGGCTTGCCCATACGGCGGGCCAGCAGGGCCTGGCCGATGGTGTTGTTGATCTTGTGCGCGCCCGTGTGGTTGAGGTCTTCGCGCTTGAGGAAGATCTGCGCGCCACCCTGCTCGCGGCTCATGCGCGCGGCGTGGTAGACGGGCGAGGGGCGGCCGACGAAGTGGGCGAGCTCGTCCTGGAACTCGGCCAGGAAGTCCGGGTCGTGCTGGTACTTGGCGTAGGCCGCCTTGAGCTCGTTGACCGCCTGGGTCAGCGTTTCGCTGATGAAACTGCCGCCGTAGATGCCGAAATGGCCCTTGGCATCGGGCTGGTGATAGTCGAACATGATGAACCTGCTTAGTGGGCGTCGGCGGCACGCACGGCCGCGACGAACTGTTGGATCTTGCCGGCGTCCTTGATGCCCTTGGAGGCTTCGACGCCGGAACTGACGTCCACGGCCAGCGACTTACAGCGCGGCCGCAGCTGCCGGATGCCGTCGGCCACGTTTGCAGGCGTGAGTCCACCACTCAAGACGAGGTGAGCGTCGACGCTTGGAGGCAGATGTGACCATTCGAAGGATTTGCCGCCGCCGCCGAACCCCTCGACATGGGCGTCGAGCAGGATGGCCTGGGCGGCTGAGTAGTGCTGGGCGTATTTTACGAGGTCGAAGTCCCGGCCGGCGTCGCCCAGGGGTATGCGGGCCGCGCGCAGGTAGGGCCGGGCGCCGGCCAGGGCCTGACACTGGGCTGGCGTCTCGTCGCCGTGGAACTGCAGGGTGGCGTTGGGGATCAGGGCGCAGGCGGCCTGGATCTGCTGCGCACTGGCGTTGACCACCAGCAGCACCGGTGTCATGAAAGCCGGCAGGCGACGGGCCAGTTCGGCAGCGCGCTGGGGCGTGACGTAACGGGGGCTCTTTTCATAGAGCACAAAACCCACGGCATCGGCACCCGCTGCCATGACCGCGTCCACGTCCTGCTCACGCGTGAGGCCGCAGATCTTGATGCGGGTGCGGATGTTGTTGACGCTCATGGCAGCCAATCATACGCAGGGGTGCGATCCGGCAGGCCCCAACGGGCATCGTAGCGCGGGCCCAGGAAATACAGGCCATCGGGGGAGAACGTGGGAGCTGCGGCGTCACGGCTGCGCGCGGCGATGACCTCGGCCATCCACCCGGGTGGCTTCTTGCCCTGGCCTATGGTGATGAGCACGCCCATGATGTTGCGGATCATGTGGTGCAGAAAGGCGTTGGCCTCGAATTCGAAGCGCCAGTAGGCGCCGCGCCGGCTGATGTCCAGCCGCATGAGGTTCTTGACAGGCGAGAGCGCCTGGCAGGCCGAGGCGCGGAAGGAGGTGAAGTCGTGCTCGCCCAGGATGTGGGTCAGGGACTGCTGCATCAGCTCCAGGTTCAGGGGCTGGAAGACCCAGCCGACGCGATGCGTATCGACGCTGGGGCGCACGGGGGACTCGAGCAGCAGGTAGGCGTAGCGGCGCGAGGTGGCGCTGGCGCGGCAGTGGAATTCGTCCGGGACGATCTGCGCCCA
>JAIESX010000042.1 GCA_019745555.1 Burkholderiaceae bacterium | reverse complement strand
GAACGGCTGCGCGTCGTGCTCCTCATGAAAGCCAGCGCTCGGGCAACAGTTTTACGACTTGTTCAGACGTTCCTTAACGCGGAAGCAGTCAGCAGACTCACCAATAAAGGCCGTGGCCGAGGCCAACTCAAAAGCAGGGTGATTGCTAGGCCGCCCCAAGCCATCCATAATACGAAACACGGATCGTCCTTTGCTTTAGGTCCGTCATGCCCCGGGAGGTGATCAGACCTTGCCGGGGCTTTCTTTTGGGTACGTGTTTTAAAGTGTCATAGAGATAAATTTAGGCGGGAGGCCCGGGCGCCCTGACGGGCGCCCTCGCGGCCTCACCGCCAATCCAGGACTGGGGCAAGAACTCCCCGGCGTCCATAGACCTCGGACTACGTTCCCGCCACTCCGCGACAAGACCCGCGCCAGTCGCAAGCTTTGTGTCACGTGCCTTGCTGCTGCGCGGCTACGGGGTGGAAAAGTGCCTTTGCGGCCACGCCCCCCCCAAGCGCCCCGATCAGGCATGACGGGGGACTTGGGGGGGGCGAAAGACAGGGCCGCAAAGGCCCTTTTCCCTTGCTGGGCGATCCCTATCCCCCCCGCCCCTTTCCCTAGGAAAGGGGAGCGACAGGAGCCAAGCGAGAGGGCAACTTTTATGCAAACCACCGCGCAACTCGAACTTGACCTGGTCATCGCCGCAGCCTCACCGCTGACACGGCAGGAGAGCGACCGAGTAGGACTGAGCCTCAGGGCAGTGGTTGCATGGGTCTGTGAACCCACAGCAGCGCGGGTCAAGGAGACAGTGCCGGCGTGGTTCACAGCGATGAAGCGCAGAGCCATGGCGCTAGCTAAGGCCGTCCGTGACGCTTGCCTGTCCCTTGCGTTTTAAACGCCCCAAGAAATCGAAAACATCGGCCTCATCTGGATCAAAGACCCGGACAGGCACAGGCTCAGGAAGGTCCTCAGAGGCCATCGGGGGAGGTCTATCGAACGCCGTGCACACCTCGGGGTCCTGATCCACCTTGCGGCCCGTAACGTCAAAGCACGAGCACGCACCCGACCGGGTAGCCAGACAACCAGCGAAAACAGGCTCAGGCTTGGCCAAGGACGACCCCGCAGGCGTTTCTATCGACTCGGAAGCCTCGGGTACAGGGAGCGCAGGCGACGAGGGCACAAAAGGAGAACTTGCGACCGGCACAGGCTTGGCAGGGGAGGAGGCACCGAGGGAGCCAGTGACGCGGTTATATGCAACCGGCGCCATGTAGGCCAACCCACCCAAAGCCAGCAGGCCAACGTAAGCAATACGAGGAATACGAGTGACAGGCTTTGTGTGAAGTTGTGCAGAGGTGTAGAGGTCATAAGCGCGTGTTTTGTGAAACCAGACCTTGGACTGAATGCAGGTGCGGACCTGCCCGGGATTCGCGCAGTGGTCCCATTCGTACAGCCACGAGGACCGGAAGGGCAGACGGCGCAGGTGCAAATGCTGATTCACGAGCCGCCGAATGTTCGGATCAACCAGCATGGGATGCTGAGTGATCAGGATGATGTCCACGCCCATGTGGCGGTGCGTCTCAAGCGCGGCAATGCACTCGGGGACCTTGATGCCAAGGCCACGCGGCCGCCAAACTTCCTGCACCTCATCGAACACGATGACGTCACCGGGCTTGACCCACGTTTGCCACTTGTTGAGGTCATCGCCGTCTATGTGAGTATGCTCAAGGCGCAGATCCTTGATATTTGAGAACAGACGACGAGGGATGGGAACGCCCCGTTTCTCGACGGTGGAGCCGGGGACAGCCGCCGCGATCTCAGAGACGGCATAGAGCGTTTTGGCAGCACCAGGGGTGCCAGTGATGAGCGTCAACATTACGTATTCACCCCCAAGATGCGCACGCTGTTTTGAATCTGCCAAAGAGCAATGCGAAAGGCGATAGCGCCGAAGATGATGCCGATGGCCGTGCCAGCACCAGCAAGCAGAGCCATCTGGAGACCTGCCGCAGGAACAGCGCCGAGCTGGGCCATAAACATAGACTTAGCCGCAGCGAATGCGACGGTCGTACCGGTGATCGTGACGACCTGAAACCCCAGGGCGAGAAGCACACGCGCCGTGAGGGTAGACATAAGGCCCGCAAGCCATGTACCGAGGCCCATATCAGTCCCCCGATGGCTTGTTGCCGGTCATGATCAGATACGCAAGGAACATGGCCACGAGGATGACCATGGGGCGCACGTAAGTGGTGACAGCCGAGCAGTATGGCGCAAGGTCTATTGACCAGTTACCGCGCGATGTGTTCACGGGTATAGGCGCAGGACAGGAGCCACCACCGAGGCCCAAATCCTCAGGTGCATAGGTCAGGTTCTTTGTGGACTTCGGAACCTCGGTCTCAGGCGTATCGAGGTCAGCGCATCGCACGTCGTTACTGCCCTCGCAGTCGTCTTTTGGCTTCTCATTTTCCTTAACCTCGGTGGACTGAACCACGTTGTTGACCTTGGTCACGGTCGACGTGTTGAAGGTGACGCGGTTGTCCGAATAGTTGTAGTTGTAGACCGTCTGCTTCTCGGTGACGTTGCCGCTTGAATCAGTGGTGGTGATCTTCGAGCCTTGCGAGGTTGACGGGCCGGTGACGGTGACAGGACCAGGGATCAACTCACCCGAATCAATGGCCTCAACAACAGCTTTAGGGAAATTCGAAGATGTGGGCCAACCACTGGCCAACGCGATTGAATCAATGAACTCCTGCTCTGAACTTGGGAGGTATGCAGCGGGCTGAGGTGCAGCACTGATCCGCGTAGAAATGGCAGTGGCGATGGAATCCTGGATATAGGAGTTGTCGGACTTGCGATACAAGCCACCCCTACACGAGTCAGTTAAGTGAACGCCCGTGGCAGTGAAATACGCGCCACCAGTAGGAGCAGTGGCCTTTGACCACACAGAATAGGCGTTACACATAGCCATCTGAGTGCTATAGGTCCCAGCACCCGACCAAGTGCCCTGCCACGCATAGCAAGGGGCGACCGTGCAGACGGCAGGGTCTGCTTTCTGAAAATCAATACTGTCACCAGAACCCGAGATGGCGTAACCAAGGTCCTTAGCCAAGTCGACCAGAGCCATGCCCGTAGCAAGTGGGCCCACCTTGCGCATCGCCTTTGCCAGTGCACCAGCTACGGTGGGCTTCGTGGGGATGACCTTCGCCTGAACGTCGATATAGCCCGGACCATTGTTGATCCGGCCAATACCAGACCCTACGAGGTTACCGCCAGAGACGGCCCAGCTTGCACCGCCAGCAGCATTGGTGGTGGTCGCAGGCATCCACTGCGCGTTTTGTTGCATTCGGCCACCATCCCAGTCGATGGTCCAACCGTTAGAGCCTTGCGCGTGTGTCCACGCAGCGCTTACCGGAGTGTGGACAAGGCCAAGAGAAAAACAGCACACAGCCAAAGCTGCTGCACGAGTGAGTAGTCTGCGTAGTTCATAGCGGATCATAGTTTTTCCAGAACATGGAGGCCAACTTTCGAGCGCACCAGGCGACGATGAGCAGAGTCAACGCAACACCGAAGAATTCCAGAGCCATGTCGATACCGCCGTCATAAGAGCAGTCGGGGAGGGTGGGCAAGGCTTGCGTGTAGCTGGTCGTCAGCGCACCGTTCGTGAGGCGCTGCATTTGCATGGCTCCACTCGAAAGGCCCACGCATTGCGAGGTGTAAACGTCAGTACCAGACCCGAAAGAGAAAAAGGCCGAGGAGCAAGCTTGCGTCTGCGCCTCAGCCAGGGTCGGGTAACAGACGCCCTTGAACAGAGCGCCCATGCCGATCAGCGCACAACGAACTTGCGATAGATCAGGCGACCAACCCAGATGACCACACCGGCAGCGGTCAGAGCCGCATAGAGGGCCAGCAAATCGGTCTGGGCCGTGGTGATGGCGGTCGTGACCTCAGTGCTCAGGGCAGCATGGGCAGAGGACATGAAGCCCAGCATCAGACCGATGAAGGCGAGGAAAAGGGTTTGCACTTTCTTGAACATGGATTACTCCGTAGGTTGACGGTGCGGAATTGCACCCCACACAGCACGACGTTTCACAACGCTGGCGCTGTGCAGGCTGAAATCACGAAGGAGACCTGACCTGAGGAACCTGAGAGCGCACAGGAACAGCGTTGAGGCCGGTCAAGACAGCCTCAATGCGACGGGTCTGGAGATCAGGACGGAGAGCGAAATTGCCGGTGTAGACGCCGGGCTCGACCTTGCCACGCAGTTCTTTGGGGATGCTGAGGACGCCTATCTGCGAGGGCATGCCCTTGTCATCGAGGAGGACGCACTCAGCGTCCTGCAACTCGTAAGGGTTGCCGGTCTTCTTCGAAACACCAGACTTGAGCTCATTAACTTTGAGGATTTGGAGGACAGCTTGCATGGTTCACTTTCTCAGTGGTTGACGGTGCAGGAGCGCACCCCATAGCGCACGAGGAGAGCGCTACAGGCTGGACTCATGCAACAACCTGAACCTCATGGCAGGCACCCGCCAGAGTGGCCTTAGGTACTGGACGGCCCGACACATCGAGCGTCTGACCCCAGAAGAACCCGAGGCGAACACGGTCAACCTTGCAGCGGAGGCCGTGGTAAGAAACGACACTGCCGCGTTTCACGACGCGACGGCGCGAGAGATCGAGGTTGGAGGTGGAGACCCCCGGGCCGGGGGCACCCTGACGAGCTACCGACAAGGTAGCCCCGTTACATCCCGGGGAGACTCCGTAAGGAGGGTTGACTTGCATAGGTAGCTCCATGAAGTGCATTCACATTGAATGCGGAGTGAAGTCTAGAATGCCCTCAACGTGAATGCAAGGAGTGCATGCACGTTGTATGCAGCCAGCAACAACAGGAGAACCCGACTATGCAAAGCACGATGAATCTGCTAGAGGAAGCTCTGAAGGTAAAGCCGTCCCCGGAGTGGGTGGAAGAACTGAAAATCTCGCGTAACACCTTGCACACGGCAAAGGCAAGAGGGCACCTGAGCCCAGCAATCGCGGGAGCCCTAGCGGAGAAGCTGGGTAAGAACGTAGAGGGATGGGTCTTCATCGCCGCAGTGGAAAGCGAGAAAGACAGTGCGTGCAAGGAGCGCATGCTCAAGCGAGCGCGGCAGATTACTTCACTTTAATGATGTAATTTGCGCATGAGCTCCAGATTCCGCCAGGTGGCCCTGATAGGCAAGTACCAGACCGCAAGCGCTGCGGGAACCGGCAGCCGCAGCCGGCCGGCCCTGGCCGATATCGCCGCCCTGCTGCAGACCCAGGGCTGCCAGGTCAGGGTGGAAGAGCAGACCGCCGCGAACGCTGGCCTGACGGACTACCCCACGCTGGACGTGGAGGCCATCGGCCGGCAGTGCGACCTGGGCCTGGTGGTGGGCGGCGACGGCACCATGCTGGGCATCGGCCGCAAGCTGGCCAGCACAGGGGTGCCGCTGATCGGCATCAACCATGGCCGCCTGGGCTTCATGACGGACATCCCCTTCGGCAGCTTCGAAACGGTGCTGCCGCCCATGCTGCGTGGCGAGTACGAGGAAGAAAGCCGCCAGCTCATGCACGCCCGCGTGCTGCGCCAGGGGCAATGCGTGTTCGACACCCTGGCCATGAACGACGTGGTGGTACACCGCGGGAACAGCTCGGGCATGGTGGAACTGCGCGTGGAGGTGGACGGCCACTTCGTCGCCAACCAGCGTGCCGACGGCCTGATCGTGGCCACGCCCACGGGCTCTACGGCCTACTCGCTCTCGGCCGGCGGCCCCATCCTGCACCCGTCCATCCCGGGCTGGGTGATGGCGCCGATCGCGCCGCACACCCTGTCCAACCGCCCCGTGGTGCTGTCCAGCACCTCGGAAGTGGCCATCGAGATCGCCTCGGACCGCGAGGCCATTGCCAATTTCGACATGCAGTCCCTGGCGGCGCTTCATCAGGGGGACCGCATCATCGTGAGTCGCTCCGAGCACAGCGTGCGCTTCCTGCACCCGCGCGGCTGGAGCTATTTCGACACCCTGCGGCAGAAGCTGCACTGGAACGAAGGAATCACGGGACCATGAGCCTCAAACGCATCGTTCTGCGGGATTTCGTCATCATCGATGAGCTCGACCTGGAGCTCGACAAGGGCTTCACCGTGCTCACGGGCGAGACTGGTGCCGGCAAGTCCATCCTGATCGATGCCCTCCAGCTCGTGACCGGGGCCCGGGCCGACACCGGCCTGATCCGCGAAGGTGCCGGCCGCACCGATGTGAGCGTCGAATTCGATGACTGCACCGGCCTGCAGGCTTGGCTGGAGGACGCGGGTTTCGATCCCGGCTTCGATCCGGGAGCCACGCTGCTGCTGCGCCGTACCGTAGACACCCAGGGCAAGAGCCGCGCCTGGATCAACGGCAGCCCCGCCACGGCCACCCAGCTGCGCGAGCTTGGCGAGCAGCTCTTCGACATCCACGGCCAGCACGCCTGGCAGAGCCTGACGCGCGCCGATGCCGTGCGCGGCCTGCTCGATGCCTACGCCCAGCTCGACACCAGCGCCCTGGACCAGCGCTGGGAACAATGGCGCACCGCACTGCACACGCTGGACGAGGCCCGCAAGGCCCAGGACACGCTGCAGCGCGAGCGCGAGCGCCTGGGCTGGCAGATCGGCGAGATCGAGAAGCTCGCTCCCCAGCCTGGGGAGTGGGAGACGCTGAACACCGACCACAGCCGCCTGGCCCATGCCCAGGCCCTGATGGATGCGGCCCAGGGTGCGCTGGAAGCGCTCGACGGCGAGGAAGGCGGCGCCAACCACGCACTCGACGGCGCCCGCCAGTTGCTACAGAATCAGGAGCACCTCGAACCAGAATTCAAGTCACTGGTCGAAGTGCTGAACTCCAGCCTGGCCCAGGTGGAGGACAGTGTGCACACGCTGCGCGCCTACCTGCGACGTACCGATCTGGACCCCGAACGTCTGGCCGAGCTCGATGCACGCATGACGCAGTGGCTATCGCTCGCGCGCCGCTACAAGCGCGCACCCGAAGAGCTGGCCGCCACCCTGGCCGGCTGGAAGGACGAGCTGGCACGGCTCGACGCTGCCGCCGATCTGGCCGCCCTCGAAGCAGCCGAGCAGCAGGCCCAGGCCGCTTATCTGAAGGAAGCACAAACCATATCGAAAGCTCGCGCCGTGGCCGCGCCCAAGCTGGCCCAGGCCATCACCCAGGCCATGCAGGGCCTGGGCATGCAGGGCGGGCGCTTCGAGGTGCAGTTGCACAAGGCCGAGCACCCGATGCAGAGCGGCCTCGAAGAAGTCCAGTTTCTGGTCGCCGGCCATGCCGGCAGCACGCCGCGTCCCGTGGGCAAGGTAGCCTCGGGTGGCGAGCTCTCGCGCATCGCGCTGGCTATCGCGGTCACCACCAGCCAGCTGGGCTCGGCCCAGACCCTGATCTTCGACGAGGTCGATTCCGGCGTGGGCGGCGCCGTGGCCGAGACCGTGGGCCGTCTGATGAAACAGCTGGGCCGCGACCGCCAGGTCCTGGCCGTGACCCACCTGCCTCAGGTCGCCGCCTGTGCCGACCACCATCTGGTCGTGGCCAAGCAGCGCCAGGGCCAGGCCACGCTGAGCCAGGTCGGCCTGGTGCAGGGCGAAGCCCGCGTGGGCGAGATCGCCCGCATGCTGGGCGGGGAGCGCCTGTCCAGCACCACGCTGGCCCACGCCAAGGAAATGCTGCAGGGCCAGGGCTGAGCTCGCGATGGAGATCGTCCTCATCACTGGCATGTCCGGCTCCGGCAAATCGGTGGCGCTCAACGCGCTGGAGGACGCGGGCTACTACTGCGTCGACAACCTGCCGCCCGAGCTGCTGCAAGCCCTGGTCACACTGGAGCAGCAGCATGCTGCCAAGCGGGTGGCGATTGCGATGGACGTACGCAGCGCCACCTCGCTGCCCCTGGTGCCGGCGCAGCTCAAGGCCTTGCGTCAGCAGGGCATCACGGTCAAACCCCTGTTCCTCGACGCCTCGACCGAAACCCTGATGCGCCGCTACTCCGAGACGCGCCGCCGCCATCCGCTGTCACAGGCCATCGGCGAGACCGATGACCTGAACCGTGTGCTGGCCGAGGCCATTGAACTCGAACGCGAGCTGCTGGCCGATCTGCGCGAGCAGGCCCAGGTCATCGACACCAGCCTCATCCGTCCCTCGCAGCTGCAGGGCTATGTCAAGGACGTGATGCGCCTGCCCGGCAGCCCGCTGACCCTGGTCTTCGAATCTTTCGCCTTCAAACGCGGCATCCCGGTGGACGCGGACTATGTGTTCGACGTGCGCATGCTGCCCAACCCGCATTACGAACCCGAGCTGCGCCCGCTCACGGGCCTCGATGCCCCCGTGGCGGACTTCCTGCGCGCCCAGCCCGAGGTCGTTCGCATGCGAGAGCACATCCAGGTCTTTCTCGACCAGTGGCTGGATGCGCTCTCGCACAACCACCGCAGCTATGTGACGGTGGCTATCGGCTGCACGGGCGGCCAGCACCGATCGGTCTATCTGGTGGAAGAACTGGCGCGGCATTTCGGTGCGCGCTGGCAGACCCTGCGCCGCCACCGCGAACTGGGCTGACCCGCTCGCTCAGCTGCGCAGCAGCTTGCGCACGGGCGCCGGCAGGCCCAACGCGGGCCAGTCGGCCGCCGGTATCCAGCCCCCCGCCTCCGACAGCCTAATCCTGGCCGGCAGCTGCACGCGCACGGGATGCAGGTGCAGGTCCTTGTGCGTGAGCACGTGGGTAAAGACCTGCAGATCCTCCAAGCGCTCCCGGTAAGCAGCAGGCACGGACGCGCGCAGCCCGGCATCGCTGTCGTAGAGCTCCAGACAGTAGAGGCCGGCCCAGACCCCGGGCGTGGGCCGCCGGCGCAGCCAGACTGCGCCGTCGCGTGTATGCGCCCATAACAGCCAGAGCGACTGCGCTGTGCGCTTGAGCTTGCGTGTCTTGACGGGGTAGTGTTCCGGACGGTTCTCAAGCAAGGCCACGCAGAAGCCGGCGGCCGGACAGGCGGTGCAGGCCGGCTTGCGGGGCAGACAGACAGTGGCCCCCAGGTCCATGACACCCTGGGTGTAGCGCGGCATGGTGTTGTGCAGGTCGCGCTGCGGCAGCAGTTCAGTGGCCAGCTGCCACAGCGCGCGCTCGTTCGCCCCCTGGGCTAGATCGGCGCCGTAGCCCAGCACACGCGTGAGCACCCGCTTCACATTCCCGTCCAGGATGGCGACGCGCTCACCATAACAAATCGAGGCGATGGCCGCCGCGGTGGACGGGCCGATACCCGGCAGCGCCTGCAGCTGCGCGGCCGTGCGTGGGAATTCGCCGTCGTGCAACGCGACCACCTGCACGGCACAAGCGTGCAGGTTGCGCGCGCGACTGTAGTAACCCAGGCCGCTCCAGAGCCCCAGAACATCGTCGAGGCCGGCCGCGGCCAGAGCGCGCACGTCGGGGAAACGTTGCAGGAAGCGCGCGTAATAGTCCCGCACCGTGACCACCTGGGTCTGCTGCAACATGATCTCGGAGAGCCAGACGCGATAGGGATCGCGCGTGCCCTGCCAAGGCAGGTCCTGCCGGCCGTGGCGGGACTGCCAGCGCAGCAGCCGGGCGGCCCATCCCTCGGGCAGGCGCACGGGCGCGGGGGCAGCCGAAGACCTGGGCCGGCTCACGAGGCCTGCAGTTCGGCCGCCACCGTGTCCTTGGGCTTGGTCACGTCCTGGGCCCGGATCAGGTAGGCCGTGAGTTCGAGCAGTTTGGCGTCGAGCTGGTTCAGGGCCTTGAACTGGCCATCGATCTCGCCGATGCGCTCATCCAGCCCTCCCGCAGCCTGCTGGATGCGGTCGATGGCCTCCAGGCGGCGACTGAAATTGCGACGGCGTTCGCGCAGCTGGGCGTCGAGCTGGGCCGCAGCCGACTTGCTCCACAGCTCCACATCGCCCAGCGCGGCCTGGTAGACACCGCGCAGGCGCGTGGCCAGGGCGCGCACCAGGCGGTCGGCGAACTCGGGCTGGGCCAGGCGGAAGGCATTGCCCAGGCCCAGGTACTGAAGATGACCGCGCTCGATCTGGTCGAGGCTGTCGATGTAGGGCTGCATCTTGGGCTCGGCCGGCGGCTGCAGGGAGAAGCCCTGCTCGGCATTGAGCTGCTTGAACGAGGCATCCAGCATGGTCTGGATCTCGGCCGTGAGCGCCTGCACATGGCGCAGGTTCTCGCGCAGACGGTCGAAGGTGTCGCCGTAGGACTTCTTGACGCCGAGCTTGAGGCCGGTCTGCAGCAGGGACTGCATGAGCTGGTTCATCTCGCGCTTGAGGTTCTTGCTGCTCAGCAGGCCGAACACGTCGCGCAGCAGCTTCAGGTGCACGGAGCGCACGGCGTGGATCTTGGCGCCGGCGCGGTCGAACTCGGCCTGTTCCTGCGAGATGCGCAGGCGCATGTGCTTGATGACCGCCGCATTCTTGCCCTGCAGGCCCTTGAGCTCGAGCATCTGCTCGTTGAGATCGCGGCGGCGGATGTTGAGCACGCGCCCCACCTCGAGCTGCAGGTCGGAGATGCCCACGGCCACAGCCGCGCCCAGGATGCGCTGGCGCTGGCCCATGATGCGCTGCGCCAGGACTTCCTCCAGCGCCGGCAGGCAGCTGGCCTGCAGCAGCTTGGCGTCGTCGGTGACCTTGCCCACCAGCCCTTTCTGGGCCGAGACGGGCAGCACCTGCTCGCGCGACAGGCCGAGGATCTCGGCGGTGGTCGCGCGCTGGCGGTCGATCTGCATCTGGATCTGGGCCGGCGAACTCAGCGCGTCCCAGAGCGAATCGATCTTGTTGAGCACGACCAGGCGCGTGTCGGTGCCGACGGCGGACTCGGTGATCAGATGCTCGCGCCAGATCTCGAGGTCGGACTTTGTGACGCCCGTATCGGCACCAAGGATGAAGACCACAGCGTGAGCCTGCGGCACCAGGCTCACGGTCAGCTCGGGCTCGGCGCCGATAGCATTGAGACCCGGCGTGTCCAGGATGACCAGGCCCTGTTTGAGCAGCGGATGCGCGATATTGATCAGGGCATGGCGCCACTTGGGCACCTCGACCCGGCCCTGGGCGTCCTGCAGCGGGGTGTCGCCCGGATTCTGGCTGCTCCAGAAGCCCAGGGCGCGCGCTTCCTCCAGCGACACGCGGCGGGTCTCGGAGACCTTTTCCAGCGCCATGGCGAGCTGCTGCGGATCGTTGACGTCAAGATCGACACGGGTCCACTTCTCGGGCACCATGCGCCACTCCATCAGGGACTGCGGCTGCAGGCGCGTCTCGATGGGCAGCAGGCGCAGGCAGGGCGGGACGTCGGCGTCGTAGCCCATCTCGGTCGGGCACATGGTGGTGCGCCCGGCGCTGGCCGGCATGATGCGCCGGCCATAGCCGGCGAAGAAGATGGCGTTGATCAGCTCGGACTTGCCACGCGAAAACTCGGCGACGAAAGCCACCATGACCTTGTCGGCACGCACCTGCATCTCCAGGCGGTGCAGGCGCTCCTCGACAGCGGCGTCGAGCAGATCATGGTCCTTCATCCATTCGCCCAGCAACTTCAGACGCAGGGCAAACTCACGTCGCCATGTGCCGTGCTGGTCAAACTGTTCGTTGAACGAGGTAGCCAAATCTGTCCCCTAGACGCACTTCAGGTCATTTTGCAAACATTCAATATAACACCTATCTTGTTGATAGGCCTCATGTTTTCTGACATTGGGGGCAGAAAAACGTTGCGCGCTGGCCCTGCCGGATGGCCTTGATCGGGGTGCCGCAGACCTTGCAGGGGAGGCCCTCTCGGCCGTAGACCTTGGCGTCGAACTGGAAGGTGCCGCGTTCGCCCACGGCGTTGGAGTAGTTGCGCAGCGTGGTGCCACCGGCTGCCAGTGCCCGCCCCAGCACCTCGCGGATAGCGGCATGGAGACGTGCAGCACGGGGGCGGCTGATGCGCGCCGCGCTCAGGGTGGGCCGGATGCCCGCGAGGAACAGCGCCTCCGACGCATAGATATTGCCCACCCCCACGACCACGTCGCCAGCCAGCAGCACCTGCTTGACGGCGGCCCGGCGTGCCTTGAGCCCGGCGACAAAAGCCTCCAGGTCGAAGGCCTCGCCCAGAGGTTCCATCCCCAGCCCCGCCAGCAGCTTGCGCGCCGTGGGGGCATCCTCACCAGCTGCCCAGACCACGGCCCCGAAGCGGCGTGGGTCGTTCAGGCGCAGCAGGCCGCGCGTGGTCGCCAGCTCGAAGTGGTCGTGCACGCCACGCTGGGGCAAGACCGGCGCGAAGCTCAGGCTGCCCGACATGCCCAGATGCAGGAGCAACAGCCCCTCGTCCAGATCGAGCAGCAGGTATTTGCCGCGCCGGCGCACGCCGCGCACCGTCTGCCCGGCCAGCCGCTCTGGCGGCACACCCAGAGGCCAGCGCAGCGGTTTGCCCAGCCAAGCCGACTGGATGCGTGCCCCGGCGATGCGGTCGGCAAAACTCAGACGCGTGGCTTCGACTTCCGGCAATTCGGGCATGGGACACAGAGGCTAGGGAAACAAGGCTTGGATTATTATGGGTTGCAATATGTCCTCACGCCTGCGCCTCCTTCCCCTGCTGTTGACCCTCGCCTTCGCGGCGCAGGCACAACAGCCGGAACCCACCGCCCCCACCAATCCGCCCGTGAATTCGGCCATGGACGGCGAACTGTTCTATCAGCTGCTGCTTGGCGAATTCAGTACCCAGCGCGGCGAGGCGGGCGTGGGCTACTCCCTGGTCCTCGACGCCGCCCGCAGGACCAACGACGCCCGGCTGTATCAGCGTGCCGTCGAGATTGCCCTGCAGTCGCGCGCTGGCGAATCGGCGCTGCAGGCTGCCCGGGCCTGGAAGCAGGCCCAGCCCGCCTCACGCGAGGCCAACCGTTATGTGCTGCAGATCCTGATCGGCCTGAACCGGCTGGGTGAAATCGTCGAACCTCTCAAGCGCGAAGTCGCACTGGCGGAGGCCCGGGAGCGCAACCTGGTCATCGTCACGCTCCCGGCCTATTTCGCGCGCACCAGCAACAAGAAGCTGGCAGCCGACCTTCTGGAACAGGCCCTGTCCGAGCATCTGAGCAGCGCGCAAACCGGCGCCCCGGCCTGGAGCGCCGTGGGCCGCATGCGGCTGGAGGCCGGCGATCCCGCAGGCGCGCTTGAGGCTGCCCGCCGCGGCCAGACCCTGGACGAGCGGGCCGAAGGGCCGGTCCTGCTGGCCTTGACGCTGATGTCACCGCAGCAACCGTCGGCCGAGGGCATCGTACGCAGGTACATGGAAGGCCGGCCACAGACGGCCGTCCGTCTGGCCTATGCGCGTGCCCTGCTCGATGCCCAGCGCTATGCCGAGGCCGGCGCCCAGGTGCAGGCCGTGACGACCGAAAAGCCCGACCACGCCGAAGCCTGGCTGATCCGCGGCACGCTGGAGCTGCAGGACAACCGCCTCGACGCCGCCGAAAAATCGCTGCTGCAGTTCCTCGACCTCATGCAGTCGCGCCGCAATGCCCAGGGCGTGGACGAACCGAGCCGTGCGCTGGCCCAGGCCTATCTGGCACTGGCCCAGATTGCCGAGCAGCGCAAGGACTACAAACAGGCCGAGTCCTGGCTGGCGCGGATCAGCAGCCCCGAGGATCTGGTCCGCACCCAGAGCCGGCGCGCCGGCATCCTGGCACGGCAGGGCAAGATCGACGAAGCCCGCGAACTCATCCGCAACCTGCCCGAGCGCTCGCCGGCCGATGCCCGCGTGAAACTCTCCACCGAAGTCCAGCTGCTTCGCGACAACAAGCGCTACGCCCAGGCCTATGAGTTGCTGGCCGAAGCCACGCAACGCGAGCCGCGCGACTACGACCTGCTCTACGACCAGGCGACCCTGGCCGAGAAACTCGGGCGCACCGACGAGATGGAGCGCATCCTGCGCGGCATCATCGCGGAAAAGCCGGACTACCACCACGCCTACAACGCACTGGGCTACTCGCTGGCCGATCGCAACGTGCGCCTGGCCGAGGCACGCAAACTCATCCTCAAGGCACTGGAATTCGCACCCGACGACCCCTTCATCACCGACAGCCTGGGCTGGGTCGAGTTCAGGCTGGGCAACAAGAGCGAAGCCCTGCGCGTGCTGCAGAAGGCCTACCGGGCCCGCCCCGACGCCGAGATTGCCGCCCACCTCGGCGAGGTCTACTGGAGCATGGGCCAGCGCGAGCAGGCGCTGAGCATCTGGCGCGAGGGCTTGAAACTCAACGCCGACAACGAGACTCTGGTCGAAACCCTCAAGCGTCTGCGGGTCAAGCCGTGAGCCTGCAGCGCCGTCAACTGGGCGCCACACTGGCTGGCCTGGCGACCTTGTGGCTGGCAGGTTGTGCACAGCCAGTCCTGCGCGCACCGGCCCCTGCCCAGGGCTACTGGCGCGGACGCCTGGCTCTGCGGGTCGAGGACCGCGCCGAACCCACATCCTTCTTCGCGAACTTCGAACTCAGCGGCTCGGCCGACGCCGGCGAGTTGCTCTTGTCCAGCCCCCTGGGCACCACCCTGGCCCAGCTGAGCTGGAATCCGCGATCCGCCCTGCTGCGCAACAACGGGCGGACCCGCGCCTTCGACAACCTCGACGCCCTGGCCATCGAGGCCACCGGTACCGACATCCCGATCGCCGCCCTGTTCGAATGGCTGCAGGGCCGCACCGCGCCGGCCGATGGCTGGCAGGCCGACCTCACGCAGCTCGAAGCCGGTCGCCTGCTGGCGCGGCGCGCACAACCCGCCCCAGCCGCCGAGCTGCGCCTTATCCTGGAGCCCTGACCCGGGACGGGCCGCGATAATCGCAGCCATGCAGTCGCTCCATGACATCCCGGCACCGGCCAAACTCAACCTCTTCCTGCACATCACAGGGCGACGCGCTGACGGCTACCACCAGCTGCAGTCGGTCTTCATGCTGATCGACTGGGCCGACACCCTGCACTTTGAACGCCGCCCGGGTGCGCAGCTCAGCCGAGAAGACCTGCTGGCACCGCTACCTGCCGATGACCTCGTCCTGCGCGCCGCACGCGCCCTGCAGACGGCCACCGGCTGCCTGCAGGGCGCACACATCGCGATTGAAAAGCGTGTGCCGGCGCAGGCGGGCATGGGCGGCGGCTCCTCCGATGCAGCCTCCACCCTGCTCGCACTCAACCGGCTCTGGGAGCTGGGCCTGACACTGGAACAACTCTGCGCCATCGGACTGCAGCTCGGTGCCGACGTCCCGTTTTTTCTGCGCGGCCACAACGCCTGGGTCGAGGGCATCGGCGAGCAGATCACACCAGTGCAGCTGCCGCGCCGCCATGTGCTGGTGGTCAAGCCGGACGCCGGACTGGAAACCCGGGCCATTTTTTCGGACCCGACATTGAAGCGCGACAGTATTCCTGCTACAATCTCAGGCTTTGCTGCAGACCCGCAGGCTTTCTTGAACGAAGCCCGCAACGACCTGCAGCCTGTCGCCCAGAGGCTTTGCCCGGGCGTCACGCAAGCACTGGACTGGCTCGCCGCTCTGGGACTTGAGGGACGGATGACAGGCTCAGGAAGTGCCGTGTTTGCGTGGGCACCGCCCGAGCTGAGTGTTCCGAAGGCGCCGGACACGATGCAGGCCCGGTTGTGCTGCAGCCTGGAGGCTCATCCGCTCAGCGGTTGGGCGGCCAGCGATAGTTTCGGTGGGTAGCCGGTTCCGGCTGCCAGCCTGTGTAGGGGAGTCGCCAAGTTGGTTAAGGCACCGGATTTTGATTCCGGCATGCGAGGGTTCGAGTCCTTCCTCCCCTGCCAAATTTTTCTGAGTCACTAGTCGCTCATCGCTGGATCGTTCATGCAGGTCGCTCCGTCCCCGGATTTCATGATCTTCACGGGCAATGCCAATCCGGCATTGGCCGCCGACATTGCCAAACACCTCGGCATCTCGCTGGGAGCCGCCACCGTCGGCCGCTTCTCCGACGGCGAGGTCACGGTCGAGATCAACCAGAACGTGCGCGCCCGGGACGTCTTCGTCGTGCAGTCCACCTGCGCACCGACCAACGACTCGCTGATGGAGCTGCTCATCATGGTCGATGCGCTCAAGCGCGCCTCGGCCGAGCGCATCAGCGCCGTCATCCCTTATTTCGGCTATGCCCGCCAGGACCGCCGCCCGCGCTCCACGCGCGTGCCGATCACGGCCAAGGTCGTGGCCAACATGCTGCAGGCCGTGGGTGTGGCCCGCGTGCTGACCATGGATCTGCACGCCGACCAGATCCAGGGCTTCTTCGACATCCCGGTGGACAACATCTACGCCTCGCCCGTGCTGCTGGGCGACCTGCGCCAGAAGAAGTACGAAGACCTGATCGTGGTCTCCCCCGACGTGGGCGGCGTGGTGCGCGCGCGCGCGCTGGCCAAGCAGCTCAACTGCGACCTGGCCATCATCGACAAGCGCCGCCCGCGCGCCAACGTCAGCGAGGTGATGCACGTGATCGGCGAGATCGAGGGCCGCAACTGCGTGATCATGGACGACATGATCGACACCGCCGGCACGCTGGTGAAGGCCGCCGAGGTGCTCAAGGAGCGTGGCGCCAAGAACGTCTACGCCTATTGCACCCACCCCATTTTCTCGGGCCCGGCCATCGAACGACTGTCCAAGGGTTCGGCCCTGGACGAGGTCGTGGTGACCAACACCATTCCGCTGAGTCCGGCTGCCGCCGGCTGCGGCAAGATCCGGCAGCTCAATGTGGCGCCGCTGATCGCGGAAACGATCCACCGCATCGCCAAGGGCGAGTCGGTCATGAGTTTGTTCTCGGAACAGGAAGACCTGTTCTGAGACAAGAAGCGGCCTGCGCCTGGCGTGCGGGCTTTTGTTGAACCGGAGTCACACTGGTCGCGGTGGGCTCCTGATGGAGTAAGTCATGAAATTCGTCGCCTTTGAGCGCGCCAAGCAGGGTACGGGTGCGAGCCGCCGTCTGCGCAACACGGGCCGCACGCCCGGTATCGTCTACGGTGGCAGCGGTGAGCCGCAGCTGATCGAGCTCGACCACAACGCCCTGTGGCACGCCCTGAAGAAGGAAGCCTTCCACTCGTCCGTCCTGGACATGGAACTGAACGGCAAGAGCAGCCAGGTGCTGCTGCGTGACGTGCAGATGCACCCCTTCAAGCCCCTGGTGCTGCACATCGATTTCCAGCGCGTGGATGCCAACACCAAGCTGCACATGAAGGTGCCGCTGCACTTCAGCGGTGAAGAGAACTCCCCGGCCATCAAGCTGGACCACTGCCTGGTCAACCACGTTGTGACCGAACTGGATGTGTCCTGCCTGCCCAAGGACCTGCCCGAGTTCATCGCCGTGGACCTGAGCGGCCTGAAGAAGGGCGCTTCGCTGCACCTGTCGGACCTGACCCTGCCCAAGGGCGTGAGCGCCGTGACCCATGGCAAGGGCAACCCCGTGATCGTCTCGGTGGTGACCCCGGCTGCCGCCGAGTCCGAGGCAGCCGCCCCGGCCGCCGCCGAAGCGGCTGCTGCACCGGCCGCTGACGCCAAGGCTCCCGCCGCGAAGAAGTAAGCCCTTCCGGCGCTTGCTGATCACGGCCCGCCTCGGCGGGCCGTTTTCTTTGCTGCGGCAACTACTGCGATCGATTGATAATCCGCGCATGATCAAACTGTTTGTCGGCCTGGGCAATCCGGGGCCTGAGTACGAAGCCACCCGTCACAACGCCGGCTTCTGGTGGGTGGACGCCGTGGCGCGCGAACTCAAGGTAGGTCTGTCCATGGACAAGGGCTACCACGGTCTGGTCGCACGCACCACCGTCAAGGGCCAGACGGTCTGGCTGCTCGAACCCCAGACCTTCATGAACGTCTCGGGGAAATCCGTTGCGGCGCTGGCGCGCTTCTTCAAGATCAAACCGGAGGAAATCCTGGTCGCGCACGACGAGCTCGACATCGTCCCCGGCCAGGTCAAACTCAAGCTCGGCGGCAGCCACGCCGGGCACAACGGCCTGCGCGACATCCACGCCCAGCTGGGCACCGACGACTACTGGCGTCTGCGCATCGGCATAGGCCATCCGGGCGTGAAATCCGAGGTCTCGAACTGGGTGCTCAAGAAGCCCTCGCCCGAACACCGCGCCGCCATCGAGGACTGCATCGCGCGCTCCCTCAAGGCCCTGCCCGACCTGCTGGCCGGCGAGATGAGCAAGGCCACCCTGCTGATCCATACCAGCAAGCCCCCCCGGCCCAAGCCCCCGCGACCGGCCGATCTGCCCCCCAAGGAAGGAGAGCCCGCATGAAGACGCTGTCATACCTCCTGTGCATCGCCACGCTCGGTCTGTGTACCGGCCTGCAGGCCCAGACGGTCTATCGCTGTGGTAGCAGCTACAGCCAGACCCCCTGCCCCGGCGGCAACACCATCGACGCCACGGACAGCCGCACGCCTGAACAGCGCAAGGCCCACGAGGCCAGTGTCAGACACGAGAAACGTGCGGGCGACACGCTGGAAAAGGCGAGGCTGAAGGAAGAAGCGGCCGCGCGCAAAGCCACCGAGCAGGCCGAAAAGGCCCAGCGTGATGCCGACAAAGCCTCACAGAAAACGGCTGATAAGAAGAAAAGCGGGGGCAAGGAAAAGATCCCCGCCTACCGGGCGCCGCCGGCCAATAACTGATCAGGTGCCCGGAGGCTTGACAGCCACCGGGGGCTGCGTACCCGCCGTGAGGCGCTGGTATTTCTGCCACAGGGTCTCACGGCTTTCCACATGCTGCGGATTCACCGGAATGCAGGCCACCGGACAGACCTGCACGCACTGGGGCTGGTCGAAATGGCCCACGCACTCGGTGCAGCGCGACGGGTCGATCTCGTAGATCTCCGGCCCGAGGTAGATCGCCTGGTTGGGGCACTCGGGCTCGCAGACATCACAGTTGATGCATTCGTCGGTGATCATGAGGGCCATGGTGGCTCCGATTATCCGCCGGGTCCGAAAACCACGGCAGCCTCAGGCGCTATCGGCCACCCGGGCTGCGGCCTCGCGCTCGCGCGCCAGGCGCTGCTGGTCGTAGACCGGCTGTGGTGGCAGATCCGCCAGATGGCGAGTGTCGGCCCAGTCGAGGATTTCGATGGCCTCACCCTGCAGCCGAACACGGTTGATGCCGGCGTTGGGGATCTCGCTGACGCGCGGGCCTGACAGGGGCAGGCCCCGGGCACTGCGGTAGATCATGTCCAGCACCCCGCCATGCGTGACCACGGCCACGGTCTGGCTCAGATGACGCTGCGCCAGACCGCGCACAGCAGCCAGCACACGGGCATGGAAGTCTCGGATGCACTCACCCCCGTCAAAGGCGTAATGCTCGTCGAAGCGCACCCATCGGGCCCAGGCCTGGGGGTACCGCTGCTGAATCTCGGGCACACGCAGCCCTTCGACCATGCCGAAATGCTGCTCGCGCAGGCCGGCCTCAAGCAGCGGCTCGTCGTGGCCGGCGCGCTGCGCCAGCGCCCGGGCTGTCTGCAAGGCACGCTGCAGATCACTGCTGAAGAGGGCGTCCAGCGGCTCTCCCGCCAGGCGCTCGGCGACGCGGCGCGCCTGCTCCAGCCCTGTGGCATTGAGGGGAACATCGAGCTGTCCCTGGAACCGAAGCTCGCGATTCCAGTCGGTCTCGCCGTGGCGGATCAGGATCAGTTCGGTCATGCGTCCATTATGCGACGCAGGCGTGTCCACCCCGTGACAGATGAATCATGGCTTTGCAACCGGATGCTTCAGGTTCAGCTGCGGCCGAGGCTGCGGATCTTTTCCTGCAGACGCGTGGCCACGATGGGGTCGACGAACTTCTCGGCTTCGCCACCCAGGGTGGCGATCTCGCGCACCAGCGTGCTGGAGATGAACTGGTAGGCCGTGCTCGGCGTGAGAAAGACGGTTTCTACGTCGGGCATGAGGCTGCGGTTCATGCCGGCCAGCTGAAACTCGTAGTCGAAGTCGGTCACGGCGCGCAGGCCGCGGACCACCACCTTGGCCCCGCGGCCGACGGCAAAGTCGCGCAGCAGTCCGGTGAAGCTCTCGACCGAGACATTGGGCTGGTCATGCATGACCTCGCGCACCATGCCGATGCGCTCGTCCAGCGTGAACATGGTCTTCTTGTGGTGCGCCGCCGCCACGCCCACGATGACCCGGTCAAACAACTGGGCCGCCCGACGGATCACATCGGAATGCCCCAGGGTCATGGGGTCGAAGGTACCGGGATAGACGGCAAGCACGCTGCGGGACATGGATGGACTCCTGGTTCGCGCCGATTATGCCGCCGTGTTTCAGGCCGCCCCGATATTCGGCACGAGCCCGCTGACCGGCTGGCCGGCCTTGAGCGCGGCCGTGAAAGCCAGCATGCGGTCGATGGGCAAGCGCGCGCGCGGGATCAGCGCCGGGTCGACCTGGATTTCGTTGGTCCCGTTTTCCAGCACATGCGCCACGCCCGCCAGGCCGTTCATCGCCATCCACGGACAGTGCGCGCAACTCTTGCAAGTCGCGCTGTTGCCAGCCGTGGGGGCTTCGATGAAAGTCTTGCCGGGGTTGAGCGTGCGCAGCTTGTGCATCATGCCCTTGTCGGTCGCCACGATGAACTCGGGCGCATCCATCTCCTGCGCAGCCTTGAGGATGCCCGAGGTCGAGCCCACGGCATCGGCGAGGGCGACGACCGCTGCGGGCGACTCGGGGTGCACCAGCACCTTGGCCTTGGGATGCTCCTTCTTGAGCTCCTCGAGTTCGAAGGCTTTGAACTCGTCGTGCACGATGCAGGAGCCGTTCCACATCAGCATGTCAGCCCCGGTCTCGCGCTGGATGTAGCCGCCCAGGTGCCGGTCCGGCGCCCAGAGGATCTTGTGACCCTGGTCCTTGAGCGCGCGCACGATGTCCAGCGCGCAGCTGGAGGTGACCAGCCAATCGGCGCGCGCCTTCACGGCCGCGCTGGTGTTGGCATAGACTACCACGGTGCGATCGGGGTGCGCGTCGCAGAAGGCGCTGAACTCCTCGATGGGACAGCCCAGGTCCAGCGAGCAGTTGGCGTCGAGGTCGGGCATGAGGATGCGCTTCTCGGGACTCAGGATCTTGGCGGTCTCCCCCATGAAACGAACCCCGGAGACCACCAGGGTCTGCGCCAGGTGGTCACGGCCGAAACGCGCCATCTCCAACGAATCGCTGACGATGCCGCCGGTCTCCTCGGCCAGGTCCTGCAGGTCCGGGTGCACGTAGTAGTGCGAGACCATGACCGCATTCTTCTCCTTGAGCAGGCGGCGGATCTTGTCTTTCAGGGCCGCGCGCTCGGGCTGGCTGGGCTCGATCGGCACGCGAGCCCAGGCATGATGCGTGGAGCAGACCGCGCCCTCGGGTTGCTCGTATTCGACGTCGATGACTTTGGCTTCAGCGCTCATCACAGCTCCGTAAAACGCATGGAAAAATCCACCGCTTTGACATCCTTGGTCAGGGCGCCGATCGAGATCCGATCCACACCCGTGGCCGCAAGATCGCGCACCGTGCTCAGGTTCACCCCTCCCGAGATTTCGAGGATGGCGCGCCCGGCATTGAGGCGCACGGCCTCATGCAAGGTCGGCAGGTCCATATTGTCAAGCAGCACCATGGAGGCTCCGGCCAGTAGGGCTTCTTGCAGCTGGGCCAGGGTCTCGACCTCGATCTCGACGAACTTGGCCGTCGGCGCCACGGCTGCTGCGCGTTGCAGCACGGCCGTCACGCCGCCAGCTGCCGCGATGTGGTTCTCCTTGATCAGCACGGCGTCGTACAGGCCGATGCGATGGTTGACCCCGCCGCCGCAGTGGACGGCGTACTTTTGCGCCATGCGCAGACCCGGCAGGGTCTTGCGCGTGTCGACGATGCGGGCGCGGTTGCCCGGCACGCTGTTCACCGCCGCCACGTACTCCGCCGTCTTCGTTGCCACGGCGCTGAGCAGTTGCAGGAAGTTGAGCACGGTGCGCTCGGCGGTCAGCAGGCCGCGCGCCGGGCCGGTGAGCTCCAGCACCACCTGGTCGGCGGCGCAGCGCTGGCCGTCGCGCACCTGCCAGCGGACCCGCGCCTCGGGCACCACCTGCTGCAGGGTCGCCTCGGCCCAGGCCGCGCCGCAGATCACGGCGCTCTCACGCGCCAGGATGCGCGCATGCGCCTGGCGTTCGGGCGCGATCAGGTCGGCGGTCAGGTCACCGGCACCCACGTCCTCGGCCAGCGCGCGCGCCACGTCGTCCTGTGCCAGGCGGCGCAGGACGGCATCGGAAAAATCAAAAACGGCGGTCATAGACGTTACTTGAAGCGATCGAGCAGACGGCGGCTCTCGCGGTCGAGGGCGGTCATGTCGCGGATCAGGAACTGGATGCCGTGGGCATCCGTCACGAGCAGGGTGTTGCCGAAGAGGCGGCGGATGTCCTCGTCGCCCTTGAGCACGAACCGGGTCTCGCCACGGTCGGTGCGCACCTGCCAGGTGCTGGGCGTGGCAAAGCTGCTCACCGACAGGATGGCCAGGATCTCGGGCATGAACTCGCGCTCGGCGAGTGCGGCCCGGACCAGGGCCTGGGCGGGCTCGGGCAGGGCGGCCAGATCGGGAATCCAGGCCAGTTCGTGGCCATCGGCATCGAGCAGGGAGATATCGTGCTCGGGCGCCTGGATGGGAAAGGCACGCACCGGCACCACACCCTCATGGACGCGGCCGTCGGCGCCACGCAGCACCAGCTTGCCCCAGGGGTTGCGCGACAGGCCCTCGGCCACGCTGCGCAGATCGGAGACCGTGCGGGGGTTCATTTGGCGTCGTCCTTGCGATCGGGGTTGGGACCGGACTCGGCGTCATCCATGTCCGTGTCCACGTTGCGCGCCTGGGCCTGGTAGAGGTTGTAGTAGGCACCCTCGCGCGCCATGAGTTCGTCGTGCGTGCCCTCCTCCACCACCTGGCCACGGTCGAGCACGATGAGGCGGTCGGCGCGTTGCAGCGTGGAGAGGCGGTGCGCAATGGCGATGGTGGTGCGGCCCTGCACGAGGTTGTCCAGCGCCTTCTGGATCTCCTTCTCGGTCTCGGAGTCCACCGAGGCGGTGGCCTCGTCCAGGATGAGGATGCGCGGATCGATCAGCAGCGCGCGGGCGATCGAAATGCGCTGGCGTTCGCCGCCCGACAGGCCCTGGCCGCGCTCGCCCACGATGGAGTCATAGCCCTGCGGCAGGCGCAGGATGAACTCATGCGCATGGGCGGCGCGCGCCGCGGCGATGATCTGCTCGCGCGTGGCATCGGGCTTGCCGTAGGCGATGTTATCGGCGATGGTGCCGAAGAAAAGGAAAGGCTCCTGCAGCACCAGGCCGATGTTGCGGCGGTACTCGGCCACGGGCAGGGCGCGGATGTCCACGCCGTCGATCAGGATCGCACCTTCGGTCACGTCGTAGAAACGGCAGATCAGGTTGACCAGGGTGCTCTTGCCCGAGCCGCTGTGCCCCACCAGCCCCACCATCTGGCCGGGCTCGATGGTGATGTCGATCCGGCGGTTGACTTCGCGGTTGCCGTAGCGGAAACCCACGTTACGCACCTCGATGCGGCCCTGCACCTCCGTCAGATGCACAGGTTGCGCCGGCTCGGGCACGCTGGAGACATGGTCCAGGATGTCGAAGATGCGCTTGGTGGCCGAGGCCGTGCTCTCGGCCCAGGACACGATGCGGCTCATGGAATCCAGGCGCCCGTAGAAGCGGCTGATGTAGGCGATGAAGGCCGTGAGCACACCCACCGTGGTCTGCTCGTGCGCCACGAGCCAGACCCCGAAAGCCCAGACCACGAGCAGGCCGACCTCGGTCAGGAAGGACACGCTGGGCGAGAACAGGGCCCAGATACGGTTGATGCGGTCGTTGACGGCCAGATTCTGGCGGTTGGCCTCGTGAAAGCGCGCGGACTCGCGCTTTTCCTGGGCGAAGGCCTTGACCACGCGGATGCCGGGGATGGTGTCGGCCAGCACGCTGGTGACCTCGGACCAGACGCGGTCGATCTTCTCGAAACCGGTCTTGAGCTTGCGCCGCACGGCGTGGATCAGCCACATGATCACGGGCAGCGGCACCAGCGTGGCCACGGCCAGCCAGGGGTTGATCGAGAACAGGATCGCCGCCGTCATCAGCAGCATGACGAGGTCGGTGAAGAAATCCAGCAGGTGCAGCGAGAGGAAGACGCAGATGCGGTCGGTCTCGCTGCCGATACGCGTCATCAGGTCGCCCGTGCGCTTGCCGCCGAAGTACTCGAGCGAGAGGCGCAGCAGGTGGTCATAGGTCGTGGTGCGCAAATCGGCGCCTATGCGCTCCGATACGAGCGCCAGGATGTAGGTCTTGGCCCAGGTCAGCCCCCAGGCCACCAGGGCCGCGGCGAACAAGCCGCCCAGGTACCAGGCCACCAGGCTGGGATCGATGGCCTGGCCGTTCTGGTAGGGCACCAGCACGTTGTCCATCAGCGGCATGGTCAGATAGGGAGGCACCAGGCTGGCCGCCGTACCCAGCAGCGTGAGCACGAAGCCCAGCAGCAGCTGGCCCTTGTAGGGCCGGGCAAAGCGCCACAAACGCAGCAGGTTCCAGGTCGACACCGGCGCCGGGGCCGGTTCGACATCGATCAGACCGGCCTTGGCCGCTGGGGGCGGCGGGGGCTCGCCGGTGCGCAGGCTGTCCAGGAAACGCTGCACCTGCTCGGCCAGACGGGCGGCCTGCAGGTTCTGCCCCAGGGTGTAGCACCAGTGTGCCAGGCGCCCCCGATCGTCCATCAGCTCGAGATGGCCCACGCCGGCGTGGTCGTGCCGGTTCAGCCGCAGGCCGGCCCGGTAATCCCAGCTCTGCCAAGTGTGCTGGCCGGGCTCACGGGCCAGCAGGCGGCTTCCGGTCGCCACCAGCAGGCCGCGACCGAAGCGCAGGCTGCTGTCGAGGTCAACCTCCAGCACGG
The DNA here is from genome assembly GCA_019745555.1 of Burkholderiaceae bacterium. Taxonomy (GTDB): domain Bacteria; phylum Pseudomonadota; class Gammaproteobacteria; order Burkholderiales; family Burkholderiaceae_C; genus Hylemonella. The sequence continues at coordinate 38,053 of JAIESX010000042.1, read as the reverse complement.
CCTGGACGTTCTCCCCAGGGTGCAACTGTGTTTGGATGTCGGCCAACCCTTCCTCAGGAAGGTCAGTGAAAGATAATGGGAGGGCCGACGGTGTCGCGCGGGTCATGGAATCCAGAGCCTGGGTAGGGATTTGCTCACACCGATTGTCCCCGTTTTACGTTGTCCCCACCGGAGACTCATTGCATGCGCTGAATGGACGGCCATGTCAGCGAGCAAGACCACTGCAGACCGGCGTGAGCCCCTGCCTAGTTTCATGAGCAAGAACCAACTTCAAATTCTGCGGGTCCGCCATCTGCGTGGCCCCAACATCTGGACCTACCGGCCGGTGATCGAAGCCTGGCTGGACCTGGGTGAGCTGGAGGAAAAACCCTCCAACAAGATCCCGGGATTTTACGAGCGTTTGACCACCCTGCTGCCCGGGCTCATGCAGCACCGCTGCGGCGTCGGCGAAGTCGGTGGCTTTCTGGAGCGCTTGCGCGAAGGCACCTGGGCCGGCCACATCCTGGAACACATCTGTCTGGAGCTGCAGACCCTGGCCGGCATGGCCACGGGCTTCGGCCAGACACGCAGCACCTCGCAACACGGCATCTACAAGATGGCGTTTCGCACACGGCAGGAGGAGGTGGGGCGCGCCGCACTTGAGGCCGGCCACGCGTTGCTGATGGCCGGGATCGAGGACCAGCCGTTTGACGTGGCCGCCGCCGTGGCCCGCCTGCGCGAGCTCAACGACCGCCACTATCTGGGCCCGAGCACCGCACACATCGTCGAGGCGGCGATTGACCGCCGCATCCCCCATATCCGCCTCAATGACGGCAACCTGGTGCAACTGGGCTATGGCGCGCGCCAGCGCCGCATCTGGACGGCCGAGACCGACCAGACCAGCGCCATCGCGGAGGGCATCGCCGGCGACAAGCAGCTCACCAAGGAGCTGCTGGCCTGCGCCGGCGTGCCCGTGCCCGAGGGCGAGGAAGTCGACAGCCCTGAACAGGCCTGGAGCGTGGCGCAGGACATCGGCCTGCCCGTCACCGTCAAGCCCACCGATGCCAACCACGGCCGCGGCGTCTTCACCGACCTGCGCACGCGCGAGGACATCGAAAAGGCCTGGCAGGCCGCCAACGCCGAGGGCAGCGGCGTGCTGGTGGAGAAGTTCATCGAGGGCGACGCCCACCGCCTGCTGGTCGTGGGCCGGCGTGTCGTGGCCGCCACCAAGGGCAAGATGCAGACCGTCACGGGCGACGGCCGCTCCACCATCCTGCAACTCATCGACGCGCAGATCAACAGCGATCCGCGCTGCGGCGAGGAAGAAGAGTTCCCGCTAGAGCCGCTGATCCTGGACAAGGAGCCGATCTCCCAGCTCGAACTCGCCCGCCAGGGCTACACGGGCGAGTCCGTACCGCCCTCCGGGCAGGTGGTGCTGATCCGCCGCCATGGCGACCTGGCCTATGACGTGACCGATCTCGTGCATCCCCAGGTCGCCGCCGCCGCGGCGCTGGCCGCGCGCGTGGTGGGCCTGGACATCGCAGGCATCGACCTGGTCACGCCGGACATCGCCCGGCCGCTGGCCGAACAGGGCGGCGCCATCATCGAAGTCAATGCCGGTCCCGGTCTGCTCATGCACCTCAAGCCCGCCGAGGGCCGGCCGCGCAATGTGGGCCAGGCCATCGTCGAGCACCTCTTCCCAGGCGAGGACCAGGGGCGCATCGCCATCGTGGGCATCACGGGCACGCGCCACACCACACGCATCGCGCGCCTGGTCAACTGGCTGCTGCACATCAACGGCACCCAGGTCGGCCTGGCCTGCCGTGACGGGTATTTCCTCGGCGACCGCCAGGTCGATGCCAAGGACAGCGCCAATTGGGAGACCGGTCAGCGCCTGCTGATCAACCGCTCGCTCGAAGCTGCGGTCTTCGAGCACACCCACCAGGCCATCCTGACGGAGGGTCTGGCCTACGACCGCTGCACTGTCGGCGTGGTGACCGACCTCGACGGCCTCGAAGAACTGGGCGAGTTCTACATCGACCACAGCGACCAGCTCTACAAGGTGGTGCGCACCCAGGTCGACGTGGTCTTGCCCACGGGCACGGCCGTGCTCAATGCCGCCGACCCGCGCGTGGTCGAGATGGCCGATCTCTGCGACGGCCAGGTCATCTTCTACGGGCCCGACGCCCAGCTGCCGGCCATCGCGGCACAACGTCAGGCCGGCCTGCGCAGCGTCTACCTGCGCGAGCGCCACATCGTCCTGGCCCAGGGTCAGGACGAGATCAGCGCCATCCCGCTCGACAGCCTGGCCCCGACCAAAGCCGCCCGTCCCGAGATGGTCATGGCCGCCGTGGCCGCGGCCTGGGCCCTGGACGTCAAACCCGAACTCATCGGCGCCGGCCTGCGCACCTTCAAGGCCAACCTCTCCAGCGAACACTGACATGGAAGTCCAACGCATCCGCGCCCTGCGCGGCCCCAATCTGTGGAGCCACCACACCGCCATCGAAGCCGTGGTCCACTGCACCCCCGCCGAGTGCGAACTCAGCCCGCGCCAGAACTTCGGCCTGCGTCTGCGTGCGCGCTTCCCGCAGATCCTGCCGCTCAACCCCGTCGGCCACGACGAGACCGTGCCGCTGGCGCATGTGCTCGAGCTCGCGGCCCTGGGCCTGCAGGCCCAGGCCGGCTGCCCCGTGACCTTCAGCCGCACCACCCAGACGCTGGAACCCGGGGTCTACCAGGTGGTGGTTGAGTACTCCGAGGAAGCCGTGGGCCGGCTGGCGTTCGAACTGGCGCAGGAACTCTGCAAAGCCGCACTGGAAGACACCCCCTTCGATCTCGAGGCCGCCCTGTCGAAACTGCGCGAGCTCGACGAAGATGAACGCCTGGGCCCGAGCACGGGCTGCATCGCCGACGCGGCATTGGCCCGTGGCATTCCCTACCGCCGCATGACACGCGGCAGCATGATCCAGTTCGGCTGGGGCAGCAAGCAGCGTCGCATCCAGGCCGCCGAGATGGACATCACCAGCGCCATCTCCGAGTCCATCGCCCAGGACAAGGAGCTCACCAAGAAGCTGCTGGCCAGCGCCGGCGTGCCCGTGCCCCTGGGCCGCGAGATCACCTCGGCCGACGAGGCCTGGGCGGCGGCCGGCGAGATCGGCCTGCCGGTCGTCATCAAACCCAAGAACGGCAACCAGGGCAAGGGCGTGACGGTCAACATCACCACACGCGAGCACCTGCTCCGGGCCTTTGCCGCCGCTGCCGAGTACGACGACGAAATCCTCGTCGAGCGCTTCCTGCCCGGCAACGACTACCGCCTGCTCGTCGTCGGCAACAAGCTCGTGGCCGCATCCCGTCGTGACCCGCCCATGGTGGTCGGTGACGGCGAACGTACCATCCGCGAGCTGGTCGAGGAAGTCAACAAGGACCCGCGCCGCGGCACGGGCCACTCGACCTCGCTGACCAAGATCCGCTTCGACGACATCGCGCTGGCCTGCCTCGCCGGCCAGGGGCTGGATGCCGACTCGGTACCCCCCAAGGGCCGACGGGTCTCGCTGCGCCACAACGCCAACCTTTCCACCGGCGGCAGCGCCACTGACGTCACCGACGACGTGCACCCCGAGGTGGCGCACCGCGCCATCGTCGCAGCCAAGATGGTGGGCCTGGACATCTGCGGCGTGGACATGGTCTGCGACAGCATCCTCAAGCCACTGGAGGAACAGGGCGGCGGCATCGTTGAAGTGAACGCCGCACCCGGCCTGCGCATGCACCTCTCGCCCTCCTTCGGCAAAGGCCGCCCCGTAGGCGAGGCCATCGTCAACGCCATGTTCCCCGAAGGCGAGAACGGCCGTATCCCGCTGGTGGCCGTGACCGGCACCAACGGCAAGACCACCACGGTGCGCCTGATCGCCCACCTGCTGCGGCAGAAGCAGCTGCGCGTGGGCATGACCAGCACCGACGGCGTCTACATCGACGGCGAACGCATCGACACGGGCGACTGCAGCGGTCCCAAAAGTGCGCGCAATGTGCTGCAGCACCCGGACGTGGACGCGGCCGTGCTCGAGACCGCGCGCGGCGGCATGCTGCGTGAAGGCCTGGCCTTCGACCGCTGCGACGTGGCCGTGGTCACCAACGTAGGCCAGGGCGACCACCTCGGCCTGAACTTCATCACGACGGTGGAGGATCTGGCGGTGCTCAAGCGCGTGATCGTGCAGAACATCGCCGAAACCGGTACCGCCGTGCTCAATGCGGCCGACCCCATCGTCGCCGCCATGGCCAGCCACTGCCGCAGCGGCAAGGTCACCTACTTCGCCGCCGATCCCCATAACCCGGTCATGGCCACCCAGCTGGCCCAGGGCAAGCGCGCGGTCTTCGTCGAACAGGGCATGCTGGTCGCGGCCGAGGGCAACACGCGCCACACCCTGCCGCTGGCCGAGGTGCCGCTGACCCTGGGCGGCAGCATCGGCTTTCAGGTCGAGAACGTCATGGCCGCCGTCGGCGCCGCCTGGGCCCTGGGCCTGGACTGGGCGCTGATTCGCCAGGGCCTGGCCAGCTTCGACAACGACGCCAACAATGCACAAGGGCGTTTCAACCTCTTCCGCTACAGGGGCGCGACGGTGATCGCCGACTACGGCCACAACCCGGATGCCATGCAGGCCCTGGTGCAGGCCGTCGAAGCCATGCCGGCCCAGCGCCGTGCGGTGGTCATCAGCGGTGCCGGCGACCGGCGCGACGAGGACATCCGCGCGCAGACCCGTATCCTGGGCGACGCTTTCGACCACATCGTGCTGTTCGAGGATGCCTGCCAGCGCGGCCGTGCCGACGGCGAGGTGCTGGCCCTGCTGCGTGCCGGCCTGGGTGAAGCCCGGCGGGCACGCGAGGTCAACGAAATCTACGGTGAGTTCAAGGCGATCGACACGGCCATGGACAAGCTGCAGGCCGGTGACCTCTGCCTGATCCTCGTCGATCAGGTCGAGGAAGCCATCGCCCACATCGCGGCCCGCGTGGCGCGCGATGGCGCCTGAGGCCATAGCAGGCGCTCAGCGGACTTCGGCGCCCGGTGTGCGGCCCATCAGGGCTGCCACCGCGTCGCCCGGCTGCATGCGGCCGTCGAGCAGGGCCACCACACACTGGGCGATGGGCATCTCCACGCCCAGATCCTGCGCGCGCTGCACCACGGTGCGCGCGCAATAAACGCCCTCGGCGACATGGCCCAAAGAGGCCACGGCCTGGGCCAGGGTCTGCCCCTGCGCCAGCAGCAGCCCCACCTTGCGGTTGCGACTCAGGTCGCCCGTGGCGGTCAGCACCAGATCGCCCAGGCCGGACAGGCCCATGAAGGTCTCGGCCCGTGCGCCCAGCGCCAGGCCCAGGCGCGTCATCTCGGCCAGGCCGCGCGTGATCAGCGCAGCGCGGGCGTTCAGGCCCAGCCCCAGGCCGTCGCACAGGCCGGTGGCAATGGCCAGCACATTCTTGACCGCACCGCCGACCTCCACCCCCACCAGGTCCTCGTTTTCGTAGACCCGCAGGCTGGGGCTGTGGAAAGCCTGGACCAGGCGCTCACGCACCAAGGCATGGGCGCTGGCCGCCACCAGGGCCGTGGGCTGACCGCGCGCTACCTCCTGCGCAAAGCTCGGCCCGCTGAGCACACCGGCACGCAGCTGTGGCGCCACCTGGGCCTGAACCTCATGGGCCATCAGGCCCTGGGCCCCTTCGACCGCGGGCTCGAAACCCTTGCACAGCCAGGCCACCGGCGCCGCGATGTCGCCGATCTGCTGCAGCACGCCGCGCAGGCCGGCCATGGGCGTGCCGATCACGACGAGGTCCTGCCCGCGGCAGAGATCCGCCAGGGCGTCGGCCGGACCATCGGTCACCCGCAGGGTTGCGGGCAGCGGCAAGTCCGGCAGGTAACGGGCGTTGACACGCGAGGAACGCATGTCCGCGACCTGCGCCGGGTCGCGGGCCCAGAGCATCACCTCGTGGCCAGCCTGGGGGTTCTGGCTGGCGCTCATGGCCAGGGCCGTGCCCCAGGCACCGGCACCAAGCACGAGTATCTTCATGGTCTTGCTGCCCGCTGCAGGAAGGCCTTACTGGACCTGGGCCGCCCCGTTGCCCTGCTGCTGTTGTTGCTCGTACAGGGCCTGGAAGTTGATCTCCTGCAGATGCACGGGCGGGAAGCCGGCCCGCTGAATGATATCGGCCACGTTGCTGCGCAAGTAGGGAAAGACAATCTGAGGACAGACCACCCCCACGATGGGCCCCATCTGGTTGTCGGGCAGGTTGCGGATCTCGAAGATGCCAGACTGCTTGGCCTCGACCAGGAAGACCGTCTTGTCGGCGATCTTGGTCTGCACGGTGGCAGTGACGGACACCTCGAACACGCCTTCAGCCACCGGCTGGGCCTCGACGCCGAGCTGGATGTCGACGGCCGGCTGCTCGCCCTGCAACAGGATGCCAGGCGAGTTGGGTTGCTCTAGCGACGCCTCCTTGAGATAGACACGCTGGATCTGGAAGACGGGTTCTTGCTGCTCGGCCATGGATCTGCCTTGAAAATGAAAGTCAAAAAATGAAAACCCGCCCGGTGGATACCGAGCGGGCTCACGATCGGATCGCCGCGATTATCTCAGGCCGCCTGCAGCAGGGGCAGCAGGCCGCCCCGGGCGTCCAGGGCCATGAGGTCGTCGCAGCCGCCCACATGGGTGGCGCCGATGAAGATCTGTGGCACGGTGCGCCGGCCGGTGCTGCTCATCATCTGCTCGCGAGCGCCGGGATCGGTGTCGATGCGGATCTCCTCGATCTGCTCTACGCCCCTGGACTTGAGCAGCTGCTTGGCGCGGATGCAGTAGGGGCAGACCGCGGTGGTGTACATCTTGACGTTCGCCATCGCTCAGCCTTTCTCGACCGGCAGGCTGGCCGCACGCCAGCTGGACAGGCCACCACTCAGGGATTGCGCCTTGGCATAGCCCAGGCCCTTGGCAATGCGGGCCGCGCTGCCCGAACGCGAACCACTCTGGCAGGCAAAGATCACCGGCACATCCTTGTTCTTCACGGTGGCAGGCAGTTGCTGGGCCAGCTGGGCCAGCGGGATGTTCTTGGCGCCGCCCACGTGACCGGCGGCGTATTCGGCCGGCTCGCAGACGTCGATCACGACCGCCTTCTCACGGTTGATCAGCTGCACCGCCGCCGCGGCCGTCAGAGTACCGCTGCCGCCGCTGCGGATCGCGGGCCAGGCCAGCATGAGGCCGGAGCTCAGGGCCAGCAGGATCAGGGCCCAGTTGTCGATGATGAATTTCACGGGTTTCCTTGCAGGTTGCCGACAGGGGAAGGCGTGATTCTAAAATGGCGGGATGGCGGCCGCAGGGCCCGGGCCGCAAACCCCTACCCGCATCCGCCCTGCCCGTCACCGCTACGTAACTCTCTGCCCCCACCCCATGTACAAACTCGTGCTCATCCGCCACGGCGAATCGACCTGGAACCTGGAAAACCGCTTCACCGGCTGGACCGATGTCGATCTGACACCCACCGGCGTCTCCCAGGCCATGTCGGCCGGCAAGCTGCTCAAGGCCGAGGGCTATGACTTCGACGTGGCCTACACCAGCGTGCTCAAGCGCGCCATCCACACCCTCTGGTACTGCCTGGACGAGATGGACCGCACCTGGCTGCCGGTGGTCAAGAGCTGGCGCCTCAACGAGCGCCACTATGGCGCCCTCCAGGGACTGAACAAGGCCGACATGGCCAGGCAGTACGGCGAGGAGCAGGTGCTGGTCTGGCGCCGCAGCTATGACACCCCGCCGCCGGCCCTGGAACCCACCGATCCGCGCAGCGAGCGCAGCGATCGCCGCTACGCCGGCCTGCCGCCGGACCAGATTCCGCTGACCGAATGTCTCAAGGACACGGTGGCGCGTGTGCTGCCGTTCTGGAACGAGTCGCTCGCCCCGGCCATCCGCTCCGGCCAGCGCGTAGTGATCGCCGCCCACGGCAACTCCATCCGCGCCCTGGTCAAGTACCTGGACGGGATCTCGGACCAGGACATCGTGGGCCTGAACATCCCCAACGGCATCCCCCTGGTCTACGAGCTCGACGCCCAGCTCAAGCCTGTCCGCCACTACTACCTGGGCGATGCCGAAGCCGCCGCACGCGCGGCGGCCGCGGTGGCCACCCAGGGCAAGAAGGCCTGAAGGCCTCTACCCTGCCGGCCTTGCAGGATGCTGGCCCGCCCCCATCTGGGGCAGGTCAGCACCAACTCACACAAATTGTCACCAGCGGCCGGAACCCTGGCGGCCAAGACGCTTCCAAGCGTGTATATTGAAGCGACGAGGGTATATCCATGGGTCAGAAACTGAAAATCGCAGGCTGGATTTCGCTGGGCGTGCTCGCCGGCGCGCTCACCACCGTTTCCCTGCAGACTGTGGCACGCAACAGCGTGGCACCGCTGCCGCTGGAGGAGCTGCAACAGCTCGCCGCTGTCTTCGGCATGATCAAGACCGATTACGTCGAGCCGGTGGACGAGAAGAAACTCATCACCGATGCGATCTCGGGCATGGTCTCCAGCCTGGACCCGCACTCGCAGTACTTCGACAAGAAGTCCTACAAGGAATTCCGCGAAGGCACGGCCGGCCGCTTCGTCGGCGTGGGCATCGAGATCACGCAGGAAGACGGCCTGGTCAAGATCGTCTCGCCCATCGAGGGCTCGCCCGCCTACCGCGCCGGTCTCAAGACCAATGACCTCATCACCCGCATCGACGACACTGCCGTCAAGGGCCTGACGCTCAATGAAGCCGTCAAGCGCATGCGCGGTGAACCCAACACCAAGGTGGTCCTGACCATCTTCCGCAAGGACGAGAACCGCTCCTTCCCGGTCACCATCATCCGCGAGGAGATCAAGACCCAGTCGGTCAAGGGCAAGATGGTCGAGCCCGGCTACGGCTGGATCCGCCTGAGCCAGTTCCAGGAGCGCACGGTCGAGGACTTCGTGCGCAAGGTGGAAGAGCTGTACAAGCAGGACCCGGCGCTCAAGGGCCTGGTCCTGGATCTGCGCAACGACCCGGGCGGTCTGCTTGATGCTGCCGTGGCCGTCTCCGCCGCCTTCCTGCCCGAGAACGTGACCGTGGTCTCCACCAACGGCCAGCTGGCCGAAAGCAAGTACACCTTCAAGGCCGCGCCCGAGTACTACCAGCGCCGCGGCAGCGGTGACCCGCTGCGTCGCCTGCCGGCGGCGATCAAGAAGATCCCGCTGGTCGTGCTGGTCAACGAGGGCTCGGCCTCGGCCAGCGAGATCGTGGCCGGCGCCCTGCAGGACCACAAACGCGCCGTGATCATGGGCAGCCAGACCTTCGGCAAGGGCTCGGTGCAGACCGTGCGCCCGCTGGGTCCGGACACCGGCCTCAAGATCACCACGGCGCGCTACTACACACCGGCGGGCCGCTCGATCCAGGCCAAGGGCATCCTGCCCGACGTCATGATCGACGAGACCGCCGAAGGCAATGTCTTCTCGGTGCTGCGCACCCGCGAGGCCGACCTGGACAAGCACCTGAGCAACGGCCAGACGCCGGAGCAGAAGGACGAGGCGCGCGAGAAGGCGCGCGATGCCGCCCTCAAGAAGCTGGAGGAGGATGCCAAGAAACCGGCCTCCGAACGTCGCCTGCCCGAGTTCGGCAGCGACAAGGACTTCCAGCTCCAGCAGGCGCTCAACCAGCTCAAGGGCCTGCCGGTCATGGTCAGCAAGACGCAGACCGAGCGCAAGGAAGAGCAGAAAGAGAATTGATCACCCCGCGGCGGAGTCGCACCTCGTGTCGCTCCGCCCCCTGCAGTGGGCGGCATCAGCAGCCCGGCCCCGCCGGTTCTGCGATGCCGCGTGAAGCGGCGCCTTGGGCGCCACAGGCTTAGCTTGAGCAATATGACCGATGACCAGCTGCTGCGCTACTCGCGGCACATCCTGCTCGATGACATCGGCGTCGAGGGCCAGCAGCGCATACTCGACAGCCACGCCCTCGTCATCGGTGCCGGCGGGCTGGGATCGCCCGTGGCCCTCTACCTCGGCTCGGCCGGTGTGGGCCGGCTCACCGTGGTCGACCACGACACGGTGGATGTGACCAATCTGCAGCGTCAGGTGGCCCACACCATGGCCCGCGTGGGCAGTCCCAAGGTCGACTCCATACGCCAGACGGTGTCGGCACTCAACCCCGAGGTTCAGATTCACACCGTGCAGCAGCGTGCCGACGCCGCCCTGTTGCTGCAGCTGGTCGCCGCGGCCGACGTGGTGCTGGACTGCAGCGACAACTACGCCACGCGCCAGGCCATCAATGCCGCCTGCGTGCAGCAGCGCAAACCCCTGGTCTCGGGCGCGGCGATCCGCTTCGACGGCCAGCTCGCCGTCTACGACCCGCGCGACGCGGCCTCGCCCTGCTACGCCTGCGTCTTCGACCCGCGCGAGGACTTCGAGGAAGCGCTCTGCGCCACGATGGGCGTGTTCGCGCCGCTGGTGGGCATCATCGGCACCTTGCAGGCCGCGGAGGCGCTCAAGCTGATCAGCGGCGCCGGCAGCCCGCTGACCGGCCGGCTGCTGATGCTGGACGGCCGGCACATGGCCTTCAACGAGGTCCGGCTCCCGCGCAACCCGGACTGCCCCGTCTGCGGCCGGGTGCATTGAGCGAGGCGCCACCGTGCGGAAAGCCCGATTTGCGGGCCCGGATCCGCCGATTTCTGCCGTCCGCCCCACAGGGCTCCTGTTAGACTTTGTCACCCGAAGCCGGACGCCCCCGTGACCACCCCCTCTTCCCCGCCGCTGGACCTGAACGCCTTGCGTCTGGATGATGCGCGCGCACTGCTCGAGCACGACGGCGCCGAGCTGCCCTCGCCGGAACAGGGCGCCACCGCCTATCTTCAGCGCGTCATCGACGGCCTGTGCCAGCTCTCTCTGCGCGATCCGCTCACGGGACTGGCCAACCAGCGCCATTTCCGTGCCGTGCTGACACGCGAGATCGAAATCGTCGCACGCTCCGGCAACTCAGCCCTGCTGCTGATGCTGGACATCGACCACTTCAAGAAGATCAACGACACCCATGGCCATCTGGCGGGTGACCAGGTGCTGCAGGCCGTGGCGCGCTGTATCAGCAGCTGCGTGCGCCCCCAGGACACGGTGGCGCGCTATGGCGGCGAGGAATTCGCCATCGTCATGCCTGACTGCCAGGCCGCCTACGGCGAGACGGTAGCCGAACGCATCCGCCAGTCGGTTGCCGCCCTGGAAATCCCCGTCTCACCCCTGCTCAAACTGCAGATCACCACCAGCGTGGGCGGCGCCTTTGCCCCGGTCTGGGTGCGCTCGACCGCCGATCTGTGGATCGAGCGCGCCGACACCCAGCTCTACCTGGCCAAGGCCAAGGGCCGCAACCAGGTCTGCATCGACCACCAGCAGGTGATCTCCGTGAGCGCAGAAGAGAAAAGCCTGCTGTTCAGCCAGCTGGCGGCCACCGAAAGCGCCTGGGGCGAGCTGGGCGACAACCCTACACCGAGGTTCAGCTGATGAGTGAGGAACTGAACAAGGACAAAGCGGCCCCGACAGCCGTCCCCCTCAAGCCCCTGGGCAAAGTGCTGGCCATCACCAGCGGCAAGGGCGGCGTGGGCAAGACTTTCGTGTCCGCCAATCTGGCCGCCGCGCTGGCACGCCGTGGCCTGCGCGTGCTCGTGCTCGACGCCGACCTGGGCCTGGCCAATCTGGACGTGGTGCTCAACCTCTATCCCAAGACCACGCTGCACGACGTCTTCACCGGCAAGGCCAAGCTGGAGGAAGCCATCATCAAGGCGCCGGGTGGCTTCTCGGTGCTGCTGGCCGGTTCGGGCATGGTCGAGTACTCGCGCCTCACCCCCGAGGTGCGCGATGAGTTCCTGCGTGTGATGGAAAGCCTGGTACCGCGCTTCGACGTGGTGTTGCTCGACACCGGCGCGGGCATCTCCGACGTGGTGCTGTTCGCGGTCTCGCTGGCTTCTGAAGTGCTGCTGGTGGTCACACCCGAACCCACCTCGCTGACCGACGCCTACGCCACCATCAAGGTGCTCGTGGGCCAGCAGAAGCGCCAGAACATCCGCATGATCGTCAACCAGACCGCCCGCCCCGGCGATGGCCGCGCCATCACCGTGCAGCTCCAGCAGGTGGTGGACCGCTTCGTGCCCGGCGAACCGGGCAAACCGGTCAAGCTGGTTCATGTGGGCGACATCCCGGTCGACCCATCGGTGCGGCAGGCCATCATGCGCCGCCAGCTGCTGATGCAGGTCACGCCGGGCTGCCCGGCCGGCCTGGCCATGGTCCAGCTGGCCGGCAAGATCGAGGACACGGTCATCCCCAAGAACAGCTGAGACGGCCTGAGCCGCCAAAACTGGCGAATCAACCTACTGCGCAACCCGATCGCCGCCTTGGGCGGTGCTCGGAATCCTCACGTACCTGAAGTACGTTCCGGCTCCTGCGCTCCGTCCGCCCTGCGCTCGGGCTGCTCGCTACGATTTTTTCGCCAGTTTTCAGCTGCGGCCGATGATGGACGCTGTTGCCATCAACTCTTCGAGCAAAGCCAGGGAAACCTTGCCGGACACGGCGTAGGGATCGAGCTCGGGCTTCTCCGAGTACTTCAGCACGATGGAGGTGTTGATGCGCGCCAGATTGACCTGGCCCATGGTCCAGCCGCCAAAACGTCGTTCCGTGACTTCCTCGTAATGCAGCAGCACCACGTCCTTGTGGCGCGCATCACGCTGGATGTGACCGTACAGATCGCTGACCGCATTGCGCCCGCCCTCGATGGCCTGCAGGAAGATGCCGCCGCCATAGCAGAGGATGCCAGTGATGCCGCAGGTGGGGTTGTACTGGCGCGACTGCGTGAGGATGTTTTCGATGGCCGCCGGGCTGGAGTCAACGGCGCGGCTGGCGTAGAGGAGACGGACCAACATGTTCAGGACCTTTGGGGAATCAGCGACAGGAATTCGCGGCGCAGCGTCGGGTCCTTGAGGAACACGCCGCGCATGACCGAATTGATCATCTTGCTGTCCATGTCCTTCACGCCGCGCCAGGCCATGCAGTAGTGACTGGCCTCCATCACGATGGCCAGGCCATCGGGCTGAGTCTTCTCCTGGATCAGATCGGCCAGCTGCACCACAGCCTCTTCCTGAATCTGGGGCCGGCCCATGATCCATTCGGCCAGGCGCGCGTACTTGGACAGGCCGATCACATTGGTGTGCTCGTTGGGCATGACCCCGATCCAGATCTTGCCGATCACCGGACAGAAGTGGTGCGAGCAGGCGCTGCGCACCGTGATCGGGCCCACGATCATCAGCTCGTTCAGATGCTCGGCGTTCGGGAACTCGGTGATGGTCGGCGCCGCCACATAGCGGCCACGGAACACCTCGTTCACGTACATCTTGGCCACACGGCGCGCCGTGTTGTCGGTGTTGTGGTCGTTCTCCGTGTCGATCACCAGGCTGTCGAGCACGTCCTGCATCTTGAGTTCGACCTCGTCGAGCAGCTGCTCCAGCTCGCCGGGCTCGATGAACTCGGCGATGTTGTCGTTGGCGTAAAAGCGACGACGCGCAGCCTGCAGCCGCTCCCGGATTTTCACGGAAACCGGCGTGCCTTCGTTGGCGGCATCCGTCGGGGTCATGGGGCTCAGGCTCGTCTTCAGCATGCTGCTATGGTACCAGTGAATGCAATACCCCCATACCCGTCCCAGGCTCAGACACCACAAGCTACAAAAGCTATCAAATCAATAGCGTCGACCGATCAGGAACAGCGCAAGACGCAGCGCACCGAAAGCCAGCCGGTCCAGCAGGCGCTGCTGCCAGGGCCGGTGCGCATACTCCCGCGGGTCCACGCGCCGGCCCTCCTGGTCCATGGCCCGGACCAGGCGGGTGCGCAGCTGCTGGGCAAAAACCGCATCCTCGATCACCACATTGGCCTCGCGCGCCAACAGCAGGCTCAGCGGCTCGAGATTGGACGACCCCACCGTGGCCCAGTGGCCATCGATGACGGCCACCTTGGCGTGCAGGAAACTGGGCGAGTATTCGTGGATCTCCACGCCGGCACGCAGCAGCGGCGCGTAGACCGGCCGCACGGCATGGAACTGCATGAAGTACTCGTAGCGCCCCTGCAGCAGCAGGCGCACGCGCACACCGCGCTGCGCCGCCAGCACCAGGGCCCGGCGCAGCTTGCGCCCGGGCAGGAAATAGGCGTTGGCGATCACGATCTCCTCGTGGGCCTCGGCGATGGCCTTGCGGTAGGCCTTCTCGATGCGAGTCCGGTAGCGCAGGTTGTCGCGCAGCAGCAGGGCCGCGCGCAGGCCAGCAGGCCGGCTTGCAGGCGGATGCGTCGCGTGCAGTGCGTCGAGGTGCTGGCGTTCCTGCTCCAGCATGCGCCAGGCCGTGGCCCAGTCGGCCTCGCGCGCCTTGCGGCCGGCCTGCAGGCGCCACCAGAACTGCACCATCACCTCGTGTACCTCACGCACCAGCGGCCCGGTGACACGAACCGCAAAGTCCAGCCGTGGCGCCGCCAGAACGCCATGGTTGGGGTCGTACCAGTCGTCCAGCACATTGATGCCGCCGCAAAAGGCCACCCTTCCATCCACCACACAGAGCTTGCGGTGCAGACGGCGCCAGCGGCTCGGGATCAGCAGGCCCAGCCGGCCCAGAGGTTGAAAGATGCGCCACTGCACGCCGGCGGTCTCCAGGCGTTGTGTCCAGTCGGCCGGCAGCGCCGGGGTGCCCACGCCATCCATCACGAGATGCACGGCCACACCGCGTCGCGCCGCCTGGGCCAGCACCTCCACCATCTGCTCGCCGGCGGTGTCGGCCGCGAAGATGTAGGTCTCGAGCCGGACCTCGCGCTCGCTGCGTGCGATAGCCTCGACCAGGGCTGGGAACAGCTCTTCCCAGCCTTGCAGCAGATGCACGTGGTGACCCGCTTGCATCGGCGGCAGTCGTCGGTCCCTCATGCCGGCAGGCCGAACTCGGCGATCAGGGGCAGGTGGTCCGACATGCGCCACCAGATCCGGCCGCGCGGCACCTCGACCCGCAGGGGCTGCAGGCCGCGGGCATAGACGTAATCCAGCTGCACCAGGGGCAAGCGCGAGGGGAAAGTCGGGTGACGGGCCGGCCGGAAGGTCTGCAGACCCATGGCCGCGAAATAGCGGTGCACGCGCTCACCCCAGTCGTTGAAGTCGCCGGCTACGACCAGTGGCGCGTCGGCCGGGATCTCGCGTGCGATGTAACGGTCCAGCTGGGCCGCCTGCCGCTCGCGGCTGGCCCGGATCAGGCCCAGATGGACCACGATGACGTGCAGGGCCAGGCCGTTGATCACCACCTCGCTGTGCAGGAGACCGCGCTGCTCGAAGCGGTGGTCCGACATGTCCTCGTGCTGGTGCGCGAGCACGGGCCAGCGCGAGAGCATGGCGTTGCCATGTTCGCCATGGCGCGTGTAGGCATTGGTGCGGTAGACGGCCTCGTAGCCCTCGGGCGCCAGGAAATCGGCTTGCGGCATCTCGGGCCAGCGGCTGAAATACTCCTCCTCGCGCCGGTGCAGCTTGCGCACCTCCTGCAGGCAGATGATGTCGGCGTCGAGCTGTTCCACGGCCAGCCCGAGGTTGTGGATCTCCAGCCGGCGGCGCGGCCCCAGGCCCTGCACGCCCTTGTGGATGTTGTAGGTGGCCACGCGCAGGGTTTGCATGGTGTCAATCCAGAACCGCTGCGGTGGTGAAACGCGGCAGCATGAGGCAGGCCTCGGCATTGCTGGGCGAGAAGCAGCGTTCGGCCGCCTCGCGCCAGGGCAGCCAGCAGCTGGCCGTGTGCTCGCGCGGGCTCAGCGTGACGGGCGTGCCGGCCGGCACGCACAGGCTGAACAGGTGCTCGGTGTTGTGGATCACGCCGGGCGCGTACCGCCAGCGCCACCGGGGGTAGATCTCGTAGACGTTCTCCAGCCCCCAGTCGCGCAGCACATGGCCGCTCGCGCGTGCATCGATGCCGGTTTCCTCCGCGACCTCGCGCACCGCCGTGGCCTCATAGGACTCGTCCGGATGGTCCTTGGCGCCGGTGACCGACTGCCAGTAGTCCTCGGCATCGGCACGGCGGATCAGCAGCACCTCCAGCGCCGGCGTGTGGATCACGACCAGCACGGATTGCGGGATCTTGTAGCTCGGCGGTTTCATGAAAAAGGGCGCTGCACCCGACGTGCAGCGCCCTTTGATTCTGCCTGAAGGCCGGCCGCGGCCTCAAGCCGCCGGCTGCGGATTGCGCAACCGGATGTGCAGTTCGCGCAGCTGCTTCTCGTCCACCGGACTCGGTGCCTGGGTCAGCAGGCACTGGGCGCGCTGGGTCTTGGGGAAGGCGATCACGTCGCGGATGGACTCGGCGCCCGTCATCAGCGTGACGATACGGTCCAGACCGAAGGCCAGGCCGCCGTGCGGCGGGGCACCGTACTGCAGCGCGTCGAGCAGGAAGCCGAACTTGAGCTGGGCCTCCTCGGGGGTGATCTTGAGCGCGTCGAAGACCTTCTGCTGCACGTCGGCGCGGTGGATACGCACGGAGCCGCCGCCGATCTCCCAACCGTTGAGCACCATGTCGTAGCCCTTGGCGATGCATTTCTCCGGATCGGTGGCCATCCAGTCCTCATGGCCGTCCTTGGGTGCGGTAAAGGGATGGTGCACGGCGGTGTAGCGCTGGGCTTCCTCGTCGAACTCGAACATGGGGAAGTCCACCACCCACATCGGCGCCCAACGGTCCTCGAACAGGCCGTTCTTCTTGCCGAACTCGCTGTGGCCGATCTTGATGCGCAGCGCGCCGATGGCGTCGTTGACGATCTTGGCCTTGTCGGCGCCGAAGAAGATGAGGTCACCGTCCTGGGCGCCCGTGCGCTTGAGGATCTCGGCGATGGCTGCATCGTGCAGGTTCTTGACGATGGGCGACTGCAGGCCGTCACGGCCCTTGGCTGCCTCGTTGACCTTGATCCAGGCCAGGCCCTTGGCGCCGTAGATCTTGACGAACTCGGTGTAGGCGTCGATCTCGCCACGGCTCATCTCGCCGCCACGCGGCACGCGCAGGGCCACCACACGGCCGCCCTTCATGGTGGCAGGGGTGGAGAAGACCTTGAAGTCCACGTCGGCCATGACATCGGTGAGTTCGGTGAACTCGAGCTTGACGCGCAGGTCGGGCTTGTCCGAGCCGTAGCGGTGCATGGCCTCGGCATAGGCCATGACCGGGAACTCACCCAGGTCCACGCCAAGCACCTTCTGGAACACGCTCTTGATCATGCCCTGGAACATGTCGCGGATGTCCTGCTCGGTCAGGAAGCTGGTCTCGATATCGATCTGCGTGAACTCCGGCTGGCGGTCGGCGCGCAGGTCCTCGTCGCGGAAGCACTTGGTGATCTGGTAGTAGCGATCGAAGCCCGCCACCATGAGCAGCTGCTTGAAGAGCTGGGGCGACTGCGGCAGCGCGAAGAACTGACCGTCGTGCACGCGGCTGGGCACGAGGTAGTCCCGCGCGCCTTCGGGCGTGCTCTTGGTGAGCATGGGGGTCTCGATGTCGATGAAGCCGTTGGCATCGAGGAACTTGCGCACCTCCATGGCCACCTTGTAACGCAGCATCAGGTTGTTCTGCATGTAGGGGCGGCGCAGGTCCAGCACACGGTGCGTGAGGCGCGTGGTCTCGGAGAGGTTGTCCTCGTCGAGCTGGAAGGGCGGCGTGACTGAGGGGTTGAGCACGGTCAGCTCGTGGCACAGCACCTCGATCTTGCCGCTCTTGAGGTTGTCGTTGGTGGTGCCGGCCGGACGCGCGCGCACCAAGCCCTTGACCTGGATGCAGAACTCGTTGCGCAGGTCCTCGGCGGCCTTGAACATCTCGGGACGGTCGGGGTCGCAGACCACCTGGACATAACCTTCGCGGTCGCGCAGGTCGACGAAGATCACGCCGCCGTGGTCGCGCCGGCGGTTGACCCAGCCGCACAGGGTGACGGTTTGACCCAGCAGGGCCTCGGTCACGAGACCGCAGTAATGGGAACGCATGGCCATAAGGCTTTCTCTTTCAGGGTAAGGCTGCCGGCTCTTGCGAAGCCGGCTTCATATGCGGGTTCTTCGGCCCGCCGGGGACGATGACGCCCATGGAGATCACATAGGTCAGGGCCTCGTCCACGCTCATCGCCAGCACGATGCAATCGCTTTTCTTGAGCATGACGAAGTACCCGCCGGTGGGATTCGGCGTGGTCGGGACATAGACGCTCAGGTACTCGCCGGGCAGATGGTTCACGAGGTCACCGCCGGGCGTGCCGGTGACGAAGGCGATGGTCCACATTCCCTCGCGTGGCCATTGCACCAGCACGGCCTGACGGAAGGCATTGCCCTTTTCGGAAAACAGCGTGTCCGAGACCTGCTTGACGCCGGAGTAGATGGAGCGCACCACGGGGATGCGATGCAGCAGCGCGTGCCACCAGTCCACCAGCTGGTTGCCGATGATGTTGGACGCCAGCGCACCGATGAGCAACACCACACACAGGGCGAACAGCACCCCCAGACCGGGGATGTGCAGACCCAGCAAGCGATCCGGATGCCAGGCCTCGGGCAGGATCTTCAGGGTCAGATCCAGCGTGCTGATCACCCACTCGAGCACCCATAGCGTGATGATGAGCGGAACCAGGACCAGCAGGCCCGAGAGCAACCATTTGCGGATGTTGGCCATCAGGCGTCCGATCAGCCGCAGCTGCAGTCGGAGCTGCAGCCGTGGCTGGCAGCCGGGGCGGCAGAGGCCGTCTCGGTGGCCGCTGCTGCGGCAGCGGGTGCCGCCGCCGTACCGCTGGCCGAGCCGGAGCTGCCGCCGCGGAAATCAGTGACGTACCAGCCGCTGCCCTTGAGCTGGAAGCCGGCCGCCGTGACCTGCTTGCGGAAGGTGGGCTGGCCGCAGGCCGGGCAATCGGTCAGTGCGGGGTCGGAGATTTTCTGCAGCACATCCTTGGCAGCGCCGCAGGATTCACATTTGTAGGCGTAAATAGGCATGGCTCTAAGGAGGGTGGGTGCAAAACCCTCAATTATAGGCGGGGGCCCTGTTTGCAAGCCCCGCCTTCCCTGGCCCGCCCCGTCCTCAGGACTTGTGGTGCGCCTCCTCGCGCAGGGCCTGGGCGATGGACTGCCCCTGGGCCTGGACGATCTGGGGCGCCAGGGAGCCGATCACCATGCCAACGATGGCGGCCAGGAAGCCCACCAGCTGCGGCGGGAAGTCGCTGTCGCCCAGCGTGAATTCGGCGCCGATCCAGAACAGCAGGCCCAGCACGATGGACAGAAAGGCGCCCTGGGTGCTGGCGCGCTTCCAGTAGGCTCCGGCCACCAGCGGCACGAAGGCCGCGACCAGCGTGACCTTGTAGGCGTTCTGCACCATGTCGTACATGGTGGAGCGCGAGTTCAGGGCGAACAGCAGGGCGCCCAGGGTGAAGCTGACCAGCACCACACGCAGCAGCAGCAGGAACTGGCGGTCGCTCATCTTGGGTGCGAAGGGCTTGAGCACGTTCTCGGTGAAGGTGGCGGTGGGCGCCAGCAGGGTGCCGCTGGCCGTGGACAGGATGGCCGAGAGCAGCGCACCGAAGAACAGCACCTGGGCCCAGAGCGGCATCTTGCTCAGCACCAGTTCGGGCAGGATGCGCTGCACCACGCGACCGTCCTCGTCGCCGAAAAGCTGGGCCAGCGAGGGGTCGAGCACCAGGGCTGCGTAGGCGATGAAGATGGGCACGGCGGCAAAGATGAAATAGACCGAGGCTCCGATCACGGTGCCGCGTACGGCCGTCTTCTCGTCCTTGGCGCTGGTCATGCGCTGGAACACGTCCTGCTGCGGCACCGAGCCGAAGGCCACGGTCAGGAAGGCGGCGAGCATGGCCCACAGGGCCATGCCATCGGCTTCCGGCGGGATCAGCGTGAGGCGGCCGTTCTCCGCCGCGTGCAGGATCACCACGTCGATGCCACCGGCCATCTCGCCGACCAGAAAGGCCACCAGCGTGAGCCCGACGAGGATCACGACGGACTGCATCAGGTCGGTGAAGGCCACGGCCCACATGCCGCCGAACAGGGTGTAGATCATCACCACCGCGGTGCCGCCGAGGATGGCGTAGTTGAGCGGGATGCCACCGCCCGAGAGCACATGGATGACCAGGCCCAGCGCCGTCATCTGCGCCGAAGTCCAGCCCAGGTAGGACAGGGTCACGGCCACGCTGGTCAGCACCTCCACCCCGCGGCCGTAGCGCTTGCGATAGAAGTCGCCGATGGTCAGCAGGTTGAGACGATAGAAGAGCTTGGCAAACAGCAGCGCCGCCAGGATCAGCGCCATCGAGGCCCCGAAGGGATCACCGGGGATGGCGGACACGCCGCCCATCACGAACTCGGCCGACACGCCCAGCACCGTCTCGGCACCGAACCATGTCGCAAACACGGTGGCGATGCACATGTACAGCGGCAGGCTGCGGCTGGCCACGAGATAGTCCTTGGCGTTGTGCACGCGGCGTGCGGCGATCAGGCCGATGACGATGGTCAGTGCCATATAGGCCAGCACCAGGGTAACCAGTGTGTTCATCCATCAACTCCGTCGAAAAGAGGAAAACGGGGGCAAATCAGTCGGGGAAGGGTAAAAGCTGGCGCATTCTAGGGGCTCCGGCCTACCAGAGCGATACCCGCAGCCAGACCTGCATGACGGTCAGACCCAAAGCAAAACCGATGCCCGCGTAGATGATCGCCTGCAGGAGCCGGTTCGTACGGCGTTGCTCGGCGAGCATCTCCTCGAACTCACGGCGGTCGCGGCCGCGGGCCCCGTGCTGCAGGTAATCGTGCAGCAGGCGGGGCAGGTCCGGCAGCAGCTTGGCATAGCGCGGCGCCTGGTTCTTCAGTTCTTCCCAGAGCCTGCGCGGGCCGATCTGGTCGGCCATCCATTTTTCCAGGAAGGGCTTGGCCGTGCTCCAGAGGTCCAGGTCCGGATCGAGCTCGCGGCCCAGGCCCTCGATATTGAGCAGGGTCTTCTGCAGCAGCACCAGCTGTGGCTGGATCTCGACCTGGAAGCGGCGCGAGGTCTGGAACAGGCGCATCAGCACCATGCCCAGCGAGATTTCCTTGAGCGGGCGGTCGAAATAGGGTTCGCAGACGGCGCGGATCGCGGCCTCCAGCTCGTCCACCCGGGTCTGCGGCGGGACCCAGCCGGACTCGATGTGCAGCTCGGCCACACGCTTGTAGTCGCGCCGGAAGAAAGCCGTGAAGTTCTGCGCCAGGTATTCCTTGTCGTACTCGGTCAGCGTGCCCACGATGCCGAAGTCCAGCGAGATGTAGCGCCCGAAGGTGGCCGGATCGGTACTCACGAAGATGTTGCCCGGGTGCATGTCGGCATGGAAGAAGCCGTCGCGAAAGACCTGGGTGAAAAAGATGGTAACGCCGTCGCGTGCCAGCTTCTTCAGGTCCACCCCGGCCTCGCGCAGGCGCGCGGTCTGGCTGATCGGGATGCCCTTCATGCGCTCCATGACCAGCACATCGCTGTGGCAAAAATCCCAGAACATCTCGGGGATCAGCACCAGGTCCAGCCCTTCCATGTTGCGGCGCAGCTGGGCCGCACTGGCGGCCTCGCGCATCAGGTCGAGCTCGTCATGCAGGTATTTGTCGAACTCGGCCACCACCTCGCGCGGCTTGAGGCGCTTGCCGTCGGCGGACAGGCCCTCCACCCATCCGGCCATCATGCGCATGAGGCTCAGGTCCTTCTCGATCACGGGCAGCATGCCCGGGCGCAGCACCTTGACTGCCACCTCGCGCTCGGTCCCGTCACGCGTGATCAGCTTGGCGAAATGCACCTGGGCGATCGAGGCGCTGGCCACGGGTTCGCGCTCGAAGGCGGTGAAGACCTGACCCACCGGCTTGCGGAAGGCCCGCTCGATGGTGGCCACGGCGATGTCGGAACTGAAGGGTGGCACGCGGTCCTGCAGCCTGGCCAGTTCGTCGGCGATATCGGGCGGCAGCAGGTCGCGCCGGGTCGAGAGCACCTGGCCGAACTTGACGAAGATGGGGCCGAGGCGCTCCAGCGCCTCGCGCAGGCGCACGCCACGTGGCGAATTGAGTGGCCGGCCGAAGGAGACGATGCGCGCGATCACGCGCAGCCAGGGTTTCTGGAAGCTGGTGAGCACCAGCTCGTCCAGCCCGTAGCGCAGGACGATCCAGACGATATAGGCGCCGCGCAGCAGCCGGGTCATGAGGCGGCTCCGGGCGCCGCCTTCTTGAGCCAGCCGCGCAGCCCCTCGAGCACCCGGCGCACCGCCTGGGCCAGGCCATGGGCGGGCGCATCGCCGATCAGGCGGGCCAGGTCTTCCTCGAGATCCCAGCGCACGTGATCGACCAGCCAGTTGACCTCGGCGGCCAGCTGTACATCACCCTCGATGCGCACCGGCGGCTTGTCTCCCGCCAGGGCCGCCTGCACCAGGGCGGCAGGCGAGGTTTCGATGATGGCCAGCGTCAGATCCGAGGGCGTCTCGGCTCCCGCGAGGTCCAGCAGACCGGCCGGCGTGAGCTGCAGCTTGAAGCTGAACTCGCGCCACTGGAACAGCACCACGCGGCCCTTCTGGCGGGCCAGGCGGGTCATGGCCTCTTTTTCCTGCATCAGCACATGGTTGAGCAGCAGCACGATGCGCCGCTGCACCTCCTGCACGGCCCAGGCGGGCGGCTGCAGCGTGCTGCCGAGCTTCTGGAAGGCGTCTTCCAGCAAAGAAAAAGGGGACTGTGTTGCCATAGTCCCCGATTATTGATGAAAGAAGGCTGTTCTTTACTGCAGAGCCTGCACGCCGGCCACCAGCCAGCCGCGACGGCCGTCCTTGGGCTTGGTCATGTTCCAGACCTCACGGAAGGGGCTCGGCCCCGCGTTGCGATCCTCGCGGATCATGCCCGAGAACTCCACGCTGGCCATGTACTCGCCGCCGAGCTCCTCGATGCCCAGCAGCTGGGCCTGCAGCATCTGCACCTCGGTCAGGTTGACGGCGCCGCCGGTGTGCTGCTCGCGCTCGGCCAGCTGGGCACTGATCTCGTCCAGCATCTCGTCGGTCATCATGGCGCGCAGCGTGGCCATGTCGGTCTTGTCCCAGGCCGCCTGCAGCAGGATGAAGTTGCTCTTGGCGGCCTTGAGGAAACCATCGGCGTCAAAGCCGGCCGGCACGCTCCAGTCACTGGACAGGGCCGAACCGATCACCACCCCGCGACCGGCCGAGCCGTCGAAGGCCGTCTGGGAACGCTCCCAGGGACGGGCGGAGGCGTCGTTCCCCACGTTCTCCGGACGGTAGGCCGGGCGCGGCGTGGCCGCGTCCGCGGCACCCGCACCCTGGAAGGCGTAGGCGCTGCGCTGGGCGGCGGGCTGGCGACTGCGCATGAACCAGCCGAAGGCCAGCATGGCCAGCATGACGACCAGGGCAATCAGGATGAACTGGCCGAAAGCCTCACCCAGTCCCAGGGAACTGGCCAGCCAGGCCAGGCCCAGACCGGCCGCGAGACCGGCGAGCATCCCACCCCAGGGCTTGCGGGCCGCGGGCGCGGCGGCAGGCGCCGCCGCGGGCTTGGCCGGGGCTGCCGCCGCAGCGTTCTGCGTCGGGGCTGCCGGTGCCGCCGGAGGCGTCGCCTCGCGTTGCGTCACGTTGTTCGATTGCTTGCCGATCGACCGGTTGCCGCCCAGGCGCTTGGCCTCGGCGTCCACGGTACTCAGAACCAGCACCAGAGACAGGGCGATGGACAGGAATTTCATACGTGCTCCAAAAGAATCCGACAGTCGTGCCACACCCCGAACGTAACGCAAAACGGGCGTGTCAGCACTTGATTCCAACATGAAGCGCCACCACACCGCCACTCATGTTGTGAAAATCCACATGTCCGAATCCGGCTTTGAGCATCATGGCCTTGAGTTCCTCCTGGCCCGGATGCATGCGGATGGACTCTGCCAGGTAGCGGTAGCTGTCCGCATCGCCGGCCACCAGCTTGCCCAGCTGCGGCAATACCTTGAAGGAATACCAGTCGTAGGCCTTCTCCAGCGGCGGCGCCACCCGGGAGAACTCCAGCACCAGCAGCTTGCCGCCGGGCTTGAGTACCCGGCACATCTCGGCCAGGGCCCGGTCCTTGTGCGTCATATTGCGCAGACCGAAGGCCACGCTCACCAGATCGAAGTGGCCGTCCGGGAAAGGCAGCTTCTCGGCGTCGCAGACCACGGTGGGCAGCACCACGCCGGCGTCGAGCAGGCGGTCGCGGCCCACGCGCAGCATGGCCTCGTTGATGTCGGTGTGCACCACCTGCCCGGTCTTGCCCACCTTTTTCGAGAACGCCAGCGCCAGGTCGCCCGTGCCGCCAGCGATGTCCAGCGCCCGGTCGCCCTCCCTGAGGTTGGCCACCGTCACGGTGTAGGCCTTCCAGAGCCGGTGCAGCCCGCCCGACATCAGGTCGTTCATCAGGTCGTACTTCGACGCCACCGAGTCGAACACGCCGCGCACACGCCGCGCCTTCTCGCGTTCATCGACCGTCTCGAAACCGAAATGCGTCTGGCTCATGGTCGTGCTCAGTGGTGGCCGCAGCCGTGGCCGGCCTTCTCCGGCATGGGCGCGTCGCGGTCGACGCCGGCTGCCTGCAGGCGGGCCTCGTAATCGGCCCAGAACCGGTCCTGCTGCGCGCCGAGCTGGTACAGATAGTCCCAGGTGTAGATGCCGCTGTCGTGGCCATCCGTGAACGTGGGCTTGACGCCGTAATTGCCGACCGGTTCAAGCCCGGCGAGACCCACCTCGCGCTTGCCGGTCTGCAGCACCTCCTGCCCCGGCCCGTGCCCCTGCACCTCGGCCGAGGGCGAATACACGCGCATCAGCTCGAAAGGGATACGGAAGGTCTGGCCGTCGGAAAAGCTGATCTCCAGCACCCGCGACTTGCTGTGCACCGTGAGGTCCTGCGGGGTCGGGGCACCTGCTTGCAAACCTGCCATGGAAGTCTCCGTTTCTTTCTTTCTAAGCGTTCAGACGAGCACGCGCTCGATACCACCGGCATTGGCCGCAGCCACGTACTCGGGCATCCATTGCTCGCCCAGGATCTGGCGCGCCATCTCGACCACGATGTAGTCGGCCTCCAGCAGGCCGTTCTGCAGATCGTTGCCGTAACGGTTCAGGCCCTGCAGGCAGCTGGGGCAGCTGGTCAGGATCTTGACGTTGTCCTTGGACCCGACCAGACCCGCCTCGCGCAGCGCGACCTCGCCCTTGCGGATTTCCTCTTCCTTGCGGAAGCGCACCTGGGTCGACACATCGGGACGGGTCACACCCAGGGTGCCGGACTCGCCGCAGCAACGGTCGCTCTTGAGCACGTTGTCTTGGGAGTCACCGGCCAGCAGGGTGCGCACGGTCTTCATCGAGTCGCCCTGCTTCATCGGGTTGTGGCAGGGCTCGTGGTAGAGGTAGCCACCCTGGGCACCGCTGAGCTTGATGCCCTTCTCGAGCAGGAACTCGTGGATGTCGATGATGCGGCAGCCCGGGAAGATCTCCTCGAACTTGTAGCCCTGCAGCTGGTCGTAACAGGTGCCGCAGCTCACCACCACCGTCTTGATGTCCAGGTAGTTGAGCGTGTTGGCCACGCGATGGAAGAGCACACGGTTGTCCGTGATCATCTTCTCGGCCTTGTCGAACTGGCCACTGCCGCGCTGCGGATAGCCGCAGCAGAGGTAACCGGGCGGCAGCACGGTCTGCACGCCGGCGTGCCAGAGCATGGCCTGGGTGGCCAGACCCACCTGGCTGAACAGACGCTCCGAACCGCAGCCCGGGAAATAGAACACCGCCTCGGTCTCGGGTGTCGTGGCCTTGGGGTCGCGGATGATGGGAACGTAGTCCTTGTCCTCGATGTCCAGCAAGGCACGCGCTGTCTTCTTGGGGAGACCCCCAGGCATCTTCTTGTTGATGAAGTGGATCACCTGCTCTTTCACCGGCGCGGGCCCCACCGTGGCCGGCGGGCGGGCCGTCTGGCGGTTCGCGGCCACACGCAGCACCTGGTTGGCCAGGCGCTGGGCCTTGAAGCCCACGTTCACCATGGCCGTGCGCATGAGTTTGATGGTCTCAGGCTGGGTGGCGTTGAGGAAGAACATGGCCGCCGCATTGCCCGGACGGAAGGACTTCTGCCCCATCTTGCGCAGCAGGTTGCGCATGTTCATGGACACGTCGCCGAAGTCGATCTTCACCGGACAGGGCGAGAGGCATTTGTGGCAGACCGTGCAGTGGTCGGCCACGTCCTCAAACTCCTGCCAATGCTTGATGGAGACGCCGCGGCGGGTCTGCTCCTCGTAGAGGAAGGCTTCCACCAGCAGCGAGGTGGCCAGGATCTTGTTGCGCGGGCTGTAGAGCAGGTTGGCGCGCGGGACGTGGGTGGAGCACACGGGCTTGCACTTGCCGCAGCGCAGGCAGTCCTTGACGCTGTCGGCAATGGCACCGATGTCGCTCTGCTGCATGATCAACGACTCGTGCCCCATGAGGCCGAAGCTAGGCGTGTAGGCCTGGCTCAGGTCGGCCGGCAGCGCGGCGTCGCGCAGCAGCTTGCCGCGGTTGAAGCGGCCCTCGGGATCGACACGCTGCTTGTAGTCGGCAAAGGGCTGGAGCTCGGCGTCGCTGAGGAATTCCAGCTTGGTGATGCCGATACCGTGCTCGCCCGAGATGACGCCGTCGAGCGAACGCGCCAGCGCCATGATGCGCTTGACCGCGCCGTGCGCGGCCTGCAGCATCTCGTAGTCGTCGCTGTTGACCGGGATGTTGGTGTGCACATTGCCGTCGCCGGCGTGCATGTGCAGGGCCACCCAGACCCGGCCCTTGAGCACGCGCTGCTGGATGGCATTGCATTCAGCCAGCATGGGCTCGAAGGCGCGGCCGGTGAAGATGTCTTCCAGCGGCGTACGGATCTGGGTCTTCCAGCTGGCGCGCAGGCTGTGATCCTGCAGCTGGGGGAAGAGCTCGTCCACCCGGTCCAGCCAGTCCTGCCACTGCGCGCGCACGCTGCGCACCAGCTCGCGGGCCTGGGTCACGCGCTCTTCCATCAGCTCGGCCGAGGGCGCCTCGTTGGCGTCATCCGGCTTGCCGATGGCCAGCAGGTGCGTGAGGCTGCCTTCGCCGAAGAAGAGCTCCAGCTCGTCGCAGAGCTTGAGCTTGTTGCGCAGCGAGAGCTCGATGTTGATGCGCTCGATGCCGTCCGTGTACTCGGCCATGCGCGGCAGCGGGATCACCACGTCTTCGTTGATCTTGAAGGCGTTGGTGTGCTTGCTGATCGCGGCCGTGCGCTTGCGGTCCAGCCAGAATTTCTTGCGCGCGTCGGCGCTGATGGCGATGAAGCCCTCGCCGCTGCGCGAATTGGCGATGCGCACCACCTCGCTGGTGGCGCGCGCCACGGCGTCGGTGTCGTCGCCCACGATGTCGCCGATCAGCACCATCTTGGGCAGTCCGCCGCGCTTGCTCTTGGTGGCATAGCCCACGGCGCGCAGGTAGCGGTCGTCCAGGTGCTCCAGGCCGGCCAGCAGCACGCCGCTGCGCTTCTGCTCGGCGAACATGTAGTCCTTGATCTCGACGATGCTCGGCACCGCGTCGCGCGCGTGGCCGAAGAATTCGAGACAGACCGTGCGCGTGTGCGCGGGCATGCGGTGCACGACCCAGCGCGCGCTGGTGATCAGGCCGTCACAGCCCTCTTTCTGCACCCCGGGCAGGCCGGCCAGGAACTTATCCGTCACGTCCTTGCCCAGACCTTCCTTGCGGAAGGTGGGACCGGGAATGTCCAGGCGCTCGGTCTTCACGAGCTTCTTGCCGTCGGCCTCAAAATATTTCAGCTCGAAGCTCGCGACGTCGGCGTCGTGGATCTTGCCCAGGTTGTGGCCGATGCGTGTGACCTCGAGCCAGCCCGCATCCGGCGTGACCATGCGCCAGCTCGCCAGGTTGTCCAGGGCCGTACCCCAGAGCACGGCCTTCTTGCCGCCCGCGTTCATGGCGATGTTGCCGCCCACGCAGGACGCCTCGGCGGACGTGGGGTCCACAGCGAACACAAAGCCCGCACGCTCGGCCGCATCGGCCACGCGCTGGGTCACCACCCCGGCCTCGGTCCAGATCGTGGGCACTTCGCGATCCAGGCCCGGCAGGCGGACCATCTCCACCTCGGTCATGGCCTCGAGCTTCTCGGTGTTGATCACCGCGCTCTTCCAGGTCAGCGGCACCGCACCGCCGGTGTAGCCGGTGCCACCCCCACGCGGAATGATGGTCAGGCCGAGCTCGATGCAGCCCTTGACCAGCCGCGCCATCTCGGCCTCGCTGTCAGGAGTCAGCACGACAAAGGGGTATTCCACGCGCCAGTCGGTCGCGTCCGTCACATGCGAAACACGTGACAGGCCGTCAAACTTGACGTTGTCCTTGGCGGTCAGGCGGCTCAGCACACGCTGGGCCTTGCGACGCAGGGCCGCGATCTCGCGGAAGGACAGATCGAACTCCTCCACCGCGCGGCTGGCCGCATCCAGCAGCTCGCCCACCAGGGCATCGCGCTGCGGATCGGCCTCGGGCGTGCGGCGCTTCTGCACCTCGCCCAGGCGGTGGTGCAAGGCCTCCACAAGCAATTGCCGGCGCTTCGGGTTGTCCAGCAGGTCGTCCTGCAGATAGGGGTTGCGCTGCACCACCCAGATGTCACCCAGCACCTCGTAGAGCATGCGGGCGGAACGACCGGTACGGCGTTCCTCGCGCAGCTGGTTCAACACCTCCCAGGCGCGCGCGCCCAGCAGGCGCATCACGATCTCGCGGTCGGAGAACGAGGTGTAGTTGTAGGGGATTTCGCGGATGCGCTCGTGGCCGTGCGGCGCCTGGCCGGCGGTGTCCACAAATTGGTCTAGCGGAGTCGGTGCGTTCATGGAAACCTGATATTTCAGCCAGAACACCGGCTGAGGCCAGATGTTACCGCAGTGCAACATGGGCAGAACGCCCCCCGGTATTGCCCCTCATGGAAACCCCGAATCCTCAACCCGCCGTCATGCGGGCTTAATCGCTTTGTCACATTTCAGGCCTAGCCTGTCGGCATCATTCATAAGGAGAACCCATGAAATTCACCGCCAAACTGACGGCAGCCGCCTTTTCGGCCTTGCTGCTTGCCCCCGCCGCACAGGCCCAGACCGAGATCCAGTGGTGGCATTCCATGGGCGGCGCCCTGGGCGAGTGGGTCAATGACCTGGCCAAGGACTTCAATGCCAGCCAGAAGGACTACAAGATCGTCCCCACCTTCAAAGGCAGCTACGACGAATCGATGACAGCCGCCATCGCCGCCTTCCGCGCCGGCAACGCCCCCCACATCCTGCAGGTCTTCGAGGTCGGCACCGCCACCATGATGGCCAGCAAGGGCGCCATCGTGCCCGTGGCAGAAGTCATGCAGAAGGCCAACGTCACCTTCAACGCCGACGCCTACGTGCCGGCAGTCGCGGGCTACTACACCGCGCCCAATGGCCAGATGCTGAGCTTCCCCTTCAACAGCTCGACCACCGTCTTCCATTACAACAAGGACGCCTTCAGGGCCGCGGGCCTCGATCCGAACACACCGCCCAAGACCTGGCCTGAGGTGGCCCTGGCCGCGGCCAAGCTCAAGGCCTCCGGCCACAAATACCCCTTCACGACCAGCTGGGTAAGCTGGACCCAGCTTGAGAGCTTCTCGGCCTGGCACAACACCGAGTTCGCCACCAAGGGCAATGGCATGCGCGGCATCGACGCCCGCCTGAGCTTCAACTCGCCGCTGCATGTGCGACACATCGAGAACCTGGGCAATATGGCCAAGCAGGGCCTCTTCGTCTACAAGGGTCGTGGCAACGCCGCCGACGCCACCTTCGTCTCGGGCGAATGCGCCATGACCACGGGCTCTTCGGCCCTGTACGGCAACATCAAGCGCAACTCCAAGTTCGAGAGCGGCATCTCCACCCTGCCCTACTACCCCGACGTGCCCGGCAGCCCGCAGAACACCGTCATCGGTGGCGCCAGCCTGTGGGTCATGGCTGGCAAGAAGGCCGACGAGTACAAGGGCGTGGCGCAGTTCTTCGCCCATCTGTCCAAGGCCGAGGAAGCCGCCAAGAGCCACCAGCGCACCGGCTACCTGCCGCTGACCAAGGCCTCCTACCAGATGACCGAGAAGTCCGGCTTCTACAAGCAGAATCCGGGCACCGACGTGTCGGTGGAGCAGATGATCCGCAAGACCACCGACAAGTCGCGCGGCATCCGCCTGGGCAACTTCGTGCAGATCCGTACTATCAATGACGAGGAACTGGAGCAGGTCTGGGCCGGCAAGAAGTCGGCCAAGGAAGCCCTGGACACGGCCGTCAAGCGCGGCAACGAGCAACTGGAGCGCTTCCAGAAGGCCAACCAGGGCAAGATGTAAATCGTTCCCGGAAGGCACTACAGTTCCGGCTGGCCTTGTAGCCCTCGTAACACCGCCCGGTAACAGCGTTCCCGGGCGGTGTTGCCTTTGATCGCTGATCTATGGAAAAACGCGTCCGATTCCGCTCCGCCTGGCTGCCCTGGCTGCTGGTGGCACCCCAGATGGCCATTGTGCTGGTCTTCTTCTTCTGGCCTGCCGCACAGGCGCTGTACCAGAGCGTGCTGCAGCAGGACGCCTTCGGCACGACGACCGAGTTCGTCGGTCTGGAGAACTTCGAGCGCCTCTTCGCCGACGCAACGTATCTGGCATCGTTCAAGACCACCGCCTTCTTCTCCATCCTGGTCGCCGTCTGCGGGCTGAGCATCGCGCTGCTGCTGGCCGTCATGGCCGACCGGGTAATCCGCGGCGCCGGTGTCTACAAGACGCTGCTGATCTGGCCCTACGCCGTGGCGCCGGCCGTAGCGGGCGTGCTCTGGGTGTTCATGTTCGCCTCGCCCATGGGCGTAGTGGCCTATGCCCTGCAGTTCATGGGCGTGGAGTGGAACCACATGCTCAAGAGCGACCACGCCATGGCGCTGATCGTCATGGCCGCCGTGTGGAAGCAGATCTCCTACAACTTCCTCTTCTTCCTGGCCGGCCTGCAGTCCATCCCGAAAAGTCTGATCGAGGCTGCCGCCATCGACGGCGCCTCGCCCGCGCATCGTTTCTGGACCATTGTCTTCCCCCTGCTCTCGCCCACGACCTTCTTCCTGCTGGTCATCAACGTGGTCTACGCCTTCTTCGACACCTTTGCGATCGTCGACGCGGCCACCCAGGGGGGTCCCGGCAAGGACACGGCCATCCTGGTCTACAAGGTCTATTACGACGGCTTCAAGGCGCTGGACATGGGCGGCTCGGCCGCGCAGTCGGTCATCCTGATGGCCATCGTCATCGTGCTCACCGTCATCCAGTTCCGCTACGTCGAACGCAAGGTGCAGTACTGAAAGAGCCGCCATGATCGAACGACGCCCTCTCCTCGACCTCCTGGCCCACGTCATCCTCATCGGCGGTGTGGCCATCGTGGCTTTTCCGGTCTACCTGACCCTGGTCGCCTCCACCCAGTCCGCCCAGGAGATCGCCCAGAGCCGGCCGCTCTCGCTGCTGCCGGGGACACACTTCTGGGAAACCTACCGCCTGGCCCTGTTCGGCGGCGAGACCAGCATGGGCAGCAAGCTGCCGGCGGGCGCGCCGATGATGATGGTCAGCCTGATCAGCGCCCTGGTGATCGCGATCGGCAAGATCGTCATCTCGCTGCTGTCGGCCTTTGCCATCGTGTACTTCCGCTTTCCGGCCCGTGGCCTGGTGTTCTGGATGATCTTCGTCACGCTGATGCTGCCGGTCGAGGTGCGGATCGGACCGACCTACGAGGTGGTCTCCAGCCTGGGCATGCTCAACAGCTATGCCGGTCTGACCGTGCCGCTGATCGCCTCGGCCACTGCCACCTTCCTCTTCCGCCAGTTCTTCCTCACCGTGCCCGACGAGCTCGTGGAAGCGGCCCGGGTCGACGGTGCCGGACCCATGCGTTTCTTCAAGGACGTGCTGCTGCCCATGTCGGCCACCTCGATCGCGGCGCTGTTCGTCATCCAGTTCATCTACGGCTGGAACCAGTACCTCTGGCCGCTGCTGGTCACCACCAACGAGTCCATGTACCCGATCGTGCTGGGCATCAAGCGCCTGATCGCGGGCGAGGCCTACACCGAGTGGAACGTGGTCATGGCCACCGCCATGCTCGCCATGATTCCACCGGCACTGGTCGTCATCCTCATGCAGAAATGGTTCGTCAAGGGCCTGGTCGACACTGAAAAATAAGAGAAGCAGCTATGGCATCCCTGACCCTTACCAACGTCATCAAACGCTACGGCCTCGGCCCCAAGGCCAACCAGGTCATCCACGGCGTCAACGCCACCATCACGGACGGCGAGTTCATCGTCATCGTCGGTCCCTCGGGCTGCGGCAAGTCCACGCTGCTGCGCATGGTCGCGGGCCTGGAAGACATCAGCGGTGGCGAGATCCGCATCGGCGAGCGCGTGGTCAACCACCTGGAGCCGGCCGAACGCGACATCGCCATGGTGTTCCAGAACTACGCGCTCTACCCGCACATGAGCGTGTACGACAACATGGCCTACGGCCTGAAGATCGCCAAGGTCCCCAAGGACGAGATCCGCGCGCGCGTCGAGAAAGCCGCCGGCATCCTGGAGCTCATGCCCTATCTGGCGCGCAAGCCGCGCGAACTCTCGGGCGGCCAGCGCCAGCGCGTGGCCATGGGCCGCGCCATCGTGCGCCAGCCCCAGGTCTTCCTCTTCGACGAGCCGCTGTCCAACCTCGACGCCAAGCTGCGCGCGCAGACCCGCCTGGAAATCCAGAAGCTGCACCGCGAACTCGGCATCACCTCGCTCTTCGTCACGCACGACCAGGTCGAGGCCATGACCCTGGCGCAGCGCATGATCGTCATGAACGCCGGCAATATGGAGCAGTTCGGCACGCCCGAAGAGGTCTACCACCGCCCGGCCTCCACCTTCGTCGCCAGCTTCATCGGTGCCCCGCCCATGAACCTGCTCGCGAGCGCCCCGCATGTGAAACCCGGCACGCTGCTCGGCATCCGCCCCGAGCACCTGCAGATCGTGCCGCAGCCCGCCACCGACGGCTGGACCGTACAGGTCGAGGCCGTGGAGATGCTGGGCGCAGAACGCCTGCTCTACACCCGCATCGACAGCGAGCAGCTGATCGTGCGCGTGGACGAGCGCGCCGGCCCGCCGCCTGCACTGGGCAGCACTCTGCACGTGCGGCCGCAGGACGGCTGCCTGCACAGCTTCGACGCCAGCACGGGAAAACGGCTGTGAGCGCGCACCAGGCAACCTGGCCCTACCCGCGCTGGGTCGCGCACCGCGGTGCCGGCAAGCTGGCACCCGAGAACACGCTGGCCGCCTTCCGACTGGGCGCCGCCCACGGCTACCGCATGTACGAGTGCGATGTGAAGCTCAGCGCCGACGGCGTGCCCTTCCTGCTGCACGATGCCACGCTGGAGCGCACCAGTAACGGCTATGGCATCGCCGGTGAACAGCGCTGGCACGCGCTTTCGCAGCTCGACGCCGGCAGCTGGCACAGCCGCAGCTACGCGGGCGAGCCCCTGCCCACGCTGCAGGCCATCGCCGCGCACTGCCTGCGCAACCACCATCTGCTCAACATCGAGATCAAGCCCACACCGGGTACCGAACGCCACACGGGCGAGGTTGTCGCGCGCGAGGCAGCGCGGCTCTGGGCCGGCGCAGACGTGCCGCCGCTGCTGACCTCCTTCCAGCCTGAGGCGCTCGAAGGCGCGCGCAGCACCGCAGCGCAACTGCCGCGCGGCCTGCTGCTGGATACGCTGTGGAGCGGCTGGCTGCAGAAGGCGCAGGCCCTCGAATGCGTGGCCGTGGTCTGCAACCACGCGCTGTGGGATGCCGAAACCCTGGCCCAGGCCCGTGGCGCCGGGCTGCGCTGCCTGTGCTACACCGTCAACGACGAGTGGGCGGCCGAGCACCTGCTGGCGCTGGGCATCGACGGCATCATCACCGACCGCGTCGACCTCTTCAGCCCGGCCTGAGGCCGCGTCAACGGGCGGTCCGAGCGCCGCGTTGTCTGGACTGGGCCTCTGCGCAAGCCGCGCAGGCCTGCCAACCTCAGGAGTCCCCATGAAGAAAGCCCTCCTCACCCTTGCACTCTGTGCAGCCGCCAGCGGCCCCGCCCTGGCCCAGCACTGGTACGGCGCGGTCGATATCGGCACGCTCAATATGCGCAACACCATCTACGCCGATCCGGGCTCGGTCACGGTCTCGGGCGGCTACCGCTTCAGCCCCAACCTGGGTGCGGAAGCCGGCGTCACCGCCATCGGCGACACCACCTTCGTCAACAACAACGGCAGCCGCACCGCACGCCAGGGCGACATGCGCTTCCTCGCCGTCGGCTTCCTGCCCATCAACCCCAACTTCGAGTTCTTCGGCAAGGCCGGCCTGGGCCTGCACACGGCGCGCGTGCGCGGCAGCGGCACCTACGACGGCACCACGGGCCCGCACACCACCACCAACGTCATCGTGGGCGCGGGCATCCAGCTCAACTTCAACCAGCGTTTCGGCATGCGCCTGCAGTACGAACACCTGGGCAAATCCAAGTCCAGCGAAAGCGACTCGGGCGCCGACATCAGCCGCGTCTCGGTCGGCGGCGTGCTCAATTTCTGATCGCATCTCACACAGGTCGAGGCCGGGCACCGCCCGGCCTTTTTCTTTGTGCCTGCAGCGTCTGGGGACATCACATTTGCTTACATCGCACCAGATCGAGGGGCGGACAATGCGGCCCGCGTTGCCCCAGCGGTGACGTGTCCCTCAACAACGACAAGGAATGCCATGAAGAAACTGCTACCCGCACTCCTGCTCTGCGGCGCCGTGCTGAGCCCCGCAGCGGCCCAGAGCTCGCGCTACTACGGCGCTGTCGATTACGGTACCGTCAACTACAGCGGCCCCGGCAGCTACTCCAGCCCGGGTGCGTTGACGCTCTCCGGAGGCTACAACTTCCTCACCAACCTGGACCTCGAAGCCGGCCTGACCCTGGTCGGCGATGCCGATGCCACGGTGCCGGGCCCGCGACGGGTCGACCTGAGCGAGCACATCGTCCATGCCGTGGCTGTCGGCAAGGTGCCGCTCAATCAGCAGATCACGCTCTTCGGCAAGGCCGGTCTGGGCCTGCACGACGGCAGCATCAACGGCCTGCCGGACGACCTGATCTACGGCTTCGGCATGCAGGTACGCTTCGACCGCGAACTGAGCATGCGTGTGCAGTACGAAAGCCTGGGGCGTACCCAGGTACCCGGTGGTGGCACCGCCGACATGACCCGGCTCTCGCTGGGCCTGGCCTACCACTTCTGAAGCCAGGCATCGTGGCTGGCGGTGTCAGCGCCGCCAGCCGCGCACCAGCAGCCACTGGCTGCTGGCAACAGCCAGCACCAGCAGGCCATAGCCCATCATCTTGCCGTCGCGCCCCAGCCACCACAGGCCGAGAACGAGCGCAGCAATCCCGACCACCAGATTGACGAGCATCTGCCCCCACCAGGGCAGCAGCGCCGCCTGCGGTCTGAAGAAAGGCCGGCCCAGCAGAGGCAGCAGCACCGCCAGGCCGAGCGCCGGCGCGGCGAAGTTGAGCAGATGGAAGAGGATGTCGTGCAGGTTCATGCCATCGGGGCTTTGGGGCCGTCTGCGGGGGCTCGCGCAGGGCCTGGGCTGCAAATTTTATAATGCGGTCCATGGCAGTCTGGGCTTTGGGCATCAATCACACGACCGCACCGCTCGATCTGCGCGGTCGGTTTGCCTTTGCGCTCGACCAGCTCCCCCCCACGCTGGAGGGTCTGCGCGGCGCGCTCTCGCGCCCGCCCGAGGCCGCCATCCTCTCCACCTGCAACCGCACCGAGATCTATTGCGCCAGCGAGCAGCTGGAAATCGCCCCCACGCTGCAGTGGCTGGCGCGCAGCGGCGGCGTCACGGCTGAGGAGCTGCGCACCCACACCTACACGCTCGAAGGCGGCCAGGCCGCGCGCCATGCCTTCCGGGTAGCCAGCGGGCTCGACTCCATGGTGCTGGGCGAGCCGCAGATCCTGGGCCAGATGAAGGACGCCGTGCGCGTGGCCGAAGAGGCCGGCGCCCTGGGCACCACGCTCAACCAGCTGTTCCAGCGCAGCTTTGCCGTGGCCAAGGAAGTGCGCAGCTCCACCGAGATTGGCGCGCACTCCATCAGCATGGCCGCCGCCGCCGTGCGCCTGGCCGGCAACCTGTTCGAAGACCTGCGCCAGGTGCGCATCCTCTTCGTCGGCGCGGGCGAGATGATCGAGCTGGCCGCCACGCACTTCGCCGCCAGGCATCCGAAGTCCATGGTCATCGCCAACCGCACGCTGGACCGCGGCGAGAAGCTCGCGAGCCGCTTCGGTGCCGAGACCATGCGCCTGGCCGAGCTGCCCGAGCGCCTGCACGAGTTCGACGCCGTCATCAGCTGCACGGCCAGCACCCTGCCGCTGATCGGCCTGGGCGCGGTGGAGCGCGCGCTCAAGCAGCGCAAGCACCGCCCCATGTTCATGGTGGACCTGGCCGTGCCGCGCGACATCGAGCCCGAGGTCAAAGACCTGGGCGACGTCTACCTTTACACCGTGGACGACCTCGCCGCCGTGGTCCAGACCGGCCAGGCCAACCGCCAGGCCGCCGTGGCCCAGGCCGAGGTCATCATCGACGCCGGCGTGCAGAGCTTTCTGCACTGGATGGACCAGCGCAGCGCCGTGCCCCTGATCCAGCAGCTCAACGCCCAAGCCGACGAATGGCGCAGCACGGAGATCGCCCGTGCGCGCAAGCTGCTGGCCAAGGGCGAAGACGTGGACACCGTGCTCGAAGCCCTGTCCAAGGGACTGACCCAGAAGATGCTGCACGGAGCCCTGGCCGAG
The DNA here is from genome assembly GCA_019745555.1 of Burkholderiaceae bacterium. Taxonomy (GTDB): domain Bacteria; phylum Pseudomonadota; class Gammaproteobacteria; order Burkholderiales; family Burkholderiaceae_C; genus Hylemonella. The sequence goes on along the minus strand of JAIESX010000042.1, from coordinate 1,186 downwards.
CTGCACACCGGCGACGCCGCCGCGCGCGAACGCGCCAGCGCCGCCATCCAGCACTTCTTCCTGCGCAAAGAGCGTTAGCGGCGCTGCCCGCCGCCGTCCCCGCGCGCCCGCACGGGCGCCGGGCCGTCCACCGACCGCTACTTTGTATGAAACCGTTTCTCAGGCAACAACTCGAACGCTACGCCCAGCGCCTCGACGAGCTGAACTTCCTGCTCTCGCGCGAGGACATCATGGCCGACATGGGCCAGTTCCTCGTGCTCTCGCGCGAGCACAACGAGGTCACGGCCCTCGCCAGCCGCTACGCACGCTACCAGCAGCGCGAGGCCGATCTGGCCAGTGCCCAGGAGATGCTGGCCGACCCCGACATGGCTGAAATGGCGCGCGAGGAGATCGCCGCTGCCACGGCCGAGCTGGCCCAGCTCGAGGACGAGCTGCAGCGCATGCTGCTGCCCAAGGACCCGGACGACGCGCGTCCGGCCTACCTTGAAATCCGCGCCGGCACAGGCGGCGACGAATCGACCCTGTTCGCCGGTGACCTGCTGCGCATGTACACGCGCTACGCCGCCACGCGCGGCTGGAAGACCGAGCTCATGAGCGAATCGCCCAGCGAGCTCGGCGGCTACAAGGAAGTGGTGCTGCGCATCGAGGGAGACCACGTCTACGGCGACCTGCGCTTCGAATCCGGTGGCCACCGCGTGCAGCGCGTGCCGGCCACCGAGACCCAGGGCCGCATCCACACCAGCGCCTGCACCGTGGCCGTGCTACCAGAACCCGACGAGGCCCAGGCCGTGCAGATCAACCCGGCCGACCTGCGCATCGACACCTTCCGCGCCAGCGGCGCCGGCGGCCAGCACATCAACAAGACCGACTCGGCCGTGCGCATCACCCATCTGCCCACGGGCATCGTGGCCGAATGCCAGGACGACCGCAGCCAGCATCGCAACAAGGCCAAGGCCCTGCAGGTGCTGGCCGCGCGCATCCAGGAAAAGGAGCGCAGCGAGCGCGCTGCCAAGGACGCGGCCCTGCGTAAAGGGCTCATCGGCAGCGGCGACCGCAGCGACCGCATCCGCACCTACAACTTTCCCCAGGGCCGACTGACCGACCACCGCATCAACCTCACGCTCTACAAGCTCGACCGCATCATGGAAGGCGAGCTGGACGAGGTGGTGGCCGCCCTGCGCCAGGC
>JAIESX010000036.1 GCA_019745555.1 Burkholderiaceae bacterium | reverse complement strand
GCCGGTCAGCTGGTGATGCTGACCCAGCGTATCGGCAAGTCCTCCAACGAATTCCTGACGGCCGAGGGTGTGAGCCCGGAGGCCGTGTTCCTGCTGGGCAAGGACCTGAACTCCTTCAAGGAAATCGCCCAGGGTCTGCTCGACGGTAGCCCGGAGCTGCGTCTGAGTGCCACCAAGGATCCGCAGACGCGCGAGCAGATCGATGCCCTGATCAAGCTCTACGAGCAGACCCGTACCCAGGCCGGCGCCATTCTGGGCAACCTGCAGGGCCTGGTCTCAGCGCGTAGCGCCCAGATCACCGTGATCAACGATTCCGAGCCGCTGCGTCGTGACCTCGAGGCGCTGCAGGCCCAGCTGGCCACGCGCACGGGCCTGGGGCCGACCGCGTTGCTGGCCCTGGTCGGTGCGGCCATCTTCTCCCTGGTCTGCGCTGCCGGCCTGGCGCGCGTGCAGCTGATGGACAGCCGTCGCCGCCAGGTGATGGCCGAAGCGCAGCGACTCGAGGCCGAGCGTCAGGAGCAGGAAGCCAAGCGCGTCAACGATGCCAACCAGGCCGCCATTCTGCGACTGATGAACGAACTGCAGACAGTGGCCGAAGGCGACCTGACGCAGGAAGCCACGGTGACCGAGGACATCACCGGCGCCATTGCCGACTCGGTGAACTACACGGTGGAAGAACTGCGACTGCTGGTGGGCAACGTGCAGAACACGGCGGCCCAGGTGGCGCAGACGACGGCCGAGGTGGACCAGACCTCCACCGAGCTGCTGGCAGCGTCCAACGAGCAACTGCACGAGATCCGCGAAACCGGGCGCTCCGTCGTGGACATGTCGACCCGCATCAACCAGGTCTCGCATCAGGCGCAGGAATCGGCCGCGGTGGCGCGCCAGTCGCTGCAGGCTGCCGAGTCCGGCCTCAAGGCCGTGCAGGATGCCATCGGCGGTATGAACGCCATCCGTGACCAGATCCAGGACACCTCCAAGCGGATCAAGCGTCTGGGTGAATCCTCGCAGGAGATCGGTGAAATCACGGAGCTGATCTCGGACATTACCGAACAGACCAACGTGCTGGCCCTGAACGCTGCCATCCAGGCCGCGTCCGCCGGTGAAGCCGGTCGCGGCTTCTCGGTGGTGGCGGAAGAAGTGCAGCGACTGGCCGAACGCTCCGCCGACGCCACGCGCCAGATCTCGGCGCTGGTGAAGGCGATTCAGACCGACACCCAGGACGCCGTGGCCGCCATGGAGCGCTCCACGCAGGGTGTGGTGGAAGGGGCCCGCCTCTCCGACAACGCCGGTACCGCGCTGACCGAGATCGACCGCGTGTCACGTCGACTCGCCGAACTGATTGAGCAGATTTCGGATTCGACCTCCAAGGAAGCCGCGATGGCCAGTGTGGTGGCCGACAACATCCAGCACATCTTCGCCGTGACCGAGCAGACGGGGGAAGGTACCCGCGCCACGGCCGCCCAGGTGCGCGAACTGTCGCGCATGGCCGAAGAGCTGCGCCAGTCGGTAGCGCGTTTCAAGATTTCCTGATCCCCAGGTTTCCGCAGGAGCTCCGTATCCATGCAAGCCCTCGCAGCCGACAGCGGCGACAACGATCAGCAGCTCAGTGACCTCGGCCCACTGGCCTGGGTGCTGGAGGAGTTGCGCAAGTCGCTCGATGGCGCGAGCAAGGCCATCCGTCGCTTCGTGCGCGACGCCGAGATGGCTCGCGGATCCGACCTCGAATCGCTCGACGCCAGCCAGCTGCGCATCGCACGCCAGCAGCTGCACCAGGCCGTCGGCGCCCTGGAGATGGTGGGCCTGCCCGAGCCGGCCAAGGTGCTGCGTTCCATGGAGGCGCTGGCGCAGAAGTTCGTCGAGCGTCCCGAATCCTGCAGTGAGGAGGCGGCGACCAAGGTGGAGCGCGCCGGCTTCGCCCTGGTGGAGTATCTCGAAGGCGTGCTGCGCGGCAAGTCCGCTTCGGCCGTGGCCCTGTTCCCGCAGTACCGTGACGTGCTCGAGCTGGTGGGCGAGGAGCGCATCCACCCAGCCGAACTCTGGCCCCATGCCTGGCGCTGGATCGACGCCGACACACCCGCAGTCGAGCCCCTGAACTATGAGCCGGCCGTGCGGGCGCAACTGGACACCGCGGTCCTCAAGGTGGTCAAGAGCGGCAGCGTATCGTCGGCCAAATCCCTGCGCGACGTCAGTCTGGGCCTGGCGGCCGGCCAGCAGGCGCTGGAAGGTCGGGCATTCTGGAAGATTGCTGCCGCCTACTTCGAGGCGCTGGCGCTCAAGCTCTGCCCGCCCGATGTCTACGTGAAGCGCGCGGCCTCGCGTGTGCTGATGCAGTACACCAGCCAGGCCAAGGGCTCGGCCGAGGTGTCGGATCGCCTTGCCCAGGATCTGCTGTTCTTCTGCGCCCAGGCTGTGCCGACCGACGCCGCGTCGGCACCGGTGCTGGCGGCCGTGCGCAAGGCCTATGGCCTGGCCGAGGCGCGTGCCGTCAACTACGACACCCCCCAGTACGGCCGCTTCGACCCGGCCGTGCTGGTGCAGGCGCGCAAGCGCATCGCCACGGCCACCGAAACCTGGTCGGCGCTCTCGGGCGGTGACACCAACCGCCTCAAGGTCGTGTCCGAGCAGTTCACCCAGGTCGGTGAATCCCTGCTCAAGCTGCACCCCGAGAACAAGGAGCTGGCGCGTGGCCTGCTCAAGGCCGTGGACAGCACGGTGCGTTCGGGTGAACCCCCGACCACGCCCGTGGCCATGGAAGTGGCCACCTCCATCCTGTATCTGGATGCGGCTTACGAGGACATGGATCCGACCGAGACCGCGAACATGCGCGAGCGCAGTGACCGCCTCGCTCGGCGCTTGGACCACGTGGTCTCGGGCGGCCAGCCCGAGCCGCTGGAGCCCTGGATGGAGGAGCTCTACCGCCGCGTCAGCGACCGCCAGACCATGGGCAGTGTGGTCGAGGAGCTGCGTACCGGCCTGACCGAGATCGAGAAATCACTCGACACCTTCTTCCGCAACCCCAAGGACAAGGCGCCCCTCAACGACGTGCCCAACCAGCTCGCGCAGATGCGTGGCGTGTTCTCGGTGCTGGGTCTGGACCAGGCTTCGCTGGCGACCGTGCGCATGCGCGACACGGTGGAAAAGTTCCTCGTCGACACCATCGACGAGGACGCGGCACGTTCGGGCGTGTTCGAGAAGTTCGGCAACAGCCTGGGGGCCCTGGGCTTCCTGATCGACATGCTGAGCTACCAGCGTGCGCTGGCCAAGAAGCTGTTCGTCTATGACGAGGAAGCCGGTGAGTTCAAGCCCTTGATGGGGCGTGAGCGTGAGGCTGCCGCGGTGGCCCCCGAGCCGGCGCCCCTGCCCGAGATCACGCCGGTCCCGGCGCCCGCGCCCGCGCGGCCCGTTGCCGCTGCGCCTGTCGCCGCAGAAGGCGGTGAGGATGACGGCGCCGAGTTGCGCGACATCTTCCTCGAAGAAGCGCGTGAAGTCGTCCGCAACGGCCTGGATGCCGTCTCGGCCCTGCTCGAAAACCCGGCCGATCTGTCGCAGCAGACCACGCTGCGCCGTGCCTTCCACACCCTCAAGGGCAGCTCGCGCATGGTGGGCTTCAACGAATTCGGTGAAGCCGCCTGGGCCATGGAGCAGATGATGAACAGCTGGCTGGCCGAGCAGCTGCCAGCCCGTCCGGAGTTGTTGCAGCTGTCCAACTCGGCGCTGCAGGGGCTGGGGCTGTGGGTGGAGGACATCGCCGCAGGCCAGGACGCCGGCCGCAGTGCTGCGGCCTTCCGCCAGTCGGCCGACGCGATGCGCCTGGAGGGCAAGCTTGTCCCGCTGCCCGACACCTCGCCCACGCCCACCCTGGCCCTGCCGGCCACGCCGGCGCCCGCCGTGCCTGCACCCGCGCCCGAGGCGTCGTCTGCACCTGATTTCGCGTCGACGCAGATGTTCGACTTCCAGCTGGCCGATGCGCCAGCAGCTACGCCCGCGCCGGCAGCGGACCCCGCACTCGCGCTCGGCGATGTCAGCGACATCGATTTCGGCAGCCTGGCCCAGGTGCCGCCTGCTGCGCCCGCTCCTGCAGCTGCCGCCGCGGCACCTGCACCGGCCGCCGAACTGAACCTGGACTGGCTCACCCCGGAACCGGAAGCCGCTGCGCCTGCAGTCCCCGAGCTGTCCCTTGAACTGGAGCCCGCGGCATCGCCAGAGCCTGCTCTGGAGCTTCCGGAACTGCAGAACAACTGGGCTGACACCGCGACGGGCAGCTTCGAGGATTCCGTCAGCGGCAAGGGCCCCGACACCAAGCCCGCGGCCATCGAGGGCTTCGAGTTCGACCTGCCCACGCCGGTCCAGGCGCCGGCCCCGGCCGAGGAACAGGTCAAGGTCATCGGCACCCTGCGCATCGGCATCCCGCTCTACAACGTCTTCCTCAACGAGGCCGACGAATGGTCGCGCCGGCTGCTGACCGAACTCAACGAGTGGTCGCTGGAGCTGCACAACCCCGTGCCCGACAGCGCGATCGCGCTGGCGCATTCGCTGGGCGGCAGTTCGGCCACGGTGGGTTTCAAGGCTTTGTCGGAGATCGCCCGTGCGCTGGAGCAGGCCATGCAGCATGTGCAGCTGCACGGTCAGGGGCAGCCCGAGCATGCTCAGACCTTTGTCGCGGCTGCGGACAACATTCGTCATCTGCTGCACCAGTTTGCGGCCGGTTTCCTCAAGAGCCCCGAGCCGGGCCTGGTCGAGGCCCTGCAGGCCATCGTTGGCACCGAGTTCGGCCCGCTGGATGGAATGGAGCGCGGACCGGCCGCGGCCGATATCACGGTGACCGAAAGCACCGACCTGGACCTGGGCGACCTCGATTTCGATTTCACGGCCGAGCCGGCCCCGGCGCCCGTGCCGACCCAGCAGGCTGTGCCTGCTCCCAAGCCTGCGCCCGCGCCCGCAGCAGCTCCTGCAGCGCCCCTGCGCGGGGCGGCCCCGATCGTGGCCGAGGATAATGACGAGGACATCGACGCGGTCGACGTGATCGACCCCGACCTCTTCCCCATCTTCGAGGAAGAAGCCGCCGAACTCATGCCGCAACTGGCCTCGGCCCTGCGCCAGTGGTCGGGCAAACCTGACGACAGTGGCGCGCGCCTGGACGTGCTGCGCGTGTTGCACACCCTCAAGGGCAGCGCCCGTCTGGCGGGCGCCATGCGTCTGGGCGAAATGGCCCACCGCATGGAGTCGGCGATCGAGCAGATGGGCAGCGAATTCGTCCAAGCCGCCCAGATCGAACCCATGCTGGGGCGTTACGACCGTCTGCAGGACGTCTTTGACGAGCTCTGTCAGGGGCCCGCGCCGGAACCCGTCGCAGCGGCTCCGGCCCCTGCGGCCGCGCCCGTCGCACCGGCTCCCGTCGCATCTGCGCCGCAGACGCCCAAGGTGACCGCACCTGCAGCGGTCCAGATGCCCGTACCCCGCCCTGCCGCCATGGCTGCGCCTGCCGGACGTCCGGCCGCGCCGGCAGTGCAACGCGCGAGCTCGGGCCAGACCGTGCGTGTGCGCTCCAACCTGCTCGACCGTCTGGTCAACCAGGCCGGCGAGGTCATGATCACCCGCAGCCGTCTGGACCAGCGTCTGGGCCAGCTCAACGGCTCGCTGAGCGAACTCACAGCCAACCTGGACCGTCTGCGCACCCATCTGCGCGACGTGGAACTGCAGGCCGAATCGCAGATGCAGTCGCGCCTGGCCCAGGCCAAGGACACGGCCCAGGGCTTCGATCCGCTGGAGTTCGACCGTTTCACGCGCGTGCAGGAACTCACGCGCATGATGGCCGAGTCGGTCAACGACGTGGCCACCGTGCAGCGCAACCTGCAGCAGACCATCAGCGGCACCGAGGACGACCTGATCGCCCAGGGCCGCCAGACCCGCGAGCTGCAGCGCGACCTGCTGCGCACGCGCATGATGGAATTCGAAGGCATCTCCGAGCGCCTTTACGGTGTGGTGCGCCAGGCCTCCAAGGAGGCCGGCAAGCAGGTCAAGCTCGATATCACCGGTGGCTCGATGGAAATCGACCGCGGTGTGCTGGACCGCATGGCGCCAGCCTTCGAACACATGCTGCGCAACTCAGTGGCCCACGGCATCGAGGCCCCGCAGCAGCGCGAGGCCGCCGGCAAGCCGGCCGCCGGCACCATCACCATCAGCCTGCATCAGGAAGGCAATGACGTGTCCGTGACCTTCACGGACGATGGCGCCGGCCTGAATCTGCCGCGCATCCGCGAGAAGGCGCTGGCCAATGGTCTGATCGCTCCGGGCCAGCAGCTCAGCGATGCCGAAGCCGCCAACATGATCTTCATGCCCGGCTTCTCCACCGCGTCCAGCGTGACCGAGCTCGCTGGTCGCGGCATCGGCATGGATGTGGTCCGCTCCGAAGTCCAGGCCCTGGGTGGCCGCATCGAGACCGCCACCACGGCCGGCGCCGGCACCAGCTTCAAGCTCGTGCTGCCGCTGACCACCGCCGTGACGCAGGTGATCATGCTGCGCATGGGTGAGCTCAGCGTGGGCGTACCGGCCAACCTGGTCGAGATCGTGCGTCGTCTCAGCCGCACCGAGCTGGACCAGGCCTATCAGCAGGGCCAGATCGACTACGGCGGTGAGCTGGTGCCCTTCTTCTGGTCCGGCGCCCTGCTGCAGGCTTCGGCGCGCAGCTACGAGCAGGCTGGCAAGACCCAGCCCGTGGTCGTGCTGCGCAGTGCCGGTCAGCGCGTCGCCATCCACGTCGACGAAGTGCTGGGCAACCAGGAAGTCGTGGTGAAGAACCTGGGCCCCCAGCTCTCGCGTCTGCCCGGCCTGGCCGGCATGTCGGTGCTGGCCTCGGGCGCCGTGGTGCTGATCTACAACCCCGTGGCCCTGGCCACGGTGTACGGCGAGAAGGCTTACGAACTGCAGCAGGGCAGCGGCGAGGTGGCAACGCCCGCAGTGGCCGTGCCGCAGGCGCGCAAGGCCGAGGCCGAGCAGGCCCAGGCACCCAGCGGCGGCGGCGAGCTGCCCCTGGTGCTGGTGGTCGACGATTCCATCACCGTGCGCCGCGTCACGCAGCGTCTGCTGCGTCGCGAAGGCTACCGCGTGGCCCTGGCCGCCGATGGCCTGCAGGCGCTGGAGCAGCTGGCGCAGGAGCGCCCGGCCGTGGTGCTGTCGGACATCGAGATGCCGCGCATGGACGGTTTCGACCTGGCGCGCAACATCCGCGCCGATGCCAAGCTCAAGGACCTGCCCATCATCATGATCACCTCGCGCATCGCCGAGAAGCATCGCGAGCATGCCCAGCAGCTGGGCGTGAACCACTACCTGGGCAAGCCCTACTCGGAAGACGAGCTGCTGGCCCTGGTCAAGCACTACTGCACCCAGGCCGTGCCGGCCTGATCGGGGAATCCGCGCAGCGAGTGCTGCGCGGGTCATGCCGTCTTCTCTCCGGGTTTCTTCACCACCGCATAGCGTGCCAGGGTGTGTTCGCGTGCCTCGTCGTGCGCCACCAGCGGCTGCGGGTAGCCGCTGCCCAGGGTCACGCCCGCGGCCGCCAGTTCCACCGGGCTCGCCAGCCAGGGGGCGTGCAGTGCCGCGTCGGGCAGGGCGGCAAGCTGGGGCAGGTAGCGGCGGATGAAACGGCCCTGCGGATCGAACTTCTTGCTCTGGCTCACGGGATTGAAGATGCGGAACCAGGGCTGGGCGTCACAGCCGCTGGACGCCACCCACTGCCAGCCGCCGTTGTTGGCCGCCAGATCGAAGTCGTTGAGCTGCTCGGCAAAGTAGCGCTCGCCCCAGCGCCAGTCGATGCCGAGGTCCTTGACCAGAAAGCTGCCCGCCACCATGCGCAGGCGGTTGTGCATATAGCCGCTCTGGTTGAGCTGCTGCATGGCTGCATCCACGATGGGATAACCGGTGCGGCCTTCGCACCAGGCCGCAAACAGGGCCTCGGCATGGGCACCCTGTTCCCAGCGTATGGCATCGTAGGCCGGACGGAAGGCGTGGCCGTCCACGTGCGGGAAGTTGGCCAGAATCTGGCAATAGAACTCGCGCCAGATCAGCTCGCTGAGCCAGGTGGCCGCACCGGGGCTGCCGGCGGCGCTGCGCTGCTGGGCCAGTGCCACCAGGCGGCGGATCGAGACCGTCCCGAAGCGCAGGTGCACGCTCAGGTAGCTCGGCCCCTTGAGCGCGGGAAAGTCGCGCGCCTCGTGGTACTGGTCGATGCGGCCCAGAAAGTCATCGAGCAGGGCCTGGCCACCGCTGGCGCCGGTCGGGATGCGCAGCTGGGCCAGATTGCTGGGCGCGAAACCGATCTCGGCCAGGGTGGGCACGGGCCGGCGCAGGGTCTCCGGACGTGCTGCCAGGGCGCCGGGGCTGGCCTCGGTGGCCTGGGGCATCACCGGGTGCGTCTGCAGGCGGGCCAGCCAGGCGCGCTTGTAGGGCGTGAACACCGTGTAGGGCGTGCCCCCGCCCGTCAACACCTCTCGCCCCTCGAAGACCACATGGTCCTTGCAGGTCTGCAGGGCGATGCCGGCGGCGGCCAGTGCCCCGCGCACACGCGCATCTCGCGCCTGGGCCCGCGGTTCGTAGTCGTGGGCCGCAAAGACGGCCTGCACGCCCAGCTGCTGCGCGAGTGCGGGCACTTCCTCGCTGGCGTAGCCATGGCGGACGATCAGGCCCGCCTGATCGTTTTCGGCCAGGCGGCGCAGGGTCTGGTCCAGCTCTGCCAGACAGGCGCGGATGAACTCCACGCGCCGGTCCGTGCGGGGCAGCGGGTCGAGGATCTCGCGGTCGAAGACGAAGGCGCAGTAGACGCGACGGCACAGCCGCAGCGCCAGCTGCAGGGCGGCATGATCATCCACCCGCAGATCGCGGCGAAACCAGACCAGACCCGAGTCGAACTGTTTTTCCATGGGGGCCGTTAAAATCGTGACATGGCCGATGATTCTGCACCGATCAACCTGACGAATCATTTTCTGATCGCCATGCCCGGACTGGCGGACGAGACTTTTGCCAAAAGTGTGGTCTACCTCTGCGAGCACAGCGAGCGCGGCGCGCTCGGGCTCATGATCAACAAGCCCACCGACATCAAGCTGCAGAACCTGTTCGACAAGGTGGAGCTGCCGCTGGGCCGCGCCGACCTCAAGGACATCCCGGTCTTCCACGGCGGACCGGTGCAGACCGAGCGCGGCTTCGTGCTGCACGAGGCCTTGCTCAACATGCCGACCCCGGCCGAAGGAGAGGACCCGCCCGAGCCGGTCTACGCCTCGACCATGATGATCCCCGGTGGCCTGGAGATGACCACCTCGCGCGATGTGCTCGAGGCCCTGTCCACCGGCGCCGGCCCCGCTCGCGTCCTGGTCTCGCTGGGCTACTCGGCCTGGGCCCAGGGCCAGCTCGAATCCGAGATCGGCGAGAACAGCTGGCTCATCGTGCACGCCGACCCGGCGGTGATCTTCGAGACCCCGGTGGCCCAGCGTTACGACAAGGCCCTGTCCCTGCTGGGCCTGCAGGCCTGGATGCTGTCTCCTCAGGCGGGCCACGCATGAGCGCCGCTGCGCCCAGCGTGACCGCCGTTCCTGCTGCACAGCAAACCTTTCTGGCTCTGGATTTCGGTCTCAAGCGCACGGGCGTGGCCGTGGGCAACCGGATGCTGCGCCAGGCCCAGCCGCGTCCCACGATACGCGCCGAGGGCGATGCACGCTTCGACAAGGTCGCCGCCCTGCTCCAGGAATGGCAGCCGGACGCCCTGGTGGTGGGCGTGCCCTTCTACCCGGACGGCGCACCGCACGAGAATACGGCGCGGGCGCAGAAGTTTGCGCGCCAGCTGCGCGGGCGCTTCGGCCTGCCGGTCTACGAGGTCGACGAGCGCTACAGCACCACCGAGGCCCTGGCCGATGGCGCGGCCGATGCCGACGCAGGCGCGGCCTGCGTCATCCTGGAACAATTCTTGAGGACCCTGGTATGAGTACCCTGGCACTGGATGCGGAAGCCCTCTACGCCGAACTGCTGCGCGGCGTGCGCGGGCTGTGCACGCCCGAGACCCGTCTCGTGGGCGTGACCTCGGGCGGGGCGTGGCTGGCCGAGCGCCTGCAGCGCGAACTGAAACTCCCCGGCGAGCACGGCACGCTGTCCTCGTCCATGCACCGTGACGACTTTGCCCAGCGTGGCCTGGCCAGCAGCGGCCAGACCGTGCTGCCCTTCGATGTCAACGGCGCGCGCATCCTCGTACTCGACGACGTGCTCTACACCGGCCGCACCATCCGCGCGGTGCTCAACGAACTGTTCGACTACGGCCGCCCGGCCTGCGTGCAACTGGCCGTGCTGGTCGACCGCGGGGGCCGCGAGCTGCCGGTGCAGGCCGACTACGCGGCTGCGCGCGTGACCCTGCCTCCGAACCAGCTGCTCGAACTGGCGCGCGACGCCGATGACCGCTTCCACTTCCGGGTGGAGTCCGCCTGAGCCCGGCGCCCCGACACGAGACCTGCACCATGCTCTACAAACGCAACCCCCAGCTCAACAAGAACGGCGAGCTCATCCACCTGCTGTCCACCGAAGGACTGCCGCGCGACATCCTCACGCACATCCTGGATACCGCGGCCAACTTCGTCAGCGTCAGCGACCGCGAAGTGAAGAAAGTCCCGCTGCTGCGGGGCAAGAGCGTGTTCAACCTCTTCTTCGAGAATTCCACGCGCACGCGCACCACTTTCGAGATCGCGGCCACGCGCCTGAGTGCCGACGTCATCAACCTCGACATCGCGCGTTCCTCCGCGTCCAAAGGCGAATCACTGCTCGACACCATCGCCAACCTCAGCGCCATGGCGGCCGACCTCTTCGTCGTGCGCCACAGCGAGTCGGGCGCGCCCTATCTGATCGCCCAGCATGTGGCGCCACATGTGCACGTGGTCAATGCCGGTGACGGGCGCCATGCCCATCCCACGCAGGGCCTGCTGGACATGTACACGATCCGGCACTACAAGAAGGACTTCAGCAACCTCACGGTGGCCATCGTCGGCGACATCCTGCACTCGCGGGTGGCGCGCTCCGACATCCATGCCCTGACCACGCTGGGCTGTGCCGAGGTGCGTGCGGTCGGCCCCAAGACCCTGGTGCCGGCGAACATGGCGCCCATGGGCGTGCGTGTCTGCCATACGCTGGAGGAGGGCATCAAGGGTGCGGACGTGATCATCATGCTGCGCCTGCAGAACGAGCGCATGAGCGGCGCGCTGCTGCCTTCGAGCCAGGAATTCTTCAAGAGCTTTGGCCTTACGCCCGAGAAGCTGCAGCTGGCCAAGCCCGACGCCATCGTCATGCACCCGGGGCCGATCAACCGCGGCGTCGAGATCGACTCGGCCGTGGTGGACGGCAAGCAGAGCGTGATCCTGCCGCAGGTCACCTTCGGCATCGCGGTGCGCATGGCCGTCATGAGTATCGTTGCAGGGAACGAGGCATAAGATGAAACTGTTGATCAAGGGCGGCCGCGTCATCGACCCCGCCAGCAACCGCGACGAGATCGCCGACGTGGCCATCGCGGCCGGCCGCATCGTGGCCATCGGCAAGCTGCCGGCCGACTTCGCGCCCAACCGCACGGTCGAGGCCGCGGGCTGCGTCGTCGCCCCGGGTCTGGTGGATTTGGCCCTGCGCCTGCGCGAGCCCGGCCATGAACACGAGGGCATGCTCGAATCCGAGATGGCCGCGGCCGTCGCCGGCGGCGTCACCAGCCTGGCCTGCCCGCCCGACACCGATCCGGTGCTCGATGAGCCGGGCCTGGTGGAAATGCTCAAGTACCGCGCCGAGAAGCTGCACCAGGCGCGCGTCTTCCCGGTCGGCGCGCTCACGCGCGGCCTGCAGGGCGAGATCCTGACCGAGATGGCCGAGCTCACCGAATCGGGCTGCGTCGCCTTCGGCCAGGCCGACGTGCCTCTGGTCAACACCCAGGTTCTGCAGCGTGCCCTGCAGTACGCCAGCACCTACGGCTACACGGTCTGGCTGCGCCCCAACGACCACTACCTCGGCCAGGGTGTGGCCGCCAGCGGCACGCTGGCCACGCGCCTGGGCCTGTCGGGCGTGCCCGTGGCGGCCGAGACCATCGCGCTGCACACCATCTTCGATCTCATGCGCGCCACCGGTGCGCGCGTGCACCTGTGCCGCCTCAGCAGTGCGGCCGGCCTGGCTCTGGTGCGCCAGGCCAAGGACGAGGGCTTGCCCGTCACCTGCGACGTGAGCATCAACTCCCTGCACCTGACCGACAACGACATCGGCTACTTCGACAGCCGCATGCGCCTCAACCCCCCGCTGCGCCAGCAGGGCGACCGCGAGGCCCTGCGCGAGGGTCTGGCCGACGGCACCATCGACGCCCTGGTCTCGGACCACACGCCGGTGGACGAAGATGCCAAGATGCTGCCCTTTGCCGAGGCCGAGCCCGGGGCCACCGGCGTCGAGCTGTTGCTGAGCCTGGCGCTCAAATGGAGGCAGGAAAGCGGCGTGGGCCTGACGCGCGCGCTCGGTGTGCTGACCAGCGAACCGGCCCGCGTGCTGGGCAACGCCCTGGGCACGCTGCAGGCCAGCGCCGGCCAGCTTGTCGTGGGCGGTGTGGCCGATGTCTGCGTCTTCGACCCGCAGGCCGAGTGGGCGGTGCAGCCCCAGGCCCTGCGCAGCCAGGGCAAGCACACGCCTTTTGCCGGCTACGAGCTGCCCGCGCGCGTGCGCTGCACCATCGTCGGTGGGCAGATTGCGTACCACCAAGACTGAGGTTTCGCGCCTTCGTGCCGCCTGGCGCCTGGGTCGTGCGCTGCTGCACATCCTCGCCGGCCTGCTGACCATCCTGCTGCGCTTCCCGCGCCTCAGCGCCGAGCAACGCGCCCTGCGCGTGCAGGTGTGGTCACGCGCGATGCTCGCGCATCTGGGCATCCGGCTGCAGGTCGAAGGCGAGGCCACGCTGCCCGGTCCGCTGCTGCTGGTGGCCAACCACATCTCCTGGCTGGACATCACCTCGCTGCACGCGGCGCGCTTCTGCCGCTTCGTTTCCAAGGCCGACGTGGCGCGCTGGCCGCTGATCGGTGCGCTGGCCTCGGGAGTGGGCACGCTCTTCATCCAGCGCGAGTCGCGCCGCGACGCCATGCGCGTGGTGCACCACATGGCCGACAGCCTGCGCACGGGCGATGTGCTGGCGGTCTTTCCCGAAGGCACCACCAGCGACGGTGTGGATCTGCTGCCCTTCCACGCCAACCTGCTGCAGGCGGCCATCACCGCCGGCTCGCCGGTACAGCCTGTGGCGCTGCAGTTCCTGGATGCGCGCGGCGAGCGCAGCCTCGCGCCCTGCTATGTGGGCGACGACACGCTGCTGGGTTCGGTCTGGCGCACGGTACGCGCGCGCGGCATCACGGTGCGCATCGTCTTCGGTGTGCCGCAGCAGGCGCAGGGCCGCGAGCGGCGTGCCTGGGCCGAGACGCTGCGCAACGAGATCGGCAGACTGCGTAATCCTAGGGCGTAGAGCTGACGGGTCCCGTGTCCTGCTGCGTGCAGGGCATCTGGCAAAGTTCGCTGCCGCGCAGGCTGCAAGCCCGGTTGAATGTCACCACGTGGTCCACTTGAGGGCGGATCCCGATCCATTCACCGATTCGGTGGTCGTGGTGGCTGGGCACGTGGGCCAATACCGTCTGCCCGCCAGCCAGCCGTAGGGTGTAGAGGAACTCCGAGCCACGGAAGGCCTTGCGGATGATCTCGGCCTTCACCGGCGCATCGTCGTCATGCACGATGTCGTCGGCTCGCAGCAACACGTCGCACTCCCCGCCCGCGAAAGCGCAGGGCAGCGGACATTCGGTCACATCGGTTAGTTCGCCCAGCGGCGTCTGCACCACGATCCCGCCTTCGCGCTCCTTCAGCGTGGCCGGTGCAAATACCCCATGGCCGATGAAGTCGGCCACGAAGCGCGTGGCTGGCCGGTGGTAGAGGGTGTAGGCCTCGTCCCACTGGTGCAGCTTGCCCTCGTGCATGACGCCGATGGTGTCGCCGATGGCAAAGGCCTCGAGCTGGTCGTGCGTGACGAGCAGGGCCGTGGCCTGCGCGGCCTTGAGGATGGTACGCACCTCGTGCGCCAGCCGCTCGCGCAGTTCCACATCGAGGTTGGAGAAGGGTTCGTCGAGCAGCAGCAGCTGAGGACGCGGCGCCAGCGCGCGCGCCAGCGCCACGCGCTGCTGCTGGCCTCCCGAGAGCTCGTGCGGGTAGCGCGCCTCGCTGCCTTGCAGGCCCACCAGCCCCAGCACCTCGCGCACGCGCGCCTCGCGTTGCGCCGGCGGCAGGTGCGCGATGCCGAAGCCCACATTGCGGCCCACATCCAGGTGCGGGAACAGGGCGTAGTCCTGGAACACCATGCCGATGCGGCGCTCCTCGGGCGGCGTCTGCAGGTCCGCGCGGCTCACCACCTGGCCCGCGAGCCGGATCTCACCGCTGCTCACCGGCTCCAGCCCGGCCACGGCGCGCAGCAGCGTGGTCTTGCCGCAGCCCGAGGGGCCGATCAGCACGCCGATCTCGCCTGCGCGCAGGCTGAGGGAGACATCGGCCACGGCAGCCTGGGCGGCGCCGGGGTAGCGGACTTGGAGCTGACGGACTTCGAGGTACATGGAGGAGGTATCGGGGCCAGCCTATTGTAGGTGCTTACAATTCTCATTTCGCCTGCCATGCCTATGCCTGCGCGGGCCCGTCATGCCCCAGACCCGCCTGCGCCATTTCCTCCTGTTGCTGTTCACCGTGGCCCTGATGCTGCCGGTGCTGGCCCTGCTCGGCGCCTGGTGGCCCGCAGGCGCTGCCGAGGCCCAGGCGCTGGACATCCTGCGCGCCATGGCGGCCACGGTGCTGCCGGACTACCTGGCCACCACGCTCTGGCTCTGCGCGCTCGTGACGGCCGGGGTCATCGTCCTGGGCCTGTCCACGGCTGCAGCCGTCACCCTGTTCGACTTCCCGGGCCGGCGTGTCTTCGAATGGGCCTTGCTGCTGCCGCTGGCCGTGCCGGCCTATGTGGTGGCCTACGCCTACACCGACTTCCTGCAGTACAGCGGGCCCCTGCAGACGGGGCTGCGCGCCGCCACGGGCTGGGAGGGCCGGGTCTTCCCCGAGATCCGCAACACCGCGGGCGCGGCCTGGGTCATGAGCTTCACGCTCTATCCCTATGTCTATCTGCTGGCGCGCGCGGCGCTGGCCGAGCGCGCCTCACACCTGATGGAGGCGGCCCGCCTGCTCGGCGCGCCCCTGACGCGTCGCATCCGGGAAGTGGCCCTGCCGCTGGCCCGACCGGCCGTGGCCGCCGGGGTGGCGCTGGCGCTGATGGAGACCCTGGCCGACTTCGGCGTGGCCAGCTACTTCGGCATCCAGACCTTCACGGCCGGGATCTACAAGGCCTGGCTGGCCATGGACAACCGTATCGCCGCGGCCCAGCTCGCCACCCTGCTGCTGGGCTTCGTGGCCCTGCTGCTCTGGCTGGAGCACCGTTCGCGCGCGCGCCTGCGTTTCGTCAGCGCGCGCCTGGGCCGCGCGGCCGGCGCCGAGGCCCAGCCCGTGCGGCTGCGGGGCTGGCAGCGTGCCGCGGCCTGGGCGGTCTGCCTGCTGCCCATCCTCATGGGCTTCGTCGCGCCCGTGCTCTTCATGCTGCGCCCGCTGGTCGGCGAATCGACCGAGCTCCCCTGGGAGCGTTTCTGG
This sequence comes from Burkholderiaceae bacterium, assembly GCA_019745555.1. GTDB lineage: Bacteria > Pseudomonadota > Gammaproteobacteria > Burkholderiales > Burkholderiaceae_C > Hylemonella. The sequence continues at coordinate 38,023 of JAIESX010000036.1, read as the reverse complement.
GGCTGGGCCGGCCACAGCGTGCGCCTGGGCCTGCTGGCCTCCGTGCTGGCCGTAGGCCTGGCTCTGCTGCTGGCCTATGCACTGCGTCGCCTGCCTGATGCGCTCACGCGTGCCGTGGTCTGGCTCGCCAGCCTGGGCTATGCCGTGCCCGGCGCCGTCGTTGTCGTGGGCCTGCTGCTGCCCGTGGGCTGGGTGCAGGCCCGCTGGCCCCAGGCCGGCCCGGCCTACTGGGTCACGGCCACCTCGCTTGGCCTGATCTGGGCCTACCTCGTGCGCTTCGTGGCCGTGGCCCTGCAGTCGGTGCAGAGTGGCTACGCCCGCATCCCGGCCAATCTGGACGACAGCGCGCGCCTGCTGGGCAGCGGAGGCTGGGGCCTGCTGCGCCGTGTGCACTGGCCGCTGCTGCGCCGTCCGGTCATGGCCGCCACCCTGCTGGTCTTCGTGGACGTCATGAAGGAGCTGCCGGCCACCCTGGTGCTGCGTCCCTTCGACAGCGACACCCTGGCCGTGGTGGCCTACCAGCTGGCGCGCGACGAGCGCCTGGGCGAGGCGGCCCTGCCGGCCCTGGCCCTGGTGCTGGTGGGCTTGATTCCCGTGCTGTTGCTCAGCCGCACCTTGCGCAGCAAAGGCAGCTGAGCAACAAGCCTGCCGCTATGTAGAATGCGCATGTACTGATATAAAGGTCCCGCCATGAGCAAACGTTCCATGCAGACGACCCCGGCCGCGCCCGTCACCGAGCCGGACCAGGTGTTCGAGCTCGCAGCGGAAGTTTTTCGTGTCATGTCGGCGCCCATGCGCCTGAAGATCATCAGCCATCTCTGTGACGGCGAGCGCAACGTCAGCTACCTGCTGAGCAAGATCGACACCACCCAGCCCAATATGTCGCAGCACCTCACGACGCTGTACCAGGCCGGCGTACTGGGCAAGCGCCGCGAGGGCGTGCAGATCTATTACCGCATCGTCGATGACCGCGTGGCGGCGCTGTGCCGCGCCGTGTGTACCCAGATCGCCACCGAGGCCACCTACCAGCCTGCGGAAGAGGGGGCTGCCGTCTCGCACCGCGCAGCCTGAGACGCTCCGGCGGCATCAGAAAAAAGAAAGGGGCCTCGCGAGGCCCCTTTGTCATGGTGTGGTCTGGCTCAGGGCTTGAGGTAGACGTAGCCTTCCTGGGCCTGCAGACGGGCCACCTCGGCCACGCCCGAGGGCACGACCTTGGCTTCCATCAGCAGCTTGTCGGCGCTGATGTTGCGCACGGTCAGCGTGTTGTTGCAGACGCGGAAGTCCACGCCCTTGCTGCTGAGATCGGACACCGTGCCGCTGAACTCGCGGCCCTGGCTGTCCTTGGCGTCCTGCAGCAGGAAGTTGATGCCGGGGCCGTGCGTGACCACCACGATCTTGTCCTTCGGGGCGGCGTTGAGGTGGTTGCGGATGTTGTTGAGGATGGCCGACACCGTGTTGACATCGGTGTTGACGTGGTAGACCGCCTTGGTTTGCGGCGTGGCCTGTGCGTGGGCGGGAGTGCTCATCAGTGAGAAAACGGTAAGGGCCAGGGCGGCCAGGATCTTGTACATAGCGGTGTTCCTGAAGCAAGGGAAAGGGCCGGCGCGTACGCCGGCCCGCGGGATCAGAGCAGCGAGTCGGCCCAGATGTTCTGTGCCCAGTTCATGGCGTACACGCCTTCGAGCTCGTTGGGTGCGGTGGAAACACCCCCCGAGCCGGGCACGGTCTTGTAGGTCTTCTCCGCCGCCACGTACTGGTGGACCGAGGCCACGTGCACCACGAGCTTGTCGTTGACGAAGCTGTAGCAGGTGTTGGTCAGCAGCGGCTGCGGGTTGACCGGCAGGCCCGAGAGCTGGGCCACCACGGCGGCGGCCACCACCTTGCCGTGCGAGTTGGCCATGTGGCCGGACTTGGGCATCAGCGGCGCGGCCAGCACGGAGTCGCCGATCACATGGATGTCCTTGGCCGCAGTCGACTCGAAGGTCTGGTAGTCCACATTGCACCAGCGCGCGTTGGCATTGGCCAGGCCGGTCTGCATGGCGATGGTGCCTGCGCTCATGTTCGGCAGCACGTTGAGCACATCGGCCTTGACGTCGTCGGCGGTCTCGAACTTCACGGTCTTCGTGCGTGCGTCGACCGCGATCGCCTTGTGGTTGCCGCGGAACTCCAGCATGCCGGCGTAGTTCTCGGCCCAGAACTTCTTGAACAGCGGGCCCTTGGATGTCACGTCCGGGTTGGCGTCGAGGATCAGCACCTTGGATTTCGGCTTGGCCTTCTTGAAGTAGCTCGCCACCTGGCTGGCGCGCTCGTAGGGGCCGGGCGGGCAGCGGTAGGGCGCCAGCGGCACGGCAATGGCGTAGACGCCGCCGTCGGGCATGGCCTCGAGCTGGCGGCGCAGCGCCACAGTCTCGGGACCGGCCTTCCAGGCCTGCAGGATCTGGCCCGCGGCGCTGGCTTCCTTGAGCCCCTCGATGCTGTTCCACATCATGTCGATGCCGGGCGAGAGGATGAGCTTGTCGTAGGCGATGGTGGCACCACCGGCCAGCGTGACGGTCTTCTTGGCCGGGTCGATCTTGCTCGCCAGGTCACGCGCATGGATCACCCCGTGGTTGCTGCGCAGCTTGTCATAGGGCGTGGTGATGTCGCCCATGGTCTTGGAGCCGCCGATCACGAGATTGGAGATCGGGCAGGAGATGAAGGCGTCATTGGGCTCGACCAGCACCACGTCGATCTGGTAGTTGGAGAGCATGCGCACGTACTTGGCGGCCGTGGCACCACCGTAGCCGCCGCCGATCACGACGACCTTGGCCTTGGCGGGGATCGGCGCCGTGGTGGCGCAGCCCACGAGCGAAAGCGAGGAGAGCGAGCCGAGCGCGAGCGAGGCCTGGACAAAATTGCGGCGTTTCATGGTCGGGTCTCCTTCAGCGCTTGAGGGTCGAGAAATAGGCGGCGGCAGATTCGATCTGCTCGTCCGTCAGTCCCTTGGCCAGCTGGTGCATCACCGTGGCGGGACGGCTGCCATCCTTGAACGCCTTCATCTGCTGGATCATGTAGTCCTTGGGCATCCCGGCCAGCGAGGGCACGGCCGAGCCCTGCACGGTGCGGCCGTCGGTGCCGTGGCAGTTGGCACAGGTGGCGGCCAGCGCCCGCTGGTGCAGACGGGCGGCGTCCTGGGCGAAGACGGGGCTGGCCGTCAGTCCACCGAGCAGCAGCACGGCGAGTGAAGTTTTGAGGTGCATCGGGAGTCTCCTGCAAGGTTGCACAAATATCACCAAAGACGAATATAGAGATCGGCTGATCTCCTGTCGCCGGTGTTTACCCGCAGGATGTTAGCGCTTTGGCGCAACCGTTCCTCAAGGGGCCTGGATGGTGGCCGCGGTCTGCGCCACACGCTGCGCTGGCGCCGGCTGCGCATCGGCATCGAGCAGTCGGTCGGTCAGGCCGGCGCCGGCCCACATGCCCAGCAGCGCCAGCCAGGCCGTGAGCGCGAAGATCGCACCACCTGTCATCCCCGCGCCCACGGCGCAGCCGCCCGCGAGCATGGAGCCGAAGCCCATGAGCATGGCGCCCGCGATGTAGCGGCGCATGCTGTAGCCGTCCTTGAAACCTTCGAGCTTGAAGTCGCGGCCCAGCAGCGCGCCTAGCAGCGAGCCCGCGAACACGCCGGGCAGCAGGCCGAAGTCGAAGCCGATCGGCGGCGCCGGTGAGGCCAGCACGCGCATCAGCCACTCGGCCGAGGGACCACTGAAGGTCAGGCCCTGCACCTGAACGGTGTCAAAACTCTGCGAGCCGATCAGGTGCGTGGCCCACCAGCCCGCGGCCACGGCCAGGCCTGTGCCCATGCCGCCCACCCATTTCCAGAGACTGCGGTCGCTGCGCAACGCAAAGTACAAGGCCGCGGCGAACCAGACCAGTCCCACGGCCAGGCCGCCCGCGTGGCCCAGGTGGGTGAGCGCCAGCAGGTCGCGCGCTGCGCCGCCTTCCACCGTCCACCAGCCGCTGATTTCATGCCGCAGCGGCGCCAGCACCCCGCCCAGCGCGGCCTGGGCCGTGACGGCGAAGATCAGCCCGGAGAGCAGGGCGCGCAGATTGCCGTTGGCCGAGAGCACCAGCAGGCGGCTCGCGCAGCCGCGCGTCATCACCATGCCGGCGCCGAACATCAGGCCACCGACGATGGCGCCCGAGAGGCTGCCGCGCGTGGCCAGCTGGCGCGCCGTGCTCACGTCCAGCGCATGCAGCAGGATCAGCGCCTGCACCGCCACCACTGCGCTCGAGAAGGCCAGCAGCCAGACCGCCAGCTTCTCGCCGAAGCGGCCGTGCCAGAACTCCAGCGTGGCCGCGCGCAGGCAGAAGCGCGAGCGCTGTGCAAAGAAGCCGAACAGCAGGCCGATGCCCAGCCCGGCCACGGCCAGAAGGTGGCCGGTGCCGTAGCGCTCGATCAGGGGCGTCAGGTCCACGGGCGTTAATTTACTATTTGCTTATATACTAGTTTCGACTGGCCGGGCCAGACTTGATCTGGCTCAAATCACGATCTTCATGATGATGAACACCCTGCACCTGCTGCAATTCTTCGGCCGCCGCGCCCTGGCCGCTCTGGCCCTGTGCTGCGGTGTGGCCCAGGCAGCCGGCGAGCCGCCCATGGTCGCGCAGCAGGTTGCGCCCAGCGCCTGGTATGTCGAGGGCGTCTCGGCCCTGGGCTCGCCGGCCAACCAGAACTTCATCTCCAACGCCGCCTTCGTGATCACGCCTGCCGGAGTGGTGGTGATCGACGCCCTGGGCTCGCCCGCGCTGGCCGAGCGCCTGCTCGAGCAGATCGCGCGCATCACGCCGCAGCCCGTGACCCACCTCATCGTCACGCATTACCACGCGGACCACATCTACGGTCTGCAGACCTTCCGCGCGCGTGGCGTGCGCGTGCTCGCCCACGAGGCCGCGCGGCTCTACCTCAACTCCGACACCGCGCAGCTGCGCCTGCAGGCCTCGCGCAGCGAGCTTGCGCCCTGGATCGACGAGGACACGCGCCTGGTCCAGGCCGACGAATGGCTGGCCGGCGACCGCGACCTCACCGTCGGCGGCGTGCGTTTCGAGATCCGCGCCGTCGGCCCCGCGCACACGCCCGAAGATCTCGTGGTCTACCTGCCCTCGGAGAAGGTGCTGTTCGCCGGTGACCTGGTGTTTCGCAGCCGCATCCCTTATGTGGGACAGGCCGACAGCCGGCACTGGATCTTGGCACTCGAAAAGCTCCTGGGTTTCGACGCCGCCGTCGTCGTGCCTGGCCACGGCCCACTGTCGCAGCAGGCGCGTCAGGACATGCAGCTCACGCGCGACTACCTCGTCTACCTGCGCAAGAGCATGGGCCAGGCTGCCGCCAATCTGGAGCCTTTCGAGGAGGCCTACCAGGCCACCGACTGGAGCCAGTTCGAGCACCTGCCGCTGTTCCGCGTGGCCAACCGCATGAACGCCTACAACACCTACCTGCTGATGGAGCAGGAGTCCGGCAAGTGAGCGCCACGCGCCGCGCCCTGCTGCTGGCCGCGGCCGCCTGGCCGCTGGTGGGTCGCGCGGCGACGCTGCCGCACGCGCAGGACCTGCCTCGCGCGCTGGCTGCTGCGCGGGCACGACATGAGCCCCTGGTGCTCATGGTCAGCCTGGACGGCTGCGCCTACTGCCACATCGTGCGCGACCAATACCTCGCACCCCTGCACCGGCAGCAGGGCCTGCCCGTGGTGCAGGTGGACATGCGCAGCCGCCGCCAGCTCAAGGACGTCGACGGCCGCACCATCGTGCACGACGACTTCGTGCGCGCGCGCCGCGTGACGGTCGCGCCTACCCTGCTCTTCCTCGGGCCCAAGGGCGAGGAGCTGGCCGAACGTCTGGTCGGCGGCTCGATCCCCGATTTCTACGGCGCCTATCTGGACCAGCGTCTGGAACAGGCGCGCGCCCGGTTGCGCTGAGCCGCCAGAGCCTCGCGGTATAAACACCGCATGCTTGCTCTACTCCAACGTGTGAAGGAAGCCCGCGTCGAGATCGCGGGCGAGGTCGTCGGCACCATCGATGCCGGCCTGCTGGTCCTGGTCTGCGCCGAACGCGGCGACAGCGAAGCCACCGGTGACAAGCTGCTGGCCAAGATCCTCAAGCTGCGCGTCTTCAGCGATGAAGCCGGCAAGATGAACCGCAGCGTGCAGGATGTGGGCGGTGGCCTCCTGATCGTGAGCCAGTTCACCCTGGCCGCCGACACCACGGGCGGCAACCGCCCCAGCTTCACCAACGCCGCGCCGCCCGAGGACGGGCGGCGGCTGTACGAAGATTTTGTGACCCGGGCGCGCGCTGCACACCCCGTTGTGCAGACCGGTCAGTTCGCGGCCGACATGCAGGTGCACCTGGTCAACGATGGGCCAGTGACCATCCCGATGCGCATGCAGGTCTGAATGGGGGCTATTCGTACGGATTCCCGTACCCCATCCCCTGCATCAACAAGACCTCCAGTGCCTCCATCTCCAGCGCATCGACCTCGTTGGTCTCGTGCTCGTAACCCTGCGCATGCAAGGTGCCGTGCACCAGCAGGTGGGCGTAATGCTCTTCGAGGGTCTTGTTCTGTTCCTTGGCTTCCTTCGCCACCACGGGCGCGCAGAGCACCAGGTCGGCGCTGACCACGGGCTCGCGCGTGTAGTCAAAGGTCAGCACATTGGTGGCGTAGTCCTTTTGGCGGTACTCGCGGTTGAGCGTGCGGCCTTCGGCCGTGCCGACGATGCGCACGGTGATCTCCGCATTACGCAGCAGGGCCATGCGCATCCAGCGTGTGACGCGGGCCTTGCCCAGCAGCTTCTTGTGGGCCTCGGGCACGGCGGCGCCGAACTGCAGGGACAGGTCGAGCTCAGGCAGGCTCATGCGCTTTCCCCCGGCTTGCGCTGCTTGTCGTAGGCATCGACGATGCGCGCCACCAGAGGGTGGCGCACCACGTCGGCGCTGGTGAAGCGGCAGATGGCGATACCTTTGACGCGCTTGAGCACGCGCTCGGCGTCGATCAGGCCGCTGAGCTGGGTCTTGGGCAGGTCGATCTGGCTCACGTCGCCGGTGACCACGGCGCGCGAGCCGAAGCCGATGCGTGTGAGGAACATTTTCATCTGCTCGGGCGTGGTGTTCTGCGCTTCGTCCAGGATGACAAAGGCGTTGTTCAGCGTGCGCCCGCGCATGAAGGCCAGGGGCGCGATCTCCAGCGCGTTGCGCTCGAAGGCCTTCTGCACCTTCTCGAAACCCATGAGGTCGTAGAGCGCGTCGTAGAGCGGGCGCAGATAGGGGTCCACCTTCTGCGTCAGGTCGCCGGGCAGGAAGCCCAGGCGTTCGCCGGCTTCCACGGCCGGTCGGGTCAGCACGATGCGCTGCACGGTACTGCGCTCCAGCGCGTCCACAGCGGCGGCCACGGCCAGATAGGTCTTGCCGGTGCCGGCCGGGCCGATGCCCATGGTGATGTCGTGGCTGGCGATGCTCTCCAGGTACAGGGCCTGGTTGGGCGTGCGTGCGCGCAGCTCGTGACGGCGCGTCTGCAGCACGGTGCTGCCGTCGGCGCCTTCTTCCAGCGGCATGCTGCTGTCGCCGGCCAGCATGAGCTGCACATGGGCCTCCTCGATGGGGCGCTGGGCGATTTCATACAGCGCCTGCAGCACTTCCATGGCGCGCTGGGCCTGCTTCTTGGCGCCGTCCACCTTGAACTGCTCGTGGCGATGCGCGATCTTGACGTTGAGCGCGGTCTCGATGATGCGCAGGTGTTCGTCGGCCGGTCCGCAGAGGTGGGCCAGGCGGGTGTTGTTGGGCGGGGAGAAGAGGTGGCGCAGAATCAACTGATAATCCTTCGATAACAACCCCAATCATAGGCGTCTCATGATCGGCAGGCTCTCCGGCACCCTCCTCGAAAAGAATCCCCCCGAAGTCCTCGTGGACTGCAACGGCGTCGGTTACGAGGTGCAGGTCTCCATGAGCACCTTCTACAACCTGCCCAATCTGGGCGAGAAGGTCACGCTGCTCACCCACTTCGTGGTGCGCGAGGATGCGCAGCTGCTCTATGGCTTTGGCACCACGACCGAGCGCGCGGCCTTTCGCGAGCTGATCAAGATCTCGGGCGTGGGGCCGCGCACCGCGCTGGCTGTGCTTTCGGGCATGAGCGTGGGCGAGCTGGCCCAGGCCGTGACGCAGCAGGAGGCCGGGCGTCTGACCAAGGTGCCGGGCATCGGCAAAAAGACGGCCGAGCGCCTGCTGCTCGAGCTCAAGGGCAAGCTGGGTGCTGATCTGGGCGCGCCACAGGCGCAGCCCGGCAGCGATGCGCAGGCCGACATCCTGCAGGCGCTGCTGGCCCTGGGCTACAGCGACAAGGAGGCCGCTCTCACCCTCAAGTCCCTGCCCAAGGACGTGGGCGTGAGCGAGGGCATCAAGCTTGCGCTGAAGGCGCTGGCCAAGTAGGCTCGCCATGGCCTGGCTCGACGGCCTCAGGCAGCGCGCCCGGGCGCTCAAGGCCGAGACCCATGTGCTCTATCTCGCGGCGCGCCATCCCGGCACGCCCTGGTACGCCAAGCTGCTCGTGGCCGGCATTGTGGCCTATGCCTTCAGCCCGATCGACCTGATCCCGGATTTCATTCCCGTGCTGGGGCTGCTCGATGACCTGCTGCTGATTCCGCTGGGTATCTGGTTGGCCATCCGCCTGGTGCCACCGGCCGTGCTGGCCGAATGCCGCTCGCTGGTGCAGGAACGCCGCCAGCGCGTGAGCCGCGTGGCGGGCGCCGTCATCGTGGCGATCTGGCTGGCACTGGCCGCGCTGGGCCTGATGTGGGCCTGGCGTCTCTGGGGCTGAGCCTCAAGGCCGCCCGCCGGGCGCAATCAGCAGGGCGTCGCGCACGGGCCGGCCGTTGAGCGACTGCACCGGGCGCGCGTTGTGCGGGTAGAGCTGGCTGAAGAGGCGCAACTGCTCGGCGCTGATGCTGGCCGGCTGCTTGAGGACGAGCCAGAGCACGCCCTCAGTGCAGGGCGGCGTGGTCAGGGAGCCCATGTACTGGTAGTAGCGCTGGTCGCGCGGCAGGATCTCGCCCACGTGGATCAGGTCCGCCGGCAGCGGCACGTGGTCTTTCACGTCCAGCGGCATGTGCGTCCACACCTTCTGGATCAGCGGGTTGGCCGGGCCTTCTTCCAGCAGCACGGCCAGCACGGCCAGCTGCCCCGCGTCGCTGCGGTGCACGAAGTGCGCCACCATGGGGTAGACACGGCTGTTGATGCGTTCCTCCGCCGGGTGGTGGAAGTGGAACTGCTGCAGGCGGTAGGTCTGCCCGCGCACCGTGAGGCTGTTGTCGCCGCTGAGCTGGACTTCGATGGTGTGGCCATTGTTGACCACCGTGCCCGAGCTGGGCATGTAGTTGAAGGCGATGGCCTCGGCCGGACCCTTGAGCGTGTCGGCGTCCTCGATGGCGATGGGTGACTGGCGCTGACCGCTGGCGCAGGTGGTGTACTCAGGCTTGAGCTGGGCCCAGTGGCCCGGGCCGCCTTCGCCTTCATAACTCCAGGGGATGTTCTTGTAGACCGGCGCGGCTTGCTTGGGTGCGGGCTTGGGCGCTGCACGCTGCTGGCGGATGACGATGCCCGGTTCGCGCTGCAGATGGTCCACGGGGTTGAGCGGCGGCGGCGAGCCCGGGGCCAGGCTGCCGCTGGCGCTCTTGCGGTCGATCAGCAGGTTGAGCTTCTTCTTGGTCGGGTCCCCGCTGTTCATGGCGTCGCGCAGCTGGGACTCGATGTCGATGCGCGTGCCCTCCACGCGTGCCGGGGGCGTCGGTGCTTCGGGCGCCGGGGCCGCGGCAGGCCCCGTGACGGGCAAGGGTGTCGCGGGGGGCGGTTCCTGCGCATGCACACCGCTGGCCAGCAAGAACGTCAGCAGGGCCAGGCGGACCATGGGCAGGGTGCGGGGGCTTTTTGTCATGGGCAGGGAGCGGGACTTCGTTTGTATGCTATCGGCAGGAACAGGCTAGCACTTGAGGTCGGCTATAGTCGGAAAAGCCCCTCATTCCCCTGCACTGCGACCTGTCCGTGAGCATCCAGACCGACGATTTCGACATGCCCAGCGGCCCGCGCGTGGTCTCGGCCGCGCCCGTTTCACCAGGCGAGGAGGCCATCGAACGCGCGCTGCGACCCAAGCTGCTCGACGAGTACGTGGGCCAGGCCAAGGTGCGCGAGCAGCTGGAGATCTTCATCGGCGCGGCGCGCAAGCGTGAAGAGGCACTGGACCATGTGCTGCTCTTCGGTCCGCCGGGCCTGGGCAAGACCACGCTCTCGCACATCATCGCGGCCGAGCTCGGCGTCAACCTGCGCCAGACCAGCGGCCCCGTGCTCGAGAAGCCCAAGGACCTGGCGGCGCTGCTGACCAACCTCGAGAAGAACGATGTGCTCTTCATCGACGAGATCCACCGCCTCTCGCCCGTGGTCGAGGAAATCCTCTACCCGGCGCTGGAGGACTACCAGATCGACATCATGATCGGCGAGGGCCCGGCCGCGCGCAGCATCAAGCTGGACCTGCAGCCCTTCACCCTGGTGGGTGCGACCACGCGCGCCGGCATGCTGACCAACCCCCTGCGCGACCGTTTCGGTATCGTGGCACGGCTGGAGTTCTATTCGGCCGAGGAGCTGGCGCGCATCGTCACGCGCAGCGCCGGCCTGCTCAACGCGCCCATGGACGCCGAGGGCGGCTTCGAGATCGCGCGCCGCTCGCGCGGCACCCCGCGCATCGCCAACCGCCTGCTGCGCCGTGTGCGCGACTACGCCGACGTCAAGGGCACGGGCCACATCAGCAAGGACATCGCGCAAAAGGCCCTGGCCATGCTGGATGTGGACCCCCAGGGCTTCGACCTCATGGACCGCAAGCTGCTGGAGGCCGTGATCCACCGCTTCGACGGCGGCCCCGTGGGCCTGGACAACATCGCCGCCAGCATCGGCGAGGAGGCCGGAACGATCGAGGACGTGATCGAGCCCTACCTGATCCAGCAGGGCTTTCTGCAGCGCACGCCGCGCGGGCGCATCGCCACGCTGGCGGCCTACCGCCACCTGGGCGTGGCCCCGCCCAGGACCGACGGCAGCCTGTTCGAGGCCTGATCTCCGGCCTCGGCTGAACCACCATGTTCAAACTTCCCGCAGGCAAGACACGCTGGGTGGTGCTGGCCCTGGTCCCGGTGGCCGGCCTGCTGGCTTTTTTCGCCCTGGGTCTGCGCGCCCCCCAGGCGCCGGTCCATGTGGTGCAGGCGGCCCCGCTGGTGCGTACCCTGCAATTCTCGGCCCGCGTGGCCACGCTTTCGCGCGTGGAGGTGGGCAGTACGCTGACCGGGCGGGTCGAGCAGGTGCGGGTGCGAGAGGGCGCCCAGGTGCGCCGTGGCGAGACGCTGATCCAGCTCGAAACCGACGAACTCCGCGCGGCCGAGGCGCAGGCCGTGGCCAGCGAGCGCCAGGCCGAGGCCACCCTGCAGGCTGCCCGCGCCACCCTGGCGCGCGCCGAACAGCTGGTGAAACAGAACTTCTACAGCGCCGCGCAGCTCGACGAGGCGCGGCGCGCGGTGGACGTGGCCCAGGCCCAGCAGGGCGCAGCCCGTGCCGCCGTGGTGGCCGCGCGCGCACGCCTGGAGCAGGCCCGCATCGAGGCGCCTGCCGCGGCTCGCGTGCTTGCGCGCATGGTCGAGCCCGGGCAGATCGTGCAGCCGGGCAAGGCCCTGATGAGCCTGGCCCTGGCCGGGCCCACACAACTTGTGGCGCAGGTGGACGAGCGCTTTCTCGACCAGCTGCGTGTCGGCCAGCCGGCCAGCGTGGTGGCCGACGCCTATGCGGCCGAACGCTTCGCGGCGCGTGTGCTCAGCATCGCGCCGCTGGTCGATGCGCAGCGCGGCGCCGTGGAGGTCAAGTTCAATCTGCTGGGCGATGCGCCGGCTTTCCTGCGTGAGGACATGACGCTCTCGGTCGAGGTGGAGACCGCGCGGCGCGAGCGCGCGCTGGCCCTGCCGCTGGCCCTGCTGCGTGAGAGCCGGGGCGACAACGCCAGCGTGCAGGTGGTGATGGACGGGCGGGTGCAGGCGCGCACGCTGCGCCTGGGCCTGCGTACCCTGGCCGCCGTCGAGGTGCTCGAAGGCCTGCAGCCGGGCGAGGCCGTGCTGATCGGCCCTGGTTACAAGCCGGGGCAGCGCGTGCGGGCGCAGCCGGTCGACAAGCTGCCCGTTGCGGCGCGTGGCGACAGCGGCAGCGCCGGCTCGGCGCTGACCAATGCCATGGGGCGCTGAGCCGGATCGCCATGCAGGGCTGGCTGGGCTTTGAACTGCGGGTGGCCCTGCGCTTCCTGCGCGAAGGGCGCATGCAGACCCTGCTCATCATCGTCGGCGTTGCGGCCGGCGTGGCCGTGGTGGCCTATATCTCGGCGCTCATCAGCGGCCTGCAGGGCAGCACGCTGGCCAAGACGCTCGGGGCCCAGGCCCATCTCGTATTGCGTGCACCTGATGACATGGTGACACCCGCACGGGCCGCCGACGGGTCCGTGGCCCTGAGCGAGGTGCAGCCGCGTGTGCAGCGCCTGCGTTCGGTGGCCAACTGGCAGGCCCTGGTACCGCTGCTGGAGCAGATGGGCCCGATCGCTGCGGTCTCGCCCATGGTCTCGGGCTCGGGCCTGGCCTTGCGTGGCGAAGCCGCGCAGGCCATCGCCCTCATGGGTGTGGAGCTCGAGCGCTATGACCGTATTGTCGGTCTGCGCAGCAAGGTGGTCAGCGGCAGTGCGCGGCTGGACCCGGGCGAAGCCATCCTGGGCCGCGAGCTCGCGGCCGACCTCGGCGTGCGCGTGGGCGACCGCGTGACCCTGCAGACCACGGTGGGCAGCCGCAGCGTGAGCGACGCGGTGCGTGTGACCGCGCTGGTGGATCTGGGCGTCAGGGACCTGAACCGCCGCACGGTCATCGTGCCGCTGCGCGCCGCGCAGAGCCTGCTGGGCCTGCCCGGCGGCGTCACCGTGCTGGACATGACGCTCAAGGACGTCTGGACGGCCAACGAACTCGCGGCCGAGCTGCGCCAGCGCTACCCCTACAAGGTCGAGAGCTGGCAGGAGAACAATGCGCAGCTCGTGTCGGCCCTCAACGCGCAGTCGGTCAGCACTGCCCTGATCCGCGGCGTGGTCATGATCGTGGTGGTACTGGGCATCGCCAGCGTGCTCGTTGTGTCGGTGGTGCAGAAGCGCCGCGAGATCGGCATCCTGCGCGCCATGGGTGCCACGCGCGGCCAGGTGCTGCGCGTTTTCCTGGTCCAGGGGGCGGTGGTGGGCGCGCTGGGCTCGGCGCTGGGCGTGCTGCTGGCGGTGGCGCTGATCTGGGCCTTCACGCATTTCGTACGCGGCTCGGACGGACTGCCCCTGTTCTCCATCATCCTGCCGCTGGCCACGGCGCTGCAGGTGGCGGGTATTGCCACGCTGTGCGGCGTGCTCGCGGCGATTGCGCCCGCGCGTCGTGCCGCGGCCATGGACCCCGCGCAGGCGATACGGATATGAACGGCGGCGATTTCCTCATCGAGCTGGACAATGTCCGCAAGGCCTACAACGTGGGCCAGCCCAACGAGGCCGAGGTGCTGCACGGTCTGGACCTGAACGTGGCGCGTGGCGAGTTCATGGCGCTGATCGGGCCTTCGGGTTCGGGCAAGAGCACGCTGCTCAACATCGTTGGCCTGCTCGAGCGCATGAGCAGCGGGCGCTACCTGCTGCAGGGCGAGGAGGTGCAGGCCCTGGACGATACGGCGCTCACGCTGCGCCGGCGCAGCACCCTGGGCTTTGTCTTCCAGTTTCATCACCTGCTGCCGGCCTTCAGCGCCGTGGAGAACGTGACCCTGCCCGTGCTCATGGCCGAAGGCCGGGTCGCCGCGCGTCACGAGCAGCAGGCGCGCGAGCTGCTGGCCGCCGTGGGCCTGTCACGGGCTTTCGACAAGCGCCCGTCCGAGCTGTCCGGCGGCATGCAGCAGCGCGTGGCGATCGCACGTGCCCTGGTGATGAACCCCGCGCTGGTGCTGGCAGACGAGCCCACCGGCAACCTGGACACGGCCTCGTCCGACGAGGTCTTTGCCCTGCTGCGCCGCATGCACGCCGAGCGCGGCACGTCCTTTGTGGTGGTCACGCACGACCCGCGGCTGGCCGCGCGCTGCGACCGTATTGTCGAGTTGGTGGACGGGCGCATCGCCCGTGATCAGAAAGTGGAGCGATGAAGAAGAACATGCTGTGGCTGCTGGCCGGTCTGGCGCTGGGCGCGCAGGCCGAACTCAAGCCCGAGTGGGAGCTGGGCATGGGCGTGGGCGCGGTGGATTTTCCGATCTACCGCGGTGCCGAGGAGCGGCGCACCTATGTGCTTCCCACGCCCTATGTGCAGTACCGCGGCAAGTTCCTGCGCGTGGAGCGCGAGCGCGTGCGCGGCCTGCTCTTCCGTCATGACCGGGTGGAGCTGGACATCAGCGTCAACGGCTCGGTGCCTGTGAAGAGCAAGGACAGCCGCGCGCGCCAAGGCATGCCGGATCTGGACCCCACGCTGGAGCTCGGCCCCGAGCTGCAGTTTCACCTCTATTACGACGAGCGCAGGCACACCAATCTGGACCTGCGCCTGCCGGTGCGCGCCGTCTATGCCGTGAACTTCGGCCGCTTTGACCACGTGGGCTGGATTCACCACCCCCTGCTCAACCTGGACCTCAAGAACGTCGCCCAGAGCGGCTGGGATCTGGGCCTGCAGCTGGGCTGGCTGCGCGGCGACCGCGGCTACCACGCCTATTTCTACGACGTGGCGCCACAGTACGCCACGGCCACGCGTCCGGCCTACAGCGCCACGGACGGCGCTTCGGGGCGGCAGTTCACCATCGGCATGAGCCGGCGGCGCGGCGATGTCTGGATGGGGGCCTTCGCCAAGTACGACGACCTGCGCAGCGCCGTCTTTACCGACAGCCCGCTGGTGCAGAAGCGCGAGAACTACTCGGTGGGCTTCGCCATCGCCTGGGTGTTCGCCAAGTCGGAAAAGATGGTCGAGGTCAGCGACGACTGATCCACGGCCCGTGTGCCGGCATCGGCCAGCAGGCCGCGCACGATCAGCACCTGGGCCAGGTAATAGGTGGACAGCACCCAGAGCTGTGACAGCGGCAGCGGCGAGACGAATTTGTTGAGCGCCAGCAGCGTGTCGCTGAGCATGAAGAAGCCCGCGCCCACGGCCACCCAGATCGAACCCGGGGTGCGCAGCAAGGTGGCGCGGCCCATGGCCTGCGCGGCCATGAGGGCGATCACCGTCACATAGGCTGCCACCGGAACGTGCAAGGCCGCCGGGAGGCCGCCGACCCAGAGCACGCCGTACATCACGAGGCCGAAGCCCAGAGTGAGTGCCAGGGCGCGCCGGCTCGGAAACCAGCCCAGGTCCTTCTTGAATACCGCGATATAGGCCAGGTGCGCACAGAGAAAGCTCACCAGGCCGGGGATGAAGTAGCCGGGCACCATGAGGAAGACGTCACCGGCCAGCGAGCCGACCAAGGCCAGCTGCAAAGGAAAGGCCTTCTTGAAGGGGTGGCTGCGCGCTACCAAAATGATAGCTGCGACCATCGCCAGCGGCTTGAACAGGCGGTGCAGCTCGACGTGGCCCGTGGCCGCGCAGGCCGTGGAGAGCGCCGCGGCCTCGATGAAGAGCACCTCGGTGAGCGAGAGCCGGCCCTGCAAGACCGCGCCCGTGCACCACAGGCCGGTGGCCAGCGCCAGCAGCCAGACCACGGCCTGGGCCAGCGGCAGGTCTTCGGAATACCAGAGGAAGAGAACCGAGCCCGCGAGCATCAGGAGGAACTGCAGCGCGCCAAAGGCCTGCACGCCGCGGCTGGCGGGTGGATCGTAGCGCTGCACGCGCGTGATGTCGAAAGCCGGCTTGGGAAAGCGTGCCGCCACATCGGCCGGACGCCAGCCCGGCGGCTTGAACCAGACGCGCAGCTTGTCGCTCCAGCGGCGCGCGTGCCAGCTGTCGTGCACCGGGCCCCAGTAGACCTCGCCATTGGCCCAGAGCGGATCCCAGCTGTTGAGCGGGCTGCGCGTGCCGTAGACGCACTTTTCGTCTTCTTCCTTGAAGCTGCCGAAGAGCCGGTCCCAGACGATGAGCACGCCGCCGTAGTTGCGGTCCAGGTAGCGTTCGTTCACGGCGTGATGCACGCGGTGGTTGGACGGGCTGCAGAACCAGCGGTCGAACCAGCCCAGCTTGCCCACGTGCTCGGTATGCACCCAGAACTGGTAGAGCAGGTCGATCAGCGCCACGATGCCGAAGACCAGCGGCGGTACGCCGGCCAGGGCCATGGGCAGGTAGAAGAGCCAGCCCAGCAGCGCGCCGCTGGAGGTCTGGCGCAGCGCGGTGGACAGGTTGTAGTCCTGGCTCTGGTGGTGCACCACGTGCGCGGCCCAGAACACGGCCACCTCGTGGCCGGCGCGGTGCAGCCAGTAGTAGCAGAAGTCGTAGAACACCAGCGCCAGCACCCAGCCGTACCAGCTTTGCCAGAAGGCGTCGTTGCGCCACAGCGCCACGTGCTCGAACACAGCTACATAGATGCCCACACGCAGGGTGCGCGTGAGCACTGCGCTGATCTGGCTCAGCATGCCCAGGCCGATGCTGTTGACGGCGTCGTTGAGGCGGTAGGTGTTGCGCTTCTTCGCCACGCCCCAGGCGTATTCGAGGGCGATCAGCAGCAGGAAGACCGGGGTGGCGAGGACGATGATCTGGCTGGCGTTCATGGCGCCGATTGTGGCGGCGCCCGATCCCGCTCGACCCGAGAACAAACCCGCATCGCAGGCGGCTGTCAGCTCAGTCCAGGCAGCCGCGCGTATCGACCCGGATCAGCTCTTCCACCGTGCCCGCCTGCAAGCCGCCACGCACGCCGACCATCCAGTCGTGCAGATTGACGGTGGGGTCGCAGTGGCCCGGGATGAGCCAGAGCGTGCTGCCCAGGGCTGGCAGTGGTGCTGCACCCGTGGCGCGCAGCGTGGTGTGTTCGTCGCTGCAGCCCGTGGCTTCCAGCGGCGCGCCGTGCACGCGCGGCAGGCCGGAGTCGATGGCGTGGCTCTTGTGGCCGGCGTCCACGACCACGTGGCCGGCGCTGGCGCTCATGACCTGGGTCTTGACGAAGAGCGCGTGCTCGAAGGCCGGTTGCGCGGGATCGGCTTCGTTGCGTGCGTAGTCGCCGTCCATGAAGAGGTAGGAGCCGGCCTGCAGCTCGCCGAAGACGCCGCTGGTGGACTCAATGCCGAAGGTGCCGCTGCCCGCGCCCGTGACCAGCGGCAGGCTCAGGCCCGCGGCCTCGACCAGGCGGCGCGTTTCCTGCACCAGGCGCACGACCTCGGCCAGCGCGGCGCGGCGCTCGGCCACGCTGCGCAGGTGCTGGGCGCGGCCGTTGTAGGCCTGCAGGCCGGCCAGGCGCAGGGCGGGATGACGGGCGATGACCTGCGCCAGCGGCACCACGTCCGCAGGGGTGGCGACGCCGCAGCGCTTCTGGCCGACGTCGAGTTCGATGTAGACATCAATGAGGTTCTCACCGCGGCCCAGGGCCTGGGCCAGGTGTTCGATACCCGGCAGACTGTCGACCGCAATCGCCAGGCGGCCACCCTGGGCGGCGAGCTGGCGGGCCAGCGCAGCCACGCGTGTCAGCTTGGCCGGGGCGATGACCTCGTTGCTGATGTAGAGGTCATGTACGCCGGCCGCTGCCAGCGCCTCGGCTTCCGAGGTCTTCTGCACGCACAGGCCCACCGCGCCCGCCTGCATCTGGCGTTGGCCCAGGGTGGCGCTCTTGTGCATCTTGGCGTGCGGGCGCAGCTTCATGCCGTGCGCCTTGGCATAGTCGGCCATGCGCTGCAGGTTGCGCTCCATGGCGTCGAGGTCCACCACCAGGGCGGGGGTGTCGATGGCGGCCACGCCCTGGCCGATCAGGGCGTGCAGGCGGGCGGGGGCGTACTCAGGTGCTGAATTCATCGAGGGCATCGTCTTCGAGGTGGGAGGTGTCGGCCCAGCCCACGAGGGACAGGCCTTCGGGTGTCCAGAGCAGGCGGTTGACGGCGGTGTTGCCGAGCTGCCAGGTGCGCGGGGCCTGCAGGTCCTGACCCGTGGCCAGGCGGTAGAGCTGGTCCATGACGCCACCGTGGGCAACCAGCACGATCTGCTGGCCCGCGTGCGGGGCCGCGAGCTCCTGCAGGGTCTGCAGGATGCGTGCACGCACCTGGAGCAGCGATTCGCCGCCCTGGGGCGGTTGCCAGTCCGGCGTGCGGCGGCGCCAGTGTTCGGATTCCTCGGGCCAGGTCTGCTCGATCTCGGCGTAGGTCTTGCCTTCGAAGAGGCCGAAGCCGCGCTCGCGCAAACCCGCATGGGTGCGCAAGGGTGTGCCGGTGGCCACGGCGATGGCCTGCGCGGTCTCACGCGCGCGTTGCAGGTCGCTGCTGTAGACGGCGTGGATGGCGTCGCGTGCGGCGAGGGCACGCGCCAGGCGTTGTGCCTGCCAGCGGCCGGTGTCGTTGAGCGGGATATCCAGATGGCCCTGGATGCGCGTGTCCACGTTCCAGGCGGTTTCGCCATGGCGGATGGCAAGAATGCGGGTGCTCGTTTCCATCCGTGTCGCGGCGTTCAGCGCGGGATCTCGACCTTGACGCGCCGCGCGCCGGCCGAGGGCTGGGGAAAGTCCTTCAGCGCGGCGGCCAGGGTGGCACGCAGGATGTTGTAGCGGTCGCTCCAGGGGCCTTCGTGCGTGGCGCGGGTCTCGTAGACCACCTGGTTGTTCTGCAGGTCACGGATCAGCAGCGTGACTTCGTGCCGGTACTGGCTGGGCGGCGGGAAGCGCATGCCCATGCCGAACATGGTGCCGGAGCCGTAATAACCGCCGCCCGTGCCGATGAAGATGGACGTGCGGCCGGAGTAGGGGCGACCCCAGTCGTCCACGTAGAAGGATTCCATGCGCGTGGTGATCTGCACGCTGTAGCGCGCGGCCTTGTCGTCGCGCAACAGACCGACTTCCTGCAGCTCTGCCTCGGCGATGGCGTCGATGGAATCGTTCTCCACCGGGTCGGTCTGCGAGGGCAGGCGCTCGAAGCGGTAGCGCGCGCCGGATTCGATGGGCGCGGCTTCGGCCGGTGTGCTGGTGCGCACCTGGGATTCGACCAGGCGCATGCTGGAGCAGCCGCCCAGCAGCAGGGCGGCGGTGAGCAGGGTGACCAGACGCATCATGGGCTTGCCTTTCAGAGTTGCACCACCTGCACGCCGCCGGGCAGGGCGGGCGCGGCGGGCAATTCCTCCTCGTCAAAGGCCAGGTCGCCGTTTTCATCGGGCACGCCCGTGGCCTTGAGGTTGCGGAAATCGTGCAGCTTGGCGTCCATCAGGTGCGAGGGCGCGACGTTCTGCAGCGCGGTGAACATGGTCTCGAGCCGGCCCGGGTACTTCTTGTCCCATTCGCGCAGCAGGTTGCCGATCTGCTTGCGTTGCAGGTTCTCCTGGCTGCCGCAGAGCGTGCAGGGGATGATGGGGAACTGGCGGTGCTCAGCCCAGCGGATCAGGTCCTTCTCGACCACGTAGGCCATGGGGCGGATCACGATGAATTCGCCGTTGTCGCTGGTGAGCTTGGGCGGCATGCCCTTGAGCTTGCCGCCGAAGAACATGTTGAGGAAGAAGGTCTGCAGCATGTCGTCGCGGTGGTGGCCCAGCGCGAGCTTGTTGCACTTGAGTTCACGCGCCACCCGGTAGAGGATGCCGCGGCGCAGCCGGCTGCACAGGCTGCACATGGTCTTGCCCTCGGGGATGTTCTTCTTGACGATGGAATAGGTGTCCTGCGTCTCGATGTGGAACTCGATGCCGAGTTTGGACAGGTATTCGGGCAGGATGTGGTCGGGGAAGCCCGGCTGCTTCTGGTCCAGGTTGACGGCGACCAGGGTGAAGTCGATCGGCGCGCGGGCCTTGAGCTTCATCAGGATGTCCAGCATGCCGTAGCTGTCCTTGCCGCCGGACATGCAGACCATGACGCGGTCGCCTTCTTCGATCATGTTGTAGTCGATGATGGCCTGGCCGACGTTGCGGCACAGGCGCTTCTCGAGCTTGTGCGTCTCGCGCTCGATCTTCAGGGCCTTGTCATTGCTGACAGCGGGTTCGTGGTCTATCCAGACGGCACTCATGGTGTTCTCGATTCAATCAGTGGGACTTGGAGCCCCGATGCACGGGTTGGGTTCCGTCACCACTGGCCAGTCTCGGCCCGGATGGCGACTTCGCAGTCGTCGAAGATTTCCAGCTTGACGATCTTGACGCGCACGCCGATCACGCCCGGCAGCTGCAGCAGGCGGTTGGCCAGCTTGCCGATCATGCTTTCCAGCAGGTTCATGTGCTCGCGCTGGCATTCGTCGATGATGATCTCGCGCACCTTGCGGTAGTCCAGCACGTGGTTGATATCGTCGTCATGCGGCAGCAGGGGCTGCGGGCCGAGGTTGAGCTCGGCGTCGACCTGGATGGGCTGGGGCGCACGCTTCTCGTGGTCCAGGATGCCCAGGTTGGCGTCGAAGCGCAGGCCGGTGAGCGTGAGGATCTGGGTGCCGATGGATTTGGTCATGCGGGTCTCTGCGGGTGGCCCCGGCCTCACATCATCGAAAAATCGCGCGTGAAGCGCTGCAGGTGCTGGCCGCCGTCGACCAGCAGGGTGGTGCCGGTGATGGCGCTGTTGTCCAGCGCGAACTTCACGGCACCGGCCACATCGGCCGGCGTGGACGAGCGGCCCAGCGGCGAGAGCTTGTGCAGGGCCTCGAACTTCTCGGGCGTCAGGTAGTCGCTGGTCAGTGTGAGGCCGGGCGCCACGCCCACCACGCGCACATCGGGCGCCAGGGCCAGGGCCAGGGCCAGCATGGTGTTGGCGGCTTCGAGCGCGGCCTTGGAGAGCGTGTAGCTCAGGAAATCCGGGTTCTGGTTCCAGAGCTTCTGATCCAGCAGGTTGACCACCACACCGTCACCCGCGCGTTCCTGCACATGGGTGTGCAGGGCCTGGGCCAGCACGATGGGCGCCGCGGTGTTGGCACGCAGATGCTTTTCCAGCGCGGCATAGCCGAAGCTGGCCGCGCTGTCGTGCTCGAAGAGCGCGGCGCTGTTGACCACGGCGTCGACCTGGCCGAAATGCGCGATCACGCGCGGCAGCAGCTCGCGAACCGCCGCCTCGTCTGCCAGATCGGCATCGAAGGGCGCGGCGCCCACGCCCAGCTGTTCGCAGTCGGCCACGGTCTGCATGGCCTCGTCCTGCGAGCCGCGGTAGTGCACGGCGATCTGCCAGCCGGCCTGCGCCAGGGCGAGCGCAATCTCGCGGCCCAGGCGCTTGGCCGAGCCGGTGACCAGGACCGTGCGGGCGGGGAGGGACATAATTCAGGGGGTGAGCAGTACAGCCCAGAGTTTAACGACCCCCCTTTCCACCCGCATGGCGCAGGCCATCCAGGCGGCCGGGGGCTGGCTGCCTTTCGACGACTTCATGCACCGCGCGCTGTACACGCCGGGCCTGGGCTATTACGCCAACGACCTGCGCAAGCTCGGGCTCATGCCAGGTTCCGGCAGCGATTTCGTGACCGCGCCCGAGCTCTCGCCGCTGTTCGGCCGCGCGCTTGCCGCCCAGGTGGGCGAGGCCCTGGAGCGCACCCAGACCGACGAGATCTGGGAGTTCGGCGCCGGATCAGGCGCGCTGGCGCTGCAGCTGCTCGAGATGCTGGGCAAGCGCGTGCGCCGCTACACCATCGTCGACGTCTCCGGCGCGCTGCGCGCGCGCCAGCAGCAGACGCTGCAGAAATATGGTGAGCGTGTGCAGTGGGCGGCCGAGCTGCCCGCGCGCATGCAGGGCGTGGTGGTGGGCAACGAGGTGCTGGACGCCATGCCCGTGCAGCTGCTGGCCCGTGTGGGCGGCGTCTGGCACGAGCGCGGCGTGGCCCTGGCGCCCGACGGTGGCGAGCGTTTCGTCTGGGCCGACCGGCCCACGAAGCTGCGCCCACCGGTGGACGTGGAAGGCCAGCACGACTACCTGAGCGAGATCCATTTCCAGGCCGAGGCCTTTGTGCGCACCCTGGTCGAGCGCCTGCGCCGCGGCGCAGCCTTCTTCATCGACTACGGCTTTCCCGAGGCCGAGTACTACCACCCGCAGCGCCACATGGGCACGGTCATGTGCCACCGCGCCCACCAGTCCGATCCCGACCCACTCACGGACGTGGGGCTCAAGGACATCACGGCCCACGTCAATTTCACCGGCATCGCGCTGGCCGCGCAGGAGGCCGGCATGAACGTGCTGGGCTACACCTCGCAAGGCCGCTTCCTGCTCAACTGCGGCCTGGCCGGCCTGATGGAAAGCGCCGAGCTGCCCGCGCGCGCCCAGGCCCACAAGCTGCTGATGGAGCACGAGATGGGCGAGCTCTTCAAGGTCATCGGCATGGCCGCGGGCGATGCCTGGCCAGCGCTGGGCTTTGTCGCGGGCGACCGCACGCACACTCTTTAAAGTTCTCCAAGGCGACACATGTTCCGCTGGCTGCTCGCCATCTTCGTCATCCTGCTGCTGATCAACGCCGTCACACCCTGGTTCAAGCGCATCGGCTTCGGCCGCCTGCCGGGTGACCTGAACTTCAGGATCTTCGGTCGCGAGTTCAACCTGCCTTTCACCACCACCATCATCCTGAGCCTGGTGGCTGCGGGTATCGCGCGTTTTATTTAGCGTCGCTTCCCTCACTTGAATTGCATACCCCTTACCCCTATCTGTAGGGGCAGAAAGGGGCTCCCATGAGCGAAACACGCCACATCGTCTGTCCGCACTGCCACACCACGAACCGCGCGAAGGTGGCCGACCTGGGCAAGGCACCCGATTGCGGCAGCTGCCACCAGCCGCTGTTTGCCGGTCACCCGGTCGCGCTGGACGCCGCCGCCTTCGAACGCCATATCGGGCGCAGCGAGCTGCCCGTGCTGGTGGACTTCTGGGCGCCCTGGTGCGGGCCCTGCCGCATGATGGCCCCGGCCTTCGAGCAGGCGGCGGCGCAGCTGGAACCCCAGGTGCGCCTGGCCAAGGTCAATACCGAGGACGAGCAGCAACTCGCGGCGCGTTTCAACATCCGCAGCATCCCGACGCTGGCGCTCTTCGTCGGCGGGCGTGAAGTGGCGCGCCAGCCCGGGGCCATGACGAACCCCGCGCAGATCGCGGCCTGGGCGCGTTCGCGTCTGTCCTAGGCCTCGATGGTCCACTCCTGCCGGCAGGCGCGGCAGCGCACAGCCGTCTGGCCGCTGCGCCGGTCTTCGCCCATCACCTCGAAGCGCGCATAGGTGCCGCAGGCCGGGCAGTTGGCTTGGTTGGCCACCTCCTCGGCGTGCGTGAGCAGGTAGAGGTAGCGTCGCAAGGACCACAGGCCGATGGCGCCGCTGGCGATGAAGAGCAGCACGTTGAGCAGCTTGTCGGCAAGGCTGGCGTCCTGGAAGGCTTCCAGCAAGCCGATCAGTGCCACGCTGCTCAGCAGCGTCAGCAGCAGATGGGCGTGGCTGGAGAGCAGCTCGCGCTCGTACCACTTGCGAAAGCCGTAACGCCGCACGCCCTCGGCCAGGCGGGGGTTGAAAGGATTGCGGGGCGGCGCGGACATGGCGCCATGATGCGCCTGCGTCGCCACTTCCGCCGGCGCGGGCCAGCAGCCGAGCGGCCTGCTCGGCTATTCGGCGTTCGTGCCCAGGTGCCGGGCCACAGCCTGTACGCGGGCGGCGTGGATCAGCTCCCCCACCTGCTTGCCGCTGTGGCCCTGGGCCAGGGCGCGTTCGGCGATCTCGTGCGTGGGCTGGGCCAGCACGGCGTCCAGCACGCCCTGCAGCCGCGCGGCCTGGGGGTAGGGCTGCTGGTCCAGGCCCAGACGGCCGCGGGCGTCGCATTCGCAGGCCAGCAGCGCCTCCGCAAAGCGCTGCGGTTTGCGGATGGCGTCGCAGCGCTCCAGCAGGCGCAGCAGGGCCGCCGGGCCCAGGGCGCCGCTGCGGTGGATGTTGCCGTGTTCGCGCGCCACCACCTCGGCCAGTTCCCGGCAGTCGACCGGCGCGCGCAGGCGCTCGGAAAACCCTCTGAGCAGGCGCACACTGCGCTCCTCGTGGCCGATGTGGCGTGGCAGCACCTCGGCCGGCGTCGTGCCCTTGCCCAGGTCGTGGCCCAGGCAGGCGTAGCGCACGGTCAGCGGGGCCCGCAGCTGGGCCGCCATGTCCAGCACCATCATCAGGTGCACGCCGGTGTCGATCTCGGGATGGTGGGCCTCGGGTTGCGGCACGCCCCAGAGGCGGTCCACCTCGGGCAGCAGACGCTTCAGGGCACCGCAGGCGCGCAGCACGTCGAACATGCGCGAGGGTTGGGCTTCCATCAAGCCGCGGCTCAGCTCCTGCCAGACGCGTTCGGCCACCAGGTGGTCCACTTCGCCGTCCTCGACCATGTGGCGCATCAGTGTCATCGTCTCGGGCGCCACGGTGAACTCCGTGAAGCGTGCCGACAGCCGGGCCACGCGCAGGATGCGCACCGGGTCTTCGCGGAAGGCCGGGGTCACGTGGCGGAAGATCCGTTGTTCGATGTCACGCCGACCCTGGTAGGGGTCCACGAGCTGCGTGGCGTCGAAGCTGCCGTCGGGCCGGCAATGCTCGCGCGGCACGGCGATCGCGTTGATGGTGAGGTCACGCCGCGCCAGATCCTCGTCCAGCGTCACGTCGGGCGAGGTGTGGATGGCGAAGCCCTTGTAGCCGCGCGCGGTCTTGCGCTCGGTGCGTGCGAGCGCATGCTCTTCCTTGCTCTGCGGGTGCAGGAAGACCGGGAAGTCCTTGCCCACCGGCACATAGCCTTGCGCCACCATCTCTTCCGGGGTGGCGCCCACCACGACCCAGTCGTGGTCCTTCACCGGCAAGCCGAGCAGGGCGTCGCGCACCGCGCCGCCCACCATGTAGATCTGCATGGTTCGCAGTCTAGCGTCTGCCTTAGCGCTTCAGGCGATAGGGTTCTTCGAAGGCGCAGAAATCCTGCTCGGCCAGCGCCTCGCGGATCCAGGCCGCCACGCCGGGCAGCGCAGCCACGCGCTCTACATAGGCGGCGATGACCGGCGGCACCGGCAGCTGGTAGGTCTTGAAGCGCATGCAGACTGGGGCGTAGTAGGCGTCGGCGATAGTGAAGGGGCCGAAGAGCATAGGCCCGCCATGGCGGGCCAGCAGCTCGCTCCACATGGCGACCAGGCGGGTCACGTCGGCGCGCACGGCTGGCTGGTCGCGCCAGATGAGGGCACCGACTTCGGGCAGCGAGGCTTCGATGTTCTGTGTGCAATGCTGGCGCAGGGCGCCGAAGCCCGCGTGCATCTCGGCGCAGACGCTGCGGGCCCGTGCGCGGGCCGCCGTGTCTGTGGGCCAGAGCTGCTTCTCGGGGAACTGCTCGGCCACGTACTCGGCAATCGCCAGCGTGTCCCAGATGACCAGGTCGCCGTCCTGCAGCACCGGTACCTTGCCAGCGGGATTGAGGCCGGTGATGGTCTGCTTGAACTGCGAGTTGGCCTCGAAGGAGTCGAAGCGCACCAGAACCTCCTCGAAGGGAATGCCGGCCTGGCGCATGAGCACCCAGGGCCGCATGGACCAGGAGGAGTAGTTCTTGTTGCCGATGTAGAGCTTGAGCATGGACCTAGACCTAGACCTTGGCGAGTTGGTGCAACAGCGTATCCGTTTCCGGATCCGAGGGGTAGAAGAGTTCGATGCTGAGCTCGGCCAGCGTGATGTCGCGCGGCGTGCCGAAGGAGGTCAGGGTGGTGAAGAGCGAAAAGCGCTGTCCGCCCAGCACCAGCACGCAGGGGATGAGCAGGCTGGGCGCGGCTTCGGGGACAGGTGCTGCAGCCTGCAGCTCGGCCACATTGGGGTACTGCTGCACTTCCTGCAGCAGGCTGGCCATGGTGACGTCACGCGTGTCCTGCACCTGCTTGCCCAGGGCCTGCAACAGATAGCTGCCCCATTCGGCGAAGTTCTGCGTCAGCGCCGCGAAGCCTTCGGGGTGCAGGCTGGCGCGAAACATATTGAGCTGTGGCTCGCGCAGGGCTGCGGGCAAGAGGGCGATGAGGCGTTGCGCCGCGGCGTTGGCCCGCACCACGTTCCAGTGGCCATCGAGCACGATGCCGGGGTAGGGATCGTGCGCGTGCAGCAGCTTGTCCAGTGCGGCATGGATCTGCGCCATCTGGCTGGAGGCCAGGGGCTGCTCGCTGTAGCGGGGTGCGTAGCCGGCCGCGAGCAGCCAGACGTTGCGCGTGCGCAGCGGCAGTGCCAGACGCTCGGCGATGGCCAGCAGCACCTCGGCGCCGGGTCTGGAGCGGCCGGTCTCCACAAAGCTCAGGTGCCGCGGCGAGATGCCCACGTCCAGCGCCAGGTCCATCTGGCTCAGGCGGCGCTGCTGGCGTGCCTCGCGGATCAGTTCGCCGATGCCGGTGATGGTCGAGGGGCTGGGGTTTGCTTGCAAGGTGTTCATGAGGTACCTGTCAGATGCCTGGATGCAGCATGCCCCATTGTGCGCACAGCTTCCATGACCTCGGAGGTAATCGACGCCATGCAGGCCGCGGCCGACACTGGCGCCACCTTCAACTGCATAGGAGTCTGACCATGTCCACCCTGTCCCACGTCCTGTCGTCACCCCGCCTGCTGCACCTGACCCTGCGCGCCGATGCGGCCAGCGGCATCGCCATGGGCCTGCCCCTGGTGGCCTTCGCCGAGCCCCTGGCCACGCTGCTGGGCCTGCCGGCGCCACTGCTGCTGGCCTGTGGTCTGGCGCTGTTTCCCTTTGCGGCCCTGATGCTGCTGGCCGCACGCAGTGCGCGGCCTCCGGCCGCCCTGGTCTGGCTGGTGATCGGGGGTAATGTGGCCTGGGTGCTGGGCAGTGTCTGGCTCTGGTTCGCCTTGCCGCTCACGCTGCTCGGGCAGGTCTTCCTCGTGGTCCAGGCCCTGGCCGTGCTGCTGCTGACCGAGCTGGAGTTCACGGGCTGGCGTCGCCTGTCCGCCGTGCGCCACTGGCCCGACGAGTGATGTCAACGGCGCCGGTAGCGCTCGCGCAGGCCCAGCAGCCGGTCGCCGATGCCCAGATAGCCCGGCGCCACGGCACCCGGGCCTGTGGCCGTGATGCCCAGCGCAGCCAGGCCGGGAACATGGCCCGTGGCCACGTTGTCGGCCTTCATCGAGTCGAGGTTGTCGCGGCTCATCAGTGGCTCGCCCGGGGCCAGCTCCATGCACAGGGCCTGCAGCCGGCCCACGGCATCGGGCAGGGGTAGCACGGGGCGCGGCACGCCGGCAGCGCGGCCGGCCAGCTGCACGATCTCGCGCAGCGTCATCACCACCGGGCCGCAGAGTTCATAGGTCTGGCCGATGCTGCCGCGGTCCTGCAGGCAGCGCGCGACAGCCGCGGCCACATCCTCGACCCAGACCGGCTGGAAGCGCGCGTTCGCACCCGCCAGCGGCATGAAGGGAAAGACGCGCTGCAGCCGCGCGAAGAGGTTCAGGAAACGGTCGTCGGCGCCGAAGATCACGCTGGGGCGCAGCACGGTCAGCTGCAGGCCCTGGCGGGCCGCGGCCAGCAGGGCGGCTTCGCCGCGGCACTTGCTGCGCAGGTAGCGCGAGGGGGCGGTGTCGGCGGCGCTGGCATCGGCACCCAGGGCGCTGATGTGCACCAGCCGCGGCACGCCTGCGCTCAGGCAGGCGCGGGCGAGCTTCTCGGGCAGTTCGACATGGGTGCGCTGGAAGTCGGCCTCGCGGCCGTGCAGGATGGCGACTAGGTTGACGAGGGCGTCGTGCCCGGCCAGCAGGCGGCGCAGCACGCCTTCGTCATGTACATCGGCCTCGAGCACCGTGAGGCCGGGCAGGTGCTGCACCGCGCTCGCGTTCACCGAGCGGCGGGTGGGGACGGTCACGGCCCACCCCTGGCGGGCCAGGTGTTCACAGACATGGCGGCCCACAAAGCCGGTGCCGCCGAGCACCAGGACGCGTTTCATGGCAACTCTTCGGAAGGTTCGGGTTTGTCCACGCCCATCGGGCCGACAAAGCCCAGGCGGGTCTTGAGCGACTGGGGCTCACCCGTGAGCACGGCGGCGTAGTTGACCGTGTTGGCCAGCACCTTCTTGACGTAGTCGCGCGTCTCGCCGAAGGGGATGTTTTCGGCCCAGACCGCGGCTTCGAGTACCGGATCGCCGCTCTGGCCACGCCAGCGCTTGGAGCGGCTCGGGCCGGCGTTGTAGGCGGCCGCGGCCAGGGGCATGGAGCCGTCGAAGGCGTCCATCACGAGCTTGAGGTAGCTCGTGCCGATGGCGATGTTGGTGTCGCGCTCGGTGATGTGCTGGGGTTTGAAGTTGTTCATACCGATGCGCCGCGCGGTCCAGCGCGCCGTGGCGGGCATGACCTGCATCAGGCCGGCTGCGCCCACGCCCGATTTGGCTTCGAGGATGAAACGGCTTTCCTGGCGGATCAGGCCATAGACGAAGGCCGGTTCCAGTCCCGTGAGCTCGGCACGGCGCTCGACCTCCTGCTTGTAGGGGGTGGGGAAGCGCTGCGCATAGTCCATCACGCTGCGGGTGCGTTCGCTGGCGTTGATGCAGCGGTCCCAGACCTGCTGCTCGCAGGCGATGGCGGCGGCGGCCAGCAGCTCGCGGTCGTTCATGCCGCCGCGCTGGTGCAGGTTGGTGCTGTAGTTCCACTCGCGTACGCCTTCCGTGCGCAGGCCGAGCCGGATGGCCAGCAGCGCGCGGCGCAGGCCGGCGTTGTCGCGTGCGGCCTGCAGCTCTTCGTCCGTCAGCGGCGTCGGCGCGGCGGGCGGCACGATGCGCTGTCCCAGTTCCTCCATGGCCAGTTGCTCGTAGAAGCCGCGGGGTGAGGCGATGGACTGCAGCAGGGTGCGCGAGCGCAACTCGGCATTGGGCGCCTGCAGGGCCAGCAGGGCGCGGGCGCGCCAGTAGATCCAGGTCGGATCGCGCAGCTGGCTCTCGCTCAGCGCGGCAATGCTGTCGTGTACCTGCTGCCAGTCGTTGGCGCGCAGCGCGGCGCGCACCTTCCAGACCAGGTGGTCGCTGTGCATGAAGCGATCTTCACCCTGGGCGTAGTACTCCAGCGCCTTGTCCGAGTGTGCACGAGCGGCGCGCTTGCCGATCACGCCCCAGACCCAGCTGCGCTCCTCCTGCGTGAGCTGGGCGCGCCAGCGCAGCTTGTTCACCTCTTCGGCGGCGGCCCCGGGATCGCTGGAGGCCAGGCGGATCATGGCCAGCGTGACCCATTCGCGTGTCTTGGGGCGGAAGGCCGTGAGCTTCTCGTCCAGGTAGCGCTTGGGGTTGGCGTAGAGGGTGTTCAGGCCGTTGGCCCAGTCGGGGCTGAGCAGGCCCACGGCCTGCTGGGCGATGCGCGGCTTGTCGAACTCGAAGCCCAGGCGGGCGCGGTGCCAGGCCACCATGGGGTCGAGCCGCTCGTCGCGCAGCAGGCGCTCGGCCGCGGAGGCACAGCCTTCGTCGGGCTCGCGTTGCGCCAGCCAGAGCTCCTGCACCTGCGCTGCCACGTCCTCGTTCTGCGTGACATAGGCCGCGTGCAGCGCGTGGCAGCGCACCTCGGGATCGTCCTGCATGCGGAATTTGGCGTATTCGGTCTGGAAGCGACCCCAGTCGCGCCGCTTGCCCAGCAGCAGCAGCCAGTCGTTGCGCAGGCGGTCTTCCTGGTAGGTGCCGGCATAGCGCGTGAGAAAGGCTTCGATCTCAGCTGTCTTGGCCTCTTCGAGGCGGGCACTGAGCTCCCAGTAGGCGGCCCAGGGCTCGAGCACGTGGCCCTGGACCTGGGGCAGCAGGGCGGTCAGGCGCCGGGTGTCGGGCTTCTTGTAGGCCTCGGCCATGTCGGTGATCAGCGCGTCCGGGTTGGGCTGGACACGCACCTTGGATTTGGCCGGTGCAGCCCCTGCGGGCAAACCCAGAGCCAGTCCGAGGGCGAAGGATGTCAGAATGACTTGAAAACGCATGTCGAAATTATGGACACTCCAGCGGAAAAAAGGGCACAAGAGAAGAAAAACCTGCGCCAGCGACTGATTACGCAACGCCTGAACCTGCCCGATCGCCTACAGCGCGCGGCACTTTTGCAACAGGTGATGCGGATCTGGCTCGTGGGGCGCAATGACCTTGTGATCGGTGCGTATTGGCCGATCAAGGGCGAATTCGATCCCCTGCCGGCCCTGCACCGCTGGAAAGAGGACGGTGAGCTGCTGGACAACCCGCAGCCGCGTCGCATCGGCCTGCCTGTGATCGACAAGGTGCACAAGACCCTGACCTTCCACGCCTGGTACCCGGGCTGCCCCATGGAGGAGGACGCCTACGGTATTCCCAAGCCCAAGGACACCGAGGTCATCGTGCCCACACTGCTCTTCGTGCCCTGCGTGGGCTATGGTCCCGGCGGCTATCGCCTGGGCTATGGCGGCGGCTTCTACGACCGCACCCTGGCGACGCTGCAGCCCAAGCCCCATACCGTGGGCCTGGGCTTCACCGTGGGCTACCTCGACGATTTCGAGCCCGAGCCCCACGACGTGCCGCTGGACGCCATCCTCAACGACAACGGCGTCGTATGGCCGGTGCCCGGGCTGGGCTGAGGCTGTTGCGCGGTTTGCGCTAACCGTAACGGATTACGCTTCCGTAAAATCGCGGCTCCATCACCTAGGAGCCACCATGGGCAAAGCCTTCGCCTCGCAAGCCGACCTGACGGACAAGAAGACCACCTTCGAGCGCCTGAGCGAACACTGCTGGGCCTACACCACCGAAGGCGATCCGAACTCGGGCGTGATCATCGGGGACCGTTTCATCCTGGTCAGTGATGCCACGGCCACGCCGGCCATGGCCCGGGACCTGATCGCCAAGATCCGCACCGTCAGCGATCTGCCCATCAAGTACGTGCTGCTCACGCATTACCACGCGGTGCGCGTGCTCGGCGCCTATGCCTATGCGTCCGAGGGTGCGACCGAGATCATCGCCAGCCAGGGCACGCTGGAGCTGATCCGCGAGCGTGGCGCGCAGGACATGAAGAGCGAGATGGAGCGCTTCCCGCGCCTGTTCCGCAACGCCGAGACCGTGCCCGGCCTGACCTGGCCGACCATGGTCATCGGCGGTGGCGACCCCGTGAAGGGCGAGGTGCCGGGCAAGCTGTCGATCAACCTCGGCGGTGTGGTGGTGCAGATCTGGAGCCCGGGCCCGGGCCACACGCGCGGCGACACCATCGCCTGGGTCGAGGAGGAGAAGGTGCTGTACTCGGGCGACCTCGTCGAGTACGAGGCCGGCGTCTACACGGGCGACGCCCAGCTGGCCGAATGGCCGGCCACGCTGGAGGCCCTGCGCGCGCTGCAGGCCGAGTACCTGGTGCCGGGCCGCGGCGAGGCCATGAAAGGCAATGCCAACGTCAACAAGTCACTTGACTACACGAAACGCTGGGTGCAGACGCTGTACCGCGCGGCGCAGGAAGCCGTGGCCCAGGGCATGGACCTCAAGGCCGCCATGGCCCACACGCGCAAGGCCATGGATCCCATCTTCGGCCATGTCTTCATCTACGAGCATTGCCTGCCCTTCGATGTGACGCGTGCCTATGACGAGGCCAGCGGCATCAAGCATCCGCGCATCTGGACCGCCGAGCGCGACCAGCAGATGTGGGCCGCTCTGCAAAGCTGAAGGTTTTCGGTGCGCGGCCTGCTACTGGCAGGCCGCGGCCATGCTCTTCATCTGCTGCTCGCATGGCGCGCGCGAGGCCTCGGGCAGGCGGGCGCAGGCCGCCTGCATGCGGGCCGGGTCCATCTGCTGGCACATGGGGCTGTTCTTGTCGAACTGCATCATGCTGTCGCCCTTGCAGGCGCCGGCGTGGGTGTAGCGGACCTTGAAGTTGCGCGCCTGGCCGTCCTTGCTGACCGTGGTGTCCATCAGATAGCTCTTGTCGCTCTCGCGCGTCATCAGCATGCGCGAGTTGCCGCCGTCCTTGCAGCTGACCTCGATCTCGGCTTGCGTGTCGGTGTTGCGCAGCACCTTGGGCGTGCACTGCGGGTTCTCGGCAGGCGAGCCCTGGGTCATGCGCCGGGCCACGTCCATGCACAGGGCCGTCTTGCCCATGGCGGCCGCGCCGCGGGCCATCTGCGGGTCGTCGCTGGAGACCAGCTCCATGCGCCACAGGCCCTGGCCCAGGGGGCTGGACTTGAAGAGCCGCAGCTCGGAGAGCGCGTTGCCGGCCTGGGCGGCGCCGGCCAGCAGCAGGCCCCCGAGCAGCACGAGTGGGGCGAAACGGGTGAGCATGGCGAGGCCTCCGGTACGGGTGGGGTCTGGCCATTCTGGCAGAGCCGTGGCTGCGCGGCCAGACCTCAGCGCGCGGCGATCAGCGCGCGCAGATCGCTTTCGTAGCCCTGCAGCTTGCCCGCCAGGCGGCGGCGCTGCTCGGGGCTGCTGCTGTTGTGCAGTCCGGCCAGGGTCTGGCAGCCCTGCGACACGAGCCCCTTGAGGTAAGCGCGTGTCGCAGGATCGGGTGGTTCGAAGCTGCGCTGTACCCAGGCCATCAGCTCGGCTTCCACATGGGCCGGCCGCTCGCCATTGCGGTGTTCCTGCAGCACACGCAGCAGGTCGCGCTGGCGACGCAGGCGCTCGGCCCAGACGACGCGGGCGTCGAAGCCCACCTCGGCGAGCCGCTGGCGCAGGTACTGGCGCTGGGTTTCACTGAGGCGTCCGTAGAAATCTTCGTAACGGGCCACGGTACGCTTGAGGCGGCGCTGCAGCAGCTCTTCGGCTGTGCCGTCCAGCCACTCCTCGCGCCATTTCTGGTCGTGTTTTTCCAGCTGGCGCGCCAGATGGCGCAGCTGCTCCGCTTGCAGGGTAGGGATCAGCGGGGCCAGGGACATGGCGCCCTGCGTGCCCAGGCGCTGCAGATGGTTGCGCGCCTGATCCAGCTGGCTGCAGGCGAGTTCCGGCGTGATGTCCTGGCCAGCGTCCTGCTGCAGGCGCTGCAACAGGGTGGCGTAGGCCGGCAGTTCCTCGCGCCGGTGCCAGGCCTGCAGCGAGACCAGGCTGTCGCGCACGGGATCAGCCTGGCCGGCGTTGAAGTCCACGTAACCGTCCAGCCACCAGTAGAGCAGCGAGGGGGCGTTGTTGTAGCCGGTCTGCATGGCGCTGCAGCCACCCAGCAGGAACAGCAAAACCAGCAGCGGCACACGGATAATGCGGGGCAAGGCAGTCATTACAGGAAGGCGCATGAAGCAGAACGGACAGGCAGTGGATGTGGTCATCATGGCCGCGGGCAAAGGCACCCGCATGAAAAGCCGTCTGCCCAAAGTATTGCACCGTCTGGCGGGACGCGCTTTGCTGCAGCACGTGGTGGACACTGCCGTGGGGTTGAATGCGCGGCGCGTGGTGGTCATCACGGGCCACGGCGCGGCCGAGGTCGAGGCCGGCGTGGTGCATCCGGGCGGCGGCATGCTGCAGTTCGTGCGCCAGGAGCCACAGCTGGGCACGGGCCACGCGGTGCAGCAGGCCGTGCCGGCCCTGCCCGATGATGGCATCGTGGTGGTGCTCTCGGGCGATGTGCCCCTGACCCGGGTCGAGACCCTGGGCGCGCTGATCGCGGCCTGCGGCGGCGACAAGCTGGCCCTGTTGACCATCGAATTCGATGACCCCGCGGGTTATGGGCGCATCCTGCGCGATGGCTCCGGCGCCGTGCAGGCCATCGTGGAGCACAAGGATGCGTCAGAGGCCCAGCGCCAGATCCGCGAGGTCTACAGCGGCATCATGGCCGTGCCCGCGCGCCTGCTCAAGCCCTGGCTGGGCCGGCTGGACAACCAGAACGCCCAGGGCGAGTACTACCTGACCGATGTGGTGAAGTTCGCGGTTGAGCAGGGCGTGCCTGTGGTGGGCCACAAGATCGTCGACGCGCTGCAGGTCGCCGGCGTCAACAGCCCGGTGCAGCTGGCCGAGCTGGAGCGTGCCTACCAGCAGCGTGCGGCGCGCAGCCTGATGGAGCAGGGCGTGCGCCTGGCCGATCCGGCGCGCTTCGACGTGCGCGGCGAACTGCTCTGCGGCCAGGACGTGGAGATCGACATCAACTGCGTCTTCGCCGGTCGCGTGGAACTGGGCGAGGGCGTGCGCATCGGCGCGCACTGCAGCATCAGCAATGCCAGTATCGGCCCGGGGGTGATCATCCATCCCTACACGCACATCGAAGGTGGGGTCAGTGCCAGGGACCGCATCGAGGTCGGGGCCGGTGCGCTGATCGGTCCCTATGCACGCCTGCGTCCGGGCGCCAAGCTGGGCGACGAGGTGCACATCGGCAACTTCGTCGAGATCAAGGCCGCCACGCTGGCCCAGGGAGCCAAGGCCAACCATCTGGCCTACATCGGCGACGCCCAGGTGGGCGCGCGCGTGAACTACGGCGCGGGCAGCATCACGGCCAACTACGACGGCGCCAACAAGCACACCACGGTGATCGGCGAGGACGTGCACATCGGCAGCAACTGTGTGCTGGTCGCGCCCGTGACCATCGGCGCCGGCGGCACCGTGGGTGGCGGCTCCACCATCACCAAGGACACGGCGCCGGGCGCGCTGACCGTGGCGCGCGCCAAGCAGGTCAGTCTGGGCAACTGGCAGCGCCCGCAGAAGAACAAGAAGTAAGCACCGCATGAGCAACGAACCCCTGTCGGACGAGTCCGCCCACGACCTGGAGATCGAACGGCTGCGCACCGAGCTCCACGCGGCGCGTGGCGCGCTGGGTGACTTTGCCTACGCGGTCTCGCACGACCTGCGTGCCAGCCTGCGCCACATCCTGTCCTATGCCGCGCTGTTGCGCGAGGAGATGGGGCCGGTGCTGCCGGGTGAGGCCGCGGGCTATCTGGACACCATCCAGGGTGCCTCGCGCACCCTGGGCCAGCAGATCGACGGCCTCATGGCCTGGAGCCAGCTCGACCGCACCGAGTTGCAGGTGCAGGAGCTCGATGCCGCCACGCTGATCGCCGAGGCGCAGGCCCAGCTGGCCGAGGCCTGTGCAGGGCGGTCCATCGTCTGGCAGATCCAGGACGGCCTGCCCGTGCTCTTCGGTGATGCGGCGCTGCTGCGCCAGCTCTTCGTGCACCTGCTGTCGAACGCGATCAAGTTCACGCGCGGCCGTGCGCCGGCGGAGATTGCCATCCGCGCCGAGCTCGCGCCCGAGGGCTGGGTCACCTACACCGTGGCCGACAACGGCGTAGGTTTCGACCCGGTGCGCCAGCACAAGCTTTTTCATGTGTTCCAGCGCCTGCATGGGGCCAGCCAGTTCGAGGGCCTGGGCCTGGGGCTGGGGCTGGCACGCAAGATCGTCGAGCGCCACGGCGGCAGCATCCGCGCCGAGGGCGCGCCCGAGGCCGGCTGCCGCGTGAGCTTCACGCTGCTGCGCGCCGTCTGATCAGCCGGGCAGCCGTGCCGGCAGCGGCACGCGCGTGCCGAACTTGCTGCGTTTGATGCTGAAGTAGCTCTTGACGTTTCGCACATTGGCGTCGGCCGTGAACAGGCGCTGCGCCAGCGCCAGGTAGTCAGGCATGTCGCGTGCGTGGACGATGAGCACGAAGTCCGGCCCGGGCGAGACGCGGTAGCACTGCTGCACGGCCGCGTCGGCGGCGACGCGTTGCTCGAAGGCCGTCTGCGCCTCTTCGCCCTGGCGCTCCAGCGTGATCTCGACGATGGCCGTGAGCCCGTGGCCCAGCAGGGGCGTGAGCTTGTCCACGCCGAGGATGGCCACCTGCTTTTCCACCAGCCCGCTGTCCACCAGGCGCTTGACGCGGCGCAGGCAGGTGGGCGGCGAGATGTGGGCACGCGCCGCCAGGGCCTGGTTGCTCAGGCTGGCGTCCTGCTGCAGGGCGTCGAGCAGCAACAGATCGGTCTGATCGATGACGATTGATTCCATTCAAATACAATTTTTGGAATATTTCGATGAACTTCGATTTCTATGAAATTAAAGTTCAATTTATTCCAAAAATCAATCAGATATTTTTCATCAGGCCTTCTACCATCGCGGCTTCTTGTCCTGGAGTGAACACCTATGTGTGGCATCGTCGGCGCCGTTTCCCAGCAAAACATCGTCCCGGTCCTGGTGCAGGGTCTGCAGCGGCTCGAGTACCGCGGCTATGACTCCTGCGGCGTGGCCGTGCACACCACGGCCGGTCCGCAGCGCGCACGCAGCACCTCGCGCGTGGCCGAGCTGGCCGAGCAGGTGCAGCGCGATGCGGTGACGGGCTACACCGGCATCGCCCACACGCGCTGGGCCACGCATGGTGCACCCGCCGTGCACAACGCCCACCCGCACTTCAGCCACGGCACGGGCGCGGACGCCGCCGCGCGCGCCGCCCGCGTGGCCCTGGTGCACAACGGCATCATCGAGAACTACGAGGAGCTGCGTGCCGACTTGCAGAAGCGCGGCTACGTTTTCGTGAGCCAGACCGATACCGAGGTCATCGCGCATCTGGTGGACTCGCTCTACAACGGCGACCTGTTCGAGGCCGTGAAGGCCGCGACCAGGCAGATGCACGGCGCCTACGCGATCGCCGTCTTTCACAAGGACGAGCCGCACCGCGTGATCGGCGCGCGTGCCGGTTCGCCGCTGATCCTGGGCGTGGGGGCCGATGGCTCCAACTACCTGGCCAGCGACGCCATGGCCCTGGCCAGCGTGACCGACCAGATCGTCTACCTGGAAGAAGGCGACGTGGTGGACCTGCAGCTGGGCAAGCACTGGATCGTGGGCCGGGATCACAAGCCCGTGCAACGCCCGGTCAGGACCGTGCAGGCGCACAGCGGCGCGGCCGAGCTGGGCCCCTACCGTCACTACATGCAGAAGGAGATCTTCGAGCAGCCGCGCGCCATCGCCGACACGCTCGAGGGCGTGGAAGGCATCGTGCCCGAGCTCTTCGGCGACGGCGCCTACAAGGTTTTCAAAGAAGTCGACAAGGTGCTGATCCTGGCCTGCGGCACAAGCTACTACAGCGGCTGCGCAGCCAAGTACTGGCTGGAGAGCATCGCGAAGATCCCGACCCAGGTGGAAGTGGCCAGCGAGTACCGCTACCGCGACTCGGTGCCCGACCCGCGGACCCTGGTCGTCACCATCAGCCAGTCCGGCGAGACGGCCGACACGCTGGCCGCGCTGCGCCACGCGCAGAGTCTGGGCATGACGCAGACCCTGACCATCTGCAACGTCGCCACCAGCGCCATGGTGCGCGAATGCAAGCTGCACTACATCACCCGCGCTGGCGTGGAGATCGGTGTGGCGTCCACCAAGGCCTTCACCACCCAGCTCGCCGGCCTCTTCCTGCTCACGCTGGCGCTGGCGCAGCTGCGCGGGCACCTGGACGAGGCCGAGGAGGCCCGGCACCTCAAGGACATGCGCCACCTGCCCGTGGCCCTGCAGGCCGTGCTGGCGCTGGAGCCACAGATCATGAGCTGGGCCGAGGACTTCGCGCGCATGAACAACGCGCTCTTCCTCGGCCGTGGCCTGCACTACCCCATCGCCCTCGAAGGCGCGCTCAAGCTCAAGGAAATCAGCTACATCCACGCCGAGGCCTACCCTGCCGGCGAGCTCAAGCACGGCCCGCTTGCCCTGGTCACGGCCGAAATGCCCGTGGTGACCGTCGCGCCCAACGACGCGTTGCTGGAGAAGCTCAAGAGCAATATGCAGGAAGTGCGCGCCCGCGGCGGCGTGCTCTATGTGCTGGCCGACAGCGATACGAAGATCGAGAGCGCCGAAGGCCTGCACGTGATCCGCATGCCCGAGCACTACGGCGCACTGTCCCCGCTGCTGCACGTGGTGCCGCTGCAGCTGCTGGCATATCACACGGCGTGTGCGAGAGGGACGGATGTCGACAAGCCCAGAAACTTGGCCAAGAGCGTGACCGTCGAATGATGGTCACGCTGACTCGTAACGGTTATTCCGTGCAATTAAAGTCGAAAACAGGTTATTAAAGTCGAAAACACGTAGCTAGATTCCATACGGGAATG
>JAIESX010000016.1 GCA_019745555.1 Burkholderiaceae bacterium | reverse complement strand
CTGCTGATCCGCGCCGGTGTGCAGGACCGCGAGATGGTCGAGGCCCTGGGCTACCGCATCCGCCGCCTCTTCGTGGGCGTGTTCGTCATGGGCAGCGCGCTGGCCGGTCTGGGCGGCGTCATGTGGGGTCTGTACCAGCAGAACGTGATCCCGCAGATGGGTGCGCAGGTCAACGTGCTGATCTTCATCGTCATCATCATCGGCGGCCTGGGCTCCACCACGGGCGCGCTGATCGGCGCGCTGCTGGTCGGCCTCATGGCCAACTACACGGGCTTCCTGGTGCCCAAGGTGGCGCTGTTCTCCAATATCGCGCTCATGGTCGCCATCCTGCTCTGGCGCCCGCAAGGCGTCTACCCGGTCGCGAACCGCTGAGGCCCAGACCATGCTGACTCGCCTCATTTCCAACGACCTGCCGCGCAGCCGCATCCTGGCGCTGATCCTGCTGGCCATCCTGATCGCGCTGGCCGTGGCGCCTTTCATCGTGCCCGGCGTCAAGGCGCTCAACGTCGCCGCCAAGGTGCTGATCTTCATCGTGCTGGTCGCCAGCTTCGATCTGCTGCTGGGCTACACGGGCATCGTGAGCTTCGCCCACACCATGTTCTTCGGCATCGGCGCCTACGGCATCGCCATCGCCAGCACGCGCCTGGGCGCCAGCTGGGGCGCGCTGGCCACGGGCCTGGGGCTCGCCCTGGCGCTCACGCTGGTGCTGGCCCTGGTCATCGGCCTCTTTTCGCTGCGCGTGCGCGCCATCTTCTTCGCCATGATCACGCTGGCCGTGGCCGCGGCTTTCCAGACCCTGGCTTCGCAGCTCTCGGACTTCACGGGTGGCGAGGACGGCCTGAGCTTCAAGCTGCCGGCCGTGCTGCAACCGAGCTTCGAGCTGTTCGAAGAGCCCGTGCTGGGCGTGATGATCGACGGCAAGTTCCTCAGGTACTACCTGCTGTTCGCGGTGGCGCTGGTCCTGCTGCTGGCCCTGCTTCGCATCGTCAACTCGCCCTTCGGTCGCGTGCTGCAGGCCATCCGCGAGAACGAGTTCCGCGCCGAGGCCCTGGGCTATCGCGTGGTGGTCTACCGCACGCTCTCCAGCGTGATCTCGGCGCTCTTCGCCTGCTTGGCCGGTGCCATGCTGGCCGTCTGGCTGCGCTACAACGGGCCCGACACCTCGCTGTCCTTCGAGATCATGATGGACGTGCTGCTCATCGTCGTCATCGGGGGCATGGGCACGGTCTACGGCTCGGCCATCGGCGCCGTGCTCTTCGTGGTGGCGCAAAGCTATCTGCAGGACCTGCTGCGCCTGGGCAGCGAGGCCGCAGCCGGTCTGCCGCTGCTGTCCGCGCTGCTCTCGCCGGACCGCTGGCTGCTCTGGCTCGGTCTGCTGTTCGTTCTGTCGGTCTACTACTTCCCCACCGGCGTGGTGGGGCGCCTGCGCGCCGCGGCGGCACGCCCATCGAAGGCCGGAGGTGCCACGTGAGGCCCGACTCGCATTACCTGTCCTGCGCAGGACGCGAAATCCATTGCACCGTGTGGGGCGCAGGCCACACGCGTACGGTGATGGCCTGGCATGGCCTGGCCCGCACGGGGCGCGACATGGACGAGCTGGGTGCGCATCTGGCGGCCCAAGGCTACCGCGTGATCTGCCCCGACACCCTGGGCCGTGGCTACAGCCAGTGGAGCCCGCAGCCCGAGCAGGAGTACTGCCTGGCCTTTTACGCGCGCATCGCCGCCGATCTCTTCGAGCAGCTGGGCATCGCGTCGGCCCACTGGGTGGGCACCTCCATGGGCGGGGCCATCGGCACGGTCTGTGCGGCCGGTCTGCTGCAGCCCCAGCTGCAGGGTCGTATCCGCAGCCTGGTGCTCAACGACAACGCGCCCCAGCTGGCCGATGCCGCGATCGCGCGCATCCGCGCTTACGCGGGCAACCCGCCCGCCTTCGAGACCCTGACCGAGCTCGAGGCCTTTTTCCGCCAGGCTTACCGGCCCTTCGGCTGGCTCAGCGATGCGCAGTGGCGGCGCCTGGCCGAGACCTCGATGCGCCGCCTGTCCGACGGCCGCGTGACGCCGCACTATGACCCGGCCATGGTGCAGCAATTCGTCAACCACCCGGACGACTATCTGCTCTGGGAGCACTACGAGCGCCTCACGCAGCCCGTGCTGCTGTTGCGCGGCGCCGAGTCCGACCTGGTGTTGCCCGAGACTGTGGTCCGCATGCGGGATTGCGGGCCGGGACGGGCAGGACGTCTGCAGGTGATCGAGGTGCCGGGTTGCGGCCATGCGCCAGCCCTCAATGTGCCGGAGCAGCTCGACGCGGTGCTTCGTTTCATCCGCCAGCACGACTGAAGCGGGTGTCCAAGCCCGGCCCGCAGGCTTGGGCACAATGCCGTCTGTTCTGATTCAGGAGACTTCATGGCATTGAGCATCTACGGCATCCAGGCTTCGCGCGCGCTGCGTCCCCTCTGGGCCGCGACCGAACTGGGCCTGGCTTTCGAGCATGTACAGACCGATTACCGTGCGGGCGCCACGCGCACGCCGGACTTTCTGACGCTCAACCCCAACGGCCGCATCCCGGTCGTCGTCGATTCGCGTCCCGAGGGCGACGTGATCGTCTGGGAGAGCATGGCCTGCGCTCTCTACATCGCGCGCCAGCATGGCGCGGCCGATGGCCGCAGCATCACGCCGGCCACGCCGCGTGAGGATGCCGAGGCGCTGCGCTGGTCCTTCTGGGTCATGACCGAGGTGGAGAAGGATGCGCTGACCGTGCTCATGCACCGCTTTGCCATGGCGCCCCAAGAGCGCAGGCCCGAGCTGGCCGACAAGGCCGAGCAGCGCCTGCATGTCCCCTTGCGCGTACTCGAACAGCATCTGGCGGCCCAGCAGGCGCGCGGGCAAGCGCATCTGGCCGCCGACCGCTTCACCGTGGCCGATCTCTGCGTGGCCAGCGTGCTGCTCTGGGTGCGCGCCACCCGGGAGCTCATGGAAGCCTTCCCCCTGGTCAACGCCTGGCTGCACGCCTGTCTGGCGCGACCGGCCTACCGTGCCTTGCGTCCGCCGAAGAAGGACTAGTTCTTCGCGCCGGCTGCCAGCGCCGCTGCACGCGAGGCGGCCAGTGCTTGCGCATCAGGCGCCTGGCGCGTGGGCCAGCCGCCCAGATGCTGCTCGGCCAGCCGGCCCATGGCCTCGATCCAGGGCGCGCTGTCGTTGAGGCAGGGGATGTAGTGGAACTGCCCGCCGCCAGCGTGCAGGAAGGCCTCGCGTGCTTCCTGCGCGATCTCCTCCAGCGTCTCCAGGCAGTCGCTGGTGAAGCCCGGGCAGGCCACGTCCACCCGCTTCACACCGGCCTGCGCCAGGGCGATCAGGGTAGGTTCGGTGTAGGGCTCGAGCCACTTGGCCTTGCCGAAGCGCGACTGAAAGGTAAGCTGCACCTGATCGCGTGTCAGCCCCAGCTTTTCTGCCAGCAGACGCGCGGTCTTGTAGCACTCGCAGTGGTAGGTGTCGCCGAGGTGCAGGGTGCGTTCGGGCACGCCATGAAAGCTCAGCACCAGCTTGTCCGGGCGGCCGTGTTCCTGCCAGTAGGCGCTGATGCGATCGGCCAGCGCGGCGATGTAGCCCGGGTCATCGTGGTAGCGGTTGACGAAGCGCAGCTCGGGCAGGTTGCGGACCTTGGTTGACCAGCTCGTGACGGCGTCGATCACACTGGCGGTCGTGGTGCCAGAGTACTGTGGGTAGGCCGGCAGGATGAGCACGCGCGTGATGCCCTGGGCCTTGAGCGCATCGAGCTCGCTGGCGATGGACGGGTTGCCGTAGCGCATGGCGTAACGCACCGTCACGTGGTGGCCCTGCTGCTGCAGCCAGCCCTGCAGGGCCTGGGCCTGGCGCTCGGTCCAGACCTTGAGCGGCGAGCCCTCGGGCGTCCAGATGCTGGCGTACTTGGCGGCCGATTTCGCGGGCCGCAGGCGCAGGATGATGCCGTGCAGGATCAGCCACCAGATGGGCTTGGGGATCTCGACCACGCGGTGGTCGCCCAGGAACTCGGCCAGATAGCGGCGCAGCGCGGCCGGCGTGGGGGCGTCAGGGGTGCCCAGATTGCACAGCAACACGGCCGTGCCCGGGGCCTGACCATGGGTATAGGAGGGTTCTTTGCGGAAAGCCATGCTGTATTCTCGCCGAGTCATGATTAGCTCGCTCGACCTCTCACGCATCAAGGCCATCTCTCTCGATCTGGACGACACGCTCTGGCCCATCTGGCCCGTGATCGCCCGTGCCGAACAGGCGCTGCAGGACTGGCTCCGCCCGCGGGCGCCGAAGACGGCGATCTGGCTGTCCGATACCGAGCAGCGCATGGCGCTGCGCCGCCAGCTGATCGCCGAACGCCCCGAGCTCAGCCACGACCTGCGAGCCCTGCGCCAGGAACAGATCCGCCTGACGCTGCAACAACAGGGTGAGGACACGGCGCTGGTGACCCCGGCCTACGAGGTCTTCATCGCCGAGCGCATGCGCGTCCAGCTCTTTGACGACGCGCGTCCCGCCCTGGCCTGGCTGGCGCAGCGTTTCCCGGTCGTGGCCGTGTCCAACGGCAATGCCGACGTGCAGCGCATCGGCCTGGGGCGCTACTTCAGCGCCGGTTTCAGTGCGCAGGAGTTCGGCGTGGGCAAGCCGGATGCGCGCATCTTCCACGCCGCGGCCGAGGCCGTGGGTGTAGCGCCGCAGGAGGTGCTGCACGTGGGCGACGATGCCCGGCTCGACGTGGTGGGCGCGCTCGACGCCGGCCTGCAGACCGTCTGGGTCAACCGTGACGGTCAGGACTGGACGCACGAGGCGCACCGGCCACATGCCACGGTGAACGACATGAGCGCGCTGTGCGCCCTCCTGCGCCCGCAGTTCAGCGCCGATACCGCGAACCGTTGAAGAAGGTCAGCTCGACGAAAGACGAGCCCAGGTGCTTGTCGGGCCGGTAGTCGAGCTCGAAGCCGCCCAGGTCCAGTGGTTGCATGGTGTGGAAGGCTTCGATCAGCCGGCTGCCCGTGTCGTCGCGCCTGCTGCTGCGCCGCAGCGCCTCGATCAGCACCCGGGAAGACACATAACCTTCGAGCGAGGCGTGGGAGA
Source organism: Burkholderiaceae bacterium (assembly GCA_019745555.1). Classification (GTDB taxonomy): domain Bacteria; phylum Pseudomonadota; class Gammaproteobacteria; order Burkholderiales; family Burkholderiaceae_C; genus Hylemonella. The sequence goes on along the minus strand of JAIESX010000016.1, from coordinate 43,606 downwards.
ACTGCTGGTGGCCGATCTTCTGCATGGCGCGCTGGTAGGCACCGACCACCGGCAGTGCCCGCGCCTGCGGGTGCGGCACCACCTGGGCCACGGTCATGCCGTGACTCGCCGGGCCCAGGGCCTTGAGCACGGGCTCGGAGCCCAGCAGCGAGAGCGCGAAGGAGGGTGCCTGTACGTGGTTGCGCAGATCGCGCGCGAACTGCAGGCTGTGCTGACCGATGTAGAGCGAGAGGTAGGAGGCGGGTGCAAAGCGCGCGATCTCCGCGATGCCCTGGCGCACGCCCTGGGGCGTGTCCTCGATCCGGAACGCCTTCCAGCCCGTGTTGCCATGCTTGCGGGCCACCGCCTCGAAGGCGGCCAGGCCGGCCTTGCCGAAGGCCGTGTCGGAGTAGGCCACGGCGCAGCGCCCTATGTTGACGGTACCAATCTGCCGCACGATGCGGTCGAGCTCGTTGGAGTAGCCCGCGCGCACATGGATCACCAGCGGGTGGTGGGCGCGCAGGGCGTCGATGCCGGTGATGGGGGCGATCAGCGGCACACGGGCCTGCTGCACGATGGCCATGACCCCGAGCACGCTGGAGGTGCCGCCGCAGGCGAACAGGCACAGCGCGCGCTCCTGTTCGGCCAGCTGGCGCGCGTTGGCGGCGGCTTTTTCGGTGGCGCCGCCGTCGTCGAGGCTCAGGAGCTCCAGGGGGCGTCCGGCGATGCCACCGCGTTCATTCACTTCGTCGAAGGCGGCCTGGACGCCCTTGTTGAGCTCGACGAAGGGCCAGGCCAGCGGCCCGGTCAGGGCCGCGGTCTGGCCGATGCGCCAGCTCTCGGCTTTGGCGTGCAGCAGGCCCGGCAGGGCCAGGGTGGCGGCGGTACAGCTTGCGCTGCGCAGGAGGGCACGCCGCGCGGTGCCCGTGAGCGGTAGCTTGTCCATGGTCTCCTCGTCTGTGGTGGTCACCCGGCGGTGCGATGCCGCAGGCGAGGCGGATTCTGGGCGCCGCTGCCGCGGCCTGATGTCAGCGCTGTGACAGCCTGTCCCCTCATGGACAGGCTGTCCGGCCGGCGACAGGACAGGGCGGCCGGACGTCGCCCTTCAGTCCCGCGGCAGCAGTTGCAGGGTGCTGCGCGTGGCGCGCTGCACCGCCCGGGTGTCGAGGTGCATGGGCTGGTACTGCCCTGCCAGATAGTCCCGGGCCTGGTCGCGGTAATGCGGATCGAAGAGCACGCCGCTCTGGCCGACCGGGTTGATGCCTTGCGCCTGGCCGGGCGCAGCGAAGTCGATCACCCGCCGCGTCGAGGGGCCGTAGGTCACGCTCCAGGGGGCCGGGCCCAGGGGCTGGGCGAGGTTGTTGGGCAGTTCACGCCCGCCGGGCGCGGGCAGCGGGCCGACGTTGAACAGCCGATCCAGCGGCTTCATGCGGCCCAGCGGATGGGCATGCACCACGCTGTGGTTCTGGCCCCAGGTCCAGGCGGGCAGGGAGGTACCGCGCGTCTCGCGCAAATGGGTCAGCGCGGCCTGCCAAGCCTGCTGCACGATGTCGTTGCGATTCTCCTGCTTGCCGGTGCGCCGGTCGTCCCACCAGGGCGAAGAGGCATCGGCCATCAGGCGGGGCAGGGCGTGGTCGATGGCGCGGGTGCGCAGCAGGTTGGCGAATTGCGGGCCCATCTCGTCGGCCATGGCGGCGCGGGCGAGCTCATAGAGGAACTGGTTGAAGACCGTGGGGGCAATGCTTCCGCTGTCATGGCGGCCGTCCCACTCGGCCAGCTGGTCGACCAGGGCACGCTGCACGGGATCTTCGCCGGCCATGGCGCGCAGCAGGGGCAGCAGCGGACCCAGCACGCGCGGCCCGTAGTCCGTGGTCACATCGAGCTGCAGGGCCTGGCTGTGCTCCACCGTCCAGCCCGTGCTGCGCGTGCGCAGCAGCTGGTCGAGCCGGCGCGCGCGGTCGTAGAGGTTGTAGTAGCCTGGCACGGGCACGCCGCTGCGTGGCACCGGCTGGTGGTTGGCCGACATGATGTAGCCGCGCGCGGGGTTTTCCTCCTGCGGGTTGTCGGCGAAGCGGTAGTAGCCCGGCTTGTCGGCCTGGGCGGTGCCACCGTCGAGGATGAAGCTCGGGTTGACGTTGAACGGACGCTGCACCAGCCGGGCCGCAGCCCACCAGGCGATGTCACCGGCTGCATTGGCCCAGACGATGTTCAGGCCCGGTGCATGGATCTTGCTAGCCGCGCTGCGTGCCTTGGCCAATGTGTCGGCGCGGTTGAGTTCATGGAAGGCCTCCATGACCGGGTTCTCGGTCTCGAGAAAGGTCCACCACAGGGCGACGGGGGCCTGCCCCAGGCTGTCGGGGAAGGCCTGGTTGATCACCGGGCCGAACGGCGAGCGCTGCAGCGTGACGCTCACCGGCTCGGCCCCCTTGACCTGGATGAGTTCGGTGCGTGTGCGCAGCTCCACCCACTGGCCCTGGTAGGCCACCTGGCTGGGCCGGGCCGGGTTGGTCCGCAGCGCCACGAGGTCCATGTCGTCGTTCTGGAACATGGTGAGGCTCCAGCCGAACTGCTGGTTGTGCCCGAGCAGCGCGAAGGGATTGAGCGCCTGGAAGTGTCCATAGAGCTCGAAGCCCGGGGCGTTCAGATGCGCCTCGTACCAGACTGCGGGCAGGCTGAAGGCGATGTGCGGATCACCGGCCAGCAGGGGTTTGCCGCTGGCCGTGCGCGTGCCGGCGATGGCCCAGGCATTGCTGCCCTCGAACAGCGGCACGCCGGCCAGCTCCAGTGCCTGCTGGCTCACCTCGGCCACGCGGGCCAGCGACTGCCAGTCGGCCTGGCTCAGCCGCGGCGCGCCTTGCTTGACGGGACGCTGCGCCATGGGGCCGAGTACGCCCAGCGGCTGCCATTCGAGCTCGAAGGCCCGCAGGTAGTCGGGGCCCAGCTGGTCGCGCACATAGGTGAGCGCGGGCTCGGTGCGCAGGGCGGCGGCAAAGCTGTAGGCCAGGTAGCCGGCGACGGCCAACGTGTCCACCGGGGTGTAGTGCTGAGGCTGGATGCCCAGCACGTCGAACTCGACGGGCAGGGGACGGGTGTCCTGGAATTCGTTGATGCCGTCCAGATAGGCCAGCAGGGCCAGCCAGGCGGGGCTGTTGCGGTCCATGCGCTGGATGCTTTGCTCCGCCTGGGCGCGCAGTTCCAGCGTGCGGAAGAGGCGGTCAGTATCGACCAGCTTGGCGCCCAGGATCTCGGCCAGTTCGCCGCGCGCCAGGCGACGCACCATCTCCATCTGGAACAGCCGGTCCTGCGCGTGCAGGAAGCCCAGGGCGCGGTAGAGATCGGCCTCGTTCTGCGCCTGGATGTGCGGGACACCGCGTTCGTCCCAGTTCACCTGCACCGGCGCCTGCAGGCCGTGCAGGGACAGGGTGCCGCTGCGCTGCGGCAGCTTGCTGCGCGCGTGCCAGACGCCTGCGGCCACGGCGATGGCCAGCGCGGTCAGCAGCACCATGAGCAGGACGAAGATGACTTTGAACAGGCGTTTCATCGTGAGCAGCTTTCCGGTTGCATGTCTTCGCGTTTTTATCATCGGGTCAGCGCCTGTGCCGCGGCCAGGCCGCTGCGCACCGCGCCTTCGAGTGTGGCGGGGTAGGGGCCTTCGATGTAGTCGCCGCAGGCCTGCAGGCCCGGCGCGATCTGCCGGGGCGGGCGTTGCAGGCCGGGCGTGCAGGCGAAGGTGGCGCGTTTTTCCACCACGGTCTGCACGGCCTGCAGCTGCAGGCCCAGCTGGGCTTGCGCCTGGGTCAGCACCTGGGCCTGCAGGGCCTCGCGTTCGCCGCGGCTGGCGCTGAGCACAAAGGCCAGCAGGCCCGCCGGGCCGCCGAGCTGGCCGCGATCGAAAACGAACTGGGCGGGCTGCCGTGCATCGGGACGCAGCGTCAGCATGGGGGCGGCGAGGCGCGCGTCCTTTGCCCAGGCGTAGACGGTGGTGATGGCTTCGAAGTGCAGGGCTTCGGCGGTGGCGGCCCAGCCGGGGTTCAGCGGCGTGGCCAGGCGTGCGGCTTCTGTGGACGAGCAGGCCAGCAGGATGGTGTCGAAGTGCTGGCCGTCGAGCAGCCAGCCGGGGCCGTCCTGCTGCAAGGTGGTGATGCGGCTGCCGCTGTGCACGGTGGCGCCGTGTGCCTGCAGCCAGGCGACGGCGGCCTGGGGGAAGAGGGCGCCGAGGTCGGCGCGCGGCAGCAGCAGCTGGGAGCCGCCGCGCACGGCGAAGAGGGCGTCGTGCAGCACGCGCAGGAAGACTTGTGCGCTGGCCTGCTGGGCCGGCGTGTTGAGCGCGGAGACGCACAACGGTTCCACCAGCTCGGCCTGCACGTGCGGGCCGAGCCCGGCGCACAGTTCGGCCACGCTGAGCGTGTCCGCGCAAACGAATCCCGTCAGCTTCCAGCCCAGGGCGGCGCGCAGCAGGCCCAGGCGCTCGCGCAGCGGCCAGGCCCGGTTGCGCAGGATGCCGGCCAGCACGTCCAGCGGGACAGGCAGATCGGGCAGGCGCAGGCCCTGACCGTCGGGATACTGCAGGGTCAGCGGCAGGCGCTGCATGGAGGTGTCGGGATCGACGCCCACCGTGCGCATGAGGCGCAGTGCGTCCGTGTAGGCGCCGATCAGGATGTGCTGGCCGTTGTCCACGGTCACGCTGCGACCCTCGGGCAGCGTGATCTCCAGACCACGGGCCCGGCCACCCGGCGTGCGCGCAGCCTCGAAGACCGTGACCTGGTGGCCGTTCTGCACAGCTTGCACGGCCGCGGCCAGTCCGGCCCAGCCGGCACCGACAATGCCCAGCCTCATAGCCGGCCCAGCGCCTGCACCCGCCAGGCCAGCCAGAGCTTGCGCAGCGGCGTGAGGCTGATGCGCTGGTGCAGCACCTGGAAGTTGTCGTGTTCGATCTCGCGCAGCAGGGTACGGTAGATGCTGGCCATCATGAGACCGGGCTTCTGCGCGCGCCGGTCGTTGGCTGGCAGCAGGGCCAGGGCCTCATCGTAGAGGCGGTGCGCGCGCTCAGCCTGGAACTTCATCAGCGCCGTGAAACGCTCGGAATACTGGCGGTTGAGGATTTCGTGCGCCTTGACGTCGAACTGCTGCAGCTCACTGACCGGCAGGTAGATGCGGCCGCGCAGCGCGTCCTCGCCGACGTCGCGGATGATGTTGGTGAGCTGGAAGGCCAGGCCCAGGGTGTGGGCGTAGCGCGTGGTGGTCTCTTCCGTCTGGCCGAAGATGCGCGCGGCGACTTCACCGACGATGCCGGCGACCAGATGGCAGTAGCTCTGCAGACCGGGGTAGTCGAGATAGCGGGTCTGTTGCAAATCCATCTGGCAGCCTTCGATCACGGCCAGCAGATGCCGCGCCTCGATGCCGTAGGTTGCCACATGGGGCATGAGGGCCTGCAGCACGGGGTGGCCGGGCTGGCCCGCGTAAGCGCGCTGCACCTCGGCCTGCCACCAGGCCAGTTTGGTCTGGGCTACGCCGGGATCGGAGACCTCGTCGACCACGTCATCCACCTCGCGGCAAAAGGCATAGAAGGCCGTGATGGCAGCGCGGCGCGGTTTGGGCAGAAAGAGGAAGGCGTAGTAGAAGCTGCTGCCGGAGGCGGCGGCCTTGTCCTGGACGTATTGCTCGGGGGTGCTCATGGTGCTGGGGTGATCGGTCCCGATTGTCACATCCACAGCGCGCGCCACAGCAGGCGCGGCGCATCGGCCGCACGGACCGTGGGGCGGTGTTGCAGGCTGTTGTGGTCCAGCGCCTCGATCCGGTCGAGGATGCGCAGGCCGCCCTGCACTACAAGGCGCAGCTCCCAGCCGGCGCGGCCCGGCACGCGGTGTACGAGCTGGGCGCCTTCGCGCATGAGTTCGCGGGCCCAGCGCACCTGCTCGGCAAGCAGGGCCAGCAGGGCGGGGGTGGGGCGCAGGGCCTCGATCTCGGCACGCGTCACGCCGTGGACGGCGCAGTCGGCGTCGTTGAGGTAGTGGCGGCCGCGCGGGACATCGCGACTCAGGTCCTGCCAGAAGTTGATGAGCTGCAGGGCGCTGCAGATGGCGTCGCTCTGGCGCAGGGCGGCGGCGTCCTCCACGCCGTAGAGGTGCAGCAGCAGGCGGCCCACGGGGTTGGCGGAACGGCGGCAGTAGTCCAGCAATTCGGCGCGGTCGGCGTAGCCCTCGGCGTCGCGGGTCTTGCGCACGTCCTGGGCGAAGGCATCGAGCAGGTCGTCCAGCAGGGGCACGGGCAATGCGAAGGCCTGCAGCTGGGTGGCCAGCGGCCCGAACACCTGGGGCCAGCGCCCGCTGGCCGGCAGGCCCTGGGCCGTGGCCAGCAGGTCGGCGCGGTAGGCGGCGAGGTCGTCCAGGCGCTGGTCGGCGCTGGACTCGCCCTCGTCGGCCAGGTCGTCGGCGGTGCGGGCAAAGTGGTAGATCGCGGCGATCGGGGGGCGCAGACGGGGCGGGCACAGCCAGGAGGCAACCGGAAAGTTTTCGTAGTGCTCGATCGGGGCGGGGATGGGCTTGTTCACGCCGTGGATTCTCGCCGTGCTTGACATGGATCGGGTTTTTACCTAGATTACTGACCAGTCGGTTATTAATTTCTCAGCCACTTCCCGGGGTTTCCCATGTCCGAACATCGCGCCCTGCGTGCGCCTCACCTGGCCCGTGCCGTCTTGTCCCTGTCGCTGCTGACGCTGCTGTCTGCCTGCAGTCCTTCCGCACCGGTCGAAGAGCCTGTGCGCGCCGTCAAGGTCATGACCGTGCGCAGCGGCGGCCTGGAGGCCCGGCAGGAGTTTTCGGGGGAGGTCCGGCCCCGCATCGAATCACGCCTGGGTTTTCGGGTGGCGGGCAAGCTGGTCAGCCGTGAGGTCGAGCTGGGTCAGCGCGTACGCGCCGGGCAGGTGCTCGCTCGCCTGGACCCGCAGGACTACCGTCTGGCGACCGATGCCGCCCAGGCTCAGTACGCGGCAGCGGTGACCAACCGCGACCTGGCGGCGGCCGACTTCAAGCGCTTCAAGGAATTGCGCGAGCAGAACTTCATCAGCGGGGCCGAGCTGGAGCGCCGCGAGGCCAACCTCAAGGCGGCCCAGGCCCAGGTGGACCAGGCCCAGGCCCAGCTGGCCAGCCAGCGCAACCAGGGCAGCTACACCACGCTGGTGGCCGATACGGCGGGCGTCGTGACGGCCATCGAGGCCGAGACCGGGCAGGTGGTCAGTGCCGGCCAGCCCGTGGTGCGTCTGGCCCAGGACGGCGGACGCGATGCCGTGTTTTCGGTGCCAGAGGACCAGTTGGGCCTGATGCCTGACGGGGCTGCGGTCGAGGTACGGGTCTGGCCGGGCCAGACCCGGCTGCCCGGCAAGGTGCGTGAGGTCTCGGCCAGCGCCGACCCGGTGACGCGCACCTACCTCGTCAAGGTGGGACTGAAGGGCCGCGAGCTGCCGCCCCTGGGCGCCACGGTGACGGTACAGCCCAAGGTGAAGAATGGCGAGCGCGTGCTGGCCATCAAGCTGCCGACCAGTGCGCTGCGCCAGGACGGTCAGGCCACGGCGGTGTGGGTGCTGGACCCGCAGAGCATGACCGTGCGTTCTCAGCCGGTGCAGATTGCCACGGCCGACGGTAATGAGGCGGTGGTGGCGGCGGGTCTGCAGGAAGGCCAGCAGGTGGTGACGGCCGGCGTGCACGTGCTTGCGCCCGGCCAGAAGGTCATGCTTTATCGCGAGAAGACGGCGCAGAGCCTGAGCGGCCCGCCGCAGACCGCGGTGGACACGACTTCCGTGCCTGTGGCCGACGGCAAGTGAGGCGCGCATGAATCGCAAGGATCCTTCCGCCGGCTTCAATCTGTCTCGCTGGGCCATCGAGCATCCGGCCCTCACGCGCTACCTGCTCATCGTGCTGATGGTGCTGGGCTTCGCGGCCTATTTCCAGCTCGGGCAGGACGAGGATCCGCCCTTCACCTTCCGGGCCATGGTGGTGCGCACCTACTGGCCCGGCGCCACGGCCCAGCAGGTGGCCGAGCAGGTGACCGACAAGATCGAGCGCACGCTGCAGGAGGTGCCGGGGGCCGACAAGATCCGCAGCTACTCCAAGCCGGGCGAGTCCCAGATCATCTTCCAGCTCAAGGACTCGACCAAGGCCGCCGATGTGGCCAACACCTGGTACACGGTGCGCAAGAAGGTGGGCGACATGCGCGGCACCCTGCCAGGAGGCATCCAGGGGCCGTTCTTCAATGACGAGTTCGGCGATGTCTACGGCGTGATCTACGCCTTGCAGACCGACGGCTTCAGCGATGCCGAGCTCAAGGTCTTCGCCGATGACGTACGCCAGCAGCTGTTGCGCGTACCCGATGTCGCCAAGGTCGAGCTCTTCGGCGTGCAGGACGAGAAGATCTACGTCGAGATTTCGCAGAAGCGCCTCTCGCAGCTCGGGTTGGACCTGAACCAGGTGCTGAGCCAGCTGGGCCAGCAGAACGCGGTGGAAAGTGCGGGTTCGGTGCAGACGCCGCTGGACGTGGTGCAGGTGCGCGTAGCCGGTCAGTTCGAGGCCGTGGACCAGCTGCGCGCCATGCCCATCCGTGGCAGCACGGGCAACCAGCTGCGCCTGGGCGACATCGCCGAGATCAAGCGCGGCTATGTGGACCCGGCCGGCATCAAGGTGCGCCACCAGGGACGGCAGGTCATCGCTCTGGGTATCTCCATGGCCAAGGGCGGGGACATCATTGCGCTGGGCAAGGCGCTGAAGACGGCGACCGATCACATCGAACGGACCCTGCCTGCCGGTATCGAGCTCGTGCAGCTGCAGGACCAGCCGCGTGCGGTGGCGACCTCGGTCAACGAATTCGTCAAGGTGCTGATCGAGGCCGTGATCATCGTGCTGGCCGTCAGCTTCATCAGCCTGGGCCTGCACAAGCACCAGAACGCGCAGCACCTGCCGCTGTGGAAACGCTACTACGTGGACATGCGGCCCGGCCTGGTGGTGGGCATCACCATCCCGCTGGTGCTGGCCTTGACCTTCCTGGGCATGCAGTACTGGGGCATCGGCCTGCACAAGATCTCGCTCGGCTCGCTGATCATCGCCCTGGGCCTGCTGGTGGACGACGCCATCATCGCCGTCGAGATGATGGTGCGCAAGATGGAGGAGGGCTACGACAAGGTGCGCGCAGCCACCTTCGCCTACGAGATCACGGCCATGCCCATGCTCACGGGCACGCTGATCACGGCGGCCGGCTTCCTGCCCATCGGCATGGCCAAGTCGGCCGTGGGTGAGTACACCTTTGCCATTTTCGGCGTCACGGCGCTGGCGCTGGTGCTGAGCTGGATCGTCTCGGTCTACTTCGTGCCCTACCTGGGCACGATTCTGCTCAAGGCCCAGCCGCATCATGTGGCATCCCAGACGGCGCCTGCCGATGGCCCGCACGAACATTTCGACACGCCCTTCTACAACCGTTTCCGCCAGGCGGTGAACTGGTGCGTGGAGCACCGCTGGATCACCATCGGCGCCACGGTGCTGACCTTCGCGCTGGGGATCGCTGGCATGGGCAAGGTGCAGCAGCAGTTCTTTCCCGACTCAAGCCGTCCCGAGATTCTGGTCGACCTCTGGTTTCCCGAGGGCACCTCCTTCTCGGCCAACGAGGCCGTGACGCGCCGGGTGGAGCAGCGCCTGATGGGCGAGGCCGGCGTGAGTTCTGTCAGCACCTGGGTGGGCTCGGGCGTCCCGCGCTTCTACCTGCCGCTGGATCAGGTCTTCCCGCAGACCAATGTGTCCCAGCTCATTGTGCTGCCGACCGATCTCAAGACGCGCGAGCAGCTGCGCCTGAAGCTGCCTGCGCTGCTGGCCCAGGAGTTCCCTGAGGCCCGCGGGCGCGTCAAGTTGCTGCCCAACGGGCCCCCCGTGCCTTATCCGGTGCAGTTTCGCGTGGTGGGCAGCGACCCTGCCGTGCTGCGTGAGCGGGCCGACGAGGTCAAGGAGGTCATGCGTGCCAGCCCCAACACCCGCGGCGTCAACGACAACTGGAACGAGTCGGTCAAGGTGCTGCGCCTGGAAGTGGACCAGGCCAAGGCACGCGCCTTGGGAGTGAGCAGCCAGTCCATCGCCCAGGCTTCGCGTACCCTGCTGATCGGTCAGACTGTGGGCCAGTATCGCGAGGGCGACAAGCTGATCGACATCGTGCTGCGTCAGCCCGTGGACGAGCGCAACGCCATCACCGACCTGGCCAATGCCTACCTGCCCACCAGCAGCGGTCGATCCATTCCGCTGACCCAGATCGCCAAGCCGGTCTTCACCTGGGAGCCGGGGGTCATGTGGCGGGAGAACCGCGAGTACGGCATCACCGTGCAGAGCGACGCGGTCGAGGGCATGCAGGGTGCGACGCTGACGGCCGAACTGCTGCCGAACCTGCGCGCCCTCGAGGCCAAGTGGCGTCTCGCCGGCCTCGGCGGCTACCGCATTGAGGTGGCCGGCGCTGTGGAGGAGAGCAGCAAGGGCCAGGGCTCGATCGCCGCCGGCATGCCCATCATGCTGTTCCTGACCTTCACCTTGCTGATGCTGCAGCTGCAGAGTTTCAGCCGCGCCATGCTGGTCTTCCTCACCGGTCCGCTGGGCCTGGCCGGGGTGGCCGGCGCCTTGCTGGTGCTCGACCGGCCCTTCGGTTTCGTGGCCCTGCTGGGGGTGATCGCGCTCATGGGCATGATCCAGCGCAACTCGGTGATCCTGATCGACCAGATCGAGCAGGACCGCGCCAACGGCGTGCCGACCTGGGACGCCATTGTCGAGTCGGCCGTGCGCCGCCTGCGCCCCATCGTGCTGACCGCCGCTGCCGCCGTGCTGGCCATGATCCCGCTCTCACGTTCGGTCTTCTGGGGTCCCATGGCCGTGGCCATCATGGGCGGCTTGATCGTCGCCACCGTGCTGACCCTGCTGGCGCTGCCGGCGATGTACGCCGCATGGTTTCGCGTGAAGCGCGAAACACCGGCGTAGTCCTAAACCCGCCCTGCGGTGCGGGCGCGTAGCGCAAGACCCGCATGGTTTCGCGTGAAGCGCGAAACACCGGGACAGCCCGGCCCCCATTGAGCCGACGGGCTTGCTGGCAGGGTTAAAATGCCAGGTTGACCGATTTCATGGGGAGGTCTGTCCGGGCCTCCCCATTTTGTTTGGACCCGCGCGGGTGGCGAAATTGGTAGACGCACCAGGTTTAGGTCTTGGCGGTTACACCGTGGGGGTTCGAGTCCCCCCCCGCGCACCAGTTTCGCAGCTCATTCCTTTCGGGGATGGTTGGAAATTAGGTTCAACCCTCTGCATTCACACTTTTTTGTCTACAAATACACACCAGGTTTTTGAGAAGGTGTGTTTCCGGACTGGAGATGTGGGGGAAGTGTGGGGGCAGAGAATGACAAGCAATCGTCTTGCTCCAGGTTACATAACTGGCGTGCGGAGCCGATGTGGACAGCGGACGCATCTGCTTCGTCGTCTTCGTTCAATTGGAGAAATCATCCACCCATGACTCCTGCCCGCTTTCCGGGGCAAAGGTCACGCCCTCGCCCCGGACTGCGGTGAGGCATGAACTCAGAAGGTCTCCCAGTCCTTCTGGTCTGCGGCAGAAGTTGACTTGACCGCCGAGGTTGTCAACGCGGGCCTGTCCGGAGCCGACTTGGCCACCAGCTTGGATGACGAAGATTGCGGCTTGCCCATGGCCGTCGGCGCGATGCTGACATGGCGCACAGGCGCACCGCCAGTCATGCTTTGATCGAGTTTGAAGACGCTGACCGCTTGCACGAGGTCTTGTGCCTGCGTGCTGAGGCTGGATGCAGCGGCAGCCATCTCTTCCACCAAGGCGGCGTTTTGCTGTGTCGCCTGATCCATCTGGCTCACCGCTTCGCCCACTTGCGCCACGCCAGCGCTTTGCTCGCTGCTGGCCGCGCTGATCTCGCCCATGATGTCGGTGACGCGCCTGATGCTGCCAACGATCTCCTCCATGGTGGTGCCGGCCTGATCGACCAAGGCCGTGCCTTGCTCCACCCGCTCCACGCTGGCGGTGATCAGCGTCTTGATTTCCTTGGCCGCTTCCGCCGAGCGGCCGGCCAAGGAGCGCACCTCGCCCGCCACCACGGCAAAGCCGCGGCCTTGCTCGCCTGCACGAGCGGCCTCGACGGCAGCGTTGAGTGCCAGGATATTGGTCTGGAAGGCGATGCCATCGATCACGCTGATGATGTCGGCAATCTTCTTGGAAGAGTCGTTGATCTCCTTCATCGTGCCCACGACTTGGGTGACGACTTCGCCACCTTTGATGGCCACGCTGGAAGCGCCCTGCGCGAGTTGGTTGGCTTGTTTGGCGTTGTCGGCGTTTTGCTTGACAGTGGAGCTCAGTTCCTCCATAGATGCGGCGGTTTCTTCCAGCGCGCTGGCCTGGCTTTCGGTGCGGGCGGACAGGTCGGTGTTGCCCGAGGCGATCTGCGCACTGGCGGTGGCCACGCTTTCGCTGCCCTGGCGCACGGTGGAGACCACCTTGGCCAGACTTTCCTGCATGCCTTGCATGGCGGCGAGCAGTTGGCCCGTTTCATCCTTGCTGTCAGCGTGGATGCGCGAGGTCAGGTCGCCGGCGGCCACGGTCTGGACTACCGTCACGGCCTGGTTGATCGGGGCGGTGATGGAGCGGGTGATCAGCACCGCCGCCAGCACGCCCAGCACCAACGCGGTGACGCCCAGGGCGATCAGCATCAGGCGCGCGTCCTTGTAGACCTGTGCGGCGGCTTCGCCGGCTTCATCGTTGAGCTTCTCTTCAAAATCGGCCAGCTCGGCAAGCGCGGCCAGCCACTGGTTTTGCGCGGCCAGCACTTCGCTGGTGAAAATCCTGGTGGCTTCCTCGGCCTTGTTGGCCAGCCCCAACTCGATCACCTTGTTGTTCAGCGGGCGCGTCTTGTCGCGCCATTCCTTGACCTTGGCGAACAGCTCTTTTTCCTTGGCCGTGGTGCCGGCCAGGGTGTCGAACATCTTGCCCAGCTTCTCTTCGGCGGTGTTGTATGCGTTACGGTCGGCTTTGATGTGCTCCTCGACCTTCTTCATCTCGGCCATGTCGGTCAGGATGATCATGTCGCGCACGCCCATCGACACCTGGTTGACCGCCAGGCGCATGGTCACCGCCAGCTTGGTCTCCGGGTTGTTGACCTGGGTGATTTCTTCTACCGCCTGGTTCAGGGTGGCCATGCGATTGAGGCCCAAGCCGGCCACGACGACCAGCAGCAACAGCATCAGCCCGAAGCCCAGGCCGAGACGGGTGCCGATTTTGAGATTTGTGATGAAGTTCATTGCTTTGTCCGTACGCTTCTGGTGAGCGGCCTGCATCAACCAGCCCCCGGTGACTTATCTCAGCTAGGCCATCTCAAATGCCCCCTGCAGTTGTCTTGGTTTTTCGTCTCATTATGCACGGCACCTCCAATGTCAGATTCCCAAAATATCGGCGGGGGGGGGTGAACCCAAATTTCAAATCGAGTTGTGAAAAAATGCCAGTTTGTCAAGCGCGGGCAGCTTCTGGTCGAGCTGTGAAGCGCTGCCGTTCGTTCGGTGTAGGGTGATCAGATCGCAGAAATTGCTTCCGACTGTGTTTTTGCATCCATGTCGGATGCGGCAAAAATCGTTTGCAGACGTTCGATTCGGTATACAGCGTAGGTCAGGTGGCTTTACTTTTTTTTGGGGGGAGTCAGGGTTGATGGCTACTGGGTGAGGGGTAAGACGGCAACACAAAAGGGTAGAATCGAAAGCTTTTCGCGCGTGGGTAGCTTTCCCTCGCTCATGCTGGGTCTCCACCTGCATGCTGTTCTGCTTCCTTGGTTTGCTTGTTGCGTTTGGGGCCGAATTGCGTGGGTGACCGTAGGTCAGTGTGGGGAATAGTGTGGGAAAAGTCGGAAATTCACATCAATTTTCCGGAAAATCCAATTAAATCAACAGCTTGCGTTGACTGGAATTTTCGGTATTTTGGTTTTAGGTCCTGACGCCAGCAATGGTGTGGGGGTTCGAGTCCCCCCCCGCGCACCAGCACCGCAGCGCGTCTGCCTGCTGCCCTGTTTTTATAGATTGGAGTGAGCCATGGCCGTTACCGTTGAAACCCTCGAGAAGCTCGAGCGCAAGATCACCCTGAGCCTGCCGCTGGCAGCCATCCAGACCGAAGTCGACAGCCGCCTCAAGAAGCTGGCGCGTACCGTCAAGATGGACGGTTTCCGTCCTGGCAAGGTGCCGATGAACGTGGTGGCCCAGCGTTATGGTTATTCCGTGCACTACGAAGTGCTGAACGACAAGGTGGGTGAGGCCTTTGCCCAGGCCGCCAACGAAGCCCAGCTGCGCGTGGCTGGCCAGCCCAAGATCACCGAGAAAGAGGGCTCGCCCGAAGGGCAGGTGACCTTTGACGCCGTGTTCGAGGTCTATCCCGAGGTCAAGATCGGTGACCTGGCGTCCGCGGAAATCGAGAAGGTGACCTCCGAGGTCAGCGATGCCGCCATCCAGAAGACCGTGGACATCCTGCGCAAGCAGCGTCGCACCTTTGCCCAGCGCGCCGCCGATGCCGCGGCCCAGGACGGCGACCGTGTGACCGTGGACTTCGAGGGCAAGATCGACGGCGAGCCCTTCGCCGGCGGCAAGGCCGACGACTTCCAGTTCCTGGTCGGTGAAGGCCAGATGCTCAAGGAGTTCGAGGACGCCGTGCGCGGCATGAAGTCGGGGGAGAGCAAGACCTTCCCGCTGGCCTTCCCGGCCGACTACCACGGCAAGGACGTGGCCGGCAAGACGGCCGACTTCCTGGTGACCCTCAAGAAGATCGAGGCGGCCCACCTGCCTGAAGTGAACGATGCCCTGGCCAAGTCCCTGGGTGTGGCCGAAGGCACTGTGGCAGCCCTGAATGCCGACATCAAGAAGAACCTGGAACGCGAGGTCAAGTCGCGCCTGGCAGCCCGCAACAAGCAGGCCGTGATGGATGCCCTGGTGGCCAAGGCCGAGCTGGACCTGCCCAAGTCCATCGTCCAGGCCGAGATCGACCGCATGGTCGAAGGCGCGCGTGCCGACCTCAAGCAGCGCGGCATCAAGGACGCCGACAAGGCGCCGATCCCGGGCGAGCTGTTCACGGCCCAGGCCGAGCGCCGTGTGCGCCTGGGCCTGGTGGTGGCCGAGCTGGTGCGTGTCAACAACCTGCAGGCTACGCCCGAGCAGATCAAGGCCCATGTGGACGAACTGGCCGCCAGCTACGAGCGCCCGGAAGACGTGAAGCGCTGGTACTTCGGCGACAACCGTCGCATGGCCGAGGTCGAGGCTGTGGTGATCGAGAACAACGTCACCGACTTCGTCCTGGGCAAGGCCAAGGTCAGCGAGAAAGCGATTTCCTTCGACGAGCTGATGGGCCAGGCCTGATCCGCGCCTGAAACCTCATTGTGAGTGGGGCCGGCTCCGGGCTTGCAGTCCGGGGCTCAGGCCCCACCTGCTTTTGGGCCGGAAATTTTCTGTACAGTAAGGCCCAGACATTTGGAGTGAGCATGAATCTGCGCAACACCGCCTACAACGGCGCCCTCGATACCCAGGCCCTCGGCATGATCCCGATGGTGATCGAACAGTCGGGCCGCGGCGAACGGTCCTACGACATCTACTCGCGCCTGCTCAAGGAGCGCGTGGTCTTCCTGGTCGGCCCGGTGAACGACCAGACGGCCAACCTCGTGGTGGCCCAGCTGCTGTTCCTGGAGAGTGAGAACCCGGACAAGGACATTTCCTTCTACATCAATTCACCCGGTGGTTCGGTCAGCGCCGGCATGGCGATCTACGACACGATGAACTTCATCAAGCCCGATGTGTCCACGCTGTGCATCGGCATGGCCGCCAGCATGGGCGCTTTCCTGCTGGCTGCTGGCGCCAAGGGCAAGCGTTTTTCGCTGCCCAATTCCAAGGTCATGATCCACCAGCCCCTGGGCGGCACCCAGGGCCAGGCGACCGAGATCGAGATCCACGCGCGCGAGATCCTCAAGACCCGCGAGCAGCTCAACAAGATCCTGGCCGAGCGTACCGGCCAGCCGCTGGACAAGATCGAGCGCGACACCGAGCGTGATTACTACCTGTCGGCGGATGAAGCCAAGGACTACGGTCTGGTCGATCAGGTGATCGCCAAGCGTCCCTGAGCCCGGTCTGAGGCTGTTGTTTTCTGGCGCCAGCCCCTGGACAGGGGCCGGCGCCGCTTGGTTATCATAGATTCGGACATATCCGGAAAAGGCGTTCCCCCCATGGCGGACAAAAAAGGCACGACCAGCGAAAAAACCCTGTACTGCTCTTTCTGCGGCAAGAGCCAGCACGAGGTCAAGAAGCTGATCGCCGGTCCCTCGGTCTTCGTCTGTGACGAGTGCATCGAGCTGTGCAACGAGATCATCCGCGACGAGCTGCCCGCCAGCACGGAAGGTGCGCAGGGCCGTGGCAGCCTGCCCACGCCGGCCGAGATCAAGGCCAACCTGGACAATTACGTCATCGGCCAGGAGGCCGCCAAGCGCACGCTGGCGGTGGCCGTCTACAACCACTACAAGCGCCTGCAGCACAAGGAGCAGGCGCGCAAGGACGAGGTCGAGCTCGCCAAGAGCAACATCCTGCTGATCGGCCCCACGGGCTCGGGCAAGACCCTGCTGGCTCAGACCCTGGCGCGCCAGCTAAATGTCCCCTTCGTGATGGCCGACGCGACCACGCTGACCGAGGCTGGTTATGTGGGCGAGGATGTCGAGAACATCATCGCCAAGCTGCTGCAGAGCTGCAATTACGAGGTGGACAAGGCCCAGAGGGGCATCGTCTACATCGACGAGATCGACAAGATCTCGCGCAAGTCCGACAACCCGTCGATCACGCGTGATGTGTCGGGAGAGGGTGTGCAGCAGGCCCTGCTCAAACTCATCGAAGGCACCATGGCCAGCGTGCCGCCGCAGGGCGGGCGCAAGCACCCGAACCAGGATTTCATCCAGGTCGATACGACCAACATCCTCTTCATCTGCGGCGGTGCCTTCGCCGGCCTCGAGAAGGTGATCGAGAACCGAACCGAATCGTCGGGCATCGGTTTCGGCGCCGCGGTCAAGAGCAAGCAGCAGCGCAGCCTGACCGAGGTGTTCAAGGATGTGGAGCCTGAGGATCTGATCAAGTTTGGCCTGATTCCCGAGCTGGTCGGCCGCATGCCCGTGGTCGCTACCCTGGCTGAGCTCAGCGAGGACGCCCTGGTTCAGATTCTGACCGAGCCCAAGAACGCGCTGGTCAAACAGTACGCCAAGCTGTTCGGCATGGAAGGTGCCGATCTGGAGATCCGTCCTGCCGCGCTCAAGGCCATTGCCCGCAAGGCGCTGGTGCGCAAGACGGGCGCGCGCGGCCTGCGGTCCATCCTGGAGCAGGCCCTGATCGACACCATGTTCGATCTGCCGACCACGAGCAATGTGGAGAAGGTGGTGGTGGACGAGTCCACCATAGAAGAAAACAAACCACCTTTGCTGGTCTATCGAGAGGCCGCGAAAAAGGCCTGAAGCAGCCGGTTTTCCAGCCCCAACTTCATGGATATGCACTTTCAGCCCGACTTATCATCAAAGCCGGGTTGAAAATCTTCCATACCCATCCATATTCAGCAGACCACACAAAGGTTATCCCATGTCCGGTCACACCCCCCTGCCTTCCCAGCCGATCGACCTGCCGCTGCTACCGCTGCGCGACGTCGTGATCTTCCCGCACATGGTGATCCCGCTGTTCGTGGGGCGCCCCAAGAGCATCAAGGCGCTCGAAGCGGCGATGGAGGCCGAGCGTCGCATCATGCTGGTGGCGCAGAAGGCTGCCGCCAAGGACGAGCCCCAGGTGGCCGACATGTTCGAGGTGGGGTGTGTCTCCACCATCCTGCAGATGCTCAAGCTGCCCGATGGCACGGTGAAGGTGCTGGTCGAAGGCCAGCAGCGCGCCCTGGTCAACAAGATCGTCGAGGGCGAGTCGCATTTCACGGCTACCGTGTTGCCGGTCCAGGTGGCGGAAGAAGGCAGCGCCGAGCCTCGCCAGACCAGCGAGATCGAGGCGCTGCGTCGCGCCGTGATGCAGCAGTTTGACCAGTACGTCAAGCTCAACAAGAAAATCCCGCCCGAGATCCTGACGTCCATCTCCAGCATCGACGATCCGGGTCGCCTGGCCGACACCATCGCCGCACACCTGCCGCTCAAGCTCGAGAACAAGCAGGCTGTGCTGAGCCTGGCCGATATCAAGGAACGGCTGGAAAACCTCTTCGAGCAGATCGAGCGCGCGGTCGACATCCTCAACGTCGACAAGCGCATCCGTGGTCGCGTCAAGCGCCAGATGGAGAAGAACCAGCGCGACTTCTACCTCAACGAGCAGGTCAAGGCCATCCAGAAGGAACTGGGCGAGGGCGAGGACGGTGCCGACATCGAGGAGATCGAGAAGAAGATCAAGGCGGCCCGCATGCCGGCCGAGGCGCGCAAGAAGGCCGAGAACGAGCTCAAGAAGCTCAAGCTGATGTCGCCCATGTCGGCCGAGGCCACGGTGGTGCGCAACTACATCGACACCCTGGTCGGCCTGCCCTGGAGCAAGAAGACCAAGATCAAGCACGACCTGGCCAATGCCGAGGAGGTGCTCAACGAAGATCACTTCGGCCTGGAAAAAGTCAAGGACCGCATCCTTGAGTACCTCGCGGTGCAGCAGCGTGTGGACAAGGTCAAGGCGCCCATCCTCTGTCTCGTCGGCCCGCCGGGCGTGGGCAAGACCTCGCTGGGCCAGTCCATCGCCAAGGCCACGGGGCGCAAGTACGTGCGCATGGCCCTGGGCGGCATGCGTGACGAAGCAGAGATCCGAGGCCATCGCCGCACCTATATCGGCGCCATGCCGGGCAAGGTGCTGCAGAGCCTGACCAAGGCCGGCACACGCAACCCCCTGTTCCTGCTCGACGAGATCGACAAGCTGGGTACGGATTTCCGCGGCGACCCGTCCAGCGCGCTGCTGGAGGTGCTGGATCCGGAGCAGAACAACAAGTTCGGGGACCACTATGTGGAGGTCGACTTCGACCTCAGCGACGTGATGTTCGTGGCGACCTCCAACTCCATGAACATCCCGCCGGCCCTGCTGGATCGCATGGAAGTGATCCGCCTCTCGGGCTACACCGAGGACGAGAAGGTCAACATCGCCCAGCGTTATCTGCTGCCCAAGCAGCTCAAGAACAATGGCGTGAAAGACGAGGAGCTGCTGGTGGCCGAGGACGCGCTGCGCGACATCGTGCGCTACTACACGCGTGAGGCGGGGGTGCGTTCGCTCGAGCGCGAGATTTCCAAGATCTGCCGCAAGGTGGTCAAGGGCCTGCAGCTCAAGAAGATGACGCCGCAGGTCCAGGTGACCGCCGAGAACCTCAACGACTACCTGGGCGTACGCAAGTACAGCTACGGCCGGGCGGAGCAACAGAACCAGGTAGGTCAAGTGGTGGGCCTGGCCTGGACCGAGGTCGGTGGCGACCTGCTGACCATCGAGGCGGCACTCATGCCGGGCAAGGGCAATATCACGCGCACCGGCTCGCTGGGCGACGTGATGAAGGAGTCGGTCGAGGCGGCCCGTACCGTCGTGCGCAGCCGTGCACGGCGCCTGGGCATTGCCGACGAGTTCTTCGAGAAGCGCGACATGCACATCCACGTGCCCGATGGCGCCACGCCGAAGGACGGTCCGAGCGCGGGCGCGGCCATGACCACGGCCATGGTCTCGGCACTGACCGGCATTCCGGTGCGCGGCGATGTGGCCATGACGGGCGAGATCACCCTGCGCGGCGAAGTCACGGCCATCGGCGGCCTGAAGGAGAAACTGCTGGCGGCTCTGCGTGGTGGCATCAAGACGGTGCTGATCCCCGAGGAGAACGTCAAGGATCTGCAGGAGATTCCGGACAACGTCAAGAGCGGGCTGGACATCGTGCCGGTCAAGTGGATCGACAAGGTGCTGGACATTGCGCTGGAGCGCAAGCCCACCCCGCTGCCGGAGGAGGAGCCGGCTGTGGCGGCGCCGGTCGCGCCGGCGGCCGCCCCGGTCCAGGAGTCGGTCAAGCATTGAGATAAAAATTTGGCGGCGTTTTGCAAAAGCCAAAAAATGCCGCTATAATTTGAAGCTTGAAACGCGGGAATAGCTCAGTTGGTAGAGCGCAACCTTGCCAAGGTTGAGGTCGAGAGTTCGAGACTCTTTTCCCGCTCCAGATTCCGAAAAAGGGAAGCGCCTGCTTCCCTTTTTTCTTGAAGCAGACCGGCAAGGGCCGGCGGCAAACAGATGCTGGCGCGGTAGCAAAGCGGTTATGCACCGGATTGCAAATCCGTGTAGGTCGGTTCGACTCCGGCCCGCGCCTCCAGAACTCCACGCGGGAGTAGCTCAGTTGGTAGAGCGCAACCTTGCCAAGGTTGAGGTCGAGAGTTCGAGACTCTTCTCCCGCTCCAATTTCTTCATCCCTTTGTTTTCCCGGGCACGACCGGGCTGCGTCGGAGGATGCCTTTTGCATCACAATGCAAAGGCGGCATGGCCTCGATGGTGAAATTGGTAGACACAGCGGACTTAAAATCCGCCACCTCCAGAAATGGGGTGTGCCGGTTCGATTCCGGCTCGAGGCACCATCATTCCCGTGATCCATGCTGCTGGGTGGATGCAACCGCGGCGGTGACGCAGCATTGAGAGTACGACATGTCCAGCTACAACCCTCCTTTTGAAATCCACGTGCACGGGCAGGTGCTGCTGCGTCCGGACGTCGGCTTCAACCAGTTGCAGGATGCGCTCAAGCCGCTGTGGAAATATGCCGGTGCGCGTACCCTGGCCGATGGCGCGCACAGCCACTACGAGGACGAGCCGGGCATCCGCTTCGATGCCTCCGAGCATGCCCTGCAGCTGTGCTGGACAGTACTGGGGGATGAAGATTTCCGGCAGTCACTGGACGAGATGTGCATGAACCTCAACGAGCTCTCGCAGGCCGGCGCCGCCATCGAAGTGACCTTCTACGATACCGAGTTCGACGAGGAGGAGGCCGAGCCGGGTGCCGAGTCGCGCGATGATTTCATGATGCTCTTCGTCGGCCCCACGCCGGCCGCCATCATGCAGGTGCAGCGCGACCTGCTGGTCCAGGACGTGATCAACCTGATGGAGCGGCATTTCGATGCCTCCGAACTGGGGGGTGTCGTGAGCGAGATCGATCGCCTGTTCAGCGATCGCTTCGACGCCTTGGTCAGCTCGCTGGAGATCGGCAAACCCCCGCGCGGTTCCGGCGGTGGCCACGGCGGTGGCCATGGCGGCGGCCGCAAACCGCGACATTTGCACTGATTTTCGGATTTCTGTCTGTCCTGCGCCGGCCCGGCGCGTATGGTGCGTGCTACTATTTTCATAGTTGACATGCCACGCAAGGATCTCCCATGAACACGGCTGCGACCGCTCTGCCTGCTGCCGCCCGCCCCGCCGGGCGGCCGGAAAAGCTGCGTCTGGGGGATGTGCTGGTCCAGCAGCGCCTGATCTCCCAGGAGCAGTTGCAGCAGACCCTGGAGCTGCAGCAGCAAACCGGCAAGAAGGTCGGGCGCCTACTGATTGAAAGCGGCGTCATCACCGAGGAGCTGCTGGCCGATGCGCTGGCACGCCAGCTGCGCGTTCCCTACATCAATCTCAAGACCTACCCTTTCCGCGCGGACGTCGTCAAGCTCATGCCCGAGTCCGTCGCGCGGCGCTTCCGGGCTCTGGTTCTGGAAGACAAGCGTGACAGTCTGCTGGTGGCCATGGCCGACCCGCTGGACCTGTTCGCCTACGACGAAATCACGCGCCTGCTCAGGCGCAACATCAGCATTGCCGCCGTGCCCGAGAGCCAGCTGGCCCTGGCCTGCGACCGTCTCTACCGCCGGACCGAGGAGATCAGCGGCCTGGCCCGCGCGCTCGAGAAGGATCTGGGGGATGCGGTCGACTTCGGCGAGCTGACAGCTTCAGCCGGTGCCGAAGGCGCCCCGGTGGTGCGGCTTCTGCAGTCCCTCTTCGAAGACGCCACCCAGGTGGGGGCGTCGGACATTCATATCGAGCCACTCGAATCCGGCCTGCAGATCCGCGTGCGGGTCGACGGTGTGCTGCAGCCGCAGACCCAGGCCGAGAAGCGCATTGGTGCCGCGTTGGCCCAGCGCATCAAGCTCATGGCCGGGCTGGATATTTCCGAGAAGCGCCTGCCGCAGGATGGCCGCTTCAGTGTGCGCCTGAAGGACCAGACGAT
Source organism: Burkholderiaceae bacterium (assembly GCA_019745555.1). GTDB lineage: Bacteria > Pseudomonadota > Gammaproteobacteria > Burkholderiales > Burkholderiaceae_C > Hylemonella. The sequence continues at coordinate 21,376 of JAIESX010000016.1, read as the reverse complement.
CGACGTGCGCCTGTCGACCATGCCCAGCACTTACGGGGAGTCTGTGGTCATGCGTCTGTTGAGTCTGGATGGTGGCGTACGCCAGCTCGACAGCGTGGGCATGCCGCCCGCCATGCTCCGGCGCTATCGCGAGCTGCTGGGGCGTACCTCGGGGCTGATCCTCGTGACCGGGCCGACCGGATCGGGCAAGAGCACGACGCTCTATGCCTCGCTGGCGGAGCTCAACTCGGCCGAACTCAAGATCATCACGGTCGAGGATCCGGTGGAGTACCGCCTGCCGGGTATCACCCAGGTGCAGGTCAACGAGAAGATCGACCTTAGCTTCTCCAAGGTGCTGCGCAGCACCTTGCGTCAGGATCCGGACGTGATCCTCGTGGGGGAGATGCGTGACACCGAGACGGCCGAGATCGGCCTGCGGGCGGCCATTACCGGCCACCTGGTGTTTTCCACCCTGCACACGCGTGATGCGGCCAGCACCCCCTTCCGGTTGCTGGACATGGGGGTGCCGGCCTATATGGTGGCCACGTCGCTGCAGGCCGTGGTGGCCCAGCGCCTGGTGCGCATCAACTGCGAGGTCTGCAGCGAGCCCCATGTGCCGGATGCTCACGAGACAGCGTGGCTGTCCGGTCTGTTGCAGCCGGGCGAGCGCATCCAGGCCCGCAAGGGACGGGGCTGCTCGGCCTGCAACGGTACGGGCTACAGCGGCCGTCAAGGTGTCTACGAGATGCTGGAAATGGATGCCGAGCTGACCCAGTCCGCCAGCCGCGCCGACCCTGCCGCTTTTCTGCGCGCTGCGCGCGAGCGTCTGGCAGGTCAGACGCTCACTCACCACGCGCTTGAGCTGGTGCGCCAGGGCCGCACCTCGCTGGCAGAGGCCATGCGGGTGGGCTACGACCTCGAAGACTAATCCGGACGATGACGATCTTTGCCTGGCGCGGACGCAACAGCCTCGGTGAGCTGATCCAGGGCGAACTGGATGCGGTCTCCGAGGATGCCGTGGCCGACCAGTTGCTGAGCCTGGGCCTGGTGCCCGTGCACATTGCGCCGGCGCCGCAGGTCCAGACCCGTGAGAGCTGGTGGGACCAGCTCTCACGCCGCCCCATCGTCATCGAAGACGTGCTGATCTTCTCGCGCCAGATGTACACCCTGAACAAGGCCGGTGTGCCCATCCTGCGGGCCTTCGCCGGCCTGCAGTCCTCCACCGACAAGCCTGCCATGGTCGAGGTGCTCAAGGACGTGCGTGCCAGCCTGGACCAGGGGCGCGACATGGCCACCTCGCTGGCCCGTCATCCCAAGGTCTTCGGCCCCTTCTATGTGGCCATGGTCAGGGTGGGCGAGATGACGGGCAAGCTGACCGAAGTCTTCCTGCGTCTGGCCGAGCATCTGGAGTTCGAGCGTGACACCCGTGCCCGCATCAAGCAGGCCATGCGCTACCCGAGCTTCGTTGTGATCGCCATGCTGATCGCCATCGTCATCATCAACCTCTTCGTGCTGCCGGTGTTCGCCAAGGTCTTTGCCGGCTTCAACACCCAGCTGCCCCTGATCACGCGCGGCCTGCTCGGCTTCTCGGGCTGGATGATCACCTGGTGGCCGGCGTTGCTGGCCCTGGGCGCCGCTCTCGTGGTTGGTGTGCGGGCCTATCTGCAGAACCCCGAGGGACGCTACCACTGGGACCGGCGCAAACTGAGTCTTCCCATCGTCGGCCCTATCATCCTCAAGGCCACGCTGGCGCGTTTCGCCCGTAGTTTTGCCCTCTCCAGCCAGGCCGGGGTACCGCTGGTGCAGGCACTGGCCGTAGTGGCCCAGACGGTGGACAACGCCTATATCGCCTCGCGCATCGAGCAGATGCGTGCCGGTATCGAGCGCGGCGAGAGCATCTCGCGCTGCGCCGCGGCCACCGGGGTCTTCACGCCGGTCGTGCTGCAGATGATGACCGTGGGCGAGGAGACCGGTGAGCTCGACGCCCTGCTGTTCGAGATTGCGGAGATGTACGAGCGCGATACCGACTACGCGATCAAGGGCTTGTCCTCCTCCATCGAGCCCATCCTGCTGGTCTTCATCGGCGTGCTGGTCCTGCTGCTGGCCCTTGGGGTCTTCCTGCCGCTGTGGAACCTGGGACAGGCGGCCATGGGGCGGGGAGGGGGCTGAGGCCCCTGAAATCCACGCGGCCTGTGACCTTTTGCACACGCTTGGTCCAGCGGCGGGATCGCTTCATGGGGTGGCGGGTCTATACTATGAAACTAATAGCGGGCCCTTTCGGTGCCGCAAAATTGGCAATCTCGTCCTGAATGGAGTCGGATATGAAACAGCAACGTGGCTTTACCCTGATCGAACTGGTGATGGTGATCGTGATCCTCGGCATTCTGGCGGCGGTTGCGATTCCTCGATTCGTGAACCTGACTGCCGATGCGCAGCAGGCTGCAATCAATGGTGCCGCGGGAGCCCTGTCGTCGGCGTCCGCGATCAACTATGCAACTTCGTCCGCACGGGGTGTTACGGGTGCGAACGTGGTCCGATTGAATGGGGCCAACGCCGCCGCTGCGCTGGTTGCCGGCAATGCAGTCACCGGCTGGAATGCAACAAACTTCACCATCACGACCGATGGGAATTGCGCTGCACAGCCTGCTGGCACAGCAGTAGTAGTTACATTGACGTATTTGAACAGCAGCCCGGCGGCGACGGCAAACGCAACAATCATTTGCACGGGCTGACGCGTCGTTTGCACTTATCAACCTGTAGTTATTCTGGCTAGCACGACAAGGCCGCTTTGCGGCCTTTGTTTTTTGCATTCTTCGTGCCCTTGTTCCTCTTGCTCCGGGCATCCGTAGGTGCTCCGATTGAGGAGGCATTATGTTTGCAGTGCTGTCTCCGAATTGGTTGGGTATGCCGTATGCGATGGCGGCTGCTGTCAAGCCAGAACTTAGCGCAGAATCCGCCAAAAATGTACGCAATCCGTCGTTTGCAAGCGGACGTTTTCGGGCGTAGCTATGAAAAGCAGAGCAAAATAGCACTTGCGTCACCAAATTCGATGCATTCGTCCCACCATGCTGGCCTGCTCTTTACTTTCAAATAGTTTCTTCGCGGTCCCTCGACGGAGACTGTCGTGCTGCTGACCTGGCCGCGTTTTGGCCCACGCGCCAGCCAGACCGAGCAACTGGTGCTGGCCTGGGACGGTCGCAGCCTGGCCTATGTCCAGGCGAGCGAGGAGGCCGCCGGGCGTCATCGGGTGCAGCGCTTCGGTGTGCTGCGACCCGAGGGGGACAAGTCCGCCGAGGACTTGGCGGGTCAGCTCACGGCAGCCGGCCTGCGTGGCCGTTCGGTACGCGCCATGCTGCGTCCGGACCAGTACCAGATGCTGCAGATCGACGCGCCGGCGGTGCCGCCCGAGGAACTCAAGACCGCAGCCCGCTGGCAGGTGCGAGAGATGGTCAACATGCATCTGGATGACCTCACGCTGGATGTACTCAAGGTCGGTGACGAGCGGGTGCGGACCTCGGGCAGCATTTTCGTCGTGGCGGCACCCAATGCCGTGATTCGCGGCGTGATGGAGGCGGCCCAGGCCGCGCGCTGCAGCGTCGACGTGATCGATATCCAGGACCTGGCCCAGCGCAATCTGCAGTCAGCCGTGGCGCGGCGTGACGGAGAGGCGGAGCGCGCCCATGCGGCCATCGTGATGAGCGGCGACAGCCAGGCCCTGCTGACCATCTGTGCCTACGATGAGCTGTTCTACACCCGCCGTATCGACCTGGGTCTGGGTTTCATGCAGGCCACATGGGGTCCGGGCGAGGGGGCCCGGGACGGGGACGCCGCCATCGGTCTGGCCCAGGACGATGAGCGCACACAGCGGCTCGTGGTGGAGATCCAGCGATCACTGGACCTCTGGGACCGGACCTGGCCCATGTTGCCGCTGGATCGCATTGTTGTGCAGGCCGGCGCCCGTACTGCCGAGATGGCGCAGTGGCTCAGCCGCGAGCTGGGACACAGCGTGAAGTCGCTGGACGTGGCCCCGCTCTTCCCCGGCTTCGAGGGCGGCAGCGAGACCGACCGCCTGCTCTGCTGGCCGCTGCTGGGCGTACTGCTGCGCAACGAGGGCCGCAAGCCCTGAGGAATGCCGACATGCCGCAGCAAATCAATCTCTGCAACCCCATCTTCCTGGTCCAGAAGCGTTACTTCTCGGCGGCCACCATGGCGCGCGCCCTGGGCGTGTTCCTGCTGCTCGGGGGGCTGCTCTCGGCCTACTGGAGCTGGGCGCTGGTGGTGCTGAACACCGGCTATCAGCAGTCTGTCGCCAGCAGCCAGCGCGAGATCGAGCGCCTGCAGGCGGCTATCCAGGAGCGCCGCGCCGCGACCGGTCCAGCCGATGCCGCCGCCGTACAGGAGCTTGAGGCCCGCAAGAACGAGTTGCAGCAGCGTGAACTGCTGCTGCGCGAGCTTGGACGCGGCCTGTTGCGCGATGGCCAGGGCCATGCGGCCCGGCTGCAGCTGCTGGCCCGCAGCATTCCGCCCCAGGCCTGGATCACCGAAGTGAAGGCGGACGACCTGCGGCTGGAACTCAGCGGCTACACGCTGGAGCCGGCCGCACTCAATGGCTGGGTGGCCCGGCTGGGCGACAGCCCCCTGCTCGAAGGGCAGCAGCTTTCGCTGGTGAAGGTCGAGCGCGTCAAGCCCGAGGCGGGATCCGCCGGCTCAGTCGTGCCGCCGGCCGTGACCGGTCCCGTCTGGTCCTACACCCTGGTCACGGCCTGGAAGCCGGCGGCCGCAGGAGACAAGCCATGAAAGCCTGGTGGACCCGGCTGGCGGCACGCATCGACGCGCTGAGCTTGCGCGAGCGTGTGTTCCTGTTCGCCACCCTGCTCATTCTGTCCATGCTGCTGGCCGAAGCCCTGTGGCTGGGGCCGACGCAGGCCCTGCATCGGCAGCTCACGCAGCGTGTGGCGGCGCAGGCCGGCGAGGTGCAGCGCCTGCAGCAGGAGCTGGATGGCATGGGCCTGCAGAGCGGTCCGGGCCAGCAGGTCCGTGACGAGCTGGCCCAGGTCCGCGAGCGTCTGGACCAGGTCAACCGCGAGATTGCACAGTTGCCCCAAGGCCAGGCCGACGACGCACCGCTGACCAAGGTGCTGGTGCACTTCCTGCGCCGGCATGAGGGCCTGGTGCTGGTGCGCACGGCCACGCTCGGCGCCGAGGGTAGCACCGCTCAGGGCAGTGCGTCTGAGCTACCGCTGACTCGCCAGGGCCTGGAGCTGACCGTGGCGGGCAGCTACCATGAGCTGGCGCGCTATGTGCAGACGCTGGAGCGTGCCCTGCCTGCCTTGCGCTGGGGCACCATGCGCATGAACAGCGAACGCCAGCCTGCCGAACTCACCCTGCAGGTCTGGTTGCTGGGAGCCACGCCATGAACCGCTTTGCTCTGGCCCTGCTGTCTGGGCTGCTGTCCCTGTCGGCGGTGGCCCAGAACCTGCGTGATCCGACGCAGCCTCCGGGCGCAGGCGCGGTGAGCCCCGCTGCCACGGTGCGGACCGGTGGTCCGGGCTGGTCCGTCATTGTGGTCGACGGCCGCGCGCATGTGGCAGTCGGCACCCGGCTCTATGCCGAAGGCCAGATGTTGGGCCGCGCTCGTGTGGAGCGCATCACCGAGACCGAGGTCTGGCTGCGCGAAGGCCAAGCCGTGCGCAAGATTTCGCTTTATGCCGGCGTCCAGCGACGCAGCGTGCCCGCTGCGCCTTGAACCGCCCATCCCTACACATGACAATGGCAACACCATGATGGCAACGACGACCTCACGATCCCACCGCAGCTACCGACTGACCGCGCTGCTGCTGTGCCTGGGCCTGCTGGCCGGCTGTGCCGAAAGGCCGCGCCGGACACCGGACATGGCCGAGGCGATCCGAACCGAGATCGCGCCAGCCGCCGCGGCGACGACCGGCACCGTGCCGGCCCGCGTCAGCGATGCCCTGGCCGAGCCGGCCCCCCCCGTGGCAACACTCCCGCCCGAGCCGCGCCTGGATCTGCTGGTCAACAACGCCAACGCGCGCGAGGTCTTCCTCGCCCTTGTCGCCGATACGCGCTACAGCATGCTCATGCACCCGGACGTGACGGGCAGCATCTCGGTGACCTTGCGTGGCGTGACTGTCAAGGAAGCACTGGAGTCCATCCGCGATGTCTATGGCTATGACTTCCGCATGGAGGGGCGCCGCATCACCATTTATGCACCGACTCTGCAGACGCGCATCTTTACGCTCAACTACCCGCACGCCCAGCGTGTGGGCCGCAGCGAATTGCGCGTGGCTTCCGGTGCAGCCCTCGTCGGGCAGGGGGTGGCGGGGACTGCCGGCGCCGTCAATCCGGCATCGGCCGTGCCGGGTACTGGCGTCGGCGCTGGCACACAGGCACGCCAGGCTGAGAGCAGCCGCATCTCCACTGACTCCAAGTCCGATTTCTGGGCCGAGCTGTCCGAAGCCGTACGCGGTCTGGTGGGGCGCGGCGAGGGTCGCAACGTGGTGATCAGCCCGCAGGCCGGCATCATGGCCGTGCGCGCCATGCCCGACGAGCTGCGCCAGGTGGATCGCTTCCTCAAGGCCACGCAGGTGGCGGTGGAACGCCAGGTCATGCTGGAGGCCAAGATCGTCGAGGTCGAGCTCAACGAGGGCCAGCAGAGCGGCATCAACTGGGGTGCCTTCAGTTCCTCGGGCAATCGCGGCATCGGCGTGATCGGTGGCGGCGTCACGAGCAGCAACGCACTCCTGTCTAATGTGCAGCCGGCAGCCGGTGTCAATCCGGTGCCCGTGCCGTCCATTGCCTCAGGCGGTGGCATCTTCGGTCTGGCGCTGCAGACCAGCCAGTTCGGTACCGTGATGGGCTTTCTCGAATCCCAGGGGGACGTCCAGACCCTGTCCAGCCCGCGCGTGGCAACGCTCAACAACCAGAAGGCCGTCCTCAAGGTCGGCAACGACGACTACTTCGTGACCAACGTCACTGGGGGCACGACCACGAGCAGCGGCGTCGTCGGCGTGGCTGGCAGCACGACCCTGCCAACCCTCACGCTCACGCCCTTCTTCTCGGGCATCGCGCTGGACGTGACGCCGCAGATCGATGACGCCAACAGCATCATGCTGCACATCCATCCGGCCGTGACCTCGGTGACGGAAAAGACCAAGCAGGTCGATCTGGGTGATATCGGCACCTATCGCCTGCCGCTGGCTTCGAGCACGGTCAACGAGACCGACACCATGGTGCGCCTGCAGGATGGCAACATCGCAGCCATCGGCGGCCTGATGCAGCAGTCGGCCAGTCGCAGTGCTTCAGGCGTGCCCGGTTCCACGGGCGAGGGCAATCCCTTCGGTTTCCTGCTCGGCAACCGCGCCAGTGCCGCGCGCAAAAAGGAGATCGTGGTGCTGATCAAGCCCACCATCATCCGCTCGCCGCAGGACTGGGAAGTCATCACCGAGCGTTCGCGTGCGGCGCTGGAGGACATCGACGCCTCGCGCCGAAAGGTGATCCGGCTCGATGGTTCCGTTGCCGAACCGGCGCCTCAACCGGCGACGCGCTGAGCAATGTACCTGCGGCACTTTTCCCTGCGTGAGCTGCCGTTCTCGATCACGCCCGACCCCGCCTTCTTCTACCCGCACGAAGGCGCTCAGGCGGCGCTCAACACCCTGCTGATCGCCCTGCGCAGCGGCGAGGGTTTCCTCAAGATCGTGGGGGAGGTGGGCTGCGGCAAGACCCTGTTGTGCCGCCAGCTGCTGCGGGCGCTGCAGGATGATTTCGTCACCGCCTACATCCCCAATCCGGACATGGGGCCGGACGACCTGCTCATGGCCTTGGCGCAGGAACTCGATGTGACGCTGGAGCCGCCGCTGTCGCGGCACCAGGTGCTCACGCGCCTGCAGGAGGTTCTGCTGCGCCACGCCGAGGCCGGTCGCCCCGTGCTGGTCTGCATCGACGAGGCCCAGGCCACGCGCATGGCGACGCTGGAGAGCCTGCGCCTGCTCTCCAATCTGGAAACCGAAAAGCGCAAGCTGTTGCAGATCGTGCTCTTCGGCCAGCCCGAGCTCGACGAGATCCTGGCGCGGCCACAGATCCGGCAGCTCTTGCAGCGCATCACTTTCAGCGAGTATCTGGGCGGCATGCAGCCTGAACGTGTGGGCCCCTACCTGGCACATCGCCTGGCGGTGGCGGCGGAGGACGGGCTGACCGATATACGCGTCTTCGAGCCCGAAGCCGCCGCTGCGCTGGCGCGCTACAGCCGTGGCGTACCGCGTCTGCTCAATGTGCTGGCACACAAATGCCTGCTGCTGGCTTTTGGCGAGAACGTGCGGCGTGTGCAGGTGCGCCATGTGGAGCTGGCCGCCGCCGACACGCCGGGTGTCACCATGCCGCGGCAACGCTGGTGGCAGCGCCTGGGCCTTGGCGCGGGTGCGGCGACCCACAAGACAGGGGAGATGTCGTGAGCGTGATCAACAAGATGCTGCGGGACCTCGATGCGCGCCGCGGCGAGGCTCGCCTGCCGGATCTGCCCCAGGGGGCGATTCCGGCCGCCATGGAGGGGACGGCCAGTGTGGGCGCCTCCGCCGGGCCGCGTGTACGCCGCTGGGGGGCGGGGCTGATCGTGTTGTTGCTGTGCGCAGCTGCACTGGCCTGGTACCTGCATGCCACGCAAGCGGTGGCTCCGCCGCCCTTGGCCGTTGCTCCCGTCGCTGCGCCTGCTGTGGCCCCGGTGTCTGCACCGGATGTGCCGACGCAGCCACAGGCGCCAGTGCCGCAGCCGGCTGAGCCAGCTGCAGAATCGCCGCAGACATCCCCTGCGGAAGCACCGTCAGCGATCGAGCCGGCGCCGCCGCGCAAGCCGCGGCGCCGCAGCGAAGCTGCCGAGACGGCGCAGACACCCCCTGCCACCGAACGTCCTCGCAAGCGCAGCCGGACCGCCAGCGAGGCCGAGCCGGAGTCGCGGGCCCATGCGATGGCGCCAGCGCCCGCGAGCGCGGCGCCGATGGCGACGGATGTGTCTGCACCCACCGCAGTCCAGCGCCGCCAGTCTGCGGCCCAGGAAACGCTGGCCCAGGCCCAGGTCTTGTGGAACGCGGGATCACGCGAGGCTGCGCTGCAACTGGTGCAGGACGCCGTGGCCGTGGCCGAACGCGCGCAGCCTGTGGATGTGACCCTGCTGGCCCAGCTGGTGCGTGAGCAGGTCCGCATGGAGCTGGCGCTCGGGCGACCGGGACCGGCGCTGGCCGTGTTGACGCGGCTGGAGCCCGCACTGTCGGGGCAGGCGGATCTCTGGGCGGTGCGCGGCAATGCGGCCCAGCGTCTGGGGCGGCACCAGGAATCGGTGCAGGCCTATCTGACGGCCCTGCAGCTGCGGCCCGGCGAACCGCGCTGGATGCTGGGTGCGGCCGTCTCTCTGGCAGCTTTGGGTCAACTCGACGCGGCCGCACGACAGGCCGAGCAGGCGCGAGCGCTCGGGCCGGTCAGCCCGGAGGTGCTGACCTATCTGCGGCAGGCCGGCGTTCCGCTGCGCTGACCCTGGCAGATCGGGTGGACGCGCGTCGCTAGAATGAGCTTGGGCCGCCGCGCTGTGCGCGGACCCGCACACTGATCATGCTCAAGCGCATCCGCGTCGAACAACTGCAGTTGGGAATGCACATCAAGGAGTTCTGTGGCTCCTGGATGGAGCACCCATTCTGGCGCAGCCGTTTCGTGCTCAAGGACCCCAAGGATCTGGAGCGCATCCTGGCCAGCAGCATCCAGGAAGTCTGGATCGACAGCAGCAAGGGCCTGGACGTACCGGCCGGCGTGAGTGCGGTGTCCGAAGCCGAGTCGGAGGCCCAGGTCGAGCAGGAGTTGCAGGTGGCGGCCCAGGCCCAGCGCCAGACCGGGGCCGTGAGCGTGGCCGTCGAGCTGGAGCGTGCGGCGCAGATCTGTCGCCAGTCCAAGCAGGCGGTGGTCTCCATGTTTCAGGAGGCGCGCATGGGCAAGGCGGTGGATGCCGCCGGCGCCCAGCGCCTGGTCGACGAGATTTCGGATTCGGTCGCGCGCAACGCCAGTGCCCTGATCAGTCTGGCGCGCCTGAAGACGGCCGACGACTACACCTACATGCACTCCGTGGCGGTGTGCGCCATGATGATTGCCCTGGCACGCCAGCTGGGCCTGGACGAGGCGCAGACGCGTTCTGCCGGGCTGGCCGGCCTCTTGCACGACCTGGGCAAGGCACGCATGCCCATGGAGGTGCTCAACAAGCCGGGCAAGCTCACGGAATCGGAGTTCGGCGTCATGAAGAGCCACCCGGTCGAGGGGCACCAGATGCTGCTCGCTGTAGGCAATGTGGATCCGATCGTACTCGACGTCTGCCTGCACCACCACGAGAAGACCGATGGTTCGGGTTATCCCAAGGGCCTCAAGGGCGACGAGATCAGCCTCTTTGCCAAGATGGGAGCGGTCTGCGATGTCTACGATGCCATCACCTCCAACCGGCCCTACAAGGCGGGCTGGGACCCGGCCGAGTCCCTGCGCAAGATGGCCGAGTGGGCCAAGGGCCATTTCGACCACCAGGTGTTCCAGGCCTTCGTGAAGAGCCTGGGCATTTACCCCATCGGCTCACTGGTACGCCTGAGTTCGGGACGGCTGGCCGTGGTGGTGGAGCAATCTAGCCGCTCGCTGACCATGCCGCTGGTCAAGGCCTTCTACTCCACCAAGTCCGATCTGCGCATCCCGCCCGAACTGATCGATCTCTCGGCGCCGGGCTGCAACGACAAGATCGCCGGCCGGGAAGACCCGGCCCAATGGAAATTCCCGGACCTCAACGAGCTCTGGTCGGGGCTGCCCAACCAGTCCTGGTAAACGGGGGCCGTCGGGCCGTACCCTAGCGGCGCTGGTACTGCGTGGCGCCGAACATCATCTCTCGGGCCTTGTCGTCCACCAGAGGCTTGCGCTGGTCGGCCAGCACCTGAACGCCGCGCTGCACGGCCGGCCGCGCAGCGATCTCGTCAAACCAGGCCTTGAGCCGTGGGTAATCGGCCCAGTCTATGCCCTGGTTCTGCCAGCTGCGCAGCCAGGGGAAGATGGCAATGTCGGCGATGGTGTACTCGTCACCTGCGATGTAGCGATGGGTTCTGAGCTGCTTGTCCATCACCCCGTAGAGGCGCTTGGCTTCGTTGGTGTAACGGTTGATCGCGTAGGCGATCTTTTCGGGCGCATAGATGCGGAAGTGGTGCGTCTGACCCAGCATGGGGCCGACACCGCCCATCTGGAACATCAGCCACTGCAGCACCTCGTATTTCGCGCGGTCGGTCTTCGGCAGGAACTGGCCCGTCTTGGCCGCGAGATAGAGCAGGATGGCGCCCGACTCGAACAGCGAGATCGGCTGGCCATCCGGGCCTTCGGGGTCCACCAGAGCCGGAATCTTGTTGTTGGGGCTGATCTTGAGGAAATCGGGCTGGAACTGGTCGCCCGCGCCGATGTTGATGGGGTGCACGCGCCAGTCACGCCCGAGCTGCAGGCCGCACTCCTTCAGCATGATGTGGACCTTGTGGCCGTTGGGCGTGGCCCAGGAATAGACGTCGATCATCCGTGGCTCCATGAAAAAAGGACCGGCATGTACCGGTCCTTCTCATTGTGCTGAATTTTCAGCTGCCGCGTGTGATGGGCATTTCCACAGGCTTGGACGTCAGGCCGTACTTGCCCAGCTCCAGCTTGGCAATGGCGTTTCGGTGCACCTCGTCCGGACCGTCAGCAAAGCGCAGGGTGCGCGCATTGGCATAGGCGTAGGCCAGGGGGAAGTCCTGGCACATGCCGCCGCCGCCGTGCACCTGCATGGCCCAGTCGATCACCTGGCAGGCCATGCTGGGGGCCACGACCTTGATCATGGCGATTTCGGTCTTGGCCACCTTGTTGCCGGCGACGTCCATCATCCAGGCGGCCTTGAGCGTGAGCAGACGCGCCATGTCGATCTTGCAGCGTGCCTCGGCGATGCGTTCCTGCGTCACGGTCTGGGCAGCCACGGGCTTGCCGAAGGCCACGCGCTCGGAGGCACGCTTGCACATGTATTCCAGCGCGCGCTCGGCCTGGCCGATCAGGCGCATGCAGTGGTGGATGCGGCCCGGGCCCAGGCGGCCCTGGGCGATCTCAAAACCGCGGCCTTCACCGAGCAGGATGTTGGAGGCCGGCACGCGCACGTTCTTGAACTCCACCTCCATGTGCCCGTGGGGCGCATCGTCGTAGCCCAGCACGTTGAGCGCACGCAGCACCTTGACGCCGGGCGTGTTGGCCGGCACCAGGATCATGCTTTGCTGCGAGTGGCGAGGGGCCTCGGGGTCGGTCTTGCCCATCAGGATGTAGATGGCGCAGCGCGGGTCGCCAGCACCGGATGTCCACCACTTGCGGCCGTTGATCACGTACTCGTCGCCCTGGCGCTCGATGCGGGTGGCGATATTCGTCGCATCGCTCGAAGCCACATCGGGTTCGGTCATGGCAAAGGCCGAGCGGATCTTGCCGGCCAGCAGGGGCTGCAGCCATTCCTTGCGGTGCTGCTCGTTGCCGTAGCGCGCGATGGTTTCCATATTGCCGGTGTCGGGCGCCGAGCAGTTGAAGACCTCGGAGGCCCAGTGCACGCGGCCCATGATCTCGGCCAGCGGTGCGTACTCCTGGTTGGTCAGGCCGGCACCCTGCACACCGGCGATCTCGGCGCTGTCCCTGGGCAGGAAGAGGTTCCACAGGCCTTCCTTCTGGGCCTGAAGCTTGAGCTTTTCGATCAGCTGCAAGGGCGTCCAGCGCTTGCCTGCTGCTGTATTGGCTTCCAGCTCTTCGTGAAAGGCGTGTTCGTTGGGGTAGATGTGCGCATCCATGAACTTCAGCAGGCGGGCCTGAAAGTCCTTGGTGCGGGGCGAGTAGTCGAAGTCCATGCGGATCTCCCGGTTGCGAAGTGAAAACTAGTCAGGCCTGCTGGGCGAACTGCCAGGCCATGGCGGCCATGGGGCGCGCGCCGGCGGCAGATTTCTGCGCCTGGGCGCTGGAGGCGGTGCCGTTCTCCACCCGCTTGGCGATGCCTTGCAGGATGGCGGCGATGCGGAACATGTTGTAGGCCATGTAGAAGTTCCAGTCGGTCTTGAGGGCCGCAGGCGTAGCCAGGCCCGTGCGCTCGCAGTACAGACGGATGTATTCGTCCTCCGACGGAATGCCGAGCGCCGCGAGATCCAGCCCGCCGATGCCGCGGAAGGCGCCGGGCGGGATGTGCCAGGCCATGCAGTGGTAGGCGAAGTCGGCCAGCGGATGGCCCAGGGTGGACAGTTCCCAGTCCAGCACGGCGATCACGCGCGGCTCGCTGGCGTGGAACATCAGGTTGTCGAGCCGGTAGTCGCCGTGCACGATGCTCACCAGGCTGTCGTCCTTCGCGCTCGCGGGCAGGTGGGCCGGCAGCCAGTCGAGCAGCCTTTCCATCTCGGGGATGGGCTGCGAGAGCTCGCCGGCACCATCGGCCGAAGCACGGTACTGCTTGCCCCAGCGGGCGATCTGGCGTTCGACGTAGTTGCCGGGCTTGCCGTAGTCAGCCAGGCCGCGCTCGGCAAACTTCACCGTGTGCAGCGCGGCAATGACGCGGTTCATCTCGAGGTAGATGGCGCGACGTCCGGCCGGGTCGAAGTCGGGCAGGGATTGCTCCCACATCACCCGGCCCGGCATGAACTCCATGACGTAAAAGGCGCGGCCGATCACACTCTCGTCTTCGCAAAGTACATGCATGCGGGGCACGGGCACGTCGGTGCCGTGCAGGCCGCGCATGACGGCGTATTCACGTTCGATGGCGTGGGCCGAGGGCAGTAGCTTGGCCACCGGGCCAGGCTTGGCGCGCATCACATAACTGCATGCCGGCGTGTTGAGCTTGTAGGTCGGGTTGGACTGGCCGCCCTTGAAGGCTTCCACGCTCAGCGGGCCGCCAAAACCTTCGAGGTTCTTTTCCAGCCAGGCTTGTAACGCCGCCACGTCGAAGGCGTGGGCGGCGGACACCGGACGGGTGCCCACGTATTGCTGCTCGGTGTCACTCATGGTCAGTCATTGCTCAATGATCGGATTCGACGATGCGCATCAAGGCCTCGCGGTTGCGCACCACCAGGCCGCCGGGTTCGATGCGGATGACCTCTTCGCGTTCCATGGCCTTGAGCTCCTGGTTCACGCGCTGGCGCGAGGCACCCAGCAGCTGGGCCAGCTCTTCCTGCGCGAGCTGCAGGCCGATGCGGGTCTCGCGGCTGTCGCTGAGTGACGACACGCCATAGCTGCGCAAGAGGTGCACCAGCTGTTTGGCCAGGCGCGCGCGCAGGGGCAGGGTGTTGAGGTCTTCCACCAGGCCGTAGAGCTGGCGGATGCGGCGCGCGTGCAGGCGCAACAAGGCTTCGTAGAGCTCGACGTGGGTGGCGAGGATCTTCTTGAAATCGGCCTTGGCCACACACAGGGTGGTGGTGTCGCCATGCGCATAGGCGTCGTGCGTGCGCCGGTCCCCGTCGAAGATGGCCACGTCGCCGATCCAGACACCCGGCTCCACATAGGTCAGCGTGACCTGCTTTCCCGAGATCGAGGTCGAGCTCACGCGGATCGCACCCTTGGCGCAGGCGATCCATTCGTCGGGCGGGTCGCCGCGGGCGGCGAGCAGGTCGCCGTCCTTGTATCGTTTGACGTAGGCGCATCGCAGGATGTCGTGTCGCAGGGATGGGGACAGGGTGGAAAACCAGCGACCGGCATTGATCGCTGTGCGTTCCTCTATGGTAAGAATGGGATCGTCCATGTGCTGTCTGCTGGGTGACTGTGAGGGCCTGTTCGCACTCGTTCCTCAAGTGCGTCCTGGCCCATTGTCGCGCGCAGGACGACGCCGACGCCTCAGGGTTGTCACCTGTGCGTCTGTGCTGCCGCCGGGCCGGACCTACTGGTAGTCGGCGGCCTGCTTGGCCAGGAAGGCCGCGATGCCGATACCGGCATTGGGGTGGTGGAGGTTGCGCACGAAGTGCGTGCGCTCCTGCGCCAGCTGCTGGGTCAGTGTGGCCTGCGGGGCCTCGTTGACGAGCTCCTTGACGCTGGCCAGCACATTGGGTGCGCGCTGGTTCAGGCGCTCGGCCAGGGCCAGGGCCTCGTCCAGGGCACGACCCGGATCGCTGACGCGGTTGACCAGGCCCAGTTCGTGCAGGCGCGGCGCGTGGATGCGCTCACCGGCCATCAGCAGTTCGTTGACCAGGGGGCGCGGCAGGGCGCGCGCCAGGCTCCAGCTCGCTCCGCCGTCGGGCGAGAGGCCCACATTGCTGTAGGCCATGACAAAGACTGCGTCGCGGGCCGCCACGATGAAGTCGCAGGCCAGGGCCAGTGAGAAGCCGGCGCCTGCGGCTGCGCCCTCGACGGCGGCGATCACAGGCTTGGGAAATGTGCGGATGGCCTCGATCCAGTTGTGCAGGTGCTCGATGCTCTGGGCCTGCACCTCGGGCGGTTGCTCGCGGTTGGCCTGCAGGCGCTTGAGGTCACCTCCGGCGCAGAACATCGCTCCCTCGCCGGTGAGCACGACGCTGCGTACCTCGGGGTTGCTCTCGGCCACGCTCAGGGCCTCGACGCCCGCGGCATACATCTCGGGGCCCAGGGCATTGCGGTGGCCCGGGTTGGAAAGGGTCAGCACCATGGTGCGGCCCTGGCTGGTGCTCAGCAGTTGTGCGCTCATGACCACGAGTGTCTCATGTCGCCGACCTCATTCTTCCTCGTGCAGCAGTGACAGGCCGATGGCGCCGCGTCGGCGCAGCCAGGGGCTGGGACGGTAGCGCGGGTCGCCGTAGACGGTCTGCAGGTTGAAGAGCACCTCCAGCACATTGGTGGGGCCGTAGCGGTTGCCCATGGCCAGCGGGCCCAGGGGGTAACCCAGGCCCAGGGTGACGGCGGTCTCCAGGTCGGCCGGCGTGCAGATGCGTTGCTGGCAGATGTCGGAGGCGATGTTGACAATGGTGGCCACGACGCGCTGCGTCACGAAGCCGCCGCTGTCGCGGATCACGCTCACGGCCTTGCCGTCGCGTGCGAACAGAGCATGAGCCGCATCGCGCATGTCGGCACGTGTGGCCGGGTTGGTGGCGAGCACGCGGCGTTTGGTGGCGGCGTCCTCGATGAGCAAGTCGATGCCCACCGTGCGCGTCGGATCCAGGCGTTCGACCACGGCCACGGTGCTGACGTCGAAGCCCAGCGGCGCGACCAGGGTCAGCGCCTGGGGCGAGGGGCTCTGGCCGGTTTCGATCCTGGCGCCCAGGTCCTTGAGCAGTTGGTAGAGCTCGGCGCGGCGTGTGGCGCGCGTCGAAACCCAGACCGGAGGCAGCTCCCCGACCTGCGGCGCGGGCGGCTCCGGCGCGATTTCAGCCTTGCCGTTCGTGTAGCGGTAAAAACCTTCGCCTGTCTTGCGGCCCAGCACGCCGCCGGCCAGACGCTGCGCAGTGATCACGCTGGGGCGGTAGCGCGGTTCCTCGTAGTACTGGTGGTAGACGGACTCCATGACCGGATGCGAGACGTCGAGCGCCGTCAGGTCCATGAGCTCGAAGGGGCCGAGCTTGAAGCCCGCCTGGTCGCGCAGGATGCGGTCGATGGTGGCGAAATCGGCCACGCCCTCGCTGACGATGCGCAGGGCCTCGGTACCATAGCCACGGCCTGCGTGGTTGACGATGAAACCTGGCGTGTCCTGCGCGGCCACGGGCGTGTGGCCCATCTGGCGTGCGTAGTCCGATAGGGCGGTACAGACCGCGGGGTCGGTCTTGAGGCCGGCGATGACCTCGACCACCTTCATGAGTGGTACCGGATTGAAGAAATGGTAGCCGGCCACGCGCTGCGGCCGCTGCAGCTTGGCGGCGATGGCCGTGATGGAGAGCGAGGAGGTGTTGCTCGCGAGCACGGCGTCGGCGCGCACGATGCTTTCGAGTTCGCTGAAGAGCGCGGCCTTGACCTCCAGCTTTTCGACGATGGCTTCAACGATCAGGTCGCAATCAGCGAGGTCCTTCAGGCTGGTGGCGGCGCGCAGCCGTGCCTTGTGGGCAGCAGCCTTGGTGGCGTCCAGGCGGCCTTTCTCGACCTGCCTGTCCCACTGCTCGGCGATGGACTGCTGTGCCGCGGCGATGGCGGCGGGCTGCTGGTCGTAGAGGGTCACGGTGCTGCCGGCCTGGGCCGCGATCTGGGCGATGCCTCGGCCCATGGCGCCGGTGCCGACGACGGCGATGTGTGCATAGAGGGCTGTCATGGCCGGCATTATCCTGCGCCCATCTGCGGCCCGGAGTCGCCTGCCGGACTGTCCGGGGCGTGAGCCTCTGTCAGACTGGAGGCCTCAGCAGAACGGGTTCCTCGAGGAGACATGATGACACTCAAGCTTTGCGGATTTGCAGCCAGCAACTACTTCAACAAGGTGAAGCTCCAGCTGCTGGAGAAGGGGGTGCCTTATGAGGAGGAACTGGTCTGGACGGGAAATACGCATCCCCTGCTGATCGATCGTTCCCCCATGGGCAAGGTGCCTTTCCTGGACACGCCCTCCGGACCGATCTCGGAATCAAGTGCCTGTGCGGAATACATCGAAGCCGCCTATCCCCAGCGTCCGCTGCTGCCGGCCGATCCGCTGGCTGCTGCCAAGGTGCGGGAGCTGATCGTGTACATGGAGCTGCATCTGGAACTGGTGGCGCGCGAGCTCTACCCCGAGGCCTTTTTCGGCGGCCAGGTCAGTGACGGGCTCAAGGAACGTACCCGCAAGCTGCTGTTCAAGGGGGTGAGCGGCTTTTCGAAGCTGGCCAAATTCTCGCCCTTCGTGGCGGGCTCCGAGTTCACGCTGGCCGACTGCGCGGCCATCGCCCATCTGCCGCTGGTGAGCAGCGCCAGCAAGATCATCTACGGCGAGGATGTGCTGGCCAGCCTGCCTGTGCGCGACTACCTCAAGGCCATGGGCGCTCGGCCCCATGTGCAGACGGTCAACGCAGACCGCAAGACGAGCACCGAACTCATGCTGTCCAGGCTGGCGGCCAAGAGCAAGGCGGCCTGAGTCAGCGGCGGACCTTCAGCGCCTCCGGGTTGGCGATGTTGCTCGGTTGTCCCCGGATGAAGTTGACGACGTTGTCGAAGGCCGTGCCGAAATAGAGCTCGTAGCTTTCCTGCTCGACATAGCCGATGTGCGGCGTGCAGATGCAGTTCTCCAGCCGCAGCAGGGCGTGGCCCTGCAGGATGGGTTCGGACTCGAAGACGTCGATGGCGGCCATGCCGGGACGACCGTGGTTGAGCGCGCCGATCAGCGCATCGGCCTCGATCAGCTCGGCGCGCGAGGTGTTGACCAGCAGGGAGGTGGGTTTCATCAGCGCCAGATCGGCCGGCGTCACGATGCCGCGTGTGGCGTCGTTGAGGCGCAGGTGCAGGGTCAGCACATCGCTCTGCGCGAAGAAATCCTCGCGGCTGGCGGCGGCCTCGAAACCGTCCTGCACGGCTTTCTCCCTTGATGCGTCGCGACCCCAGACCAGCACGCGCATGCCGAAGGCCCGGCCGTAACCGGCCACCATCTGGCCAATCTTGCCGTAGCCCCAGATGCCCAGGGTCTTGCCGCGCAGCACCGTGCCCAGGGCGAAGTTGGGTGGCATGGCGGCGGATTTCAGGCCGGACTGCTGCCAGGCGCCGTGCTTGAGGTTCCCGATGTACTGGGGCAGGCGACGCATGGCGGCCATGATCAGCGCCCAGGTCAGCTCGGCGGGCGCTACCGGGGAGCCCGTGCCTTCCGCGATGGCGATGCCGCGCTCGGTGCAGGCGGCGACATCGATGTGATTGCCCAGCCGGCCGGTCTGCGAGATGAGCTTGAGGCGTGGCAGCTTCTCGATCAACTGGCGCGTGATGGGGGTGCGTTCGCGGATCAGCACCAGCACATCGGCATCGCGCAGGCGCACCGAGAGTTGGCCCAGACCCTTGACCGTGTTGGTGTAGACCTTGAGGGGATAGTCGGCCAGTTTGTCGGCACAGGCTAGCTTGCGGACGACGTCTTGGTAGTCGTCGAGGATGACGATATTCATGCCGCTATTGTGCCCTGCAGCCTGCTCCGGGCTAACCCTTGGGTAGGGCCTGTCCGGGTGGGCAGCGCCTCGGGCAGGGACGAACCGGCAAGCGCTCAGGCGTGGGCGGCTTCGCAGGCGGCCAGGCGGTCGAGTTCGGCGCAGACATCGGCCATGCGGCCCGAGATCACCATGCGGCCGACCTGGGAGCGCGGCTGGCCGGCTTCCATGACGCGAACCACGCGCAGGGGGCGCTGCGCCGGGCGGCTGTTGCGCACGATAGCCGCCGTTGCATTGGTGCAGGGCAGGGGGGCTGTGCTGGACACGTGGCCTTGCGAGGCGGGGCCGGCCCAGCGGCGCAGCAGCTTGCGCAGGGGCGACCAGAGAGCGTAGGTGGCGGACCAGGCGGAATTCATGACGGGGCTTTCTTGGGCTGGGCGGCGCTCACATGAGCATGGTGTTGCGGATCAGGCCCACGGCCAGGCCCTCGATCTCGAAGGGATCGCCGGGCTCGACCACGATGGTCTGGTAGTCCGGGTTCTCGGGCAGCAGCTCAATGAGGTGCTTGTTGCGGCGGAAGCGCTTGACGGTGACTTCGTCGCCCAGGCGGGCCACGACGATCTGCCCGTTTTTGGCATCCTTGGTCGACTGCACGGCCAGCAGGTCGCCGTCCATGATGCCGGCGTCGCGCATGGACATGCCACGTACCTTGAGCAGGTAGTCCGGCTTGCGCTGGAACAGCGAGCTCTCGACGTAATAGGTCTGGTCCACGTGCTCCTGCGCGAGAATGGGCGAACCCGCCGCCACGCGCCCGACCAGAGGCAGGGCCAGCTGGGCCAGATCCGGCATGGGCAGGGAGAATTGCTTGATACGGGATTCGTTGATGGAACGCAAGGCATCCCCCTGCAGGCGGATGCCGCGCGAGGTGCCGCTGACGAGCTCGATCACGCCCTTGCGAGCCAGGGCCTGCAGGTGTTCTTCGGCCGCGTTGGCGGACTTGAAGCCGAGTTCAGCGGCGATCTCGGCGCGCGTCGGGGGGGCGCCGGTACGCGCGATGGCACTCTGGATCAGGTCCAGAATCTGCTGCTGGCGGGCGGTCAGCTTGATCGGGTACTGCGGCAGGTCCATGCTCATGACTCCTGTGGGCGTGGTGGGCAAGACGTCACTGTCTTGATATCCAGTAACTGTATTTTTAACCAGCTTTCGGGAAAATGCAAGCGATCAGACAAAAAATTGTGGTGCTGGGCACCGGTGGCACGATCGCCGGGCTCGCGCGGGGGGCCGAGCCCGGGCGCTATCACGCGGCGCGCAAGCCCGTGGACGAGCTGTTGGCCGGTGTGGCCGTGCCGGCAGGTATGACACTGCAGCTGGAGCAGGTGGCCCAAATCGACAGCAAGGACATGGACCTGGCGGTCTGGCAGGCCCTGCTGCAGGCCTGCCAGTCGCATCTGGATCAGGCGGAGGTGCGGGGCCTGGTCATCACGCACGGCACCGATACCCTGGAAGAGACGGCCTGGCTGCTGCAGGCCCTGCTGGCGCCGCGCAAGCCCGTGGTGCTGACCTGCGCCATGCGCCCGGCCGACGCACCCGATGCCGATGGCCCGCGCAATCTGGCCGATGCGCTGGCCGTGGCCGCAGATTCCGGCGCGACAGGTGTCCTGGCCGTCTGTGCCGGCCGCATCCTGGGCGCACGGGAGGTGCAGAAGCTGCACAGTTCGCGGCTCGATGCCTTCGGCTCGGGCGAGGCGGGGGATATCGGCCGTGTGCAGGCCGGCGGGGTCCAGTGGCTGCGTGACCGGCCGCCGAGCCAGCCTCTGGGTGTGCTCGATGCCGTGCTGGCTGCTCCTGCCTTGCCGCGCGTGGAGGTCGTGCTCAGCCATGCCTCAGCCTGTGGGGCCACGGTGGATGCGTTGGTTGACCCAGAGACTGCCGCCCGCCACAGTGCGGCTCCCGTGCGCGGCCTGGTGCTCGCAGGCACGGGTGGCGGCACGCTGCACCGGGAGATCGAGGCCGCGGCGCGGCGCGCACAGGCTGCAGGCGTGCGCGTGGTGCGCAGCACGCGCTGCGCCGACGGCTGGCTGCAGCCGCGCGCCGACGATGAGTTCCCCGCGTTGCCGCTGAACCCGGTCAAGGCGCGGCTTGCGCTGATGCTGGACCTGCTGGCGCACTGAGATGTGGGCAGCCCTGCAAACCAGCCCCTGGGCTTACCCGGTCCTGGAGGTCGTGCATCTTTTCGGCATCGCTCTGCTGCTGGGCAATCTCGTGGTGCTGGAGCTGCGGGTTTTCGGCCTGGGCGCTGCCTTGCCGGTGCCGGCTCTGGCCCGGCTCAGCCTCTCGCTGGCCCTGGCGGGTTTCGGCTTGGCCGCGGCCTCGGG
>JAIESX010000038.1 GCA_019745555.1 Burkholderiaceae bacterium | reverse complement strand
GACTGAATCTATCGAAACCAGCGAGAGCGAGGCAGTGGTTCCGACCGCTGCGCCGCCCTTGAATCCGCGCGACCAGATCATCAAGGATGCCCGCTTCGCCGTGGGCAACCCTGATGTACTGCACACGCCTACAGAGTACCGCCGGATTATCGGCGGAATGCTTGAGGCTTTCGTTCCTGAAGTGGAGGGCTGATATGGCCGTATTTGTGGATCTCGTCCTGGAGGACGGCGAACTGGTGCGGATCGAATGCCCGGATAAGCACAACGACGAACTGCACGAAACGCTGCAGCAGGCCATGAAGCGGCGCGATATGTGGTCGCCAGGGCGATTCAGCGGCTGCAAAGCTGAGTACCTTGGCCTACCGTTGGACCGGGTGAACATGGCCCGTGTGGTGGGGATGCTGTGATGGCTGAGAACACCAACATCGAGTGGTGCGACCACACCTTCAACCCGTGGTTCGGCTGCACAAAGGTCAGTCCTGGCTGCGACCACTGCTATGCCGAGGCACGCATGGACACCCGCCTGCACCGGGCCAACTGGGGACCTGGCCAGCCGCGCGTGCGCACGCAGACCTGGGGCGACCCGAAGAAGTGGAACAAGCGGCACGCGGCCTTCTTCGCCGAGCACGGCCGACGCCAGCGGGTTTTCTGCGCCAGCCTGGCCGATGTGTTCGACAACGAGGTAGATCCGCAGTGGCGTGCCGACCTGTTCGACCTGATCGCCAAGACTCCGAATCTGGACTGGCTGCTGCTGACCAAGCGAATCGGCAACGCCAAGACCATGATGGCCGACGCGCTGCACCTGCAGCCGGAAGCAAACCGCGACGGGATGATCTGGCCGCTGCCCAACGTCTGGATCGGCGCCACCATCGTCAACCAGGCCGAGGCCGACCGGGACATTCCCAAGCTGCTGCAGGTGCCGGCGGCCAAGCGGTTCCTAAGCATGGAGCCGCTGCTGGGGCCGGTGAAGCTGCCGCGTTTTTGCGCCTGCGGCTGCAACAAGCCCCTGGAACAGGCCGTGGATGAGGCGATGGATGGTCCGAGCGCACTCAACGAGTTTCAGGCCCGCGCCTCCATCAAGACCACGGTGGGGATTGACTGGGTAATCGTCGGCGGCGAGAGCGGCCCCGGCGCGCGCCCCATGCACCCGGACTGGGCCCGCAGTCTGCGCGACCAGTGCCAGGCGGCCGGCGTGCCTTTTCTGTTCAAGCAGCACGGCGAATGGGCCGAGGTGGAGGGCGACTATCAGCTTGCGCCTGATGACGCCGAGGCCGAGGGCTACAACCCGAAGACCGATTGCGTCATCACGCCCGATGGCCGCGTGTTCAGCAATCCGGCTGATCTGCCAGATGACTTGCTGGGCCGATGGATGCACCGCGCCGGCAAGAAGGCCGCCGGCCGCCTGCTCGATGGCCGCACATGGGATGGGTTCCCGACATGAGTACCAGCACCCACGACGAGCACCAGCAGATGGTGAAGGACTGCGAGAACCGCGAATCCAAGCTCACGGACTGGGAGCGCGGTTTCATCGACAGCATCAGCAAGCAGCTGGCCGAGGGCCGGCGCCTCAGTGTGAAGCAGGCCGAAACGCTGGATGACATCTGGGAGCGAGTAACGTGAAAGAGCGTCAGATCCTTTTCAGCGGCCCCATGGTCCGCGCCCTGCTGAATGACACCAAGACGCAGACGCGGCGGGTGGTGAAGCCGCAGCCAGTCGCTAATCAACGCGGCAAATTCAACTTTACGACCTTTACAGACGATGAGGGCATCGAGTCGTACTGGCAGAACTACCCGTTTTGGGGACCTGTTCGCTGCCCCTACGGCCAGCCCGGCGACCGGCTCTGGGTGCGTGAGTCTTGGGGCTACTTCGACCCGGACGGCACCGGCGTGGACTACGACCGAGACCACAACGACGACGGGAAGGCCGGGCCATGCACGGCGTACCGACAGGAGATGCTGGAGGAAGGCAACGCCCTGCGCAACTACTGGCGCCGCCGCATCGCCTACAAGGCGACCTTCGCGGAACGGAAGTACGGCATGGGGCCGGTGGGGCCGAACAAGTGGCGTCCGTCCATCCACATGCCACGCTGGGCCAACCGCATCACCCTTGAGATCACCGCCGTGCGCGTCGAGCGGCTGCAGGACATCAGCCCTGCGGACTGTGAAGCAGAAGGCGTGCAGCGCCTGCCGTTGCAAGAAGGCGAACTGAATCCTTGGTACACGGCTGACGTTAGCGCCGGGCCAGTGCTGCACAGCCGCTCGACTATTGGCGCATATCGCAAGCTCTGGGAGCAGATCAACGGCCCCGGAAGCTGGGACGCTAACCCCTGGGTCTGGGTAGTGGAGTTCAAGGTAGTGACGCCATGAAGGAGGCCACAGATCACAAGCGAGTCTCCCCCGAGGGCCAGGTCATGGGCCAGCAGCTGGCACGCCTCACCGAGCCCTGGATCCGGCGCCTGGCCGCGCGGGGCGAGCCGGACGAACGCTGCAAGTCATGCGCATTCACCCCGGGCACCGTGCCCAATGGGTGCCTGCAGACCCAGCTGGACGCGCTCAAGGCCGTGGTCGAGCGCGTGCCTTTCCTTTGCCACCAGCACGACCGCAAGGGTCAGCCGTGCCACGGCTGGTTTGCCTCGCAGGTCGCTATGCGTGTGGCAGAGAAGAAGAGGGGGCCGGCGCCGGTCACGGCCTGTCCCTGGGATTTCTCACCACCAGACGAGGACACACAATGAACACGAACCACGACGCGCTGCGTAAGGCGCTGGAAGCCTGCGATGTACCAGATCAGTATCGGCACGCCATCATTGATAAATTCACCGCCCTCTCCCAGCCAATGCCAGAGGCAGCGGCGCATGGGCTGCTTGACCAGATACGAAAGCTGCCGACGATCAAAGCGCCAGAGATTGATGGCGAGGAAGCTGACGGCACGCCGCGCTATTGGCGAAGCCGCCCCTATGTCTCGCTGACTCAGTTGGAGCGGCTGCTCTCCGCATCCCCTGCCGCGCCAGAGGTGGCGAAGCACCCCGACGACGAAGCCGTTGATCGGTTTGCGCAGGCCATGAAGGAGAAGCTGGCAGCAGCGAGAGAGAAGGGACGAGGCGGCTGGCAAACGTGCAGCCGCGAGGACTTGTCGTGGATGCTGCGCGACCACGTTGCCAAGGGCGACCCGCGCGATGTGGCGAACTTCTGCATGTTCCTGTGGAACCTTGGCTACGGCATCTCCCAACCGACAGATGCTGAGAATGCAGAGCGTGCCGTCTATTCAGACGCCCCGCCCCCCGCACCCCAGCCTCAAGCGCAGGGAGAGCCGTACCTACCGCCGCTACCAGAAGGCAAAGCCGTAGTGCGAGGTCCAGCGGCTGCGTTTAACGACCCTGAATGTGGGACTCTGGTGGACTTTGACTGCGAAGGCCCACTTTCGCATTGCCCTGATGGTGGCGAAGAACTATTCACGGCAGATCAGGTCTTGGTCTACGGCTCTGAGTGCGTGCAATCCCACCGCGAAGCCCTCGCCCAGCACCGTGCTGCATTGCGACAGATTGCAGAGATGCCTGGCCACGCAACCACAGCCATGAGGCAACTGGCCGGCGATTCAATAGGAATGGCTCCACTTGGGGACCGAGAGTGCCACGGGTGCATGAATGGCGATGGAGGCCACTCAACAAGCTGCACCAAACACAGCGACAAAACTCCCAATCGCTTAAAGGGGGCTCAATGGACCTGGAGCGCAGAACACGGCAAATGGGTACGCATTGACGCAGCCATCACCGAAGCCGAGCGCGTGCCGCTGACGGATGAGCAGGCGGAGCAACTGCGCAAGCAGTGGATGTACGGCGAGGACTTTAGGCTCGGCCCATTTATGGCCGGTCTTCGGGCAGCCGAAGCCGCCCACCACATCGGCAAGCCCGCGCCGGCCGGCATCAACGGCCTGACCGAGGCCGAGACGGCGGCCAGCGCGTCTGTGATGGGGTTGACCAGAAAGGATGGATCGTGAGCCTAATCACCGTTGAAGACATTGCGGCGCAGCTCAAGGTATCGCGCCGCGTGGTGAACGAGCGCATCGTGCGCCACCCGGAATTCCCCAGGCCCGCCCTGGCGCTAAACCACAAGGTCAGGCGCTGGAGCCGGGAAGATGTGGAGGCTTGGCTGGCGAAGCAGGCAAAGAAGATGGCCCGGTAGTCCGCAAGAAATCCCGCATATCGACCGCCTGACCGCATGGATACTCGGTGCGCGAGTCCTCTTCTGGGCACCAAGATACGAAAAAGCCGCTGCACCGCAGCGGCTTTTTTATTGCCTGTGTGCCGGATGCGTCAGACGGGGACCGCGACCAGATCATGGCCCTGGGTGCCCACGATACGTGCCTGCGTGAACTCGCCCACCTTCAGCGTCTTGCTGATCTTCTCGGGCGGCAGCAGCTGCACCACACCGTCAATCTCGGGCGCATCGGCATAGCTGCGGCCCACGCCGCCCTTGCGGCCCAGAGCCGGCGCCGAATCCACCAGCACCTGCATGGTCGCGCCGATGCGGCGCTGCAGGCGGGCCGTGGACACCTCCTCGGCCACGGCCATGAAGCGCGCACGGCGCTCCTCACGCAGCGCCTCGGGCAACATGCCCGGCAGCTCGTTGGCCGCCGCACCCTTGACGGAGCTGTAGGCAAAGCAACCGGCACGGTCGATCTGTGCCTCGCGCATGAAATCCAGCAGGTGCGTGAATTCCTCTTCCGTCTCACCGGGGAAACCGGCGATGAAGGTGCTGCGGATCACCAGCTCGGGGCATATCTCGCGCCAGCGCTGGATGCGCTCCAGATTGCGCTCGCCGCTGGCCGGGCGCTTCATGCGCCGCAGCACCTCGGGGTGGCTGTGCTGGAAGGGCACGTCCAGGTAGGGCAGCACCCGCCCCTGCGCCATCAGCGGCAGGATGTCGTCCACGTGCGGATAGGGGTAGACGTAGTGCAGACGCACCCAGGCACCGTGCGCCTCGGCCAGGTCGCCCAGGGCCTGCACCAGATCCAGCATGCGGGTCTTGACCGGCTTGCCGTCCCAGAAGCCGGTTCGGTACTTCACGTCCACGCCGTAGGCCGAGGTGTCCTGGCTGATCACCAGGAGCTCCTTCACGCCGCCTTCGAACAGCGCCTTGGCTTCCTTGAGCACATCACCCACGGGACGCGACACCAGGTCACCGCGCATGGACGGAATGATGCAGAAGGTGCAGCGGTGGTTGCAGCCCTCACTGATCTTCAGGTAGGCGTAGTGGCGCGGCGTGAGCTTGAGCCCGGCCTCGCCGAAGGCCCCGGGCACGAGGTCGATGAAAGGGTCGTGCGGCTTGGGCAGGTGGGCGTGCACCGCGTCCATCACCTCCTGCGTGGCGTGCGGCCCGGTCACGGCCAGCACGCTGGGGTGCATCTCCTTGACCATATTGCCGCCGCCCTCGCCCGTCTTGGCGCCCAGGCAGCCGGTCACAATAACCTTGCCGTTCTCGGCCAGGGCCTCACCGATGGTGTCCAGGCTCTCCTTGACCGCGTCGTCGATGAAGCCGCAGGTGTTGACGATCACCAGATCCGCGCCCTGGAAGGTCTTGGAGGTCTGGTAACCCTCGGCGCTCAGTTGCGTGAGGATCAGCTCGGAATCGGTCAGGGCCTTGGGACAGCCCAGGCTGACGAATCCGACCTTGGGGGGCTGCGTCGTGGCAGCCGGGGACAAAACTTCGCTCATGACCGCTATTGTCCCAGTATTCCTCCTGGCCCGGGGCCGAGTGCTCAGAGATCGGGCAGGCGGCTTTGCGCTGCGGCCAGAAAGGCCTCGAGCAGGGGCGAGCAGTCGAGCAGGTCGTTGCCGGTCTGGGCATGGAACTCGGGGTGCCATTGCACGCCGCAGACAAAGCTGCCGCCGTTCCAGCGGATGGCTTCGATCACGCCATCGTCGCTGCTCAGCGCCTCCACCATCATGTCGCGCCCCAGGCGGTGCACGCCCTGATGGTGGATGGACACGACCTGTCCGTCCGGCCGGTCGCCGAACCAGCCACGCATCAGGCCGTCCTCGGCAAAGCTCACGCGATGCACGTGCTGGTCGTAATGGCCGCTTTCGTGGTCGTGCGTGTCGGGACGCTGGGTACGCAGATCCTGGTAGAGCGAACCGCCGAGCGCCACGTTGAGCAGCTGCATGCCGCGACAGATGCCCAGGATGGGTTTGCCGGCCTCCATGAATTCATGCACCAGTTCCAGCTCGTAGGCATCGCGCACCGGGTCGCCGCTCCATTCGGGCCGCAGCGGCTCCTCGCCGTAGGCACGCGGGCTCACGTCGGCGCCACCCTGCAGGATGAGCCCGTCGAGGTACTGTGCATAGTCGCGCAGGCGGATGTTGCTGCGCATCAGCTCGCCCCCCTGCACCACCGAGGGCACCATGAGCAGCAGCACATCGCGCGACATGGCCCACTGGGCCACGCTCTGCTCGTACACCAGCAGGGTCTTGGTCTTGATGCCGCTGGCACCGGGTTCGGGATGGAAGATGCGGGCCGAGAGGCCGATGCGCAGAGGGGGGCGACTGCTCATGCCCTCATTGTCGCCCCAACCGCATCCGGCTGCAAAGCAGCCCGGCCATCAGCGCTTGAGCCCGAAGGTCTCCAGCATCTGCTCGGTCTGCTTCTGCATCTGCTCCTGCATCTGCAGGTAAAGGTTCTTGGACTGTTCAAGGTTCTGCGTCACCAGGCCCTGCATCATGGGCGCCTGCATGGCCATGAACTGGTTCCACATCTCGGGCGTCAGGCCCTGGGATTGTTCGGCCATGCGGGTCTGCAATTCCTGCATCGTCTGGATGTTCTTCTCCAGATAGCCGCCCATGAAGCCCTGCATGGCATGGCCATAGAAACGGATGATGTTGGCCAGCACCGAGGTGCTGAACATGGGCGTGCCGCCGGCTTCCTCTTCCAGGATGATCTGCAGGAGGATGCTGCGCGTGAGGTCTTCGCCGCTCTTGGCGTCGCGCACCACGAAGGTCACGTTGTCCATGACCAGCTGCTTGATCTCGGCCAGCGTGATGTAGCTCGAGGTCTGGGTGTCGTACAGACGGCGGTTCGGGTACTTCTTGATCACCCGCTCGGCGCCTGCGGCAGCCTCAGCCTTCTTTTCCTTCATACCCAAGTCTCCTCTCCTCGGCCGATCGGACCGCTTCCATGGACGGCGCTGCAACACATTCTAGGAATCCGTATGCTCACTCGCCCCAAGGTTTACCCTGAGGACTAGGGTCAGCGATGAAAAGAGGGCGGAACTGCCCAATGAAAAAGCCCCGGCTCTTTGAGTCGGGGCTTTTTCATGATCTTTCGGGAGAACTCCCGGAGTCGGTTTGGTAGGCGCGATTGGACTCGAACCAACGACCCCCACCATGTCAAGGTGGTGCTCTAACCAGCTGAGCTACGCGCCTGAGAATTTGTTCGAGACAGCGAGTATAGCAGCAAAACGATGGCCTTCGGCGTGGTCATGGCAGACTCTGCATTGCAGTCAGGTGCCGGGGTCATAATTGACGTTTACGTCAACGTCAATCACAGGAGAACTTCATGCAGATCGCTGGCAAGGTATTCATCGTCACCGGTGGCGCGTCGGGACTGGGCGAGGGCACGGCCCGCATGCTCGCGGCCAACGGCGGCAAGGTCGTGATCGCCGACCTGCAGGTCGAGCGCGGCGAGGCTGTGGCCAGGGAGATCGGCGGCGCCTTCGTCAAATGCGATGTGAGCCAGGAGACGGATGGCCAGGCCGTGGTGGCCAAGGCCGTGTCCCTGGGCAAGCTCGTGGGCCTGGTCAACTGCGCGGGCATCGCCCCGGCCGAGAAGACCGTGGGCAAGAATGGCGCGCACGCGCTGTCTACCTTCAGCAAGACCATCACCGTCAACCTCATCGGCAGCTTCAACATGATCCGCCTGGCCGCCGACGCCATGTGCAAGAACGAGCCGGAGAGCACGGGCGAACGCGGCGTGCTGATTTCCACCGCCAGCGTGGCCGCCTACGACGGCCAGATCGGCCAGGCCGCCTACAGCGCCTCCAAGGGCGGCGTGGTGGGCATGACGCTGCCCATCGCACGCGACCTGGCGCGCAACGGCATCCGTAACATGACCATCGCCCCCGGCATCTTCGGCACGCCCATGCTCTTCGGCATGCCGCAGGAAGTGCAGGACGCACTGGCCGCCAGCGTGCCCTTCCCCAGCCGACTCGGGACGCCCGAGGACTACGCCAAGCTGGCACGGCACATCATCGAGAACGACATGCTCAACGGCGAGGTGATCCGCCTCGACGGCGCGATCCGCCTCGCGCCGCGCTGAGCCCGGGCCAGCCATGCGTCCTCCCCGGCTCCTGCCCCTGCTCGCGCTGCTGACGGCAGCGCTGCTGGTGGTCGGGACCGCGGGCGCGAAGTCGCCAGCGCCCGCCGGCGCGCCTCTGCAGCCCGAAGCGGCCAGCGGCCGCCAGGCCAAGCCCGGCTGGTCCAGCCGCAAGTTTGCGGTCGCGGCGGCCCATCCGCTCGCCGTGGACGCGGGCTACCGCATGCTCAAGGAAGGCGGCAGCGCCATCGACGCCGCGGTCGCGGTACAGATGGTGCTGACGCTGGTCGAGCCGCAATCCAGCGGCATCGGCGGCGGCGCCTTTCTGCTGCACCACGACGGCAGAATCACCGAAGCCTATGACGGCCGAGAAACAGCGCCCGGCGAAGCCGACGAGAACCTCTTTCTCGACGCCCAGGGTCAGCCCCTGCCTTTCCAGGACGCGCTCCACAGCGGGCGCTCTGTGGGCACGCCGGGTGTCCTGCGCCTGCTGGAGCTGGCCCACCGCCAGCACGGACAGCTACCCTGGGCCCGCCTGTTCGAACCCGCGATCACGCTGGCCGAGCAGGGCTTCGCCGTCAGCCCGCGCCTGCACACCCTGCTGGCCCAGACGCCGGAATTGCAACGTGACCCGGTAGCTGCAGAGCATTACTACGATGCCCAGGGCCGGCCCTGGGCCGTGGGCCAAGTGCTGAAGAATCCCGAACTCGCCGCCATCCTGCGCCGCATCGCCGCCGAAGGCAGCGAGGCCTTCTACAGCGGCGAGGTGGCCGAAGCCATCGTGCGCAAGGTCCGCGAGCATCCGCTCCAGCCAGGCCGCCTGAGCCTGACTGATCTGGCCGAGTACGAGGTCACGGTGCGTCCGCCCCTGTGCTTCGTCTACAGCGCGGCGCCGCTGACTCCTCCCAAAGCCAGGACCCGAGCCCGGGCGCGTGATGTGCGGATCTGCGGCATGCCGCCGCCCAGCTCCGGCACCCTCGCGGTAGGACAGATCCTGGGCCTGCTGGCGCACACCCCCGCTGCCCGTCTGCAGCCCCAGCGCAGCCCGCAGGGCCTGCGCCCGGGACCGCAATGGCTGCATCTCTACGCCGAGGCCTCGCGCCTGGCCTTCGCCGACCGGGCCGTCTATGTCGGCGACCCGGACTACGTGCCGCCGCCCGGCCACAGCTGGATGAGCCTGCTCGACGAAGACTACCTCGCCCAGCGCGCCCAGCTGATCGCCAGCGGCCCACGGGCCCGGCGCATGCGCGAAGCCCCGCCGGGGGTGCCGGCCGGGGTGCAGCAGAGCCACGCGCCCATGGCCGAACAGCCCGAGTACGGTACCAGCCACATCAGCATCGTCGACGGCCAGGGCCGGGCCCTGGCCATGACCAGCAGCATCGAGGCCGCCTGGGGCGCGCGCCTCATGGTCAACCGCGGCCAGGGACTCTCGGGGGGCTTCCTGCTCAACAACCAGCTCACCGACTTCAGCTTCGTGCCGCGCAGCGAGTCGGGCGCACCGATCGCCAACCGCGTGGAACCGCGCAAGCGGCCGCGCTCCTCCATGACACCGCTGCTGGTCTTCGAGCGCCCACGTGGCGAATTTCTGCTCAGCGGCGGCAGCCCGGGGGGCGCCTACATCATCCATTACACGGGCAAGCTGCTCTACGGCGTGCTGCATTGGGGACTGGACGTGCAGCAGGCCATCAATCTGCCCAATGTCGCGTCCTTCGGCGGACCCGTGCTGCTGGAGGAACAGTCCTTCCCCGCCGCCACTGTGCGGGCCCTGCGCCAGCAGGGGCATACGGTGCGCGAGCAGGCCCTGACCAGCGGCCTGCAGGCCATCCAGGTGCGCGACAAGGGGCTGTATGGCGGCGCCGATCCGCGGCGCGAGGGCGTGGTTCGGGGCGATTGAGCAGGCTTCCTACAATCAGGCCCTAGTTATGGCCATCCCCCAGTCCTTCATCCAGGAGTTGCTCGCACGCGCCGACGTGGTCGAGATCGTCGGCCGCTATGTGCAGCTCAAGAAGGGCGGCGCCAATTTCATGGGCCTGTGCCCCTTCCATGCCGAGAAGTCGCCCTCCTTCACGGTCAGCCCGACCAAGCAGTTCTACCACTGCTTCGGTTGCGGCAAGCACGGTGACGCGATCAACTTCCTGATGGAGCAGACGGGCATGAGCTTCATCGAGGCGGTGCGCGACCTGGCCCAGCACTACGGCCTGCAGGTGCCGGAGGACGAGGCCAGCCCGCAGGACCGTGCACGGGCGGCCGAGCAACGCCAGAAACAGGCCACGCTCTCCGACGTGCTGGAGAAGGCTGGCGAGGCCTGGCGCAAGCAGTTGAAGAACTCGCCACGCGCGATCGACTACCTGAAGCGCCGCGGCCTCTCGGGCGAGGTCGCCAAGGCCTTCGGCCTGGGCTATGCGCCCGAGGGCTGGCGCGGTCTGGCCAGCGTGTTCCCGAACTATGACGACCCGCTGCTCGCCGAGTCCGGCCTGGTGATCGTCAGCGAGGGTGAGGATGGCGGCGAGGCCAAGCGCTACGACCGCTTCCGCGACCGCATCATGTTCCCGATCCGCAACGTCAAGGGCGAGTGCATAGGTTTCGGCGGCCGCGTGCTCGGGGACGAAAAGCCCAAGTACCTTAACTCGCCCGAAACGCCCGTCTTCAGCAAGGGGCATGAGCTCTACGGACTCTTCGAGGCGCGCAATGCCATCCGCGACGCGGGTTATGTGCTGGTCACCGAGGGTTATATGGACGTGGTGGCCCTGGCCCAGCTCGGTTTCCCCAACGCCGTCGCGACGCTGGGCACGGCCTGTACCACGGACCACGTGCAGAAGCTCTTCCGCTTCACCGATTCGGTCGTCTTCAGCTTCGACGGCGACGCCGCCGGCCGGCGCGCGGCACGCCGCGCGCTCGATGGCGCCCTGCCCTATGCCACCGATGTGCGCACGGTCAAGTTCCTCTTCCTGCCGGCCGAGCACGACCCCGACAGCTACATCCGCGAGTTCGGCAAGGAAGCCTTCGCGCGCTGCGTGAGTGAGGCCGTGCCGCTGAGCCGCTTCCTCATCGAATCGGCCCGCGAGGGCTGCGACCTGGCCACGGCCGAAGGCCGTGCCCGTCTGGCCAGCAACGCCAAACCGCTGTGGAGTGCCTTGCCCGACGGCGCGCTCAAGCGCCAGCTGATCGGCGAGATCGCCGGCCTGGTGCAGCTGGAGGCCCAGGAACTGGGCAGCCTCTGGGCCACCAGCCCGGCCCGCGGCGGTGCCCCCCGAAACGCAGAGCGCAGCAGTACACCTGCAGGAGATGCGGGCGAAGGCTGGCGCGCACGGCCCGCGCGTCCGGCAGCCCACCGTCTGGCCGACCGGGCCCAGCCCGTCAACCGGGCCGACCATGCCACGCGCCTGCTGCTCGCCCACAGCCAGCTCTGGGACCAGATCTCGGGCGAGGAGCACGGACTGCTCTGCGCCCTGCCCGGGGCGCACGGCGAGCTGCTGAGCTGGCTCGAAGCGCAGCTGCATGAACACGGCCCCCAGCCCTGGGCCGTGCTGCGCGAGGCGCTGCGCGAGCACCCGGCCCAGGCCCTGGCCGACAAGCTCATGCTGGGCTCGGACATCGCGGCCACCGACGACCATGGCGAAGCCCTGGCCGAACTGCGCAACCTGCTCAAGCGCATGCTGATCGATCAGCTCAAGGCCGAGGAAACCGAGGCCATCGCCGCCGCCAGGCTCGACCCGGCGGCCCTGGCCCGTTACCGCGAACTGCAGGCCCGCCGCCTGGCCCTGGAAACGGGCACGGCCCCCGTGCAATGACCGCCGCCAGGCCGCATCCACATTGAATTTCCGGCTTTCCCGGGTATAATCCACGACTGATTTCCGGCAAGAGCGACAGCAGCACCTCCGGGCCAGGCCAACCGTAGCCTACGCGCACCACCGGCCACCTTACCGCAAGGACTGCATCCCAAATGTTCGCCCTCCCATCTTGCCCCTGAGGATTTCTCGCCTCTGTCCCCCAACCGCGCCGGTGCTGAAAACGGTGCTGTGTTTGTTTCTTCGTGTCCGTTTTTGATGTTTCGAGGTTGATCCATGCCCGCTCAAAAGTCCAAGAAGCCTGCAAAGCCCGTCGCCAAGCCCGTCGTGAAGGCTGCCGCCAAACCTGCCGCCAAGGCCAAACCCGCTGTCAAAGCCGCCGCTCCCAAGGCCGCGGCCAAGAAGGCGGTCGCCAAGCCTGCGGTCAAGGCGCAGCCCGCTCCGAAAGCCCCGAAAGTGCCTGCCTCCAAGACCCCCGCCAAGACTGCCAAGACTGAAAAAGCCGAGAAGGCTGCCAAGCCCACAGCCGCCGAGCTGAAGAAGGCCGCTGCCGCCGCGCCCGAAGCCGCTGTTGCCAAGAAAAAGCCCGGCCGTCCGCCCAAGGCCGCCGCGGCCGAGTCCAGCGCTCCGCCGGCCAAGACCGGCGCCAAGCGTGGCCGCAAGCCCAAGAATGCCGCCAAGTCCGAGGACGAGGAAGACGTCGACCTCGAAGCCGAGTTCGCCGAGGAAGTCCCGGAAGCCGCAGGCAGCGGCGAGAAGGTCAAGCCCCTGCGCATGAAGATCAGCAAGGCCAAGGAGCGGGCCTTGATGAAGGAATTCGGCCTGGACGAGACCGTGCTGTCCGAGGAGGACATGCAGAAGCGTCGCCAGCGCCTCAAGCTGCTGATCAAGCTGGGCAAGACGCGCGGCTACCTGACCCACGGCGAGATCTCGGACCACCTTCCCGACAAGCTGGTCGACGCCGAGACGCTGGAAGTCGTGATCTCCATGCTCAACGACATGGGCGTGGCCGTCTATGAGCAGACCCCGGACGCCGAGACCCTGCTGCTGAACAACACCGGCCCGACCGCCGCGACCGAAGAGGAAGCGGAAGAGGAAGCCGAAGCCGCCCTGTCCACCGTGGACAGCGAATTCGGCCGAACCACCGACCCGGTGCGCATGTACATGCGCGAGATGGGCACGGTCGAGCTGCTCACGCGTGAAGGCGAGATCGAGATCGCCAAGCGCATCGAAGGCGGCCTGATGGACATGATGGAGGCCATCAGCGCCTCCCCCGCCACCATCGCCGAGATCCTGCGCATGGCCGAGGAGATCCGCGAGGGCAAGGTCGTGATCTCCACCATCGTCGACGGCTTCGTCAATGCCGAAGAGAGCGACGACTACGTGGCCGAGGAGGACTTCGACGAGTATGACGAAGCCGACGACGACGACGGCAAGGGCGGCTCCAAGGCCCTGACCAAAAAGCTGGAGGAACTCAAGAACCAGGCCCTGGAGCGCTTCGATCGCATCCGCGGCCTGTTCGAGAAGGTGCACAAGGTCTACGACAAGGAAGGCTACGGCACCCCGGCCTACCTGAAGGCGCAGAAGAACCTGTCCGACGAGCTGATGACCATCCGCTTCACGGCCAAGACCATCGAAAAGCTCTGCGACCTGGTGCGTGCCCAGGTGGACGACATCCGCAAGAAGGAACGCGAGCTGCGCCGCATCATCGTGGACAAGTGCGGCTACCCGCAGGAGCAGTTCATCGCCGACTTCAGCGGTCGCGACAAGAACGGCAACCCCGCCAAGTCCCACCTGCTCGACCTCAAGTGGATCGAGAAGCAGTCCGCTGCCGGCAAGCCCTGGAGCGCCGTGATGGCGCGCAACATCCCGCCGGTGCAGGACCTGCAGCAGAAGCTGATCGACCTGCAGTCGCGCGTGGTGGTGCCGCTGGACCAGCTCAAGGACATCAACAAGCGCATGAACGAGGGCGAGGCCTCCTCGCGCGCGGCGAAGAAGGAGATGATCGAGGCCAACCTGCGTCTCGTGATCTCCATCGCCAAGAAGTACACCAACCGCGGCCTGCAGTTCCTGGACCTGATCCAGGAAGGCAACATCGGCCTGATGAAGGCCGTGGACAAGTTCGAATACCGCCGCGGCTACAAGTTCTCGACCTACGCCACCTGGTGGATCCGCCAGGCCATCACCCGCTCCATCGCGGACCAGGCCCGCACGATCCGCATTCCGGTGCACATGATCGAGACCATCAACAAGATGAACCGCATCTCGCGCCAGCACCTGCAGGAGTTCGGCTTCGAGCCCGACGCCAGCCTGCTGGCGCAGAAGATGGAGATCCCCGAGGACAAGATCCGCAAGATCATGAAGATCGCCAAGGAGCCGATCTCGATGGAAACCCCCATCGGCGACGACGACGACAGCCACCTGGGCGACTTCATCGAGGACACGGCCAACACCGCCCCGGTGGACGCGGCCATGCAGGCCGGCTTGCGCGAGGTGGTCAAGGACATCCTGGACAGCCTGACGCCGCGCGAAGCCAAGGTGCTGCGCATGCGCTTCGGCATCGAGATGACCAGCGACCACACGCTGGAAGAGGTGGGCAAGCAGTTCGACGTGACCCGCGAGCGCATCCGGCAGATCGAGGCCAAGGCGCTGCGCAAGCTCAAGCACCCGAGCCGCTCGGACAAGCTGCGCAGCTTCACGGACAACATCTGATTCTGGTCTGCGCCCCCCGAAAGCCCGCCTCGTGCGGGCTTTTTCTTGCCCTGCCCGGCCGGGCCTGCGGGTATAAAGCGGGGACCGGAGGAAGACGGACCAGTGCCGCAGACGCGGTACCACGCGCCCCGGCATCCGAGGAGCATCCCATGCAGTCAGGCAGTTTCAGCGCGTTCTACTGGCCGGATTTCGGCAACACCGTGGCCATCGCCGCCCTGGTGCTGGCCGTGGCTGTGATGGTCTTCGGCATCTTCAGCGGCGCGCGGGCCAACAAGCTTCGCGTGATCTTTGCCGTCATCCTCGCCACCGCGCTGGGCTGGCTGATCATGCCGCTGGCGCTGCAGGGGGCCGCTGCCGTCGGCCTGGGCGGATCGAAAGCAGGGTTGATGGTCCTGCTCTCGCTGATGATGCTCTTCGTCGCCTACCTGGCCACCAGCATCTACGAGATCATCACGGTCAGCATCTCGGACGTGGGCCTCTCCTCCAGGAAGTGAGCCTGCCTCAGTCGTAGACGATGACCGCCCGCCCCTGGTCGGCCTGGGCCATCCAGCCGGCCAGCGCGGCATCGCTGGGATAGAACTTCGCGTCGTCGCCGAGCTGCAGCTCGGCGGCGGCGGCGATGCCCGCCCCTTCACGGCGCAGGCTCAGGCGCACCCCCAGGCCACGCAGCAGCTCACCCTGCTCGGTGATCTCCTTCTTGGGCGGATGCTCAGCCACCAGGCGCTGGACATCAGGCGCGCGGCCATTGACGGCCACACGCAGGTACTTGCCGAAGCGGCAGCGCGCGGCCTCCAGGCTCCAGACCTGGTTGACGTTGAGCTGCAGGCCGCCTGAGAAGCGATCCGGCATGACCTTGGCCATGACGATGACCAGCTCGTCGTCCTTGAACAGATGCTTGTTGGCGTTCATCAGCGCCTCGTCCACGCGGGCGTCAAGCACGGCGCTCTTGTCATCCAGCTTGAACAGGCCCAGACGACCACGCTGGCCGTTGATGACGCGGAAGTCGCCGATGATGCCGGCCAGCAACTGCGGCTCGCGCGTGTCGATCAGGTCGGCGAGTTCGCGCTTGGCGAAGCGTCGCACCTCCATCGCCACCTCGTCGAAGAGATGGCCCGAGAGATAGAAACCCACGGCCGTCTTCTCATGCGTGAGGCGTTCCTTCACGCCCCAGGGCAGGGCTTCCACGAGGTCCGGTTCCTGCGTGCTCGATCCATGGCTGTCGTCACCCAGGTCGAAGAGGCCGGTCTGGTTGGCGTTGGCGGCCGTGGCGTTGGCGAAGTCGAAAGCGCGGTCGATGGACGCCAGCAGCTCGGCGCGGTTGAGGTGCAGGGAGTCAAAGGCACCGGCCTTGATCAGGGCCTCGATGGTGCGCTTGTTCAGGCGCGTGCGATCCACGCGCACGCAGAAGTCATACAAGCTCTTGAATAGCCCGCCCTCCTCCCGGGCGCGCACGATGGCCTCGATGGCCTGCTGGCCAGTGCCCTTGACGGCGCCCAGGCCGTAGCGGATGACCGTGTTGGAAATCGGCTCGAAGCGGTAATGACCGCGGTTCACGTCCGGCGGCTCGAACGTCATACCCATCTTCTGGGCGTCCTCGAACAGCACCTTGAGCTTGTCCGTGTCGTCCATTTCCACGGTCATGTTGGCGCAGAAGAACTCGGCCGTGTAATGGACCTTGAGCCAGGCCGTGTGATAGGCCAGCAGCGAGTAGGCAGCGGCGTGCGACTTGTTGAAGCCGTAGCCGGCGAACTTCTCCATCAGGTCGAAGATCTCGTCGGCCTTGTCCTGGGGGATGTTGTGCGTCTTGGCGGCACCGGCGCGGAACTTCTCGCGGTGCTCGGCCATCTCCTCGGCCTTCTTCTTGCCCATGGCGCGGCGCAAGAGATCGGCGCCGCCCAGCGAGTAGCCGCCCAGGATCTGCGCGGTCTGCATCACCTGCTCCTGGTAGACCATGATGCCGTAGGTCTCGCTCAGCATCTCGGCCACGGCAGGGTGCGGGTACTCCACCTCCTCGCGACCGTGCTTGCGCGCCACGAAGCTCGGGATCAGGTCCATGGGACCCGGGCGGTAGAGGGCGTTGAGGGCGATCAGGTCCTCCAGGCGCGTAGGCTTGGCGTCGCGCAGCATGCCCTGCATGCCGCGACTTTCAAACTGGAACACCGCTTCCGTCTTGCCTTCCTGGAACAGCTGGTAGGTGGCGCGGTCGTTGAGCGGGATGTTCTCGAAGGCGAAGTTCTCCTGGCCGGGGTGGCGCCGCATGATGAATTCGCGCGCGATCTCCAGGATGGTCAGCGTGGCCAGGCCCAGAAAGTCGAACTTCACCAGGCCGATGGCTTCCACATCGTCCTTGTCGTACTGGCTCACGGCCGAGTCGCTGCCCGGCTGCTGATAGAGCGGGCAGAAATCGGTCAGCTTGCCCGGAGCGATCAGCACGCCCCCGGCATGCATGCCCACGTTGCGCGTCATGCCCTCGAGCTTCTGCGCCAGTGCGAGCAGGGTCTTGACCTCGTCTTCCTTCTCCAGCCGTTCGGCCAGTTCGGGCACCTCGGCCAGCGCACCGGCGATGGTGATGTGCTGGCCCGGCTTGTTGGGGATGAGCTTGGAGATGCCGTCGCAGAAGGTGTAGCTCATGTCCAGCACCCGGCCCACGTCACGGATGGCGGCGCGTGCGGCCATGGTGCCGAAGGTGGCGATCTGGCTGACCGCCTCCTTGCCGTACTTGTTCTTGACGTAGTCGATGACCTTGTCACGGTTGGCCTGGCAGAAGTCGATGTCGAAGTCGGGCATCGAGACGCGTTCAGGGTTCAGGAAACGCTCGAACAGCAGCTTGTATTCCAGCGGGTCCAGGTCCGTGATCTTGAGCGCATAGGCCACGAGCGAACCCGCGCCCGAGCCCCGGCCCGGGCCGACCGGGCAGCCATTGTTCTTGGCCCACTGGATGAAGTCACCCACGATGAGGAAGTAGCCCGGGAAACCCATCTTGAGGATGGTGGCGATCTCGAACTCCAGCCGCTCCACATAGCGCGGGCGTTCCGCGTCACGCTTGGCGACGTCGGGGTAGAGATGGACCAGGCGCTCTTCCAGGCCCTCGAAGGACACCTTGCGGAAGTATTCGTCGATGGAGAGGCCGCCGGGAATCGGGAAGTTGGGCAGCTGCGGCTTGCCCAACACCAGGGTCAGATTGCAGCGCTTGGCGATCTCCAGGGTGTTGGCCACAGCGCTGGGGATGTCGGCGAACAGCGCCTCCATCTGCGCCGCGGATTTGAAATACTGCTCGCGCGTGAACTTGCGCACGCGCCGCGGGTTGCCCAGGATCTCACCCTCGGAGATGCAGACCCTTGCCTCGTGGGCTTCGTAATCGTCCTCGGTGGCAAACTGCACCGGGTGCGTGGCCACCACGGGCAGCTTCATGCGTGCGGCCAGTTGCACCGCTGCCACCACATGGGCTTCGTCATCGGCGCGTCCTGCGCGCTGCAGCTCCAGGTAGTAGCGGTGCGGGAAGATCGTGGCCAGCTGCAGGGCGACATCGTGGGCCCGCGCCGCATCCCCCTGCACCAGGGCCTGGCCCACGGCGCCACTCTGCGCGCCCGACAGCGCGATCAGGCCCTCGTGCAGCTCCTTGAGCCAGGCCAGCTTGACCACAGCCTGGGCCTTGTGCACATTGCTGGTCCAGGCCCGCGCAAGGATCTCGGAGAGATTGAGGTAACCCTGCTTGTTCTGCGCCAGCAGCAGCATCTTGCTGGTGGCCAGCGGGTCCTGGCCCAGGCCCTCGAGGATGATCTCGACACCGATCACGGGCTTGACGCCCTTGCCGCGCGCTTCCTTGTAGAACTTGACGGCACCGAAGAGGTTGTTCAGGTCCGTGATGGCCAGCGCCGGTTGTCCATCCCTGGCTGCGGCCTTGACGATGTCGTCGATGCGGGTGGTGCCGTCGACGACGGAGAACTCGGTGTGCAGGCGCAGGTGGGCAAACATGGATCGATTTTAGTGGGATGGGCGAGCCGGCTGGCCTGGCCTTTCCCGCTGGAGGGGCCAGCCCGGCCGGCTCGGAACACCCTCTAGTGGCGGGTACTCGCACCCACAAAACTAAAATGTTGTCTGTGCACACTATCCTCAACATCTCCGCCTACAAATTCGTCCCCCTGCCCGACGCCCCCGCCCTGCGTGAGCAGTTGCACGCACGGACCCTGGCGCTGGAGCTCAAGGGCACGATCCTGCTGGCCGAGGAAGGCATCAACCTCTTCCTCGCCGGCCCAGAAGTAGCGGTGCGCCGCTTCGTAGACGAGCTGCGGCAGGACGCACGCCTGCAGGACCTGCAGCCCAAGGAGAGCTGGTCCGCGCGCCAGCCTTTTCGCAAGATGCTCGTCAAGGTCAAGCGCGAGATCATCCGCATGAACCATCCCACGATCCGTCCCGCTGCAGGCCGTGCACCGGCGGTGCCGGCCACCACCGTGAAACGCTGGCTGGACCAGGGCCATGACGACGCGGGTCGCCCGGTGGTGACGCTGGACACGCGCAATGCCTTCGAGGTCGACCACGGCAGCTTCGAGGGGGCCATCGACTGGCGCATCGACAAGTTCTCCGAATTTCCCGCCGCCCTGCAGGCGCACAAGGCTGAACTCGCCGGCAAGACTGTGGTGAGCTTCTGCACCGGCGGCATCCGCTGCGAAAAGGCCGCGATCTACATGCAGGAAGCCGGCGTCGAGCATGTCTATCAGCTCGAAGGCGGCATCCTCAAGTATTTCGAAGAGGCCGGTGGTGCCCACTACCGCGGCAACTGCTTTGTCTTTGACGAGCGGGAGGCCCTGGGCCATGACCTGAAGGCCCGACTGCCGTAGGCTGTGCCTGTCACCAGGCCCCGACGGGGCTGGAGGCCGGAGCCGTTTCGGCATACGATGAATACATTCAGGCACCTTCCAGTCATGCCGCGCACCCCTTACATCGCCCCACGGTCGGCCATGGCCCTGCGGCGGCGTTGCGTGCTGCTGCTGGGTGTACTCGGCCCCTGGCTGAGCGGCGGCTGCGCGCCACCGGCGCCCTTGCGGCTCGTGGGCCATCCCTGGCCCGGGCACGAACCCTTTTTTCTGGCCCAGCAGCTGGGGCATCTGCCAGCCCAGCCCTTGCTGCATCTGCAGGAAACCGCCACCCTGCAGGAGTCGCTGCAACGCCTGCGCGAATCTCGCGCCGATGGCGCCCTGCTGCCGCTGAGCGACGTGCTGCAGCTGCGCGAGGAAGGATTGAAGCTGCAGGTCGTGCTGGTGCTGGACGTCTCGCGTGGCGCCGACATGCTGCTCATGCTGGCCGGTCAGCGGGGGCTGTCCGCGCTGCGCGGGCAGCGCATCGGCGTCGAGCACAGCAGCCAGGGCACCCTGATGCTGCAACTGGCACTGGAGCAGGCGGGCCTGCAAGCCGGCGATGTGCAGATCGAGCGCCTGCCCTACGAACAGCACGAGCAGACCTGGGAACGCCGCGAGATCGCGGCACTCGTCACACACGAGCCCGTAGCCAGCCGGCTGCTCGCACGCGGCGCCCACGCGGCCCTCAGCACCGGCCAGCTACCCGACACTCTCTTCCACGTGCTCGCCGTACGCAGCGACATGCTGCCCGTACACGGCGATACCCTGCGTACGGCCCTCGCCGGCTATTTCCAGGCCCTGGACTACCAGCGTCGCAATCCCTGGGATGCGGCCTACCGCATGGCGCCCCGCCTGCGCATCAGCGCCGAAGCACTGCTGGAAGCCATGCGCGGCCTGGAGCAGCCGGACCGCCTGGGCAACCAGCGTTATCTGGCCGATACCGACAGCGCCCTGCAACGCATCGTCCTGCAGCTCGGCCCGCTGATGCAGCGAGCCGGTCTGTTGCGCCAGCCGGTCTCCCTGCTCGACCTGGACAGCGGCGACTACCTGCCGCGGTCATGAGCCGGCCGCTCGTCGCGTGCAAAAAACATACAGACAGTATCGGAGGCTGGGCTGCAACACGGGCGCTCAAGGCCGCCGGGTTTTTGCCGATGTAAGCTGACAGGGTATTGCTCTCGTCAGGATTTTCAGGAGTCTCCTTCATGAACGGTTTCTTCGGGCCCGCCACCGCCCTGATGGCGCGCCTGCGCTTCAGCTACAAGTTCGCCCTCTCCGGTCTCGTCGCCCTGGCTCTGCTGCTCTACATGGGTGCGACGGAAATCTCGACACTGCAATCGCGTGTCAGCATGATCGCCTCGGAGCGGGCCGCTGTGGCACTGATGGCGGACCTGGTCGAATGGAACAAGGTACTGATCGAGAGCCGCCGCATTGCCATCACCGCTGCTCCGGGTGACGCCGCGGTGCGCCAGCGCTTCCAGGACAACGCCAAAGCGGTCAACGCCGTGCTCAAGCGCATCGAAGAAGGGGTGGCAAAAGCGAGACCTTGGTTCGACATGAGCAAGGAGCTCAAGGGCCTGCAAGATGGCTGGGGCGAGCTGCAGAAGAAGGTGGAGGCACTGCCTCTGGATGCCGAGTTCGCACAAAAAGCCTTTGCGGCGCACGCCCCGGAGTACGGACGGCTCTATGCCTTCATGCGCGACATGGGCAACAAGTCACGCATGGCACTGGATCCCGACCTCGACCTCTTCTACCTCGGCTACCCGCTGGCCAACAATACCCCGAGCACCGCCGGCATCGCCGTGCGCATGGCGGCCTATGCCACGCTCAACGTCTCGCGTGGCGACATCAAGCCCACAGACAAGGTATTTTATGAAGTCACCGATGCGCGCCTCAGTGACACCTTCGGCACCGTGGAAAGCATGCTCTCCCAGGCCATGAAGGCCAATGCCGAGGTCGAAAGCCGACTGAGCAAGAACTTCTCCCAGCTCAAGGACAGCTCCAAGGAGTTCACGGCCTTCATCCGCAAGAACTTCACGACGCAGGACAGCGTGACAGTCAACCAGCAGCAGGTGGGCCAGGCCTCCCAGGCCACCATCGATGCGGCCTGGGCTCTGGTCGAGGCCAACCGCAAGACCATGGACGACCTGCTGGTGGAACGCGCGAGCAGCGCGGCGTTCAAGCGTAACGTGCTGGGTCTGTTGCTGGGCCTGGGTCTGCTGCTCTCAATCTATCTTTATATGGGCATGTACTTCGGCATCGCCGGCGCCATGCAGCAGGCCAAGCAGGCGGGCCGAGCCATCGCCGCCGGGGAGCTGGGTACGGTGCCCTTGCCGTCCACGCGCGACGAGTTCGCCGACCTGATGCGGGACCTGCGCCAGGCCGACCAGTCGCTGATGGGCATCATCAGCAACGTCAAGAACGCCGCAGAGTCCATCGCCACGGCGTCTGCCGAGATTGCGCAAGGCAACGCAGACCTGAGTCAGCGCACCGAGCAGCAGGCCGGATCGCTGGAGCAGACCGCTTCGGCCATGAGCAGCCTGACCCAGACGGTGCAGCACAGCGCCGACAACGCGCGCCAGGCCACCCAGCTCGCGGCCACGGCTTCCGAGGTAGCCGCCCGCGGTGGGCAGGCCGTGGGCGAGGTGGTCAGCACCATGGCCGGCATCCAGCAGGCCTCGCAGAAAATCAACGACATCATCGGCGTGATCGACGGCATCGCCTTCCAGACCAACATCCTGGCGCTCAACGCAGCCGTCGAGGCGGCCCGCGCGGGCGAGCAGGGCCGCGGCTTCGCGGTGGTGGCCGGGGAGGTGCGCAACCTTGCCGGGCGCAGCGCGGAGGCTGCCAAGGAGATCAAGGCCCTGATCTCGGACAGCGTCGGGCAGGTCGACAATGGATCGCGCCTGGTCAGTGACGCCGGTCAGACCATGGGCGAGATCGTGGCTCAGGTCCAGCGCGTCACCGATCTGATCGGCGAGATCAGCTCTGCCACGGTGGAGCAGTCCTCAGGCATCGCACGGGTCAATGACTCGATCACCGGCATCGACCAGATGACGCAGCAGAACTCCGCCCTGGTCGAGGAATCGGCTGCTGCGGCAGCCAGCCTGCGGGATCAGGCCAATCGCCTCAACGAGATGGTCAGCGTCTTCAAGATCAGGAATTGAGCGCGGACGCGCTCAGGGCACGAAGCGTCGCTCGGGCAAGGGGATGAACTCGGTCTCCCCCGGCACCTGGCCCATGCGCTGGGCCTCCCAGTCCGCGGCGGCCTGCACGATGCGCTCCTTGCGACTGGAGACGAAGTTCCACCACATGTGGCGCGGACCATCCAGCGGCGCGCCGCCGATCACCACCAGGCGAGCTGCCTGCGCCCCGGCGCGGATGGCCACGGTGCGGCCCTCGGGCAGTACCCCCATCTGGCGCGCCGGCAGATCGCCCGCGTCCAGCTGCAAGGCCGCGTCGACGGCATAGACCGCACGCTGGGCCACCAGCGGCGGCAGATCGAACAGACCACCGGCAGGCAGTTGCACGTCGAGGTAGAGCGTGGGCATGTAGACCGCCACCGGCGAACGCAGGCCCCAGGCCTCGCCGATCAGCAGGCGCACGCCGGCATCACCCACCTGCAGCGCAGGGATGGCGCTGGCGGGGGTATGGATGAAACTCGGTGCGTCCTCCTCATGGGCACGCGGCAGCGCGGCCCAGAGCTGCAGGCCGTGGATGTCGTAGGCTCGGTCGAGCAGGTCGTCGGGCTTGCGCTCGGAATGCACGATGCCACGCCCCGCCGTCATCCAGTTGATGGCGCCGGGCTCGATGCGCTGCAGCGAACCCACGCTGTCGCGGTGCATC
Organism: Burkholderiaceae bacterium; assembly: GCA_019745555.1. Lineage (GTDB taxonomy): Bacteria > Pseudomonadota > Gammaproteobacteria > Burkholderiales > Burkholderiaceae_C > Hylemonella. Next base: position 24,541 of record JAIESX010000038.1, on the reverse strand, counting down.
TGCGCCCCTTCGAAGAGATAGGTCACAGTGGCCAGGCCGATGTGCGGATGCGGGCGCACATCGTGCGCACGGCCAGGCGTCTCCGTCACCGGGCCGAAGTGGTCGAAGAAGACGAAGGGGCCGACGGCCCGCTGCGCAGCGGCCGGCAGCACCCGGCGCACAAGAAAGCCGCCCCCGAGGTCCTTCTCGTGGCCCGGCAGCGTCAGCAGGGAAGCGGACATGCAAGAGACTCCTTGTGGCGCACTGTAGCGCGTAACTCAGCCGCGCAGGCGGGCCGCGATGCCGGCCACGCGCTGACCGAAAAGGCGCGCGGTCTCGAGATCGCTGGCTTCCATCCTGTCAGCGGGCGCATCCGAGGGCGTCTGCCCCATCAGGCCCACATTGGCAGCAATGTGGTTCACATCGCTGCGCCTGGAATCCTTGGTGTTGTGATAGACCAGCCCCAGGCCGACCCAGATGCCGCTGTGCTGCATGGCGAGGGTGTGCAGATAGCTCAGCGTCGAGGCCTTGTCACCGCTGATGTTGGCGCTGTTGGTGAAGCCGGCGAAGACCTTGTCCTTCCAGGCCTGGGTGTACCAGGGCTTGCTCGTGGCATCGGCAAACTTCTTGAACTGCCAGCTCACTCCGCCCATATAGGTGGGCGAACCCAGGACGATGGCGTCGGCCGCGTTGAGCGCCTCCCAGCCGCCGGCAGGCAGGTTGCCCTCGGCATCGATGGCGATCAGCTCGGCGTTGGCACCCTCGGCGATGGCCTGTGCCAGACGCTGGGTATGGCCGTAGCCCGAATGAAAAACAACGGCGACGCGTGCCATGGAAAACCTCCTGAGTCGGGATGTGCGGGGTGAATAGGACAAATGCCATCCTCCGTCCAGCGACCGGAGGACGGCCTGAGCTTAATTGCGCTTGCCGTCCAGGCTCCAGGCGCCCGCACCATGGGCCGCGAGCACGAAGAGGCCGCCGACCACCGCGATGTTCTTGAAGAACAGCAACTGCTGCATGAAGGCCTGCTCGGCCGGGACGCTCCAGTAGGCGTGGAAGAAGAAGCTCGCCGCCAGCGTGAACACCGCCAGCACCAGGGCGGCGAAGCGCGTCTGGTAACCCACGATCAGCGCAAGCGCACCGAGCACCTCGACCGCGATGGCCAGGACCGCGCCCACGGCCGGCAGCGGCAGGCCCACCGAACCGATGTAGCCCACAGTCCCGGCGAAGCCGGTGATCTTGCCGATGCCGGCGGGCAGGAAGAGCGCAGCGATCAGGAGACGACCAGCCAGGCTCAGGGGATTTTGAAGAGAGGCAAACATGGGAGCTCCTTGTGGAAACGTGACAGACAAAAAATCAGGCTGCGAGGTCGAACACCAGCACCTCCGCGTCGCGCCCGGCCTTGAGCGCGATGCGGTCTTCCCCGGCCAGCAGCGCGGCATCACCGCCGCTGAGCTTCTGGCCGTTGACTTCCAGTTCGCCGCGCACCAGGTGCACGTAGGCCTTGCGCGCCGGGTCCAGCGCCAGTTCCGCCGATTCGGCGCCATTGAACAGACCGGCGTACAGACGTGCGTCGGCATGGAGCTTCACCGAGCCCTGGGCCGCATCGGGCGAGGCCACCAGGCGCAGACTACCGCGCTTCTCGGCCTCGGCAAAGCTCTTCTGCTCGTAGCTGGCCGGGATGCCGCGCACGTTCGGCTCGATCCAGATCTGCAGGAAGTGCGTGGTGTCCTGCGGTGCATGGTTGTACTCGCTGTGCATCACGCCACGGCCCGCGCTCATGCGCTGCACGTCACCCGGCGGGATGGCCTTGCCGTTGCCCATGCTGTCCTTGTGGGCCAGTTCACCCGAGAGCACGTAGCTGATGATCTCCATGTCGCGGTGGCCGTGCGTGCCGAAGCCCGTGCCCGGGGCGATGCGGTCCTCGTTGATCACGCGCAGATTGCCCCAGCCCATGTGCTCGGGGTCGTAGTAGCCGGCGAAGGAAAAACTGTGGAAGGACTTGAGCCAGCCGTGGTCGGCATAGCCGCGGTCCTGGGACTTGCGTAGGGTCAGCATGATGGGCTCCTTCTTCTGGGCGCGGGCACTGTGCCTGCGACAGGATGAACTTTAGGCCCCGGCCCGCGTTTTGCGATCCACGCGCTTTGATGGCATGATTCAAAATATCTGAAATCAAATCAATCGACCATGCAAACCGCCCGCGACGTCCTGACCCCCGACGCGCTCGCCATGCTGCAGGCCATCGAGGACGCCGGCAGTTTCGCAGCGGCCGCACGCGGCCTGGGCCTGGTGCCCAGCGCCCTGACCTACCGTGTACGCCAGATCGAGGACGCGCTCGACGTGCTGCTCTATGACCGCAGCTCGCGCCAGGCCCGCCTCACCGCCGCCGGCGCCGAGCTGCTGCGCGAAGGCCAGCGCCTGCTGCAGGAGATCGACGCCGTGGCCCACCGCGTCAAGCGCGTGGCCACGGGCTGGGAGGCGCAGTTCACCGTGACGCTCGACGGCATCATCCACCGCACCACGGCCATGGAACTCTGCGAGAGCTTCTTCGCCCTGGGCGCACCCACGCGTCTCAAGCTGCGCGAGGAAACCCTTTCGGGCACGCTGGAGACGCTGACCAGCGGCCAGGCCGATCTGGCCATCGGCGTGGTGCTCGACTCCGGCACCCTGGCCGGGGTGCAGAGCAAGCCCCTGGGCAGCATGGAATTCGTCTACGCCGTCGCCCCGCACCACCCGCTGGCCGCCATGCCCGAGCCGCTGGGCGACGACGTGCTGCTGCGCCACCGTGCCGTGGCCGTGGCCGACACCGTGCAGCGCGGCGACGGCCTCACCATCGGCCTGCTGGCCGGGCAGGACGTGTTCACCGTGGCCACCATGCAGTCCAAGCTCGACGCGCAGCTGCGCGGCCTGGGCGGTGGCTTTCTGCCCGAGTGCATGGCGCGCCCGCATATCGAGGCCGGCCATCTTGTCGTCAAGAAGACGGAGCGCCCCCAGCGCGTGGTGCGCGTGAGCTACGCCTGGCGCGGCGGCAGCGGCCGCAGCACCGGCCGTGCCCTGCAGTGGTGGTTGCAGCAGCTCGAAAGCCCGGCCACGCGGGACGCGCTGCTCGGTCCGCTACAGTGGCAACCCGGCAGCCCCAAAAAACGGAGACCCAGTCGATGAAAAATTCCCAGCACTTTGCCGTGATCGGCGCCGGCATGGCCGGCGTGGCCTGCGCACGTACCCTGATGCAGGCCGGCCACCAGGTCACCCTGTTGGAGAAGAGCCGGGGCGCCGGCGGCCGCATGGCCACGCGCAGCACCGAGTTCGGCAGCTTCGACCACGGCACCCAGTACTTCACCGTGCGCGACGCCCGTTTCGAGCTGGCCCTCAAGACCGTGCCCGGCCTGTGCCGCCCCTGGAGCGCCAACGCCGTACGCGTTCTCGACCCGCTGGGCCGGGTGGTGGCCGCGGCCCTGCCCGCGCGCGAGCCTCACTGGGTCGCGGTACCCGGCATGAATGCCCTGGTCAAGCGCTGGGCCGAGCCGTTGCAGGCCGCCGGACGCATGCTGAGCGAGACCCGGGTGGTGAAAATCGCCCGCGACGCACTCAACCCCCAGCGCTGGCAGCTGCACACCGAGGGCGTGGACGGTGAGCGCCACGTCTACTCCGGCTTCGACGCCGTGCTGCTGGCCATGCCGGCCGAGCAGGCACACGAACTGCTGCGCACGTCCCAGCTGGTCGAGAACCTGGCGCAGCGCATCGGCGAAGTCGAGACCGCCCCCTGCTGGACGCTGATGGCCGCCTTCCCCCAGGCCATGCAGCCGGGCATGAACACGCTGGGCCCGCAATGGAATGCGGCGCGCAGCACGCACCACCGCATCGCCTGGGTAGCGCGTGAGTCGAGCAAACCGCAGCGCGGCCCCATCGAGCGCTGGACCGTTCAGGCCAGCAAGGAGTGGTCGCTGGAGCACCTGGAAGACGATGCCGAGCGCGTGCTGGGCAAGATGCTGAAGGCCTTTGCCGAGGTCACCGGCATCCGCGCCGAGCCGAGCTACGCCACCGTGCACCGCTGGCGCTATGCCCAGACCGTGCGCCCCCTGGGTGCCAGCCACCTCTGGCACGCCCACGCCCGCATCGGCGTCTGTGGCGACTGGTGCCTGGGCCACCGCGTGGAAGACGCCTTCATCTCGGGTCTCGAGCTTGCACTGGCTGCGCTCTGAACGCGTCCGGCCTGGCGCCTCGCCCTGACCGCATGCCGCCCTACGTCGGCCGCTTCGCCCCCTCGCCCACGGGCCCGCTGCACGCGGGCTCGCTGGTGGCCGCGCTGGCCAGCTGGCTCGATGCGCGGGCGCATGGCGGCCGCTGGCTGGTGCGCATCGAGGACGTGGACGTGCCGCGCTGCGTGGAGGGTGCCGACCGCATCATCCTGCAGCAACTGGCCGACTGCGGCCTCACGCCCGACGAAGCACCGATCTACCAGTCGCGCCGCAGCGCGCTCTACCAGCGTGCGCTCGACATGCTGGTGGAATATCGCCAGGCCTATGGCTGCGCCTGCAGCCGCAAGGACATCGAAGCCGAACTGCAACGCCTGGGCCGCGACAAGCCGCGCCATGGCGAACTCGTCTATCCCGGCACCTGCCGCCCCGAGCGCGGCGGTCTGCACGGCAAGCCGGCGCGCGCCTGGCGCCTGCAGGTGGTCCCCGGCACCCTGCTGTGGAACGACCGCCGCCTGGGCCCCCAGGCCCAGGACGTGGAGGCCGAGGTGGGTGACTTCGTGCTCCGACGCGCCGACGGCTGGTTCGCCTACCAGCTGGCCGTGGTGGTGGACGATGGCGTGCAGGGCGTCACCGACGTCGTGCGGGGAGAGGACCTGGCCGACAACACCGCGCGCCAGATCCTCCTGCAATCGGCCCTCGGCTTGCCGCGACCACGCTACCTGCACACTCCGCTGGTGCTGGGCCCCAATGGCGAGAAGCTCAGCAAGCAGAACGGCGCCCAGGCCCTGGATACAGCCAACCCGCTGGCCGCACTCCGCGCCGCCGCCGCCGTGCTGGGCCTGCAGGTGCAGGGCGACACCGTGGGCGACTGGCTGGCCGCGGCCACGCAGCAGTGGGCCGGGCGCTGGGGACCGGGCCCCTAAAATCATGGGGTGACTGACACCTCCAAACCCCTGGCCGCAGATCCCGCGGTCGACACACCTGCGGCGCCCAAAGACCGCCGCCGTCTGCCGCCGCCCGGCGTCGAGTTTCCCAAGACCATCAAAAGCTACGTCAAGCGCGCCGGCCGCACGACGACAGGCCAGGCCAAGGCACTCGAAGAGCTGGGGCCGCGCTATGTGCTGGCCTACACGCCCGCGCCGCTGGACCGCGTCGCCGTCTTCGGCGCAGAGGCCGCCAGCCGCCCGCTGATCCTCGAGATCGGCTTCGGCATGGGCGACGCCACGGCACACATCGCCGATCTGATGCGCGAGAAGAACTTCCTGGGCTGCGAGGTGCACGAGCCCGGTGTGGGCGCCCTGCTCAAGCACATCGGCGAGCGCGGGCTGACCAATATCCGCATCCTGCAGCACGACGCCGTCGAGGTGCTGGACCACATGCTGCCCGAGGGCAGCCTGGACGGCGTGCACATCTTCTTCCCCGATCCCTGGCACAAGACCAAGCACCACAAGCGCCGCCTGCTCCAGGCACCGCTGGTGGCCAAGCTGGCCGCACGCCTCAAGCCCGGTGGCTATCTGCACTGCGCCACCGACTGGGAGCCCTATGCCCAGCAGATGCTGGAGGTGCTGGGCGCCGAGCCCCTGCTGAAGAACACGGCGGCGGGCTACGCACCCAAGCCCGAGTACCGGCCGCTGACCAAGTTCGAGCGGCGTGGCCTGCGCCTGGGCCACGGCGTCTGGGACCTCGTCTTCACGCGCGTCTGAACATCACGCGCCTGTCGCGCATGAACCGCCCCCCGCACCGCCATCGCCCGCCCATGCGCGATGGCGTCAGCGCGAGCTGCGTGGCCCTGCCCCATGGCGCCTGGCCGCGGCTCATCGATTTCCTGGTCGAACGCCTGCCGGCCGTGAGCGCTGCGCAGTGGGCGCAACGCATGACCGAGGGCCGTGTGCTGGACGAAGCCGGCCGGTCGCTGCCGCCCGAAGCCGGCTACACACCGGGGCAGCGCGTCTACTACTACCGCGAACTCGACGTCGAGCCCGCCATCCCCTTCGAGGAGACCATCGTCCACCAGGACGAACACCTGCTCGTGGCCGACAAGCCGCACTTCCTGCCCGTCACCCCCACGGGCCGCTATGTGCAGCAGACCCTGCTGGTGCGCTTGAAACGCCGCACCGGCATCGAGACGCTGACCCCCATCCACCGCATCGACCGCGAGACGGCCGGTCTCGTGGTCTTCAGCGTGCGCCCGCAGGACCGCGACGCCTACCAGCGCCTGTTCCGCGAGCAGCGGGTCGAGAAGATCTACGAGGCCATCGCCCCGCTGCGTCCCGAACGGCCATTGCCCGCGGTGCACCGCAGCCGCATCTTGGAGGACGTGCAGTTCTTCCGCCAGCGCGAGGTGGAGGGCGAACCCAACAGCGAGACCGCGTTCGAACTCATCGAGGCCCGAGGCCCGCTGGGCCTGTACCGACTGCGTCCGCGCAGCGGTCGCACCCACCAGCTGCGCGTGCACATGAACGCCCTGGGCCGGCCCATCGTGGGCGACCTCTTCTATCCCGAGGTCGTGCACGGCGCGGGCCACACGCAGGAAGACTGGTCGCAGCCGCTGCGGCTGCTGGCCCGTGCCCTGGCCTTCACCGACCCCGTGAGCGGCCAGGCACGCCACTTCGAAAGCCAGCGCCATCTCGACTGGCCGGCCCGCCCCTGAGGCCGGGGCCGGGTGCGATCGGGGCGCCCTATGGGGCCATCATTTTTTCCGATGGCGCCTCCGTGAAAACCAGCGCCCTGTGCATGCGGCGTGTTCCTATACTGCGGTGCACCCAGCGGCCCGCCTTCCGGCGGGCCCTGTCGATTCAGGAGACCACATGAAACTCAAGACCCTCGCCCTGGCCCTCGGCGCCGTGCTGGCCACGGCCCCGGCGCTGGCCCAGAACTACCCGAGCAAGCCCATCACCATGGTCGTGGGCTTTGCCGCCGGTGGTGCGACCGACACCGTGGCACGCATCATCGCCAAGCACCTGGGCGACGAACTCAAGACCAATGTCGTGGTCGACAACAAGGCCGGCGCCGGCGGCAACATCGCCACCGACTTTGTGGCCCGTGCCGAGGCCGACGGCCACACCATCCTGCTCGGCAGCGTGGGATCGCTCACGGTGGCGCCACACCTGGTGTCCAAGCTGCCCTACAAGCCGCTGCAGGACTTCGCGCCCGTGACCATGGCCGTGGTGTTCTCCAACGTGCTGGTCGTCAAGCCCGATCTGCCGGTGAAGAACCTGGCCGACTACATCAAGCTGGCCAAGGAACAGCCGGGCCGGCTCACCTACGCCTCGCCCGGCATCGGCGGCGCCGGCCATCTGGCCGGCGAGCTGCTCAAGCTGCGCGCCGGCATTGACGTGACCCATGTGGCCTACAAGGGCGGCGGCCCGGCCATGCTGGGCCTGCTCGGCGGCGAGGTTGATTCCTTCATGTCCACCCCGCCCACGGCCGGGCCGCACATCAAGACCGGCAAGGTGCGCGCCCTGGCGACCACGGGCGCCAAGCGCGACCCGCTCATGCCCGATGTGCCCACCGTGGCCGAGCAGGGCTACCCCGGTTTCGACACGCTGAACTGGTACGCCTATGTGGTGCCGGCCAAGACGCCCAAGGCCGTGATCGACAAGCTCAACCAGGTGCTGGTCAAGATCCTCAAGGATCCGGACGTCGCCAAGGAGCTCGAGCTCAAGGGTCTGTCGCCGAGCCCCAGTACGCCGGCCGAACTGGCGGCCTACATGAAGCGCGAGTACGACACCTGGGCCGAGGTGGTGAAGAAGTCAGGCATCAAGCCCGATTAAGCGCTTCTTCCGAAACCCCGGGGCACGGGCCTGCAGCGATGCAGGCCCGTTGGCTTTTTGGAGCGCTAAACTGGCCAGCTACCCCAGGTCACGGAGTTGCCATGAGCCAGAACGTCCTCGTCGCCGGTGTCGGCATGATCGCCTTTGCCAAGCCCGGTGCCCATCGCCCCTATCCCGAGATGGCTGCCGAGGCCACGCGCGCTGCGCTGGTGGATGCCGGCCTGGACTACGCCCGGGTGCAGCAGGCCTATGTGGGCTACGTCTACGGCGACTCCACGGCCGGGCAGCGCGCGCTCTACGAGGTCGGGATGAGCGGCATCCCCATCGTCAACGTCAACAACAACTGTTCCACCGGCTCCACTGCGCTTTTCCTCGCGCGCCAGGCCGTGGCCAGCGGTGCAGCCGATTGTGTGCTGGCCCTGGGCTTCGAACACATGAACCCGGGCGCGCTGGGTGCGGTCTTCCAGGACCGCCCCTCGCCCTTCGACCGTTTCGATACCGCCACCGAGGAGCTCGTGGGTCACACCGAGATTCCGCTGGCGCTGCGCTATTTCGGCGGCGCGGGACTGGCCCACATGCAGCAGTACGGCACCAAGCTCAAGACCTTTGCCGCCATCCGCGCCAAGGCCAGCCGCCACGCCGCGCACAATCCGCTGGCCCTGTTCCGCAAGGAGGTCACGACCGAAGACGTCATGGCCGCCCCCATGCTCTGGGACGGCGTGATGACCCGCCTCATGGCCTGCCCGCCCACCTGCGGTGCGGCGGCCGCCATCGTCTGCTCGGACGCCTTCGCGCAGCGGCAAGGCCTGGACCGCAGCGTGCGCATCCGCGCCCAGGCCATGACCACGGACACGCACAAGACCTTCGAGGCCCGCGACATGCGGGAGGTCGTCGGCTTCTCCATGGCGAAAGAGGCCGCGCGCCAGGTCTACGAGAACGCTGGCATCGGCCCCGAGGATGTGGACGTGGTCGAGCTGCACGACTGCTTTGCCCACAACGAGCTCATCAGCTACGAGGCCCTGGGCCTGTGCCCCGAAGGGGGTGCCGAGAAATTCGTGCTGGACGGCGACAACAGCTACGGTGGCCGCTACGTCACCAACCCCTCGGGCGGCCTGCTGAGCAAGGGCCACCCGCTGGGCGCCACGGGCCTGGCCCAGTGCACCGAGCTCGTGCAGCAGCTGCGCGGCCAGGCTGGCGCACGCCAGGTTCAGGGCGCGCGCCTGGCCCTGCAGCACAACCTCGGCCTGGGCGGGGCCTGCGTGGTCACGCTCTACGAGCGCGCCTGAGGCAAAAAAAAGCCCCTCGCAGGAGGGGCCAAGTGGAGCACCCACGGAGGGGATTACTTCGGCAGCACCACGGTATCGATCACGTGGATCACGCCGTTGTCGGTCACGATGTCGGTCTTCACCACATTGGCGTTGTCGACCTTGACGCCGCCCATGGTGCTGACGGTCAGCTCAGAGCCCTGCACGGTCTTGACCTTACCGGCCTTGACGTCGGCAGCCATCACCTTGCCCGGCACCACGTGATAGGTCAGCACCTTGGTCAGCGCGGCCTTGTCCTTGAGCAGGGCCTCGAGCTGGGCCTTGGGGATCTTGGCGAAGGCTTCATCGGTGGGAGCGAACACCGTGAACGGACCCGGGCCCTTGAGTGTGTCCACCAGGCCGGCAGCCTGCACGGCGGTCACCAGGGTCTTGAAGGAACCGGCCGACACGGCGGTGTCGACGATGTCGGCTGCTTGGGCGCTCAGCGCGCCCAGGCCCAGCAGGGAAGCGATCAGGACTTTTTTCATCACGGACTCCAGTGTTGAGTGTTGGGGGAACCCTTTGCGGGGCAGCGCCATGACGGCGGCGCGAGCGAATATTAACCGTTTGGTATTTTTTGATACTTATCAGTATAATAACTAACCAATCAGTGTGGATATAGTCCAGTCTGTTGTCGGCGCGCCCAAAAATCATCGATATGAACTCTTCTGGCCTCAAATCCCCAACCGCGCCCGCGCGGCGCAGCTTTCGCGAGCAGATGCATCTGGCGCGAGAAGACGCCATCGTGCAGGCTGTCAACCGCCTGCTGGCAGAAAAAGGGTTTGATGCCATGACCGTGGACGAGGTGGCCGCAGAAGTGGGCATTGCCAAGGCCAGCCTCTACCGACACTTTCCCAGCAAGGAAGACCTGGCCGCCGAGGCCATGGTGCGCACGCTGGAGCGGGCTCAGGCCTTCCTCGACACGCTCGATGCCACGCTGCCCCCGCTGCAGCGCCTGCAAGGCGCCGTGCGCTGGATGCTGCAGGTGCAGCTGCAGGGCCAGATGCCCTCGCTGCCCAGCGCCAACTCCAGTCTGCGCGCCACGCTGATGGCGCATCGCGGCTACATGGACCGGCTCATGGCCGTGAGTGAAACCCTGGGGGCCTGGATCGAGGCCGCGCAGGCTGCGGGCCAACTGGACGCCACCCTGCCGCCCATCGTCGTGCTGTACACGCTCTACGCACGCGCCTGCGATCCGGTCCCGGGCTTCCTGCACAGCACGGGCGAGTACAGCGACGAGCAGATCATCGAGCTGCTGCTGCGCACCTGCTTCCAGGGCCTGGCGGCGCGCTGAACCCGCTCAGGCGGGCCCGAGCCGGTCTTCGAGGCGATGCTGCAGCTCGGCCTCGATGCGCGCGCGGTAGGCGCTGAGCAGAAAGCCCAGCGTGAGCCGCAACTCGAAGGCCTCACCACTGACCTGCAGCTGGCCCTGCAGACCCGGTCGCTCGAAATCGATCTGCTGCCGGTCTTCCAGCGTCTGCGCCATGCACTGCAGCCCCCAGTCCTGCTCGGCCTGGGTCTGCCAGTCGCGGGCCAGTTGCCGGGCGGCCTCGGGACCCAGGGTGTGTGGACGGTGGATATGGATCTCGGCCATGCGCCAAAGCCTAACGGCGCGGCGCGCAGCCCGCGGGCCGTGGGGCTATCGGCGCGGACCTGCTCAGCGCGTGATCACCACCAGCACGCTGCAGGACGCGATCTCGATCAGGGCCTTGGAGACCGAGCCGCGCCACCAGCGCGCCGCCCAGCCCTCCAGGTGCTTGTGCCCCACCACGATGAGATCGGCGCCAATGCGCTCGCCCGTGCGCGCGAGCTCCTGCACCGGATCGCCCACCACCACCTCGCCCTGGACCTGCAGGCCGCTCTCGCGCAACTTGCGCACGCCTTCGTCCAGCACTTCCTGGTAACGCTGCTTCTCGACCTCTTCAAGCCGGGCGTCGTAGACCCCGCCCTCGGGCCCGATGGCTGCGATCGGCGGCGGCATCACGGCGACCAGCGTCAGCCGGGCCTGGCTCCACTGCGCCACCTCGCGGCTGTCCAGCAGGGCCTTCTGCCCCGAGGACGACCCGTCGTAACCCAACAGAATATTCTTGTACATGGCAGGACTCCTAGCTTGTGGATGGCAATGTCGCGGCCATCTTAGGGCGATACACCGCCCCTGCCAACCCGCGATGTCCCGCAGCGGCCTGGGTGTCGCGCCGCAGGCCCCGTGCCCGGGGGCAGCGCCCGGGGCCTACGCCGGTCTTGTCCCGCGTCCCCGCAACACCAGAGCTGCGATCACCAGCAGCAGCGTGCTGATGCCCGCCGCCCACAGCCGATAGCGGGTATGACGCGGCTGTACCACCGCCAGCGCCTCGTCCACGGCCGTGCCCACGGCCACCAGCAGCGGGTAGCTCTCCATGCGGCGATAGCCCAGCAGACGGGGCACACCGTCCACCTCCAGCCCCTCATCGACAAAAGCGCCTTGCGCCTGCGCGGCCTGACGCTGGAACCAGGGCAGACGACGCGCGTCCATGCCGAAGCGGTTCTCCTGCCCGATCTTGCGCCCGCGCACCACACCGTCCAGCCCCGTCAGTTCCAGCAGGCCCTGGGCCCCGAGGTCGGCCTCGCCGTAGAAGGCCGTGAAGTTGCCGGGGTCCACGGACATGACCACCACACCGCCGAAGCTGCCGTCGGCGCGCGTGATGCGCAGGGACATGGGAATCTGCCAGCTGCCCGTGACGCGGCCCAGCACGGGCGGACTCACGAACAGCGCATCCTCCCGGCCCTCACGCTGCAGGCGGAAGAAGTCGCGGTCGGCATAGTTGACACGTCCCGTCACCTGGCTGCTGCTGACGATCTCGCCGCGTTCGTCCACCACGCTGATGATCCTGAACATGGACTCGCGGACCACGCCCTGCTGCACCCAGGCCGCGAGCGGTAGGCCCGCACCCTGGCGCAGGTACTGCTCGCGCACGAAGGCCGCCACCTGCTCGGCCGCCTTGAGCGTGCGGTAGACCTGCTGTTCGTAGGCCGCCGCCAGCTGGGCACTGGACTGCAGCGCCGCAGCCAGGGCCTGCTGACGCTCGACGGTGATGCGATGCAGCGCAAGCCACCATAGGCCGGCGATCAGCACTCCGCTGGTCAGCACGACCGCGAGCCGGTGGCGGGGGCGGCCGAGGGACGGAGGTACGGGCCTGCCGGGCCGGGGCTGCGGGATGGAGGACGCGTCGGACATGCAGGTCGGGCCGGACAGATGGAAAGCAGGCCACCAGTCTAACGCGCGGCCATCACCAGCCTCTCAGGGATTGCAGTGCGCACATTGCGCCGGCTCGGCGGCCTGACGGTCGCCGCGCGGCCGGACCTCGCGGTGCTGGCAGGCCGGGCACTGCAGCACCTCGGCGCGGTAGGTCTGCGTGGGGCTGCCGCAGTCGCGGCAGGGCAGTCCGGGCTCGCGTCCGACCAAGCCGTAGCCCGGGGCATGGCAGGCGGGGCACTCGGTCTGCAGGCGCTGCAGCAGATCGCGCGTGGCGTCGCCGATGCGCTGCATGCGCGTGGGGTTGGCGTGGGCGCGCAGATCGTTCTCGGCGTAGACCTCTCCGTTGGCCGCCTCGGCGCGGCAGCGCTCGAAGCTCGCGCGCAGCGCGGCCCAGTCGGCCAGGCCCTTGTCCAGGCGCAGATCGTCCGGGCCCGCGGGGCGCAGCACCAGCTGGTGCTCGGGAAAGCCCTGCTGCTGCGCGTACTGCTCCAGCGCCACCCAGTCCGCCGTCTGCAGCTGGGCGCTGCGCGCCGCCCCCTGGGCCACGCCCACCACCTCGATACCCAGCCGGTCGTCGAGCAGCACCACCATCTCCACGTTCCAGGCGAACATCCCGGTCCAGGGATCGGCCGCAAAGCTGCCCTCGCTGGCGAGCCCGACCGGCAGGCCCGAGAGCGCCATGCCGATGCGGACCTTGCGCCGCGCCGCCTCCAGCTGGCTGCCCGGGCGCGGCTTGTCGCGGGTGAAGGTGCCGAGCTGGTCGGTGTCATAGCCCGTCACGAGCTGTATGTGACAGCCCAGCGCGGGTTCGAGCGCGGGCGCGATCACCCGCTCCTTGCCATGTTGTGTCAACAGGGCGATGGTCTGCCCTCGGTAGCGCGACATCCGGTCTCCGTGTCCAGTTCCTGCCAACGCCCTGAGGCGTAGCGCAGGAGCTGATCACCGTCGTAGCGCCACAGGTGCAGCCATCCATTGTCCAGCAACTGGCGCACCACTGCATGCTGGCCGATCACGCGCTCGATGGCCGGCGCCGGCGCGTCGATCACCACGGTCAGGCGCAGCGGCTCGTGCACCCAGCGCTGGCCGTCGTGCAGCGACTGCTCCGACAGGCCGATGCGCAGGTCGCCACCATTGCCCTCGAACACGCCCAGCGTGCCGCCCACCACGTTGTGCAGCACCTTGTTGCCGCTGCCCAGGCGCGCGGGCTCGCAGGTCGAGGCGTGGTACTGCCAGTTGATCCAGTGCGTGACCAGCATGGGCGCGGTCATCAGCAGCTCCAGCACGCTGCCGTCGGCGTCGCGCGTCGCCTCGTAGTCGTGCAGGAAGCTGCGGCCCTCCAGCACCGCGCCCAGCGTGCGCCAGCGCGGTGCGATGATGAAGGCCGCGTTGCCCGCCAGCCCCCACTCGGGCCGGGTCTGGGCGCCGTCGTTGGCGCGGCGGCGCAGCTGCTCGCGCAGCGCCTCGTGCGGCGCGCCCGGGTCAAGCCCGAGCAGCGGCGCGCGCTCGCGCCGCACCTGGTCGCAGGCCTGGGCGAAGACCGGCTGCAGACGCTGCCAGCGCTCGCGCGCCTGCGTCGGCAGCAGGTCCAGGTCGTGGCCTTCGATCTCGTCAGTGGTGGTGTTGTGCAGCGCCGCGACGAACACCGTCGCCGACGGGATCACCAGGCCCTGCGCGCTCAGGCCGGCGCGCACCGCCGGGTCGTTGAGCAGCTGGGCCAGCGCGCGCGCATTGACCTCCCCGGTCTGGCCGCAACAGGCGCCGCAGTCCAGCGCCGCGGCGTGCGCGTTGTTGGCGCTCTGGCTGCCGTGCCCCACCAGCAGCACCAGCGGCGCCAGCCCGTGGTCCAGACCCATGGCGTGCAGCACACGCTGCGCCAGCGTCACCTTGGCGTCGAGGTCCAGGCCCATGAGCATGGGCCGGCAGACCGGGCGGTAGCGCGCGGGCAGGCCGCTCTGGTCGCTGCGCTCGCGCTCTCGCGTCGAGGGCCGCAGCCACTCGCCGAGCTTGCCCAGGTAGCCCAGGCCCGCGGCCTCGACGAAGGAGTAGGCCGCACTCGGCCAGCGGCTGCTGGCCGCCCATTGCTCGGCCCATGCAAAGCGCTGCCGGCGCGCCAGCGCCGCATTGACCGTCTCGTCGCGCTTCGCCGGTGCCGCGGGGCGCACGACGTCCTGTACCTCGATAGCCGGCGCCAGCAGGCCCGGCAGCTGCGGCCGGCGCGCCGCCGTGGCCAGCGGGGTGTAGGCCACCGGCAGGCCGAAGAAACCGGCAAAGCCCACGGTCTGGATGGCGGGCCAGGCCGCCTCCAGCGCGCGGCGCAGCGGCTCGCTGCGCACGTCGATGCAGAAGGCGGCCTGCACCTCGATGCCTTCGGCGCCGAGCGCCGGCTGCACGCCGCCCACGGCCTGCAGCTTGCGCGCCAGCAGGCGCTGGTAGCCGAGCTCCAGCGCCTGCTGCCAGACCTCGTCCACCAGCAGGTCCTGGGCCGCGCGCTGCAGGTGCTCGTCGGCATGGCGCCATTCGTCCTGCAGATTGGCGTAGGCGCGGTGCGCGCTGTCGTCGTCCTTGCACTCGAGCAGGATGGCACCCCAGGCCAGGCGGATCGCCAGCAGCTCGCGCAGATGGGTGTCGCTGCGACCTTCGAGCCGGGCCTGCCAGCCGAGGTAGGCACACCACGAGGCCCAGCCATTGACCGTCAGCAGCACCGACTCCAGATAGTCCGCCCATACCGCCTCGGGCAGGCCCAGGCGCTGCAGCACCCAGCGCTCGGCGTCTTCCCGCGTGGCTGGCAACGCGTGCAGCGCGCGGCCCAGGTGGGGCAGGCCCATGAGCAGGCCGATGCCGTGGTCGTGCGTGAGCGTGTCGCGCCAGAACGCGTAGAGCCCCTGCGCCTGTTCGGGCTGCCAGTCGGCCTGGTGCTCGTCGAAGTAGGCCGCGCAGGTCTGGCTGACCTGGTGCGTGATGGCCTGGCGCCAGGACAGTCGGGTGTCACGGTCCGGGTCGTCGTCGAGCACGTCGATCAGCAGCGGCAGCTGGTGCGCGGGCAGGGGCGCGCGCAGGGCCGCCACGCAGTCTGCCACCTGCAGACCAGCGGCCTGGGCCGCGGGCAAGGCATGCAGCGCCGCCGCCAGATCGGCCTCGCCCACGCGGCCGCTGTCCCAGGCCTGCTGCAGGTAGTCGCGCGCCGGAAAGACACGGAGGCCGCCCAGCACCGCCATGCGCGCCGCCACCTCGCGCACCGGGCGGCCGATGCGGCCCCAGTGCGGGTTGACGGCAATCGCACGGTCCAGCGGCCAGGCCGGTGCAATGGCCTCGCAGGCCTGGGCGCAGGCGGCGTCGATGGCGCGGGCCCGTTGCGCGTCGAGCGGGGCCACCGTCGGCTGCGGGGCGAGAAGGGGCGGTTCGTTCATGTTCATCACGGACTCCAGGGTGTTCATCGGCGGGGCCTCAGCGGGCGGACGTGTTGGCGGTCGGGGCCCAGGCCGTGGGCCAGACACGCAGCGCCACGCGGGTGTAGAACTCGTCCACATAGAAGCCGGCGTAGCTCCAGCGGCGCCAGCCCTCAAGCAAAGGCGCGCGCCACTGCAGCGTGAGCAGCGCGAGGTACATCACGCCCATGCCCACCGCGGCGACCACGCCCGCCGCCTCGTGCGGCCGGTCGTGCACGCCCAGGGGCAGCAGATGCACCGCGGCAGCCAGCGTGGCCAGACCCAGCACCATGCCCAGGCCCGCGCCCAGGCGGCTCCAGCGCAGACGGGCCTGCACCGGGTCGCTCGCGCGCGGCAGCCACAGCAGCGGCGCCCAGGCCAGGGCCAGCACCACGCTCCACCACCAGGGCCAGCTGGCCCCGGGCAGCGTCAGCGTCACCGCGCCCACGAGTGCCAGCGCCAGCAGGGGCGCCAGCCACAGGCTCGCGGGAGCCAGCGTGTGGCGGCCGTGCAGGTCCTGCAGCCTTGTGTGTGCCACCACACCCGAGGCCGAGAGGAAGGCATGCGCCTTGTAGAGCGAATGGCCGATCAGGTGCAGCGCGGCCAGCGTGTACAGGCCCAGGCCGCACTCCAGCACCATGAAGCCCATCTGCGCCACCGTGGACCAGGCCAGCCGCACCTTGATGCTGATGCGCGTGAGCATCACCAGACCCGCGAGCAGGGCCGTGCCCAGGCCGAACGCCACGAGCAGCCAGCGCGCCGCGGGCGCGGACTCCAGCAGTGGCGCGAAGCGGATCAGCACATAGCCCCCGAGGTTGACCACCCCCGCGTGCATCAGCGCGGACACGGGGGTGGGGGCTTCCATCACCTGGATCAGCCAGCCGTGCACCGGCAGCAGCGCCGTGCTCAGGATCACCGCCACCACCAGGCAGACCGCGCTCCACTGCAGCGCCGCCGAGGCCTGGCCCTGGTCCAGATGGCGCGCCAGGTCGGAGAGCGAGCCGCTGCCCACCTCGGACCAGGCCAGGCCCGCAGCCACGGCCAGCAGGGCCCAGGCCAGCAGGTCGGCCAGGCGCTTCTTGTGCGCGGCCAGCTGGGCGAAGGGACGCTCGGGATAAAAGCACAGCAGGGTCTGCATCACCAGGCCCACGGCCGCCCACGCAGCGATCAGCAGCAGCCAGTGATCGGCCAGCAGCAGCAGGTGCACCGCGCCCAGCACGCCGGCCAGAGCCGCGATGTAGCGCGCCTGTGCCGGCTCGCCCTCGAGGTAGCGCGCCGAGAAGGCACCAATCACCGTTCCCAGCAGCTGCACCAGCAGGGCCACGGCCGCGCTCAGCGGCCCGGCGGCCAGCCAGGGGCTGCCCGGCAGCGCGGGGGCGCCGCCGCTCCATTGCGCGACCAGGCTGGCCAGCGCCGGCAGCAGGGCCAAGCCGGCCAGGCGGCGGTACTGCTGCCAGAGCGGGGCCACGGCCTGCGGCGCCAGCCAGGCGCGCAGCGCGACCGTGAGCATGAAGGCCGCCGGGGCCAGGGTACAGGCGAGCAAAAGGAAGGCTGGGGTGTTCATGGTGTGGGGTTCTGCGGAAGATGGGCGTGATGTTGCCCCGCAGCATTCATTCTGTAAAATACATTGTTCAGAATGTTTCGTTCATTTTTACAGAACAATGAACCTCGAACAGCTCAATTTCCACCACCTGCTCTACTTCTGGCGTGTGGCCAAGGAGGGGCATCTGACGCGCGCGGCCCAGGCCCTGCACATCTCGCAGTCCGCGCTCTCGGCCCAGATCCGCCAGCTCGAGGAGCGGCTGGGCGAGGCCCTGTTCGAACGCGACGGCCGGCGTCTGGTGCTGACCGAGACCGGGCATCTGGTGCTGGCCTATGCCGAGAACATCTTCGGCCTGGGCCAGGAGCTGCTGGGCCGGCTGCAGGGTCGCAGCGAGGGCATGGAGCGGCTGCGCGTGGGCAGCGTGGCCACGCTCTCGCGCAACTACCAGGAAAACTGGATCCGCCCCCTGCTCGCCGACCCCTCGGTGGTGCTCACCCTGGAGTCCGGCCAGCTCGAGGGCCTGCTGGAACGGCTGCTGCAGCACCAGCTGGACGTGGTGCTGGCCAACGAGGCCGTGACCTCGGACCCGGAGCGCGCCCTGCACTGCCGCTTCCTCGGCAGCCAGGCCATCTCGGTCGTGGGCCCGGCCAGCGCCTGGGCCGGCCGCACCCTGCGCATCCCCGAAGACCTGGACGGCATCGACATCGCCCTGCCCGGCCCGCGCCATGCGCTGCGGGCGCAGTTCGACGCGCTGTGCCTCACGGCCGGCGCCAGGCCGCGGCTGCGCGCCGAGGTGGACGACATGGCCATGCTGCGCCTGATCGCGCGCGACAGCGGCTGGCTCGCCCTGCTGCCCGAGGTGGTGGTGCAGGACGAGCTGCGCACCGGCAGCCTGGTGCGCGTGGGCCAGTCCACGCAGCTGCAGGAGCACTTCTACGCCATCACCACCGCGCAGCGCCACCGCATCGAGCGGCTGGAGCGCCTGATCGAGGGCGCGCGCTGACGGGTCGACGCTTCAGCGCAGGTCGAACAGCAGCAGCTCGGCCGAGTCCCCGGGCCCGGCTCGGAATTCAAGCCGCTCCTCCCCTTCCACAAAGACCGCGTCGCCCGCCTGCAGCACCGCGCCATTGAGCGCCAGCGCGCCGGCCGCCACATGCACATAGCTGCGGCGGCCGGGTGGCGGCCGCCAGGGCAGCACATGGTCTTCGAGCAGCGCCACCCAGACGCGCGCATCCTGCGCCAGTGGCAGCACACCGGGCTGCCACTCGGGCGCGGCCAGCAGCCGCCACTGGTTGAGCTTGTCCGCGCGCGTCAGGCTCAGCTTCTCGTACCCCGGCGCCAGGCCGGCCACGGCCGGACGGATCCACCACTGCAGGTGCTGCTCCGGCAGCTCGGCCGAACCGTTCATCTCGCTGTGCACGATGCCGCGGCCCGCGCGCATCAGGTGCACATCTCCCGGGCGCATGAGCTCGCGGTGGCCCAGGGAATCGCGGTGCTCCACCACGCCGGCGAGCGGATAGGACATGACCTCCACGTCCGCGTGCCCGTGGGCCGTGAAGCCGCCGCCGGGCGCCACATGGTCCTCGTTGAACACCAGCAGGTCGGAATAGCCCGCGTAGCCCGGCGCCTGATAGCTGCCGAAGTTGAAGGAGAAGCGCGCGTCCAGCCACGCATTGCGAAAGCGGCCGCGCTCGGCCGAGCGGCGCAGGCGCATCATGATGGCCGCCTCGCGCTGGCATGCAGCAGCGCAATGCCCGCGAGCACGGCGAGCATGGCCGCCACGGTGGCGGCACCGTGGCGCTCGCCGAAGACCAGCACGCCCAGGGCGATGGTGGCCAGCGTGATCACGTAGCCCAGCTGCCCCACCACCACCGGCCCCGCGATGCGCTGCAGCTCGAAGGCCGTGAGGTAGAACAGCGTGGTCAGCAGGCCTGCGGCCACCAGTGCCATGCGCGTGTCCAGCGCCAGCGTGTCCAGGCCCGGCAGGTGCCCGCTGAGCAGCGCCGCCGGCACCAGCACCAGCGCCTGGATCACCAGCATCAGACTGGCTGCCGAGAGCGGGTGCAACCCCGGCGGCCAGGCCAGGGAGCGGAACAGATTGCCCGCCGCCAGGAACAGCGGCCCGGCCACGGCCAGCAGGGCCCAGGGCAGCATGTGCGCGTCGATGCCGTCGCTGCGCGGCAGCACCAGGGCCAGCGTGCCCGCCAGGCCCAGCAGCACACCCACCAGGCCCCAGCGCCGCAGCCGCTCCACACGCATGGCCAGCGCGATGAGGTAGGTGAAGAGCGGCGAGAGCGCGCCGATCACGCCCACCACGCCGGCCGGGATATGGGCCAGGGCCGTGAAGGTGATGGCATTGGGCGCGCTGATGCCCAGCGCCCCGGCCACGGCGGCGTAGCGCACGCTGCTGCGGTTGAGCGTGGGCAGGCGGCCCGCAACGGCCGCCACCACGGTGACCGCGGGCGCCGCGATCAGCAGCTGCCACGCCAGCACGCCCAGGGGCGAGAGCCCGTCCGCGCGCGCGCGCTTGGCCAGCACATAGATGCCGGCGATCAGCGTGCCGTTGAGCAGAAGCAGCAGCAGGCTCATAGCGGCCGCTCCGGGAGGGAGCACAGCAACGCCGCGGCGGCAAGCGGCTGCGGGGAGTGCCAAGTGGGGTGATTCATGCGAAAAATCCGAAGTGGGTGGATGCAGGTAATGTAGAGACCAAGCCGTGGCAATGAAAGCGGATATATTTGCCAGACTTCTTCGAATTTTTCGAACAGGAAATCCGGTGCCCCGTCTCACCCTCGATGCCCTGCAGGTGCTGGACGCCATCGCGCGGCGCGGCAGCTTTGCCGCCGCGGCCGAGGAGCTGCACCGCACCACCTCCACCCTCTCCTACACCGTGCGCAAGCTCGAGGACGATCTGGGCGTGCAGGTCTTCGACCGCAGCGGCCACCGCGCCCTGCTCACCGAGGCCGGGCGCCTTTTGCTCGAAGAGGGCCGCGCCCTGCTCGACAGCGCAGGCGCGCTGGAGCGGCGCATGCGCACCCTGGGCCAGGGCTGGGAGTCGGAGCTGGTGATCGCCAGCAACGAGCTGCTGCCGGCGGACGCGCTGCTGCAGGTCGTGCGGGACTTCTATGCCGAAGGCCATCCCACGCGCATCCGTCTGCTCTCGGAGGTCTTGGGTGGCGTCTGGGAAGCGCTGGTGACCCAGCGCGCGGACATCGCACTGGCCGAAGTCAGCGCCAGCGGCGCCATGGGCATCTCGCACCGCCCCCTGGGCCAACTGCCCTTCGTCTTCGCCGTGGCGCCGGACCACCCGCTCGCGCGCGAGCCCCAGCCCGTGAAGCTCACGGCGCTGCGCCAGCAGCGCTGGGTGGTGATCGCCGACTCCTCACGCAGCATGCGCCCACGCTCCAGCGGTATCGAGGGCGCGGCCGATGTGCTGACGGTGGCCGGTCTGCAGGCCAAGCTGCGCGCCCAGGAAGCTGGCGTGGGCGTGGGCTTCCTGCCCAGCTGGATCGCCCAGCCCGCCATCGACCAGGGCCGCCTCGTGCCTCTCAAGGTCGCCGCCCCCAAGCCCCGGCTGCAGCTCAGCGTGGCCTGGCGCCCGCAGGGCATGGGACCGGCAGGCCACTGGTTTGTCGAACGCTTGCAGCAGATGACACTCGGTTGAGAGGGGTGCCAAAGCCGCCCCGAGAGCACGTTGGCGGCAGGCCGCGGTCGCTCTGTCGAGGCCGTCCGGGACGGTTCGCGCTCTCGCCGAACGCGCCCCTCGCAGAAAGAACCTGCTGCCCCGCTCAGCGCGCCAGGCACCCCGAACCCCACTGCTCCAGTTGCCGTCGGTCGTGGGCGCTCTCCGCCTCGATCGAGTCCTCAGGCAGGCTCTTGAGGCATTCCTCCACTTCCTGAGGATCGAGCGCAGCCTGTGGCGCAGAATCGGCACGCGCCGGTGCGGAACGGCCATCCCAGGCAAAGGGGTTGCGGAAAGCCGGGGGATCGGGCAAGCAGTCGTTCTTGTAGATCGGCGGCCCGCCGGCATCGAAGGGCTGGAAGGAGATGGTCTGCTCGAAGATCAGGGGCCGCCCCGTCGGCGTGGGCGGCAGCGGCGGCATGGCCTGCACCGCCTGACGCGCCAGACGCTCGGCCGTCTCCGAGGTCGACCACAGCGTCTCCAGCCGCGTCAGGCGCCCGTCGGGCGCGATCTCGATGCGAAAGCGCACCAGCCCCTGGTCCACACCCTCGTAGGCCGTGCCCATCATGCTTCGCACCTGCTGCCCCCATGTGTAGCGGTAGCGCTTGCTGTTCTTGAGCTTGTAGGTGCTGGCCAGGGCCCACTCCTGCGCCGTCGGAGCCGGCGGCGCCGCCATGAAGGCCGGCTCGCGATCGGGTGTGGGAGCGACGGCAAGACCGGGGGCGGCAGCCAGGCTCGGCGCTCGCGCCACAGGCTCGGGACGGGCCGGCTTCGCAGGCACAGGCGCCACTTCGAGCACCATGACCTCATCCTCGGCGGGCACAGGCGGCGGCAGGCGCTCAGCCCGGTGCTGCTGCACGGCAACGAGTGCCAGCCCATGCAAGACCAGGGACAAGGCAAGCGCGAGGGCCTGGCGCCGTCCGGGCAGAGACTGCCGCGCGAGGAAAAACTTCATGGAACGGAAGGTGGCGAACTTGGCGGGCAGGCTCAGAGCAGCAGATGGCCGGCTACCGCGCCGAACAGGACCACGAGCACCGGCGAGGTCCGCGCATAGACCAGCAGGCCGAAGGCCGCAAGCGCGAGGCCGAAGTCCGCGCGGCCATGGATGGCGCTGGTCCACACCGGGTCGTACAGGGCCGACAGCAGGATGCCCACCACACCGGCGTTGACACCGGCCATGGCGTTGCGCACGGCATCGCCCTGGCGCAGCGCATCCCAGAAGGGCAGCGCGCCTACCACCAGCAGCCAGGCCGGCACGAAGATCACGACGAGGAACAGCAGCCCCCCCTGCCAGCCCGAGAGCGGCCCATCCATGACGGCGCCGAGATAGGCCGCAAACGTGAAGAGCGGACCCGGCACGACCTGCGCAGCGCCGTAGCCTGCGAGGAATTCCGCGTTATTGACGGCGCCACCGGGAACCACGGTGGACTGCAGCAGCGGCAGCACCACATGGCCGCCGCCGAAGACCAGCGAGCCCGAGCGATAGAAGCCCTCGACCAGCGCCCAGAGCGGAGAGCCCGTGGCCAGCACCAGCAGCGGCAGGCCGAAGAGCAGCAGGGCAAACAGCAGCAACGCCAGCGTGCCCGCCGTGCGCGAGACGCCGTAGCCTGTGTGAGGCACAGGCTCCTGGTGCGCCAGCCGCACCAGCCACCAGCCCACCAGGCCACAGGCCAGGATGGCGCCGATCTGGCCCAGCCAGGTCGGCAGCAGCAGCGTCAGCAGCGCCGCAAAGATGGCCAGGGCGGCGCGCGTGCGGTCCGGGCACAGGGACTTGGCCATGCCCCATACGGCCTGCGCCACCACGGCAACAGCCACCACCTTGAGCCCATGCACCGCACCGGAAGCCGCCAGCCCGCCGTACTGCGCGATGCCGTAGGCAAAGGCGATCAGCGCCAGCGCCGATGGCAAGGTGAAGCCGATCCAGGCCATCAGCGAGCCCAGCCAGCCCGCGCGCTGCAGGCCCAGGGCCATGCCCACCTGGCTGCTGGCCGGCCCGGGGAGGAACTGGCACAGGGCCACCAGATCAGCGTAGCTCTTCTCGTCCAGCCAGCCGCGGCGCTCGACAAACTCGGTGCGGAAATAACCCAGGTGGGCCACCGGGCCACCGAAGGAGGTCAGGCCCAGCTTGAGGAAAGCGAGGAAAACCTCGGGGGCGTGGCCTCGAAGACGATGTTTGGTGTCGGCTGGACTCGCGCTCATGGCATGAGTGTGCCTGAGCCGAATCGGTCTCCCCCGAGACAGGCTTCAGCAGGCATGAACGCACATCGACTCAGTCCCTAACCCAGCTGCGCGGCCAGCAGCTTCGCCACATGCACCGCCTCGCGCTGTGCCCCATCGGCAATCTGGTGCCGGCAGCTCGTGCCGTCCGCCACCACAATCGCATCCGCTTTGGCGCGCACCGCCGGCAGTAGCGCGGCCTCGGCCATCTGCATGGAAACGTCGTAGTGCTCGGCCTCGTAGCCGAAACTGCCGGCCATGCCGCAGCAGCTGGACTCGATGAGTTCGGGCTTGGCGCCGGGGATCAGGCCTAGCACTTCCATCACGGGCGTGACAGCGGCAAAGGCCTTCTGGTGGCAGTGGCCGTGCAGCAGCACAGGCTGGCTCACGGGTTTGAGCTTGGCCTTGAAGGCTTCCAGCTGGCCGGCCTTGGCTTCACGGGCCAGAAACTCCTCGAACAGCAGCGCGCTCCTGGCAATCTGTTGCGCGCCCTCGCCCAGGCCCATGACCAGCAGCTCGTCGCGCAGGGTCAGCAGGCAGCTGGGCTCCAGGCCGACGATGGCGATGCCTTTCTCGGCGAAGGGCAAGAGACTCTCCACGACCTCACGCGCCTTGGCCTTGGCCTGATCGACCATGCCGGCGGAGAGGAAAGTACGGCCGCAGCAGAGGTGCTTGCCATCGTCCTGGACCTTGCCGGCCACGTGCACGGTGTAGCCCGCGGCCTGCAGCACCTGCAGGGCAGCGTGGGCGTTGTCGGATTCGAAAAAGCCGTTGAAGGTGTCGACAAAGAGCACGACCGGTTTGGTGGCGGTCAGCACTTCCTCCCGCGTGGCGCTCGACACCGGCGTGTTGAAGAAGTGCTGGCTCTTCCACTGCGGCAGGCTGCGCTTCGCTGAAAAACCGAAGAGCTTTTCACTGAGCTGGGCCATGAGCGGGATCTTGTCGCGCAGATTGAGCACGGGGGCGATCTTGGCGGCGTGGCGAGCATAGTCGGGCAGCTGGCCGACGAGCTTGTCCTTGAGCGTGTGGCCATGCCTGGCCTTGTAGTGCTGCAGGAACTCGACCTTGAGCTTGGCCATATCCACCCCGGTGGGGCAGTCGCGCTTGCAGCCCTTGCAGCTCACACACAGGTCCATGGCCTGTTTCACCGGCTCGCTGCTCATGGCGTCTTCGCCCTTCAAGCCATC
>JAIESX010000055.1 GCA_019745555.1 Burkholderiaceae bacterium | reverse complement strand
CCCTAAGTCTCTCGACGTTTAGACGTCTGCACGACCCGTTTCCTTACATCTTTCTTAGGCTGAGCTGGCAAGTGCCAAGAACAAGAGGCTGTGCGTCTTTCGACACACAGCCTCTCAATTACGTGGACTTGGTTAACTTTTCGTCAACACGATAAGCCACCGCCTAGCCCGCGGGGCCCTTTTCACTCAGCGGGGTGTCTCTCAGAGGCCGATGGCCGCGATGCCCGCGCGCGCGATCTGCGCATCTTCGACCGACTTCACGCCGCTCACCCCCACGGCGCCCAGGCACTGGCCATCCTTCATGATCGGCACGCCGCCTTCGAGCAGACCGTCCAGGCCCGGGGCGCTGAGGAAGGAGACGCGGCCGCCGTTGATCATCTCTTCGTAGATGCGGCTTTCGCGTCGGCCCATGGCCGCCGTGTGGGCCTTGGCCGGGGCAATCTGGGCCGAGATAGGAGCGGCGCCGTCCAGACGCTGCAGCCACAGCAGGTGGCCGCCATCGTCGACGATGGAGATACTCACGGCCCAGTTGTTCTTCAGGGCCTCGGCCTCGGCGGCCGCGGCGATTTTCTTGATGTCGTCAAGCTGGAGGCAGAGTTTGGTTTGCATGGTGGAAAGTCCAGAGAAAAACAGCCGCAAGCATAGCCTCATTACGGCGCCGGACCACGGGCGGGCGTCGCAAAACTGCCATGACAAATACGCAGAAACCGTGGTGAATTGGGGGGCGCCACTTGAATCGGCCTAGAATGGCCGCAACTGGGCACAGTCCGTTGCCTGCAGACTAGGAGAGACATCATGAGCGAACAAGTCCAGACCTACGGCCAGACCGGCTACGGCCTGTCCGCCACCGAGCGCAACAAGGTCCTGCGCAACACCTACTGGCTGCTGGCCCTGAGCCTGCTGCCCACCGTTCTGGGCGCCTGGGTGGGCGTCGCAACGGGCATCACCGCCTCCCTGACCGGCTTTGTCGGCCTGATCGTCTTCCTGGGCGGCGCCTTCGGCTTCATCTATGCCATCGAGAAGACCAAGAACTCTGCCGCTGGCGTGCCGGTGCTGCTGGGCTTCACCTTCTTCATGGGCCTGATGCTCTCGCGCCTGATCGCCATGGTGCTGGGCTTCAAGAACGGCGCCGACCTGGTCATGACCGCCTTCGCCGGCACGGCCGGCGTGTTCTTCGTCATGGCCAGCCTGGCCACCGTGATCAAGCGTGACCTCTCGGGCATGGGCAAGTGGCTCATGGTCGGCGCCATCGTGCTGCTGGTCGGCTCGGTGATCAACGTCTTCGTGGGCTCGAGCACTGGCATGATCGTGATCTCCATGCTGGCCATCGGCATCTTCAGCGCCTTCATGCTCTATGACATCAAGCGCATCATCGACGGCGGCGAGACCAATTACATCAGCGCTACCCTGGCCCTGTACCTGAGCGTGATCAACGTGTTCCAGAGCCTGCTGGCCCTGCTGGGCATCTTCGGCGGCGAGCGCGAGTAAAGCTCACGTTCTGCGCCAGGAAAGGGCCCTGCGGGGCCTTTTCCTTTTTGCGTCGACCCGTAGCGTGCCTCAAGCTGCAGCCGCAACTGCCGATAAGGACAGTAAGCCATGCCCGTATTCACCATGAATCCCCGCCTGCTCATCGCCACCGTCGCCCTGCTGCTGGCCGCCTGCGACATCCCCGGCCTGGGACCGGACCCGCGCATCGCCATGCGCGAGGCCGAAGGCAAGGCCATCGGCGGGGCCTGCCGTTACGCCGTGCGCGGCATCGAGGAGTGCTATCAGCTCAACCCCAAGGCTCTGAAGACCGCCATCTTCGAAGGCTGGCGCGAGATGGACCAGTACATGCGCGAGAACAAGATCGAGGGCCAGCCGACGCCCTCGCCCGAGGGGCAGGAAGCCGCCGCGGAAAAGAAGCCGGCCCCAGCCGCCAAGCCGGCCGCAGCGGGCCAGAAGTCCTCCTGATACCGCGGGCCGCTCAGGCCCGCTAGAAGATGGCGATGCTGTGGTTCCGGCTCACATGGCTATGCCATATGACCCTGCACCGAAGCATTGAGATCAAAAACGGCAATGCTTTCCACGTGCGCGGTGTGCGGGAACATGTTCACCACCCCCGCCGCCGTGCAGCGGTAACCTGCCTGGTGCACCAGCAGGCCGGCATCGCGCGCCAGCGTGGCCGGGTTGCAGCTCACATAAACGATGCGCTGCGGTGGCGTCCAGTCCTCAGCGCCCGGTGTAGGCGGATGCTCGGCAGGGCTGATGCGCTGCTGGTGCAGGTCCGCCAGGGTCTTGGCCAGGGCGAATGCACCTTCGCGCGGCGGATCGACCAGCCATTTGTCGGCCACGCCATCGCGCAGCAACAGCTCCGGCGTCATCTCGAACAGATTGCGCGCGACAAAATCCGTCGCCGCCAGGGCCTGCCCTACGGGACGCGAGGCCTGGTTGTGCTTCAGGTTCTCACGTGAACGCGCCACCAGCGCCTCGCTGCCCTCGATGCCCAGCGCCTCTCGCGCCTGTGTGGCCAGCGGCAGCGTGAAGTTACCCAGGCCGCAGAACCAGTCGATCACGCGTTCGTGCTTCTGCACCTCGAGCAGGCGCAGCGCACGCGTGACCAGCACGCGGTTGATGTGCGGGTTGACCTGGGTGAAGTCGGTCGGCTTGAAGGGCATGGTGATGCCGAACTCGGGCAGGCCATAGGCCAGCGGCAACGCGTCCTGCGGATCGAGCAGGTGCACGGTGTCCGGCCCCTTGGGCTGCAGCCACCACTGCACGCCGGGATGCGCCGCGGCGAAGGTGCGCAGCCTGGCCACGTCGCCCGCACTCAGCGGCTCCAGGTGGCGCAGCACGAGGGCCGTGACCTCGTCGCCGCAGGCCAGCTCGATCTGCGGACAGGTCTCGATGGCGTCCATGGAAGCGATCAGCGCACGCAGCGGCATCAGCATGGCGTCCACATGGGGCGGCAGCACGGGACAGGTCTGCATGTCGGCCACGTAACGGCTCTTGCGCTCGTGAAAGCCCACCAGCACCGTGCCCTTCTTGTGCACGTGACGCACCGACAGGCGCGCGCGGTAGCGATAACCCCAGGCTGGACCTTCGATGGGGCGCAAGACGGTTTCCGGCTTGACCTTGCCCAGATGCCAGAGGTTGTCTTCCAGCACCCGCTGCTTGACCGCTACCTGGGCCACCGGGTGCAGATGCTGCATCTTGCAGCCGCCGCAGGCGCCGGCATGCAGGCCAAAGTGCGGACAAGCGGGGCGAACGCGTTGCGAGGACTCGCGGTGGACGGCCGTGACGGTGGCGGCCTCCCAGTTGTTCTTCTTCCGGAACACGCTGGCGCTGACCACCTCGAAAGGCAGGGCGCCTTCGACGAAGACGACCTTGCCATCGGGCCGGTGGGCAATGCCCTGGGCCTCGATGTCCAGGGATTCGATGCGCAGGGCATCATTCGGGTAAACAGGGGGGGAAACGGAGGAATCTGACATCCCCCGATTGTCTCAGAGGGACCGCTCAACCCCAGGCGCTCAGGTACTCGTCCCAGTGCGGTTCAGTCGCCGCGAGCTGACCGAGCGTGGCCTTCACCGTGGCGATCTCCTGCTCGTACTCTTTCTCGAGCAGGCCGCCACGCATCTTCTGGAAGCGGCAGTAGAGCAGGTAGGTGTTCATCACATCCGTCTCGCAGTAGCGGCGGATGTCCTCGAGCTTGCCGTCCCTGTAGGCGCCGTAGACGGCCGAGCCGTCCATGCCCAATTTGCCGGGAAAGCCGCACAGCTTGGCCATGGCATCCAGGGGCGCATTGTTCTTGGGCTGGTACAGGGCCAGCAGGTCCATCAGGTCCAGGTGCCGCATGTGGTAGCGGCTGATGTAGTTGTTCCACTTGAAGTCGCGGTCGTCCTCGCCCTGGTCCCAGTACTTGTCGGCCACCACGCCATGCTGCAGGCCGCGGTAATGCAGCACAGGCAGATCGAAACCGCCGCCATTCCAGCTCACGAGCTGGGGCACGTGCTTCTCCAGCGTGTTGAAGAAGGTCTGGATGACCTTGCCTTCGCTCTTGCCATCGCGGTCGACAAAGGAGTGGATGCGCAGACCCTCGGCATTGCGGAACACGGCGCTGATCACCAGGATGCGCTGCAGATGCAGGGGCGCGAAATCGCTCTGCCCCTTCTCCTTGCGCTCGGCCAGCCAGGCCGCGTAGACCTCCTCGTCCGTGCTGTCGGCGGGCATGTCGCGCAGTGCACGCAGACCGGCAATGTCGGGGATGGATTCGATGTCGAAAACAAGGACAGGGGAAATCATGCGGGGATGTTACCCGAGCCACTTACAGCAGGGCCTCACGCGTGATGCCGCGGCGCGCCAGATGGCGCTTGAGCTTGTACAGGGCCTCGTTCTGCACCTGGCGCACGCGTTCGCGCGTCAGGCCCAGGCGCTGGCTCAGCACGTCCAGGGTCTCGGGCTCGCGGTCGTGCAGGCCGTAGCGGCCCTCGAGCACCTCGCGCTCGCGCGCCGAGAGGCTGAGCAGCCAGTCTTCGAGCAGGCGCTCGACCTCGTGGGTGTGGGTGATGCCGCTGGGATCGAGCGCGAACTCGTCGACCACGGTCTCGGCCAGGGTCTGCTCGCCGTCGGCACGTTCTATGGTGGCGTCCAGCGAGCGCGGCGTTTCGGCCAGGGCCAGCAGCTCGGCCACCTCGTGGATGTCGCGGCCCAGGAAGTCCGCCACGTCTTCCACGCGCACGCCTTCCGGGCGGCGCGCCGTGAAGTGGGCGTCGTTTTCCAGCTCACGACGCGCACGCAGCACCTGCTGCAACTCGCGCACGACGTTGACGGGCAGACGGATCACCCTCCCCTGCTGCTGCAGCGCGCGCTCGACCGACTGGCGTATCCACCAGGTGGCGTAGGTCGAGAAGCGGAAACCGCGCTCGGGTTCGAACTTCTCGATGGCGTGCATGAGCCCGAGGTTGCCCTCCTCGATCAGGTCCGACAGCGGCACGCCGCGGCCAAGGTAGAGCTTGGCGATGCTAACGACCAGGCGCAGGTTGTGCTCGATCATGCTCTGGCGCGCCGCGAAGTCGCCGGCCCGCGCCCGCACGGCGGTGGCGTACTCCTGCTCGGGGGTGAAGAGCTCGGTGCGGCGCACCTGGCGCAGATAGGCGGTCAGGGCATCCCCCGATTCGCCGGCGAACTCGGCCGTGGCGGCGGCTGGCACCTCGGCATCGGGCGCCGGCGCCCCGTCGTCAAGCAAGCGGGGTTCAGGACGCGCAGCAGACTGGCCGTGGGGAGTACGTCGGGGCATGGCGTTTCCTCACGGCTTCGATTCCGCCCTAGCGCGGCGGGAGGTACTTGAGCGGATCGACCGGCTTGCCCTGACGCCGCACCTCGAAGTGCAGCTTCACGCGATCGGCATCGCTGTTGCCCATCTCGGCAATCTTCTGGCCCCTGCGCACGGCCTGGTCTTCCTTGACCAGCAGCGTCTTGTTGTGCGCATAGGCCGTGAGATAGGTGTTGTTGTGCTTGAGGATGATGAGGTTGCCGTAACCGCGCAGGCCCGCGCCCACATAGACCACGCGGCCGTCGGCCGCGGCCAGCACGGGTTCGCCGGCGGTACCGCCCAGGTCCAGGCCCTTGTTCTTGACCTCGTCAAAGCCGGCGATCACCGGGCCGGGGACAGGCCAGATCCAGCTCAGGCCGGATTCAGTCGCTGCGGTGGCGGCGGTGCTCGTGGCGACCGGTTCCGCAGGGCGGGCCGGGGCCGAGGTCTGGCCCGGCTGCACCTGGGTCGAGGCGATACTGCCCGAGCCCACGGGGCGCGTGACCACGCCGCTGCTTTCGGGTGCCGAGGCCGCAGCGGCCAGCGTGGCCGTAGGCGGCACGACGCGCAGGACCTGGCCCACACTGATCTGGTTGGGCTGCTCCAGGTTGTTCCAGGCCGCGATGTCCTTCCAGTTCTGGCCGGTCTCCAGGCCGATGCGGATCAGGGTCTCGCCGGGCTTGACGGTGTAGTAGCCCGGCTTGCCCGCGTTCTCGAAGCCCGGAGGCTGCCTGACGGGCGTGGTGTTGGGGTCCAGCACGGGACGGGCCACAGGGGCGCGCCGGTCCTCGACGGGCGCGGTGCCGGGACCCGTGCCGCAGGCCGCCAGCAGCAGCGAGCCCGTCAGCAGCAGGGCCATCAGCCCAGATCGTCGCGTCGTATCCGTCATTGGGGAACTCTCCTTCATGCGATGCCCGATTTTAGAGGGACAAAGTGCACCGCCTCAAGCAAGCTGTGCTGCACACCTGTAGGGGTTTTGTCGAGGACCAGCAGCGCCTGCGCGCCACCTGCCGCACGGGCTACGGGCGCCACCAGGCGCCCGCCCACGGCGAGCTGCTCGACCCAGGCGGTCGGCACGGCCTCGCCCCCGGCGGCGGCAATGATGCCCGCATAAGGTGCGCCCCTGGGATAACCCACCATGCCGTCGCCAAAGAGCAGATGCACATTGGGCAGGCGGAAGTGGCGCAGGTTCTCGCGCGCTTTCTCGTGCAGGCCGCGCAGACGCTCGATGCTGTAGACCTCTTTGGCCACCAGGCTCAGCACCGCGGCCTGGTAACCGCAACCGGTGCCGATCTCCAGCACCCGGCCCATGCGCTCGCCCGCGGCCAGACCCGGGCAGGCCAGCAGCAGCTCGATCATGCGCGCCACGACATTGGGCTTGGAGATGGTCTGGCCCAGGCCGATAGGCAGGCTGGTGTCCTCATAGGCCTGGGGCGCGAGCGCCGTGTCGACGAAGCGGTGCCGCTCCACCCGGCCCATGGCGTCGAGCACGCGTGCATCCTTGATCCCCTGTGCGGCCAGCTTGTGCACCATGGCCAGGCGCACCGTCTGCGAATCCAGGCCCAGGCCCTGGGGGGTGGACGGGGCCTGCGACACACGCAGGGCCACCGGGTCGCGCACCGGCGCCGGCGCCGCGCTGCGCGGCGGGGTCAATGGCTGGGCACGTGCGCGGGACGCTGCATCGGACGGCCGGTCCAGCCGCGCCGGAAAGCCCGGGCGCTGGCGCGTGCTCATGCCGCGGCTTTCGCGGAGAGCTGCGCGATCGACTGCGCCCAGTAACCCAGCTTCTCGTGGTCGGCCAGGTCCACCTTGAGCGGCGTGACCGACACATGGCCCTGCGCCGTGGCGTGGAAATCCGTGCCCTCGCTCTCGTCGAGCACCGGGCCGGCCGCACCGATCCAGTACATGGTCTCGCCGCGCGGGCTGGTCTGGGTGATCACCGGCTCGGCCGCGTGGCGCCGGCCCAGGCGGCAGACCTTGGCGGGCTTGAGTTCCGCCAGCGGCAGGCAGGGAATGTTGACGTTGAGCAACCAGGGCTGTGTGCCCACCATGTTGCGCACCAGCATCTGCTGCACCAGCTCGCGCGCCTGTGCGGCGGCGGCGTCCAGATGCTTCCAGCCTTTCTCGGTCTGAGAGAAGGCGATGGCCGGGATGCCGAAGAGATAGCCCTCCATGGCCGCACCCACGGTGCCCGAATAGATGGTGTCGTCGCCCATGTTGGCGCCGTTGTTGATGCCCGAGACCACGAGGTCGGGCCGGTAACCCAGCAGTCCGGTCAGCGCAATGTGCACGCAGTCGGCCGGCGTGCCATTGACGTAGCGGAAACCGTTGGCGGCGCGGTGCACGTAGAGCGGGGAATGCAGGGTCAGCGCGTTGGACTTGGCACTGTTGTTGTGCTCGGGGGCCACCACTTCCACCTCGGCCACATCCTGGAGCGCCTCGTAGAGCGCCACGATGCCGGGGGCCTGGTAGCCGTCGTCGTTGGAGATCAGGATTTTCATGGTTGCAGGGTCACGCGCCATTGTAGGTGGCCGGTGCGACCGCCTTGATCTGCGTCACGCGAGGGACAAGACGGTGCACCTTGATGCACGTATCATGCCCGACGCGCTACCGCACCGAACGAGGAGACACCCGATGCACGCATGGCTCTGCACCGACCCCACCGGGGTCGAGGCCCTGGAATGGAAGGAACTGCCCACCCCTCAGCCCGGCCCGGGCCAGGTGCTCATCGAGATCAAGGCTGCCAGCCTGAACTTCCCCGATCTGCTGATCGTGCAGAACAAGTACCAGATCAAGCCACCCCTGCCTTTCGTGCCGGGGGCCGAATACGCCGGCGTGGTACAGACCGTGGGCGAAGGCGTGAGCCATCTCAAGGCCGGTCAGGCCGTGGCCTGTCTCTCGGGTACGGGCGGCTTCGGCACCCACACGCTGGCACCGGCCGCGCTGTGCATGCCGCTGCCGCCGGGCTTTCCCTTCGAGGACGCGGCGGCCTTCATCATGACCTATGCCACCTCGCACCACGCGCTGATCGACCGCGGCCAGCTCCAGGCCGGCGAGACCGTGCTGGTGCTGGGCGCGGCAGGCGGCGTGGGCACGGCGGCCATCCAGATCGCCAAGGCCCAGGGCGCACGCGTGATCGCGGCGGCATCGAGCGACGACAAATGTGCGCTGTGCACGCAGATCGGCGCCGATGCCGTGATCAACTACAGTACGCAGGATCTGCGCGAGCAGCTCAAGGCCCTGACCGGCGGCAAGGGCCCCGACGTGGTCTACGACCCGGTGGGCGGCGAACTGGCCGATCCGGCCCTGCGCGCCATCGCCTGGCGTGGCCGCTACCTGGTCATCGGCTTCGCGTCTGGCCCCATCCCGGCGCTGCCCTTCAATCTGCCCCTGCTCAAGGGCGCGTCCATCGTGGGCGTGTTCTGGGGCGATTTCGCCAAGCGCGAGCCGCAGGCCAATGCGGCCATGATGGGCGCGCTGGCCCAGTGGTATGCACAAGGCAAGGTCAAGCCCGTGCTTGACAGCGTGCTGCCCATGGCCGAGCTCAAGGCCGCCTATGCCCGCATGGGTGCGCGCGATGTCAAGGGCAAGCTGGTGCTCGTCAATTAGGCGTCCGGCGGAAAACCTCTTGCCGGCTGTCTAGAATGCCGGGCTTTGTTCGTCGTGCTGGAACAGGATCACACGTACGGAGCCCCGCATGACTTCTACCCCTCCCCATCCCGCCGACACTGCGCCGGCCCTCGCCGGCCGGCGTGAATGGATCGGCCTGGCGCTGATCGCGCTGCCCTGCGCGGTCTACGCCATGGACCTCACGGTGCTCAACCTGGCGCTACCGGCCATCAGCGCCGACCTGCAGCCCACGCCCTCGCAACTGCTGTGGATGATCGACATCTACGGCTTCCTGGTCGCCGGCTTCCTGATCACCATGGGCACGCTGGGCGACCGCATCGGGCGCCGGCGCCTGCTGCTGATCGGCGCCGCGGCCTTCGCCGCCGCCAGTGCGCTGGCTGCCCTGGCACGCAGTGCCGAAGCGCTGATCGCGCTGCGCGCCCTGCTGGGCGTGGCCGGAGCCACGCTGGCGCCGTCCACGCTCTCGCTGATCCGCAACATGTTCCATGACGAGCGGCAACGCCAGTTCGCCATCGGCATCTGGATCACGGCCTTTTCGGTAGGCAGCGCCATCGGGCCGCTGGCCGGCGGTGTGCTGCTGCAGTGGTTCCACTGGGGCTCGGTCTTCCTGGCCGCCGTGCCCGTGATGCTGCTGCTCCTGTTGCTGGGCCCGTCCCTGCTGCCCGAATACCGCGACCCGCAGGCCGGCCACATCGACCTGCCCAGCGTGGGCCTGTCCCTGGGCACGGTGCTGCCACTGATCTGGAGCCTCAAGCAGCTGGCCGAAAACGGTGCCGGCGCCGCGGCCTTTGCGGCCCTGGCCATCGGCCTGGGCATGGGCCTGCTCTTCGTACGACGTCAGGGCCGGCTGGCCTACCCGCTGCTGGACCTGAGCCTGTTCCGTCGCGCCGCCTTCTCGGCCGCGCTGAGCACCTACGCCCTGTCCTGCCTGGCCATGTTCGGGGTCTACATCTTCATCGCCCAGTACCTGCAGGGCGTGCTGGGCCTGAGTCCGCTGGCAGCCGGCCTAGCCACCGTGCCCTGGGCGCTGAGCTTCGTCGTCGGCTCACTGCTCGCGCCCCGGCTGGCCCAGCGCTGGCCCGCGCACCGCCTGCTGGCTGGCGCCCTGCTCATGTCCGCCATCGGCTTCGCCCTGCTGCTGGCCACGAACCATGAGCGCGCCACACTGCCCGTGCTCATCGTCGCCACCATCGTCATGAGCCTGGGGCTGGCCCCGGTGTTCACCATCGGCACCGAGATCGTGGTCACCTCCGCACCACCCGAACGTGCAGGCGCGGCGTCCGCGATGGCCGAGACGGCGTCCGAGTTCAGCGGCGCCTGCGGTATCGCCATCTTCGGCAGCCTGGGGACCTGGCTCTACCGAGAACGCCTGCTGGCCAGCTTGCCGGCCGAGGTGCCGGTCGACAGCGCCGTGGCGGCGGGGGCCTCACTCGGCGGGGCATTGAGCGCTGCAGCGACCCTGCCAGGGGCGCTGGGGCATGCGCTGCGTGACGCGGCAGGTCATGCCTTCACCGATGCCCTGCATGCCGTGGCTGCGGCCGGCGGCGTGCTGCTGCTGATCGCGGCAGTGCTAGTATGGCGCATGCTGACGCCGCGCAGAGGCGAACCTGCCGCTTAGTTGATCACCAAGGGCGGGAAGGACTTCACGAGATCGTCCACGGCCTTGATCTGCGTGAGGAAAGGCTCGAGCTTGTCCAGCGGCAGGGCACTGGGGCCGTCGCACTTGGCCTGGTCGGGGTCGGGGTGTGCCTCCAGGAACAGGCCGGCCAGCCCCACGGCCATGCCGGCACGCGCCAGGTCCACCACCTGCTGACGGCGACCGCCCGAGGCCGCACCGCCCGGGTCACGCTGCTGCAGCGCATGCGTCACGTCGAAGAGGATGGGCAGGTCGTTCGTGACCTTCTTCATCACGCCGAAGCCCAGCATGTCCACCACGAGGTTGTCGTAGCCGAAGCTGGTGCCGCGGTCACAGAGGATGAGCTGGTCGTTACCGGCTTCCCTGAACTTCTCCACGATATGGCTCATCTGCGAGGGGCTCAGGAACTGCGGCTTCTTGATGTTGATCTGGCGGCCGGTCTTGGCCAAGGCCACCACCAGATCGGTCTGACGCGCCAGAAAGGCCGGCAGCTGCAGGATATCCACCACCTCGGCCACGGGCGCCGCCTGCCAGGGCTCATGCACATCGGTCAGCACGGGCACGCCGAATTCCTTCTTCACTGCCTCGAACATGCGCAGCCCCTCCTCCAGCCCCGGGCCGCGGTAGGAATGGATGGACGAGCGGTTGGCCTTGTCGAAACTGGCCTTGAAGACATAGGGCATGCCCAGCTTGCGCGTCACGCGCACGTACTCGGCGCAGGAACGCAGGGCCAGTTCCTGCGACTCCAGCACATTGATCCCGCCGACCAGCACCATGGGACCGTGGTTGTTGAATGGAATGTTCATTTCGCTGCCTGCCTTTGAACTGCCGGAATGAAAAAGCGGTGCTATCTTATCGATAGCACCGCTTCTGGAATCACGTGGGGTGGCTGATGGGACTCGAACCCACGACAACAGGAATCACAATCCTGGACTCTACCAACTGAGCTACAGCCACCGTGAGCCCGAAATTATAGCCTGAATCGCTTCAGGAGCCCGCCCCGGCCGGGCGCGGGACCTTGATCTGGACCTCGGCGCGCTCCTGCAGCAGCCGGTAATAGGCCTGGCCCTCGGCCTGCATCCACCACTGGGCGTACTGGGCACGCTCCTGGCTCTGGGCATCGGCCTTGGGCGCAGGGCGCTCGATGCGCTTGTTCACGCGCGCCACAGCATAGCCCTGGGGCCCCAGATCCACACCCACCCACTGGGGCAGCTGGGCACTGTCGGCGCGCATCACGGCATCGAGCAGGGCCTGCGGCAGGTTCTGCGCCTGCTCGCGCGAGATCACCTGGGCCGCGGGCAGCCTGGCGCTCGCCGGCTCGGCCTTCCAGGCGGCCAGCTTCTGCTGACCTTCCTGGCGTGCCAGCTCGGCGGCACGGGCCTGCACGACGCGCTCACGCACGGCGGCACGCACTTCGGCCAGTGGCAGGGTGCGCGCTGGTGCATGCTCGACGATGCGTGCCGCTGCCAGCTGGCTGGGAGCGATCTCCACCGCCTCGGTGTTGCGCTTGTTGCTCACCGCGTCGGGACTGAAGATGGCTTCGAGCAGCTTGGCACTGGCGAGCACGCCACGCGCACCGGGCGCCGGCTCACGCAACAGGCCGCTGGCGGTCTGGATCGTCAGCCCGAGCTTCTCGGCCACCGGCTTGAGGCTGTCGGACTGCTCGTAGACGCCGTTGGTGAAGATCTCGGCGGCTTCAGCATATTTGGCGCGGGCCTGCTGGTTCTTGAGGTCTTCCTCCAGGCTGGCGCGCAGTTCAGCAAAGCTCTTCTGCTTGGGCGCCTTGATGTCGGTGACACGGATGATGTGGAAGCCGAAGTCGGACTCGACCACGCCGCTGATCTCGCCCTTCTTGAGCGCGAAGGCCGCGTCCTCGAAGGGTTTGACCATGGCACCGCGGCCGAAGTAGTCGAGGTCGCCGCCGTTGGGTGCCGAGCCCGGATCCTGCGAATGTTTTTTCGCCAGCTGCGCGAAGCTCTCCGGCGCCTTGCGCGCCTGGACCAGCAGTTCCTCGGCCTTGGCGCGAGCCTGCTGGCGCTCGTCGACCGGCGCATCCTTGGCCACCGAGATCAGGATGTGGCTGGCCCGGCGCTCCTCGGGGCCACTCAGTCGCGCGACGTTCTGCTCGTAGTAGCTGCGCACATCAGCCTCGTTGAGGCGGATGGTCTTGCGCACGGCATCGATGTCGAGCACGATGTATTCGATGCGGGCCTGCTCGGGTGCCTGGAACAGGCTCTGGTTGGCCTGGTAGAAGGCCTCGAGCTCGGCGTCCGTGGGCTGCACACGCGCCGCGTAGTCGGCGGTGGCGAAGCGGGCCAGCTGGACCTCGCGCCGCTCGAACCAGGCCCCCAGGGCCAGGTCGGCAGGCACGCCGGCGATGAAGGCGGTCTGCGCCACGCCTGCCTGCACCTGGCGTGCGGCCAGGTCGGCACGCATGCGGGCCTCGAACATTTCGGGGCTCATGCCCTGGCGCCCCAGCAGGTCACGGTAGCGCTCCATGTCCAGGCTGCCGTCGGCGCGGCGCAGCTGGGCGATGGCGGGGATGGACTGCAGTTCGCGCGCCAGGCGCGCGTCGCTGGCGCCCAGGCGGGCATCCTGCGCGGCCTGCTGCAGCACGCGCTCGCGCACCAGGCGCTCCAGCGTGGCGTAACGCACGGACTCGGAGCCCAGCAGCCTGGCGTCGATGGTGGGCATGAGCTGGCGCACGCGCTCGACTTCCTCGCGGTGCGCGGCCTCCCACTCGCCGTTGGTGATCTCCACCTTGCCGACGCGGGCCACCGTGCGGTCCTTCTCGATCATGCGGTTGTAGCCGTCGACGCCGACCAGCACGAAGGACGGGATGATCAAGAGGAACAGCACGACCATCAGGATCTTGTTGTGCTTGCGGACGTGTTCAAACATGAGCGCGCTCTCCGGTAAAAAACAAAAAGGCGAACACACTGTTCGCCTTCGCCTGGGTGGTGGGTGCTGACGGGATCGAACCGCCGACCTACGCCTTGTAAGGGCGCCGCTCTACCAGCTGAGCTAAGCACCCCACCGGAACAGGTCAGTTCAGTGCATCCTTCAGGGCCTTGCCCGGACGGAACTTCGGCACCTTGGCAGCCTTGATTTTAATCGCAGCGCCGGTACGGGGATTGCGACCGGTGCGGGCGGCACGCTTGCCGACGGCAAAGGTGCCAAAGCCCACCAGAGACACCGAACCACCTTTTTTCAGTGTGGTCTTGACGGCGCCGATGGTGGATTCCAGAGCACGCGTGGCAGCAGCCTTGGAGATGTCGGCATGCTTGGCAATGTGTTCGATCAGTTCAGTCTTGTTCACAAAGATGCCCTTGTAATGGAAACGACGTTAATCAGTTTGTCTCTCGAATAATTCTGGCTCTCCGATCCGGCGGGCTGACCGGATGCGGTTGGCTAGGCCGGCCGCTTGCACGGCTGCATGGGATTAGAGCCACGGACTTCCACCGTGTCAACAAGGCATGCGGCATTACAACAGCGCGGGGGCGAATTCTAGACGCATTTCGCGCGCAAGCTCCCGAGCCGGAACACAAAAACACTTCATGCATGGCATCCCGACTTCACGTGCAGACCAAAATGGGTTAGGCCCGTTCAGCGCGCGGCACGCACCACGAGGCTCACCCCCAGGGCCGTGAGTGCAGTGCCCACGAGTGTCGTCAGCGTGATGGGCTCGGCAAACAGGGCCCAGGCCATGAGCGCCGTGGTCGGCGGCACCAGATAGAGCAGGCTGGTCACACTGGTGGCTGCACCACGCTGGATCAGCAGGTACAGCAGTGAACTGCCGCCCAGCGTGAGCCCGAGCACCGACCAGGCCATGGCGCCCGCCAGTTCCCAGTTCACGGCACCTTGTGCGTCGACCCATCGCACGGCTTCGGTCTCGAACAGCGCCAGCGGCAGGGTCACGACGAGCGCCGCGAGCAGTTGGACGGCATTGGCACTGCGCACATCGCAAGGTGCTACAAAGTGTTTCTGGTACAGCGTGCCGATGGTGATGCTCAGCAAGGCCAGCACGGCCAGGGCCATGTTGAGCAGATCGGCCTCACCACCGGCGCCAAACTTGCGCGCCACCACCAGGGTCAAGCCTGCGAAGCCCAGCGCCAGCCCCAGCCACTGACGACGCGTGACCGAGGAACCGCGTGACGAGAGCCAGACGGCCGTGAGCACAGGCTGCAGGCCCACGATCAGGGCCACCAGACCCGAACCCATCCCGGCCTTGACGGCTGCCCAGACGCCGCCGAGGTAGCCCGCATGCATCAGCACCCCCGTCACGCCCAGGTGCAGCCACTGCGTGCGCGTGGCCGGCCAGGCGACGCGGGCCAGCAGGATCCAGGGCAGGAAGCAGAGGATGGAGAGCACGTAGCGCCAGGCCAGAAAGGACAGCGGGGGCGCATGCGGCATGCCATAGCGCGCGACGATGAAGCCCGTGCTCCAGATCAGCACGAAGACCAGGGGCATGGCCCGCAGCAGGGCCTGGCTGTCGCCACGATGACTCATGGGCGGACCCGACTCATTTCACGCGGGCACGGATTTCCGGCAGGGCCTTCTGCAGGTAGTAGACCATGGACCACACGGTCAGCACGGCCGCAATCCAGATCAGACCCGTGCCCCAGAGGTGGGTGTCGATGAGGCCGAAGAGATGACCGTCAAAGAGCAGAAAAGGAATGGCGACCATCTGCACGGTGGTCTTGACCTTGCCGATCATGTGCACGGCCACGCTGCGACTGGCGCCGATCTGCGCCATCCACTCGCGCAGGGCCGAGATCGCGATCTCGCGGCCGATGATGATGAGCGCCACGAAGACGTCGGTCCTGTCCAGATGCACCAGCACGAGCAGGCTGGCACAGACCAGGAACTTGTCGGCCACCGGGTCGAGAAAGGCGCCGAAGGACGACACCTGGTTGAGCTTGCGCGCGAGATAGCCGTCGAGCCAGTCCGTGAGCGCGAACAGCACGAACATCACGGTGGCGATGAGGTTGCGGGTGGCGGGTTCGAGCGGCAGGTAGAACACCCCAATGATGAGCGGGATCGCGACGATGCGCGTCCAGGTCATGAGGGTGGGGATGGTGAAGAACATGGGGCGCATTGTGGCACGGGCGCCAGACGACTTCAGTGCAGCGCGCGGTAGATGGCCTCGGCCAGTTCGTATGACACACCATCGACAGAGGCCAGATCCTCCACGCTGGCCGCCGCCACGCCGCGCACGCCGCCGAAGCGCTGCAGCAGGCGCGCGCGCCGCTTGGGACCGATGCCTGGAATGTCCTCGAGCCTGCTGCCCCCCGTGCGCACCTTGGCGCGCGCCGCGCGCATGCCGGTGATGGCAAAGCGGTGCGCTTCGTCGCGGATCTGCGCCACCAGCATCAGCGCCGCCGAGTCCTTGCCCAGGTAGACCTTCTCGCGCCCGTCGGCAAAGACCAGTTCCTCCAGGCCCACCTTGCGGCCCTCGCCTTTTTCGACACCGACGATGAGCGCGAGGTCCAGCCCCAGCTGCTCGAAGACCTCGCGCGCCATGGCCACCTGGCCCTTGCCGCCGTCGACAAGCACCAGGTCGGGCAGGCGGTCCGTGCCTTCGGTGGTCATCCCCCCCTCCCCCTCACCGCCTTCGCGCAAGGCCTGGGCCAGGCGCGCATAGCGGCGCGTGAGCACCTGGCGCATGGCGGCATAGTCGTCGCCCGGCGTGATGCCGTCGATCTTGTAGCGCCGGTACTCGCCGTTCTGCATCTTGTGGTGGTGGAAGACCACGCAGGAGGCCTGCGTCGATTCCCCTGCCGTGTGCGAGATGTCGAAACACTCGATGCGCAACTCGTCGAGCCGGTCCTGCGGCAGGGCCAGCGCTTCGGCCAGCGCGCGCGTGCGCGCCTGCTGCGAACCCTCCTCGGCCAGCAGTCGCGCGAGCTGCAGACCGGCATTGGTCTGTGCCATCTCCAGCCAGATGCGACGCTGCTCCCGCGGCTGGTGCACGGCGCGGATCTTCACGCCCGTCTGCTCCGACAGCGCCTCGACCAGGCGCTTGCTCACCGGCACGCTGGTGATCAGCGTGGGTACGGCCGGTACCTCGACATAGTGCTGGGCAATGAAGGCCTCGAGCACCTGCACCTCGACCGGTGCCGGCTCGGCGCCCTCGTCCTCGCTCAGCTGCAGCGCCGCGGCATCGTCCACATGGGTCGGGAAATAGGCCCGGTCGCCCAGATGGCGACCGCCGCGCACCATGGCCAGGTTGACGCAGGCGCGGCCGCCCTGGACCTGCACCGCTAGGATGTCCACGTCGCGGTCGTCCGTGCTCTCCACCGCCTGCTGGTGCAGCACATTGGAGAGGGCGGAAATCTGGTCGCGCAGCTCGGCGGCCTGCTCGAACTCCAGGCTCTCCGAATGCCGCAGCATGCGCGCCTCGAGCTCCCGCAGCACCAGCTGGGTTTCGCCACGCAG
The DNA here is from genome assembly GCA_019745555.1 of Burkholderiaceae bacterium. GTDB lineage: Bacteria > Pseudomonadota > Gammaproteobacteria > Burkholderiales > Burkholderiaceae_C > Hylemonella. Next base: position 30,727 of record JAIESX010000055.1, on the reverse strand, counting down.
AAAGGCCTCGGCATGGGCCAGGTCCTGGGCATAGGCCTCGGCACTCACCAGGCCCACGCAGGGCCCCGAGCAGCGCTTGATCTGGTACAGCAGGCAGGGCCGCGTCCGGTTGGCAAACACCGTGTCCTCGCAGGTGCGCAGGCGAAACACCTTCTGCAGCAGCAGGATGCCCTCCTTCACGGCCCAGGCGCTCGGGTAGGGGCCGAAGTAGTGATGCTTCTTCTCCACCGCGCCGCGGTAGTAGGCCACGCGTGACCAGGCGCTCGCAGAGCGCGGCTCCTTCGACTGCGCCACCGTGATCTTCAGATAGGGGTAGCTCTTGTCGTCGCGGAAGAGGATGTTGTAGCGCGGGTGCTGGGTCTTGATCAGGTTGTTTTCCAGCAGCAGGGCCTCGGCCTCGCTGCGCACCACCGTGGTCTCCAGCCGCACGATCTTGCCCACCATGTGGCCGATGCGCGTGCCGTCGTGGCTCTTCTGGAAATAGCTCGAGACGCGCTTCTTGAGGTTGCGTGCCTTGCCCACATAGAGCAGGCCACCCTCGGCGTCGAAATAGCGGTAGACCCCGGGCAGCCCGGGCAGCGCGGCCACCTGGGCAAGCAGTTCCGCGCTGTGCGGGCCCGCTGTGGCATCTTCCTGGCCTTCGACCTGTTCGTTCTGCATGGTCCGTATTGTGGACAATCCCGCCATGGTTTCTCCCCGTCTCTGGGACATTTTCTGCAAGGTCATCGACAACTACGGCGACATTGGTGTCTGCTGGCGCCTGGCGCGCCAGCTTGCGGCGCGCGGCCAGGCCGTGCGCCTCTGGGTTGACGATGCCAGCGCTCTGCGCTGGATGGCACCACAGGGCTGTCCAGGCGTGGAAGTCCGCCCCTGGACCGCACCGCTGGACCTGGAGGACTTGCCCCCCGGGGAGGTGCTGATCGAGGCCTTCGGTTGCGACATCCCGCCGGAGTTCGTGCAGCGCTACGTGGACTGGCGCGCTGCCGACGGCCAGCCCGCACGCTGGATCAACCTTGAATACCTCTCGGCCGAAAGCTATGTGGAGCGCAGCCATGGCCTGCCTTCGCCGGTCATGCAGGGTCCCGGGCGCGGCCTGAGCAAGCGTTTTTTCTATCCGGGCTTCACGCCCGCCACCGGCGGCCTGCTGCGCGAACCCGACCTGGTGCAGCGCCAGACCCGCTTTGACCGCCGGGCCTGGCTGGCGGCACAGGGCATCGCCCTGCGCCCGGGTGTGCCACGGGTCTCCCTCTTCTGCTACGAGCCTCCCGCCCTGCCCGATCTGCTGTCCCTGCTCGCCCGTCAGGGAGCTCAGCTCCTGGTCACCGCGGGCCGTGCCACGGCCGCCGTACAGACCTGCGGCGCGCCCGCCGGGCTGGAGGTGCACTACCTGCCTCATCTCACGCAGGACGAGTACGACCACCTGCTCTGGTCCTGTGACCTCAACTTCGTGCGCGGCGAAGATTCGCTGGTGCGCGCGCTCTGGTCTGGCCGGCCCTTCGTCTGGCATATCTATCCGCAGCACGATGATGCCCACCACGGCAAGCTGGAGGCCTTCTTGCGCCAGATCCAGGCTCCGGCCTCGCTGCGGGCCTGGCACCGGACCTGGAACGGCCTGGACACCGCGCCCGTGCTCTGGCCGGACCTGCCCGGCTGGCACGCCGCGGTGCAGCAGGCCCGGGAGAGCCTGCTGGCGCAGCCCGATCTGCTCAGCCGTCTGATCGAGTTCGCCAGCCCGCCATGACAGCCCCCGAAGCCCTGAAAAAACGCTAAAATTCAGGGCTTTGCAGAAACCGGTCCGGCTCGACCTGACGGCTTCCGACTCTCGCCGCGCAAGCGCCCGCCCGCACGGGTTCCAGCGGCCCAACGACTCAGCACTACGGAAACACTATGAAGATCGCTCAGGAAATTCGCGCCGGCAACGTGATCATGCACGGCAAGGACCCCATGGTCGTGCTCAAGACCGAATACAGCCGCGGTGGCCGCAATGCCGCCACCGTGCGCATGAAGCTCAAGAGCCTGATCGCCAACTTCGGCACCGAAGTGGTGTTCAAGGCCGACGACAAGATGGACCAGATCGTCCTGGACAAGAAGGAGTGCACCTACTCCTACTTCGCCGATCCCATGTACGTCTGCATGGACGCCGATTACAACCAGTACGAAGTCGAGGCCGAGAACATGGGCGACGCCCTGAACTACCTCGAGGACGGCATGCCCGTCGAAGTGGTGTTCTACGACGGCAAGGCCATCTCGGTCGAATTGCCCACCAGCGTGGTGCGCGAGATCACCTGGACCGAGCCCGCCGTCAAGGGCGACACCTCGGGCAAGGTGCTCAAGCCGGCGAAGATCGCCACGGGCTTCGAAGTGGCCGTGCCGCTCTTCGTGGACCAGGGCGACAAGATCGAGATCGACACCCGCACCGGCGAATATCGCAAGCGCGTCTGATCGCACACCGGTCCGGCAAACAGGCTCCTGCGGGAGCCTTTTGTTTTTCGGGTCCGGATTCGGTGTAGGCTATCCGCATGACGCAAGAACAAGCCATCCGCCCCGGCCCTGCTGCGACGGACAACAGCAATCCGGCCTCGCGGCTGGCCCTGCGCCGCGTGCTGATCGACACCTGGCACGAGAACGTCGCCTACATGCACCGCGACTGCGAGGTCTACCGGGCCGAGGGTTTCAAGGCCCTCTCCAAGGTCGAGGTCCGCACCAATGGCCAGAGCGTGCTGGCCACGCTCAATGTGGTGGACGACGTGAACATCGTGGCCTGCGGCGAGCTGGGCCTGTCCAAGGCGGCCTTTGCGCAGCTGGATGTGGCCGACGGCCATACGGTCACGGTGGCCCAGGCCGAGCCACCCGCCTCCATCGGGGCCCTGCACCGCAAACTCGGCGGCGAGCGTCTGGGCCAGGAGGACTTCCGCGCCATCGTGCACGACATCAGCGCCCACCACTACTCCAAGATCGAACTCACGGCCTTTGTCGTTGCCACCCACCGCGACGAGCTGGATCGCGAGGAGGTGTACTTCCTCACCGAGGCCATGATCGAGGCCGGCGCCCGGCTGGACTGGCGCGAGCCGCTGGTGGTGGACAAGCACTGCATCGGCGGCATTCCGGGCAACCGCACCTCCATGCTGGTCGTGCCCATCGTCGCCGCCCACGGCATGCTCTGCCCCAAGACCTCCTCGCGCGCCATCACCTCGCCGGCCGGCACCGCCGACACCATGGAGGTGCTGGCCGAAGTCGAACTGCCGATCGAGCGCCTGCAGCAGATCGTGCAGCAGCACCGCGGCTGTCTGGCCTGGGGCGGCACGGCCCAGCTCTCGCCAGCCGACGATGTCCTGATCTCGGTGGAGCGCCCGCTGGCACTCGATGCACCGGGCCAGATGGTGGCCTCCATCCTGTCGAAGAAGATCGCTGCCGGCTCCAGCCATCTGGTGCTGGACATTCCCATCGGCCCCACGGCCAAGGTGCGCTCCATGCCCGAGGCGCAGCGTCTGCGCCGACTGTTCGAGTACGTGGCACGACGCATGAAACTCGCCCTCGACGTGGTCATCACGGATGGCCGCCAGCCCATCGGCCATGGCATCGGCCCGGTGCTGGAGGCGCGTGACGTGATGCGCGTGCTGGAGAACCACCCGCTGGCGCCCATGGACCTGCGCCAGAAGGCCCTGCGCCTGGCCGGCCGCATGCTGGAGGCCGACCCCGACGTGCGCGGCGGCGACGGCTATGCCATCGCACGCGACATCCTCGACTCCGGCCGCGCCCTGCAGAAGATGAACGAGATCATCGACAGCCAGGGCCGGCGCGCCTTCGACCACCATCACCCGAAGCTGGGACGCCTCAGTTTCGATGTCCCGGCTCGCGGCAATGGCGTGGTCAGCGGCATCGACAACCTGCAGCTGGCACGCATCGCGCGTCTGGCGGGCGCCCCCAAGGTGCCTGAGGCGGGCGTGGACCTGTTGCGAAAGCTGGGCGAGACGGTGCGCGACGGCGAGCCCCTGTACCGCGTCCATGCCAGCTACCCGGCGGATCTGGAATTTGCACGCCAGGCCTGCGCGCGCAGCAGCGGCTACCAGATCGGCCGCCCCGAGGACGTGCCGCACGCCTACGTGGAGTTCTGATCGTGCGTCCCGCCCTGTTGCTGCATTTCGAGGACGAGACGGACCAGGCCGCGCGCATCGCCGCCGAGTCCGGCATCCCCACGGCCTGCATCTCACGCCACCGCTTTCCCGATGGCGAACTCAAGCTGCGCCTGCCCGAGGCCCTGCCACCGCGCATTGCCCTGCTGCGCTCCCTGGCCCAGCCGAACGAAAAACTCGTGGAACTGCTGCTGGTCGCCCGCACGGCGCGCACCCTGGGCGCAACGCAGCTGACGCTGATCGCGCCCTACCTGGCCTATATGCGCCAGGACATGGCCTTCGCCCCCGGCGAAGCCGTGAGCCAACGCATCGTGGGTTCCCTGCTCGCGGATCTGTTCGACGCCGTCATCACCGTGGACCCCCACCTGCATCGCATCCAGCGACTCGAGGAAGCCGTGCCGGTGCCGCGCGCCGTGGTCCTCAGCGGCGCGCCGCTGCTGGCCGATCTGATCGCGCAGCGGCGTCCGCGGGCGCTGCTCATCGGCCCCGACGAGGAGTCGGCGCAGTGGATCGCCCAGGCGGCAGCGCGCCACGGCTTTGACCACGGTGTCTGTCGCAAGGTGCGCTATGGCGACCGCCACGTCGAGATCGCCCTCCCCGCTATCGATGTTCGTCAGCGCCAGGTGGTGCTACTCGACGACATGGCCAGCAGCGGCCACACCCTGGCCCAGGCCGCGCGCGGCCTGCTGGCCGCCGGCGCGGCCAGCGTGGACGTGGCCGTGACCCATGCCCTGTTCGCGCATGACGCCGGCCGCCTGCTCTGGGACGCCGGCATCCGCGAGGTCTGGAGCACGGACTGCATCAGCCATCCCAGCAACGCGGTGTACATGGCCCCGGCCCTGGCCGCCGCCCTCCAGTGACACATCCATGAAGACCCCGCACGATCTCAGCACCCGCACCCTGGCCGACGCCTGGGCCGACCTCAAGGCCCATGCCGACGCCGGCATCCCGCTGCAGGCCGACGCCTACCGCCTCGCCTTTGCCGACCCCGAATTCCTGCTGCGCCGCGAGACGCGCGGCATCCGATTCCAGCTCGAGATGCTCAAGCCCGACCTGGAGCAGCAGGCCCAGGGCGTGAGCAACACCATCGTTGTCTTCGGCAGCGCTCGCTTCGTTTCGGACGAGGAGGCCCAGCGTCGGCTGGCAGCCGCCCGCACCAGCGGCGATGCCGCCGCCGTGGCACGGGCCGAACGTGACGTGCGCAACGCCCAACACTACGAACAAGCCCGCCGCTTCGGCCGCCTGGTGGCCGAGCACAGTGCGCGACTGCCACATGCGGAGCGGCTCTACATCTGCACCGGCGGCGGCCCGGGCATCATGGAGGCGGCCAACCGCGGTGCACATGAGGCCGGCGCGCTCAACGTCGGCTTGAACATCGCACTGCCGCACGAACAGTCGGGCAACCGCTACATCTCGCCCAGCCTGTGCTTCAAGTTCCACTACTTCGCGCTGCGCAAGATGCACTTCATGATGCGCGCCAAGGCGCTGGTCGCCTTTCCCGGTGGTTTCGGCACGCTGGACGAACTGTTCGAAATCCTCACCCTGGTGCAGACCGGCAAGTCCGAGCCTGTGCCCGTGGTGCTCCATGGCAGCAGCTTCTGGAAACGGCTGATCAACTTCGACCTGCTGATCGAGGAAGGCGTGATCTCGCCCGAGGACACCGGGCTGTTCAGCTTCGTCGACACGCCCGAAGACGCCTGGGAGGCTATCCAGTCCTTCTATCGGCTGGGGGATGGGCCGGCGCCCTGAGTGTCCAGGCCGTACGGCTGCCCAGACCCACCGCGGCGCCGACGACCCAGAACACGATGGACACCCCAACCACGGTGCCGATGCTGCCGAACAGCAGCGGCATGAGCACGCTGGAGCCGTTGAGCGACATCAGGCGCAGGCCCAGAGCCTCGCCATGGCGGTCGGCCGGGGTGATCTGGTGCAGGATGCTCATGATCATGGGCTGCACCGAACCCAGCACCAGTCCCAGCAGCACCGAGCACACGCCCATGGCCAGGGCACTGGGCAGCAGGGGGTAGAGCGCGAAGAGCAGCGCCGTGGCCACCATCGCGCTGCTGATCACCACCCACTCGCGCAGATGCCGGGCCAGCCAGGGCATGAGCAGGCGTACCACGGTGGCCGCAATGGCGAAGGCCCCCAGCAGCATGCCGATGGTGGACGCGTTGTAACCGCGTTCGTGGCCCAGCACGGGCAGCACGAAGGTGTGCACGTCCCAGCAGGACGAAAGAAACCAGTTGACCAGCAGCAGGCGGCGCATCATCGGGTCGCGCAGCAGGTCCCACACACGTCGGCGGTGCTGCTCGGCCACCGACGCCGATGAGGGCAGGTCGGGTGTGTGGCGCACCAGCCACCAGGTCAACAGCGGCAGCACGGCCATGAGCAGAAAGGCAGCGCGATAACCGTCGAGATCGCCCGCCTGGCCACCGAGCCAGACCCCGGCGTGGTCGATCAGCAGGCCCGCTAGCAGCGGGCCGAGGAAGTTGGAGGTGGCCGGCCCGATGGACAGCCAGCTGAAGACCTGGCGCAGCTCGGCCGCGTCGCGCGCCGCGCGACCCACATGGCGCTGCAGTGTGATCGAGGCCGCACCGGTGGCCCCACCGCTGAACAGCGCCGCCAGACAGAGCACGGGAAAGACGGGAAACACGACCGCCAGCGCCGTGCTGCCGCTGGCCGCGATCACGCTCAGGGCCATCGGGCGGCGCAGGCCATGGCGGTCCGCATAGCGGCCGGTGGGCAGTGCCAGAAAGACCTGGGCCAGCGCGAACAGGGCCATGAGCAGGCCCACCGCCAGTGCGCTGTAGCCCTGGGTCAGCGCCAGCAGCGGGGCAGCCATGCGCAGACCGGCCATGCAGGCATGCAGGCAGATATGCCCGCCGATCAGGCGCGGCAGCTGATGACGCGGGGCAGCGGTATCCGTGGGGGTCACCCTTCGTCGGCCTCTTTGTCCAGCGGCAGCAGGGTCTGGGCCTGGGCCTCCGGCAGGGCCTCGACCTGACGCAGCGCACGGCCCATGGCGCGGCTGCGCACCTCGGCACTGCTCAGCGTGTTGAGCACGGTCTCGGTCTGGGACTTGACCTTGGCCAGCACGTCACCGAACTTGCCGAACTCGGTCTTGACCGCGCCCAGCACCTGCCAGACTTCGCTCGAGCGCTTCTCCAGTGCCAGAGTGCGAAAGCCCATCTGCAGGGAACTGAGCATGGCCAGCAGCGTGGTGGGGCCGGCCAGCGTGACGCGGTGCTCGCGCTGCAGCGCCTCCATCAGGCCGGGGCGGCGCAGCACCTCGGCGTAGAGGCCCTCGGTGGGCAGGAAGAGGATGGCGAAGTCCGTGGTGTAGGGCGGCTCGACGTATTTCTCGGCGATGGATTTCGCCTCGAGGCGGATGCGCGCCTCCAGCGCCTTGGCTGCGGCCTCGGCGGCCACAGCGTCGGCGCGCTGCTGCGCGTCCAGCAGGCGCTCGTAGTCCTCGTTGGGAAACTTGGCATCGATGGGCAGCCACAGCGGCGTGCCGTCGTCCGCCTTGCCAGGCAGGCGGATGGCGAAGTCCACCACGTTCTTGCTGCCCGGACGCGTGGCCACCTGCGCCGCGTACTGGTCGGGCACGAAGACCTGCTCCAGCAACGCGGCCAGTTGCGCCTCACCGAACATGCCGCGCGTCTTCACATTGGTCAGCAGGTGCTTGAGGTCACCCACGCCGGCCGCCAGGGTCTGCATCTCGCCCAGGCCCTTGTGCACCTGCTCCAGGCGCTCGGCCACCTGCTTGAAGCTCTCGCCCAGGCGGGTGTGCAGGGTGGCCTGCAGCTTCTCGTCCACCGTCGCACGCATCTCGTCAAGCTTGGCGGCATTGGTCTGCTGCAGCTGGGCCAGCTGGGCATCGAGCGTCTGACGCATCTCGCCGATGCGGCGCGCATTCGATTCGCCCAGCGCCTCCAGACGCTGGGCCAGGGTGTCGGACAGGGTCTTCTGCAGCAGCGCGAGCTGCTGACCGAAAGCGTCGATCTGCGTGTTCTGCGTGCGCGTGGCCTCGGCCGCCTGCTGCACCAGGGTCTGCTGAAAGGTCGCCAGGTTCTGCGACAGCTCCAGCCGCGTGCCGCGCGCCGACTCGGCAATGTCCTGGCGCAGTTCGCGCACCAGGCGCTCGTGCCCGGCCAGCAACTCGGCGCGCAGCTGCTCGCCACCCTGCTGGGCCTGCGTATCCGTGCGGCGCAGCAGCAACGCCAGCAACAGCAGCAGATGCAGCACACCCAGCGCTCCCAGGATCCAGAACATCGTTGAATTCAAGGCCATACCTCCACAGGCGACATTGTCGTGCAAGCCTGGCCCTACAGACTGGCGGGATGCAGGCGCGTTCCGCACGCTGCGGGCTATACTCGAATCGCATCGACCGGTGCATCGGTCCACCATCCCCACGCCTCTGTACGCCCCGGCCTCCCACAGGCCTGATCCGGGCAGACAGTCCCCGGCTTCCGGGCCGGGCTCTCGCATAACAAAAGGAGACGCGATGATCGATCTCATGCTCAACTGGTCCGAATGGATCAAGCCCTCGGCCGGCCTGCCCACCGTGCAGTGGGCCCTGCTGCTGGCCCTGGCGGCTGCGGCGGGCCATCTGCTGCAGCGTTACCTGGCCCTGCCCAAGGTGCTGGGCTATTCCATCGTCGGCGCCCTGGCAGGCTTCTCGGGCTATACGGCCGCGACCTGGCCGCTCGACGGCATTGCCCAGTTCATGGTCGAGCTCGGCCTGTCCATCGTGCTGTTCGAAGCCGGCGGCCGCCTCTCGCTGCGCTGGTTCCGCCACAACCCGATGCTTCTCGCACAAAGCGTCGGCGAGGCCGTGGCCACCTACCTGCTGGCCTGGTGGGTGCTGATGCTCTTCGGCGTTGACGAAGCGCTGCACATGCCGCTGGCCCTGCTGATGGTGGCCGCCTCGCCGGCCGTACTGATGCGCGTGGCCAGCGACATCCGCGCCAGCGGCCCCGTCACCGACCGCGCCATCACGCTGGCGGCGCTCAATACCTTCTACGTGCTGGCCCTGGGCGGCGTCATGGCCCGCCTGCTGGGTCGCGAGGAAGCGCGGCTGGCTGACGCCTTCTACCCGGTGCTGCTGCTCGTGGTGGCCTCGGTGCTCGTAGGGGCGCTGCTGGCCCTGGCGCTGCGCAAGGCGCTGCAGATCATGAGCCCGACCAGCGAGAACACCGCCGTGCTGCAGCTCGCGCTGATCGCCGCGGGCACGGCGCTGGCCGCGCACTTCGGCGGCTCGGCACCACTGGCCGCGCTGCTGGCCGGCATTCTCCTCAAGACCCTGCATCCGCGCCCCTGGTCCTGGCCGCGCCAGTTCGGCACGGCCTCGGCCATCCTCACCATCCTGATGTTCGTGCTGGTCTCCATGGCCGCCGCCCAGGCCCCATGGAACTGGCAGGCCTGGAGCCTGATCGCCGCGCTGGTGCTGGCACGGGCCCTGGCCAAGCTGGCCGGCATCGGCCTGGGGGTCATCGGCAGCGGTGCCAGCGCGCGCCAGGCCCTGTGGACAGCTGGCGCCCTGTGGCCCATGTCGGCCGTGGCCCTGCTGCTGGTCTCCCAGTTCTCCGAATTCGCGCCGGGCATCGGCACGCAGGTGGCCGCCATCGCGCTGCCCCTGATCCTCATCATGGAAGTGCTGGGGGCGCTCATGGCCGTGCTGGCGCTGCAACGCGCCGGCGAAGCCGGTCGCCCACCCGCGATCCGCCGTATCAAAGTCGAGGGAGACCAGACCGATGCCGCTTGAACCCTTCAGCCACTCCGAGGCCCTGACCCTGGGCGTGGAGCTCGAACTGCAGCTCGTGAACACGCACGACTACGATCTCGCACCCTATGCCGACGACATGCTGCGCCTGATGGCCAAGCGCCAGCTGCCCGGCAGCGTGGTGCCCGAGATGACCTCGAGCATGATCGAGATCTCCACCGACGTCTGCCACTCGCCCGCCCAGGTGCGCGAGCAACTGGGCCTGATCCGTGACGCGCTGGTGCAGTGCGCAGACAAGCTCAACATCGCGGTGGTCGGCGGCGGCACCCACCCCTTCCAACAGTGGCACGAGCGTCGCATCTACGACAAGCCGCGCTTCAAGCAGCTGTCCGAGCTCTACGGCTACCTGTCCAAGCAGTTCACCATCTTCGGCCAGCACGTGCACATCGGCTGTCCGGACGCCGACAGCGCCCTGCTCATGCTGCACCGGATGTCGCGCTACATCCCGCACTTCATCGCGCTGTCGGCCTCCTCGCCTTTTGTGCAGGGGCACGACACGGCCTTCGACTCGGCTCGCCTGAATTCGGTGTTCGCCTTCCCGCTCTCGGGGCGCGCACCCTTCGTGCTCAACTGGGACGACTTCAACGCCTACTTCGACAAGATGACGCGCACCGGCGTGGTCAAGAGCATGAAGGACTTCTACTGGGACATCCGGCCCAAGCCCGAGTACGGCACCATCGAGATCCGCGTCTTCGACACGCCCCTGTCCATCGAACGCGCCGCAGCGCTGGCCGGCTATGTGCAGGCGTTGGCGGCCTGGTTCCTTAAGGAAGATCCCTTCCAGCCGGAGGAGGACGACTACCTCGTCTACACCTACAACCGCTTCCAGGCCTGCCGCTTCGGGCTGGAGGCCGTCTACGTGGACCCGGCCAGCGGCACCCACCTGCCGCTCAAGGAGCACATCCTGGCTACGCTGGACCGCGTGCAGCCCTACGCCACCTCACCGGGCACGGGTGCGGCGCTGGAGCTGCTGCGCAGCAGCACCGAGCGTGGCCACAACGACGCGCGCTGGCTGCGCGATGCGCAGACGCGCGAGCAGCTGCTGGGTGAAGTCACGCGCCAGGCCGGCCTGCAGTTCCGCAAGACCGAGACCCAGGTGGCCTGATCGCGGGCGGCCTCTCAGCCCCGGATGACCTGCGGGTTCAGGGGCGTGAGTGCCTTGCCCCTGGTGAGGAATTCAATCAGGTTGTCCGCAGCCAGCTTGGCCATGGCCTTGCGCGTGGGCACGCTGGAGCTGGCGATGTGGGGCGTGAGCACCACATTGGGCACGGTCAGCAGGCCGGGGTTCACCTTGGGCTCGCCCTCGAACACGTCCAGGCCTGCTGCCGCGATGCGCTTGTCGCGCAGCGCCTGCACCAGCGCATCTTCATCCACGATGCCGCCGCGGGCGATGTTGACCAGGGTGGCCGTGGGTTTCATGAGGGCGATTTCAGCCGCCCCGACGATGTGGTGCGAGGCTGCCGAGTAAGGTAGCACCAGCACCAGATGGTCCGCGGTCTTGAACAGTTCTTCCTTGCTCACGTAACGTGCCTTGCACTCGGCTTCGGTCGCGGCGTCGAGGCGCGAACGGTTGTGATAGATCACGTTCATGCCAAAGCCATGCGAACCGCGCCGGGCGATGCCCTGGCCGATGCGACCCATGCCCAGGATGCCCAACGTCGCGCCGTGGATGTCGGAGCCCGCGAACATGTCGTAGCTCCACTTGGTCCACTTACCCTCGCGCAGGTAAATCTCGCTCTCGGTGATACGGCGTGCCGTGGCCATCAGCAGGGCGAAGCCGAAGTCCGCCGTGGTCTCGGTCAGCACATCGGGTGTATTGGTGCCCAGTACACCGCGCGCCGTCATGGCGTCGAGATCGAAGTTGTTGTAGCCCACGGCCATGTTGGCACAGATCTTCAGCTTCGGACAGGCCTCCAGCACCGCGGCATCGATGCGCACGCTGCCGGTGGTGAAGGCGCCATCCTTGTCGCGCAGGCGCTCGGCCAGTTGCGCGCCGTTCCAGTCCTCATCAGACGGGTTGGCTTCGACCTCGAAGTGCCGGGACAGGTAGTCCACGGTCTCGGGAAAGACGGCTCGGGTGACGAGGATACGGGGCTTGCTCATGGGTCTCTCTCTCTTTGTTTAACGGAACCAGATCAGGGTGATGATGACGAACAGCGGCAGCAGGATGCCGCAGGACCACAGCATGTAACCGAAGAAGCTGGGCATCTTCACGCCACGGTCCTCGGCGATGGCCTTGACCATCAGGTTGGGTGCGTTGCCAATGTAGGTGTTGGCGCCCATGAAGACAGCACCGGCCGAGATGGCCGCCAGCGTGGGCGCCAGCGTGCTCATCAGCACGGCCGGATCGCCGCCGGCGGTGTTGAAGAAGACCAGATAGGTCGGCGCATTGTCGAGGAAGGAGCTCAGCGCGCCTGTGGCCCAGAAATACATGGCCGGGTCGGGCGAGCCATCAGGACGGGTCACGGCCGCCACGACCGCACCAAAAGGACCATGCACGCCGGCCTTGAGCATGGCAATGACCGGGATGATGGTCAGGAAGATCCCGGCGAAGAGCTTGGCCACCTCCTGCATGGGCGCCCAGGAAAACTGGTTGCGATCATGCACGGCCGCCGGCGTGATGCGCAGCGAGATGAAGGTGACGATGATCAGGCCGATGTCACGCACCACGCCCGGCAGGCCGACATCGGTACCGGCGATGTTGAAGGTCACGGACGACTTCCAGAAGCCACTGAGCAGTACCAGGCCCACGACCGCGCCCAGCAGCCAGAAGTTGACCGCCCCTTCGAAACCGATGCGCTTGCTGTCCGGCGTGGGATCGACCGGCAGCACTTCTTCGCGCCGATGGTAGTACCAGTTGTCCATGGCATAGAACAGGGCGAGCAGCACGCCGACGAGGAACAGGGTCTCTGGGAAGATGTGGCTCAGGGTCCAGAAGAAATCCACCCCCTTCAGGAACCCCAGGAAGAGCGGCGGGTCGCCCAGCGGCGTCAGGGAGCCGCCGGCGTTCGAGACGATGAAGATGAAGAAGATGATGACGTGGGCCTTGTGGCGCCGGTTGTCATTGGCCCGGATCAACGGACGGATCAGCAGCATGGAGGCACCGGTCGTCCCCATGAAGCTCGCCAGCACCGCGCCGATGGCCAGGATGGCCGTGTTCAGGCCGGGACTGCCGTGCAGGTTGCCGCGGATGTAGATGCCGCCAGCCACCGTGAACAGCGCCGTCAGCAGGATGATGAAGGGGATGTACTCGGCCAGCAGGGCATGCACGAAATTCACCGCCGCCAGCCCCGGCCCGAAGACCGCGGCAAAGGGCAGCAGGAAGACCAGGGACCAGGCAGCGGCCACCTTGCCGAAGTGGTGGTGCCAGAACAGCGGCGCGACCAGCGGCAGGATGGCGATGGAAAGCAGGATGCCCGCAAAGGGCACGCCCCAGAGGACGGACAGCTGGCTGCCGTCCAGATCGGCCGCCAGGGCCAGGCCCGGGCAGGCCGCCAGCAGGGCCAGGCCCCAACGCAGGGTTCTCATTCTTCTTCCTCGTCTCAGGTGAGCCAGCGGGTGTAGTCCTCGAGCGGGACGCGCGGCGTGTGGAAGGTGTTCACGATGGCGGTCGGGTCGGCGTAGCCCAGCGCCATGCCGCAGACCAGCATCTCGTCGGGACCCGCCCCGATGTGCGGCAGGATGATCTTCGCAAAGCCGTTCCAGGCGGCCTGCGGACAGGTGTGCAGGCCGCGCGCGCGTGCCGCCAGCATGAGGTTCTGCAGAAACATGCCGTAATCCAGCAGTGAACCGCGACCCATGACGCGGTCGACCGTGAACATCAGTCCCACGGGCGCGTCGAAGAAGCGGAAATTGCGCTGGTGCTGGACATGCATCTTGTCCTTGTCGCCCTTGCCGATGCCCAGCAGGCCGTAGAGCCCCCAGCCGTTCTCGCGCCGACGGTCGATGTAGGGGCTGACCCATTGATCGGGGTAGTAGTCATAGGCCTCGCGGTACTCGGCCGCCAGTGAAGGATCGGCGCGCAGAGCGTCGTGCGCTGCGCAGACTTTCTGGACCAGGGCGTCGCGGCTGGCACCTTGCAGCACATACACGTGCCAGGGCTGGGTATTGGTCCCAGAGGGCGCGCGCGCAGCCAGCTCGAGGATCTCGCGGATCAATGCCGGCTCCACAGACTGCGTGGTGAAGGCGCGCACCGACATGCGCGTGCGGATGGCTTCGTCGACTGTCATGCGGGCACCAGCAGCGATTGCAATGCGGCCCGCAACGGGGACGGCAAGGGCACGGGGCGACGGGTCTGACGGTCCACGTAGACATGGACAAAATGCCCCTGGGCCGCCGCGCTCTGCTCGCCCTGGACGAACAGCCCCACCTCGTAACGCACGCTGGAGTTGCCCAGCCGCGCCACACGGATGCCGGCCTCCACGGTCTGAGGAAAGGCCAGCGAAGCAAAGTAGTTGCACTGGGTCTCGATGACCAGGCCGATGGTGGATCCACCGTGGATGTCGAGCACCCCCTGCTCGATCAACCAGGCATTCACGGCGGTATCGAACCAGCTGTAGTAGACGACGTTGTTGACGTGTCCGTAGACGTCGTTGTCCATCCAGCGCGTGGTGATGGCCCGCCAGACCGGGTAGGCGCCGCGTGTCTCCGGTGTCGGTTTTTTTGTTTCGGTGTTCATGCGCAGCCCTGATTCTGCCAGTCCTCCCCGACCGCCCCCTTACACGCAGCCCCGGCCGGGCAGTCCCGCGCATCCCGACCACGGCTAGGGCACGGACCCTAGAATGCTGCAAAGCAGCAAAAACCACTTGCCTTCGGCCACAACCCCTCTAAAATTCGTTCCATGCTGCAATGCAGCATACATTACCAGTCCACTTTCACTCAGGAAATCTGTATGCTGACCGCTGACCAAATCCTGGCCGCCAACAAGGCCAACATTGAAACCCTCTTCGGCCTGACCGGCAAAGCCTTTGAAGGCGTGGAAAAGCTGGTCGAGCTCAACCTCGCCACCTCCAAGGCCCTGCTGGCCGACTCCGCCCAGCAGACCCAGGCAGTGCTCGGCGTCAAGGACGCCCAGGATCTGCTGACCCTGCCCACCGCCCTGCTGCAACCCCTGGGCGAGAAGACCGCCAGCTATGGCCGTGAGGTCTATGACATCGCCGCCGCGACCAGCGCCGAGTTCGGCAAGGCCTTCGAAGCCCAGTTCGCCGAAGCCCAGAAGAAGTTTCTGGATGTCGTGGACAGCACGGCCCAGAATGCCCCGGCCGGCTCCGAAACCGCTGTCGCCCTGATGAAGAGCGCCGTGGCTGCCGCCAACAATGTGCTGGAAACTGCCCAGAAATCGGCCAAGCAGGCGGCCGCCTTGGCTGAGTCCAATTTCAAGGCGGCGACCGCCAGCACGGTGGAAGCCGGCAAGGCTGCCAGCAAGAAGCGTTGAGCTTCGGACGCCGATAGGCCCAAATTTTCAAAGCCTTTACGCACAGGCTTCACAACAAGGGAAAACCCTGACATAATTCGCTCATCGGAAAAACAGAGATTTTTGTTTTTCCACCGGTTGTCTCCTCGGGTCCTTTCGTAACCAACAGGTTCAGGGATCCCTTCAAAGCCCCATCCAAGGATGGGGCTTTTTTTTCGCCTACTTCGGTAGCGCCGGGGGCATGGGTCGCATGCCGGACTCCATGACCAGGCGCAGCTGGGGCAGGGCCTGCTGCATGGCGGCCCGGCCAGCCTGGATGGCCCGGGTACGGGCCGCAAAGTCGGTACCCGCCATACCTGTGAGCGCAGGCCTCACCACCACCAGGTCTGCCCCCCGCAACTCCAGCGCGTTGATGCTGCGCCCCATGATGGCAAAGGTCTGCAGCAGGATCTGGAACATGTCGCCGGGCACATTGGCATCCGGCGCCTGCGAGATATCGACCGCGATCACGAGCTCGGCGCCCATTTGCCGCGCCTGGCGCACAGGCACGGGCGCCACCAGCCCGCCATCCACGTACTCGCGCCCGGTGATGCGCACGGGCTCGAACAGGCCCGGTACGGCACTGGAGGCCCGCACGGCCGTGGCGATGTCGCCGCGCTCGAACAGCACGCCCTGCCCGTTCTGCAGATCGGTGGCCAGGATGCCCAGTGGCAAGGGGAGATCTTCGATCGTGCGTCCACCCACCTGCTGGTGGACATAGCGCGCCAGCGCGCCGCCACGCAGCATGCCACGGTTGAACAGAGGCAACGTCCAGTCGGTGAACGTCGCCTCGTCCATGGTCTCGGCCACCCGTTGCAACTGGGCGCCGTTGCGTCCACTGGCGTACAGGGCGGCCACCAGACTGCCCGCCGATGTGCCGGTGACCAGATCCGGCTTGATGCCGGCTTCCTCGAGGACCTGGATCACCCCCACATGCGCAAAACCCCGCGCAGCACCTCCGCCGAGTGCCAGCCCTATGCGCGGCAAACGCTGCGCCACGGGCTCTGCCGGCGCGGGCTCCTGCGCCGCAGGAGGTACGACGGCACAACCTGTCAGCGCCGCCAGCAGCACCAGCAGGACGGCGCCCTTCATCCATCCTGTCCCGAGGGAAATATTGAATTTATTGCGAATGATTCGCATAACGTATATCATGCCTTTTCCCTTTACCTGCCGTCTTCTATGTTCAAGCGAATTTTCACCCTCTCCGCCACGGCCCTGCTGGCCGCCGGCCCGGCCCTGGCCCAGGATCAGGTTCTGAATCTCTACTCTGCCCGTCACTACCCGAGCGACGAAGCACTGTACAGCCAGTTCACCCGCGCCACCGGGATCCGCATCCAGCGCGTGGACGCCGACGATGCCGGCATCCTGGCCCGCCTGCGTGCCGAAGGCGCGGCCTCGCCGGCCGACGTGATCCTGCTGGTCGATGCCGCACGCCTGTGGCGCGGCGAAGCCGAAGGCCTGTTCCAGCCTGTCAAGTCGGCCGCGCTGGAAGCCGCCATTCCGGCCCAGCTGCGCAGCACACCCAATGCCGATGGCGCCTCAGCCTGGTTCGGCTTTTCGACCCGTGCCCGCGTCATCGTCTACGACAAGATCAAGGTCAAGCGCGAGGACGTCGACACCTACGAGGAACTGGGCGACCCGAAGAACAAGGGGCGGCTGTGCATCCGCACGGGTTCGCATCCCTACAACCTCTCGCTGTTCGGCTCGGTGTATGAGCACCTGGGCGCCGCCAAGACCGAGGCCTGGCTCAAGGGCATGGTCGACAACATGGCCCGCGCCCCCAAGGGCGGCGACACCGACCAGATCCGGGCCGTGGCCGCCGGCGAATGCGCCGTGGCCGTCACCAACAGCTACTATCTGGCCCGCCTGATGCGCTCAAGCAAACCCGAAGACCAGACCGTGGTCGAGAAGGTCGGGGTGGTCTTCCCCAACCAGTCCAGCTGGGGCACACATGTGAACATCGCCGGCGGTGCGGTTGCCAAACACGCCAAGAACCAGGCCAACGCCGTGAAGTTCCTGGAATACCTGGCCAGCCCGGCGGCCCAGGAGCACTTTGCCAACGGCAACAACGAGTGGCCCGCGGCCAAGGGCGTGAAGCTCGACAACCCCGCCCTGCAGGCCATGAGCGGCGGCAGCTTCAAGAGCGAGACCATCCCGATCAGCACGGTGGGCAAGAACTCGGTCACCGTGCAGCAGATGCTGGACCGCGTCGGCTTCCGCTGACATCCCACGCCCTCGCCGGCATGAAAAAAGCCGGCCTGTCTTGCGACAGGCCGGCTTTTTATTTGCCCACAGAACAGATCAGTCCGCCGTCGCCTCTTCCGGCTTGGCCTTGCCTTCTTTCTTGGGCAAGGGCTGGATGTCCAGCAGAACCTCGTCCTTGTCGTCCAGGTCCACCGTCAAACGGCCACCTTCGGTCAGGCGGCCGAAGAGCAGCTCGTCGGCCAGCGCGCGACGGATGGTGTCCTGGATCAGGCGCTGCATGGGGCGGGCGCCCATGAGCGGATCGAAGCCCTTCTTGGCCAGATGCTTGCGCAACTTGTCGGTGAAGGTGACCTCCACCTTCTTCTCGGCCAGCTGGGTCTCCAGCTGCAGCAGGAACTTGTCGACCACACGCAGGATGATCTGCTCGTCCAGCGCCTTGAAGCTCACGATGGCGTCCAGGCGGTTGCGGAACTCGGGCGTGAACAGGCGCTTGATGTCACCCATCTCGTCACCGGCCTGGCGCGGATTGGTGAAGCCGATGGTGGACTTGTTCATGGTCTCGGCACCCGCATTGGTCGTCATGATGATGATGACGTTGCGGAAGTCGGCCTTGCGCCCGTTGTTGTCCGTCAGGGTGCCGTGGTCCATGACCTGCAGCAGCACGTTGAAGATGTCCGGATGGGCCTTCTCGATCTCGTCGAGCAGCAGCACCGCATGCGGCTTCTTGGTCACCGCCTCGGTCAGCAAACCGCCCTGGTCGAAACCGACGTAGCCGGGGGGCGCGCCGATCAGGCGGCTCACGGCATGGCGCTCCATGTACTCCGACATGTCGAAGCGGATCAGCTCGATGCCCATGATGTAGGCCAGCTGCTTGGCGGCCTCGGTCTTGCCCACGCCCGTAGGACCGCTGAACAGGAAGGAACCGATGGGCTTGTCGGCCCGGCCCAGACCGGAGCGCGCCATCTTCACGGCGGCGGCCAGCACCTCCAGCGCCTTGTCCTGGCCGAAGACCACACTCTTGAGGTCGCGCTCGATGGTCTGCAGCTTGCTGCGGTCGTCGTTGGAGACGTTGGCCGGGGGGATGCGGGCAATCTTGGCCACGATCTCCTCGACTTCAGCCTTGCCGATGGTCTTCTTGCGCTTGGACGGCGTGAGGATGCGCTGGGCGGCACCCGCCTCGTCGATCACGTCGATAGCCTTGTCGGGCAGGTGACGGTCGTTGATGTACTTGGCCGAGAGCTCGGCCGCCGCCTGCAGCGCGGCATTGGCGTACTTGACGTTGTGGTGCTCCTCGAAGCGCGACTTCAGGCCCTTGAGGATGTCGATGGTTTCCTGCACGCTGGGCTCGACCACGTCGACCTTCTGGAAACGACGCGACAGCGCCGCATCCTTCTCGAAGATGCCGCGGTACTCGGTGAAGGTCGTCGCACCGATGCATTTGAGCTGGCCGCTGGAGAGCGCCGGCTTGAGCAGATTGGACGCGTCCAGCGTGCCACCCGAAGCCGCACCGGCCCCGATCAGGGTGTGGATCTCGTCGATGAAAAGGATGGCGTTGGGCTTGTCCTTGAGCGACTTGAGTACACCCTTGAGACGCTGCTCGAAATCCCCACGGTACTTGGTGCCCGCCAGCAGCGCGCCCATGTCAAGCGAGTAGACATTGGCCTCGGCGAGGATTTCAGGCACGTCGTTCTGGACGATGCGCCAGGCCAGACCCTCGGCGATGGCGGTTTTGCCTACGCCGGCCTCACCGACCAGCAGCGGATTGTTCTTGCGCCGGCGGCACAGGATCTGGATCACGCGTTCGACCTCGTACTCGCGGCCGATCAGCGGGTCGATCTTGCCGTCCTTGGCCGCCTGATTGAGGTTCTGGGTGTACTGCTCCAGCGGCGAAGCCTTGCTCTCGCCCTTCTCGGCGGCGCCGCCCTCTTCCGCCTCGCCCGAGCTCTCGCTGGGCTTGCCGGTCTCGGGCGGATCACTCTTCTTGATGCCGTGGGCGATGAAATTCACCACATCCAGGCGCGTCACACCCTGCTGGTGCAGGTAATAGACGGCGTGCGAATCCTTCTCGCCGAAGATCGCCACCAGCACATTGGCACCAGTGACTTCCTTCTTGCCACTGCCCGTGGACTGCACGTGCATGATGGCGCGCTGGATCACGCGCTGGAAACCCAGCGTCGGCTGGGTGTCCACATCCTCGGTACCGGCGACCTGGGGCGTGTTGTCCTTGATGAAATTGGTCAGGGACTTGCGCAGGTCGTCGATATTGGCCGCGCAGGCACGTAGCACCTCGGCGGCACTGGGGTTGTCGAGCAAGGCCAGCAGCAGATGCTCCACGGTGATGAACTCATGGCGCTGCTGTCGGGCCTCGACGAACGCCATGTGCAGGCTGACTTCCAATTCCTGGGCAATCATGTGACTTCCTTTTGCCTTGCTTACGAATCTACTTTAATCCGATTCGCGGGGCTGTCCAACAGTTCCAGCCGCGAAAGTAAAATAACTTTTCCGGTCTACTCGCACACTTTGCACGCGCGCCGCTCATTCCACAGGTTCGCACACACACTGCAGGGGGTGGCCGGCTTTCTGCGCGGCCTCCAGCACCTGGTCCACCTTGGTGGCCGCCACATCCTTGGTGTAGACGCCACAAACACCTTTGCCATCCAGATGGATCTTGAGCATGATCTGGGTGGCCGTCTCCAGATCCTTGTTGAAGAACTCCTGGATCACGACCACCACGAACTCCATCGGCGTGTAGTCGTCGTTGAGCATGACAACCTGGTACATCTGCGGCGGCTGGACTTTCTGCGTCCGTCGCTCCAGCACGACCGAATCACCCTCGTCACGGCTGGGCTGCTGGACGGGTGCCGGTGGTTTGGCGGGGGATTTCGTGGCCATGCAATGATTCTATCGAGCGTGCCCGCGGCACGTCTCGCCTGGGGTTGAATTGGAGGCGGCAGGCGCCGCTTCAAGGCGCTCCCCGCATAAAAAAGTCGGGGCCCGGCGCCGGATGCGCTGGCCGGCTGCCCGCACGGACTGTCATATCGTGGCCCGGACCAGAACACCTGGCCTGTGAGCACCAGATCGATGACGCACAATGCGGCTGTCTGAAAACTGCCCCACAGCTCCCATGTTGCGTCTGTTTTTTCCCCTTTGCATGCTACTGGCAGCCCTGTCCGGCCCGGCCAGCGCCCAGTCCTCACCCCAGCTCGACCTGCCGCGCGTCACACTGAACGCCGGCATGCACCTGATCCAGGCGCAGGTGGCGACCACCCCGCAGCAGCAGGCCATGGGTCTGATGCATCGCAAGGAGATGCCCGCCAACGAGGGCATGCTCTTCATCTTCGAGCAACCCTCACGCCAGTGTTTCTGGATGCAGAACACCCTGCTGCCGCTGACGGCCGCCTTCATCGCCGATGACGGCATCATCGTCAACCTGGCAGACATGACGCCTCAGACCACGGAGTCGCACTGTTCGGCCCGGCCTGTGCGTTTCGTGCTCGAAATGAACCAGGGCTGGTTTGCCAAGCGCGGCCTCAAGGCCGGCAGCCGGCTCGGCGGGCCGGTATTCACGAACCGTCGGTAGATCCTCCCATGAAAAAAGCGGCCCGGGCGCATGCGCCCGGGCCGCTTCATCCGCGAGGCTCTGAGACTCAGGCCTTCACGGACGCGAGCGCCGCGTTGAAGGTCTTGCTCGGACGCATGACCTGCTCCAGCTTGGAAAAGTCCGGCTTGTAATAGCCACCGATGTCCACGGGCTTGCCCTGCACCTCGGCCAGTTCCTTGACGATGGTCTGCTCGTTCTCGGCCAGTTGCTTGGCCAGGGGCGCGAACTTGGCGGCCAGCTCCTTGTCCTCGCTCTGGGCTGCCAGTTCCTGGGCCCAGTACAGCGCCAGGTAGAACTGGCTGCCTCGGTTGTCGAGCTGGCCGGTCTTGGGCGAGGGATTCTTGTTGTTGTCCAGCAGTTTGCCCGTGGCCGCGTCCAGGGTCTTGGCCAGCAACTTGGCACGGGGGTTGTTGTTCTTGATGCCCAGGTCCTCGAACGAAACCGCCAGCGCCAGGAACTCGCCCAGCGAATCCCAGCGCAGGTGGTTTTCCTCCACCAGCTGCTGCACGTGCTTGGGCGCCGAACCGCCGGCACCGGTCTCGTACATACCGCCCCCGGCCATCAGCGGCACGATGGACAGCATCTTGGCACTGGTGCCCAGCTCCATGATGGGGAACAGGTCGGTCAGGTAGTCGCGCAGGATGTTGCCGGTGGCCGAAATGGTGTCCAGGCCACGGATCACGCGCTCGAGCGTGTAACGCATGGCGCGCACCTGCGACATGATCTGGATGTCCAGACCGGCAGTGTCGTGCTCGTGCAGGTACATCTTGACCTTGGTGATCAGCTGCGCCTCGTGCGGGCGGTACTGGTCGAGCCAGAACACCACCGGCATGCCCGAGTTGCGCGCGCGGGTGACGGCCAGCTTGACCCAGTCACGGATGGCGGCATCCTTGACCTGGCACATGCGCCAGATGTCGCCCTGCTCCACGTTCTGGCTCATCAGCACCTCGCCCGTGGCCAGGTCGGTGATGTTGGCCACGCCATCCTCGGGAATCTCGAAGGTCTTGTCGTGCGAGCCGTATTCCTCGGCCTGCTGGGCCATCAGACCGACGTTGGGCACCGTGCCCATGGTGCGCGGATCGAAGTTGCCGTGCCACTTACAGAAGTTGATGATCTCCTGGTAGATGCGCGCGAAAGTGCTCTCCGGGATCACGGCCTTGACATCCTTCAAGCGGCCGTCGGCGCCGTACATCTTGCCGCCGGCGCGGATCATGGCCGGCATGGAGGCATCCACGATCACGTCATTGGGCGAATGGAAGTTGGTGATGCCCTTGGCGGAGTCCACCATGGCCAGCTCGGGACGGTGCTCGTGGCAGGCATGCAGGTCGCGCTTGATCTCTTCCTGCTTGGACTGGGGCAGCGTGGCGATCTTGTTGTAGAGATCGATCATGCCGTTGTTGACATTCACGCCCAGTTCATCGAAGAGCTTGCCGTGCTTGGCAAAGGCATCACGGTAGAAGATCTTGACGCAGTGGCCGAAGACGATGGGGTGCGAGACCTTCATCATCGTGGCCTTGACGTGCAGGGAGAACATCACGCCCGTCTTGTGCGCATCCTCGATCTGCTTCTCGTAGAACTCGAGCAGGGCCTTCTTGCTCATGAACATGCTGTCGATGACCTCGCGGTCCATCAGCGCGACCTTGGGCTTGAGCACGATGGTCTTGCCGCTCTTGGTGATCAGCTCCATCTTCACATCGCGCGCCTTGTCCAGCGTCATGGACTTCTCGCCATGGTAGAAGTCGCCATGGTGCATATGCGAGACGTGGGTACGCGAGGCCTGGCTCCACTCACCCATGCTGTGCGGGTTCTTGCGGGCGTACTCCTTCACGGCCTTGGGCGCGCGACGGTCGGAGTTGCCCTCGCGCAGCACCGGGTTCACGGCGCTGCCCGTGCACTTGGCGTAGCGTGCCTTGATGGCCTTCTCTTCCTCGGTCTTGGGGTTCTCGGGGTAGTCCGGAATCTTGTAGCCCTTGGCCTGCAGTTCCTTGATGCAGGCGACGAGCTGCGCGACGGAAGCGCTGATATTGGGCAGCTTGATGATGTTGGCCTCAGGCTTGAGGGTGAGCTTGCCCAGCTCGGCCAGCGTGTCGGGCACGCGCTGCTCCTCGGTCAGGTATTCGGGAAATTGGCCCAGGATGCGTCCGGCCACCGAGATGTCGCTGGTCTCCACATGCACGCCTGCCGGCGCTGCGAAGGTGCGGATGATGGGCAGGAAGGAGCTGGTGGCCAGCAGCGGGGCTTCGTCAGTCAGCGTGTAGATGATGGTGGGTTGCTGGGTGCTCATTGCGTATCTCCAGAAATCGGGACCGGGTCCGCGTCGACCGATGTGCCGACGAACGAATCTCGGATGGTTTGAGATTTTGCTTTCAGTGTCCTGACCTCTGTCGCCATTTTTGAATCAATATCCCGCAATATGAAATTTTCATCAAGAAATTTCAATTTTTTTGCAATCAGTCTTATAGAAGAGGTCTTATAGAAGATCTAAGACTTGGGCTGGGGTGAAACCGATCACCATCAGCATGACAGCTCTGACCGGCCGACGCAAACAAAAAGGCCTGGAGGTTTCCCTCCAGGCCTCGGACAGGCAGCTGCTCGCTGATCAGCCGAAGTTCTTCTCGGCGAAGGACCAGTTCACCAGCTTGTCGAAGAAGGTCTCGACGAACTTCTGGCGCAGGTTGCGGTAGTCGATGTAGTAGGCATGCTCCCACACGTCCACGGTCAGCAGGGCCTTGTCGGCGGTGGTCAGCGGGGTGCCGGCCGCGCCGGTGTTGACGATGTCGACCGAGCCGTCGGCCTTCTTCACCAGCCAGGTCCAGCCGGAACCGAAGTTGCCCACGGCCGACTTCACAAAGGCTTCCTTGAAGGCTGCGTAGCTGCCCCACTTGGCGTTGATGGCCGCAGCCAGCGCACCCGTGGGCTCACCGCCACCATTGGGCTTCATGCAGTTCCAGAAGAAAGTGTGGTTCCAGATCTGGGCCGCGTTGTTGTAGATGCCACCGCTGGACTTCTTGACGATGGACTCCAGGTCCATGCTCTCGAACTCGGTGCCTTTCTGCAGATTGTTCAGGTTCACCACATAGGCGTTGTGGTGCTTGCCATGGTGGAACTCCAGCGTTTCCTTGGAGTAGTGCGGGGCCAAAGCGTCGATGGCGTAAGGCAGGGGAGGCAGGGTGTGTTCCATGATGGTGTCCTCGATGGTTGTTGTGGATGACCAGCGGCGATTGTAGAAACTAAATATTGCCCCGGCGCGTCACGGTGAGATCAACCTTGCCGTCGGCAAGGGTGGCCTGCAGGGCCTGCCCCTGATAGGTCTGCGTGATCCGCGTGATGGTTTGCCCCGCCTCGTCGCTGAGCCAGGCGTAGCCGCGCTGCAGCACCAGGGCCGGATCGAGCAGTTGCAGGCGCAAGGCCACGCGCTCCAGCCGCTGCTGGCGCTGCTGCAGATCGCGACGCCACACCTGCGGCCAGTTCCCGGCCAGCTGCTGCAGGCCATGACGGCGGTGCAGCAGGGTCTGGCTGGCCGCATGCCGCAGGCGCTGGCCCAGGCTCGAGAGTGCAAGCCGCTGGCTGGCCACCCGCCCCGAAGGCCGGCCCAGGCGGCTGATCACCAGGTCCAGGCGCTGGCTCTCGCGGTCCAGCCGGGCGAGCACGGCTTCGCGCAGGCGCTCGTGCATGAGGTCCAGCGCACCGAGCCAGACACCGCGCGGCTCGGCCACCAGTTCGGCGGCCGCCGTGGGCGTGGGCGCACGCAGGTCGGCCACGAAGTCGGCGATCGTGAAATCGGTCTCGTGCCCCACACCGCTGACCACGGGCACCGGGCTGGCCACCAGGGCACGGGCCAGGCCTTCGTCGTTGAAGGCCCAGAGGTCGTCCATGGAGCCCCCACCACGCACGAGCAGGATCACATCCACCCGGCCCTGCTGCGCCAGGGCAAAGAGCTGCCGCAATGCGCCCCCCAGTTCGGCCGGCGCCCCGGCGCCCTGCACCGAGGCGGGCGCCACGATGACCGGAATGTGCGGTACGCGCCGCTGCAAGGCGGTGACCACGTCGTGCAGGGCCGCGGCGCCGAGCGAGGTGACGATCCCGATGCCGCGCGGCATGCGCGGCAACTCGCGCTTGCGCGCGGCATCGAACAGGCCCTCTGCTTCGAGCTTGGCTTTCAGGCGCAGAAACTGCTCGAACAGGGCCCCCTGCCCGGCGCGCGACACGGATTCGACGACCAGTTGCAAATCGCCACGCGCCTCATAGACGCCCAGACGGCCGCGCACCTCGACGAGTTCACCATCGCGCGGCGAGAAGTCCAGCAGGGTGGCGGCGCGGCGAAACATGGCGCAACGGATCTGCCCCGTATCGTCCTTGAGCGTGAAATAACAATGCCCGCTGGCTGCGCGGTTGAAGCCCGAAATCTCGCCTCGCACCGCGACCGGATTGAACCTGGCATCCAGGGCATCAGCAATGGCGCGGCACAGCGCACCAACCTGCCAGATACGTGGCGTCATTGCTGAGGACTCAGATGCCGACATGAGATGTCATGCGGCTTGCGCCGGGATGCCCCGAGGTGATTACTCCACAATCCCCGCCCCCAAGCCATCGCAATCCCGACAGATGAACGAAAGCGCATTTTTCCGTGCAAGTGATTGATTCCATTTGATTTTTCTCTGCCTTTTTTGTCATCGTTCTGACGCCAAAGCGCATGGTTGCGTGCTTTGCGGTGCTTGCCCCGTAGTTCTACACAAAGTTATCCACATATTCTGTGGGTGAGGGTGCGAAACAGTCGCGCGCAGGGCGGGGCGGGCCGTCATTCGTGAGCGCCATGTGCGTGGGTCATAATCGACGGCACATCAGCGTGGAGGATTCCTTTGTTTTCCATCATACAAGCCGCCGGTTGGCCCATCTGGCCCCTGATCGCCTGCTCCATCCTGGGTCTGGCCCTGATCATCGAACGCTTTCTCAGCCTCAAGACCGCCAAGGTGGCCCCACCCCAGCTGCTCGACGAGGTCATCAAGGCCTCGAGCGCCGAACTGCCCAAACCCGAGGTCATCGAACAGCTGGAGAAGAGTTCCGCCCTGGGCGAGGTGCTGGCCAGCGGCCTGCGCGCCCTGCGAGCCAAGCCCTCCAGCAACGATGAAGAGTTGCGCAATGCCCTGGAAAGCACCGGCCGGGTGGTCACGCACAGGCTCGAACGCTACCTCACCGCCCTGGCCACCATCGCCTCGGTCTCGCCCCTGCTGGGCCTGTTCGGCACCATCGTTGGCATGATCGAGATCTTCGGTTCGCAGGCCCCTGGCGGCAGCTCGGGTGGCAACCCGGCCCAGCTAGCGCACGGCATCTCGATCGCCCTGTACAACACGGCCTTCGGCCTGATCATCGCGATTCCCTCGCTGATCTTCTGGCGTTACTTCCGCGCCCGCGTCGACGAGTACCTGCTGACGCTGGAGCTGGCGGGTGAGCGCCTGCTGCAACACCTGGGCACGCTGCGGCGCACCGAGTCATGAGACTGCATTTCCGCCGTCCGGCGCGCGAAGAGCCGGAGATCAACCTGATCGCCTTCATCGACGTGCTGCTGGTGATCCTGATCTTCCTCATGCTCACCACCACCTATAGTAAGTTCACCGAGATGCAGCTGCGCCTGCCGACGGCGGACGCCGACGCCCAGCGCGACTACCCCAAGGAAGTCATCGTGGCCGTGAGCAGCGACGGCAACTACAGCGTCAACCGCAAGCCGCTCGACGGCCGCAGCGTGGACGCCGTGGTCGCGGCCCTGCTGCAGGCTGCCAGGGCCGGCAAGGACACGGTGGTCATCATCAGCGCCGACGCCAATGCGCGCCATCAGTCGGTGGTAACGGTCATGGAAGCCGCGCGTCGCGCCGACCTCACGCAGATCACCTTCGCCACCCAGTCCTCGGCCCAGGCCGGTGGCCGCTGAAGGACATGGACCGTCCCGGCCAGCCCGCCTGGCAACTGGCCCTGCAGGCCAGCTGGCAGCGGCGCGGGGCTCTGACCTGGGCCTTGTGGCCGCTCTCGCTTCTCATGGACGTGCTGGTGCGTTTCCGCCAGGGGCTCTACCTCAGCGGCCTCCTCAAGCGTCACGTCGTACCTGTGCCCGTGGTCGTGGTCGGCAATGTCGTGGCGGGTGGCGCAGGCAAGACGCCCGTCGTGATCGCTCTGGTCCAGCACCTGCAAAGCCGGGGCATGCGCCCGGGCGTGATCTCGCGCGGCTACGGCCGGCACACGCGCGACTGCCGCGAAGTGCTCGAGCACAGTCCCGTGCGCGAGGTCGGTGATGAGCCGGCGCTGATCCGGCGCAAGACCGGCGTGCCGGTCTACGTCGCGGCGCGCCGCATCGAGGCCGCACGTGCCCTGCTGCAGTCCCACCCGCAGGTCGATATCCTCGTCAGCGACGACGGGTTGCAGCATCTGGCGCTGGCGCGTGACCTGGAGGTCTGTGTCTTCGACGACCGCGGCGTCGGCAACGGCTTTCTGCTGCCCGCAGGGCCGCTGCGCGAACCCTGGCCGCGCTACGTAGATCTCGTGCTGCACACCGGCAACCGGCCGGCCTTCACGGGCTACACCTCACGCCGCGCGCTGGCGCATCAGGCGGTGCGCGCCGATGGCAGCCGGGTGGACCTCGTCGCGCTCGCCGCCGATGGCCGTCCGCTGCTGGCCGTGGCGGGCACTGCGCGGCCCCAGGCCTTCTTCGACATGCTGCAAGCCCTGGGCCTGCCGCTCACGCTCACGGCGGCACGCCCCGACCACGACGACTACGCCTCCTGGCAGCGCCCGCGCGAACGCGACTACACCCTGCTCTGCACCGAGAAGGATGCGCTCAAGCTCTGGGCCCATCATCCCGATGCCCTGGCCGTGCCGCTGGAGTTCGAGGCCGAGCCGGCCTTCTACGCCGCCTTCGACCGTCTGCTCGATGACGCGCTGCAGGCACGGCTATCATCGCCCCATGGACACCCGACTGCTTGAACTGCTGGTCTGCCCCGTGACCAAGGGCCCGCTGGACTACGACCGCGAAAAACAGGAACTGCTCTCGCGCAGCGCACGCCTGGCCTACCCCGTCCGCGACGGCATCCCGGTATTGCTCGAAAACGAAGCCCGCACGCTCAGCGACGAGGAACTGGGCCTGTGAGCTACACAGTCCTGATCCCGGCACGGCTGGCCTCGAGTCGCCTGCCCAGCAAGCCCCTGGCCGACATCGCCGGCCTGCCCATGGTGGTGCGCGTGGCACAGCGCGTCGCTTCCGGCCTGCCGGCCGGCACACGCGTGGTCGTGGCAGCCGACCATCCCTCCATCCTGCAGGCCTGCACCCGGCATGGCGTGGAAGCCCTGCTCACGCGCGTGGACCACCCCAGCGGCAGCGACCGCCTGGCCGAGGCCTGTGAACTGCTGCAGCTGGCTGACGAGGCCATCGTCGTCAACGTGCAAGGCGACGAGCCGCTGATCGACCCGACCCTGGTCTCGGCCGTGGCCACGCTGCTGCAACAGCGCCCCGAGGCCAGCATGAGTACGGCCGCGCATCCCATCCACGACGTCACCGACTTCGTGAACCCCAATGTGGTCAAGGTCGTGCTCGACGCCCAGGCCCTGGCCCTGTACTTCAGTCGCGCGCCGATCGCCTGGTGGCGCGACGGCTTCGCGCAAGGCATCACCACCCTGCCCGAACCCGCGCCGCTGCGCCACATCGGCATCTACGGCTACCGCGTGGGCTTTTTGCGCCAGTTCCCCAGACTGCCCCAGGCCCCGATCGAGGTCACCGAGGCCCTGGAGCAGTTACGCGCCATGTGGCACGGCCACCGCATCACCGTGCACGTGACGCACGAGGCGCCCGGCCCGGGCGTCGACACCCCCGAGGATCTGGAGCGCGTGCGCAGGCTGCTCGGGCACTGAGATCCGGCCTCCCGGACGCGGGCCCGACCGACCAAGCTTGCTATAGCTGCTGTAAGTTTCAGGGTGGTTGCGGCATGCTATCCTCGCCCTCAGAGGCTGGTGCACCGGGATGGTGCCGCCATCAGCCGATAACACCCTACATCCGAGGATATCCATGAGACTGATCCTGTTGGGCGCTCCCGGCGCCGGCAAGGGCACGCAAGCGTCCTTCATCTGCAAGAAGTACGGCATTCCGCAGATCTCCACCGGCGACATGCTGCGCGCGGCCGTCAAGGCCGGCACGCCGCTGGGCCTGCAGGCCAAGGCCGTGATGGAGTCGGGTGGTCTGGTCAGTGACGACCTGATCATCAACCTGGTCAAGGAACGCATCGCCCAGCCCGACTGCGCCCAGGGCTTCCTCTTCGACGGTTTCCCGCGCACCATTCCCCAGGCCGACGCCATGAAGGCGGCCGGCGTGAAGCTGGACTATGTGCTGGAGATCGACGTGCCCTTCGAGGCCATCATCGAACGCATGAGCGGCCGCCGCTCGCACCCGGCCTCGGGCCGCACCTACCACGTCAAGTTCAACCCACCCAAGGTCGCAGGCCAGGACGACGTGACCGGCGAGCCCCTGGTGCAGCGCGACGACGACAAGGAAGAGACCGTGAAGAAACGCCTGGACGTCTACAGCGCCCAGACCCGCCCGCTGGTCGACTACTACAGCAGCTGGGCGAAGAAAGATCCGGCTGCTGCACCCAAGTACCGCGCGATCAGCGGCATGGGCAGCGTGGAGGAGATCACCGCGCGCGCGCTGCAGGCCCTGTCGAGCTGAAGCGCATGCCCGCTGCATGAAAAACGCCCTGCACTGCAGGGCGTTTCTGTTTCAGTGCCTCACGCGGGACTGGAGCGCAAGCCGTAGATCTTGTCGCCGACGAACAGATACTCCACGCGCAGGATGGCCTCACCCTTCTCGTCCTGGAAGGTGAAGCCCAGCACGGCGATCTCGTCACCCACCTGGAGCGGCGTCACCCTCCAGGCCTGCATGCGCGAAAGTGGCGCCAGCTCGATCTCCCAGCGCCGGTCCTGGCGCCGTGGCAGCTGGGCCTTGGCCAGCAAGGCCTTGCCGTCCACGGGCGCGCTCTGCGCCGGCAGGGCGCGCCGGGCCAGATCGGCCGGCAGGCTGAGGCTGGCCGGCAACTCCAGCACCAGCTCGGCATGCGGGTTCTGCCAGCGCACGCTGTGCACGCGTCCCTGGAGGTAGATGGGGCGATCCTGGTCGAAGCTGCTCCAGCCGTGGTGGGCGCGCGCCAGCGGCAACAGGCCGGGTCCGAGAGCCAGGGGCAGGCTCAGGACAGTACGTCTTTGCATCGTGTGCTCCTCTCGGGTCAAAGATAGGCAATCCAGCGGCCGCAGGTCAGCACGCCCAGCCAGATCAGCGTGGACAGGGCCGTCTGTGCCCGCGCCAAGAGGTCAAGCTTGTGCAGCGAACCGCGGCCATGGAACCAGCCCGCATTACACGCCGCCGCCAATAACAGCAGCATCTTGAGGGTGAAAGCCCGGTTGGCCAGCAGCTCGGCTGGCTGCGTGCCGAACATCAGCAGGCCCGAGGCCGCGGCCAAGCCGAAACCCGCCAGGGCCAGCGAGAGGCTGAGCCGGGCCAGAGCCGGCACCGGCAAGGC
>JAIESX010000029.1 GCA_019745555.1 Burkholderiaceae bacterium | reverse complement strand
CTGCTCGTCGCCGGCCCGGCCCTGGCCGACACCTCCACCGTCAAGATCCTCGTGGGCTTCCCGCCCGGCGGCGGCACCGACGCGATCGCCCGCGTGCTGGCCGACAAGCTCAAGGACCAGCTGGGCGCCAACGTCATCGTCGAGAACAAGGCCGGTGCCGGCGGCCAGCTCGCGGCGCAGGCGCTCAAGGCCGCGCCGGCCGACGGCACCGTGCTCTTCCTCTCGCACGACCACAGCATCTCCATCCTGCCCCTGACGCTCAAGAACCCGGGCTTCAACCCGGCCGAGGACTTCGTACCCGTGGCCGGCTTCGCGACCTTCGTCAACGGCCTGGCGCTCTCGGGCGGCACGCCGGCCAAGAGCTACCAGGAGTACCTGGCCTGGGTGCGTGAAGACGTCAAGAAGCGCGGCACCGTGGGCGTGCCGGCCCCGGCCTCGACGCCGGAGTTCTTCGTCAAGGTGATCGGCCAGAAGAACGGCCTGGACCTGCAGGCCGCGCCCTACCGCGGCAGCGCGCCCATGATGGGCGACATGCTGGGCAACCAGATCGCCGCGGGCGTGGGCTCGGTGCCGGACTTCATCGAGAACCACAAGGCCGGCAAGATCCGCATCGTGGCCGTGATCGGCGGCAAGCGTCAGGCCACGCTACCCGATGTGCCGACCTTCACCGAACTGGGCCTGAGCGGCTTCGAGGACCTGCCCTACTACGGCCTGTTCGCCCCCAAGGGCACGCCCAAGGCCACGCTGGAACGCTATTCCGCCGCCCTGGCCAAGGTGATCGCCCTGCCCGAAGTGAACGAGCGCCTGACGGCCATGGGCCTGACCGTGGGCCATATGAGCTCCGAGCAGCTGGCCAGCCGCGAGCGCGCCTACAGCCAGACCTGGGCCAGGATCATCCAGGCCAGCGGCTTCCAGGCGAAGTAAGCCCGCGCCACGCCCGCCGGTTGCTCAGAAGCTCTCCCAGTCGCTGTCGGCGCTAGCTGCCGGCTTGGTGGACGGCGCCGCGACGGCCCTCGGCTTTGAGGCCGGACGCGGTGCGCTGCTTGGCGCAGCAGCGGACGGCATGCGCAAATCGGCAAGGCCGGTGCTGGCGCCGGACCCAGCCGCACCTGAGGCCAGCTTGAAGACGCTGACGGTACGTACCAGCTCTTCTGCCTGGCTCCTGAGGCTGCCAGCTGCAGCCGCCATCTCCTCAACCAGCGCGGCGTTCTGCTGCGTGGCTTGGTCCATATTGGTCACCGCTTCACCCACCTGGGCGACGCCCGCGCTCTGCTCGGAGCTGGCGGCACTGATCTCGCCCATGATGTCAGTCACGCGGCGGATACTCGCCACCACCTCGTCCATGGTCTGGCCAGCCTGGTCTACCAACTGTGTGCCCTGTTCAACCCGACCGACGCTTTCCGTGATCAGGGCCTTGATTTCCTTGGCAGCTTCAGCACTGCGTTGCGCCAGGTTACGCACCTCACCGGCAACGACCGCGAAGCCACGGCCCTGTTCGCCAGCGCGTGCCGCTTCGACCGCGGCATTTAAGGCCAGGATGTTGGTCTGGAAGGCAATGCCATCGATGACAGCAATGATGTCGGCGATACGGCGCGAACTGTCGTTGATGCCCTTCATGGTGTCGACCACCTGGGCCACGACCTGTCCGCCCTGCACAGCCACGCTGCTGGCGCCCTGCGCCAGCTGGTTCGCCTGACGAGCGTTTTCGGCGTTCTGCTTGACGGTGGAAGACAGCTGTTCCATAGACGCGGCAGTCTGCTCCAGCGCGCTGGCCTGACTCTCGGTGCGGCTGGACAGATCCTGGTTGCCCTGGGCAATCTCTGCGCTGGCGATGGAAACGGCGTCGCTGCCCTGTCGCACGCGGTTGACCACATCAGTCAAGCCTACTCCGATGCGGTTCATCGCATGCGTCAGCGTACCAATCTCGTCCTCCCGGTCGATCCTTACCCGTACGGTCAGATCTCCTTCCGCCAGCTGCTGTGCAGCCACGACGGCACGACCTAGTGGCGCAACCACCAGGTGCCGCACCAGGAAGTACAGGGCCACAGCAATCAGCAGCACCAGCCCCATACCGAGCAGACCAAAGAGGTTGCGCATGTCGCGCACTTCCTCGCTGAACTCGTCGACGTAACCACCGGCCACAATCACCCACTCCCAGCCGGGCAGGTGGGCGAATGCCGCCACTTTCAGACGCGGCTGCGTGTCACCAAGGTCCTTATTCAGATAAGGGTACTGGGTCACACCCGTCCTGGTCTCCAGGATCTCCTTGATGAACTCCCGTCCGTCGGCATCTTTGCTGTCCAGCACGTTGCGGCCTTCGGCGGTCGGATGCACCAGGTAGGTACCATAGTTTTTCCCCGGGCGCGAATCCAGCACATAGAAATAGCCGGTCTTGCCGATCTTCTGCCCCTTGATTGTGTTCTTCATCTGCACCAGCAGATCCCGATACTCCATGCCAATGAAGGACAGGCCCACCACCTGCCCCTGGGCATCACGGATCGGGTCGTACTGCGTAACATAAGGCTGACCGAACAGCACCGCCACGCCGTTGTAGGTCTTCCCCTCGAGGGTCGCCTTGTAGCCTGGATGGTTGCGATCCAGCAGGGTGCCGATAGCGCGCTCGCCCTTCTCGTTCTTGACTGAGGTGGTGATGCGGATGAAGTCGTCGCCGGTCTTGGCGAAGATCGTCGCCACGGCGCCAGTGGCCTGGGTGAACTGGTCAACCACCTCCAGGTTCATGTTCAGGACCTTGCCGTCAAGCTTGAGCGTCGGCGCCGGCTTGCCGTTGACCGGCGTGACGATCGGGTCCAGTTCGAAGCGCCCAAGCAAGCGTCCCTGGAAAGCCTTGGCCAGATTTGCAGCGCGCTGTCGCAGATCGCGGTCGACGGCATCGATGGTATCGACCAGCAGCCGGGTCTGAGTCGACAACTCGCGGTAGGTTTGAGCCTCGACCGAGCTACTTAGCCGCTGCCCGATGGCGAAGACAAAGCCGGCAAACACCAGCGCGACGACGAGAAAGACGCTAAGAGGCAGCTTTTTGCCGAGGCTGAGATTGCGCAAACTGAAGTTCCGGGCCTGATCCATATTCAACAACCTTTCTTGAAGGGTTACTGGTCGGATTTCTCTAACTTATGTTATTGTTTTTATCACATTTGTCAAAATATTAGCTGTCTTGGTCGTCCAGCAGCCTGGATGGTCGGCAAGTTTGGCTCAGCCCTTGAGCAGCGCGATGACGTCCTCGTCCTCGACCTGGTCGAAGTTGCGGTAGAACTGACCGACGGCCTGAAATCCCTCTGGCGCCTCCAGGCAGACCACCTCGTCGGCCAGCGGCCGCACCCTCTCCAGCGTTTCCGGAGGCGCCACCGGCACCGCGCAGACCAGCCGCGCTGGCTTCTGCTGGCGCAGGCCGTGCAGGGCGGCGATCATGGTCGCGCCGGTGGCCAGGCCGTCGTCGACCACGATGACGGTACGGCCCGCCGGGTCGAGGTGGGGACGCAGCGGCGTGTACTGGGCGCGCCGCGCGCGGATGATGCGCAGCTGACGCTGCTTCTCGGCCTCGAGGTGCTGCGCGTCGGCACCGGCACTGGCCGCGAAGGGCGCGACATAGGTCCAGCCCGCTTCGTCGACCGAACCGACGGCGAGCTCGGGCTGCCAGGGCGCGCGCAGCTTGCGCACCAGCACCACGTCGAAATCACCCTCGAGCGCGGTGGCAATGACGCGTGCCATGGGCACGGCGCCCCGTGGAATGGCCAGCACCAGCGGGCGCTGGCCGCGATAGGCCTGCAGGCGTGTGGCCAGCCGCTGTGCGGCATCGAGTCGGTCCTGGAACATGGTGTCGCTCCACAGCACAATCGGACCATGGCATTGGAGCACGAAGTCGCACTGATCGGGGCCCCCTCGGACGCCGGCGCCGGCCAGCCCGGAGGCCGTGACGGCCCTGCCGCCCTGCGCGCGGCCGGCCTGCAGGACGCGCTGCAGAGGGCGGGCTGCCGCTTGCACGATGCGGGCGACCTCCGCGGTCCGCCGCCCGGGCCTGCGGACCATCGGCAAGGCTACCGTCACCTGGAGGCCGTGCAGGCCTGGTGCGCAGAGGTACACGATGCCGTGCGGGCGGCGCTGACCGCCGGCCGCCGGCCCCTGCTGCTGGGCGGTGACCACAGCCTGGCCATCGGATCGATCAGCGCCGTCGCACGCCATTGCCGGGCCCGGGGCCGCCCGCTGCATGTGCTCTGGTTCGACGCCCACGCCGACTGCAACAGCCGCCGCACCAGCCCCAGCGCCAACCTGCACGGCATGCCCGTGGCCTGCCTGCACGGCATCGGCCCGCCGGCCCTGAGCCAGCTGTCGGGCCAGACGCCCGCGCTGCGGCCGGGCCAGCTGCAGCTGATCGGCGTGCGCAGCATCGACCCGGGCGAGGCCGAACTCGTGCGCACGCTGCGCCTGCCGCTGCTGGACCTGCAGACCCTGCGCGCACAGGGCGCACGCGTCGCGATGGCAGGTCTGCTCGCGCAGATCGAGGACGATGCCCACCTGCACGTGAGCCTGGACCTGGACTTTCTCGATCCGCAGACCGTGCCCGGCACGGGCACCCCCGTGGGCAACGGCGCCACGCTGGCCGAGGCCCTGGACTGCCTGCAGGCCGTCGCCGCCAGCGGGCGCCTGGGTTCGGCCGATCTGGTGGAACTGCTCCCGCGGCTGGACCCGGACGGTCGCAGCGTGCGCCACGCAGTCGCCCTGCTGACCGCCCTGTTCGGCCCCTCGCCGCACGGCTCACGCTGAGCCGCCCTGCGCCTGCGCTCAGGTGAGCTCGGCCGGGCGCGAAGGCGTCAGCTCCTGCTCCAGCTCGGCGGCTGTCAGCGGCACGCTGTAGAAATAGCCTTGGGCCTGCTCGCAATGCCAGATGCGCAGCAGCTCGGCCTGACGCGCGTTCTCCACGCCTTCGGCCACCACGGTCTTGCCCAGGGCATGAGCCAGGGCGATGATGGAGTGCACGATGCTGCCGGCCCCGTCGTCCTCGCCCAGGCCGTGGATGAAGGACCGGTCGATCTTGAGGATGTCCAGGGGCAGCTGCTGCAGGTGGCGCAGCGAGGAGTAGCCGGTGCCGAAGTCGTCGAGCGCCAGGATCACGCCAGTGCGCTTGATCTGCGCCAGCTGCTCACTGGCCGCCTCGATGTCGTCGATCAGCGTGCCTTCGGTCACTTCCAGCTCCAGCCTGGCCGCAGACACCCCGGCCGCGTCCAGCGCCTGCTGCACCTGCTGGACCAGACGCCCCGAGCGCAGCTGGCGCCCCGAGACATTGACCGAGATGGAGATGCGATAGTCGGCAGCCTGCCACTGGGCCAGCTGCGCGCAGACCTGCTGCAGCACCCAGTGGCCGAGTTCGTCGATCAATCCCACCTCCTCGGCCAGGGGGATGAACTTCTCGGGGCTGACCTGCCCGAGCTCCGGGTGCTCCCAGCGCAGCAGGGCCTCGGCGCCGGCCAGTCGTCCATCGGCCAGCAGGATGCGCGGCTGATAGCGCAACGAGAGCTGACCACGCGCGATGGCCAGGCGCAGCTCGCGCTCGAGCAGGGACTGTTCCTGCTGCGCGACGTTCATGCCTTCCTCGAAGAAGACGACACGTCCACGCCCCGTGGCCTTGGCCCGGTACATGGCCATGTCAGCCTTCTTGAGCAGCTCGGAAGCCAGGCTGCCGTCGTCCGGGAAGATGGCCACGCCGATGCTGGCCCCCACGTAAGCTGTGCTCTCACCGATCAGGAAGGGCTCGCCCAGCAGGCCCTGCATCTCGCCGGCCAGGCGCGCGGCCTGCTGCGGGCTGCCCAGATCAGGGAGCAGCACGACGAATTCGTCGCCGCTCAGGCGCGCCACGGTATCGCCCTCGCGGGTGCTGGAGAGCAGGCGTTCGGCCACCTGGCACAGCAGGCGGTCGCCGGCCTCGTGGCCCAGGCTGTCGTTGATCTTCTTGAAACGGTCGAGGTCGATGAACAGCACCGCGAGCAGGCGGTCACTGCGGCGCGCGCGCGCCATTTCCTGCGTGAGCCGCTCCAGCAGCAGCGGGCGGTTGGGCAGGCCCGTGAGTGCGTCATGGAAGGCCTGGAACTTGAGCTGCTCGTCACGGGCCTGGGCCGCCAGGGCCACGCCGATGCGGTTGACCAGATCGCGCGCCTGCTGCACCAGCTCATGGCTGAATTCGCGCGGCTCCATCAGGCCGACGGCCAGCAGGCCGCTGACCCGCTCGCGCCAGAAGATGGGCAGCACCAGGATGCGCTGGGCGCCGGCATCGACCACCATGGACAGGAAGTCGGGCAGCTCGCCGCCACCGACGTCGAACCACATGCCGTCGTAATCGCGCGCCAGGCGCTCGAGCAGCCAGGGCTCGAGCTTGCTCGGCACCTTGGCCGTCATCTCGCCCCCGCCGGCGTGCAGGTGCACGATGCCGAAGTCCGCCGCCTGGCGGTCGAACACCACCATGCTGGTCACGGCCTGGGGCCAGAGCTCGTGCAGGCGCTCCTGCACGCGGGTGATGATCTGCTCCATGTCGGCGCGCGCCAGGATCTCGTGGTCGATCTCGGCCAGCGCGCGCAGCGTGCCCATCTGCCGGCCCAGGCGTGCCGCCATCTTGTTGAGCGCATGGCCGAGCTCGCCGAACTCGTCGTCACGCTGCAGCGGCACGGGGTGGTTGAAGTCCTCGCGCGCGATCCGCCGCGTGCCCTCGATCAGACGCTCCAGCGGCACCAGGGTGCGCCGCAGCTGCACGCCGCTGAGCAGGGCCACGAGCAGCAGGATGAGCAGGACCACCCCCAGGAAGAGATAGCCCAGCCGGCCCCAGCCCGGATCGGCCGCCTCGGCCGGGCGCAGGACCAGCACGGTCCAGTCATCGGCGGCGAAACGCGCGCGCAGGAAGAGGCTGCGCGTGATGTGCGGCTGCGCGATCTCCTGCGGGTCCGTGGCCTGCAGGCCCTGGCGTTCGGCCAGCGGACGCAGCGCGGGGTCGGTGCAATGCAGCACCAGGCCCAGGGCGTCGCGCACGCAGACCTGGGTCTGGTGGGCCAGGTCCTCGGCGTCGCCCCAGAGGTGGTCCGGCGCGAGCTCACCGCGCAGCAGGCCGAGCTCGGGCCGCGCCGGGTCGATCGCGCGCACCAGCAGCAGACGCGGCGCCTGCACCTCGCCCTGCGTCAGCAGCAGGCTCTCGCCGCGTGCCAGATGGGCCCGCGCCGCCTCGGATCCCGTCGCGCCATCGGCTGCGGGCTGCACCTCGATGCGTGTGTAGACACGCCGCGCCGGACCGTCGAGCTCCGGGTCCGGCGTCACGCCCTGGCGCAGGCTCACGGCCTGCACGCCCAGCATGAAGTGGGCGCCCAGCAGGCGCTCGTAGAGGCCGCTGGTGTAGCTCGCGGCCTCCAGCTCCAGCTGCCTCTGCACGTGCTCGCGATCCATCGCACGCATCTGCACCCAGGCCAGCAGGGCCAGCAGCAGCGCCGGCAACAGGGCCGAGAGCAGGAACAGGGTGAAGACCCGCTGCGCCACCCGGCTGCGCAGGAACAGACCGTGGATCGGGAGCCTGAGCAGGGAGAGCATGTTGCGCATCGCCGGCCTCAGCGCGTGTAGTCGGCGGCCAGGCCCACGTAGGCGCCGTCATTGGCCCGCACGATGTCGTCCAGGCTGTCCTTGTTGGTCAGCTGGGTCTTGGACACGCCATTCTTGCCCACGCTGTAGAGATCGAAGTCGGAGTTGAGCGGGTTGAGCTTGCGGTCCTTGCGGGCCTTGCCCTTGCCCGGCGCACTCTCGAGTTCCTGATAGACATAGGGATGGCCCCAGGGGTCGACGCGGCCGGCATTGCCGACCTCGGCCAAGGTGCCGGGGTAGCGGCCGTTGTCGAGCCGGAAGTCGCGGATCAGGGCCTGCAGCACCACGATGTCCTGCACGGCATGGGTCTGGCGGATGCGCTCCCGGTGGTTCTGGACCATGGGCAGCGCGATGGCCGCCAGCACACCCAGCAGGCCGACCACCAGCAGCAGCTCGATGAGCGTGAAGCCCGGCGCGCGTCGCGACGCCGGAGGGGCTGGCAGGTGGCACATGGGGGAGATGGTCGTTTGATTTGTAATTTTATGTAAACGCCGGGACTGCCCCCCCGGGTAAACCCAGCCCCCGACCACGGGGTCTGCCGCACGTGACTTATTTCACGCTGCTGCGTCCGCCAAAGATGGCCGTGCCCACGCGCACCATCGTGCTGCCGGCCGCGATGGCCGCTTCCAGATCACCACTCATGCCCATGGACAGCGTGTCCAGCGGCAAGCCGTGCGCGCGCAGCGCGTCGTAGAGTGCCCGGGCGCGCAGGAAGACGGCACGCATGGCCTCGGCATCCTCCTGCGGATCAGGGATGCACATCAGGCCGCGCAGCTGCAGGCGCGGCAGCGCGGCCACGGCCTGCGCCAGCGCCGGCAGCTCGTCCGGACTGACGCCGGACTTGGTGAGGCCACCATCCACATTGACCTGGAGACAGACCTGCAAGGGCGGCAGGCGGTCCGGCCGCTGCTCGCTGAGCCGTTGCGCGATCTTGAGCCGGTCTACGGTCTGCGCCCACTGGAAGTGCGCGGCCACGAGACGGGTCTTGTTGCTCTGGATCGGTCCGATGCAATGCCACTGCAAGGGCAGATCGGCCAGCAGAGCCATCTTGTCCACGGCCTCCTGGATGTAGTTCTCGCCAAAGGCCATCTGACCCGCCGCGTGCGCGGTACGCACGGCCTCGGGGCCGAAGGTCTTGGAGACGGCGAGCAGCTGCACGCTGTCGGTGCTGCGACCCGCGGCAAGACACGCGGCGGCGATACGGGCATGAACGGCTTGGAGCTGGGCGGCAATCACGGTCATAATGTTTCGCAAGCGTAGCAAAGATAAGGACAGAGGGACCGTGGACATCACCCAACTGCTGGCATTCAGTGTCAAGAACAAGGCTTCCGACCTGCACCTCTCCGCCGGCCTGCCACCCATGATCCGTGTGCATGGCGATGTGCGCCGCATCAACGTCGACGCCCTGGGGCACAAGGAAGTGCACGCCATGGTGTACGACATCATGAACGACACCCAGCGCAAGAACTACGAGGAGTTCCTGGAGGTCGACTTCTCCTTCGAGATCGACGGCCTGGCGCGTTTCCGCGTCAACGCCTTCAACACCCAGCGC
The DNA here is from genome assembly GCA_019745555.1 of Burkholderiaceae bacterium. Lineage (GTDB taxonomy): Bacteria > Pseudomonadota > Gammaproteobacteria > Burkholderiales > Burkholderiaceae_C > Hylemonella. The sequence goes on along the minus strand of JAIESX010000029.1, from coordinate 37,375 downwards.
GGCGCGGCCGCGGTGTTCCGGACGATTCCGAGCAAGATCCTCACGCTGGAGCAGCTCAACGCACCCAAGATCTTCGCCGACCTGGCGCTCAAGCCGCGCGGCCTGGTGCTGGTGACCGGACCCACGGGTTCGGGCAAGTCCACCACGCTGGCCGCCATGGTCAACCACCTCAACGAGACGGAGTTCGGCCACATCCTGACGGTGGAGGACCCGATCGAATTCGTGCACGAGTCCAAGAAGTGCCTGATCAACCAGCGTGAAGTGGGGCCGCACACCTTGAGCTTCGCCGCCGCCCTGAAGTCCGCGCTGCGTGAAGACCCGGACGCCATCCTCGTGGGCGAAATGCGCGACCTCGAGACGATCCGCCTGGCCATGACGGCCGCGGAAACCGGCCACCTGGTCTTCGGCACCCTGCACACTTCCAGCGCCGCCAAGACCATCGACCGCATCATCGACGTGTTCCCCGCCGAGGAAAAGGAGATGGTGCGCGCCATGCTGTCGGAATCGCTGCAGGCCGTGATCTCGCAGACCCTGTGCAAGACCAAGGACGGCAGCGGCCGCGTGGCTGCGCACGAGATCATGCTGGGCACACCGGCCATCCGCAACCTGATCCGCGAGGCCAAGGTGGCGCAGATGTATTCCAGCATCCAGACCGGCAACAGCGTGGGCATGCAGACCCTGGACCAGAACCTGACCGACCTGGTGCGCCGCAACGTCATCAGCGCCGCCGAGGCGCGCGGCAAGGCCAAGATTCCGGAGAACTTCCCGGGCTGATGACAGCCGTCAGGGCTCACTGAAAAGGAGGTGCTCTCATGGAGCGCGACCAGGCAACCAAATTCATCAATGATCTGCTGCGGCTGATGATCAGCCGCAACGGCAGCGACCTGTTCATCACGGCCGACTTCCCGCCCGCCATCAAGGTCGACGGCAAGATCACCAAGGTCTCGCCCCAGCCCCTGGGCGCAGCCCACACCATGGCGCTGGCGCGCTCTGTGATGAACGACAAGCAGATTGCCGAGTTCGAACGCACCAAGGAGTGCAATTTTGCGATCTCGCCGCCGGGCATCGGCCGCTTCCGCGCCAACGCCTTCATCCAGCAGGGCAAGGTCGGCCTGGTGCTGCGGGTCATTCCCATGACCCTGCCCACCATCGACACCCTGGGCGTGCCCCAGGTGCTCAAGGAGGTCACCATGGCCAAGCGCGGCCTGTGCATCCTGGTGGGGGCCACGGGCTCGGGCAAGTCGACCACGCTGGCGGCCATGGTGGACTGGCGCAACGAGAATTCGCAGGGCCACATCATCACCATCGAGGATCCTGTGGAGTTCGTGCATCCGCACAAGAACTGCGTGGTCACGCAGCGCGAAGTGGGCCTGGACACCGACAGCTGGGAAATCGCGCTCAAGAACACGCTGCGTCAGGCGCCGGACGTGATCCTGATGGGTGAGATCCGCGACCGCGAGACCATGGAGCACGCCGTGGCCTTCGCCGAGACCGGCCACCTCTGTCTGGCCACGCTGCACGCCAACAGCGCCAACCAGGCGCTGGACCGCATCATCAACTTCTTCCCTGAAGAGCGCCGCCCGCAGCTGCTGATGGACCTCTCGCTCAACCTGCGTGCCCTGATCTCGCAGCGCCTGATTCCCAAGCAGGACAACAAGGGCCGGATCGCCGCGGTGGAGATCATGCTGAACTCGCCGCTGATCTCGGACCTGATCTTCAAGGGCGAGATCGCCGAGATCAAGGAGATCATGAAGAAGAGCCGCAACATCGGCATGCAGACCTTCGACCAGGCCCTGTTCGATCTCTACGAGAACAACCAGATCAGCTACGAGGACGCGCTGCGCAACGCCGACTCGCTCAACGACCTGCGTCTGCAGATCAAGCTCAACAGCCAGCGCGGCAAGTCGCAGGACCTGGCGGCAGGCACCGAGAACCTCGCCATCGTCTGAACCGGACCCACCTCACCCCCATGGTCTGATGCCTTGGCATCAGACCATTTTTCATTTCAGGAGTCGCCATGCCCAGTCTGAACCCACGCAGCTACGAAACCACTGCACCACGCACCGTCGCTTTCCTCGGCCTGGGTGTCATGGGTTATCCCATGGCGGGCCACCTCGCAAGAGCGGGACACCGCGTCACGGTCTACAACCGCACGGCAGCCAAGGCCCAGGCCTGGGTGGCGGAGTTCGGCGGCCAGGCTGCCGCCACGCCGCGCGAGGCTGCCACCGGCGCCGACCTCGTGTTCGCCTGCGTGGGCAACGATGCCGACCTGCGCAGCGTGGTGCTGGGGCCCGACGGCGCCTATACCGGCATGAAGGCCGGCGCGGTCTTTGCGGACCACACCACGGCCTCGGCCGAAGTCGCGCGCGAGCTCTACAGCGTGGCACGTGACCACGGCCTGCATTTCGTCGATGCCCCGGTTTCGGGCGGCCAGGCCGGCGCGCAGAACGGTGCGCTCACCATCATGTGCGGCGGCGATACGGCGGCCTTTGATGCGATGAAACCCGTAGCCCTGGCCTATGCGCGCGCCTGCACCCGCATCGGCGACAGCGGCGCCGGACAGCTCGCCAAGATGGTCAACCAGGTCGCGGTCGCGGGCGTGATCCAGGGTCTGGCCGAGGCCGTGGCCTTCGGCCAGCAGGCTGGTCTGGACATGGACCTGGTGCTGGACGTGATCGGCAAGGGGGCCGCGCAAAGCTGGCAGATGGACAACCGTGGCAAGACCATGGTGGCCAATCAGTTCGACTTCGGCTTCGCTGTGGACTGGATGCGCAAGGATCTGGGTCTGGTGCTGGAGGAAGCGCGCCGCAACGGGGCTCGCTTGCCGGTCACGGCCCTGCTCGACCAGTTCTACGCCGATGTGCAGGGCATGGGCGGCGGACGCTGGGACACCTCCAGCCTGATCCGCCGCCTGAGGAGCTGAGGGGCACGCCCGGGTGGAGAGCGCGCCGTCGCCTCACATGGGCCGGCCGCTGCCGGTCGTGCCCGGCGCCGTATTGGCGGGCGCCTGCATTTCGAGCAGTTCTTCTTCGGTGATGATCTCGAACAGGCGCACCACCTTCTGGACGCCGCTGGTTCGGCGGGCGATGTCGGTCGCGCGGTCGGCCTCGCGCGCCGTCACACGACCCAGCAGGTAGACCACACCACGCTCGGTCACCACCTTGAAGGCGCTGGCGTTCAGGTCCCGGGCATCGATCAGATTGGCCTTGACGCGGCCCGTGACCAGGGCATCGGACGAGCGCTGGGTCAGCGTCGAGTGCCCCAGCACGGCCAGTTCATTGGTGATGGAGCGCACGTTCTCGATGCGTGAGATCACCTGCTCGGCCAGCTGCTTGTCCTGCTCATTGGGCACCTCGCCGGTCAGCAGCACCTGGCGGTTGTAGCTCGTGATGTTGATGTGCACGCGATCGCCCATGTGCTCGCGGATGCGCGAGGCGCCACGGGTCTCGATGCGCTCGTCCTCGATCTGCGAACCTGTGGTACGCCGATCGGCTGCGGACATGCCGGTGACGACAGCCCCGCCCACCAGCAGGGGTGCGCAGGCCGTGAGGCCTGCACCCGCCAACACGACGCCAAGAACCAGAAGGGGGAGGCGGCGGGTCTGCGGTTTCATCATGGCTTGTTTTCCTGTTCTCCGAGCAGTTGATGGTCGACGGCGTCGCAGATGCAATGCAACGCCAGGATATGCACTTCCTGGATGCGGGCGGTACGCTCGTGCGGCACGATGATGTGCACATCGGTCTCGCGCAGCGCCGTGGCCATCTTGCCGCCATTGCGTCCGCTCAGACCCACGACCACCATCTCGCGCTCGTGCGCGGCTTCGATGGCTTCGAGCACATTGGCCGAATTGCCGCTGGTCGAGATGGCGAGCAGCACGTCGCCTGGCTGACCCAGGGCGCGCACCTGGCGCGAGAAGATCGAGTTGAAGCTGTAGTCGTTGCCCACCGCGGTGAGGATGGAGCTGTCGGTGGTCAGCGCGATGGCGCCGAGCTCGGGACGCTCGCGTTCGAAACGCCCCACGAACTCGGCCGAGAAATGTTGCGCATCGGCCGCCGAGCCGCCGTTGCCGCAGGCCAGCACCTTGCCGCCGTTGGTCACACAGGTCAGCACGGCCTGCACCGCGGCGGCGATGGGCTTGCTCAGCACCTGCGCGGCCTGGTACTTCAGGTCGGCGCTGTCGATGAAGTGTTGTTCGATGCGTTGTTCCAGCATGGCGCCTATGATAACCGCCTGCTGCAGCCCCATACCTGCTGTGGGCTTGCGCTTACATCTGTGACACACGGGGTCAATGTGGAGCTCCGGCATCGAAGGCGCCGGTCAACCAGTGCAGCGCCTCGCCTTCCAGAGCCACCACGTCGAAGCGGCAGGGCGGCGGCGAACGCCAGCGCTGCAGGTAGTGGCGCGCCGCCAGCACAATGCGCTTTTGCTTGACCGCCCCCACGCTGGCCGCGGCACCACCATGGCTGGCCGCAGCACGCTGGCGCACCTCGACAAAGACCACGGTGCCATCGCCAGCCTGCATGATCAGATCGATCTCGCCGCCCCCGCGCCCGGGCGTCCGATAATTGCGCTCCAGCAGGCGCAGGCCCGCGGCCTGCAGGTGCTGCAGGGCCCGGTCTTCGGCCGCCGCGCCCGCCTCGCGGGTGCTGCGGCCCAGAGTTGCCAGCTTCTTGAGGAGCCCCATTGAACGCCAGTTACGCCTCCGCCCTTGCCGCCGCGCACGATGCCGCGGCTGGCCAGCATTATCCGCAGGGCGCGCTCTATGTGGTGGCCACACCCATCGGCAACCTGGCCGACATCACCCTGCGCGCCCTGCACGTGCTGCAGCTCGTCAACGCCATCGCCTGCGAGGACACGCGCCACACTCAGGGGCTGCTGCGCGCCTATGGCATCGAGCGCAGCGGCTCGGCGCTGATCGCCCTGCACCAGCACAACGAGGCCGAGGCCGCGCAGCAACTCATCAGCCGTCTGCAGGCCGGTGAACGCGTGGCCTATGTCAGCGATGCCGGCACCCCCGCCGTGAGCGACCCCGGCGCACGCCTGGTCGCTGCCGTGCGCGCCGCGGGCCTGGCGGTCGTTCCCTTGCCCGGCGCCAGCAGCGTGACCACCGCGCTGAGCGCCGCGGGCGCGGTCGATGAACATGGCGCCTTTGTCTTCGCGGGTTTTCTGCCGGCCAAGGCCGGCGAGCGCGCCACGGCCGTGCAGGCCCTGGCGGGCGAGCCGCGCGCCGTGGTGCTGCTCGAAGCCCCGCACCGCATCGAGGCCCTGGCCGCGGCCCTGGCGCCGCTGGGCGAACGGCCCGTGACCCTGGGGCGCGAACTGAGCAAACAGTTCGAGCAGATCGTGACCCAGCCCGCCGCCGCACTGGGGGCTTGGCTGGCAGCCGATGCGCAACGTGCGCGGGGCGAGTTCGTCGTCGTGCTGCACCCCCAGGCCAGCGCCGGCGAGACCGACACCGCAGGCCTGCGCGTGCTGGCGCTGCTGCTGGCCGAGCTGCCGCTCAAGAGTGCCGTGCGTCTGGCTGCCGAGATCACGGGTACGCCGCGCAACACGCTCTACGACGCGGCCCTGAAACTCAAGCAGGGCGCTGGCGATGCCTGACTACGCCGTGCTCTTCGTCTGTACCGGCAACATCTGTCGCAGCCCCACGGCCCATGGCGTGCTGGCCCAGCGGCTCGAGCACGCCGGCCTGGCGACGCGGGTGCGGGTGGATTCGGCCGGCACCCATGGCTACCACCGTGGCGACCCACCTGACGAGCGCAGCCAGGCCCATGCCGCTCAACGCGGCTACGACCTCTCCGCCCTGCGCGCGCGCCAGGTGAGCATGGAAGACTTTGAGCTGTACGACCTGATCCTGGCCATGGATAGCGGGCATCTGGAACTGCTGGTGCAGCGATGCCCGGACACGCACCGGCACAAGCTGCAACGCTTCACCGCCTGGTGCAGCCAGCACCACGGTCGTGACGTGCCCGATCCGTATTACGGCGGTGCACGGGACTTCGAACACGTGCTCGATCTGGTCGAGGACGGCTGCGCCGGACTGCTGCAGCACATCCGCCGCCAGCTGGCGGCCTGAAGGAAGAGCCGCTTGCCGGACAAGAGAACCCGCGGCCGCGCTGGCCCGACAGGTCGGCCTCGTACAGTCGGGAAGCCGCTAAGTGCTTGATTTGAAAAGGCGCACGGGCGGCTCAGGGAGCAGCCGGTGCTGCGCAGATGTCTGGCGCGGCTGGCGGGGATCGAACCCACGACCCTTGGCTTCGGAGGCCAATACTCTATCCACTGAGCTACAGCCGCGTTCGGGAAAGAGCAACGATTGTAGGCGGTTTCGGACGGCCCGAAAGTTATAATCAGCGGCTGATTGAATCACCCCACCACCCAGAATCCCGAGGACAGCCCATGAGCGAGCAGCAGCACGAAGAAGCCCACACCGGCCCGATCAAGACCCCCGCACAGATGATGTGGGTCTCTATCTTCTCTTTCGTGGCCCCGGTCTTCATCATCATCGGCCTCGTGTTCTTCGTGGTCTCGGACAAGAAGCCCGCCGCTGGCGCGACCAATATGGAGAAGTCGGTCGCCGAGCGCATTCAGAAGGTCGGCGCCGTCGAGATCCGCGACGCCAACCGCCCGCTCAAGAGCGGCGAAGCCGTCTACCAGGCCCAGTGTGCGGCCTGTCACGGTGCCGGTGTGGCCGGTGCGCCCAAGCTGGGTGACAAGGGCGCCTGGGGTGCCCGCCTCAAGGTCGGTTTCGATGGTCTGGTGACCTCGGCCCTCAAGGGCAAGGGCGCCATGGCCCCGCAAGGCGGCGGCGACCACAGCGATGTGGAGATTGCCCGCGCTGTGGCCTACCTGGCCAACTCCGGCGGCGGCAAGTTCGCCGAGCCCAAGGCCCCGGAAGCCGCCAAGTAAGCGGTTCCCCGCCTGTACAGAAAGCCGCTGCCCCGCAGCGGCTTTTTCATTTCCGGAACGCCAGTGCGTACTGCTCCCGTAGCTCGCGCTTGAGCACCTTGCCGATGGCGCTGCGCGGCAGTTCGTCGAGGTAGCGCAGATCGGCCAGGCGCTGGGTCTTGCCCACACGCTGGTTCATCCACTCGCGCAGCGCATCTGCCGCGATGGCCACGCCGTCCCGCAGGACCACATAGGCCACGGGTGTCTCGCCCCACTGTTCGGAGGGCACACCGACCACGGCCACGTCCTGCACGGCCGGGTGCTGGCGCAGGACCGCCTCCAGATCGCTGGGGTAGAGGTTGAAGCCACCCGAGATGATCATGTCCTTGCGCCGGTCAAAGAGTGTGAGAAAACCGTCGGCGTCGAAGCGGCCGATGTCACCGGTACGGATGAAGCGCTGGCCGTCCGGCGCGTACCACTCGGCCTCGCGCGTCTTCTCGGGCCGGCCGTGGTAGCCCTTCATCATGCCGGGCGAACGCCCCACCACCTCGCCGGCCTCGCCCGCAGGCACTTCCTGCCCCTGCTCGTCGATCAGGCGGATGTCATGGCCCTGCGCGGGGCGGCCCACGGTGTGCAGCTTGTCCGGGTGCAGATGGGCCTCGAGGATGCAGGTGCCGCCACCCTCGGTCATGCCGTAGAACTCCACCAGACCGCCCGGCCAGCGCGCCAGCACATCGGCCTTGAGCGCCGCTGAAAAAGGCGCGCTGGTGCAGAACTTCATGCGAAAGCTGCGCAGGTCGTGCTGCCCGAAGTCGGGCCGCGCCATCAGGCGCTGGTACTGCACGGGCACGAGCATGGTGTGGGTGACCCGCTCGCGCTCGGCCAGCCCCAGATAGGCCGCTGCATCGAACTTGCCCATGAGCAGCACGGTGCCGCCATAGGCCAGCGTGGGGAAGAAGACAACGAGCGTGGTGTTGGAGTACAGCGGTGTGGACAGCAGGGTCACGGTGTCAGGCCCGTAGCCGTAGGTCGCGCCACGCTGCACATGGGCCCAGCGCATGCCGTGCGGCTGCACGATGCCCTTGGGCTCGCCCGTGGTGCCGGAGGAGTAGATGATGTTGAAAGGCCAGTCCGGCGCCACCTCGACCGCAGGCGCGGGCGTGCCCGGCTGCGCCAGCCAGGCGGTCCAGGGGCGGCCCGCGGCGCTGTCGTCCAGCGCGATGCGCGGCACCGCGCTTTCACGCGCACCCAGGGCCTGCGCGACCTCGTGGTCGGTGAAAAGCAGGCGCGCGCCCGCATCGCGCAGCATGCCCGCCAGGCTGTCGGGCGTGGAGCCCGGTGCCAGCGGGGCCACTACCACGCCGGCCCGCAGGGCGCCGAGGTAGGTAACGGCGTAAGCCAGCGAGGTGCCCGCGGCAATCGCGACGGACTGGCCCGCCTGCACACCCTCGCGCGCCAGCGCCGCGGCCACGCGGTCCATCAGGGCATCGAGCTCGGCGTAGCTCAGCACCTGCCCGTCCTGCGCCAGCGCCCGCCGTTGCGGCGCCTGTGCGGCATGCAGGCGGATCAGGCCGGCGATGGTTCCGAAGGGCGCGACCAGTTCGGCATCCACGCTCATGAGCGCTCCAGCTCGCGTTCCTGCAGCTCGCGCCAGAGAATCTTGCCCGTGCCCGACTTGGGCAGGGTGTGCACGAACTCCACGATGCGCGGGCTCTTGTAGGCCGCCATGTGCTCGTGCGACCAGCGGATGATGTCGTCGGCGCTGATCTGACCCCGCGCTTCTTCCTTGAGCACCACCAGGGCCTTGACGGTCTCGCCGCGCTTGGCATCGCGCACACCGATCACGCAGGCCTCATGGATGGCCGGGTGCTTGTACATCAGGGCCTCGACCTCGGCCGGCCAGACCTTGTAGCCCGAAGCATTGATCATGCGCTTGAGCCGGTCGACCATGAAGAAGTAGCCGTCGTGGTCCACATAGGCCAGGTCGCCCGTGCGCAGGAAGCGCTTGCCGTCCAGGGTGATGAAGCTGTCGGCCGTGGCCTGGGGCTGCTTCCAGTAGCCCTGCATGACCTGGGGCGCATGCACCACGATCTCGCCGGTCTCGCCCTGGGGCAGTTCCTGCAGGGTCTGGGGATCCAGCACACGCGCATCGACATCGAACACCGGGATGCCCAGGCACTGCGGCTTGGGTCGCTGCGGCGGGTTGATGTGGGTGGCGGCCAGGGTCTCGGACATGCCGTAGCCCTCCACATAGTCCAGACCCGTCAGGTCCTTGAGCTTCTTGGCGATGGCCTCGGGCATGGCGGCACCGCCGCCGCGCACCCCCTGCAGGCTGGAGAGGTCGTACTCGCCCAGGCGCGGATTGGAGAGGAAATCCACCACCATGGTCGAGATGGCCTGCCAGATGCCGATACCGTGGCGCTGGATGCACTGCGCGGCCACATCGCGGTCCCAGCGCGTGAGGATGACGACGGTGGCGCCGGCAAACAGCGGCCCGTTCATGCTGCCCGCCATGCCGGTGACATGGAAGAAAGGCAGCACCGAGAGATAGACCGCGTCCTGGGTGCGGCCGAACCACTGCACGCCACCGACCAGGGTGCTCATCACGCTGCGATGGGTGTGCATGCAGCCCTTGGGCTGGCCTGTGGTGCCGGAGGTGTAGGGCATGACGCAGAGATCGTCCGGCCCCGCTGTATGGGGCCCGGGCACGCGGGCCAGCTGCAGGATCTGATGCCAGAGCGTTACGCCGGGCGCGCGGATGTCCTCACGCGCAGCGGTAACAAAGGGCGGCCGGTCCAGATCGGTCGCCACCTGCAGGTAGTCGCTGTAGGCTGCCACACCCAGATGGCACAGGCCTTCCGTGCCGCCGAGCAGCGGTGCCATCTGGGCATGCAGATCCTGGGCCACAAGTGCGGTACGGGCGCCGCTGTCGCGTACGTAGTGCCGCAGCTCTTCTGTGCGGTTCATCGGATTGACGGGCACCACCACCGCGTTCGCGCGCAGGATGGCGTAGTAGGCGATCACCCATTGCGGGCTGTTCTGCATGTAGAGCAGCACGCGGTCGCCGGCCTGGACGCCGCAGTCCTGCTGCAGCCAGCCTGCGACGCGCTCGCAGTCCTGGCGGAACTGCGCGTAGCTCAACGGGCTGTCGTAATAAACGATGAAGGGCTTGTCGGGGTAGCGCGTGGCCGAGACCTCGACGTTGTACCAGAGGCTCGTCTTCGGCAGGGTCAGGTGCCGCGGCAGGCCCGGCGGCCAGTGCGCGAAATGACGCTGCGTGCGTGTCGGCATCGTGTCTCCTCTTGCCCCGGCCCGTTTCCGCGGCTATGGAAAATTATCCGCCCCGCCCGCCCTGCGGGCTGTCGCGCTGCGGACTGCGCACATAGCCATAGCGCTGTGGCAGGCCGGCCTGCGGCTCTTCTTCGGGCGCCCAGCGCCCGGACTCCACCAATTCCGCGGCCTGCGCCATGTCCTGCGTGTGCACCAGGCCCAGACCTCGCTCGGTCTGCAGGTAGAGCCGCCCGGTTTCGTCGAGCACGCAGCGCTGCACCTCGGCCGCGACGCCGTCATGCGCGCGCACCGTGCCGTCGGCCTGCACGCGCCAGATCCAGGGCGTGGCTTCGAGTTCCACGTAGACGCGTTGCGGGCCGTTCTGGAAGTACCAGCGGCCCTGGGCATCGTGCTCGTAGTTGCGCTGGATGAAGTCGATCAGCTTGTCGTGCCTGAGCAGCGAGCCCTTGGCGCCGGGCCGGCCGCTGTCGAAGGCGCCGGCCGCCTGGGCGCGGTCATCACGCATGTACCAGTTGCCGCGCGCATCCAGGCCCAGCCAGCCATAGCAGTCTGGCACGTTGGGCCACTTGGCCATAGCCTGGCGGACGATGTCATCCATGGACCGGCTCCTGCGCCCCGGCCGCCTGCAGCAGCCAGCGGCCGACGGCCTGCGGCATGGTGAGCACATGGCCGGGCCAGCGCCCCCCAGGAAAACCCACATGGCCGCCATGGCGCGGCTGCCACAGCGTCACATGCGTCCCCGCGTCCTTGCGGTCCGGCAGGCTGTGCGCGGGCACGAAGGGATCGTTGCGCGCATTGAGCGCCAGCGCCGGGATGCGGATGCGCGCCAGATGCGGCTTGGCCGAGGCACGCGCCCAGTAGTCCTCGGTGTTGCGAAAGCCGTGCAGGGGCGCGGTGAAGATGTTGTCGAACTCGTAGAGGTCGCGTGCGCGCAGCAGGGCCGCGCGATCGAACAGACCCGGATGCTGCGCCCACTTGGCCAGGGCCTTGGGCTTCATGGTCTTGAGAAACATGCGCGTGTAGACCTGCCGGTTGAAGCCGCGGCCGATGGCATGGCCGCCGGCGGCCAGATCCAGCGGTGAGCACACCGCAGCCACGGCATCGACCACTTTCGATGCCTCGTCCTCAAGCTCGCCGGCCCAGCGCAGCAGGGCATTGCCACCCAGCGAGATGCCCACGACCACGATGCGTCCCGGGTGCTGCGCGCGGAAGCGGCGCAGAATCCAGTCGATCTCAGGCCAGTCGCCCGAGTGGTAGGCACGCGGCGCGCGGTTGAGTTCGCCGCTGCAGCCACGAAAGTGCGGCACCGCATAGGCCAGACCGCGCTCACGCGCAAAGCCCGCGAAGGCCTGGGCATACTGGCTCTGCGTCGAGCCTTCGAGCCCATGGAAGAGCACGAGCAGAGTGCCGGCGTCTGCTCGGTCCTGCCAGTCCACGTCGATGAAGTCGCCGTCGGGCGTGTCCCAGCGCTCGCGCCGGAACTGCGGCGCGGGGCCGTGCACACGCCGCGCGTAGAGCGCGGACCAGATGGTCTGCAGATGGCCGCCTGGCAGCCAGAAGGGAGCGCTGTAGTTCATCATCGGTTTGCAGGCCGGATTGTCCTCCAGGCCGCGAGGCCGGAGGTCACACGGTGTATTCTTGGCGCCATCCCCCAGTGATTTCAACCATGTTGCGTTGGCCTATTTTCCTCCTGCTCGCTGCCCTGCTGGGTGGCTGTGGCTGGCAGGACTACCGGCAGCTCGCTGCTGAACGCCAGTCCGCCTGGCAGCGCCTGCAGTCCTTGCAGGTGCAACGTGCCCGCCTGGCGCTGAACCTGCTGTCCAGCACGCGCGCCCTGCCAACAGTTCCGTCGGCGGCCCTCGCGCAGCTGGAACGTGCCCGACAGCAGATCCTGGTTCTGCCCGCCAGCAACCCCGACGATTTGGCCCAACTGCAAGATGCGCTCGAGGCGCACGGCGCCTTGACGCAGGCCTTGGCACCGGTGCTGGCGCAGGCCCGTCTGCAAGCGGGGCTGCTGCCTCTGGTACAGCAGTTCGAGGCACTGGACAGCGGCATCCGCGTCGCACAGCAGCGCTACCAGCTGGCCACGCGACAGCACAACCAGCTGCTGGCGAGCTTTCCCTCCAGCCTGACGGCCCGCGTGCAGGGCCTGCAGCCGCACGCCCTGCTGCCCGGCCTGCCCTGAAAACACAAAGGCCCCGCGCATCGCTGCCGGGGCCTTTGCACACGCCGCAGGCGCGGCATGCGGGAAGATCACTTCTTCTTGAGGTACTTGCGCAGCGCGGCGATCTCGGCGGCAGCAATCGCGAGTTCGGACTGGGCCTTGGCCAGGTCCAGATCGCTCTTGGCGTTCTTGATCGCTTCTTCGGCAGCCTGACGGGCCTCGTTGGCCTTCTCCTCGTCCAGGTCCTTGCCGCGCACGGCGGTGTCGGACAGGACGGTGACGCAGTCGGGCTGCACCTCGAGAATGCCGCCGGCGACGAAGACGAACTCTTCCTTGCCATCGGCCATCTCGATGCGCACCGAGCCAGGCTTGACGCGCGTGATCAGCGGGGTGTGACGCGGGTAGATGCCGAGTTCGCCGGCTTCACCGGGCAGCGCAACGAATCGCGCCTCGCCCGAGAAGATGGACTCTTCGGCACTGACCACATCGACGTGGATCGTGTTCATGGTGTAGCTCCGTTATCTTTACGGGCGCCGATCAGATCTTCTTGGCCTTCTCGAAGGCTTCGTCGATGGTGCCGACCATGTAGAAGGCCTGCTCGGGCAGGTGGTCGCACTCACCGGCCACGATCATCTTGAAGCCGCGGATGGTCTCGGCCAGGGGCACGTACTTGCCCGGCGCGCCGGTGAACACTTCGGCCACGTGGAAGGGCTGCGACAGGAAACGCTGGATCTTGCGCGCGCGGGCCACGGTGAGCTTGTCTTCCGGCGCCAGTTCGTCCATGCCCAGAATCGCGATGATGTCGCGCAGTTCCTTGTAGCGCTGCAGCGTGCCCTGCACGGCGCGCGCCACGGTGTAGTGCTCTTCGCCCACGACCTGCGGGTCGAGCTGGCGGCTGGTGGAGTCCAGCGGGTCCACCGCGGGGTAGATGCCCAGGGCGGCGATGTCACGCGACAGCACCACGGTGGAGTCCAGGTGGGCGAAGGTGGTGGCGGGCGAGGGGTCGGTCAGGTCGTCCGCCGGCACGTACACAGCCTGGATGGACGTGATGGAGCCGACCTTGGTCGAGGTGATGCGCTCCTGCAGACGGCCCATTTCCTCGGCCAGCGTGGGCTGGTAGCCCACGGCGGAAGGCATACGGCCCAGCAGGGCGGACACTTCGGTACCGGCCAGGGTGTAGCGGTAGATGTTGTCGACGAAGAACAGCACATCACGGCCTTCGTCACGGAAGGCCTCCGCCATCGTCAGACCGGTCAGGGCCACGCGCAGACGGTTGCCCGGGGGCTCGTTCATCTGGCCGTAGACCATGGCCACCTTGGATTCGGCCAGGTTGTCCTGCTTCACGACGCCGGCGTCCGACATCTCGTGGTAGAAGTCGTTGCCCTCACGGGTACGCTCACCCACGCCGGCAAACACGGACAGACCCGAGTGCGCCTTGGCGATGTTGTTGATGAGCTCCATCATGTTCACGGTCTTGCCCACGCCGGCACCACCGAACAGGCCCACCTTGCCGCCCTTGGCGAAAGGGCAGACCAGGTCGATCACCTTGATGCCGGTTTCCAGCAGCTCGGTGGAGGGCGAGAGCTCGTCATAGGCCGGGGCCTTGCGGTGGATGGACGCGGTCAGCGTCTGGTCCACGGGGCCGCGCTCGTCGATGGGGTTGCCCAGCACGTCCATGATGCGGCCCAGGGTGGCCTTGCCCACAGGCACGGTGATGGGCTTGCCGGTGTTGGTCACCGTCAGGCCACGGCGCAGGCCGTCGGAGGAACCCAGGGCGATGGTACGGACGACGCCGTCGCCGAGCTGCTGCTGCACCTCGAGCGTCAGGGCCGAACCCTCCATCTTCAGGGCGTCATAGACCTTGGGCATCTGGTCGCGCGGGAACTCCACGTCCACCACGGCGCCGATACACTGAACAATCTTGCCCTGCACTTGCGTGTTTGCTTGAGCCATTTTTCGCTCCAATAATTTGAATCTGTTACCTGTCGAACGGTCAGACCGCCGCGGCGCCTGCCACGATTTCCGACAGCTCCTTGGTGATGCCGGCCTGGCGGGTCTTGTTGTAGACCAGCTTGAGTTCGGCGATCACATTGCCTGCGTTGTCGGTGGCGGCCTTCATGGCCACCATGCGGGCGGACTGTTCCGACGCCATGTTCTCGGCCACGGCCTGGTAGACCAGCGCTTCCACGTAGCGGACCAGCAGTTCGTCGATGACGGTCTGCGCGTCGGGTTCGTAGATGTAGTCCCAGTCGTGCTGCGGGCCGCTGGCTTGCGCCTCGTCCTGCATCTTGGCGGCCGACAGGGGCAGCAGCTGCTCGACCACCGGCTCCTGGCGCATGGTGTTGATGAACTTGGTGTAGCACAGGTACACCGCGCTCAGTTCACCGCGCGTATAGGCGTCCAGCAGCACCTTGACGGGGCCGATCAGCTTGTCCAGATGCGGCGTGTCGCCGAGCTGGACGGACTGCGAAACCACCTTGGCACCGATGCGGTTGAGGAAGCCCAGGCCCTTGTTGCCAATGGCTACAGCCTGCGTGCTCACGCCCGCCGCCTGCAGCTCGCGCAGCTTGTTGGTCACGCCGCGCAGCACGTTGGTGTTGAGGCCGCCGCACAGGCCCTTGTCGGTGGTCACCACGATCATCCCAGCGGACTTGGACTCGTTCACCTGCATGAACGGGTGCACATACTCCGGGTTGGCCTTGCCGAGGTTGGCGGCGATGTTGCGCACCTTCTCGCTGTAGGGACGGGCGGCCTGCATCCGCTGCTGCGCCTTGCGCATCTTGGATGCGGCCACCATTTCCATGGCCTTGGTGATCTTCTTGGTGTTCTCCACCGATTTGATCTTGCCGCGTATTTCCTTACCTGCTGCCATGAGTGGCTCCTTGCGTCGTCAGGTCGGGAATCAGGCGAAAGTCTTCTTGAACGCGCCGATGGCGGCGGTCAGTTCGGCTTCGGCGTCCTTGTCCATGGCCTTGGCGGCTTCCAGCTTGGCCAGCAGCGCGGCATGCTTGTCCTTGAGGTAGGCATGCAGGCCGTGCTCGAAGGGCAGCACCTTCTTGACGTCGATGTCGTCCATGAAACCCTTGTTCACGGCGAACAGCGAGGCACCCATCAGGCTGATGGGCAGCGGGCTGTACTGCGCTTGCTTGAGCAGCTCGGTCACGCGGGCACCGCGGTCCAGCTGGCGCTTGGTCGCGGCGTCCAGGTCGGAAGCGAACTGCGCGAAGGCCGCCAGTTCACGGTACTGGGCCAGGTCGGTACGGATACCGCCGGACAGGCTCTTGATCAGCTTGGTCTGGGCCGCACCACCGACGCGCGACACCGAGATACCGGCGTTGATGGCAGGGCGGATACCAGCGTTGAACAGGCTGGTTTCCAGGAAGATCTGGCCGTCGGTGATCGAGATCACGTTGGTCGGCACGAAGGCGGACACGTCACCGGCCTGCGTCTCGATGATCGGCAGGGCCGTCAGCGAGCCGGTCTTGCCCTTGACTTCACCCTTGGTGAAGGCTTCGACGTAGTCGGCGTTCACGCGGGCAGCACGCTCCAGCAGACGGCTGTGCAGATAGAACACGTCGCCGGGGTAGGCTTCGCGGCCCGGGGGACGGCGCAGCAGCAGCGAGACCTGGCGGTAGGCCACGGCCTGCTTGGACAGGTCGTCATAGACGATCAGGGCATCCTGGCCGCGGTCGCGGAAGTACTCGCCCATCGTGCAACCGGAATAGGCCGACACGTACTGCATGGCAGCGGATTCAGAGGCGGTGGCGGCCACGACGATGGTGTACTCCATCGCACCAGCCTGCTCCAGAGCACGCACCACGTTCTTGACGCTCGAGGCCTTCTGGCCGATGGCGACATAAACGCAGGTCATGTTCTGACCCTTCTGGTTGATGATGGCGTCGATGGCCACGGCGGTCTTGCCGGTCTGGCGGTCGCCGATGATCAGCTCGCGCTGGCCGCGGCCGACCGGCACCATGGCGTCGATGGACTTCAGGCCGGACTGCATGGGCTGGTCCACGGACTGACGCGCGATCACACCCGGGGCGACCTTCTCGATCACGTCCGTCATCTTGGCGTTGATCGGGCCCTTGCCGTCGATGGGCTGGCCCAGCGCGTTCACGACGCGGCCGATCAGCTCGGGGCCGACGGGCACTTCCAGAATGCGGCCCGTGCACTTCACGGTGTCGCCTTCGGAGATGTGCTCGTACTCGCCCAGAATCACGGAGCCGACGGAGTCGCGCTCGAGGTTCAGGGCCAGGCCGTAGGTGGGCTGGCCATCCTTGCCGGCCGGGAACTCCAGCATCTCGCCCTGCATCACGTCGGACAGGCCGTGGATGCGGCAGATGCCGTCGGTCACGGACACCACGGTGCCCTGGTTGCGGATGTCGGCGCTGGCGGACAGGCCTTGGATCCGGCTCTTGATCAGTTCAGAAATCTCTGCGGGATTGAGCTGCATGACTCTTTCCTTCTTTCTAGGTTGGGCGGACGACCAGGCACGAGGCTCAGGCCGTCAGAGCCACTTTCATTTGTTCCAGACGGGCCTTGACGGAGGTGTCGAGCACCTCGTCACCCACCACCACGCGGATGCCGCCGATCAGTTCGGCGTCGAGCTCAACCTTGACGTTGAGCTTGCGGCCGAAACGCTTCTCCAGCGTGGCCGAGACCTCCGCCAGGGCCGCGCCATCGATCGGGAAGGCGCTGTAGACCACCGCGTCGGACGAGCCGCCCTGGGCGTTCTTGAGCGCCCGGAATTGCGCGGCAATCTCGGGCAGGGCGCTGAGGCGACCGTTGTCGATCACGGTGCGCAGGAAGTTCTGGGCCTGCTGCGGCAACGCGGTCTTGGCGATGCCCGCAATGAGGTCATAGACCTGTTGCGAGGTCGCACGCGGATTGCCGGCAAACTGCTGCAGACCAGGGTCCGCGGCAATGGCCGCCAGTTCTTCCACCCAGGCCAGGGCGCCGTTGAGGTCCGCCTTGGCGGATTGGAACAGCGCCTCGGCGTAGGGGCGGGCTATGGTGGCAAGTTCAGCCATGGTTCACCCTTACAGCTCGGTCTTCAGACGGCTCAGCAGATCAGCGTGGACACCGGCGTTGACTTCCTTGCGCAGGATCTGCTCGGCGCCCTTGACGGCCAGCGCGGCCACCTGCTCGCGAAGGGCTTCACGGGCCTTGACGGTCTGCTGCTCGGCCTCGGCCTTGGCAGCGGCGATGATCTTGTTGCCTTCTTCGGTGGCGCGGGCCTTGGCTTCCTCGATGATGGCCTGGGCACGACGCTCCGCATCTGCCAGACGGCTGGCCGTCTCGTTGCGCGACGTGGCCAGCTCGGCCTCGACGCGCTTGTTGGCGGCGGCGAGCTCGGACTTGGCCTTGTCGGCGGCAGCCAGGCCGTCGGCGATTTTCTGCGCCCGCTCGTCCAGCGCCTTGGTGATCGGGGGCCAGATGAATTTCATCGTGAACCACACCAGGATCAGAAAGACGATGGCCTGCAGGATCAGCGTTGCATTAATGTTCACGGCTCGATCCCTTCTCTCGCGTGAAGGTTCGGGCGATCAGGCCAGCACGAAGGGGTTGGCGAAGGCGAACAGCAGGGCAATGGCCACACCGATCAGGAAGGCGGCGTCGATCAGACCGGCCAGAATGAACATCTTGGTCTGCAGTTCGTTCATCAGCTCGGGCTGGCGAGCGGAGGACTCGAGGAACTTGCCACCCATCAGGGCGATACCGATCGAAGCGCCGATAGCGCCGAGACCAACGATCAGACCGCAAGCCAGAGCGACGAGGCCGAGAATGTTTTCCATGAGAAGCTCCTAAAGGTTAAGTGGAAAAGTGAAAAAGAAACGGTAAGGGGCTCAGTGCGCGTCGTGCGCCTGACCGGTGTAGATCAGCGTCAGCATCATGAAGATGAAGGCCTGCAGCGTGATCACCAGGATGTGGAACAGCGTCCAGACGGTACCGGCGATGACGTGGCCGATGGCCAGGCCCACACCGGTGGCCGACAGGGCCCAGCCGCCACCCATCAGGGCGATCAGCATGAACACGAGCTCGCCGGCAAACATGTTGCCGAACAGTCGCATGCCATGCGAGACCGTCTTGGCGACGTACTCGATGACCTGCATCAGGAAGTTGATCGGGTACAGGGCCCAGTGGTCGCCGAAAGGCGCGGCGATCAGCTCATGCGCCCAGCCACCCAGGCCCTTGATCTTGATGTTGTAGAAGAGGCAGACCAGCAGGACCGAGCATGACAGGCCCAGGGTGGTGGAGAGATCGGCCGTCGGCACGACACGCATGTAGTCCTTGAAGCCCATGGCCGGGCCGACGTTGTGCCAGAGCAGGGGGATGGCGTCGACCGGGATCATGTCCATGAAGTTCATCAGGAAGATCCAGATGAAGACCGTCAGCGCCAGCGGGGCGATGACCTTGCGGCTCTGGGCGTTGTGGATCACGCCCTTGGCCTGGTTCTCGACCATCTCGACCAGGATCTCGACCGCAGCCTGGAAACGGCCAGGCACGCCGGCGGTGGCCTTGCGCGCCGCCTGCCAGAGCACGAAGCAGCCGATGATGCCCAGCACCACGGAGAAGAACACGGAGTCCAGGTTGAACACACTGAAGTCCACGATGCTGGTCTGCTTCACGCTGTTGAAGGAGAAATCCTTCTGCAGGTGCTGCAGGTGGTGGACGATGTATTCGCCGGCCGTCGGGCCTTGTGCTTCAGAAGACATAAATCACCAGTACCTCAATTCAAATTCTTGGCTGTCGACTTGCGGCGCGCCGGGTGCAGCCACATGGCCACCCAATACACCTTCATCGCCACCACAAAGCCCGCCAGCATAGCCGGCCAGCTCAGCTGGGGAACCACCCTGGGCGCAGCTACTAGCATCGCCACGGTCAAAACTATCTTGACCAGTTCCCACACAAAAAAACCCGCCAGAGCAGCACCCGCCGCTCCGGACTGCCGGGACATTGCCCGCGCCAACACACTTGCAGGCAGCACCACCGCCAGCGCCCCGTACAACACGGAGCCTGCCAGCGTCTCCCGGCCGCTCACCAGCCAGGCCAATCCCGCCGCCAGACTTCCCACCACCGCCTGCCAGGCGACGATGCGCCAGGGAGACAGGGCCGGATGCTGTTCTCGCCACTGCCGCGCCTCGTCGGCGCTCAGGGGCTTGAATTCGGCTTGCGCCGCCGCATCTTCATCATCTGCAACAGCCGGCTTCAGCGGGGAGGGCGTTTCATGCGACATGTCGTTCGACCCCGGCATCTGCCTTAAACTTTTGCAAAGCCGCTGATTATAGATTTAAATCGGCGGGTTCCCGGTGTAAACCCGACCCCTGCCCCGGGACAAGACGCAACCCGCTCCAGGCGCCATCGCGACCCGCCCGACACTGTATCCATGTACACCCTCTTCAAATTCTTCCATCTGGTTGCCGCTGTCGTCTGGCTGGGCGGCATGAGTTTCATGCTGCTGGCCCTGCGCCCCAGCCTGCCGGTCCTGGAAGCGCCGCCACAGCGTCTGAAGCTGCTGGTCACGGTGCTGCGCCGCTTCTTCGCGGCCGTCTGGGCTGCCGTCGGCGTGCTGCTGCTCAGCGGCACCTATATATACGGGCATGCCGATGCCCAGGCTGCGCCGCTGGGCTGGCATCTGATGAGCGGTATCGGCGTGCTGATGTTCCTGGTCTTCGGCCATCTCTACTTCTCGCCCTGGCGCCGCCTGCAGCAGGCCGTGGCCGCGTCCGATTGGCCCGCCGCTGCGGGCTGCGCCACGCTGATCGCACGGCTGGTGAGCGTCAACTTCGTGCTGGGCTGGCTGGCTGTGGCGGCCATCGTCTTCCTGGTCTGAGCCCATGGCACCCGGCGCCGACCTGCCCCCGCTGCCCTGTTATCTGAACGGGGACTACACCGTCCTACCCGAGGCCAGGGTCAGCGTCATGGACCGCGGCTTCCTGCTGGGCGATGGGGTCTACGAAGTGATCCCCGTCTACGGGAGTTGCCTGTTCCGCTTCGAGCAGCACATGGCCCGGCTCGAACGCAGCCTGGCGGAGCTGCGTATCCCCAACCCCCACACCCGTGCGCAGTGGTATGCGATTGCCGAGCGTCTGGTGCAGACCTACGCCCGTGACAGCAGCGCAGACCCGGAGAAGATCGAGCAGATGGTGTATCTGCAGGTCACCCGCGGGGTGGCGCTGCGCGAACACGCCATGCTGCCGGGCCTGACACCGACGGTGTTCGCCATGACCAACGCCATGAAGCCGCCGAGCGAGCAGCAGCGGCGCGAAGGCGTGGCCTGCGTGACGGCCGAGGACTTCCGCTGGCAGAAGGCCCACATCAAGACCACCAGCCTGCTCGGCGGTGTGCTGGCGCGCCAGATCAGCGTGGGCGCCGGCGCGGCCGAGACCATCCTGTTTCGCGATGGCTACCTCAGCGAGGCCGCCGCGAGCAATGTCTGGATCGTCCAGGGCGGCGTGCTGCAGGGCCCGCCGCGCGACCACCTCGTGCTCGAAGGCATACGCTACGGCCTGCTGCAGGAGATCTGCGCGCTGCAAGGCATTCCTTTCGAGCTGCGCCGCATCAGCCGCGCCGAGGTGCTGGGCGCGGACGAAGTGCTGCTGAGCTCGGCGACCAAGGAAGTCCTGCCGGTGACGCGCATCGACGGCCAGCCCGTCGGTGACGGCCGGCCCGGCACGGTCTACGATCTGCTCTACGCCGGCTACCAGGCCGCCAAACTGCAGGCGCGCCTGCGCCGCCCCACCCTATGACCCAGCCCCCCAGCCCGCCCGTCGGCCCCTCGCGTACCGATACGCTGATCGAGTACCCCTGCCGCTTCCCCATCAAGGTCATGGGTGCCAAGGCCGAGGGCTTTGTGCACGCCGTCACCATGGTGGCCCGCGAATTCGACCCCGACTTCGACGCCACCACCATCGAGCTGCGCGAGAGCAAGGGCGGCAATTACCTGGGCGTGACGATCACCATCAACGCCACCAGCCGCGAGCAGCTCGACGAGCTCTACCGCACCCTGTCCACCCACCCCATGGTCAAGGTCGTGCTCTGATGGATGTGCGCCTGCTCGGGCAGGTGGCCTACCTGCCCACCTACGAGGCCATGCAGGACTACACGGCCGCGCGTACGGCCGAGACGCCCGATGCCTTGTGGGTCTGCGAACACCCTAGCGTCTACACCCAGGGCCTGGCCGGCCAGGCCGATCATCTGCTGATGCCTGGCGACATCCCCGTGGTGCAGACCAACCGAGGTGGCCAGGTCACTTACCACGGCCCGGGCCAGGTCGTGGCCTACCCGCTGATCGACCTCAGGCGCACGGGCTACTTCGTCAAGGAATACGTCTACCGCATTGAAGAGGCCGTGATCCGCACCCTGGGCCACTACGGCGTCACGGGCCACCGTGTGGCCGGCGCGCCCGGCATCTACGTGCGCCTGGACGATCCGCGCAGTCACACGCCCCTGACCCAGCGCCCGCAGAAGGGCATGACGGGCGGCACGCCGGATTTCACCGGCCTGGGCAAGATCGCTGCGCTGGGCATCAAGGTCAGCCGCAACTGCACTTACCACGGCGTCGCCCTCAACGTGGCCATGGACCTGGAACCCTACTTGCGGATCAACCCCTGCGGCTACGCCGGGCTGCAATCCGTGGACCTTTCTACAATCGGGATATCCGCCGACTGGGCCGACGTGGCCCATGTGTTGAGCCACAAGCTCCAGAACCACCTCCAGCCCTGAAGGCCCCGCCATGAGCAGCCCCACCACCGTGCGCGACGCGCAGAGCGTCGAAACCTACGATCCCTCCGCCAAACAGAAGGCCGCAGCCAAGCTCTCACGCATTCCGGTCAAGGTCGAGGCCGGCGAGGTGCTCAAGAAGCCGGACTGGATCCGCGTCAAGGCCGGCTCGCCGACCACGCGCTTCTACGAGATCAAGGACATCCTGCGCGAACACAAGCTGCACACGGTCTGCGAGGAAGCCAGCTGCCCCAACATCGGCGAATGCTTCGGCAAGGGCACCGCCACCTTCATGATCATGGGCGACAAGTGCACGCGCCGCTGCCCCTTCTGCGACGTCGGCCATGGCCGCCCCGACCCGCTGGACGCGAACGAACCGGCCAACCTGGCCAAGACCATCGCCGCACTCCGGCTCAAGTACGTCGTCATCACCAGCGTGGACCGTGACGACCTGCGTGACGGCGGTGCCGGCCACTTCGTCGACTGCATCCGCCAGACGCGCGAACTCTCGCCCCAGACCCAGATCGAGGTCCTGGTGCCCGACTTCCGCGGCCGCGACGACCGCGCGCTGGAGATCCTCAAGGCCGCACCGCCGGACGTGATGAACCACAACCTGGAAACCGTGCCGCGTCTGTACAAGCAGGCCCGCCCAGGCAGCGACTACCAGTTTTCGCTCAATCTGCTGAAGAAGTTCAAGGCCCTGTTCCCGCACGTGCCGACCAAGAGCGGACTGATGGTGGGCCTGGGCGAGACCGACGAGGAGATCCTCGAGGTCATGCGCGACATGCGCGCCCACGACATCGAGATGCTGACCATCGGCCAGTACCTCGCACCCTCGACCTCGCACCTGCCAGTCAAGCGCTATGTGCACCCGGACACCTTCAAGATGTTCGAGGCCGAGGCCTACAAGATGGGCTTCACCCACGCGGCCGTCGGTGCCATGGTGCGCTCGAGCTACCACGCCGACCAGCAGGCCCACGCCGCCGGTCTGGTCTCGAACGCTTAAAGCGACCCCATCAACGAAGCCGGCTCGTCGGCCTCGAGCACCTGCTGCGCCCAGGGCGTCAGCTTGCCCGCGTCCGCCCGCAGCACCTCCTGCTTGACCGAGAGGATCTGCGCCGGGTGCATGGAGAAACTGCGCAGGCCCAGGCCCAGCAGCAGGCGGGTCATGGCCACATCACCTGCCATCTCACCGCAGACGCTGACTTCCTTGCCCTGGGCCCGGCATTCGGCAATGGTGTCGGCCACCAGGCGCAGCACGGCAGGGTGCAGCGGGTCGTAGAGGTGCGCCACCGACTCGTCGGCGCGGTCGATCGCCAGGGTGTACTGGATCAGGTCGTTCGTGCCGAGCGAGAGGTAGTCGAAGTACCTGAGGAAGGTCCTGAGCATCAGCGCCGCAGCAGGGATCTCGATCATCGCACCCAGGGTCACGGCCCCGAAAGGCACGCCCTCGCGTTGCAGCTCGGCCCGCGCCTGCTCCACCAGCGCGACAGTCTGGCGGATCTCGCTCAGGTGGGCGAGCATGGGGATCAGCATCTTGACCGGGCCATGCGCCGCTGCACGCAGGATGGCGCGCAGCTGCGTGAGGAACATGGCCGGGTCGGCCAGGCTCCAGCGGATGGCGCGCAGGCCCAGGGCCGGGTTCAGGTGACTGGTTTCGACAAAGCTGCTGTCCATGGGCTTGTCGGCGCCGATGTCCACGGTGCGGATGGTCACAGGCAGGCCGCCCATGCCCTCCACCGCGCGCCGGTAGGCCTGGTACTGTTCCTGCTCATCGGGTAGACGGCCATGCCGGCCCATGAAGAGAAACTCACTGCGGAACAGCCCCACGCCCGCAGCACCGGCCTTCATCGCGCCCAGCGCATCCTCGGGCATCTCGATATTCGCCAGCAGCTCGACCTTCTCGCCATCGAGCGTGACGGACGGAGTCTTGAGCAGGCGCGCCAGGCGGCTGCGCTCCAGTTCGAGCTGGCGCTGCTTGTACTGGTACTCGGCCAGGATGATGGGCGAGGGATCGACGATGACCACGCCGGCGTTGCCGTCGATGATGACCCAGTCGTCCTGACGCACCAGCTGGCTGGCGGTGCGCGCCCCCACCACGGCCGGGATGTCCATGCTGCGCGCCACGATGGCCGTGTGCGAGGTCTTGCCACCCACATCGGTCACAAAGCCGGCGAACAGCCCCTGCTTGAACTGCAGCATGTCCGAGGGCGAGATCTCGTGTGCGATCAGCACCAAGGGTGTGTCGGTGTCCTCCAGCTGCAGTTCGGCCGTGGCCGTCTTGCGCGTCACCGCCACCGGCAATACCGACGCCGTACCCTGCCCCGGCATGGCGCGCAGCACCTTCTCCGTGATCTGCTCCAGGTCGGCCTTGCGTTCGCGCAGGTACTCGTCCTCCATCTCGTCGAACTGGCGTGCGACTACCTCCAGCTGGGTCGTCAGCGCCCATTCAGCGTTGTAGAGGCGGTCACGGATCCAGTGCTTGACCCCGCCGACCATCTCCTCGTCCTGCAACAGCATCAGGTGCACGTCGAGCAGCGCGCGCAGCTCGTGCGGCGCATCCTTGGGGCCGAGCTGGGCGATGGTCTGCTGCAGCCGGTGCAGCTCTTCCACCACCGCATCGCGCCCCCGCTTCACGCGCTCGATTTCCGCCTCGACCTGTGCCGGTTCGATGAAGTAGTGCGCCACATCCACACGGCTGCTGGCCACCAGCACGGCCCGCCCGATGGCGATACCGCGCGCGACCGCAAGTCCGTGGATGGAGAACGTCATCTCACTCGCCCTCGCCGAACTTGTCGTTGATCAGCGCCAGCATCGCGTCGACGGCTTCCTGTGCCTTGTCGCCCTGCGCTTCGATCTCGATGGCGCTGCCCAGGCCGGCGGCCAGCATCATCACGCCCATGATGCTCTTGGCATTGACGCGCCGTTCGCCGCGCGCCAGGAAGATCTCGCAGGGATAGCTGCCCGCCAGCTTGGTGAGCTTGGCCGAGGCCCGGGCGTGCAAGCCGAGCTTGTTGCTGATGGTGGCACTGGCCTTGATCATTTCTTCATTCCCCTTGGATATCGTTTCACCCGCACGGCACCTGCTGCACGCCCTGCGTACCGCCCTGCAGCGCACGCGTGGCCAGCACCTCCAGCGGCTCGTGCTGGTAGGTGACGGCGCGCAGCAGCATGGGCAGGTTCACGCCCGCGAGCAGCTGCGCCGGGCGGTCGGCCAGCAGCTGGCGCGCCACATTGCAGGGTGTGGCGCCCAGCACATCGGTCAGCAGCAGCAGGGGCGCTGCGCCAAACAGGCCGGCCGCTTCCCGCGCCCGGGCCAGGCTCTGTTCGGTGCTGGCCTGGGCTTGCACATCCACGGCCTGCACACCCTCGACCCGGTCCGGAAAGACATGGGCCACGCACTGGCGCAGCGCGCTGGCCAGCGGAGCGTGGGCGATGATGACGATGCCGTTCATGCTGGGCTGATTATGGCCGCTTCGCTGCCAGGAAATAGGCGTAGGACGCCAGGTTGAGCACGAGGAAGATGCCCAAGGCGCCGCGGAAGGCATCGCCCGTGCCCCAGCCCAGGGCTTGCAGCGCATCGATCAGCAGGCCGATGCCCCATTGCACGACAAAGACACCGGCAAAGATGACCAGGTTGTAGGCCGAGAGTGCACGTCCGGCCAGCTCGCTGGGGAAGGCCATGCCCACGGCCGGCTGGGCCAGCGACAGGAACGTCGAGCTCACGCAGAACAGCGCCCACAGCCAGCCGGAATAGCCGGCCCAGCGCTCGCCCATGAGGACGATGGCGGCCAACACCGCCAGGCTCAGCGGCGTACCCCAGGCGATCAGATGGTTGGCGTGCACGCCGCGCTGGGTCAGCCTCGGCACCAGCAGGCCCCAGGACCAGAAGGTGCACAGCATGGCCACGTTGATCCAGAACAGATTGGTGGCCGCCTGCACCGGCGTGTAGCCCGCGACGCGCACCATCCAAGGCACGGCCCACAGGGTCTGGATGGCCACCATGCCGCCGTAGTTGAAGAAGCCCACCGGCGTGAGGCGGCGGAAATAGCGATGGCGCCAGACTTCGGCATACGTACCCCGGGTGGCGGGCGCGACGGCGCCAACCGGTCGCGTCCAGCCCGGCACTCGCCAGGCGATCAGCAGCATGGCCAGCAGCAGCAGACCGGCCAGGCCCCAGAAGATCGGGCGCCAGCCGAACTGCGGCAGCAGCCACTGCACCGGCAGTGTGGAGGCCACCATGCCCATGGATCCGGTCATCAGCATCCAGGAGTTGGCGCGCAGCTGGCTCACCGGGTCCAGCCAGCGCCGGTAGCCCGTCAGCGGCGCCATCAGACAGGCCCCCAGGCCCACACCGCAGAGCACACGCGCCAGCAGCAGGCCGGTGAACCCCTGCGCCAGCGCGAAGGCCGCGCAGCCCGCCACCGCCACGGCAAGGAAACCAAGGATCACATTGCGCGGGCCATGGCGGTCCAGCCACTGGCCCAGCGGCAGCTGCAAGGCCGCGAAGCCCAGGAAGTAGCCACCGGCCAGCAGACCGAGGTCGCGCGCACTCAGCGCGAACTCGGCCGTCAGCTGCGGCGACAGGGTCGCCGTCACCGAGCGCACCAGGGCCGAGAAGAAGTAGGCGAAGGCGAAGACGAGAAAGACGATGACGGCCGCGCGCCGTCCGAGCACGGCGCTCACGGCAGCTCCAGGCCGCCGAAGAAGGGTTCGCTCATCTCCGGGGTGAGCTGCTCCGCATAGAGTGCAGCGTGGTAGAGCCGGTTGCCGCGCGTGAACCAGACGGCCTGCACGGTGAGCGGGCGGCCCTCGGCGTTGCGCCCCACGGCTTGCAGGCGCAAGGCCTCGGGCTGGGCGCTGGCGCCGCGGATGGCAAACGGCTGGCGCTGCGCGCCCTGGGCCTGCATCGTAGCCAGCAGATTGGTCTGCCACTGGGCCTGGACCGGATGCGCCTGCTGGGGGGCACCCAGCTCCACCACCGAGATGGCGTACAGACCGCCACCCGCCTCGCAACCAAGCATGGCGAGATCCACGTCATAACCGGCCAGGCTTTGTCGTCGCGTCGCCTGGTCAGGTTTGCAGGGCAGCAAAGCCTTGAGCTCGCCGCCGGACGGACGGACTTCACGCCAGTTCAGGCTGGGGCTGCAGGCCGCGAGCGCCAGCGCGAGAAGCAGGAGTGCGAGTCGAAGTCGTGCCATGCACCGATTATCGCTACCGCAGCGCGCCGAACACCTTGCTCAGCAGTGCACTGCCCGTCCCGACGGGATCCCGACGGATCTTGCGCTCTTCTTCGCCGATCATGAAATAGAGCCCGTCGAGTGCCTTGCCTGTCACATACTGCTCGATCGTCGCATCCTCGCCCCGCAGCAGCCCGAGATCGGACGCCTTGCCGACCAGGCGGTTGTATTGCCCCGCCAGGTTCAGCCGCGCGGTCGTGGCGCTGACCACCGGCAGGAATTTCTGCCCCAGCGGCACGCGGGTCTTGTCGGCAAAGAAGGTGGTGACCGACGTGTCGCCCCCGCGCAGGATCTGCTTGCCATCGTCCACGGTCATGTTGCGCACCGCGCCCAGCATGAGCTCCTGGGCCTGGGGCACGGCTGCCTCGGCAGCACGGTTCATGGTCGTGACCAGCTCGTCCAGGCGCCGGCCCTGGCCCAGACGTCGCAGCAGCTTCTCATGCTCCTGCAAGCGCCGGGGCAGGGGAATACGAACCTGGTCACGGCCCAGAAAACCGTCGAGCCGGCCCAGTTCGGCAATCGCCGTCCGGGCCCCGCGCTCCAGGGCGCTCTTGAGCCCTTGCACCGCCTCGCCCTGGCTCAGGTCAGCCAGACTCAACGCCGAAGCCTCTGTCGCCCACAGCGCGGGAACTCCGGCCAGCCAGCCCGCTCCAAGCCCATTAAACTTGCGTCGATCCATGATGTCTTTGTCTCCCGCGATGAAACGCCCCCTCTATCTTGCCGCAGTCGCGGTGCTCGCCGTGGCCGGCTGGCTGCTGCTGCGCAGCCCCGGCTTCGGCCCGGCCCCGGACACCGCCTTCGTCCTGCTGGATGGCTCCAAGAAGGAGACCGCCGATTTCCGCGGCAAGGTCGTGCTGGTGAACTTCTGGGCCACCAGCTGCACCAGCTGCGTGGCCGAGATGCCCCAGCTCATGGCGACCTACGAGAAGTACCGCGAGCGCGGCTACGACACCGTGGCCGTGGCCATGAGCTACGACCCGCCCAGCTACGTGGTGAACTTCAGCCAGACGCGCAAGCTGCCCTTCAAGGTGGCGATCGACAACACCGGGACCGTGGCCCAGGCCTGGGGGGATGTGCGACTGACGCCCACCACTTACCTGGTCAACAAGCGGGGAGAGATCGTCAAGCGCTATGTGGGCGAACCCGACTTCGCCGAGCTGCACCGGCTGATCGAGGAGCTGCTGGCCCAGGCCTGAACGCCTGGCTCTCCAGCGGCCCCCATGCAAAACGGCCCCTCGGGGCCGTTTTGCATGGGGCAGGCCGGCGCTCACTGCCGGAAGTCGTCATGGCAGGCCTTGCAACTGGCGGCCGTCGCCTGGAAGGCGGCCTTGACGCTGTCCAGATTGCCGGTCTTCGTGGCGGCGGCCAGCTTGCTCATCTCGCCCTGCATCTTTTCGGCAGCGGCCTTGAACTTGGCCTGCTCCATCCAGATCTCGGGCCTGGCCTTGGTATCCCCCTTGTCCGTGCCTTCGCCGAAGGCAGCCCAGGGCAGGCGCGGCATGGCTTCCGCGATGGCCGCGTTGTCGGCTGCCACCTTGGCATCGAAGGGCGCCCGGCCGCTGGCCATGGCGCCCACGCGTGCGTAGTGCTGCTGCATCACAAAGAGGGCATTCTTGCGGTACTTGACGGCATCTTCGGGTTTGGCAAACTGGGCCGAAGCCAGGCTGCTGAAACCCAGGGCGGCGGCAGCCACGACCAGGGTGGTGATGGTTTTCATCGGGCGGTCCTTTGCTGGTTGACGGGAAGGTTCCCGGGTCTGGGAGACAGACCCCACACCGAAAGTTCGCCAGAGCGGGCCTTCTCAGGGAAAATACCGATCTCCACCCCTCCTTGCACGGATCACGAGGACACCATGCCACACCGCGTCCGGATCTGGGATCTGCCGACCCGCCTGTTTCACGGGCTGCTGGCCCTGTGCGTGATCGGCCTGGTCGTCAGCGCCAAGCTCGGCCTGATGGACTGGCACTTCCGGCTCGGCTACGCCATGCTGACCCTGCTGCTTTTCCGCCTGCTCTGGGGGCTGCTGGGCGGGCGCTGGTCGCGCTTTGCCAGCTTTGTCTATGCCCCGGCCAGTCTCTGGCGCTATCTGCGCGGCCAGGGCGATCCGGCCCATGCCATCGGACACAGCCCGACGGGGGCGCTGTCGGTGTTTGCGCTGCTGGGCTTGCTGCTCGCACAGGTGGCCACCGGCCTGGTCAGTGACGACGAGATCGCGTCCGCGGGGCCGCTCACCCATCTTGTTCCCGGGGCGTGGGTCAGCGCGGCCAGCTGGTATCACCGTGCTGTCGGGCAATGGGTGCTGATCGGACTGGTGGGACTGCACATTGCGGCCGTCCTCTGGTATCTCTGGGGCCGCGGACAGAATCTGATCCTTCCCATGGTCAGTGGTGACAAGCTGCTGCCCGAAACGGTCGAGGCTGCGCGCGACGACGTCCGCAGCCGTCTACTGGCGCTCGTGCTGCTCCTGCTCTGTGCGCTTGCCGTGGCCGCGTTGCTGCGCTACGCGGGCCCCTGAGCCTTCAACGACGGCGACTTTCCTCGTAGAGCGGCATCACCAACTCGCTCATGCGCGCCAGCTCCTCCTGGCGCGAAGATGGTGAGGGATGGGTGCTGAGGAACTCGGGCGGGCGAGCGCCACCCAGGCCGTTCATCTTCTGCCACAAGGTGATGGCGGCACGGGGGTCGTAACCGGCACGGGCGGCCAGCTCCACACCGATCAGATCGGCCTCGCTTTCGGCCTCGCGGCTGCGGGGCAGGGAGAAGCTGACCTGCGTCAGGGTGTCGCTCAGGTCGGCGAGCGCCCGGTTGCCCGTCGCGATCGCGACCAGCAGCCCAGGGATCTGGGCGGCCTGCTGCCGCGACACCTGTTCACGAACATGCTCGCGCAGCGCGTGCGCGATCTCGTGCCCCATGACCGCCGCGAGCTCGTCGTCGGTGATCTTGAGCTTCTCGATCAGGCCGCTGTAGATGCCGATCTTGCCCCCAGCCATGCAGAAGGCATTGACCTCGTTGCTCTGGAAGACGTTGGTCTCCCATTGCCAGTTCAGCGCGTCGGCCCGGAAGTGCACGGTCTGCGCAATCAGCTTCTTGGCGATGCCCTGCACCCGCGCCACCATGGCTGGATCGCGGTTGAGCTGCTTCTTGGCCTCGGCCTCTTGGAGCATCTTGCGATAGGACTGGGCCGAGGCCGCATCCACCTGGGCCGCGCTCACGCCCATGTACTGGTTGCGCGTGACGCCCACCTGCCCCGCCCCGGTGGTCTGCACCGACTGGCAGCCGGCCAGCAGGCCGACGCCAAGGAATCCCACCAGGAAATGCTGCCTTTTCATGACGCTAAACTTGCCCTTCATACCTGTTTCCCACGATGACTGTGTCACGTCCTACTGTCGAGCTTCTGACCCCTCAGCTGCCGGCTGATTTCGACGCGGTGCGCGAGATTTTCCGCGAATACGCGGACAGCCTGGGCATCGACCTCTGTTTCCAGGGTTTCGAGGAGGAACTGGCCTCCCTGCCCGGCGACTATGCCATGCCGCGTGGCGCCCTGCTGCTGGCCCGCGTGGATGGCGCGGTGGCCGGCTGCTGCGCCCTGCGCCCCCTGGACACGGCCGACTACCCGAACGCCAGCGAGATGAAGCGCCTGTATGTGCGCCCTGCCTACCGCGGCCTGGGTCTGGGTCGGCAGCTGGCCGAGGCCATCCTCGATGCGGCCCGGGTCAGCGGCTACGACCATGTGCTGCTCGACACCCTGGACGACATGGAAGCCGCACGCACCCTCTATGAGGACCTGGGTTTCGAAGAGGTTCCGCCCTACTATCACAACCCCATAGCTGGCGCACACTACCTCATGGCCACGCTGGCAGACACCCGTCTCTAGGCCCATGAAAAAGGCCACCGCCTTACGGCGGTGGCCTCTTGCGGAACGGCGCGAACGGCTCAGGCCTTGGCCTGGCCCAGCAGGGTGCCCGCATCGCTGACCTCGAACTTGCCCGGGGCCTCGATGTTGAGACTCTGCACCTTGCCGTCCTTGACCAGCATTGAGTAGCGGTTGCTGCGCAGACCCATGCCGCGTGCGGTCAGGTCCAGCGTCAGGCCCGTGGCCTTGGCGAAATCGGCGCTGCCGTCGGCCAGCATGCGCACCTTGCCAGCGGTCTTCTGATCCCGCGCCCAGGCGCCCATGACGAAGGCATCGTTGACGCTCACACACCAGATCTCGTCGACACCGGCGGCCTTGAATTCGTTGAACTTCTCCACATAGCCCGGCACATGCTTGGCCGAGCAGGTCGGCGTGTAGGCGCCGGGCAGGCCGAAGATCGCGATGGTCTTGCCCGCCACGCTCTTGCTCACGTCCACCGGATTGGGGCCGATGCTGCAGCCATTGCCCTCGACTTCCGAATACTCCATCAGGGTGGCGCTGGGCAGGGTGTCTCCGACTTTGATCATGGTGTGCTCCTCAATAGGGTGAAAAATGAGCCAAAAAAAACGGCTCACGCATTGTGAGCCGTTTTGTGCATCGTTGCAGCCTGGGCTGCCAAATGCTTAGACCGCAGCAGCCTTCTCGACCAGACGGGTGGCAACCCAGTTCTTGGTCTTGGAGATCGGGCGGCTTTCGGTGATCTCGATCTTGTCGCCAAGCTTGAACTCACCCTTTTCGTCATGGGCGTGGTACTTGCTCGACTTGATCACGATCTTGTCGTAGATCGGGTGCTTGACGCGACGCTCGACCAGCACGGTCACGGTCTTGGCACGCTTGTCGCTGACCACCTGGCCAATCAAGGTGCGCTTGAGGGATTTCTTAGCTTCCGTCATGTCGGCTCCTTATTTGGCGGCTTGCTTTTCAGCAAGAACGGTCTTCGCACGCGCGATGGCCCGACGGGTCGAGCGCAGCGACGAGGTGTTGTTCAGCTGTTGCGTGGCTTTCTGCATGCGCAGGCCGAAGTGAGCCTTTTGCAGCTCCTTGACCTCGGCTTGCACGCCGGCAACGTCTTTCTGGCGCAGTTCAGCAGCTTTCATTTCTTCGTTCTCCTGAATTACTGGCCGATCATGCGGCTGACAAAGGTGGTGCGCAGCGGCAGCTTGGCAGCAGCCAGCTTGAACGCTTCGCGGGCCAGCTCTTCGGGCACGCCGACGATCTCGAACACGATCTTGCCGGGCTGGATCTCAGCCACGTAGTACTCGGGGTTGCCCTTGCCGTTACCCATACGCACTTCAGCAGGCTTCTGGGAGATCGGCTTGTCGGGGAACACGCGGATCCAGATGCGGCCGCCACGCTTGACGTGACGGGAGATGGCACGACGTGCCGCCTCGATCTGGCGCGCCGTCAGGCGGCCGCGATCGGTACATTTCAGGCCGAAGTCGCCGAAAGCCACGGTACTGCCACGGGTGGCGATACCGGTGTTACGGCCCTTCTGCTCCTTGCGGTATTTTCTGCGAGCGGGTTGCAGCATGTTTATTCTCCTTTGGCGCCGTCAGCTGCTGCAGCTGGCGCGGCGACTTTGCGGACGCGCTTAACGGCGGTTTTCGGGGCCTCGGCACCAGCGGCCTCGGCGGGTTTGTCGCTACCGTCGGCAGGCGCGGCGTTGGTGCCGGCCGGGCGACGGGCACCGCGGGGAGCCGCGGGACGGTCACCGGCAGGACGGCCATCGCGGCGCGGGCCACGCGGACGACGCTCTTCTTCGGCACGCGGCTCGGCAGCGGCGGGCTGCTCGTTGCGGCCAAGGTTGTCACCCTTGTACACCCAGACCTTGACGCCGATGACGCCGTAGGTGGTCTTGGCTTCCGAGGTGCCGTAGTCGATGTCGGCGCGCAGGGTGTGCAGCGGCACACGGCCTTCGCGGTACCACTCGGTACGGGCGATTTCGATGCCGTTCAGACGGCCAGCCGACATGATCTTGATGCCCAGGGCACCCAGACGCATGGCGTTCTGCATGGCACGCTTCATGGCACGACGGAACATGATGCGCTTCTCGAGCTGCTGGGTGATGCTGTCGGCGATCAGCTTGGCATCGATTTCGGGCTTGCGCACTTCCTCGATGTTCACGGCCACCGGCACGCCCAGCTGCTTGCCCAGGTCACGCTTCAGGTTTTCGATGTCCTCGCCCTTCTTGCCGATCACGACGCCCGGACGTGCCGAGAAGATCGTGATACGGGCATTCTTGGCAGGGCGCTCAATCAGCACGCGCGAAACGGACGCGTTCTTGAGCTTGGTCTTCAGGTACTCACGCACCTTGATGTCTTCGGCCAGCATGCCGGCGAAGTCACGGTTGCTCGCGTACCAACGCGAAGCCCAGTTACGGCTGACGGCGAGGCGGAAGCCGGTCGGGTTGATTTTTTGTCCCATATCCTTCTGACCTCTTTAGTTGCCGACCGTCACGTACACATGGCACGTGGGCTTGCTGATACGGTTGCCACGGCCCTTGGCACGCGCGGTGAAGCGCTTGAGCGTGGTGCCCTGCTCGACGTAGATGGTCTTGACCTTCAGTTCGTCGATGTCGGCGCCGTCGTTGTGCTCAGCGTTGGCAATGGCAGACTCCAGAACCTTCTTGATGATCACGGCAGCTTTTTTCTGCGTGAACTGCAGGATGTTCAGGGCCTGGTCGACCTTCTTGCCGCGGATCAGGTCCGCAACCAGACGGCCCTTGTCCACCGACAGGCGGACGCCACGGAGGGTTGCACGGGTTTCCATGTCTACTCCTTACTTCTTCTGGACTTTTTTGTCCGCAGGGTGGCCCTTGAAGGTGCGCGTCAGTGCGAACTCACCCAGCTTGTGGCCCACCATTTGATCGGTGATGTAGACCGGCACGTGTTGCTTGCCGTTGTGCACGGCGATCGTCAGACCGATGAACTCGGGCAGGATCATGGAGCGACGCGACCAGGTCTTGATCGGCTTCTTGTCCTTGGTGGCAACGGCCTTGTCAACCTTGGCCACCAGGTGATGGTCCACGAACGGACCCTTCTTAAGAGAGCGTGTCATTTTCCTAGCCCCTTACTTCTTGCGACGCGACACGATCATGACCTGCGTGCGCTTGTTGTTGCGGGTACGGTAACCCTTGGTCAGATTGCCCCACGGATCGACCGGATGACGGCCTTCGCCGGTCTTGCCCTCGCCGCCACCGTGCGGGTGGTCGATCGGGTTCATGACCACACCACGGACGGTCGGGCGAATGCCCATCCAGCGTTTCACACCGGCCTTGCCGAGCTGGCGCAGGCTGTGTTCTTCGTTGGCGACCTGGCCGATGGTGGCGCGGCACTCGATATGGATCTTGCGCACTTCGCCCGAGCGCATGCGCACCTGGGCGTACGTGCCTTCGCGGGCCAGCAGCGTGGCAGACGCACCGGCGGAACGCACCACCTGGGCACCCTTGCCGGCCTGCAACTCGATGCAGTGGATGATGGAACCCACCGGGATGTTGCGGATCGGCAGCGTGTTGCCCACACGGATCGGCGCCTCGGCACCGTTCACGATGGTGGCGCCCACTTCCAGGCCACGCGGCGCGATGATGTAGCGACGCTCGCCGTCGGCATAGCACACCAGCGCGATGTGGGCCGAGCGGTTCGGGTCGTATTCGATGCGCTCAACCTTGGCGGGGATGCCGTCCTTGTTGCGCTTGAAGTCGACCACGCGGTAGTGGTGCTTGTGGCCACCCCCCTTGTGACGGGTGGTGATGTGGCCGTTGTTGTTGCGACCGGACTTCTGGAACTGGGGCTCCAGCAGCGGTGCAAAAGCCTCACCCTTGTACAGGTGGTCACGCGAGATCTTCACCACGGCGCGCTGGCCGGGGGAAGTCGGTTTCATCTTGATAACAGCCATGATTACGCAGCCTCCCCGGACAGGTTCAGCTCTTGACCCGGCTTGAGGGTCACGTAGGCCTTGCGAACGTTGTCGCGGCGACCGACGGACTTGCCATAGCGCTTGGTCTTGCCCTTGGTATTGACCACAGAGACGCCCTTGACCTCGACCTTGAACATCAGCTCAACGGCGGCCTTGATTTCAGGCTTGGTCGCGTTCTGCAGCACCTTGAACGTCACTGCATTGCTCTTCTCGGCAACCATGGTGGCCTTTTCGGACACGATGGGGGCCACGAGCACCTGCATCAGACGACCTTCTTCAAACTTGGCGGCGGTGCTCATGCGAACATCTCCTTGAGTTGGTCCACAGCAGCCTTGGTCACCAGCACCTTGCGGTAGTGCACCAGCGACAGCGGGTCGGCGTAGCGCGGCTCGACAACCAGCACGTTGGCCAGGTTGCGCGAAGCCAGGTACAGGTTCTCGTCGACCTGGTCGGCGATCACCAGCACGGAGTCGAGGTTCATGGCCTTGAACTTGGCGGCCAGCTGCTTGGTCTTGGGCGAGTCGACCTTGAGCGACTCGACCACGGCCAGGCGGCCTTCGCGGGCCAGCTGGGAGAAGATGGACGCCATGCCGGCGCGGTACATCTTCTTGTTGATCTTCTGGGTGAAGTTCTCGTCCGGGCTGTTCGGGAAGATGCGACCACCCCCGCGCCACAGCGGCGAGGACGTCATACCGGCACGGGCGCGGCCGGTACCCTTCTGCTTGAACGGCTTCTTGGTCGAGTGCTTGACCTGTTCGCGGTCCTTCTGGGCACGGGTGCCCTGGCGTGCGTTGGCCTGGAAGGCCACCACGATCTGGTGCACCAGCGCTTCGTTGTATTCACGACCGAACACGGTGTCAGGGGCTTCCAGCTTGGAAGCGGCCTGGCCCTGGTCGTTCAGGAGTTCGAGCTGCATCAGTTCGCTCCTTTCGCGTTCTTGGCTTTGACCTTCACGGCGGGACGGACGGTCACGAAACCGCCGGCGGAGCCGGGAATGGCGCCCTTGATCAGCAGCAGCTGACGGGCTTCGTCGATACGGATCACGTCCAGGTTCTGGGTCGTCACGGTCTCGTCGCCCATGTGGCCGGTCATTTTCTTGCCCGGGAACACACGGCCCGGATCCTGCGCCATGGAGATGGAGCCCGGCACATTGTGCGAACGGCTGTTACCGTGCGAGGCACGCTGCGAGCTGAAGTTGTGACGCTTGATCGTGCCGGCAAAGCCCTTGCCGATCGAGGTGCCCTGCACGTCGACCTTCTGACCCACGGCGAACAGCTCGGCCACAGGCAGCGTGGCACCGGCCTGGTACTTGGCTGCGGTGTCGGCAGCGACACGGAATTCCTGGATGATTTCACCGGCTTCCACACCCGCCTTGGCGAGGTGGCCGGCAACCGGCTTGGTCACGCGCGAAGCCTTGCGCGCGCCGAACGTCACCTGGAGGGCGACATAGCCGTCGGTATCCTGGGTCTTGACCTGGGTCACTCGGTTGTTGGACACATCCACCACCGTGACGGGCACTGCATCGCCGTCATCGGTGAACAGACGCATCATGCCCACCTTGCGCCCCAGCAACCCCAATCGATTGCTCAGACTCATTTTTACTCCTTTGCTTTCACCGCCCCGACTTCAATTGGTCAGGCGCGTTTGGAATGTGAAAGAGGGTTGATGAAACCCCGCCGAAATCCGGCGGAGCCCGAAAGTATAGCCGGATTTGCCCTGAGAGGCAAATCCGGCCATTTCCGTCGATTTCAGGACTGCCCACCGGGTGGCGGCCAGGCCTGGCGCCGCATCACTGCAGCTTGATTTCCACGTCCACGCCAGCCGGCAGGTCCAGCTTCATCAGGGCGTCGACCGTCTTGTCGGTCGGGTCGACGATGTCCATCAGGCGCTGGTGGGTGCGGATCTCGAACTGGTCGCGGCTCGTCTTGTTGACGTGCGGCGAGCGCAGGATGTCGAAACGCTTCATGCGCGTCGGCAGGGGCACGGGGCCCTTGACGATGGCGCCGGTGCGCTTGGCGGTGTCCACGATCTCGGCGGCCGACTGGTCAATCAGTTTGTAGTCGAAGGCCTTGAGGCGGATGCGGATCTTTTGCTTGGTAGCCATGATTCTTCCTTTCAATCAGGATCGGACCGGGGCGACCTGACGGTCGCCCCGGTAGCCTGATCAGTCGATGATCTTGGCCACGACGCCGGCGCCGACCGTCTTGCCGCCTTCGCGGATGGCGAAGCGCAGGCCTTCTT
>JAIESX010000054.1 GCA_019745555.1 Burkholderiaceae bacterium | reverse complement strand
GGATAGGTGGATAACGTGGCTCAGATTTGGACGTGAATCCGGTTAGAAATGGCTCAGGTTTGGAAATGAATCAACACTCTCGCTGATGCGAGTCTCAACCTTGCTTTTTGCTTTGCTCTTTCGAGCTGCTTCTTTGCCCTGTTGCTTGTCTTTCAACTACTTGCCCCTGTCGGTTTGGAGCAATTCTGGAGCAAATTTCGGATTTCGGCAATAAATATCTGTGTAAGTTATTGAATTTAAACAATAAAATATAGAACAGAGTTTCCGCCTTCTAAGCTGTGGGTCGGGGGTTCGATTCCCTCCGGGCAGGCCAATACCCGCTTTTCAAGCCACCGCGCCTGTGTTCTCAGGCGCTGACGTAGACCACGCGGTCGCGGCCCTTGCGCTTGGCTTCGTAGAGGCCGGCGTCGGCGCGGCGCAGCAGGTCGTCGGGGCCGCTGTCGCTGCTTTCCGTGGTGGCCACGCCGGCGCTGATGCTGCCGATCTTCGTGTCCGGGGCGTAGGGCGCGAGCGCGGCCGTGACGCTGTCGCACAGGCGCAGCGCGAAGGTCTGCGCGTCCTGCGCGCCGGTGTGCGGGCAGGCCACGACGAATTCATCCCCGCCCAGGCGGGCCGCCAGGTCGGTCTTGCGCAGCTGGCTGCGCACGGCCTGGGCCACGGCCTGCAGGGCGGCGTCGCCGGCCGGGTGGCCGTGCCTGTCGTTCAGGGACTTGAAGTGGTCGATGTCGAAGTAGATCACCGAGGTGGGCTGGCCGTAGCGCACATAGGCCTGGTGGTGTGCGACGATCTCGGCCATGAGCTTGCGGCGGTTGGCCAGGCCGGTGAGCTCGTCGGTCTCGGACTGCGCGCGCAGCTGGTCCTCGAGCCGCTTGCGGGCCGTGATGTTGCTGGCCACCCAGAGCACGGCGGCCTCGCCCTCGATGCGCAGGTCCAGCGGGGAGATGCGGCCTTCGAACCAGATGGGCTCGGTGGGGCCTTCGTCGGGCAGGCCCAGCACGTCGCGGTTGCCCAGCTCGTATTCGACGACGCGCATCTTGCCCTGCGCCAGCGCAGCCTGGATCTGCTTCAGGAACCAGTCGGCCTTGGCGGGTTGCAGCACCTCGTGCATGCGCCGGCCCACGAGGGCCGAGCCGTCGTGGTAATAGCGGCTGTCGGTACCGCCGTAGAGGGCGGCGTAACGCCCGCTCTCGGTGAGGATGAAGCCGGGGTCAGGCAGGGCCGCCAGGATGGCTTGCAAGGCCTCGGGATCGAAGGAGGTGTTCATGGGGCGTGACGGGCGTGGCGGCCCCGCAGATGGCGAGGGCTCAGCTGCGTTGCAGCAGGATGCGCGTGGGGGCGAGCTGCACCTTCTCGGCCGGGACCGAGATGCCCGGCTCCTGCAGGTGCACCAGCAGCTCGCTGCGGCTGATCACGACATGACCGACCGTGCAGTACTGGCCCTGGTAGACCACGCGGGTGCCGGGACGGTAGAGGGGCAGGTGGGCCACCGGCGGCTCGTCGGCGTCGGCGGGGGCAGCGGTCGTGGGCTGCAGGAAGGCAGACTCGTCTTTCACAGGAACTCTTGCAGGCTAAACAGGCGGGTCGCCCGGCGAGCGGGGAGCGACGGCGCTGGCGGTCGCTCAGAACGACATGGTCAGGCGCGGGAAGCCGGCAAGATACCACAGAACGAAGATCGAGATGAGCACGGGCAGGCCGATGCCCAGGAAGGTCAGCAGCGTGAGGAAAAAAGTCCACAGCTGGGAGAGCCACTCCTTGAAGACGACCCGCAGGTCTACGTTCCAAAAATGCTCTTGCCTTTTCATGTCTCGGTATCGATCCGGGATGCCGCGTGAAAAAAATCACACTGGGTGCATCCTGCAGCCGAATGTACCCCCAATCGGCGGGCGCCGAAAGCCTGAAAAGCGGGGAGATGTAAGGGTTTCTGTCAGCGCCGGGCGCTCGCTCAGCTCAGATCGAGCTCGTGGACCTGGAAACGGCCCGCCCGCCGGTCGGCGAAATAGCGCTCCAGCGTCTCCTTGACGGTGCGAAAGGCGATCTCGTCCCAGGGGATCTCGTCCTCGGCGTAAAGCCGGGCTTCCATGGTCTCGGTGCCGGGGTCGAACTGGTCGCTGAGCAGGCGGGCGCGGTAGAACAGGTGCACCTGGCCCACGCGCGGTACGCTGATGATGGTGTACAGGCCCTCGAGCTCGATCTGGGCGCCGGCCTCCTCGTCGGTCTCACGCGCGGCGCCCTGGGACGCGGTTTCGTTGAGCTCCAGGAAACCCGCGGGCAGGGTCCACTTGCCCTTGCGCGGCTCGATGTTGCGCTTGCACAGCAGCACCTTGTCGCCCCAGTGCGGCACGGTGCCGACCACATTGAGCGGGTTTTCGTAGTGGATGGTGCTGCAGGCGGGGCAGACCGCGCGTTCGCGGGTGTCGCCGTCGTCGGGGATGCGGTAGGTCACGGCCGCGCCGCAGTTGCGACAGTGCTTGATGGGGCTGTGCAGCATGTGGGCGAGTGTAATGGCCCGTCGCGGCCGGGTTCTATCATGGGGCCATCATGGACGAACTGCGGCTGTGGCAGATGCTGGCGGATGCGGTGCTCACCCTGCACTTTGCGGTGGTGCTCTTCGTGCTGGGCGTGGCACTGGCGGTGTTGCTGGGCGGACCCGCGGGCTGGGCCTGGGTGCGCTCGCCGCTGCTGCGCTGGGCCCACTTGGCGGCCATTGCCGTGGTGGTGGCCCAGGCCTGGCTGGGGCAGGCCTGCCCGCTGACGGTGCTGGAGAACTGGCTGCGCCGCCAGGCGCGCCTGGGGGGTTACGAGAAAAGCTTCATCGAGCACTGGGTGCAGCACTGGCTGTATTACGACGCACCGCCCTGGGTCTTCGTGCTGGCCTACACGGCCTTTGGTCTGTTGGTGCTCTGGCTCTGGCGGCGCTGGCCGCCGCGGGGCGGACGCAAGCCGGTGCGCGGCAGGAAAGCTTGATTTGGATCATTTTCCGGCCCGGAATCGGCCGGACTGCGTCAGTTTGCCGCAAGATCGGCATTCATAATTATGAATTCAATTTAATGACGATAAGACGAGGAGAGTCCGCATGAGTTCCTACGCCGAGTTCCATCGCCGATCCATCACCGACCGCGACGCCTTCTGGGCCGAGCAGGCGCAGCTGATCGAGTGGCAGACGCCGCCGCAGCAGATCTGCGACTACAGCAATCCGCCGTTTGCGCGCTGGTTCGTGGGGGGCACGACCAACCTCTGCCACAACGCGGTGGACCGGCACCTCAAGGCGCGCGCGAACCAGCCGGCGCTGATCTATGTGAGCACCGAGACCGGCCAGGAAAAGACCTACAGCTTTGCCGAACTGCACGCCGAGGTGCAGCGCATGGCGGCCGTGCTGCAGGGCCTGGGCGTGGGGCAGGGCGACCGGGTGCTGATCTACATGCCCATGATTGCCGAGGCGGCCTTTGCCATGCTGGCCTGCGCGCGCATCGGCGCCATCCACTCGGTGGTGTTCGGTGGCTTTGCCTCGGGCTCGCTGGCCAGCCGTATCGAGGATGCCGAACCCAAGGTGGTGGTCAGTGCCGACGCGGGTTCGCGCGGCGGCAAGGTGGTGGCCTACAAGCCGCTGCTGGACGAGGCGATCCGCCTCTCCAAGCACAAGCCGCAATCGGTGCTGCTGGTAGACCGCGGCCTGTCGCCCATGGAGCTCACCGCCGGGCGCGACCAGCTCTGGGGCCCGCTGCGCGAGCAGCATCTGAATACCCAAGTGCCCTGCGCCTGGGTGGACGCCACCCACATCAGCTACACGCTCTATACCAGCGGCACCACGGGCAAGCCCAAGGGCGTGCAGCGTGACACCGGCGGCTACGCCGTGGCCCTGGCCGCGAGCATGAAGTACATCTACGAGGGCCAGCCCGGCGAGACCTACTTCTCGACCAGCGACATCGGCTGGGTGGTGGGGCACAGCTACATCATCTACGGCCCGCTGATCGCCGGCATGGCGACCATCATGTACGAGGGCCTGCCCATCCGTCCGGACGCGGGCATCTGGTGGCAGCTGGTGGAGAAGTACAAGGTGACGCGCATGTTCTCGGCGCCGACGGCGGTGCGCGTGCTCAAGAAGCAGGACCCGGCCTTCCTCAAGAAGTACGACCTGTCCAGCCTCAGGGCGCTCTACCTGGCCGGCGAGCCGCTGGACGAGCCCACGGCGCAGTGGATCAGCCAGGGCCTGGGCGTGCCCATCATCGACAACTACTGGCAGACCGAGACCGGCTGGCCCATCCTGACGATTGCCAACGGCATCGAGAAGGCGAAAAGCAAATTCGGCAGCCCGGGCGTGCCCATGTACGGCTACAACGTGAAGCTGATCAACGAGAGCACGGGCGAGGAGCTCACCGGCGCCAACCAGAAGGGCGTGGTGGCCATCGAGGGCCCGCTGCCGCCGGGCTGCATGCAGACCGTGTGGCGCGACGACGCGCGCTTCGTCAACACCTACTGGAAGAGCATCCCGGGCAAGCTGGTCTACAGTACCTTCGACTGGGGCATCCGCGACGAGGACGGCTATTTCTTCATCCTGGGCCGTACGGACGACGTGATCAACGTGGCGGGCCACCGCCTGGGCACGCGCGAGATCGAGGAATGCATCGCCAGCCACCCGAACATTGCCGAGGTGGCCGTGGTGGGTGTGGCCGACCAGCTCAAGGGCCAGGTGGCCATGGCCTTTGCCGTGGCCAAGGACGCCAGCGCGCTGGGCGACGCCAACGCCCGCCTCAAGCTCGAGGGCGAGGTGATGAAGGTGGTGGACAGCCAGCTGGGCGCGGTGGCGCGGCCTTCGCGGGTGTTCTTCGTCAACCTGCTGCCCAAGACCCGCAGCGGCAAGCTGCTGCGCCGCGCGCTGCAGGCCGTGGCCGAGGGCCGCGACCCGGGTGACCTGACCACGCTGGACGATCCGACGGCCCTGCAACAGGTGCGCGAGCTCGTCAAATCATAAGAATCAGCATCCGGAAACATAAGTTCACTGGTGCCAGGGCCCATTCGGTGGCACAATCGCCCCTGTACTGAGGGGTAGTTGATCTGCCCTTGGGCCCTTCCAGCCACAGTCGCATCCGCCAACCGGTCCAGCCGTGTCGCGGAAGGTTTTTCAACCAGTTCAAAGTTTCCTGCAGGGAAACGGAGGTCAGCGCAATGAGCGAATCCAAGGCGGCGTCTGTCTACCAGACTTACCGCGACAACACCTATCTGTTCGGGGGCAATGCTCCGTACGTCGAGGAGATGTACGAGAACTATCTCGCCAATCCCGGCAGCGTCCCCGACAACTGGCGCGACTACTTCGACGCGCTGCAGCACGTGCCCGCGGTCGATGGCAGCAACTCCAAGGACATCCCGCACTTGCCGGTGATCAATGCCTTTGCCGAGCGTGCCAAGGCCGGTGTGACCCAGGTGGTCATGGCCACGGGTGCCGACTCCGAGATGGGCCGCAAGCGCGTGGCCACCCAGCAGCTGATCGCCGCCTACCGCAACGTGGGCCAGCGCTGGGCCGATCTGGACCCGCTCAAGCGCACCGAGCGCCCCAATATTCCCGAGCTGGAGCCGTCCTTCTACGGCTTCACCGATGCCGACCTGGAGACGGTGTTCAACACGAGCAACACCTTCTTCCCCGGCGAGACCATGTCGCTGCGCGAACTGCTCAATGCGCTGCGCGAGACCTACTGCGGCAGCATCGGCGCCGAGTACATGTACATCACCGACCAGACGCAGAAGCGCTGGTGGCAGCAGAAGCTCGAAGGCATCCGCACCAATCCCAACTTCACGGCCGAGAAGAAAAAGCAGATCCTGGACCGCCTGACCGCGGCCGAGGGCCTGGAGCGCTACCTGCACACCAAGTACGTGGGCCAGAAGCGTTTCTCGCTCGAAGGGGGCGAGAGCTTCATCGCCGCCATGGACGAGCTGATCCAGCTCGCCGGCTCCAAGGGCGTGCAGGAGATCGTGATCGGCATGGCCCACCGCGGCCGCCTCAACGTGCTGGTCAACACCCTGGGCAAGATGCCCAAGGACCTGTTCGCCGAGTTCGACCACACCGCCCCTGAAGAACTGCCCGCCGGTGACGTGAAGTACCACCAGGGCTTCAGCTCCGACGTGACCACCCCCGGCGGCCCGGTGCACCTCTCGCTGGCCTTCAACCCCTCGCACCTGGAGATCGTGAACCCGGTGGTCGAGGGCTCGGTGCGTGCCCGCATGGACCGCCGTGGCGACCCCGAGGGCAAGCAGGTGCTGCCGGTGCTGGTGCACGGCGATGCCGCCTTCGCCGGCCAGGGCGTGAACCAGGAAACCCTGGCCCTGTCCGAGACCCGTGGCTACAGC
Source organism: Burkholderiaceae bacterium (assembly GCA_019745555.1). Classification (GTDB taxonomy): domain Bacteria; phylum Pseudomonadota; class Gammaproteobacteria; order Burkholderiales; family Burkholderiaceae_C; genus Hylemonella. The sequence continues at coordinate 39,772 of JAIESX010000054.1, read as the reverse complement.
ACGGGCGGCACGGTGCACCTCATCATCAACAACCAGATCGGCTTCACCACCAGCGACCCGCGCGACCTGCGCTCCACGCTGTACTGCACCGACATCGTCAAGATGATCGAGGCGCCGGTGCTGCACGTCAACGGCGACGATCCCGAAGCCGTGGTGCTGGCCACCCAGCTCGCGCTGGAATTCCGCATGGAGTTCAAGAAGGACGTGGTGGTCGACATCATCTGCTTCCGCAAGCTGGGCCATAACGAGCAGGACACCCCCAGCCTGACCCAGCCGCTGATGTACAAGAAGATCGGCGCCCATCCGGGCACGCGCAAGCTCTACGGCGACCGGCTCGTCACCCAGGGCGTGCTGCAGGCCGACGGCCCGGACGAGATGGTCAAGACCTACCGCGCCGCCATGGACGCGGGCAAGCACACGGTGGACCCGGTGCTGACCAACTTCAAGAGCAAGTTCGCGGTGGACTGGTCGCCCTTCCTGAACAAGAAGTGGACCGATGCCGCCGAGACCGCCATTCCCCTGGCCGAGTGGAAGCGCCTGGCCGAGAAGATCACCACCATCCCCGCCAATGTCACGCCGCACCAGCTCGTGAAGAAGGTGCTGGACGACCGCGCGGCCATGGGCCGCGGCGAGATTCCCGTGGACTGGGGCATGGGCGAGCACATGGCCTTCGCCTCGCTGGTGGCCAGCGGCTACCCGGTGCGCCTGTCGGGCGAGGACTGCGGCCGCGGCACCTTCACGCACCGCCATGCCGTGATCCACGACCAGAACCGCGAGAAGTGGGACGAGGGCACCTACATTCCGCTCCAGAACGTCAGCGAGGGCCAGGCGTCCTTCACGGTCATCGATTCCATCCTGTCCGAGGAGGCCGTGCTGGCCTTCGAATACGGCTACGCCTCGAACGATCCCAACACCCTGGTGATCTGGGAAGCGCAGTTCGGCGACTTCGCCAACGGCGCGCAGGTGGTGATCGACCAGTTCATCGCCTCGGGCGAGGTGAAGTGGGGCCGCGTCAACGGCATCACGCTGATGCTGCCGCACGGCTACGAAGGCCAGGGCCCCGAGCACAGCTCGGCCCGCCTGGAGCGCTTCATGCAGCTGGCCGCCGACACGAACATGCAGATCGTGCAGCCGACCACGGCCAGCCAGATCTTCCACGTGCTGCGCCGCCAGCAGATCCGCGACCTGCGCAAGCCGCTGGTCATCATGACGCCCAAGTCCCTGCTGCGCAACAAGGACGCCACCTCGCCGCTGTCCGAGTTCACCAAGGGCAGCTTCCAGACCGTCATCGGCGAGCAGAAGGAACTCAAGGCCGACAAGGTCAAGCGCGTGATCGCCTGCTCGGGCAAGGTCTACTACGACCTGGTCAAGAAGCGCGAGGAGAAGGGCCTGGAGGACACGGCCATCATCCGCGTCGAGCAGCTCTACCCCTTCCCGCACAAGGCCTTCGCCGCCGAGTTGAAGAAGTACCCGAACGCCACCGACATCGTGTGGTGCCAGGATGAGCCGCAGAACCAGGGCGCCTGGTTCTTCATCCAGCACAACATCCACGAGAACATGCTCGATGGCCAGAAGCTGGGCTATGCCGGCCGTGCCGCCTCGGCCTCGCCGGCCGTGGGCTACGCCCACCTGCACCAGGACCAGCAGAAGGCCCTGGTGGAAGCTGCGTTCGCCAAGCTCAAGGGCTTTGTGCTGACCAAGTAAGGGGCCTCACCCGCTCGATGAAACAGAACGGGACCGGCCTGTGCGCCGGTCCCGACGCGCAACAAAGAAACGGAAAGAATTCAAATGGCTATCGTAGAAGTCAAGGTCCCGCAGCTGTCCGAGTCGGTGGCAGAAGCCACCATGCTGCAATGGAAGAAGAAAGTCGGCGAGCTGGTGGCTGCTGACGAGATCCTGATCGACATCGAGACCGACAAGGTCGTGCTGGAAGTGCCGGCCCCCGCAGCCGGCGTGCTGGCCGAGATCGTGGTCGCCGACGGCGGCACCGTGGTGGCGGGCCAGCTGATCGCCCGCATCGACACCGACGGCAAGGCCGCTGCTGCTGCCCCCGCCGCCGCAGCAGCACCTGCGGCCGCCCCGGCTGCCGCGCCCGCTGCTGCGCCTGCCGCTGCATCGGCCTCCAAGGCCGGCGTGGCCATGCCCGCCGCGGCCAAGCTGATGGCCGACAACAACCTGGCTGCAGGCTCCGTGCCCGGCACGGGCAAGGACGGCCGCGTGACCAAGGGCGATGTGCTCGCAGCCGTGGCCGGTGGTGGTGCCGCACCGGCTGCCATCCCGACCGGAGTGCCCACCAAGGCCCTGCCGCAGGTGGCTGCGCCGAGCAGCTCGCTGCATCTGGGTGAGCGCCCCGAGCAGCGCGTGCCCATGACCCGTCTGCGCGCGCGTGTGGCCGAGCGCCTGCTGCAGTCGCAGGCGACCAACGCCATCCTGACCACGTTCAACGAAGTGAACATGGCCCCGGTGATGGAGATGCGCAAGAAGTTCCAGGAGAAGTTCGAGAAGGAGCACGGCGTCAAGCTGGGCTTCATGAGCTTCTTCGTCAAGGCGGCCGTGCATGCGCTCAAGAAGTACCCGGTGCTCAACGCCTCGGTGGACGGCAACGACATCGTCTACCACGGCTACTTCGACATCGGTATCGCCGTCGGTTCGCCGCGCGGCCTGGTGGTGCCCATCGTGCGCAACGCCGACCAGATGAGCTTTGCCGACATCGAGAAGAAGATCGCCGAGTACGGCCAGAAGGCCAAGGATGGCAAGCTGGGCATCGAGGAGATGACCGGCGGCACCTTCTCGATCTCCAACGGCGGTGTGTTCGGCTCCATGCTGTCCACCCCCATCATCAACCCGCCGCAATCGGCCATCCTGGGCGTGCACGCGACCAAGGACCGCGCTGTGGTGGAGAACGGCCAGATCGTGATCCGTCCGATCAACTACCTGGCGATGAGTTATGACCACCGCATCATCGACGGCCGTGAAGCCGTGCTGGGCCTGGTGGCGATGAAGGAAGCGCTGGAAGACCCGGCCCGCCTGCTGTTCGACATCTAAAAGCTACTGCGCGACCTCATGGCGGCGTTGCGGGTCCCGTTCGAGCAATCCTCGCGTACCTTGAAGTACGTTCCGGTTGCTCGCCACCCGCGCCTTGCCCTGAGGCCGCTCGCGACGCTTTGAACAAACGATTGGAATACCTATGAGCAAGCAATTCGACGTGGTCGTCATCGGTGGCGGCCCCGGTGGCTACATCGCCGCCATCCGCGCCGCCCAACTGGGCATGAGCGTGGCGTGCGTGGACGCCTGGAAAAACGAGAAGGGCGGCCCCGCACCCGGCGGCACCTGCACCAACGTGGGCTGTATCCCGTCCAAGGCGTTGCTGCAGTCGTCCGAGCATTTCGAGCACGCCAACAAGCACTTCGCCGAACACGGCATCACGGCCAGCGACGTCAAGATGGACGTGGCCAAGATGATCGCCCGCAAGGACGCCGTGGTGAAGCAGAACAACGACGGCATCCTCTACCTGTTCAAGAAAAACAAGGTCACGTTCTTCCATGGCCTGGCCTCCTTCGTGAAGAAGGTCGACGGCGGCTATGAGCTCAAAGTGGCCGGCGCCGCCGAAGAGACGCTGGTCGGCAAGCAGGTCATCGTGGCCACGGGCTCCAACGCCCGTGCGCTGCCCGGCGTGCCTTTCGACGAGGTCAACATCCTCTCCAACGACGGTGCGCTGCGCGTCGGCGCCGTGCCCAACAAGCTGGGCCTGATCGGCTCGGGTGTGATCGGCCTGGAGATGGGCTCGGTCTGGCGCCGCCTGGGCGCGGAAGTCACGGTGCTCGAGGGCCTGCCGACCTTCCTGGGTGCGGTGGACGAGCAGATCGCCAAGGAAGCCAAGAAGGCCTTCGACAAGCAGGGCCTGAAGATCGAACTCGGCGTCAAGGTCGGCGAGATCAAGAACGGCAAGAAGGGCGTGTCGGTGGCCTACACCAATGCCAAGGGTGAGGCCCAGACGCTGGAGGTGGACAAGCTCATCGTCTCCATCGGCCGCGTGCCCAACACCAACGGCCTGAACGCCGAGGCCGTGGGCCTGCAGCTCGACGAGCGCGGTGCCATCGTGGTCGACGGCGACTGCAAGACCAATCTGCCCGGCGTCTGGGCCGTGGGTGACGTGGTGCGCGGCCCCATGCTGGCGCACAAGGCGGAAGAAGAGGGCGTGGCCGTGGCCGAGCGCATCGCCGGCCAGCACGGGCACGTCAACTTCAACACCATCCCCTGGGTCATCTACACCAGCCCGGAGATCGCCTGGGTTGGCCGCACCGAGCAGCAGCTCAAGGCGGACGGCGTGGCTTACAAGGCCGGCACCTTCCCCTTCCTGGCCAACGGCCGCGCACGTGCGCTGGGCGACACCACCGGCATGGTGAAGTTCCTGGCCGACGCCAAGACCGACGAGATCCTGGGTGTGCACATGGTGGGCCCGCAGGTCAGCGAGCTGATCTCCGAAGCCGTGGTGGCCATGGAGTTCAAGGCCAGCGCCGAGGACATCGCGCGCATCTGCCATGCGCACCCGAGCCTGAGCGAGGCGACCAAGGAAGCCGCGCTGGCCGTGGACAAGCGCACGCTGAACTTCTGATTCCGCAGGGTCGGATTTGGCGTCCGTTCGCAAGGCCTACGAAGCCGAGCTGAAGACGCGGGGTTACGCGAGTGACCCCGCGCAGCTGCGTGCCGTCGAGGCGCTGGAGCGCTGCGCGACCGAATGGTCGCACTACAAGGAAAAGCGCTCCAACCGCCTCAAGAAGCTCATCAACCATCCGGACATCCCCAAGGGGGTCTATATGTACGGCGGGGTGGGGCGGGGCAAGAGCTTCCTGATGGACTGCTTCTTCAACGCCGTGCCCCTGGTGCGCAAGACGCGGCTGCACTTCCACGAGTTCATGCGCGAGGTGCATCGCGAGCTGGCCGAGCTGCAGGGCACGGTGAACCCGCTCGACGCCCTGGGCGAACGCATCGCCGAGAAGTACAAGCTGATCTGCTTCGACGAGTTCCATGTCGCCGACATCACCGACGCCATGATCCTGCACCGCCTGCTGGCGGCGCTGTTCAGGAACGGCGTGGGCCTGGTGGCCACCTCCAACTTCAAGCCGGACGAGCTCTATCCCAACGGCCTGCACCGCGACCGCATCCTGCCGGCGATCGCCCTGCTCAACCAGGAGATGGAAGTCGTCAACGTGGACAACGGCACGGACTACCGGCGCCGCACCATGGAGCAGGTGCAGGCCTACCACACGCCGCTGGGCCCGCAGGCCGATGCGGCCATGACCACGGCTTTCGAGCAGCTGGCCGAAGCCCACGACGAGGACCCGGTGCTGCACATCGAGTCGCGCCAGATCCAGGCCCGGCGCAAGGCTGGTGGCGTCGTCTGGTTCGACTTCAAGACCCTGTGTGGCGGCCCGCGCTCGCAGAACGACTACCTGGAAATCGCCAGCCAGTTCCACACCGTCTTCCTCAGCGACGTGCCCCACATGCCGGTGCGCATGGCCTCGGAGGCGCGCCGTTTCACCTGGCTGGTGGACGTGCTCTACGACCGGCGCGTCAAGCTCATCCTGTCGGCCGCCGTGCCGCCCGAGCAGCTCTACACCGAGGGGCCCCTGGTGCACGAGTTTCCGCGTACAGTGTCACGTCTGAACGAAATGCAGTCACGCGAGTTCCTGGAGCAGGAGCGCCGCGTGGTCGACACCCGCCTGACATGAAACACCTGCTGAGTCTGTGCTGCCTGTGCCTGCTGGGGCTGGCGCGGGCGCAAATGCCAGCCGCCTACGACCCGGCCTTCGATGCGCGCGAACGCGAGCGCATCGCCGCCGAGCGCGACCAGGCCCTGCAGCGCTACGGCAGCGACGAGGCGGACTGCTACCAGCGTTTCGCCGTCAACGACTGCCTGCGCGACGTGCGCCGGCAACGCCGTGTGGCGCTCGAGGAATTGCGCCGGCAGGAGATCATCCTCAACGATGCCCAGCGCGCCGCGATCACCGCCGAGCAGCAGCGTCGTGTCGAGCAGCGCCAGGCGGAGCGCGATTCACCGGACAGCCAGGCCGAACGGGATGCCGCGGCCAGGGAGCGGGCAGCGCGGGAACAGGACGCCCAGCGCCGCCAGGCTGAGCGGGGGGCAGCGCCGCCGGCCGCAGGGCCTGTGGCGCCGCGGCCGGCGGCCGACCCCGATGCGGCTGCGGCGGCTGCGGCACCTCGTGCAGAGCAGCAGAAGGCTTACGAGGAGCGGCAACGCCGCGCCGAGCAGCGGCGCCAGGAGTACGAGCGGCGGCAGTCGCAGCAGGGGCCGCGCACCAGCAAGCCCTTGCCGGTACCGCCCTGATCGCGCGTCAGGCCCGGTCGCTCAGCGGCTCGAGCTTGACGATGACCAGCGACAGGTTGTCGCCTCCGCCACTGGCACGCACGCGTGCCTTCTCGATCAGGAACTCCGAAGCCTCGCGCGCCGACAGGCTGGAGAGCACCGAGCCAAGTTCCTCGTTGTTGAAGTAGTGCCAGACCCCGTCGCTGCAGGCCATGAGCGTGTCGCCCGGCTTGAGCTGGGGAATGAAATGCGGCTCCTGCGGCGGATCGCTTTCGGTGCCCAGGCAGCCCATCAGGATGTTGGACTGCGGGTGTACCGAGGCCTCGTCCTCGGTGAGTTCGCCGCGGTTGACCAGGGTCTGCACGTAGGAGTGGTCCAGCGTGCGCTTGACCAGGCGATTGGCGTGGAAGTGGTAGATGCGCGAGTCGCCGGCATGGATCCAGTGGCAGTCGCCGCCCGGGTTGATCAGGAAGGCGGCGATGGTGCTGTGCGGCTCCTGCTCGGCCGAGATGGCGGTGAGCTTGATGACGATGTGCGCCTCCTGCACCAGCTGGCTCAGCATGGCGGCGGCGTCATCGGTCTCGGGCGCGTAACGTTCGAAGAGCTGCTTGGCCGTGAGCATGACCTGGTCGGAGGCCTTGCGCCCGCCGCTGCGTCCGCCCATGCCATCGGCCACCACGGCGAGCATGCAGCCCACATGACGCGGGTGCGTGAACACGGCCACCTGGTCCTGCTGGTATTCGCGATCGCCCTTGTGGATGCCGGTGGCGGCGGTGAGTCGGTAGCCTTTGCTCATCGGATGGCCTTGTTGCTGTTGTGTTCCCTGCGTCCGCCGCGCTGTCGCTGCGGATTGAAAGTCGTATTATCAGCCGATCCCCTGCGGCGGGGCCGACAAGTATTCCCGCTTTTGCCATTTTCCCCACGGGCCTGATTCTTGGATTCCAACCTGCATTCACCGCAGCGTCGCCTCATCGAGCTGCGCATGGAGCACGCCGATCTCGACGCCATGATCGACCGCCTGGGCCATGCCAACGAGGTCGACGAGCTGATGCTGCGCCGGCTCAAGAAGCGGCGCCTGGCCTTGCGCGACGAGATCGCCCGCCTCGAACACGAGCTCACGCCCGATGAGCCGGCCTGACACCTCTCTGCACGACGAGGTGCGTGCCGCGTTCGCTCCCGAGGGCGTGCTTGCGCGCGCCGTGGACACCTTTCAGCCCCGTGCCGGCCAGACCGAGATGGCGCTGGCCGTGGCCGATGCGATCGCCGAGCGCAGCGTGCTGGTGGCCGAGGCGGGCACGGGCGTGGGCAAGACCTATGCCTATCTGGTGCCGGCCCTGCTCAGCGGCGTGCGTGTGCTGCTGTCCACGGCGACCAAAACGCTGCAGGACCAGCTGTTTGCGCGCGACCTGCCGCGCCTCACCCAGGCCCTGGGCCTGCCCGTGCGCATCGCCCTGCTCAAGGGGCGGGGCAGCTATCTCTGCCTGCACCGCATGGCGCTGGCGAGGCAGGACCATGCGGTGGGTACCGCCCAGGCAGCCTATGCGCTGGCGCGCGTGGAACGCTGGGCCCAGGGCACACGCAGCGGCGATCTGGCCGAACTGCCCGGACTTGACGAACGCTCACCGGTGATACCTTTGGTCACATCGACGCGTGACAACTGCCTGGGCAGCAACTGTCCGCGGCATCGCGACTGTCACGTCAACCTCGCGCGGCGCGAGGCGCTGGCGGCCGATGTGGTGGTCATCAACCATCACCTTTTTTTCGCCGACCTCGCTGTGCGCGAGTCGGGCATGGCCGAGCTGCTGCCCAGCGTGCACACGGTGATCTTCGACGAGGCGCACCAGCTCAACGAGACCGGCGTGCAGTTCCTCGGTCGCCAGCTCTCCACGGCCCAGGTGCTGGACTTCTGCCGCGACCTGCTGGCCTGCGGCCTGCAGCAGGCGCGCGGTCTGGTGGACTGGCAGCAGCTCACGGCCGACGTGGAGCACGCTGCGCGCGATCTGCGCCTGTGTGCCGGCCGCGCCCCCGCGGGAGGCATGCGGCTGGGCTGGGACGGTGAGGCGCCCGAGCGGCTGGACGCCGCTGCCTGGCGCGCTGCCCTGCAGGCGCTGCAGCGGGCCTGCGAGGCGGCCTGTGCCGGGCTGGACACCGTGAGCGAGCTCGGCCCGGACTTTCTGCGACTGGCCGAGCGCGCGCGGACGCTGGCTCAGCAGGCGTCGTTTTTCCTGGCGCCGCGTGCCGGTGATGCCGTGCGCTGGGTGGAGCTCGCGCAGCAGCTGCGGCTGGTCGAGTCACCGCTGGACATCGCCGAGGCCGTGCGCACACGTTTGCTGGCGCCACGTGAAGGCGAGGGCGCGCAGCGCGCCTGGATCTTCACCTCGGCCACGCTGGGCGATGACGAGCACCTGAGCTGGTTCACCGAGCCCTGCGGCCTGCAGGATGCACGCGTGCTGCGTGTGGACAGTCCTTTCGATTACGCGCGCCAGGCGGCGGTCTGGGTCCCTCGGCCTTTTCCCAAGCCGGGCGAGGCGCGGCACAGTGCGGCGGTGGCCGACCTCGTGGCGCGGCTGGCACCGCCGCTGGGCGGGCGCACCTTGGTGCTGACCACCTCGCTGCGCGCCTTGCGTGACATCAGCGCGCGTCTGGCCGAGGCGCTGGCCGGCAGCGGCCTGCAGCTGCTGAGCCAGGGGCAGGCGCCCAAGGGCGAGCTGCTCGACCGGCTGCGCCGGGGCGCGGGCGGGGGCGACGCCGGTTGTGTGCTCGTGGCCTCGGCTTCGTTCTGGGAAGGGGTGGACATCCCGGGCGAGGCGCTGCAGCTCGTGGTCATCGACAAGCTGCCCTTTCCGCCGCCCGGCGACCCGCTGGTGCAGGCGCGCAGCCGGCGCCTGGAAGAGCAGGGGCGCAGCGCCTTCAACGACTACCACGTGCCCGAGGCAGCGGTGGCGCTCAAGCAAGGGGCGGGGCGGCTGATCCGCAGCGAGGCGGACCGCGGCGTGCTGGTGATCTGTGACACGCGCCTGGTCGCCATGGGCTATGGCCGGCGCCTGTTCAGGGCCTTGCCGCCCATGCGGCGCATCGAAGGGGAGGATCAGGTCGGTGAGCTGCTGCGCGCGCTCACCACATCTTCCACCACGGATCCTGTTCCGTCGCCGGCACAGACTTGCCCGTGAGGTAGCGGCTCTGGGGGTAGCTGGCCTCCAGCACGCGGCGCGCGTCGTCGCGCAGCTGGGGCAGCTTGAGTGCCTCGAAGGACTGCACCAGCAGGTACAGGGCTTCTTCCAGCGCGGGTGCATCGCGGTAGTCGGCGATGGCCTGCTGGGCGCGGTTGATGGCGGCCACGTAGGCGCCGCGCCTGTAGTAGTAACGCGCCACATGCACTTCGTACTGTGCCAGGCTGTTGACGATGTAGGTCATGCGCGCCTGCGCATCGGGCGTGTAGCGTGAATTGGGAAAACGCGTGACCAGTTCCTTGAAGGCAGCGTAGGATTCCTTGGCGGCCTGCTGGTCGCGCTCGGACAGGTCCTGGCGCGTGATCGCCGAGAACAGGCCCTTGTTCTCGTTGAAGTTCACCAGGCCCTTGAGGTAGAGGGCGTAGTCGATGGCCGGGCTGGCCGGATGCAGGCGCATGAAGCGGTCCAGCGTGGCAATGGCCTGGGCCGGTTCCTCGGCCTTGTAATGCGCGTGGGCCTTTTCCAGCTGGGCCTGCTGTGCCAGCGGCGTGCCCGCGGCGCGGCCCTCCAGCTTTTCGAACAGCGCGATGCCCTTGGCGTACTGCAGGTTCTCGACCTCGTCGCGCGCCTGGGCATAGATCTCGTCCGGCGTCATCTTGGCGGTCGGATCGATCGGCTTGCTGGAGCAGCCGGCCAGCAGGGCTGCAGCGGCCAGCAGCAGGGTGGAGACAACCGATAATTTGGCGCTGGACATCAAGGGCATTCTGTTGGAACAACAAGCACAAATTATATCGACCGACCCCGTCACGGAAGACTTGGACGAGGGCCTCGACACGGGCGGGGACGTCGAGCGCCGGACGTGGACCATTGGCCAGGCACAGCATGGCCTGCGTCTGGACCGCGCCCTGGGCGAACTCGTGCCCGAGTTCTCGCGCAGCTATCTGCAGCAGCTGATCGAGGCGGGCGCCGTGACGCAGGGCGCCACGGTGCTGCGCAAGCCCGCGCACAAGGTCCGGGCCGGCGAGTCGGGCCAGATCGAGCTGCGTCCCACGCCGCAGAGTCAGGCCTTCGTGCCCGAGGTCATGGCGCTGGACATCGTGCACGAGGACGAACACGTGCTGGTGCTCAACAAGCCGGCCGGCCTGGTGGTGCACCCGGCACCGGGCAACTGGCGCGGAACCGTGCTCAACGGCCTGCTGGCGTACGACGCCAAGGCCGCGCAGCTGCCACGTGCCGGCATCGTGCACCGGCTCGACAAGGACACCAGCGGCCTGATGGTGGTGGCACGTACCCGGCTGGCCATGGACGCGCTGGTGCGCATGATTGCCGCGCGCGAGGTCAGCCGCCAGTACCAGGCGCTGGCTCACAAGCCCTGGAGCGGTCCGGCGCGGCGCGAGGTGCAGGGCGCCATCGGGCGCGATCCGCGCAACCGCCTGCGCATGGCCGTGGTGGACCTGACCCACCAGGCCGGCAAGCCCGCGCACACCACCTTCGAGCTGCTGCAGAGCACGGACCAGGGCTGCTGGCTGCGCTGCATCCTGCACACGGGGCGCACGCACCAGATCCGCGTGCATGCGGCATCCATCGGTCACCCCTTGCTGGCGGACACGCTCTATGGCGGCACATCCGCGGCGGGTCTGACACGCCAGGCCCTGCATGCCTGGCGCCTGGCCTTCACCCATCCTGTGAGCGGGGCCGAGCTGGTGTTCCAGTCCCGGCCACCCGAGGACTTCTGCCGGGCTTTGCAGGCCTGGGGGCTGGGCTACAATGAGCCGCAGGTCGTTCTGTGAAGAACGAACCCGGCACCGGCCCCGTCCGGCTGCCCCGGCCCGGCATCGTGAGGATGCGCAGGGCGAGTCCCACCTCCTGAACCCTCCCCATCGCGCAAGGGGCCGGTGCAGGCCACGATTCAAAGCGACATGAACACGACGGAAGCCAAGCGTATCCTGGAGACGGCGCTGATCTGTGCCCAGCAGCCCATGCCGGTGCGCGACCTGCGCGTGCTGTTCAACGACAGCCTGGGCGCGGACACGATCAAGACCCTGCTGGAGGAGCTGCAGCAGGAATGGACCGGTCGCGGCGTCGAACTGGTTTGCGTGGCCACCGGCTGGCGTTTCCAGAGCCGCCCCGAGATGCGCGAGTACCTGGACCGCCTGCACCCCGAGAAGCCGCCGCGTTACACGCGCGCCACGCTCGAGACCCTGGCCATCATTGCCTACCGCCAGCCTGTGACACGCGGTGACATGGAAGACATCCGCGGCGTGACCATCAGCTCGCAGATCATCAAGCAGCTCGAGGACCGCGGCTGGATCGAGGTCATCGGCCATCGTGAAGCCCCGGGCCGTCCCGCGCTCTACGCCACCACCAAGCACTTCCTCGACGACCTGGGTCTGGCCTCGCTGGACCAGCTGCCGCTGATGGAAAGCCCGGAGCAGCCCGGCGGCATGCTGGACATGCTGGCGGACCTGCCGGCGGAGGGCGAGAGCGCCGGCTTGCCGCTGGAGGAGGTCGCGACCGAGGGCGACACCAGCGGCGACGAGGCGAGCACCGCGACGACCAGCGACGATGGTCCTGAAAGTGGTGATGCCGAGCCCTTTACCTTGAGCGGGAACCCCACATGATGACTGCAGCGCACGACAGCACCCCGCCGGACGAAGCCGGCGAGACCACGCCCGCGGAGCTGCCCTCCGCTCTCGAGGCCGTGGCAGCGCCCGCCGAGGCGGCCCCGGCTCCCAAGAGTGCGCGCCCGGCCCCGGTGGCCGAGGTCGGTCAGCGCTTTGCCGCCGTGGTGTCGGGGGAGTTCGATGCCGACGAAGAGGCTCCCGAGGTCCAGCTGCCGGCCAAGCGCGTGCTCGCGCCCCAGGCCGAAACCCCCAAGCTGCACAAGGTGCTGGCCCAGGCCGGCATGGGCTCGCGCCTGGAGATGGAGCAGCTCATCATGGAAGGGCGCATCTCGGTCAACAACGAGCCGGCCCACATCGGCCAGCGCATCCAGTACGGTGATCAGATCAAGGTCAATGGCAAGCCCATCCGGGTGCGCATCGACCCGCCGCCGGCGCGCGTGATCGCCTATCACAAGCCTGTCGGCGAGGTCGTCACGCACGACGATCCGCAGAACCGCCCCACGGTTTTCCGCAAGCTGCCCAAGCTGCAGCAGGGCAAGTGGCAGTCGGTCGGACGCCTGGACCTCAACACCGAGGGCCTGCTGCTGTTCACCAGCTCGGGCGACCTGGCCAACAAGCTCATGCACCCGCGCTTCGGCCTGGAGCGCGAGTACGCTGTGCGCGTGCTGGGCGCGCTGTCCAACGAGGAGAAGCAGCGCCTGCTCGACGGCGTGCAGCTCGACGATGGCATGGCCCAGTTCGGCAGCATCGAGGAGGGCGGTGGCGAGGGCAGCAACTGCTGGTACCGCGTGACCATCTCCGAGGGGCGCAACCGCGAGGTGCGCCGCATGCTGGAAGCCGTGGGCCACGCGGTGAGCCGCCTGATCCGCATCCGCTACGGTGCCATGGTGCTGCCGCGTGGGCTCAAGCGCGGGGCCTGGATGGAGCTCGACGAGTCCGACATCCGCGCCCTGATGCGCGCCGCCGAGCGCCGCCCCGGTGGCGACTCGCCCGCGGGTGAGGCGGCGGAACGCCCGGCCCAGGGCAAGCCCGGCGGCGGACGCAACAAGCGCCGCGGCGGCCAGCAGGGGCAGGGGCCGCGTCCGGCCGGTGGGCCGTCCGGGGGGGGGCAGCCGCGGGGCAAAGCCCAGGGCCAGCAGGGCCGGGGCAAGGACCGCAAGGACCGTAAGGACCGCCAGGGCGGCGGTGAGGCCCAGCCCGATCCGATGAAGACCTCCTTCGGCTACATCGGCGCCGACAGCTTTTCGCGTCAACGTCAGGACCAGCGTCGCGGCAATGGCGGCGGTGGTTCCCGCCGAGGCGGCCGCAGCCGCTGAGCGGCAACCGTCCCTCGACGCTCGGGGTGCAGATGTCACCCCGAGCGGTTAAAATAACGAGCTTTGCCCTGCAGCAGGGCGAAAACCCATTTCATAACCAGACTCAGGAAATCACATGGCCACCCAGCGCACCCTCTCCATCATCAAGCCCGACGCCGTCGCCAAGAACGTCATCGGCCAGATCTACGCCCGTTTCGAAGGCGCCGGCCTGAAGATCGTGGCCGCCAAGATGGCCCACCTGTCGCGCGCCGAGGCCGAGGCCTTCTACGCCGTGCACAAGGCCCGTCCCTTCTTCAACGACCTGGTCAGCTTCATGATCTCCGGCCCGGTCATGATCCAGGTGCTCGAGGGCGAGAACGCCATCCTGAAGAACCGTGACCTGATGGGCGCCACCGATCCCAAAAAGGCCGAGAAGGGCACCATCCGCGCCGACTTCGCCGACAGCATCGACGCCAACGCCGTGCACGGTTCCGACGCTCCCGAAACCGCTGCCGTGGAAGTCGCCTTCTTCTTCCCCGGCATGAACGTCTACTCGCGCTGATTGCGCGACGGGCGTATCGCATGCCATGACGGCCAACCTGCTCGACTTCGATCTCGACGGGCTGGCCGCGTTCTGCGAAAAGCTGGGTGAGAAGCGCTTTCGCGCCACCCAGCTGTTCCGCTGGATCCACCAGAAGGGGGCTTCCAGCTTCGACCAGATGAGCGATCTGGCCAAGTCCCTGCGCGAAAAGCTCGCCACCACGGCGCGCATCCAGGGGCTGGAGGTCATCTCCCAGCAGATCTCCGCCGACGGCACGATCAAGTGGCTGTTCGACGTGGGCGACGGCAATGCCGTCGAATCGGTCTACATCCCCGAGGACGACCGGGGCACGCTGTGCGTGTCCTCGCAGGCCGGCTGTGCCGTGGGCTGCCGTTTCTGCTCCACAGGGCACCAGGGTTTCAGCCGCAACCTCAGCACGGGCGAGATCGTCGCCCAGCTCTGGTTTGCCGAGCACTTCCTGCGCCAGCACCTGAAGCGTTCCGACCGCGTCATCACCAACGTCGTGATGATGGGCATGGGCGAGCCGCTGCAGAACTACAACGCCCTGATCCCCGCGCTGCGCGTGATGCTCGACGACCATGGCTACGGCCTGTCGCGCCGCCGTCTCACGGTCTCGACCTCGGGGGTCGTGCCCATGATGGACCGGCTGGCGCAGGACTGCCCGGTGGCGCTGGCGGTCTCGCTGCACGCACCCAACGACACGCTGCGCGACAACCTCGTGCCGCTGAACCGCAAGTACCCGATCGACGAGCTGCTCGAGGCCTGCAACCGCTACCTGCAGCACGCGCCGCGCGATTTCATCACCTTCGAGTACTGCATGCTCGACGGCGTCAACGACGAGCCCGAACACGCACGCCAGCTGATCGCGCTGGTACGCAAGCACGCAACGGGCGGCGTGTGGTGCAAGTTCAACCTGATTCCCTTCAACCCTTTCCCCGAGTCCGGGCTGCGGCGATCTCCCCACGAGCGCGTGCAGGCCTTCGCAAAAATCCTGCTGGATGCTGGTATCGTCACGACTGTACGCAAGACGCGTGGCGACGACATCGACGCCGCCTGCGGCCAGCTGGCCGGCGACGTCAGGGACCGCACCGGTGTGGGGGAGCGCATGGCGCGTCAGCGTCAGCTGCTGCAGCCCCTGAAGAGGCTATCCAAGGAGACCTGAGGCATGAATGTGACGTATCGATGGGGACGGGCCGCCTGCTGGCTGCTGACGGGATGTCTGGCCGTGCTGGCGCTGGGGGGGATGGCCGGCTGTGCCTCGACCCCGCCGACCGACGATATCGTCACGGCCTCCGACGAACCCGATGTGCGTCGGCGCGCGCGCATTCGCCTGCAGCTGGCAGTGGGTTACTTCGAGCAGGGCCAGACCACCGTGGCCCTGGACGAGACCAAGCAGGCCCTGAACATCGACCCGAGCTTCACCGAGGCCTACAACCTGCGCGGCCTGATCTACATGCGCCTGGACGACCTGCGCCTGGCCGACGAGAGCTTCCGCCGCGCCCTGTCCATCAACCCCAACGACCCCAATGTGCTGCACAACTACGGCTGGATGCAGTGCCAGCAGGGCCGCCACACCGAGGCCATCCAGACCTTCACGCGCGCGCTGGCCAATCCCACCTATGGTGGCCGGGCCAAGACCTGGCTGACCAAGGGCCTGTGCCAGATCCAGGCCAAGCAGCCGCAGGATGCGGAGTTCAGCCTGGGCAAGTCCTACGAGCTCGATGCTGCCAACCCCGTGACCGGCTACAACCTGGCGCAGCTGCTCTACCAGCGCGGCGAGGCCGCACGCGCCCAGTTCTACATCCGGCGCATCAACAACAGCGAGCTGGCCAATGCCGAGACGCTGTGGCTGGGTATCAAGGTCGAGCATCGCCTGGGCGACCGCACGGCGCGTGACCAGCTGGGCAGCCAGCTGCGCGCCCGCTATCCCAAGTCGCGTGAGTTGAATTCCTATGAGCGGGGAGCGTTTCATGAGTGAAGAGGCAGGCGCCGGCAGCGTACCGGCGAACGACGAGACGACAGCGCCGGCCGAGCCGTCGACCACCGCGGGGACCCTGCTGCGGCAGGCACGCGAGGCGGCCGGCATCGATCTGCCGTCTCTGGCCGTGGCGCTCAAGGTCTCGGTCAAGAAGCTCGAAGCCCTGGAAGCCGACCGCTACGAGCAGCTGCCTGATGCCGTCTTTGTGCGCGCCCTGGCCTCCAGCATCTGTCGCACCCTCAAGATCGATCCCACGCCCGCCCTCAGCCTGTTGCCGCAGTCCAAGGCGCCGCTGATGGACTATGACGAGACCGGTCTGAACACGCCCTTCCGCACGCCGGGCGATGTGGCCAAGACGCCTTTCCTGGACCGTCTGTCGCGCCCCATGGTGCTGGCGGCCCTGGCCATGCTGCTCGGAGCCCTGGTGCTGATCTTCTTCCCGACGACGGAGCAGCGCGCCGAGATCGGCGCCATCGTGGCAAGCACGCCGGCCGCCCCGGTGCAGGCGCCGGTTGTGACGCCAGCTCCGCAGCCCGCCGAGCCCGAGCCGGCTGCTCCGGCCGCAGCCCCGGCGGCGCCGGTGGCTGTGGCCAAGCCCGCACCCGCCAAACCCGCGCCCGTGGTGGCGCCGACGCCCGTAGCGACCCCGGTGACCAGGCCGGCGCCTGCTGCCGCACCCGTCGAGGTCGCGCCTGCGGACGCTGCCGAAACGCCGGCCCAGCGCAAGAAGCTGCCCACGACGGGCATCGTGGTCTTCAAGACCCGCGAGGCCTCCTGGATCGAGGTGACCGACGGCAAGGGTGCCATCCAGCTCAGCCGCATGGTCGAGCCCGGTGAGCCGGTTGGCGCCTCGGGCCCGTTGCCGCTGAACGTGAGTATCGGCCGCGCCGAGGTGACCGAGGTGACCGTACGCGGCAAGCCTTTCCCGCTGGACGAGGTGACCCGCGGTGGCGTGGCACGATTCGAGGTGAAATAAGTGAGCGACTGTCTGCCGATCGAGCCGGCCGCGCCGCGGGCGCGGCGTTCCCGCCAGGCCCGCGTGGTCTGGGGCGACAACGTCGTCACCATCGGTGGCGACGCGCCCGTGCGCGTGCAGTCCATGACCAATACCGACACGGTGGATGTCATCGGCACCGCCATCCAGGTCAAGGAACTGGCCCAGGCCGGCTCCGAGGTGGTCCGCATCACCGTGAACACCCCCGAGGCGGCCCAGGCCGTGCCGCATATCCGCGAGCAGCTCGACCGCATGGGCATCGCGGTTCCGCTGGTGGGCGATTTCCACTACAACGGCCACACCCTGCTGACCCAGTACCCGGCCTGCGCCGAGACCCTGTCCAAGTACCGCATCAACCCGGGCAATGTGGGCAAGGGCGACAAGCGCGACCGCCAGTTCGGCCAGATGATCGAGGCCGCGCTCAAGTGGAACAAGCCCGTGCGCATCGGTGTCAACTGGGGCAGCCTGGACCAGGAACTGCTGGCCGGCCTGATGGACGAGAACAGCCGGCGCGCCCAGCCCTGGGAAGCCAAGTCCGTGATGTACGAGGCCCTGATCACCTCGGCCCTGGACTCGGCGGCCTTTGCGCAGGAGCTGGGCATGGCGCCCGAGCAGATCCTGCTGTCGTGCAAGGTCAGCGGCGTGCAGGACCTCATCTCGGTCTACCGCGAACTCGCCAAGCGCTGCGACTACCCGCTGCACCTGGGCCTGACCGAGGCCGGCATGGGCACCAAGGGCACGGTGGCCTCCACGGCCGCGCTGTCCATCCTGTTGCAGGAGGGCATCGGTGACACCATCCGCGTCTCGCTCACCCCCCAGCCGGGCGAATCGCGCACGCAGGAGGTGGTGATCGCCTCCGAGATCCTGCAGGCCCTGGGCCTGCGCGTCTTCGTGCCCAGCGTCACGGCCTGTCCGGGCTGCGGGCGCACCACCAGCACCACCTTCCAGGAGCTGGCCAAGCAGATCGACGACTTCCTGCGCCTGCAGATGCCCGTGTGGCGCAAGCAGTACCCGGGGGTGGAGACGATGAAGGTGGCCGTCATGGGCTGCATCGTCAACGGCCCGGGCGAAAGCAAGCATGCCGACATCGGTATCAGCCTGCCCGGTACCGGCGAGGCACCGGCCGCGCCCGTCTTCATCGACGGCGAAAAGCGTCTGACGCTGCGTGGCGATGGCATTGCCCAGGAATTCCAGAAGATCGTCGAAGACTACATTGCCCGGCGCTTCGGCGCCCGGGCGCAGGCGGCCACCGAGGCCACCTGAGATCCCTACCGAGAGCGAGAACAAGATGGCCGCCAAGCCAGAGAAACTGCTTGCCGTCAAAGGCATGAACGACATCCTGCCGCCGGACTCGGCGCGCTGGGAGTGGTTCGAGCAAGAGGTGCGCGCGCTCATGGCGCGCTTTGCCTACCGCAACATCCGCACGCCCATCGTCGAGCCCACGCCGCTGTTCGTGCGTGGCCTGGGCGAGGTGACCGACATCGTCGAGAAGGAGATGTACTCCTTCGAGGACCGCTTGAACGGCGAGCAGCTCACGCTGCGCCCCGAGTGTACCGCCGGTGTGGTGCGCGCCGTGGTCGAGCACAACCTGCTGTACGAAGGCGGCAAGCGGCTCTACTACATGGGCCCCATGTTCCGCCACGAACGCCCGCAGCGCGGCCGCTACCGCCAGTTCCACCAGATCGGCGCCGAGGCCCTGGGCTTTGCCGGTGCCGAGGTCGACGCCGAAATGATCCTGCTGGCCGACGCGTTGTGGAAGACGCTGGGCCTGAGCGACGTGCGCCTCGAACTCAACAGCCTGGGCCAGCCCGAGGAGCGCAGGCAGCACCGTGCCGCGCTGATCGCCTATTTCGAGCAGCACGCGGACCAGCTCGACGAGGACGCCAAGCGCCGCCTGCACAGCAACCCGCTGCGCATCCTGGACACCAAGAACCCGGCCATGCAGGCCCTGGTGGAAGCCGCGCCCAAGCTCATCGACCACCTGGGCGAGGCTTCGCTGGCCCATTTCAACCAGGTGCGTGCCATCCTCGACGCGGCGGGCGTGGCCTACAGCATCAACCCGCGCCTGGTGCGCGGCATGGACTACTACAACCTCACGGTCTTCGAGTTCATCACCACGCGCCTGGGCTCGCAGGGCACGATCTGTGGCGGTGGCCGCTACGACTACCTGATCGAACAGATCGGCGGCAAGCCCGCGCCCGCCGTGGGCTGGGCCCTGGGCGTGGAGCGTGTGCTGGAGCTGCTCAAGGAGCAGGGCGCCGACACGGCCACGCCCGTCCCCGACGCCTACGCCATCATTCCTGATGCGGCGGCCCTGCCGCAGGCCATGACGGTGCTGCAGACCGTGCGCGCCGCCGGCGTCAGCGTGCAGATGCACGCCGGCACGGGCGAGGGCATGGGCAGCATGAAGTCGCAGTTCAAGAAGGCCGACAGCAGCGGCGCTTCCTATGCGCTGATCTTCGGCGCGGATGAGCTTTCGCGTGGCGAAGTGACCGTCAAGGCCCTGCGCGACGGCACCGGTGCGCAGCGCAGCGAATCGCTGGCTGCGGTCGCCAGCTGGGCCCCCCGCCTAAAATCGAACACCTAACCGGATTCCCCCATGGCACATCTCGATCTCGAAGAACAAGAGCAGCTTGCCCAGTTCAAGCATTTCTGGAAACAGTACGGTGGCCTGATCAGCTGGGCGCTCATCGTCATCCTCGCCATCTACGCCGGCTGGAACGGCTGGCAGTACTGGCAGAACCGTCAGGCCGTGCAGGCCACGGCCCTGTACGAGGAAGTCGAGCGCATCGCCGGTGGCAATGATGCCGCGCGTCTGGATCGCGCCCTGGCCGACATGAAGGACAAGTTCCCGCGCACGGCCCAGGCCCAGCAGGCCGCCTTGCTGGCGGCCGCGGTGCACGCGTCCGCCGGCCGCAACGAGCCGGCCCGCGCCGCCCTGCAGTGGGTGGCCGAGAACGCGCGCGATGAGGGCTACCAGGCCCTGGCGCGTTTGCGTCTGGCCGGTCTGCTGCTTGATGCCAAGTCCTACGACGAGGCGCTCAAGGTGCTGGGCGCCAGCTTCCCGGCCTCTTTCGTTGCACTCGCAGCCGATCGCCGCGGTGACGTCTATCTCGCCCAGGGCAAGAAGGCCGAGGCGGCGGCCGAGTACCAGAAGGCTTGGGCCGGCCTGGAGGCTGGCAACAGCTATCGCCAGGTGGTCGATGTCAAGCTGGCCGCGCTGGGGCAGGCGCCCGCGGCCGGGGAGAAGAAGTGACGCGGCGTTTCCTGCAGCCCCTCGCGGTCGCCTTGGTGGCGGCCCTGCTGGCGGCCTGTTCGAGCGGTCCGAAGCGGCCCGAGCCGGCGCCGCTGCAGCCCGATCCCCAGCGGATCAGCGTGCGCCAGGTCTGGACGGCCGAACTCGGCAAGGTGGATTTCCCGCTGGTCGTGCAGACGGCGGGTGCCACCGTGGCTCTGGCCTCGGGTGCCGGCGATGTCAACCTGCTCGATGCGCGCACCGGTGAAGTGCTCTGGCGTACTTCGGTGGGGGCCACGCTCAATGCCGGCGTCGGCCATGACGGCCGCAGTGCCGCCGTGGTCACGACGGAGAACGAACTCGTGGTGCTGCAGTCCGGCAAGGAACTCTGGCGCCAGCGTCTGGCCGCGCCCAGCTACACGCCGCCGCTGGTGGCCGGCGCGCGCGTCTTCGTGCTCGGCGCCGACCGCAGCGTGACCGCCTTTGACGGTGCCAGCGGTCGCCGGCTCTGGAACCAGACCCGCACCGGCGAGCCGCTGGTGCTGCGCCAGCCCGGCGTGCTGATGGCCGTGGGCGACACCCTGGTCGTGGGCCTGGGCGCGCGCGTGGTGGGCATGAATCCTCTGAACGGCACTTCGCGCTGGGAACTGCCCTTGGCCAGCCCGCGCGGCACCAATGACGTCGAGCGTCTGGTGGACCTGGTCACCGGCGTGGCCCGCCAGGGCGATAGCGTCTGCCTGCGCTCCTTCCAGGCCACCGTGGGTTGCGTGGACGCGGCACGCGGTGCGCTGCTGTGGACCAAGCCGGCCGCCGGGGCTCAGGGCCTGAGCGGTGACGCCGAACTGCTGCTGGGCGTGGAGTTCGACGACACCCTGGTCGCCTGGCGCCGTGCCGATGGCGAACGCCTCTGGTCCAGCAATGCGCTGCGCTATCGCCGCCTGACGGCGCCGCTGCTGCTGGGGGCCGGCCTGGTCGTCGGCGACGAGGGCGGTCGCCTGCATTTCCTGGCGCGTGCCGATGGTGCGCTGCAGGCCCGGGTCGAGACCGATGGCTCGCCCATCGCCACCACGCCTGTGCTGGCTGGCAACACCCTGGTCGTCGTGACCCGCAACGGCCGTGTGCTCGGCCTGCGTCCTGAGTAAGGCCTCCATGAAACCCGTTCTGGCCCTGGTCGGCCGCCCCAACGTCGGCAAATCCACGCTGTTCAACCGGCTGACGAAGACACGTGACGCCATCGTGGCCGACTACGCCGGCCTCACGCGTGATCGCCACTATGGCAATGGCAAGCAGGGCAAGCACGAGTACATCGTCATCGACACCGGCGGCTTCGAGCCCACGGCCGAGAGCGGCATCTACAAGGAGATGGCCAAGCAGACCCGCCAGGCCGTGGCCGAGGCCGATGTGGTGATCTTCGTCGTCGATGCGCGTGGCGGCCTCTCGGCCCAGGACCACGACATTGCCAAGTACCTGCGCCGCCTGGGCAAGCCCTGCGTGCTGGTGGCCAACAAGGCCGAGGGCATGACCGAAGGCGCCCAGATGGGCGAGTTCTACGAACTGGGCCTGGGCGAGGTGCATCCGGTCTCGGCCGCGCACGGCCAGGGCATCCGTTCGCTGGTCGATCTGGCGCTCGCGCCGCTGAACCTGCCGGAGGAGGACGAGGCCGAAGAGGACGCAGACCCGGGGGTCATCAAGCTGGCCGTGGCCGGCCGCCCCAACGTGGGCAAGTCCACCCTGATCAACACCTGGCTGGGCGAGGAGCGCCTGGTGGCCTACGACCAGCCGGGCACCACGCGCGACGCCATCAGCGTGCCCTTCGAGCGCAACGGCCAGAAGTTCGAGCTGATCGACACCGCCGGCCTGCGCCGCAAGGGCAAGGTCTTCGAGGCGATCGAGAAGTTCTCGGTGGTCAAGACCCTGCAGGCCATCGAGTCGGCCCACGTCGTGCTGCTGCTGATCGACGCCACCCAGGGCGTGACCGACCAGGATGCGCACATTGCGGGCTACATCCTGGAAAGCGGCCGTGCGGTGGTGCTGGCGATCAACAAATGGGATGCGGTGGACGAATACCAGCGCCAGACGGTGCAGCGCTCCATCGAGACGCGGCTGGCCTTCCTCAAGTTCGCCAACATCCATTTCATCTCGGCCCAGAAGCGCCAGGGCCTGGGCCCGCTGTGGACCTCGATCGCCAAAGCGTACGCGGCGGCCAACCGCAAGATGTCCACGCCGGTGCTCACGCGTCTGCTGCAGCAGGCCGTGCAGTTCCAGAGCCCCAAGCGTGCCGGCATGTTCCGCCCCAAGATGCGTTACGCCCACCAGGGCGGCATGAACCCGCCGGTCATCGTGATCCACGGCAACTCGCTGGAGCACGTGCCCGATTCCTACAAGCGTTACCTCGAAGGCTGGTTCCGCAAGGAGTTCGACCTGGTCGGCACGCCGATGCGCATCGAGTTCAAGACCTCCGACAATCCCTACGCCGACAAGGAGTAGGCGCCGCCGCTGCCCAATCCCCTGCGGCTTGCGGGCTCTAGCGGGCATCCCGCACATCTGTCAAGCGCATCCGCGCCCGCTGTGGTAAGGTGGCGACTTCTTCATCACTTTTGAACACGGAGAATATCGTGAGCAATAACAAAGGCCAGCTTCTGCAGGATCCCTTTCTGAACACCCTGCGCCGCGAGCACGTGCCGGTCTCGATCTATCTCGTCAACGGCATCAAGCTGCAGGGCCAGATCGAGTCCTTCGACCAGTATGTGGTCCTGCTGCGCAACACCGTGACCCAGATGGTCTACAAGCACGCCATCTCCACCATCGTTCCCGGCCGCGCCGTGAACTTCTCGGTCGGCGAGGGCGACGCTCCCAGTGCGTCTTGAGGCGATGGGGGGCGATGGCCGGCCGAGTGCCGGCTTTCCATTTTCTTTTCTGACAGGCGCCAGCGTCCCCCTTGTCCGCATCCACTGAACAGACCCCGGCAGCGGCCATCCTGGTCGGGGTCGACTTTGGCCTGCCGCATTTCGACACCGAACTAGAGGAGCTTGGCCTGCTGGCCGAGACCGCCGGTCTGCACCCGGTCGGCCGCATCACCTGCAAGCGCAAGGCCCCGGATGCCGCACTCTTCGTCGGCAGCGGCAAGGCCGAGGAGATCAAGCTGCTGGCCACACAGCTGGGCGCGAGCGAGATCCTGTTCGATCAAGCCTTGAGCCCGGCCCAGCAGCGCAACCTCGAGCGCACACTGGAGCTGCCGGTCAACGACCGCACCCTGCTGATCCTGGAAATCTTCGCCCAGCGCGCGCGTTCGCACGAGGGCAAGCTGCAGGTCGAACTCGCGCGCCTGCAGTACCTGAGCACCCGCCTGGTGCGGCGCTGGACCCACCTGGAGCGCCAGACCGGTGGTGCCGGCGTGCGTGGCGGCCCGGGCGAGAAGCAGATCGAACTCGACCGCCGCATGATCGGCGAGGCCATCAAGCGCACCAAGGAGCGCCTGCACAAGGTCAAGCGCCAGCGCCAGACCCAGCGCCGCCAGCGTGAGCGCCGCGACGCTTTCAACATCTCTCTGGTCGGCTACACCAATGCCGGCAAGTCCACGTTGTTCAACGCGCTGGTCAAGGCGCGCGCCTATGCGGCCGACCAGCTCTTCGCCACGCTGGATACGACCACGCGCCAGCTCTACCTGGGAGAGGCCGGCCGCTCGGTATCCCTCTCCGACACCGTGGGTTTCATCCGCGACCTGCCGCACGGCCTGATCGATGCCTTCCAGGCCACGCTGCAGGAGGCCGTGGATGCCGATCTGCTGTTGCATGTGGTGGATGCGGCCAACCCCAATTTCCCCGAGCAGATCGCCGAGGTCCAGCGCGTGCTGGCCGAAATCGGCGCCGAGCATATTCCGCAGATCCTGGTCTTCAACAAGCTCGACGCCCTGGGGCCCGAGCGTCGTCCCCCCCAGCTGCAGGACAGCTACGAGCTCGATGGCCAGCCAGTGCCGCGTGTCTTCGTGAGTGCGCGCGGGGGCGAAGGCCTGGCCGTGCTGCGCGAACTGTTGGCCCAACGCGTCACGCAGGCCGCCAGCGGGGATACGGAAGCCACCGAATCGGGACCGGATTTCCCGGACAATCACGCAAGTCCATTCTGATTGGGCACAATGCAGGCGTCCCAGTCCCTGGGCCGAGATCAAAGAGAGAGCCAAGAATGAAACTCCATGCACCAGCCTTCCGCTGGGCCGCGCAATGGCCCGGTCGCCTGCGCGGCATGTTCAACCTGAACGACCCGCGCTGGGGCCGTGGGGATGACAAGCCCGCCGAGGGCAACCGGCCCGATGACGTTCCCCCGCAGGGCAACCGCGGGTCCCGCCCGGGCAATACCCAGGGGCCGCCGGATCTGGACGAACTCTGGCGCGACTTCAACCGCAAGCTCTCGGGCCTGTTCGGCGGCCGCGGTGGCCGCAACGGTGGCACGGGCAGTGGCGGTGGCACGCCCGACATGAAGGGCGCGGGCATCGGCATCGGCCTGATCGGCGCCATTGCCGTGCTGATCTGGCTGGGCACGGGTTTCTTCATCGTCCAGGAAGGCCAGCAGGCCGTGATCACCCAGTTCGGCAAGTACCACAGCACCGTGGGCGCCGGTTTCAACTGGCGCATGCCTTACCCCATCCAGCGCCATGAGCTGGTCTTCGTGACCCAGATCCGCTCGGTCGACGTGGGCCGTGATGTGGTCATCAAGTCCACGGGCCTGCGCGAGTCGGCCATGCTGACCGAGGACGAGAACATCGTCGAGATCAAGTTCGCCGTGCAGTACCGCCTGAACGACGCGCGCGCCTACCTGTTCGAGAGCCGCGACCCGTCCAGCGCCGTGGTGCAGGCCGCCGAGACCGCCGTGCGCGAGGTGGTGGGCAAGATGAAGATGGATTCGGCGCTGTCCGAGGAGCGTGACCAGATCGCACCGCGCGTGCGTGCGCTCATGCAGACCATCCTGGACCGCTACAAGGTCGGTGTCGAGGTCGTGGGCATCAACCTGCAGCAGGGTGGCGTGCGTCCGCCCGAGCAGGTGCAGGCCGCCTTCGATGACGTGCTCAAGGCTGGCCAGGAGCGCGAGCGCCTCAAGAACGAGGCCCAGGCCTATGCCAACGACGTGGTGCCGCGGGCCGTCGGTACGGCCTCGCGCCTGAAGGAAGAGGCCGAAGCCTACAAGGCGCGTATCGTGGCCCAGGCCCAGGGTGATGCGCAGCGCTTCCGCTCCGTGCTGACCGAGTACCAGAAAGCGCCGCAGGTGACGCGCGACCGGCTCTACCTCGAGGCCATGCAGGAGATCTACGGCAACGTGACCAAGGTGCTGGTCGAGACCCGCCAGGGCTCCAACCTGCTCTACCTGCCGCTGGACAAGATCATGCAGCTCGGCGGTGACGAGGCAACGTCCGCCCCCCTGATGCAGGGCCAGGCCCCGGCGCCCCAGTCCAGCGCGCCCGCGCCGACGGTGGCCGATCCGCGCTCGCGCCTGAACCAGCGCTCGCGTGAACGCGAAACCCGCTAAGGAGTACAGAACATGAACCGGGTTGGATTCATCCTTTCCTCGCTGCTGGTGCTGCTGGCGCTGGCCAGCTCCATGCTGTTTGTCGTCGACCAGCGCCAGTTCGGCGTGGTCTACGCTCTCGGCCAGATCAAGGAAGTCATCACCGAGCCAGGGCTCAACGTCAAGCTGCCGCCGCCCTTCCAGAACGTGAGCTACATCGACAAGCGCCTGCTCACGCTCGACAGCGTCGACACCGAGCCCATGCTCACCGCCGAGAAGCAGCGGGTGGTGATCGACTGGTACATCCGCTGGCGCATCAGCGACCCCAGCGAGTACATCCGCAACGTGGGCCTGAACGAGGCGGCCGGCGCCAGCCAGCTCAACCGTGTGGTGCGCAACGCCTTCCAGGAAGAGATCAACAAGCGTACGGTCAGGGAGCTGCTCTCGGCCAAGCGCGAAGCGCTGATGGCCGACGTCAAGGACGAGGTGCTCAAGGCCGTGCGCGGCGAGAAGCCCTGGGGCATCGATGTGGTGGATGTGCGCATCACGCGGGTGGACTATGTCGAGTCCATCACCGAATCGGTCTACCGCCGCATGGAGGCCGAACGCAAGCGCGTGGCCAACGAGCTGCGCTCCACCGGTGCCGCCGAGGGCGAAAAGATCCGCGCCGATGCCGACCGCCAGCGCGAGGTGACGGTGGCCAATGCCTACCGCGACGCCCAGAAGATCAAGGGTCAGGGTGACGCCCAGGCCGCCGCAGTCTATGCCGAGGCCTTCGGCCGCGACCCCCAGTTCGCGCAGTTCTACCGCAGCCTCGAGGCCTACAAGGCCAGCTTCGCGAACAAGAGCGACGTGATGGTGCTCGATCCCAACGGTTCGGAATTCTTCAAGGTCTTCCGCGGCCAGGGTGCCCCGGCGAGGAAATAGGCGCCGCGTGGACAGCGACACCTTCTGGCTGGCCATGGCCCTCGTCCTGGTGATCGAGGGCCTTTTTCCTTTTGTCTCGCCCGGCGGCTGGCGCCGCATGTTCAGCCAGATCCTGCAGCTCAACGACGGCCAGATCCGCTTCTTCGGCCTGCTGAGCATCCTGGCAGGGCTGGCCTGGACGTGGTGGCAACTCGCCTGAGCCGGGGGCAGGGCGGGGCGGCCGGGACCCCTTGCGCGACCCGGTAAAATCACGTTTTTAACAGCTCCCCCTTTTCCCATGTCCGCCTGGCTCCTGCCGGATCACATCGCCGATGTCCTGCCCTCCGAGGCGCGTCACATCGAGGAACTGCGCCGCGACCTGCTCGACACGGCCCGTGGCTACGGCTACGAGCTCGTCATGCCGCCGCTGCTCGAGTACCTGGCCTCGCTGCTCAGCGGCACCGGCCAGGCGCTGAACCTCCAGACCTTCAAGCTCGTGGACCAGCTATCTGGCCGTTCCATGGGCCTGCGCGCCGACACCACGCCCCAGGTCGCGCGCATCGATGCCCACCTGCTCAACCGCCGTGGCGTGGCCCGCCTGTGCTACTGCGGTCCCGTGGTGCACACGCGCCCGGCCGGCCCGCACGCCACGCGCGAGCCGCTGCAGTTCGGCGCCGAGATCTACGGCCACGCCGGCCCCGAGGCCGACCTCGAGGCGCTGGAGCTGGCCCTGGACTGCCTGCGCGCCGCCAAGCTCGCGAACTACACGGTCGATCTGGCCGATGTGCGCATCGTCAGCGCGCTGCTCGAGGGCTCCGGTGCGGACGCTGAAGTCCAGGAACAGGTCCAGACGGCCCTGGCCGCCAAGGACGTGCCCGAGCTGACCCGCCTCACCCAGGGCATGCCCGCCGCCTCGCGCCAAGGCTTGCTGGCCTTGCCGCGCCTCTACGGCGATGTGTCCGTGCTGTCCGAGGCCGAGCGGGTGCTGCCCGCGCTGCCCGGTGTGCGCGAGGCCCTGGCCGGCCTGCGCTGGCTGGCCGGCCATCTGCAGGGCACGACGCTGGGCTTTGATCTGGCGGATCTGCGCGGCTACGCCTACTACAGCGGCGTGCGTTTCGCCGTCTACACCGAAGGCGTGAGCGACGCCGTGCTGCGCGGCGGCCGCTACGACGAGGTGGGGGCCGTGTTCGGGCGCAAGCGCCCGGCCGTGGGCTTCAGCCTGGACCTCAAGACCCTGGTGGGCGCCGTCGCGGCGCGTCCGCTGCGCGCGGCCATCCGTGCGCCCTGGAGCGAAGCCGCCAGCCTGCGCGCGGCGATTGCACGCCTGCGCGAACAGGGCGAGACCGTGGTCTGCGTCCTGCCCGGCCACGAAAGCGAGAACGACGAGTTCCACTGCGACCGTGAGCTGATCGAAGTCGGCGGCCACTGGGCCGTCCGTGCCATCTGAGCGCCGCCACCGCGGCGCCATCCATGCGAGACCATACGAAATGAACACAACCAAAGGACGCAACGTCGTCGTCGTGGGCACCCAGTGGGGTGACGAAGGCAAGGGCAAGCTGGTGGACTGGCTCACCGAGTTCTCCCAGGGCGTGGTGCGTTTCCAGGGCGGCCACAACGCCGGCCACACGCTGGTGATCAACGGCGTCAAGACGGCCCTGCACCTGATCCCCAGCGGCATCATGCGTCCCGGCGTCAAGTGCTACATCGGCAACGGCGTGGTGCTCTCGGCCGCCAAGCTCTTTGAAGAGATCGAAGGCCTGGAAAAGGCCGGTGTCGAGGTGCGTTCGCGCCTTCGCATCTCCGAAGCCTGCCCGCTGATCCTGCCCTTCCACGCCGCGCTGGACGTGGCCCGTGAAGCCGCGCGCGAGCAGGGCGGCACCGAGAAGATCGGTACCACCGGCCGTGGCATCGGCCCGGCCTACGAGGACAAGATCGCCCGCCGCGCCCTGCGCGTGCAGGACCTCAAGTACCCGGAGCGCTTTGCGGCCAAGCTCAAGGAGCTGCTGAGCCTGCACAACCACGTGCTGTCCACCTTCCTGAAGTGCAAGAACTTCGTCTTCCCCGATGCGCTCAAGCCCTATATCCAGAACGGCGAGGTGCAGTTCGAGCCCGTGTATGCCGAGGCCATGCGCCACGCCGAGTTGCTCAAGCCCATGATGGCCGACGTCTCGCGTGAACTCAACGAGGCGCATGCCCACGGCGAGAACCTGCTGTTCGAAGGCGCGCAGGGCACGCTGCTGGACGTGGATCACGGCACCTACCCTTACGTGACCTCGAGCAACTGCGTGGCGGGCAATGCCGCGGCCGGCTCGGGCGTGGGCCCCAACCTGCTGCACTACATCCTGGGCATCACCAAGGCCTACTGCACCCGCGTGGGCGGTGGCCCTTTCCCGACCGAGCTCGACTGGGAAACCCCGGGCACACCGGGCTACCACATGAGCACCGTGGGCGCCGAGAAGGGCGTGACCACGGGCCGTTCGCGCCGCTGCGGCTGGTTCGACGCGGCGCTGCTCAAGCGCAGCGCCCAGGTCAACGGCCTGACCGGCATGTGCCTGACCAAGCTGGACGTGCTCGACGGCCTCAAGGAGCTGCAGCTGTGCACCGGCTACGAGCTGGACGGCGAAGTCATCGACATCCTGCCCATGGGCGCCGACGAAATCGCCCGCTGCAAGCCCATCTACGAGACCCTGCCCGGCTGGAGCGAGACCACCGTGGGCGTGACCGACTACGAGAAGCTGCCGGTCAACGCGCGCCTGTACCTGCAGCGCATCGAGCAGGTCACCGGGGTGCCCATCCACATCATCTCGACCAGCCCGGATCGCGACCATACGATCATGATGCGCCATCCTTACGTGGCATAAATCAGGCCAGAAACGCTATTAAAAGAGGAGCGACCGGATGTTGACCGAAGACGGCAAGCACCTGTACGTGAGCTACGGCGAGTACCACAACCTGGTCGAGAAGCTGGCCATCAAGATCCACCAGTCGGGCTGGGCTTTCGACACCATCCTCTGCCTGGCGCGAGGCGGCATGCGCCCGGGCGACATCCTCTCGCGGATCTTCGACAAGCCCCTGGCCATCATGTCCACGAGTTCCTATCGGGCCAATGCCGGCACCACGCAGGGGCACCTGGACATCGCCAAGTACATCACCACGCCCCAGGGCGAGATCGCCGGCCGCGTGCTGCTGGTCGACGACCTGGCCGACTCGGGCCACACCCTGCAGGCCGTGGTCACGATGCTGCGCGAGCGCTATGCGCCCATCACCGAGCTGCGCACGGCCGTGATCTGGACCAAGGGCGTCTCGGCCTTCCAGCCCGACTACTCGGTCGAGTACCTGCCGACCAATCCCTGGATCCATCAGCCTTTCGAAGTCTACGACCGCATGACCATCGCGGACGTACTCGACAAATGGAAAGTGTGAGCTAGGCTCACCCTGGGCTTCACGCGGTTGAAGACCGCCGCTCTCCTTGTGGTTCGCGTTAAGCTTGGCGCATGAGCGACAAGACCACCGGCCTGATCCACCATCCCTACGTCCCGCCCGAGGGTTTCGAGGCGCCGCTGCCCGGTGTCTACAAGGCCTCGACGGTGTTCTTTCCCAATGTCGCAGCCATGCGCAGCCGGGAGTGGAAGGACAAGACAGCCTACACCTACGGTCTGCACGGCACGCCCACCAGCTACCTGCTGGAGGAGCGCATCGCCACGCTCGAAGGTGGAGCCCAGTGCTTGCTCGTGCCCAGCGGCCTGGCGGCCATCGCCACGGTGGCGCTCTCGCTGCTGCAAAGCGGCGACGAGGTGCTGATCCCCGACAACGCCTACGGCCCCAACAAGGCCCTGGCCGAAGGCGAGCTCAAGGGCTGGGGCATCACGCACCAGATTTACGACCCTATGGACCCGCAGGACCTCGCGCGCCGCATCGGCCCGCGGACCCGGCTGGTCTGGCTTGAAGCCGCGGGCTCGGTCACGCTGGAGTTCCCGGACCTGCCCGAACTCGTGCGTGTCTGCCGCGCGGCCAACGGCGGCGCCGGCGTGCGCTGCGCTCTCGACAACACCTGGGGTGCGGGCCTGGCCTTCAACGCCTTTGACCTGGCACATCAGGGTGAGGGGGGGCAGGGCGTGGACCTCACCATCCACGCGCTCACCAAATACCCCAGTGGCGGTGGCGACGTGCTCATGGGCGCCATCGTCACGCGCGACCCCGCCCTGCACATCCGCCTCAAGCTCACCCATATGCGCCTGGGCCTGGGCGTGGGCATGAACGACGTCGAGGCCGTGCTGCGCGCGCTGCCCAGCGTTGCGCTGCGCTACGCCGCGCACGACCGCGCTACGCGCGCGCTGGCGCGCTGGTGTACCACGCGTCCGGAGTTCGCCCAGGTGCTGCATCCGGCGCTGCCGACCTCACCCGGTCACGCGCACTGGAAGGCGCTCTGCGGCGAGGCCGAGGGCCGGGCGGCCGGACTTTTCAGCGTGGTGTTTCCCGAGCGCTACAGCAGCGCCCAGGTCGATGCCTTCTGCGATGCACTGCGCCTGTTCCGCCTGGGCTACAGCTGGGGCGGACCCGTGAGCCTGGTCGTGCCCTACAACCTGGCGCAGGCGCGCCAGGCCTGGCCGGCCCATCTGGCACGTGGCACGCTGGTGCGCTTCTCGGTCGGCCTGGAGGCCGTCGAGGACCTGCAGGCGGATCTGGCCCAGGCCCTGGCGCGCCTGTCTTGACGCGCATCAAGTCTGGCCTGGGTTTTCCTGAGTCGACAGGGCCGGGCGCCGGCCACTAACCTTGCAGCCATGAGCGAGCCCGACATTTCCGAAGACCGCCGCGGTCTGCCCGTCAACCCCGATCCCTACATCCCGCCGCCGCCCGTGGGGCCACGGCGCGAGATCGCGGCCCTGTCCTTTGCCGATCCGCTGCGCTGGCTCGCGCGCGGCTGGCGCGACATGGGCTCGGCCATGGGCATCGCGCTCTTCTATGGCCTGTGCTTCTGGGGCATGGCGCTCACGCTGGGAGCCGTGTTCCGCCACCTGCCCGAATACACCATGTCCCTGGTTTCGGGCTGCCTGCTCGTCGGGCCCTTCCTGGCCATGGGCCTGTACGAGGTGAGTCGCCGGCGCGAGCAGGGCCAGTCGCCTGATCTCGCCAGCTCGCTGACCTGCTGGGACCGGCGCATCGGCAGCATGGGCCTGCTGGTGCTGGTGCTCGTGGTGCTGGAACTGCTCTGGGGCCGGGCCTCGCTGGTGGTCTTTGCCGTCTTCTTCAACACCGGCATGCCGTCCACGGCCGGCGTGCTGCAGGCGGTCTTCAACCCGGAGAACTGGGAGTTCGTGGCGGTCTACGCCGCGGTGGGCGGCTTCTTCGCCGGCCTGGTCTTTGCCACCTCGGTGGTCTCCATTCCCATGATCCTGGACCGCGACACCGATGCCATCTCGGCCTCGCTCACCAGCCTGCAGGTCTTCTTCAGCAACCTGCCCGTGATGCTGTTCTGGGGCGCGCTGATCACGGTGCTCGTCGTGCTGGCCTTCGTGCCCTGGGGCCTGGGCCTGCTGCTCATCGGCCCCTGGCTGGGGCATGCCACCTGGCATGCCTACCGCGGCTCGGTGCGCTGGCTCGACTGAAACTTGTGAATAAATCTACTGCGCGACCCGATCGCGGCGTTGGGCGGCTTTGGCTCCGGCCGCTGCGCTTTACTTTCGCCAAGCGAAAGTTAGCCTATGCCGCAACTTCGTTGTCGGGATCCTCACGTACCTGAGGTACGTTCCGGTTCCTGTGCTCCGTCCGCCTTGCGCTCGGGCCGCTCGCTACGATTTCTTCACAAGTTTGGACGCCAAGGGCAGGGTATGACCTCGGTCGGCAACGGTCATGCGGCCATGCCAGAATCACCGCCATGTCCGATGCCTTTCTGAGCTGTCACCAACTCGTCAAACGCTACGGCGAGTCCACCGTCGTCAACGACCTGAGCTTCGAGATCCGCCCCGGTGAGTGCCTGGGCGTGATCGGCCCCAACGGCGCGGGCAAGACCACCACACTGCGCATGTGCCTGGGGCTCACGGCGCCCGACAGCGGCCATGTGGAAGCCTTCGGTCTGCGCATGCCCGGCGACGCGCATGCCATCAAGGCGCAGCTTGGCGTGTTCACGCAGTTCGATTCACTCGATCCCGATTTCACCTGCGCCGAGAACCTGCTGGTCTTCGGCCGCTACTTCGGCCTGAAGACGGCCGACATCCGCGCGCGCATCCCCGCGCTGCTGGACTTCGCGGCGCTGACGCACAAGGCCACGGCCAAGCCCGGTGAGCTTTCGGGCGGCATGCGCCGGCGCCTGAGCCTGGCGCGTGCCCTGGTCAACGACCCGCGCCTGCTGCTGCTCGACGAGCCCACCACGGGCCTGGACCCGCAGGCGCGCCACCTGATGTGGGAGCGCCTGCAGCAGCTGCTGCAGCAGGGCAAGTCCATCCTGCTGACCACGCACTTCATGGACGAGGCCGAGCGCCTCTGCGACCGCCTGCTGGTCATCGACCACGGCCGCAAGATCGCCGAAGGCACGCCGCGTGAACTCATCGCTGCGCACCTCGAGCCCGATGTGGTCGAGGTCTATGGTGGCGATGCACAGGCCCTGAGCACCGGTCCGCTGCGTGCCCTGGCCAGCCGGGTCGAGGTCAGCGGTGAGACCGCCTTCTTCTACACCCGGGACGCCGCGCCGCTGATGCAGGCCCTGGCGCACGAGCACACGCTGCGCAGCCTGCACCGCCCGGCCAATCTGGAGGATCTCTTCCTCAAATTGACCGGTCGCCAGATCCGGGAGGACGCATGAACAACATGATGCGATGGTGGCCCGTCTTCCTGCGCAACCTGCTGGTCTGGCGCAAGCTCGCCATCCCCAGCCTGGTCGGCAATATCGCCGAGCCGCTGATGTGGCTCGTGGCCTTCGGCTATGGCCTGGGCGCGCTGGTGGGTTCCGTGCCCCTGGGCGGGCAGGAGGTGCCCTATATCCTTTTCCTCGCCAGCGGCTCGATCTGCATGAGCGCGATGAACGCCGCCACCTTCGAGGCCCTGTACTCGGCCTTCTCGCGCATGCACGTGCAGAAGACCTGGGACAGCATCATGAACGCGCCCATCGCCCTGCGCGACGTGCTGCTGGCCGAGATGCTCTGGGCCGCCTTCAAGTCCCTGTTCGCGGTCACGGCCATCCTGGGCGTGATGCTGGCGCTGGACATCAGCCGCAGCCCCATGCTCGTGCTGGTGCTGCCCATCCTGCTGCTCGCGGGCATCACCTTCAGCTGCATGGCGCTGATCTTCAACGCCCTGGCCAAGGGCTACGACTTCTTCACCTACTACTTCACGCTCTTCCTCACGCCCATGATGTTCCTCAGCGGCGTGTTCTTCCCGCGCGAGAACCTGCCCCAGCTGCTGCAGCATGTCTCGGCCTGGCTGCCGCTGACCCAGGCGGTGGAGCTGGTGCGCCCGCTGTTCATGGGCCGCTGGCCCGACCAGGCGCTGCTGCATTTCCTGGTGCTGGCCGCCTACGCCGCCGTGGCCTGGGCCATCGCCCTGGCGCTCACGCGCCGGCGCTTCCGGGCCTGAGGCCTGCCGTGTCCGCCGGGCCCAGGTAACGCGCTTCCAGCCTTTGCCACTTGGGTGCAAGCCCGGCCTGCTTGCGCCACTCGAAGCCGGCCTGCTGCAGGCGCTGGCGCACGGCACCGGCCACACACCAGCTGGCCAGCCGCGTGCCCGGATGGCACAGCCGCGCCACGCCCTGGATCACCTCGGCCGACCACATGGCCGGGTTGCGTGCCGGGCTGAAGCCGTCCAGGTAGACCGCATCGACCGGCCCCGGCAGCCCGGGCAGCTGCGCCAGGACGTCGCCGATGCCCAGGCTCAGCCGCACCCGGCCGTCGTCGAAATCCCAGTGCTGCAGGCCGGGGCGCAGCCCGGCCCAGGCTCGGGCCAGGTCATCGGCCAGCATCTGAATGCGTGACAGCAGGGCTAGCTCCTGCGCATCACGGGCCTGCAGGGTCTGCACGCCCTGCAGCAGATCGGCCGCCGAGACCGGGTGCGCCTCCAGCGAGACGAAGTGCAGCTGGCTGCTGCGCCGTTCATCGGCCTGCCAGGCGGCCCAGCTGGCGAGGAAGTTCAGGCCCAGACCGAAGCCGGTCTCGAGGATGCGGCAGCTCGCCCGGTCTTCCCAGCCCATGGGCAGGCCGCAGCCCCCCAGGAAGACCGTGCGCGCCTGGGCCAGCGCGCCGCCGTGGGAGCGGTAGACGTCGCCGTAGCGCGGGCTGTAGGGGCTGCCGTCGGGCAGCCAGGCCAGTGTGGGGTCCATGGTCGGGGCCGGTTGCAGCGCGCATTGTCGCGCCCCGCGTCGCTGAAATCGCACGCCCGGGCCGGCGCCGGTGGAGCGATGCCCGGCGACCTGCTAGAGTGTTTTCATTCATTCAAGACGAGGAACGCTGTGGCTACCCCCAATTACGGATACGAGAAACGCCAGAAAGAGCTGGCCAAGAAGCAGAAGAAGGAAGAAAAGCTCAAGGCCAAGGCCGAGCGCAAGCGCACCGGGCAGGGCGGCGAGCTGCCCGATGGCGCCGAGGCGCAAGAGCCCGACAGCGAGGAACCGACCGGGGGCCCCGCCGCCCCATGAGGCCCTTGCTCTGCGTGGCGCTGCTGGCCTTGCTGTCGGCCTGCGCCGTCGCCCCCGATGCGCCCCGCGCCACGGACCCGGCCGCTGCCGAGGCTCCCGTTCCCTCCACCGGCCCCGAGCCCGGCATGGCCGGCCAGGCCGAAACCCTGGTCAAGGACTCCGGCGTGGTGCAGACCGCCACCCAGCCGCTCAGTGACCTCAATCTCATGAAGACCGCGATCCCGCCTGTGCTCACCCGAGCGCAGCTGGGCGGCGCCTACACGCCACCGGCCGACAGCGCCTGCGCCGCGCTGCAGGCCGAACTGCTGGCGCTGGACGCGGCCCTGGGCCCGGACATCGATACCGCCGGCACCCCGGGCGCCGATCCCGGCTACGTGGTTCAGGCCGTGGGCTACGTGGGGCAGAAGGCCCTGGGCACCGTGACCAGTACCGTGAACACCGTGGTCGACGGGGTGATCCCCTTCCGCAGCTGGGTGCGCAAGCTCAGCGGCGCCGAGCGCCATTCCAAGGCGGTCACGGCTGCCATCGCCGCCGGCACCATGCGCCGGCCCTACCTCAAGGGCTGGGCGCGCGCCCAGGGCTGCATCGAGGGCCCGTTCCCCACCGCCGCCACGACGACACCGCCATGAACTCCCAGCACGACGACGACATCCTGGCCACCCTGCGCGAGATTCGCGATGACCAGCGGGCCCTGCTGGCCCAAGTCCAGGCCCAGCGTGCACTGGCCGAACAGCAGATGGCGCAGTCGAAACAGCGCATCGACGAGTCGGTGGGCCTGCAGCGCGAGGCTCTTGGCCGGCAACGGACCATCACCGTGGTGGCACTGCCCGCGCTGCTGGCGTGCATCGCCGCCATCGCCTGGCTGCTGCTGCGCTACTTCTGAAGCATCTGCGCCGCCAGGGCCTGCATGGCTGCCAGCGAACGGTCGCGCGGGCGCAGCTCAGGGGCCTGGGCAAACTGCGTGAAATTGCGCCCCATGGACTGGCGGTAGACCGGGTCGTAGTGGCTGAGCAGCAGCTCGCGCACCACGTCGGCCGTGCGGCCGGCGCGCACCGCGGCCTTCCATTCTTCGATCAGCTTCTTGCCGCGCAGCTCGGTCAGCGCGTCCAGGCGTTCGCAGAAGGCCTCGTGGTTCTGGACAAAGTGGTCGTAATCCTCGAGCAGCAGGGCCACGCGCTCCTCGTCGGGCAGCACCAGGTTCAGGCAGGGGGCGGCGCGCATGGCCGTGATCAGCGCCTCGGGCACGGCCACATTGCCCACCTTCTTGCTTTCGCTCTCCACATAGACCGGGCGCGCCGGGTCCAGGCGGCGCAGCGCGTCCCAGACAGCGGTGTCGAAGGCCTTCTGGGTGGGCTGGGGCTGCCCGGGGATGGCGCCCAGCACCGAGCTGCGGTGGTTCGCCAGTGCCTCCAGGTCCAGCACCTGCGCGCCGGCGGCGGCCAGGGCCTGCAGCAGCCGCGTCTTGCCCGAGCCCGTGGTGCCGCAGATCACGCGGAAGTCCAGTCCCTGCACCCGGCGCGGGATGTCCTCGAGCAGGGCATTGCGAAAGGCCTTGTAGCCGCCTTCGATGATCGTCACGCGAAAGCCGATCTCGCTGAGGATCAGGCTCAGCGAGCCGCTGCGCTTGCCGCCGCGCCAGCAATAGGTCAGCGGCTTCCAGTCCTTCGGCTTGGCGATCACCTCGCGCTCGATGTGCGCCGAGATGTTGCGCGCGGCCAGCGCCGCACCGCGCTTCTTGGCCTCGAAGGCGTTGACCTGCTTGTAGGTGGTGCCGATGGTGTGGCGCTCGGCGTTGTTCAGCGTGGGCCAGTTCACGGCGCCCGGCAGGTGGTCTTCGGCGTACTCGTTCTCGCTGCGGGCGTCGATGATGGTGTCGAAGGCATCGAGCTCGCGCAGGGCCGCCTCGGCCGCGATGGGGAAGAGGGGCATCAGAGTTGCTTTTTCAGTTCAGGCCAGACGTTGTCCAGCATCAGGGGCTGGGCCTCGGCCGTGGGGTGGATGCGGTCCGGCTGGAACAGGCGCGTCGGCTCCGCGCCGTCGGCCACGCCCTTGAGGAAGAAGGGCACCAGGCCCACCTTCTCGGCGCGCGCCACCTGGGCGTAGAGGCCCTCGAAACGCTTGGCGTAGTCGGCCCCGTAGTTGGGTGGCATTTGCATGCCCAGCAGCAGCACGCGGGCGCCGGCCTTCTTGGCCTGCTGCGTCATCCACTCCAGGTTGGCGCGTGTGGCGTCGAGCGAGAGGCCACGCAGCGCATCATTGCCGCCGAGCTCCAGGATCACGTGCGTGGGCTTGTGCTGGGCCAACAGCGCGGCCAGGCGCGAACGCCCGCCGAAGGTGGTCTCACCGCTGATGCTGGCATTGACCACGCGCGTGCCCGGCTTCTCTTTCGCCAGGCGCTGCTCCAGCAGCGTCACCCAGCCCGTACCGCGCGCCAGGCCGTACTCGGCACTCAGCGAATCGCCGAGCACCAGCACGGTACGCTGGGGCGTGGTTTGTGCATGGGATAACCCCAGCAAAGCGCCCAGCAACATGGCCGCGATACAGTAGCGGCGACTCCGAAAGAAAAAACCCATGTCCGAACCCGTCATATCCGTGGAACACGTGGTCAAGTCCGTGAGCGACTCGACCGGCACGCTCGACATTTTGCGCGATATCGATTTCCAGGTGCCCCGTGGGCAGACCCTGGCCATCGTGGGCGCCTCGGGTTCGGGCAAGAGCACGCTCTTGTCCATCATGGCCGGGCTGGACACGCCCACGCGCGGCACCGTCAAGATCGACGGCCAGGACCTGTTCGCCCTGGACGAGGACGCACGCGCCGCGCTGCGCGCCCAGAAGCTGGGCTTCGTGTTCCAGAGCTTCCAACTGCTGGCCCATCTGACCGCGCTGGAGAACGTGATGCTGCCGCTGGAACTGGCGGGCAGGAAAGACGCGCGCAAGGCCGCCACCGAGATGCTGGGCCGCGTGGGCCTGGGCGAGCGCCTGGGGCACTACCCCAAGGTGCTCTCCGGCGGCGAACAGCAGCGCGTGGCCCTGGCCCGCGCCTTCGTCGTCCACCCCTCGGTGCTGCTGGCCGACGAGCCCACGGGCAGCCTGGACTACGCGACGGGCGAGACGGTGATGGAGCTGATGTTCGCGCTCAACCGCGAGCAAGGCACGACGCTGGTGCTCGTGACGCATGACCAGGGGATTGCGTCACGGTGCGAGCGGCGGATCACGATTGAGGCGGGTAGGGCGAGCGGGTGAACTCACTGGTGATCCCTAAAACAGCCTAACCCGCTGGGCTGTATTCGATCGAACTGCTGCAAAGTCTAATCGGCAACGTTATCGGTGTTGCGCCAATAGATGGCTCGAAACCCAACGCCTCGAAAAAACAGGGTATCGATGAGCAACGTCCCGTCTTCAACGTGCCCGAATGAATGCAACTGACGGCTCGAAACTGCCGGGGTCTTTTAGCGCCCCCGGCATTGGGTTGGCGGATTGTGGCTGAATCTTGGCAAACTGAAGCAGAGGTGCAATGTACTCCGACTTCACTGCGTAGTTCACGTTCTGGGGTAGTGTCCCAGTTGCCTTGAGAACGTTTATCTGATTAAGCGAGGCCGTGACGATACCGATGATCTGTCCTTCATCAGTAATTAGCGGGCCGCCCGAGTTTCCAGGCTGGATAGGAACGTCTATTTGGAAGAATCGAATATCCCCTTGAATACCGCTAAGCGCGTTGATTCTCCCGTACGTCGCTTTTTGTTCCTGCCCTTGAATGCCAACGACAGGGAATCCGAGGGTGAAAACCTCCATCCCCTTTTTTACGTTGGTGGTAGACACAATAGCAAGTGGGGTAGTTTTGGCATCGACCTTTAGCAAGGCGACGTCGTTACTTGAGTCACTGCTCACAACGGTTGCTGGTAATTTCCTACCATCATTCATAGTGATTTCAATTTCTGTCGCGCCAGCAACAACGTGATGGTTAGTTATCAGGTAGCCATCCCTGCTAACGAAGAAGCCAGTCCCGCTAGAAGATGGAGTCTTTGGGGATGCGGTGTTTCCTGCCCCACCTAAGGTGGCGTAGCTAACATTACTTAACATGGCCGCTGCAATGTTTCGTTCCTTAAGAACGGCTTTGAGTTCGTTAATCAGAGGGTTCACGTAGCGCGATTCAACTAGACCTTGAGTCCCATGGGTGCTTATCTGGTAGCCCCAGCCAGTCACCTTGGTTTTGTCCTGCATCTCGCCGGTCCGACGGCTTAACATGAAACGGAAGTCCGTCCTGTCTAGAAATGGCATGACATACCAGCCGTAACCTAGCGAGGGTTGAGCCAAACGTTGCACGTTTGCAGAGGGAAAGGTCTTGGTTATGGCCTCGTAACTTGCTGAGAGAATTTCCTCCTCGGACGTCAGGATTACTTCAGCAGTTCCGTCCGGGTTTTGCGCGAATGAGCTGTACGTGGTGGAGCAACCGGAAATCACTAAGATTGAAGCAAAAAAGCCAAGTTGAAGCCTCCTCGAAAACCTGATCCAGCCGGGAGTAGAGAATTCCACGAAACGGAGTCTCTGCGTGAAGAAATCG
>JAIESX010000041.1 GCA_019745555.1 Burkholderiaceae bacterium | reverse complement strand
TTCCGCCGGTCGAGTACCGTGTGAAACAATTCCCCAACCTCTACTTCTGATTGGTTCAGGAATTCGAGGAGGCTTCACCCCAATAGTCGACATAAATCTGACGTCTTTGCTTGATATCGCAAAGAAGAGAGACGGCATTATTGAGGCTCTCTCTCATCTCAAAAAGCAAAAGACTCAAATCAGCACTGAGAAAAAAAGTTGAGGCGCCACAAAGGCGCCTCTCCTACCTCATCCTGCATTCACACCACCCTCCCCAACCGCCTCACCCCTTCGCGGATCTTCTCTCCCCACCACCGTCGCAAAGCTCAGGCGCAGGAATAAGACATCGGGCTAGGCGGCAGAGCCTGGGTCAGCGTGCCGCCTCCACCAGATGGAGCTGGCTGGGCTGGTCCAGCAGCCACTCGGTCAGCGCGACGCTGCAAAAGATGTCTTCGTTCAGCGGCAGGTCCTTGCCCAGCACGAAGCGCAGCAGGATGTAGCCCTTGCGCCCGTCGCGCTCGATGGGGCGAAAAGCGTCGCCCCACGAACGAGCTTGATAGGAGAAGCGCGAGGCATAGCCCTCGCGGCGGTCGGGCGGCCAGCAGGCGATGCGCGCGCCCGGCCCTCCGCTGCTCCAGGGGCGCGCGTCCTGCGGGTCGATGTACAGCTCCACCTGGAAGGCCGTGGGCTGCGCGCGCCGCAGCGGGATGCCATGCACGGCCCGCGTGTCGTTGACCTGGTCTAGCGTGCGCGAGAACACCGGTACGAACACAGCTCCGTTCAGCACCTGCACGCGGCGGTTGGAGGCCTGCAGCTCGGCCGTGCGCTGAGCATAGGCCTGGGCCACGCAGTCCTGGCTGTCGCAGCGGTTGCGCTGGCGCAGCCAGCGCAGTTGGCTGGTCCGCAAGACGACTAGGACGGTGTCGCCGTCTGGCTTGGCCTGGGCGGTGCGGTAGATCTCGTTCAGGCGCTGGTCGGCCTGCATCAGTTCAGGGTTGGCGCAGATCCATTGCTCCACAGCCTTCTTTGCCAACCGGCAATCGAAGCCAGGGGTGGGCGCCGCTGCTTCCTGGGCGTGGGCCGCCGGGCCGCAGAGCAGCACCGGTGTCAGCAGCAGGGACAGAAACAGCGCCTTCATGGTGGCGTCAGAGGGCCGTGCCCAGGCGCGCCACGCCCTCGCGTATCTTGTCCTCCCCCACCGTCGCAAAACTCAGGCGCAGGGATGAGACATCGGGGTTGGTCGCAAAGAAGGGCGCGCCCGGCACAAAGGCCACGCCCTTTTCAATCGCCCGCTTGGCCAGCTCGTTGGCATCATTGAGCTTGCCGCCCGTGCCCGTGAGCCGGGCCCAGAAGAACAGGCCACCGCCGGGCTGGGTGAACTCGATGGCGTCGCCGAGTTCCTTCTTGAGGCACTCGCCCATGGTCTTCGCGCGGCCGGCGTAGACCTGGCGCACCTTGTCCAGCGTGGCGGGCATGCGGCCGGCCTTGAGGTATTGCGCGGCCGTGGCCTGGGCGAAGGTGCTGGTGTGGGCGTCGCTGAACTGCTTGCACATGGTGGCTTTGGCCAGCAGCTCGGGCGGGGCAATCATCCAGCCCACGCGCAGGCCGGGGCTGAGCACCTTGCTCAAGGAGCCACAGTGCACAAGCCAGTCGCGGCTGCCGGGCACTTGGGCCGTGAGGGCCATGAGGCTCGCCGGCGGGGCTTCGCCGAAGTAGAGGTCGCCATAGGGATCGTCCTCGATCACCACGGTCTGGGTCTTCACGGCCAGCTCCAGGATGCGCTTGCGGCGCTCCAGGCTCAGGGTGGCGCCACTGGGGTTGCCGAAGGTGGGGATGAGGTAGACGAAGCGCGGCTGGTGTTCAGCAATCAGCTGCTCCAGTTTGTCCACCTGTACGCCGTGCGCGTCGATGGGCGCGCCGATGACCTGGGCGCCATAGAGGCGGAAGCACTGGATGGTGGCGAGGAAGGTGGGCGCCTCGACGATGACCTTGGCGCTAGGATCGACAAGCGTCTTGCCGATCAGATCCAGGGCCTGCTGGCTGCCGGTGGTGACGATGAGCCCATCGGGATTGACCTGCACGCCCTTGCTGCCCATGAAGGCGGCCAGCTGTTCACGCAGGGGGTTGTAGCCTTCGGTGGCGCCGTACTGCAGGGCGCCGCCCGGTTCCTCGGCCAGGGCCTTCATGGAGGCTTCGCGGATGCCGTCCACGTCGAACATGGCGCTGTCGGGGAAGCCGCCGGCAAAGGAGATGATGCCGGGCTTGCCCAGCAGCTTGAAGAGTTCGCGGATGGCGGAGGTTTCGACGTTGTTGAGGCGTGCGGCGAATTGCATGGGCGGGCGAGTCTGTGAGGGAGAAAAACGCCATTCTCCACCATGCCCGCGTGGGCCTGCCCCGCCCTCGCCTTACTTCGGCTGCGGCAGCAGCCTGCCCTCATTGGCCGCAGGCACGGCCACGCCCAGCCATTGCGAGACGGTGGGCGCGATGTCCACCACTTCCACGCGCGCGTCCACCTTGCCCGGCTTCACCCAGCGCGGGCCCCAGGCCAGGATGGGGACGTTGGTGTCATAGGGATAAGGCGAGCCGTGGGTGGCGATGCTGGCGCTGGAGAGGAACATCCAGTAGGGCTTGACGGTGTATTGCACGTCGCCCGAGATGTCCTCGTGCCAGCTGCGGCGCATGGCGCTGAAGAAAGGCCCGTCGCTGCGGTTGCCGGTGACGAAGTCGGCACGGGTGTAGGCGGCGGCGATGCCCGGCTCTTCGAGCAGCAGGGCGCGCGCGGCCTCGGCGAGTTCGTTGGGGTCCACGCGGGTCTGGGCCACGAGCTGCCGGTTGAACAGCAGGGCCGTGCCCGAGAAGCTCACCCACTTGCCGGCGCCGAACTCCTCTTCGAGCCCGTTGTTGATGCGCGTGAGCAGCTGCGCGCCGGTGATGCGGCCCGAGCGCAGGCCCTGCTGGGCGGTGAACTCCGGCGCGGGCATGAAGCCGTGGTCCGAGGTGAGCACGGCCACATAGTTGTCCTTGCCCAGCGTCGTGTCGAGATGGGCAAAGAAGTCCTGCAGCATGCGGTCCAGGTGCAGCAGGTGGTCGTGCGAGAAGCGCGATTCGGCGCTGAAGCGGTGGTTGATGTAGTCGTGGCCCGAGAGGCTGATGGCCAGGATGTCCGGCACCTCGTCCTGGCCCAGGGCCTCGCCGGCGATGGCGGCGCGCGCAAAGTCCAGCGTGAGCTGGTCGGCAAAGGGGCTGCGCAGCAGCTGGCTGTAATAGGCCGGGCCCGGCGCCTCGTCGTCGGGCGCGCCCATCATCATGGGCAGCTCGGCCGCCTTGACGCCGTACCAGGGCTGGCGGTCCGGCAGGGACTTGGCGTAGGCCTCCTCGGGCAGCAGGGCTTGCCACGTCTGCTTGAACCAGCGGTCGGCCGGCTTGCCCTGGTTGAAGGCGTCGACCCAGGCCGGGTGCTTGTCCATGTAGTAGGTGCTGCTGGCGAAGAAGCCGGTCTGCGTCATGTACATATAGGCCGTGCCCTTGTGGCCGGCCGGCAGGATGGCGCCGCGGTCCTTGCCCGAGATGCCGATGACCTTGGCGCGCGGATCGATGCCGCGCAGCACATCGCCCACGGTCTCGACCTTGAGGTTTTTCGGGCTGGTGCCGTCGAGCAGCTGGGTCTTGTGGCCGATGTAGACCGCCGCCAGATCACCCGTGCAGTACGTGGGCTGGCCGCTCGTGGCGTCGCGCCATTCGTTGGCGATGATGCCCGTGCGGTGCGGGTAGGCGCCGGTGAGCACGGCAGCGTGACCGGCGGCGGTGACGGTGTAGGCGTGACCGTAGTGCGCGTCGGCGTACCAGGCACCCTGCTGCAGGAAACGGTTGAAACCGTCGGGTGCGAGCTGGTCGCGGTAAGCCAGCACCTGGCGCTGCGGCAGGCCGTCGACGACCAGCAGCACGAGCAACTTGGGCCGGCCGGTCCAGCTGGGTGAGACGGGGCCGGCCGGGCTGGCCACGGGCGTGGCGGGCTGCGCGGGATCGGCCACCGGGGGCGTCTCAGCCGGCGGCGCCTCAGCGGGCATCAGGGCCTGGCAACCGGCCAGCAGCAGGGCCAGGCTCAGGGACAGGAGACGCAGGGCGACGCGGGCGTTCATGGCGGCGGGAGGCGCGGGAGTCAGCAAAGTGAGACAGCGAAGGCCGCGATCATCCCATGAAACGGCATCCCTCACGCCTGATGGTGGAGAATGCGTAAGCAGAAATTACCGCCCTTGCTGCCCGCGTGTGTCCCCGGCACACTCGACCCGCATCCCACGAGAGGCCTCCATGTCCGATCTGTCCGCCTTCTTCCAGTCCGTCAAGCTGCCCGTGATGCCCGAGGTGGCGCACGCGCTGATCCGCACCCTGCACGACGAGGAGATCTCCATCAGCCAGGTGCGTGACCTGATTGCCAAGGACCCGGTGCTCACGGCCAAGGTGCTGCGCGCGGCCAACAGTGCTGCCCTGGGCCTCAAGCGCGAGGTGGGGACGCTGGACGCAGCCGTGGCCATGGTGGGCCTGTCGCAGGTGCGTACGCTGGCGCTGACGGCCTGCATGAACGTGGCCTTCCCCGTGGTGCCCGGCCTGGACCGCACCGAGTTCTGGCGCAACTGCATGGCCTGCGCCGGCTATTCGCAATGGCTGGCCGGCGGCATCGGCCTGGACGCGCAGCAGGCCTGGCTGGCCGGCATGATGCTGCGCCTGGGCGAACTCATCATCGTGCAGAGCCTGCCCGACACCCTGGCCGAGCTCGAGCGCCAGCCGCAGATCCCCGGCGACCGCTGGGCCCGCGAGCAGCAGGTGCTGGGCTTCACCGAAGCCCAGGTGACGGCCGAGCTGGCGCACCGCTGGAATTTCCCCGCCGCCATCGTGCGCGGGCTCAACACCGCCTCGGACCCGCTGGCCACCCGCCCGCTCTCGCAGCTGGGCGCCGTGCTGCACCTGGCCAGCCGCCTGGCCGACATGGCCTTCAGCAACCCGGAGATCATTGACGCGCTGCCGCAGGAGGTGATCTCCGCGCTGGACCTGAACCTGGACTGGATGCGCAACAAGCTGCCCGAGCGCGAGAGCTTCCTCGACCTGTCCGCCTTCTGAACCGCGGGGCATGCCGCCCCGCCCTGCTCCCGCC
This sequence comes from Burkholderiaceae bacterium, assembly GCA_019745555.1. Classification (GTDB taxonomy): domain Bacteria; phylum Pseudomonadota; class Gammaproteobacteria; order Burkholderiales; family Burkholderiaceae_C; genus Hylemonella. Next base: position 40,350 of record JAIESX010000041.1, on the reverse strand, counting down.
GCCATGACGCCCGCCGCCATCCGCTCCTTCTTCGCCACGCTCCAGGCCGCCAACCCGCATCCTGTCACCGAACTCGAGTACACATCGGTCTTCGAACTGCTGGCCGCCGTGCTGCTCTCGGCCCAGGCCACGGACGTGGGCGTGAACAAGGCCACGCGCAAGCTCTTTCCCGTGGCCAACACGCCGCAGCAGATCCTGGACCTGGGACTCGAGAGGCTGGAGAGCTACATCAAGACCATCGGCCTGTACCGCAGCAAGGCCAAGCACCTGATGGAGACCTGCCGCATCCTGGTGGAGCGCCACGGCGGCCGGGTGCCGCGCACGCGCGAGGCCCTCGAAGCCCTGCCCGGCGTCGGCCGCAAGACGGCCAATGTGGTGCTCAACGTGGCCTTCGGCGAGCCAACCATGGCGGTCGACACGCACATCTTCCGCTTGGGCAACCGCACCGGCCTGGCCCCGGGCAAGAACCCGTACGAGGTAGAGATGCAGCTGCTCAAACGCGTGCCGCCCGAATTTCTGGTGGACGCGCACCACTGGCTGATCCTGCACGGGCGCTATGTGTGCCAGGCGCGCAAGCCGCTGTGCCGCCAGTGCAGCGTCTCGGCGTACTGCGATTTCAAGGACAAGACGCGCGACTGAGGCGCGGGCTGGCTCAGGGCTCACCGAAGAGCGAGGGCGAAAAGGCCACGCTGCCGCGGGCCTGGCGGCCCTGGGCCCAGTCCAGCAGTTCCTCGGCTGCCATGGCACGGGCGTAGAGGTAGCCCTGCAGCTCGTCGCAGCCCATGGCGAGCAGGATGTCGCGCTGGGCCGGGGTCTCCACGCCCTCGCCCACCACGCGCAGGCCCAGGGCATGCGCCAGGCTGATCACGGCCTGCACCACGGCCCTGGCGTTGTCACCCTTGTCGAGGTCACGCACGAAGCTGCCGTCGATCTTGAGCTGCTGCACCGGCAGCTGGCGCAGGTAGTTGAGGCTGGAGTAGCCAGTGCCGAAGTCGTCGATGGACAGGTAGACACCGATGGCGGCCAGCTCGGCGAAGCTGCGCTGCGCCTCCTGGAAGTCCTCCATGGCTACGGACTCGGTGATCTCGCACAGCAGCTGGCTGGGCGCGACGCCGTGGCGCTGCAGGGCCTGCTCGATGCGCTGCGCCAGACCCTGCTCGCGCAGCTGGTGCACCGAGAGGTTGACGGCCACGGGCATGCGCAGGCCCTGATCTTCCCAGGCGCGGATCTGTCGGCAGGCCTCGTCGATGACCCAGCTGCCCAGGCGGTTGATCAGGCCGAAGCGTTCGGCCAGGGCGACGAAGATCGCGGGGCTGACCATGCCGCGCACGGGATGGCGCCAGCGCAGCAGGGCTTCGACACCGGTGATGAGCTGGCGTGTGGCGTCGATCTTGGGCTGGTAGTGCAGCGTCAGCTCGTTATGCTCCAGCGCACGCCGCAGGTCGTTCTGCAGCTCGAGCTGTTCGGTGGCGTCGGCGTTCATGTGCGGCTCGAACAGCGCACAGCGGCTGCCGCCGCCGCGCTTGGCCGCGTACATGGCGGCATCCGCCTGGGCCACGAGCTTGTCGGCTTCCTGCTGGTCCGGGTAGGTGACGATGCCGATGGAGCCCGCGATGCGCATGTGCCGGCCCGAGAGGTCGAAGGGCGTGGCCAGGACCTGCAGCACACGCTGGCCGAAGGCCAGGGCATCGGCCGGCTCGCGCAGGTTTTCCAGCAGCAGCAGGAACTCGTCGCCGCCGATGCGTGCCACCGTGTCTTCCTCACGCAGCAGGCGGCGCAGGCGTTGCGCGACGTCGCGCAGCAGCGCGTCGCCCACGGCGTGTCCGAAGGAGTCGTTGACGGGCTTGAAGCCGTCGAGGTCGACGAAGAGCACGGCCACGCGCGACTGCAGGCCGCGATGGTTGGCGCGGTCGGCGCGCAGCAGGGCCTGGCCCAGGCGCTCCTCGAACAGCAGGCGGTTGGGCAGGCCCGTGAGCGGGTCGGTGAAAGCGCGCTGCTTGAGCTCGGCGTTGGCCGTCTGCAGCTTGGCATTGCTTTCCTGCAGCGACTGCGCCAGGCGCTGGGTGGTGCCCTGCATGCGCGCGTCCAGCAGCGAGGTGAACAGCGTGCTGACCAGCAGCAGGCCGGTGGCGATGGTCAACATGGCAGTGAGCGAGGGGCCGCCCAGCCCGTCGGAGCTCAGGCAGATGGCACTGTCGGGGATGCGCGCGGCGATCATGCCCGTGTAGTGCATGCCGCAGATGGCCAAGCCCATGAGCAAGGCCGCGCCCACCTGATAAGGCAGGCGTTGCTGCCGTGGCACCTTGAGCAGCAGGTGGAAGATCAGCAGGGCCGTGGCGGAGGCCAGCACGGCGATGAGCACCGAGGCGGCCACCAGCGACCAGTTCCAGACGATGCCCGGCACCAGCTCGAGCGCCGCCATGCCGATGTAGTGCATGGCCGAGATGCCCAGGCCCATGACCAGCGCGCCCAGCACCACGCGTCGGTAACTGAAGGTCTTACGGCTGGCGATCTCCAGCGCCACGGCCGAGGCCGCCACGGCGGCCACCCACGACAGCAGCGTGAGCCCGCCGCGGTAGCCCAGAGCGATGGGCACTTCGAAGGCCTGCATGCCGACGAAGTGCATGGACCAGATGCCCGAGCCCATGACGACCGAACCCGCGCCCCACCAGACGCGCGCCAGCCCCCAGGTGGACTGCCGCACACGCCGCGCCAGGTCCAGCGTCACATAGGACGCGAAGGCCGCGATCACGAAGGACACGGCGACGACCAGCGGGTCGTAGCGAAACGGCATGAAGGCCGTCACGGGTGCTGAATCAAGGGTCATGCAGGCCCGAGGTTAACGCAAATGATGCGCACCTGGCGCCGGTACTTCACCAGCTCTGCAACTGCCACTCGCCCCAGGCCGCCACGGACTGCGGCCATTGCGGCGCCTGGTCCAGCGTCGTCAGGCCCTGCTCGAGCAAGGCCAGGGCGCGCAGCACGCCGGCATGGGTGACCCAGACCGCGTCCTGCCCCAGGGCCTGTGCCTCGGCGCGCGCGGCGGCGACGCGCTGCAGCAGTTCGTTGACGCTCTCGCGCCCGCCGAAACGTGCGGTGCCGAAACTGGCCGTCCAGTCGTCGTAGGCGGCGCGCGGGATGGTGTCCCAGCGCTGGCCTTCCCAGCAACCGAAATTTAGCTCGACCAGGCGTGCGTCGGTGCGCAGCCGCAGGTCCGGGCGTAGAGCGATCAACTGGTCAGCCAGCGCGCTGCAGCGTTGCAGCGGCGAGGTCCAGACCGTGAGGCCCGCTGGCAGCAGCGGTGCAAGCTGCGTGGCCGTGGCCTGGGTGTGTTCGGCATCGGCCGGCACGTCGGTGGCACCGTAGCAGATGCCGGCGTCGATCAGCGGGCGCGCATGGCGTACAAGCCAGAGCTTCACAGCGTCAGGGCGACCGCCAGGCCGAAGTAGATCGCGATCTCGCTCACCTGCTGGGTGGCACCCAGGCAGTCGCCCGTGTAGCCCTGCAGACGGCGCACAAGGTAGCGCCACATCCAGAGCCAGGCCAGCACAGCCGCGAGGCCGCCGCCGAGCCAGAGCCGCGCATCGGGCAGCCACCACCCGGCCAGGGCCACGGCGGCGGCGGTCCAGAGCGCCGCGACGCACAGGCCCGCGCCGCTGATCTGGTCGGCCAGGGGCTTGGATTTGGAGCGTGCGGTGTCGCCCACATGCGGCAACAGACGGATGAGCCCGAGCGGCAGGAAGCGCGAGAGCACGTGGGCGAAGAACAGCGCACTGCAGGCCAGGGCGGGATCGGCCTCGCCCAGCACGGCCAGCAGCGTCACCTTGAGCAGCAGCGCGAGCACCAGGGCCAGCGCGCCATAGGCACCAATGCACGAGTCCTTCATGATGTCGAGCGCGCGCTCCTTGTCGTAGGAGCCGCCCAGGCCATCGGCCACATCGGCCAGGCCGTCCTCGTGGAAGGCACCTGTAAGCCGCACGGTGAACACGGTGCTGAGCACGGCCAGCAGCAAGGGGGTGTAGCCGCCGTCGGGCAGCACCATGGCCAGGCCCGCATAGACCAAGGCCGCGAGCCCGCCGACCAGCCAGCCCACGCCGGGGAAATGCGCCGCGGATTGGCGCAGCATCTCGGGGCTGTAGCCCACCCAGTCGGCGAGCCGGCCCGTGACGGGCACGCGCGTGAAGAACTGCAGGGCCAGCAGGTAGTGACGGATGAACTGCATCGTCAGGCGGATTTCTCCGACACGCCGGCGGATTCGAAGCTGGCCATCTCGCGCAGCACGGCGCAGGCCGAGACCAGCAGCGGCCAGGCCAGGGCGGCGCCCGAGCCTTCGCCCAGGCGCAGGCCCAGGTCGAGCAGCGGGCGGGCCTGCAGCTGGGCCAGCAGCAGCGCATGGCCGCGCTCGCCCGAGCGGTGGGCGAAAACGCAGCGCTGCAGCACGGCGGGCGCCAGGCGCGCAGCCACGAGCACGGCGGCGCTGGCGATGAAGCCGTCGACCACGATGACGCGGCGTTCGCTCGCGGCCTGCAACACGGCACCGGCGAGTGTGGCGATCTCGAAACCACCGAAGGCCGCCAGGGCCTCCAGCGGGATGCGTGCCGCCGGGTGCTTGAGCAGCACCTCACGCAGCACCTCGGTCTTGCGGACCACGGCCTCGGCGTCCAGACCCGTGCCCGCACCGGTGCAGTCGGCAATGTCCAGGCTGGCCAGGCGCGCGAGCAACAGCGAGGCGGCCGAGGTGTTGGCGATGCCCATCTCACCGAGCAGCAGGGCATTGCCCGGCAGCTGCTGCACGATGCGCAGGCCGTTGGCCAGGGCCTGATCGCACTGCGCCGCCGTCATGGCCGGGCCGCTGAGCGCGTCGGCCGTACCCGGTGCGATCTTGCAGTCCAGCAGGCCGGGGCGCGGCGCGAAGTCGTGCCGCACGCCGCAGTCGGCCACGGTGAGCGCGATGCCATGCTGGCGCGCGAGCACGCTGACGCAGGCGCCGCCGGCCAGGAAGTTCTCCACCATCTGCCAGGTCACATCGCTCGGAAAGGCCGAGACGCCGCGCGCGGCCAGGCCGTGGTCACCGGCACAGACCAGCATCTGGGGCGCGCGCAGCTCGGGCGTCTCGCTGCCGAGGATCAGCCCGAGCTTGAGCGCCAGCTCTTCAAGCCGGCCCAGCGAGCCCAGGGGCTTGGTCTTGTGGTCGAGCTTGTGCTGCAGGCGCTGGGCCAGCGTGGCATCGTGCAAGTCGGGAATGGGGGGTATCTGGAAGTTCATGTCTGGATCAGGCGGGTGAGCACGCCGGGCTCAAAATGTTCTTCAATGTAGTCGGCCAGACGCTCGAAGACGGATTCCAGCGTGGGCACCTGGGCACCGAACAGCGCCTGCAGCACGGCCGGGTCTTCGAACAGGCCGTGCAGGTAGACGCCGAGCACATGGCCCGCGTCGTTCTGCCAGGCCAGGCCGGGGATGAGCTCGCGTGCCACGTCGCCGCCGGCCGCCATGGCCGGGTGCTGGGCCGTCTGGCCGTGGTGGATCTCGTAGCCCTGCACGGCGAGTTGCGACAAGGCTGCCCAGGGGCCGGCCACGGCACCAAAGGCTGCACGCGTGCGCTGCACGGTCTTGCCCTGTTCAAAAGCCGTCACGAGCGGCAGCAGGCCCAGGCCGGGGGCATTGCCGTCGATGCCGTGCGTGTCGATCAGCGCCTCGCCCAGCATCTGCAGGCCGCCGCAGATGCCCAGCACTGACCTGCCCTGTGCCGCGTGCGCGGCAATCGCCCGGTCCAGGCCCTGTGCGCGCAGCCAGGCCAGGTCGCCGCTGGTGTGCTTGGAGCCGGGCAGGATGATCCAGTCCACGCCTTGCAGCTCGGCCGGGCTGCGCGCCCAGCGCAGGCTCACGCCGGGCACGTTCTTGAGCGGCTGGAATTCGTCGAGGTTGCTGATGCGCGGATAGGCCACGACGGCGATGCGCGTGTGGACCTCGCCGCTGGCCGTGTGGCGGTCGTCGAACACACCGTCTTCTTCGGGCAGGCCGTGCTGCCACCACATGGGCAGGGTGGCGACCACGGGCACACCCGTGAGGTCCTGCAGCTGCTGCGGGCCGGGGGCCAGCAGGGCCGCATCCCCGCGGAACTTGTTGAGCACGAAGCCACGGAGCAGCGCGCGGTCGGCCTCGGGCAGCAGGGCCCAGGTGCCGTAGAGGTGGGCGAAGGCGCCGCCGCGGTCGATGTCGGTCACGAGCAAGCAGCGCGCCTGCACATGGCGGGCCACGCGCAGGTTCACGATGTCGCTGCCCATGAGGTTGATCTCGGCCGGCGAGCCCGCGCCTTCGATCACCACCACGTCGTTCTCGGCCATCAGTGCGTCGAGCGCGCGCGCCACGGTGGGCCAGACTTTCTCGCTGCGGCCGCGCCAGTCCATGCGCGTGAGCGCTTCGTCGACCTGGCCCAGCAGCACGACCTGGCTGTGCGTGTCGCGCTCGGGCTTGAGCAGCAGCGGGTTCATGCGCACCTCGGGTTCGGCGTGCGCGGCAAGGGCCTGAAAGTATTGCGCGCTGCCGATCTCGCCGCCCGCGACGACGCGCGCGTTGTTGCTCATGTTCTGCGCCTTGTAGGGTGCCACCTTGAGGCCCTGCCGCGCGTAGTGGCGGCACAGCGCCGTGGTGAGCCAGCTCTTGCCGGCGCCGCTGGTCGTGCCCAGCACCATGACGGCGCGTGCGCGTCGCTGGCCGCTCATGCGCTCACCTCGCCGGTCTGCGCGAGCTGATGCCAGGCGGCGCGCAGCGCGTCCTGAGACGCCGGCGGCAGCACACCCAGGCGCACCTGGCCCGGCAGGCCGAAGGACGCCGCCGCGCGCAGCTTGATGCCCTGCGCTCGCAGGGCCTGCAGGGCCTGGGCCAGCGCCAGCCCCTGCACGGTGGTGCGGGCGCAGAAGAAGTTGGCCTGGCTGGGCGAGCACTGCCAGCCCATCGACTCGCACAGACCGAGCTGCCGCGCCTTCCAGGCGCGCAGCGTATCGAGGCTGGCGCGCAGCCAGGCCTGCACGTCCTCGCGCACCCAGGCCTGCAAGAGCGCCACGCCGTGGGCGCCCAGCGGCCAGGAGGGGCACAGGGCTTCGAGCTGGGCCACCGTCTCCTCGGCCCGCAACGGCGAGATCACATAGGCGGCGCGCACCCCAGTGAGCCCCAGGGCCTTGTTCGGTGTCCAGAGCTGCCAGACCTGCTCCAGCTCCTCAGGCTGGAGGCTGGGCTTGCCCTGCAGGCGCAAGGGCTCGTAGGCGCGGTCGAGCACGCACAGCGGAGCGGCGCGCAGCTGCTGCGGCATACCGGCCTGGGACTGGCCCAGAGGGCTAGAGGGCTCACAGGCCCAGACCAGGCCGGCCGTGTGCACGTCCTCGACCTGGCGCAGGCCCCAGGCCAGCGCAGCGGACGCATAGTCGCCATAGGCATGCTCAGGCAGCCAGACGCTGCGCGGGCCACGCTGTGCGACCCAGGCGCTGATGCGGTGGATGAACTCGCTGGCGCTCGCGGCCAGCAGCACGCGGCCGGGCGCCACGCCATGCCAGTCGGCCAGCTGCGCGCGCAGCGCGGCATAGGAAGGGTCGGGATAGTGCGCGGCGTCGGCCGCCTGCACGAGGGCCAGGGCCCGGGGACAGGGGCCACAGGCATTGCTGTTGGTGGAGAAGTCGTGCGCGGGCACACCGAGTGCGTCGGGGCCGCCATGCAGCTGCTGCGTGATCATGCGCGATTCTCGCCCACGAAGAGCAGCGCTGCGGCCAGCAGCAGCGCGAGCAGCAGGACCACGCGTTCGCCCAGCTGCACGGCCCGTGCCGTATCTGCAGTCTGCGGCGCGCGGCCGGCCTCGTGCAGCACATAGAAGCCAGGCTTGCCCAGGCGCACGTCGAGGGCCAGCGCCATGGCCGCCATGGGCCAGCCGCTGTTGGGCGAAGGCGTGCGCGGCGCCTGGGCCCACAGGGCGCGCCAGGACAGACCACCGCGCACCAGCGCGAGCAGCAGCGCGGTGAGGCGCGCGGGCAGCCAGGACAGCACGTCATCCGCCCGCGCGGCCCACTTGCCGGCCCAGGTCCAGTCGCGGCCTGCGCGCAGACCGCGGTAGCCCCACATGGCGTCAGCCGTGTTGGCGTAGCGGTAGAGCGCCGCACCCGGTAGGCCCAGCAGCCCAAACCAGAACAGCGGCGCGACGACCGAGTCGTTGAGGTTCTCTGCCAGCGACTCGATAGCGCTCTCGCGGACCTGATGTTCATCGAGCGCGCTGACGTCGCGGCTGACCAGCCGTGCCAGCTGCGTCCGCCCGCTCTCCAGGCTGGTCTGCAAGGCGGCTTCGACCGCCTGCACCTCGTCGCGCAACATGCGCCAGGCCAGCAGAGGCTTGAGCAGCAGGCCCAGCAACGCGACAGCGGCCATCGCATGCCAGGCCAGCAGCCCTTGCTGGAGCCACCAGGCCAGCACGGCGATCACGATGGCCCCCACACTCCAGGCCAGCGCACCAAGTACGAAGCGCGTGATGTCCGGGCCCCGCCCGGCTTGGGTGCGTTGCGGCGCAATATGCCGGCCGATCCAACCCAGGTAGGCCCCCATCCACACCACCGGGTGCCAGCGCGCCGGCGGTTCGCCGAGCCAGCGATCCACCAGCAGGGCCAGCCACAAGGCACCAGCCAGGATGTAGACGTGAGGCCAGGAATCCACAGTCAGTCTTCGATGCCCCGCTGCGCCGGGATGCCGGCGTTGAAGGCATGTTTGATTTTTGTCATCTCGGTCACGGTATCGGCCAGCTCGATGATTTCGGGCGGGCAGCGCCGGCCCGTGAGCACCACGTGCACGTCCTTCGGCCGTGTCCGCAGGGTGTCGAGCACATCGTCCAGCGGCAGCCAGCCGTAGATCAGCGGGTAGGTGATCTCGTCGAGCACGACGAGGAACAGGTCACCACCGAGGATGCTGGCCTTGGCACGCTCCCAGCCCTCGCGTGCGAGCTGGGCCGAGTGCTCGAGGTCCTGGCTCTTCCATGAGAAGCCGTCGCCCAGGCCTTCGATGGGGATGCCGATCTGCTCGAACATGCGGTGTTCACCGAAACGCGCCGTGGGCACCTTCATGAACTGGTAGATCTTCACGGCCTTGCCGCGCCCGTGCGCGCGCAGGGCCAGGCCGAAGGCGGCCGTGCTCTTGCCCTTGCCGTCGCCGGTGTTCACGAGCACGAGGCCGCGGCGTTCACCCTCGGGTTTTTCGTAGGGCTTCTCGCTGGGTGGGGTTTCGATTTGCATAGGGTGGTACTCAAATTTTGGGCAGCGACAGCCACTGGCCCGCCACCGCCTGAATGTGGATGCGTTCGTCGAACACGGCTTCGAGCGCGCGATGCGTGGCCGGGTCGCTGCAGGCACCGTGGTGCGTGATGCGGCCTGCAGCCATGATGAGCAGATCGTCGGACTGCAGGGCCAGCGGCAACTCGTGCAGCACGCTGACCACGGTGCAGCCCTGGCGGACGAGCTCGCGTACCAGTAGCAGCCAGTCCACCTGGTGCGGCGGATCGAGGTTGGCCAGCGGCTCGTCCATCAACAAGACCTGGGCCTCGACGGCCAGCGCGCGCGCGAGCAGCACCCGCTGGCGTTCGCCGCCCGAGAGCTGGCCCAGCGGCCGTGCGCGCCAGTCCCAGGCCTGGGTGGCACGCAGCGCGCGCTCCACGGCAGCGTGGTCGGCCACGCTCGGCGGCGCCAGCCAGGGCTGGTGCGGCAGTCGGCCCAGCATGGCCACGTCATAGGCCAGCAGGTCGTCGGTGGCGCCTTCGTTCTGGCCCAGCCAGGCCAGGCGCTGGGCGCGCCGGCGGCTGGGCACGGTGGACAGGACGTCGCCCTGCAGCTTCACCTCGCCATGCGCCTGCGGCAGCAGGCCGGCCAGGGCCTTGAGCAAGGTGGATTTACCGGCACCGTTGGGCCCGACGATGCTGGTCCAGCGTGCGGCCGGCAGGTCCAGGTCGATGCCGTGCAGCACTTCGACCTGGCCCAGCGTGGCGCTCAGGCCGCGGGCGCTCAGGGCCGCGGTGTTCGGGGCGTGGCGCGGGCTCATACCCCCCCTCCGCCGCCGCTGGTGCGCCGGTGCATGAGCCACAGCAGGTAGCTGCCGCCGAGCACGGCCGTGAGCACGCCCACGGGCAGTTCCTGCGGCGCGATGAGCCAGCGCGCCAGGATATCGGCCGCCATGAGCAGCAGGCCGCCCATGACAGCGGACAGCAGCACGAGCCGGCCATGCGTTGTCTTGACGATGGAGCGCACCAGATGCGGCGCGGCCAGGCCGACGAAGGCGATGAGCCCGGTCTGGGCCACGGCCGTGCCCGTGGCCAGCGCGAGCACGGCCACCAGCACCACGCGCATGGGCGCCAGCGGCAAGCCCAGGCTGGCGGCCGTGGCCTCGCCCAGGCTCAGGCCGTCGAGCGCGCGGGCGCAGGCCCAGGCGGCCAGTGCGCACAGCGCGCCCACACCGGCCATGAGCGCACAGGCCGACCAGCCCACGAAGCTCGCGCTGCCCAGGTTGAAGCCCAGCATGGCGGGCACGATGTCGGGCGCGGCCAGCGTCACCAGATCCTTGGCGGCGCCAAGCACCACGCCGACGATGACACCGGCCAGCAGCAGGCGCAGCGTGTGCTGCACGCCGCGCGCAAGCTGCAGCGTCAGCAGCACGGCCAGCACGGCGCCGAGGAAGGCCGCGCCCGTGAGCCCCAGGCGCGTGACCCAGGCCACGGCCGAGGGCGAGACACCGAGCAGGGCCATGGCCGAGGCCACGCCCAGCGAGGCGCCCGAGGCGCTGCCGAGCAGGAAGGGATCGGCCAGCGGGTTGCGGAACAGGCCCTGCGCCACGGCGCCGGCCAGGCCCAGCAAGACGCCCGCGAGCCAGGCGCCCAGGGTGCGCGGCAAGCGGATCTCCCAGACGATCTGCGCCGACACCGGGTCCTGCGCGGCGCGCAGCACGCTCTCGAAACCCGTGCTGCCCACGCTGGCGCCCAGCGCCAGCAGCAGCGCCGAGAGCAGCAGCAGGCCCAGGCCGAGCGCGGAGGCCGGGTGCTTCACGGACGGCCTCCGGGAGGCATGGGCAGGGCCAGCTTCCCGCTGATGCAACGCGCCATGATCTGCGCGGCCTCGGCCATGCGCGGGCCGGGACGCACGACCACGTCCGAGTCCTCCACGCCGTAGACGCAGACCCGCTGCGCGCGCACGGCCTTCATCTGGTCCCAGCCCGGATAGACCTCGCGGGTCTGCATGCTGCGGTTGCCGATCATGATGAGGTCGGGATCGGCGCGCACGATGAACTCGGGGTTGAGTCGCGGAAAGGGACCGAGCTCGGCCGGGATCACGTTCTTCACCCCCAGGCGCGTCAGCGTTTCGCCGATGAAGGACACCTCGCCCGCCCCATAGGGGCCGCGGCTGACCTCGAAGTAGACACGCAGGCCGCGCGCCGCCGGCGGCAGACTGCGCGCAGCGGTGTCCACGCCAGCCTGGATCTCGCGCCACAGACGCTCGGGCTCGGCCGTGGGAACGTCCAGCAGCACGCCCAGGGCCTGCAGCACACGCCTTACATCGGCGTGGGTCTTGGGTTCGAGCGCCACGACCTTGAGCCCCAGCGCTTCCAGGCGCTCGGCGGCACGCGAAGAGAGCGAGATGAGGACCACATCGGGTCGCAGCGCGATCACAGCCTCGATGCTCGGGTCCAGCCCGCCGCCGAGCCGGGGCAGGCGCGCAACGCTCTCGGGATGGTTGGAGTAACGGTCCACGCCCACGAGGCGCTGGCACTGGCCGAGCGCGCAGACGCTTTCGGTCAGGGAAGGCAACAGGCTCACGATGCGCTGCGGTGTCTGCGCGAAGCGCACGGTGACGCCACGCTGGTCGGTGACCTCCAGCGCCTGCACGGGCCCGGCCAGGGCCAGCAGCCAGGCGACGGCGAGACGCAATCTCATGTTTGTCCTTTCAGCGTGAGCGGCAGGCCGGCGGCCATGAAGCTCACGCGCTCACACACGCTGGCGACGTCCTGGTTGAGCCGGCCCAGGGCGTCGACGAAATGGCGCACCTCGCGCCCCATGGGGATCACCCCCAGACCGATCTCGTTGCCCACGAGCACCACCGGGCCGGGAGCGGTACGCAGGGCCTGCAGCATGGCGGCTATGGGCGCTTCGCCCGCTGCGCCCTGGGCCGGCATCAGGTGGTTGGTCAGCCAAAGGGTCAGGCAGTCGACCACGAGCAGGGTATCGGGGCGACTGCGCGCCGTGATCGCGCGGGCGAGCTCCAGCGGCTCTTCCACCGTCTGCAGGCCGGGCACGCGCTCTGCGCGGTCGCGCTGGTGCCGGGCGATGCGTTCGCGCATCTCGGCGTCATGGGCCTGGGCCGTGGCGATCAACACGGCCTGGTGGCTGCGGGACTGCGCCAGCCAGGCACGGGCCAGCAACTCGGCGCGACGCGACTTGCCGCTGCGCTGACCGCCGAGGATGAGTTCGCTGCGTGCGACAGTCAACACTTCAGCCATGCTGGCGGCTCCAGTCCATGATGAGGCGATGCAGCTGGGCCACGCCATCGGTGAGCGCAGCTGGCCCGGGCTGCAGGATGTCGGCGGACTTGATCTCGAAGAGCTGCTGGTGTCGCACCGCCGGCACCTCCTGCCAGCCGGCGCGTACTGCCACTTTCTCGGGCCGGAACTTCTTGCCGCACCAGGAGCCGATGATGAGCTCGGGCGCGCGGCGCACGATCTCGGCGCCGTCGGCAATGATGCGTTGCTTGCCCATGGGCTGGGCTGCCAGCTCGGGAAAGATGTCGTCGCCCCCCGCGATGCCGATGAGCTCGGACACCCAGCGGATGGCGCTGATGTGAGGCTCGTCCCATTCTTCGAAGTAGACCCGCGGGCGACGCGGCAAGGCGGCTGCGGCCGTGCGGATGTCGGCCAGGCCCTGACGCAGGTCGGCGATGCGCTGTGCGCCCTGCTCCGCCTGCCCCACCATGGCCGCCACCTGGTACAGCATGGAAAAGATCTCCTCCACGCTGCGCTGGTTGAAGACCGTGACCTGGATGCCCTTGCGGATCAGCTCACTGGCAATCTCGGCCTGCAGATCGGAGAAGCCGAAGACACAGTCAGGCTGCAGCTCGACGATCTGCTCGATCTTCGCACTGAGAAAAGCGCTGATCTTCGGCTTCTCGGCCCGCGCACGGCGCGGCCGCACCGTGTAGCCCGAGATGCCTACGATGCGCCGCTCCTCGCCCAGCAGGTAGAGCCACTCGGTCGTCTCCTCGGTGAGGCAGACGATACGCTGCGGGCCAAGGGCGGCGGACGGGCTCATGCGGGCCTCAGAAGCTCAGCCGGGCCGAAGCCACCACCGTGCGGCCGGCCTCGGGATAGATGGAGGACACCTGGCCGTTCGAGCAGCTGAAGGCCTGGGTGTAGTAGCGCCGGTCGGCCAGGTTGATCACGCCCAGCGCCAGCTCGAGCTGGCGCAGCTGGTAGGCATAGCGCAGGTCGAGCGTGGTGTAGCTGGGCATGGTGCAGCGGTTGGCCAGGTCGGGATGACGCGACGATACCCAATTCACACCGCCGCCGAGCTGGTGCCCGGCTGCCGGGGTCCAGTCGGCGCGCAAGGCCAGGGTCTGCGATGGCACCAGAGGTACATCCTGGCCGGCGTAGCGGCCGCTGACAAAACGGGCCTCACGCAGCGCGGCGTTCAGGCGCAGCTGCAGGCTGCGGCTCCAGGCCTGGCGCGCCTCGAGCTCCAGGCCCTGGCGCAAGGTCGGGTCGAGGTTCACATTGGCACCGGTGCCGGCACCGTTGGGCCCGTCGGCCTGGCTGTCGTAGCCGATCTCGTCGGTCAGCGCGCTGCGGTAGGCGCGCAGGTCGAGCGCCGAGCCCTCGCGTCCCCAGCGCACACCCAGTTCGGTGTCGCGCGAAAACTGGGGGCGCAGGCTCACGCCCGGTGTGGTGAAACCGAACTCGTCCACATTGGCCACGCGAAAGCTGCGGCCCACGCGACCGTAGACCGAGGTACTCGGTGCCAGCGGCTGCAGCAGGCCCAGTTCCCAGGCTTGCGGTCGCTCATCGATGCGGCGGTTGGTACTGCTCGTACGGACCTGTTTCTCGATGTCTTCTCGGCGCAGACCGGCGCTGAGGCGGGTCCCGGAAGACCAGACGTAGTCATTCTTGAGGTAGACGCCATGCGACTGCTGGTCGCGCTGACCGCTGCTGGAGCCGCCGTCGACCCGTTTCCAGTCGGCCTGGTCCCAGCCCGTCTGCACGATGTTGCGACCTGCACCCACGCGGGCCTCATGCCGGGCGCGCAGCGACAGCGTGCTGGCCTCGATGTCGTAGGCCGTGATCCAGCTGGGTGAGTAGCTGTAGAGCTGCTTGCGCCGCGTGCCGGCGTCCACGCCCAGTTGCCAGTCGGCCAGCTGCGCTTCGGCAAAGATGCTGTTGCGCTGGTTCTCAACCTGCGCCCGATTGGTTGGCGTGGTGGTCTGGTATGGATTGGCCGCGTACTGCGCCGCGGTCAGGGAACCGGGCAGGCCCGTGTCCAGCCGGTCTTCGGCGTGGCGCGCACCGAGGCGCAACCAATCGTTGCTCCATTGCGCTGTGGCAGCGACGCCATCCTGATCAGAGCGGAAATTGGCGCGATGGTTGTCGGCCTGGCGCTTGTTGCCGTCCACATCCAGCGAGAAACCTCCCGCCACCACGGTGGCGCCGGCGCGAGCCTCGACCAGGCCGCGGCTGCCGGCAGCCGCGTAGGCACGGGCGGCATTGCGTCGCGCCAGACCCTTGCCCGCCTTGGTGGTGATGATGATGACGCCGCCCGAGGCGCCTTCGCCGTAGAGCACCGCGCCGCTGCCGCGGATGACCTCGATGCGCTCGACGGTGTCGATCGGGATGCCGGCAAGACGCGTCCCGCCGAGGTCGGCCTCGCTCAGGCGCTGGCCGTCAACCATGACGACCTGGTTGCTGGCGGCCGTGGTGCCGAAACCGCGCAGGTCCAGCGCATAGTCGCCGCCGCCATAGAAGTCCAGGCGGCCCGGCACACCAAGCAGGCGCATGAGCGCCTCGTTGACGGTGGCCGCGCCCGAGCGCTGGATGTCGGTGGACGTGATGACGCTGACACCGAAAGGCAGGTCGGCGGCGCTGTCGTCGAAGCGGTTGGCGCTGACCTGGACGGTCTGGAAGGCCGGCACCTCGCTGGGGGACTGGGCCTGGACGGACAGGGGCACGCAGGCGACGGCCAGCGCAAGCGCGGCGAGTCGCAGGGACGAAACACGAATTTTCATGATGAACAAGGAGCTCGAAGTCCTCCCCGGCTTCCCCGCCAGGGCATGGACGTCACGGTGACACGCAGGCGTACCACCACCTCGTTGGCCGGTATCCGGGCTGGTGGAAACAACCTCCATCGCCTTCCCGGCTGCTTGTTCAGGGCAGCCAGTGGCCGATTGATGGAAGCGGCGCCTTGCGGCACGTCCACTTACCGTTGCGGGGGCAGCGCAGGTTGGGCTGGATCAGGGATCGACCAGCCTTCCTGCTTCCCGTTGAACTGCGGCGTGTGAACCACACCGCGAGCACCAACGTTGGAGATTTTACGTTCGAAATCTTGCGTAAACCCTACAATGGCAAGACTTTTATTCACGATCCATGGCCAAGACCAAGCCCATCGAAGAACTGGTTGAACGCGTCGAGCGTCTGCTGGTGCGCTATGCCGAGCTGCAGCGCACCAACGAACTGCTGAGCGACCAGATCGAGGAGCTCACCACCGAGCGTGACCAGCTCAAGCAGCGCCTGGCCGCGGCCCGCACACGCGTGGACGCCCTGCTCGAGCGCATCTCCGAACCGGCCGACAGTGAAGGCCACAAGGACGCCGCATGAAGCAGCTCGAAGTGCAGATCATGGGGCAGAGCTATCTGCTCAGCGCGCCCGAGGGCGGCGAGGCGAAACTGCTCGAGGCTGTGGAACGCGTGGACACGGCCATGTGCAAGATCCGCGATGCCGGCAAGGTCAAGGCGCGCGACCGCATCGCCGTGCTGGCCTCGCTCAACCTGGCCTTCGACCTGGCGGACCGCGAGCCGTCACCGGCGCGCCCCAGCGTGGCCGCAGCCAGCACCACGGCCGAGGCCGATGCCGTCATCCTGGGGCTGATCGAGCGCCTGGACGCGGCGCTCGGCGAAGACGGCCGCTTGATTTGATTCACCCCCAGGCTTCGCTTCGTTCGTTCGCTACGCCCACTTCCTTGCAGCGCACTACAATGGCGTCGTCTGCAATGCCATCGGGCTTTATATTTCCTTGAACCAATGCTCATTGAGCCCGGGCTTGGAACATTGCCTGGCTAGCGTGATCGTCTCGCGTCAGATGAACCCAAAGCCAACGCTGACCTCGCCCACCTGAACCCCCGGTTCAGGATGACGGTCCGGTGGACCATTGCAGACACCTACATTTCCCCGATGCTTCTCGAACCGCTGCTGATCGCCGAACTGGCCCTGATGGGCGCCTGCGCCGGCTTTCTGGCGGGATTGCTGGGCATCGGCGGCGGGATGATCATGGTGCCCTTCATGACCATCATCCTCGAGGCCAAGGACTTCCCCGCCGAGTACGTGGTCAAGATGGCGGTGGCCACCTCGCTGGCCACCATCTGCTTCACCTCGCTGTCCTCGGTGCGCTCGCACCACAAACACGGCGCCGTGCTCTGGCCGGTGGCGCGCGTGCTGGCGCCGGGCATCCTGGTCGGCGCACTGATCGGCGCGCAGATCGCCGCAGCCCTGCCCACCCGCATCCTCGGCCTCGTGTTCTCGCTCTTCATCGCCTACTCGGCCACGCAGATGATCCTGGACCGCAAGCCCAAGCCCACGCGCACCCTGCCCGGCAGCTGGGGCATGTTCGGCATGGGCAATGTCATCGGCCTGCTGTCCTCGGTGGTCGGCGCGGGCGGCGCCTTCGTCTCCGTACCCTTCATGACCTGGTGCAACGTGAAGATCCACCAGGCGGTGGCAACCTCGGCCGCGCTGGGCTTTCCGATCGCGCTGGCCGGCACGCTGGGCTACATCTGGGCCGGACGTGGCCTGCCCGACATGCCACCGGGTGCCTTCGGCTACCTCTACCTGCCCGGCCTGCTGGTGATTGCCACGACCAGCATCCTTACTGCACCACTGGGGGCACGCACGGCCCACCGCATGGACATCCGCCCGCTCAAGCGCGCCTTCGGCGTGGTGCTCTACC
Source organism: Burkholderiaceae bacterium (assembly GCA_019745555.1). Taxonomy (GTDB): domain Bacteria; phylum Pseudomonadota; class Gammaproteobacteria; order Burkholderiales; family Burkholderiaceae_C; genus Hylemonella. The sequence continues at coordinate 23,142 of JAIESX010000041.1, read as the reverse complement.
TGCTGGCCGCCTACTTCCTGATGCGCTGAAGACTGCCCACCCGCCGGGATCAGGTGTCCAACCTTTTGCGGCGCGGATCCAGGCCTGTGCGGACCGATAATCCGCGCTGGACATCTATCACACAGAATCTCCGAGGGGACACACGATATGCGTATCGCCATCATCGGCCAGCAGGATTTCGGCAAGGCCGTGCTTGAAGCCTTTCTCGCGCGCGGCGATGACGTGGCCGGCGTGTTCTGCAAGCCCGAGAAGCCGGGCGAGAAGCCGGACGCGCTGCGCGCCGCAGCCGAGAGCCAGGGCCTGAAGGTCTTCCAGTTCGCCAGCCTCAAGAGCCCCGAGGCTGAAGAGGCGTTGCGCGCACTGGATGTGGACCTGGGCGTGATGGCCTATGTGCTGCAGTTCGCGCCACAGTCCTTCGTCAGCATCCCGAAGCACGGCACCATCCAGTACCACCCCTCGCTGCTACCGAAATACCGCGGGCCCTCCTCGATCAACTGGCCCATCGCGCGCGGCGACACCGAGACCGGACTGACCATCTTCCGCCCCACCGACGGGCTGGACGAAGGCCCGGTGATCCTGCAAAAGTGCTGCACCATCGGTCCCGACGACACGCTCGGTGATGTGTACTTCAACCGCCTCTTCCCGCTTGGCGTGGCCGCGATGCTCGAAGCTGCCGATCTGGTGGTGGCGGGGCGGCACAGCGAGACCGTGCAGGACGAAAGCCTGGCCAGCTACGAGGGCTGGTTCAGGACCGAGGAGTCGCGCATCAACTGGGCCAACCATGTGGACCAGGTCTACAACCTGATCCGCGCCTGCAACCCCGCACCGGGCGCCTGGTGCGAACTCGGCGGCGTGAAGGTCTCGCTCTACGACTGCCGCAAGCATCCGGTGCGTACCTTTGGCGCCGTGCGCGGCAAGCCCGGCGAGATCGTGCGCATCACGGAGCTCTCGCTCTTCATCAACGCCCAGGGCGGCATGATCGAGGTGCTGCGCCTCAAGCCCGAGGGTGGCAAGAAGATGGACGCGGCAGATTTCGCACGCGAGCGCGGTCTGCAGGCCCTGACACAGGCAACGGTCTGACCCGGTGCCAGGCACCATGCACAGGGCAGCTGCGGCTGCCCTTTTTCATGCGCCCGTCATGCACCCGGCGTAAACATAAGAGGCGGGTGATGCGTTGAAAAGATGCGCGATTCCGCTTACGCGCAGATACGCAATACCCCCACTCGTGAAAACCCTAGCCCCTACGAAAATTATTGAAAAGTTGACCGCAATCAAGAGCGTTTTCGCGAGAAAATTTCACAGTAGCTGACATCGATTGCTGCGAGGTGATCGAGAGGCTATCGAAGAGTGGTCCACGTCGACAGACGGTTTATCAACAGGAGACAAAGATGAAGAGCTTCCAAGCCAAATTGAAAACCCGGGTAGTGGCAGCAGCCACCGCCATCATCGCTGCCACCGGCCTCGGTGCGTCGATGACGGCCCATGCCTGGGAGCCGACCAAACCCGTCGAGTTCGTCGTGCCCGCCGGCACTGGCGGCGGTGCCGACCAGATGGCCCGCCTGATGCAGGGCATCATCGTCAAGCACAAGCTGATGAACCAGTCGCTGATCGTGGTGAACAAGTCCGGCGGCGCCGGCGCCGAGGGCTTCCTTTCGGTCAAGGAAGCCAAGGGCGATCCGCACAAGATCATCATCACCCTGTCCAACCTCTTCACCACCCCGCTGGCCACCGGCGTGCCCTTCAACTGGAAGGACATGACCCCCGTCTCCATGATGGCGCTCGACCAGTTCGTGCTGTGGGTCAACGCCGACAAGCCCTACAAGACCGCCAAGGAGTACCTGGACGCCGTCAAGGCCGCCGGCCCCAACAAGATGAAGATGGGCGGCACGGGCTCCAAGCAGGAAGACCAGATCCTGACCGTGGGCATCGAAAAAGCCACCGGTACCAAGTTCATCTACATCCCCTTCAAGGGGGGTGGCGAGGTGGCGGTGCAGCTCGTTGGCGGCCACGTCGACTCCAGCGTGAACAACCCGGCCGAAGCCGTGGCCCAGTGGCGTGCCGGCAAGCTGCGCGCCCTGTGCGTGTTCGACGACACCCGCATGCCCTACAAGGAAAAGGTCACCGACACCCAGTCCTGGGCTGACATCCCGACCTGCAAGGAAGCCGGCGTGCCCGCCGACTACGTCATGCTGCGCGGCATCTTCGCCGCCCCCGGCATCACCGCCGACCAGCTCAAGTACTACGTGGACCTGATGCAGAAGATCCGCGCCACGCCGGACTGGAAGGAGTACATGGAGAAGGGTGCCTTCAACCAGACCTTCATGACCGGCGCCGACTTCACCAAGTGGCTCACCGCCGCTGAAAACAACCACCGCGACCTCATGAAGGAAGCGGGCTTCCTGGCCAAGTGATCCACCTGGTCCGGTAAACAAGCAAACCGCCGGACCCGGCATTCCGCCCGGGTCCGGCCCCCTCCAACCCAACGCAACTGCATGAGTGGGACGGTGACCGGCACAACTGGCACTGACCCGAGTTTTCTGCCGCCCAAAATTACTTCAACAGCTTTTTCTTCTTCATGGAATCGAACATGGAATCACACGAAGGCGAACGCAAAGGCGTAGCCACCAACATCGTCGACGCCGTCGTCGCTGTCTTGGTCCTCATCATGGGCGGCATCGTTATCTATGGCAGCCGCAAGCTCGGCTCTGAATGGACCACCGATGGTCCCGGCGCCGGTTATTTCCCCTTCTACATCGGCGTCATCCTGTGCATCTCCGGTATCGGCGTGCTCTACCAGGCGCTGGCCGGCAAGGAAAAGAACACGGAAGTCTTCGTCGACCGCGAGCAGCTGGGCCGCGTGTTCTCGGTGCTGATCCCCGCCGCCGTCTACGTCGGTGCCATCCAGCTGATCGGCATCTATGTGGCTTCGGCGCTCTACATCGCGCTGTTCATGATCATCCTGGGCAAGTACAGCGTGCTCAAGAGCGCGATCATCGGCGTGGCAGTCAACACCCTCTTCTTCATGATGTTTGAGGTCTGGTTCAAGGTTCCGCTGCACAAGGGCGCCCTGGATCCGCTCAGCTTCCTGGGCTACTGAGCATCCACGCGGAATTACGGAGACTAGAGAAAATGGAAGAAATCAACGCACTGTTCCAGGGCTTCGCCACGGTGATGACCCCCATGAACTTCCTGCTCATGGTGGTCGGCATCATCCTCGGCGTGCTCATCGGCGTGCTGCCAGGTCTGGGCGGCGCCAACGGCGTGGCCATCCTGCTGCCGCTGACCTTCAGCATGAACCCGACCTCGGCCATCATCATGCTGTCCTGTATCTACTGGGGCGCGCTGTTCGGCGGCGCCATCACCTCGGTGCTCTTCAACATCCCCGGTGAACCGTGGTCGGTCGCCACGACCTTCGACGGCTATCCCATGGCCCAGAAGGGTCATGCCGGCGCAGCGCTGACGGGTGCCTTCACCTCGTCCTTCATCGGCGCCTTCGTGGCGGTGGTGATGATCACCTTCCTGGCCCCGCTGGTCGCCAAGTTCGCCCTGAAGTTCGGCCCGCCCGAATTCTTCTCGGTCTACCTGCTGACCTTCTGCTCCTTCGTGGGCATGGGCAAGGGCTCGCCCTTCAAGATCCTGGCTTCGATGACCATCGGCTTCGCCCTGGCCGCCGTGGGCATGGACACCGTGACCGGCCAGCTGCGCCTGACCTTCGGCTTCCACGAGCTGATGCGCGGCTTCGACTTCCTGATCGCGGTGATCGGCCTGTTCGGTATCGGCGAAATCCTGCTGTCCATGGAAGAAGGCCTGTCCTTCTCGGGCAAGAGCGCCAAGATCGATCCCAAGATCGTCTGGCAGACCTGGAAGAAACTGCCCGCCTACTGGGCCACTTCCCTGCGCAGCTCCGTGATCGGCATCTGGATGGGTATCACCCCCGGTGGCGCCACCCCGGCCTCCTTCATGGCCTACGGTATCGCCAAGAAGGTCTCCAAGACCGGCGACAAGTTCGGCACCGGTGAACTCGAGGGCATCGTCGCTCCCGAGACCGCCGCCCACGCCGCCGGCACGGCCGCCCTGCTGCCCATGCTGGCCCTGGGTATCCCGGGCTCCCCGACCGCCGCCGTGCTGCTGGGTGGTCTGCTGATCTGGGGTCTGCAACCCGGCCCGCTGCTCTTCGTCGAGCAGAAGGACTTCGTCTGGGGCCTGATCGCCTCCATGTACCTGGGCAACCTGGTCGGCCTGCTGGTCGTGCTGACGACGGTGCCGCTGTTCGCCTCGATCCTGCGCATCCCCTTCTCGATCATCGCCCCCGTGATCATCGTGATCTGCGCGATCGGTGCCTACACCGTGCACAACGCCATGCTCGACATCTGGTTCATGCTGCTCTTCGGCGTGGTGGGCTACGTGTTCAAGAAGCTCGACTACCCGATCGCGCCGCTGGTGCTGGCCCTGGTGCTGGGCGACAAGGCCGAGGACTCCTTCCGCCAGGCCATGCTGGTCTCGCAGGGTGAGATGTCGATCATGTTCTCCAACGCACTGGTGGGTTCCATCACCACCCTCGCCCTGGTGCTGCTGTTCTGGCCGGTCATCTCCAAGCTGATCGCCCTGGTCAAGCCGCCCAAGCAGGACGAGTTTGCCGACCAGCGCGGCGTGGACTGATCCACTGACCTGCCCTCCCACCGCATAGAAGGAGTCCCGACCATGCCCGTGATTGCCATGACACAGGAAATGGGGTCGCTCGCGAAGGACGTGGCCACCGAGCTGGCCGCCACGATGAACCTCTCCATGCTGCGGCATGAGGTGGTCGATCACGTGGCCGGCAAGATGCACGTCTCGTCCAGCCTGATCAAGCGGCTGCGCGAGGGCAAGGCAGGACTCATCGAGCGGGCCACGGCCGACACCGCCAGCATGGCGCTGTACACGGCCGAGGAGGTGTACGAACTGGCCAACCAGGGCAATGTGGTCCTGCGCGGCTGGGGCGCTACCTGCCTGCTGCGCCCGGTGCCCCATGTGGTCACCGTGCGCATCACGCGCTCCTTCAACAAGCGCGTCGAGTGGCTGATGAACCACCTGGAGACCGACGACCGCGATTTCGCGGAAGAGGAGATCCGGCGCAGCGACCATGCGCATGCCACGCGCATGCATCAGCTCTTCGGTGTGACCTGGGGGGACCCGGTGCTCTATGACCTGGTGCTCAACACCGACCGCCTGAGTGTGCACAGCTGTGTGGAGCAGATCCGCCAGCTCACGCAACGCCCCGAGTTCCAGGAGTCCGAGGCCTCGCGCCAACTGCTGGCCAATATGGCGCTCTCGGCCCATGTGCGCTCGGCGCTCAAGGCCAACGAAAGCACGCAGGAAGTGAACATCACGGTTGAGGCCCAGCAGGGACATGTCGTCCTCAAGGGCATCGTGGTCAACGAGCAGGAGCACGAGCAGGCCGCGAAAGTCGCCGCGGGCGTCAAGGGCGTGACCGGGGTCGACAACCGCCTGCGGCTCATGAAAGCCACCCGGACCTTCACCTACTCCAAGACCTGAGCGTCATCGTATCCATCTGCCCTGAGCGGACAGGGCAGCCTCCAGGCCTGTTCCAACCGGAACAGGCCTTTTTTCTTGTGGGGATTAAGGCGCAGAGGCGACTTGGCCTCAGATCTTGCCGCGCTGCTTCAGGCGGCTCAGCGTCTCGGCCGAGAGGTTGAGGTAGGCCGCGAGTTCCTTCTTGGGAATGCGGTCGAAGAGCTCGGCATGCTTGCGCAGGAAGCGGTGCACGCGGCCCGGCGCGTCAAGCAGGTGCAGCGTGATGGTATGCGCCATGATCTCGCTCATCAGGTGCATGACGCTGTACTCGAAGAGACGCTTCTCCTCGGGGTGCCGCTCCAGGAAGCTGATCCACTCGGGCATGGGCAGCTTGACCACCCGCGCCTTGGTCACCGAGACGATGCTGTAGGGCGTGGGCGTCTTCAATGACCATGCGGCGTAGCTGGTTTCCATCTCGCGCTCGGCCGCGAAGCGCAGGATCATCTCCTTGCCCTGCGGATTGGCCACCACGCGCTTGAGCACACCATCGAGGATGAAGTACTGCTCCATCTCGTGCACGCCCTGGTGCAGCAGGAAATCACCCTTGTTGCAATCCACCACCGTGAGATGCTGCTCCAGCTCCTCGTGCGATGCGGCACTCATGCCCTTGAGGACGTGGTTCTGGCGGAGTTGAACCCGGATGATGTTCTTTTCCGGATGATTCTCTATGGATGTCATGGGGTCCTGGAATCGCGTCGGCCTGTCGCCTGTTGCGGGCCGTCTTCCCTCTGGAAGCCGGTCATTTGTCCCGAAAATTGACCGTGGTCAATGGCGAAAAACAGATCGCTTCCTATCATAACCCGGCGTTACCAAGCAACCCGGCGCCACCCTCGTGAAGCCGCGTGAGATGGCAACACTGGCAGCCCCGCCTGCGCGCTCCCGGGGCTGCCTTAACCCCTGGAGCCGCAGGTATTTGCCAGCCGGGTCGCCCGACTTCCAAAGACGTCCAAAAACCTAGAGAGACTGCACCATGTCCAACGACGCCCAGACCAGAGAACTGACCGACGGTTTCCACCTCGTCATTGATGCTCTGAAACTCAACGGGATCACCAACATCTACGGCCTGCCGGGCATTCCGGTCACGGACCTGACCCGCATGATGCAGGCCGAAGGCATGCGCGTGATCTCCTTCCGCCACGAGGCGAACGCGGGCAATGCCGCCGCCATCGCCGGCTTCCTCAATGGCGCCAAGGGCATTCCCGGCGTGTGCCTGACGGTGTCCGCCCCCGGCTTCCTCAACGGCCTGGTGCCGCTGGCCAACGCCACGACCAACTGCTGGCCCATGATCCTGATCTCCGGCTCTTCCGAGCGCGAGATCGTCGACCTGCAGCAGGGTGACTACGAGGAGATGGACCAGCTGGCCATCGCTAAGCCCCTGTGCAAGGCCGCTTTCCGCGTGCTGCACGCCGAAGACATCGGCGTCGGCATCGCCCGCGCCATCCGCGCTGCCGTCTCCGGCCGCCCGGGCGGTGTCTACCTGGACCTGCCGGCCAAGCTGTTCTCGCAGACCATGGACGCGCTGGCCGGCAAGAACTCGCTGATCAAGGTCGTCGATCCGGCGCCGCGCCAGATCCCCGCCCCCGAGTCGATCGATCGCGCCCTCAATCTGCTCAAGGGCGCCAAGAAGCCGCTGATCCTGCTGGGCAAGGGTGCCGCCTACGCCCAGGCCGACGCCGATATCCAGGCCCTGGTCGAGAAGACCGGCATCCCCTACCTGCCCATGTCCATGGCCAAGGGCATCCTGCCCGACACGCACCCGCAATCGGCCGCTGCTGCACGCTCCTTCGTGCTGCCCGAAGCCGACGTGGTGCTGCTCGTGGGCGCGCGCCTGAACTGGCTGCTCTCGCACGGCAAGGGCAAGACCTGGGGTGGCAAGGACCACAAGGACTGGGGTGGCCAGAAGTTCATCCAGATCGATATCGCCTCCACCGAGTTCGACAGCAACGTGCGCATCGACGCGCCCATCGCCGGTGACATCGGCTCCAGCGTTGCCGCCCTGCTCGCCGGCATCGGCAACAACTGGACCAAGCCGCCGGCCGAGTGGCTCAACGCCATCAACGACAAGAAGTCGAAGAACATCGCCAAGATGGCCGAGACCCTGGCCAAGGATCCGAAGCCGATGAACTTCCACAGCGCGCTCAACGTGGTGCGTGACATCTTCAAGGCCTACCCCGACACCGTGATGGTCAACGAAGGCGCCAACGCGCTGGACTTCACCCGCTCCATCGTCGACATGTACAAGCCGCGCAAGCGCCTGGACGTGGGCACCTGGGGCGTGATGGGCATCGGCATGGGCTTTGCCGTGGCCGCCGCCGTCGAGACCGGCGAGCGCGTCATCGCCGTCTGCGGCGACAGCGCCTTCGGCTTCTCGGGCATGGAAGTCGAGACCATCGCCCGCTACAACCTGCCGGTCTGCGTGGTCATCTTCAACAACAACGGCGTCTACCGTGGCACCGACGTGAACCCCACCGGCGGCAAGGACGTGGCCCCGACGGTGTTCGTCAAGGACTCCCGCTACGAGAAGCTCATGGAAGCCTTCGGTGGCGTGGGCGTCTATGCCCAGACCCCGGCCGAACTGCGCAAGGGCATCGAAGAAGCCCTCAAGTCCGGCAAGCCTACCCTGATCAATGCCATCATCGATGAGACGGCCGGCACCGAAAGCGGTCGTATCACGAGCCTGAATCCCGCAGCCGCGATCAAAAAGTAAGTCCACAAGACTGTTTCACCAAGGAGAAAACCATGTCTGGAAACAAACCCCTCAAGGGCATCAAGATCATCGACTTCACGCACGTGCAAGCCGGTCCCGCCTGCACCCAGCTGCTGGCCTGGTTCGGCGCTGACGTGATCAAGGTCGAGCGCCCCGGCGCCGGTGACGTGACCCGCAGCCAGCTGCGCGACATCCCCGATGCCGACGCGCTGTACTTCACCATGCTCAACAGCAACAAGCGTTCCCTGACCCTGGACACCAAGACCAAGGAAGGCAAGGAAGTGCTGGAGAAGCTGATCAAGAAGTCAGACGTCATGGTCGAGAACTTCGGCCCCGGCGCGCTGGACCGCATGGGCTTCACCTGGGAGTACATCCAGAAGCTCAACCCCGGCATGATCCTGGCGTCCGTCAAGGGCTTCAGCGAAGGCCACCACTACGAGGACCTCAAGGTCTACGAGAACGTGGCGCAGTGCGCCGGCGGCGCCGCCTCGACCACCGGCTGGTGGAAGGGCGAGAACTCTGCCCCGACCATTTCCGCGGCTGCCCTGGGTGACTCCAACACCGGCATGCACCTGGCCATCGGCATCCTGACGGCCATCATCGGCCGCCAGCAGACCGGCAAGGGCCAGAAGGTGGCCGTGTCCATGCAGGACGCCGTGCTCAACCTGTGCCGCGTGAAGATGCGCGACCAGCAGCGCCTGGAGAAGGTGGGCTACCTGGAAGAGTATCCCCAGTACCCGCACGAGATGGAGTACTTCAAGGACAAGGTCACCCCGCGCGGCGGCAACGCCGGCGGTGGCGGCCAGCCGGGCTGGATCCTCAAGTGCAAGGGCTGGGAGACCGACCCCAACGCCTACATCTACTTCACCATCCAGGGCCACGCCTGGGAGCCGATCTGCGACGCGCTGGGCAAGCCCGAGTGGAAGACCGACCCGGCCTACACCACGGCCAAGGCCCGCCAGCCGCACATCGACGAGATCTTCGCCACCATCGAGAACTTCATCAAGGACAAGACCAAGTACGAGGCTGTCGACATCTTCCGCAAGTACGACATTCCTTGCGCTCCGGTGCTGTCGATGAAGGAACTGCTGGTGGACGAGTCGCTGCGCAAGAGCGGCTCCATCGTGGAAGTGCCGCACCCCGTGCGCGGCAGCTACTACACCGTGGGCAGCCCGATCAAGTTCTCGGACATGAAGCCCGAGATCACGGCCTCTCCCCTGCTGGGCGAGCACACCGACGAGGTGCTGGCCGAGCTGGGCTACAGCAAGGACCAGATCGCTGCCATGCACAGCAACAAGGCGGTCTGATCCTCGCGATCAGCCCCTCTGAAAACGGCGCCTTCGGGCGCCGTTTTTCTTGCACGGCTTCGTGCATCCGCACTTGCATAGATGATTCAGCATACCTATCGTGCTACGTATCAGTGCAGACCGCGAAGTGCATAAAAAACGACGATGGTTTGAGTCGCATGAAGCCCCTATAATGCTCAAGTCATATAGAAGACCCGGTCTTACTATTCATAAGAATTACTTATTATTTAGCATCATAGGAGTTCACTCATGACCAAGGCACTCGAAGGAGTCCGCATCCTCGACTTCACGCACGTGCAGTCGGGCCCCACCTGCACACAGTTGCTGGCGTGGTTCGGCGCAGACGTGATCAAGGTGGAAAGGGCCGGCGAAGGTGACGCCACGCGCGCGCAGCTGCGCGACGTCGAGGGCGCCGACAGCCTGTACTTCACCATGCTCAACCACAACAAGCGCTCCATCACCCTGGACACCAAGAACCCCAAGGGCAAGGAAGTGCTGGTCAACCTGATCAAGCAGTGCGACGTCATGGTCGAGAACTTCGCCCCGGGCGCGCTCGACCGCATGGGTTTTCCGTGGGAGAAGATCCAGGAGATCAACCCGCGCATCATCCTGGCCTCGGTCAAGGGCTTCGGTCCCGGCCCCTACGTCGACTGCAAGGTCTATGAGAACGTGGCGCAGTGCACGGGCGGTGCCGCCTCCACCACGGGCGAGCCCGACGGCATGCCCATGGTCACCGGCGCGCAGATCGGTGACAGCGGCACCGGCCTGCACCTGGCCCTGGGCATCGTCACCGCCCTGTTCCAGCGTGAGAAGACCGGCCGCGGCCAGAAGGTCCTGGCCGCCATGCAGGACGCCGTGCTCAACCTCTGCCGCGTCAAGCTGCGCGACCAGCAGCGCCTGGAGCGCACCGGCGTGCTCAAGGAGTACCCCCAATACCCCGAGATCGAGTTCGGCGAGGCCGTGCCGCGTGCCGGCAACGCCTCGGGCGGCGGCCAGCCGGGCGCCGTGCTCAAGTGCAAGGGCTGGCAGAAGGACCCCAACGCCTACATCTACTTCATCACCCAGTCCAACGCCTGGGCGGCGATCTGCAAGGTGATCGGCGAGGAGGACTGGATCACCAACCCGCATTTCGCCACGCCGGCGGCCCGCCTGCCGCACCAGAAGATGATCTTCGACCGCATCGAGGAGTGGACCAAGACCAAGACCAAGTTCGAGGCCATGGACATCCTCAACCAGTACGACATCCCCTGCGGCCCCATCCTGTCCATGAAGGAGATCGCCGAAGACCAGTCGCTGCGCGAGACCGGCACCATCGTCGAGGTCGATCACCCCGTGCGCGGCAAGTACCTCAGCGTGGGCAACCCCATCAAGCTGTCGGACAGCCCGACCGAGGTCACGCGCTCGCCCCTGCTGGGTGAGCACACCGAGGAGGTGCTGCTGCAGATGGGCTACACCAAAGCCCAGCTCGAGGAGCTGCGCGCCGCCAAGGCCATCTGACCTGCTCCCCTGCCCGTCCGGCGTGGGCCGAGACGGAAAAAAGCCGCTGCGCTGCAGCGGCTTTTTTCATTCCGGCTGGAACTCAGGCGCCGTCCAGAGGGGCCGGCCCCGAGTTCTCGAAATAGTAGGCGATGCGCTGGCGCGGCCCCAGATACTCCAGCGCATCGGCCGGCAGGCTGGCCGGCTTGAGGCTGCGGCGGATGCCGATATGCGGCTGGCTCTCCAGATCGAGGATCAGCGCCTCGTGCTTGGGAATCGAGGGGTCGTGCACGATGACGCGCGGCTTGAGCGGGCGCACCGAGTTGACCGAGACCACGATCGCATAGCGGCCGTCGATGAGCTGCACCACCGAACCTGGCGGGTACACGCCCATCATGCGGATGAAGGCGCTGAGCACCAGGTTGTCGAAACGTACCTTGTGCTGCGCGAACAGCAGGGACAGGGCCTCGTGCGGCGTCAGCGCCGTGACCAGACGCACCGGGTTGCAGAGGTTGTCGTAGCGGTTGACCAGGGCCAGGATGCGCGCAGCCAGGCTGAGTTCGCTGGCCGGCGGCTTCATCGGAAAGCCGCTGCCGTCCATCATCTCGTGGTGCTGGGCGATGGCCATCAGCGCGCCCTCGCTGAGCTGCATGCGGTTGCCGATGGCCACGCTCTTGGATACATGCTCCTGGTACTGCTTGAAATCCTCGATCGAGAAACCGTCCTCGAACCAGCGCACGCGCTGCGGCAGCTGCAGCTTGCCCACATCGTGCAGAAAGGCGGCAACGCCCAGGTCCGTCAGGTCCTGGTAGCCGAGGTTCATGGCCTTGCCCAGCAGCAGGCACATCACGGTGACGTTGACCGGATGCATGGCGGCACGCACACCCACGCCTTCGGAGAGCAGACGGATGGCCGACTCGCCATCGCAGTTCATCTCGTCCATGCACTGCCTGATCATGGCCATGCAGCGGTCTCGCACGGCCTGCGGCTGCTCCAGCACCTCTTCCTGAACCTGGCGATACAGCTGCTGGGCTGCGCCGAAGCGCTGCTCGCAGAGCTTGAGGCTTTTCTGCTGCGCCTCGATCAGGGCGGCGCGCTGGCGGCGCAGCTCGCGCTCATGCGCCTGCGCACGCGCGACGGCCGCTTCGTCCGGCACCGGGCGACTGTCGCCGCTGTCGTCATGCGGCGGATCGCTCTTGGCGGGCACCCAGCGCACCTGCTTGAGGCCCAGGCCGCGGATCACCTCGATCTGCTTGACCGTGCTGATCTTGAAACTGCCGGTGGGAAAGGGGTGGGACATCCAGCCCAGATCGAGCTCGACGTAGAGCCCGATGCGCAAATCGGCGATGTCGATCAGTTCGGATTCGGATGGCTTCATGAATAAACGGGTCTGCGCCCTGACGGTTCAGGTGCCCGCAGACGCTGCCGATTCTAGGCCATGAAATGCCTCATGCCATGTCCGATGTACATGGGCATGAAGCGACTTTGCTACAAATCCTGCAGCACATTTCATGCAAGCCCCCCTTTCGTCTGCACCCTGGAGCGCCTTGGCCCCGGGGGCGGGACGCAGGTTCCATCTCTGTATATCGACGGATCTGCGCCGGAATGAATATCATCGTGCAGTCTTTCTCCTCTTCTCCTGCTCAGGATTAACCCCATGCACAAGCAAGCCATTGCACGCCCACGCTGGCACCTCGGCGGTGCACTGATCGTCGCCAGCCTGCTCGGCGCCTGCGCGCAGCTCACGCCGTCGCCCGCGGCGTCCGGCGACGGCGAGGCGCCGCTGCGCGCCCGCGGCCAGGAGCCGTCCTGGTCCCTGGTACTCACCGGTGAGCAGCTGCAGTGGCAGGCCGGCGAACAGTCCTTCAGCGTCCAGATGCGTCCGGCGCCCAGCGCCAGCGGCATGCGTCTGGCCGGCATGCACGAGGGCCGGATCATCGAGGTCTGGACCAAGGCCCGCACCTGCCGCGACAGCATGAGCGGCATGCCGCACCCCTATGAAGTCCTGGTGCGCCTGGACGAACGCCGCTACGCCGGTTGCGGCGGCGAGCCCGCCGCCCTGCTGCATGGCGCATGGCAGGTCAGCGCGCTGGACGGCGGCCTGCCGGCGGACGCGCAGCTCACGCTGCAGTTCGACGCCCGTGGCCGCGTCAGCGGCCGGGCCGGCTGCAACCGCTACACCAGCAGCTACACGCTCAGCGGCGAAGGTCTGCGCCTGGCACCGGGCGCAGCCACACGCATGGCCTGCGCCCCTGCACTCATGGATGTGGAAAGCCGCTACCTGCGCCAGCTCGCCGCCGTGCAGCGCTTCGACATCGCCGACGATGGCACGCTGCAGCTCATCGGTGCACAGGGCCAGCGCATCGTCGCGCGGCGGCCCTGAGTCAGAGCGCTGACTGGCAGGCGTCGACCCACTGACCGCCCGTGATCTCGGCCAGGCGCGCGGGGGACAGGCGCACCGCACTCGTCGTGCTGCCGGCCGCGGGCAGCACCTCCTCGTACTGCTGCAGGGCCACGTCCAGGTAGACGGGCAGCGGCTGCGCCAGGCCGAAGGGGCAGACACCGCCCACCGGATGGCCCGTGAGCTCGGCCACCTCCTCGGGCGGCAGCATGCGGCCCCGACCGAAAGCCTCCTTGAACTTGCGGTTGTCGATGCGCTGGTCCCCCGCGCAGACCAGCAGCACCACGCGGCCGTCGCCTAGGCGAAAGGCCAGGGTCTTGGCAATGCGCCCCGGCGGCACGCCATGGGCCTCGGCCGCCAAGGCCACCGTGGCGGTGCTGACTTCCAGCTCGATGATGGGGATGTCCAGCTGGCGGGAGGCAAAGAATTCGCGGACGGACTGCAGGCTCATGGTCGTTTTGATACAGCGCAAAGCGCGCACTTTAGCAAGCCCGACCCGCACACCACTTGCCCTACACTGGCCACCATGCGTCCGCTCGTCCCACTCCTACTCGCCCTCGCCGCCCTGCCCGGCTGCACCGCCCGCGCCTGGTACGAAGGCGGGCGTGCCGGTGCGGAAAACGAATGCCGCAAGCTGCCGCCGGGTGGCTACGAAGACTGCATGGCCCGCGTGAACCGCCAGTCCTACGAGGACTACGACAAGGAACGCCGGCGCCCATGAAACCGCTGCACGGCCGCTTCATGTCCGCGACACAAACCCGTCCGAGAATGCGCACATGACCGAAGAACGTCCCCAGACCCTGGGCGAGGAGATCGCCAACAGCGTGAGCCATGGTGTGGCCCTGCTCGCCGCGCTCGTCGGCGCACCCTTCCTGCTGGTGTCGGCCAGCCAGCTCAGCGTCACCAACATCGTGGGCGCGGCCGTCTTTGCGGCCACCATGGTGCTGCTCTACTTCACCTCCACGCTCTACCACGCCCTGCCCGCGGGCCGGGCCAAGCGTGTCTTCCTCAAGCTCGACCACGGCGCCATCTACCTCTTCATCGCCGGCAGCTACACCCCGTTCGCGCTGGGCGCGCTCGGCGGCCCCTGGGGCTGGACGCTGTTCGGCCTGGTCTGGGCCATGGCCGCACTGGGCATCACGCTCAAGGCCTTCGACCGGCTCAGCCATCCCTGGCTCTCCACCGGCCTGTACCTGGCCATGGGCTGGATCGTGCTGATCGCCGCCGTGCCCCTGGTCGAGCGCGTGGCCACGCCCGGCCTGGTGCTGCTGGTCGCGGGCGGCCTGGCCTACACCGTGGGCGTGGTCTTCTTTCTGCTGGATTCGAAGATGAAATACGCGCACGCCGTCTGGCATGCCTTTGTCGCCACCGGCACCGGCCTGCACTTCTTCGCCGTGCTGGATTACGCCGCCTGAGGCAGGCCGCCTAATCGAGAAAAAGCTGCGCCTCCTGGCTCGAGGCCCAGTCCACCGGTGCGTGATCCAGCACCACTCCCACGTCCAGACCCAGCGCCAGGGCGGTCTTGTCCGGGAAGGACACGGCAAGCTTGCGCTCCGTGTAGCCCATCTCGTGCGCGCGGCAGCGCCAGGACGCCACGTGCAGGATGCCGGCCATGGGCTCGTAGCCATCGCGTTCGAAGGGCGCATCCTGATGCTCCAGCGTCTCCACCAGCGCTCCGGGCAGATGCCAGGCGCGCGCGAATCCGGCGCCGACCTGGGCATAGCAGTAGCCGAACTGTTCAAACTCGGCCCGTGCCCGCTGGGGCGCGAACACCGGGACACGCTGGTTGAGCGGCTCCATCTCCGCGGGCATGCCGCGGTGCATCACCAGCTCACCGAGCGCGTGGACCAGACCCACGGTATAGGGAGCGACCTCCACCTTGCGGTCGCGGGTCAGCAGCTGCGTGAGGCGGGCAGTGTCCAGGCTGTAGCGCCAGAACTGTTTCATGTCCACGCCGCCCACCTTGCGAAAGGCGCTGCTCATGGCCGCCTCGATCGTCATGTCGCGCACCGGCCGCAGGCCCAGCACGCTCAGCGCCTCGCTCACGGTACCGATGCGACGACGCAGCTGGAAGCGCGCGGAATTGGCCGCCATGAGCAGGCGTGCCGTCATCACCGGCTCCATGCTCAGGAGGCTGCTCACGCGCCGCGCGTCGGGCTCCGCCGCATTGAGCTCGGTCAGCGCCAGCGCAATCACGCGCGGGATACTGGGTAGGGCCACGGGCGAAGCCAACAGGGTCTGGAGATCCATCGGTGATGAGGCCTGGCTGCTTGGGTTGCGCGACGCGCTGCGCCGGACCGCGCGCCGTTACGGGTCCTTGGGCGCAGGAGCAGCTTAGCCGCTATCCCTGCCCGGCTCAACGGGGTCAGGACGACTATGATCACGGGATCACGCCCCAGCGTGAAAATGTGCCCCTCCCATCCCCAGCCCGTCGGCTCACCGACCGGTCCCCATGACCACCAGCTTCCTGCGCGCGGCCCTCATCCTGGGCCTGCTCTCGGCCATCGGCCCCTTCGCCATCGACATGTACCTGCCGGCGCTGCCTGCCATCGGGCAGGCGCTGGGCGCCCCCATCGGGGCCGTGCAGGGCAGCCTGATGGCCTTCTTCATCGCGCTCGGCGTGGGCCAACTCATCTACGGCCCGGCGTCCGACATGCTGGGCCGCAAGCCGCCGCTGTACTTCGGCCTGGGGCTCTTCGCCCTCGGCAGCGTGGGCTGCGCGCTGGCGCCCGACATCCACACCCTCATCGCCCTGCGCTTCGTGCAGGGCCTGGGCGCCTGTGCCTGCACCGTGGTGCCGCGCGCCATCGTGCGCGACCTCTACACCGGCCACGAGGCGCTGCGCCTCATGTCCACGCTCATGCTGGTCTTCAGTGTCTCGCCCATCCTGGCGCCGCTGGCCGGCAGCCTGCTGACCGAGGCCCTGGGCTGGCGCAGCGCCTTCTGGTTCATGCTCGGTGCCGGTCTCGTGGGCCTGGTCCTGATCGGCCTCTACGTCACCGAAACCCGACCGGTTGGCGCGCGGCGGCAGAGCAGCTGGGCCCAGTCCTTCAAGGGCTATGCCACGCTGCTGCGCGACCGGCATTTCGTGGGCTTGGTCTTCATCGGTGCCTTCGGCATCGCGAGCTTCTTTGCCTACCTGGCCAATTCCTCCTTCGTGCTCATCGAGCACTATGGCCTGAGCCCGCGCCAGTACAGCGTGGTCTTCGCGGCCAATGCGGCTTCCTTCATTGGCATGTCCCAGCTCACCAGCCGCCTGAGCCGGCGTTTCGGCATGAAACCCATGGTGCGCCTGGCGGCGCACGGCTATGCCGGCATCATGGCCCTGCTGCTGCTGCTCTTCAGCCTGGGCGTGGATGCGCTGCCCGTGCTGCTGGTGCTGCTCTTCGTGGGCTACGGCTTCCTCGGCCTCATCATCCCCACCTCGGCCATCCTGGCCCTCGAGGATCACGGCGCCATGGCCGGCACCGCCTCGGCCCTGATGGGCACGCTGCAGTTCGCCACCGGCGCGGTCGTGATGGCGCTGACCGGGCTGTTCGTGGACGGCACGGGCCTGCCCATGGTGGCGGGCATCGCGTGCTCGGCGGCCATGGTCTGGTTGTTTGTGCGTAAAACGCTCAGACGCTGAACGTTTCAGCCCAAGGACTGCACGACCCCGCCTCCCGGCAATTCGCGCATGCGCTTGATGTCGCGCTGCGGCGGTGCACCGAACTGGCGGCTGTACTCGCGGTTGAACTGCGAGACACTTTCGTAGCCGACACGGATCGCCGTGCTGCTGGCGTCCAGGGCCTGGGTCAGCATCAGTTGCCGCGCCTCCTGCAGGCGCAGCTGCTTCTGGTACTGCAGCGGGCTCATGCCCGTGAGGCTGCGGAAATGCGCGCGGAAGGTCGACGGGCTCATGTGTGCGCGCGCGGCCAGCTCGTCCATCAGCACATCGCGGCTGTAGTTGTTCCGCAGCCAGGCGATGGCCTGGGCGATCTGATGGCTCGGTGTGCCCGCGGCCATCAGGTGCCGCAGATAGGGACCGTGCGGCCCCGTGAGCAGGCGCACCATGATCTCCTGCTGCACCAGCGGCGCCAGGCGCTCGATGTGTTGCGGCTCCTGCAGCAGGCGCACCAGGCGGACCACCGCATCCAGCAGCGGCTCTTCGAGCGCGGCCAGCGACAGGCCCTGTGCGGCCTGGTCACGCGGCAGCGGGGGCAGCGCCATGTCCGCGGCCAGCTGCACCAGGGCCCGCATGTCGAGCTTGATCAGCATGCCCAGAAAGGGCTGTGCCACATCAGCCTGCATGACCTGTGAGACCACGGGCAGGTCGACCGTCACCAGCAGGGACTGGCCGGGCGCGTAGTCCAGCACCTGGTCGTTCAGGGTCACGCGCTTGCTGCCCTGCGCCACCACCGCCAGGCCCAGCATGTACATGCAGGCCAGCGGCTCGGTGCGACCGCTGCGCCGCGCCATCATCAGCTGGGGTATGGCGGTCTGGTAATCGCCGTCGTTTCGGGCAATCTTGCCGATCTCGGCGGCCAGGGTGGTGATGGACATGACAGGGCAATGACAGACGAAACATGCAATGCAAACCGAGCCCGCACTGTACCTCCCCCGGTTTTTTCCTGCTCGCTTCCGAGCACGATCCATTGAAAAAGGCAAAAATGAGATCGGAATCGGCAAACGCCGCGCCGCGCGAGCACCGACACTTCCCGCACTGCACCGGACGACGGGCTCGACCCAGGCCCTCGTCGTCCGTCCACGATCTTTTACTGAAGGAGCCACGTCCACCATGAGCACCCTCCACGTCAACGGCCGCGACCACACGGTCAACGTCGACCCCTCCACCCCCATCCTCTGGACCCTGCGCGACACGCTGGGCATGACGGGCACCAAGTTCGGCTGCGGCGCGGCGCTCTGCGGCGCCTGCACCGTGCACATGGACGGCCGGGCCATCCGCTCCTGCGTCACGCCCATCTCGGCGGCCCAGAGCGCCAAGATCACCACCATCGAAGCCGTCACCGACGGCAAGGACCGGGTCGGTGCCGCCGTGCACGCCGCCTGGGTCAAGCACGACGTGGCGCAATGCGGCTACTGCCAGAGCGGCCAGATCATGAGCGCCACGGCCTTTCTCAAGTCTCTGCCGCGCGGCAAGCAGCCCACGGCTGCCGAGATCGATGCCGCCATGGCCGGCAACATCTGCCGCTGTGGCACCTATGCCCGCATCCGCGCCGCCGTCGCCGATGCCGCCAAGACCCTCGCCTGAAGGAGAGCCTCATGCTGTATCCCTCCCTCTCCCGTGAAATGCCGCGCGCCCTGCAACACCTGTTGGCCCGCGACAAACAGACCACCGACATCGCCACCCTGCCGCGCCGCAGCTTCCTCAAGCTCGCCGGTGCCGGCGGCCTGGCCCTGGGTCTCTACCCCAACCTGGCCAACGCACAGGCGCCCGCTGCCGCCGGTCTCAAGCCCTTCGAGCAGCCCACGGCCTTTGTGCAGATCGCGCCCAACGGCGAGATCACCGTCACCCTCAACCGCCTGGAGTTCGGTCAGGGCATCCAGACCGCCCTGCCCATGGTCCTGGCCGAAGAGCTGGACGCAGACTGGTCCAAGGTGCGCAGCCAGCACGGCAGCAACAACCCGGCCTATGCCGACCCGCTCTGGGGCATGCACCTCACGGGCGGCTCTACCGCCATCAAGCACAGCTACACGCAGTACCGCGAGCTCGGCGCGCGCGCCCGCGCCATGCTGCTGGCCGCTGCCGCCGCCCAGTGGAACGTGGACGTGAAGACGCTGCGCACGCAGGCCGGCATGGTGCTGGGCCCCAACGGCCGCAAGGCCGGCTACGGGGAACTGGCCGAAGCGGCCATGCGCCAACCCGTGCCCGAGAAGGTCACGCTCAAGAACCCCAAGGACTTCCGCATCATCGGCAAGCCCACGGGCCGCCTGGACGCCAAGGCCAAGAGCAGCGGGCAGCAGAACTTCGGCATCGACGTGCGCCTGCCCGGCCAGCTCACGGCCGTCATCGCCCGCCCGCCAGTCTTCGGCGCCAAGATTGCCGCGCTGGATGACAGCGCCGCGCGCGCCGTCGCCGGCGTCAAGACCGTGCTGCGCGTGCCGCTGGACCGCGGCGCCGAGGGCGTGGCCGTCATCGCCGAAGGCTACTGGCAGGCCAAGCTGGGCCGCGACGCGCTCAAGCTGCAGTGGGACACGAGCGGCGTCGAGAAGGTCGACAGCGAGAAGCAGCTGGCCCAGTACCGCGAACTCGCCAAGCAAGATGGCCCACGCCACTTCGACGCCGACCTGGCCCCGCTGGCCAGCGCCCCGCTGAAGATCGAGGCCGAGTTCACCTTCCCCTACCTGGCCCACGCGCCCATGGAACCGCTGAACTGCACCGTGCAGCTCAGTGACAACTGCGCCGAACTCTGGGTCGGCTCGCAGATGCCGGGCCTGGACGGCATGGCCGCGGCCCGCGTGCTGGGCCTGCAGCCCGAGCAGATCAAGGTCAATGTGCAAATGGCCGGTGGCGGCTTCGGCCGCCGCGCCATCCCCACCAGCGAATACGTGGTGGAAGCCTGCGGCATCGCCCAGGCGGCGCGCCAGGCCGGCCTCAACGTGCCCGTGCGCACCGTCTGGAGCCGCGAAGACGACATCAAGGGCGGCTACTACCGCCCCATGCACCTGCACCGCGCCCGTATCGGCTTTGATGCGCAGGGCCAGGTGCTGGCCTGGGACCACATCATCGTGGGCCAGTCCATCGTCGGCGGCACCTTCTTCGAAGGCATGATGGTCAAGAACGGCGTCGACGCCACCGCCGTCGAAGGCATGCGCGCGCCCTACCCTGTGCCCATGCGCCTCACCGTGCACCACCCCAAGCAGAACGTGCCCGTGCTCTGGTGGCGCAGCGTGGGCAGCACGCACACGGCCTATGTGATGGAAACGCTGATCGACGAGATCGCGCGCGCCACCCAGCAGGACCCCGTGGCCTACCGCCTCAAGCTCATCGGGGATAAACACCCGCGCCACCGCGCCGCGCTGCAGCTGGCCGTGGAGAAAAGCGGCTATGGCAAGAAGCAGCTCCCCAAGGGCCATGCCTGGGGCGTGGCCGTGCACGAGTCTTTCGACAGCGTGGTGGCCTATGTGGTCGAGGCTTCGGTGAAAGACGGCCAGCCCGTGCTGCACCGTGTGACGGCCGGCGTGCACTGCAATCTGGTCATCAACCCGCGCACAGTGGAAGCGCAGATCCAGGGCGCGGCCCTCATGGGCCTGGCCACCTGCCTGCCCGGTGCGGCCATCACGCTCAAGGACGGCGAGGTGCAGCAGAGCAACTTTGGCGACTACGCCGTGCCGCGCATCACCGACATGCCGCAGATTGCGGTGCACGTGGTGCCCAGCGCGGAGCCGCCCACCGGCATGGGCGAGCCCGGCCTGCCGCCGCTAGCGCCGGCCTTCGCCAACGCCATTGCGCGCCTGACCGGCAAGACGCCGCGCGAGCTGCCCTTCAAGCTGGCCTGAGTAGCGCATGGAAGACCTTGACACCCTGGTCCTGCGCACCGCGCAGCGCTGGCAGTCCGAGGGGCAGGCCGTGGTGCTTGTCACCGTGGCGCGTACCTGGGGCTCCTCGCCGCGCCCGCCGGGCTCGCTCATGGCCATCAACGGCCGCGGCGAGACGGTGGGCTCGGTCTCGGGCGGCTGCATCGAGGACGACCTGATCCACCGCATCCGTGCAGGCGGCGTCGAAGCGGCCATCGCCAGCAGCACGCCCACCGTGCTGCGCTACGGCATCTCGGCCGACCAGGCCCACCGCTTCGGCCTGCCCTGCGGCGGCACCGTGGAGCTGGTGCTGGAACGCGTGGCACCGCACAGTCGCCTGGACGAACTGCTCACGGCCTGCGAGCAACGGCAGAGCATCGAGCGCGTGCTGGACCTGAAGACCGGCATGGTCACCCATCGGCCTGGCCGGCGCGACGGTGTGCCGCAGCTCGATGAGGACCACCTCATCACTTATCTGGGCCCGCAGGCTCGCCTCATCGTCATCGGCGCAGGCGACCTCTCGCGTTTCCTGAGCCAGATGGCGCTGAGCCTGGGCTTCGAGGTGTTTGTGTGTGACCCGCGCGAAGAACACCGCGCCAGCTGGAGCCTGCCCGGCGTGACCCTGACGCACGAAATGCCCGACGACCTGATCCTGCGCCTCAAGCCTGACGCGCGCACTGCCGTCGTTGCCCTCACACACGATCCCAAGCTCGACGACCTGGCCCTGATCGACGCCCTGCAGTCCGAGGCCTTCTACGTCGGCGCCATCGGCTCGCGCCGCAACAGCGCCACACGCCGCGAGCGGCTGCACGAGCACTTCGAGATGTCGTATGAGGTGCTGGACCGCCTGCACGGCCCGGCCGGGCTTTACATCGCCAGCAAGACACCGGCGGAGATTGCGCTGTCCATCATGGCGGAGGTGGTGGCGGTGAAGAATGGAATAACGGCTGAACTAACCAATGGTATGTCAGCCAGCAAGGTGGTACGGAAATCAACCACCACCAAGTCACTTCTGAATTCTGTTACCTCTTCTAATATTGGAGCTGGATAGCGCTTTAGTAGAAGGCAAGCTTTGCCTTAGGACTACTTACGTGTCAAATCATCAATCACCGCCAGACTCTCAGCAAGTAGACGCTCTCCGTTCTCGTATTCAGATATCAACGCCGCCAACGCGGCAACTTGCCTGCGTTTCGCAAGATTCAATTCCTTGGTCATCCTAGGCAGCCTCTCCGTTGAGTCCTTCAGTCCCTCGGTCGTCTGGCGAGCGGCAATCACGTTTTCGCGCAAACTCTGAGTTGCGACCTTAGCCGAATCCAGCTGATCTGGATAAAGCTCCGACGTAATAGTCACCAGCTTAATAAGCGTGCTCACGACCGAATCGAAGGTGGAGCGCATGTTGGGTATCTCGGTCTTGACCGTGCCGGTAAACTTGAGCATCTCATCCGCCACACGCGCGATAGAGGCCCTTGCCTTTTTTGGTGAGAAATTTGCAGGGTTAGCCTGAAGCTGATCCAGCTCTTCCCTACCGCGTATGCTGTTTTCCGTAAGACTTTGCTGCGCTTCGGTCAATCGCGTAAGAATCTGACTCATGTCAGCGGAAAGTTCAGACAGCTTTTCAAGAAGATCCAGGTATCCAGAATCATCCTCAGCTATAGCCTCTGAAGCTGTAGTCTCTGAAGCTAGAGCTGTTTGAAGAACGGAAGCATCACCGTCGATCAGCTTAATCGCCGCTTCTTGAGACATAGCAATGTTCGCATGAGCCTTCTTCCACTCTTGTACATGCTTGGTTATGTGCAAACTGAGTAATTTCTCGAATTGCTCCGCGTCCGAGAACTCCCAAGTCAGGACGCCTGAATTACGTACCGTACGTTGAAAATCTTGAACCCTCTGAAGTTGAGCGATATCTATTTTGCTCGGTGCAATCGGCGCATCTTTGAAATAGAAAAGCAAACCAACTGAGGCTGGCTTAGAGCGATAACGATCAATGGCACGACCGAACTCTTCCTCGGTACCGGAGCCTGCCCTACTCGTCGGGGTTCCGAAACGTGCCCACATGATGCCAACGAATAGATCCCAGTCATTGGTCGCGTCCCGGCGCGTGGTGTAAGTACACAGCCCGGACAGGCTGAGATACACGATACTCAGCGTGCCACTGCGGG
>JAIESX010000015.1 GCA_019745555.1 Burkholderiaceae bacterium | reverse complement strand
CTCAGCGAACTGCTGCTCAACCCCTGGTAACGCTGCGCGCTCAGCGAGTTGATGTTCGTATTGATGATGGATGCCATTGCTGAACTCCTGTTAGAGGCTGAGGAGATGCCCTCGAGCCTGTTTTCGGGCACCTAGCAGAGAAACTTGAGCACTAAAGCGAAAAAAGCCGGCTTTCCAGGGCGCAAATCTTTGTTTCAAGGACTTGGGGCGCAGGCAAGGCTCCAACAGACGCCGGATACCCTGTAGTTATCGGTACATCCGAGACCAACTTTAGGGTCAAACGCAAAAAAAAGGGGGTTTCCCGGCCACTTATCGGAAAACCGGCGCAATAGCAGCTTCCCACAATTCACTCCATCGCCATGCCCGGGGCCACGACCCTGTTTTTAAGGAGTGTTTCTATGGCCGCCATCATCAATACGAACGTCCCCTCGCTGACCGCCCAGCGGAACCAGGGAACGAGCCAGTCTTCTCTGAACACGGCTATCCAGCGCCTGTCGTCCGGCCTGCGCATCAACAGCGCCAAGGACGACGCCGCCGGTCTGGCCATCTCGGAGCGCTTCACCAGCCAGATCCGTGGCCTGAACCAGGCAGCGCGCAATGCCAACGATGGCATCTCTCTGGCCCAGGTGACCGAAGGCGCCATGGGATCGGCCAGCGCCATCCTGCAGCGTGTGCGCGAGCTGGCCGTGCAGTCGGCCAACGCCACCAACAGCGCTGCGGACCGCCAGGCCCTGCAGCAGGAAGTGGGGCAGCTGGTGGCCGAACTGGACCGCATTGCGACCAGCACCGAATTCAACGGTCAGAAGCTGCTGGACGGCACCTTTGGCACCGCGCAGTTCCAGATCGGCGCCAACGCCAACCAGACCATCGTGGCGGCCACCGCCAACATCCGCACCAGCCAGTACGGCAACAACCAGATCGTGGCCTCCGGTCCGTCTGCCGCGTCTGCCGGCTGGGGTGCGAATGGCTTGACCGCCAACACTATCGCCATCAACGGGCCGCGCGGCAACGCTTCTGTCAGCCTGGCAGCCAACGGTACGGCCAAACTGGCTGCCGACACCATCAACCAGCAGACGTCGAACACCGGCGTGACGGCCACGGCGCGCACGGAAATCGAACTGGTCTTTGGCGCGTCCGGCGCCTATGCGCTGACGCTGCGCTCGGACAACGCGACGCCCGAATCGCTGTCGTTCTCGATCAATGCGACGAATACGGCTGACGGCCTGTCCAACGCCGTCACCGCCATCAACGAGAAGTCCTCCAAGACCGGCGTGATCGCCAGCCTGAACGCGGCAGGCACAGCCGTCATCCTGACCAACGCCACCGGCAACGATGTTCTGGTCACCGACACCACGGTACCCAACGCCGGCACGGTCAGCCTGACCAAGCTCGCGGCCAACACCAGCGGAGCCCTGGCTGCGGTGACGGGCACGATCGTGCTGGCCTCCGACGCCACCGCCGACAGCGCCCTCATCAGCGGCTACATCACCCTGGATTCCGACAAGTCGTTCGCCCTGGACGCCACGGCAAGCGCGGCCACGTCCCTGATCAACGATTCGGCGTCGGTCCTCAAGCAGGTCGCCAACCTGGACGTGACCACCGTGGTCCGCGCCAACGACGCGCTCAAGACCGTGGACTCGGCCTTGTCCTACATCAGCGGAGAACGCGCCAAGCTCGGCGCGCTGCAGTCGCGCTTCGAATCCACCATCGTGGCCCTGCAGGTGACCTCCGAGAACCTGACGGCCTCACGCAGCCGGATCCAGGACGCCGACTTCGCGGCCGAAACCGCTGCCCTGTCTCGCGCGCAGATCCTGCAGCAGGCAGGTACGGCCATGATTGCCCAGGCCAACCAGATTCCGCAGGGCGTGCTGCAGCTGCTGCAGCGTTAAGGGCGTTCATAATGAGGGCCGTGAGCGCACACCCGCATCGCAAGCACGGCCCCCATGGCCACGGCGGTGGCCCCGATGCCGACGCCGTCAAGATCAGCCAGGCCTTCCTGAAGCAGGACTGGGGTCTGGTGGTCCGCCTGTGCCGACAGACCCTGCGCAAGAATGGCATGCACCTGCGCGCGCACCAGATGCTGGGCTTTGCGCTGGCGCAGCAGCACCATGCCGAAGAGGCGATCGACGCCTATCGCCGGGCAGCCGCCATGCACCCGGAAGACGCCGAGCTGCTGATCAACTACGCCCAGACCCTGATGCAGGAGGGCAAGCCGGCGGAGGCGCACCCCGTGCTGGAGAAGGTCTGCAAGCTGCGACCGGACAAGGCCATCAGCTGGATCAAGCTTTCCCAGTGCTGCTACTGGCTGCAACGGCATCGCGAGGGCCTGGAAGCCGCCCACAAGGCGTGGCCGCTGGCCGATGGACTGGACGAGAAGGTGGGTGCGCTGAACCAGCGCGCCATTCACAGGCGTGAAGTAGGGGAGGTGCATGAGGCGGTGGAAGACTGCCGGGCGGCCATTGCCCTGTACCCCCAGGACATCGCACACCACACCAATCTTCTGCTGTTCATGCTGGCCGACCCGGAGGCCAGCGTCGACGACCTGGCTCAGGCTGCACGCGATTTCGGCACCGTCTTCGAGCCACCGCTCAAAGCCCTGTGGCCCGACCACGCCGCGCGACGCGAGGGCGGCCCTTGGCGCAAGCTGCGCATCGGCTTTCTCTCCCCGGACTTCCATCACCACGCCGTGATGTATTTTGCCGAGGCCCTGCTGGCCGGACTGGACCGTCGCCAGTTTGAGGTTTGGGCGTTCTACCTCGGTACGGCAAAGGACGACGCGGCCAACGAACGGGTGCGCTGCCACGCCGACCACTTTGTCTCCCTGCATCGGCGCAGCGCCGAGGAGCAGGCCCGCATCATCCAGGAATCGGAGATTGACGTCCTGATCGATCTGGCTGGCCACACCGGCAACAACGGCCTGCTCACCATGGCGCGCAAGCCCGCCCCGGTACAGGCCAGTACCATCGGCTACCCGGGTACCACGGGCCTGACCGCCATGGACTGGTGGTTCAGCGACGGCGTCACCGACCCGCCGGGCGCCGATGTCTATTACACGGAACGTCTCTACCGCCTGCCCACACGCTGGCTGATTTACCGCCCACACAGCCGCAATCCCCTGTGGCGCTACCAGCCTGCCTACCAGGTGCGGCCCACGCCAGCCCTGCACAATGGCTTCGTCACCTTCGGCTGCTGCAACAACCTGGGCAAGCTGACCGACACGGTGCTCACGCTGTGGGGCCGCATCCTGCAGGCCCTGCCCACCGCCCGCCTGCTCATCGAGGGCAAGGGTTTCGAAAAGCTGGACTTTGCCCGGGAGTACCGCGCGCGCTGTGAACGCCTCGGAATCGACATCAGCCGTCTGGAGCTGCTGCCACTAGACAACAAGAACCAGTACCTGACCTACCACCGCATCGATGTTGCGCTCGACCCCTTTCCCCTGGTCGGCGGCACAACCTCCAGCGACCTGACCTGGATGGGGGTGCCGCTGATCACCATGCAAGGTAACAGCCTGGGCTCACGCATGGGCGTGGGCATCCTGGCGCACCTGGGTCATCACGACTGGATAGCCCGCAGCCCGGACGAATACATCGCCATCGCGGTCCGCCTGGCCGGAGATGTGGAAAGCCTCAACCGCACCCGCCTGGGGCTGCGCGAGGAGATGGAATCCAGTGTGCTCATGCGTGAGGACGTCTACATGCGCGAGTTCGGCAATGCGCTGCGCTTCATGTGGATGCTCTGGCTGGCCGAATCCAGCCATCCGGACTGGACACCGGAGCAGGTTTTCGCCCAGATCGGGGACTGGGTCGCCCACCCGCCGACGCTGCCCGAGCAGGAGTTCCTGGTGGGCGTCGCGCCGGGCGAGAGGATTCCGCTGTCGCGCGCCTACGAGCGGCTGCAGGGCATGATCACCCGCGCCCGTACCGATGTGGACGAAGGTGACGCCAGCGCTCCCACCAACCGGCTGGCCAGCAAGCGCTGGTTCGAGGCAACCGTACTGGCCGAACGTATTCTGTGCGCCAAGCCGCACGACCCGGTCGCGCTCACCGCGCTGGCGGAGATCGAGAACGCACACGGCAACGAGGAGTTCGGCCGTGTTTATCTGAAAGAAGCCCTCAAGGCAATGGCCCCGCAGGAAACACCGGATCAGCTCCTCGCGCGCACGCAGCAGTACGTGCAGGCCGCGCTGGAATATCTCGGCGAAGCAGAAAACACCCCCTGAGGCTTTGCGTGCCCTCACGCTTTCCAGCCCGCGGCTGGAAAGCGTGAGGGCACCGGAGGACCAGCCCGAGCCTCTTGCGCGGACACGCTGAGACGGCCCTTCAAGCGGCCGTGTCTCTCCTGGGGCGAGCAGCGAGCCGGGCCGTCATTTGCGACGCAGAAACCCGTGCGGCGCGACAGTCACCTGCAGGCGTTGCTCCATCTCGGCATCCACCTCGAACTCGGGGTGCTTCGGCAACCACGCCCGTACAGCTGTCTTGGGGTTGTCGCCCACGTCCCAGGGACGGTCGGCGAAGAACTTCGGTGGCATGTCGTCGACAAAGGTATCGAAGACCACGCAGTAGCTGCCGGGCGTGACCAGCGTCGCATAGGCGTCGAGCTCGCCCAGCACGTGGGCATGCGTGTGCATGGAGTCCAGGAACACCATCACCTTCTTGTAACCCTGGGCCGCGGCGCGCACCTGCTGCACCACGTCCGGGGCGATGGACGAACCCTGGAACATCTGGATACGGCTGGCCATGGGATGAGCCTCGATGGCGGCACGGTTGTGCTCACGGATGTCGATGTCCAGGCCAATCACCTTGCGCTTCGATTGTCGCGGGTCGATGGTGGCGCCAGCCTCGATGGCATCACACATGTCCAGCATGGCCAGCATGGAGGCGCTGAGAATGAGCGAGCCTCCGTGGGCAATGCCAGTCTCGATGATGAGGTCAGGTCGCACGCGCCAGACCAGCTCCTGGATGGCAACCATGTCCTGCGGGTACTGGATGATGGGGCGGCCCAGCCAGTCGAAGTTGTAGACGTACTTCTTGGCCATGGACTCCTGCAACCACTGGCGAGAGAGCTGCCGGAAGGATTTGTCCTGGGCGTAAGCGCCCAGTCGCTGCTGGCGTTCCTGGGCGAATTGTTGTTCAGGGGTCGTCATAAGAAACACTCCTTGTCGATCATTGTTTGATGACCATGCCCTGCCCGGTCGGCAGTTCGATCACGTGGAATCCACGCGCCTGCAGCCAGGCGTCTTCCGCCAGCTTCTGCGCACGATAAGCCTCCCAACCATAGTCGTCGAAGACCAGCATGGCACCGGGGACCATGCGGTCCCACAGGGCCTCCAGCGCACCGACCTCCGCGGCGGCGTTGTTCATGTCGATGTGCATGAAGGCAATCCTCTCGGGAGCCGTCTCGGCGAGGATCGCGGGAATCCGCCCCTGCGTCACGACGACATTGGGCAGATCCGCAAACCGGTCCCGCACCGACTGGTACAGCTGCTTGCTGTGCTCCGGCAGGGCGTGATGAAGCATGGTTACATCGTGCTCGAACAGATCGTAGAGGAAGAATCGCTTGTCTGTGGCACCGAAATTCACCGCATCGCACAGGATGCGGACTGTCGTCCCCTTGTAGCAACCGCACTCGACGAAGTCTCCGTCCAGTTTGAGGCCATTGCGCACGCCACCCAACAGGATCGAGGTGCGCCACAGAATGGCTCTCTCCACCGCATCGCTGGCATGTTTGCGCCAGGCCGTCATGAAACCCTCGTCATCCATGAAGCTAAGGTTGCGCTGGTAGGTGAACAGATTGTCTGCCGCGTAAATGCCGCTCTGCGGCGCCATGCCATCGATCGTCTGCTGCAGCCCCGCAATGAAACGCTTCTCGTCACCGACCCCCCAGAACGCCGTCATGAGATGGTTATTCACGTCTGGACTCCCTGAATCCTTGTGGTCATGCCCTGCACCATGGCGGCCAGCCCCTGCTCCAGGGTCAGGGTGGGCCGCCAGCCCGCAGCCAGCAAACGGGTGTTGTCGCCGACCAGCAGTGCCGGGTCGCCAGGTCGCACCGTGGCCAGGGACAGTACCGGCGCCGGATCCGCGCCGCACAGGCGTGCCAGCGTACGCACCACCTCGCCCACCTGCACGGCCTGGCCGGAACAGATGTTGTAGCGACCGTCGCAGCCCTGCGCCAGCAGATGGACGAAGGCCTCGGCTGCGTCGCGCACGGGCAGCATGCCGCGCCAGGCCTGGGCGTTCACGCCAAAGGGCGCGGCACGGCCGCGGAACACCTCGATCAGAGAGGGCAGCATGCGCTGCCGTGCCTCGCCCGGGCCGAAGGGGAAAAACACATGACCCCAGGCCAGCGTGGCGCCCTGCGCGCGGCACCAGGCCTGGGCCAGGCGGCGCGTGGCGTCCTTGGCCGCGCCATAGAGCGTGGCCGGGTTCAGCGGCGTGTGCTCTTCGTGCAAGGGCCCTGTGCCGCTCCAGTCGTATTCAGCGCAGCTGCCCGCCATGACCACATGGCGGCCGCCTGCTTCGGTGAAGGCCTGCAACAGGCGCAGGCTCGCATCCACCCAGCGCAGGTTCAGGGGCGAGGTCCAGAACTTGCCGTACTCGGCGTACCAGGCCAGATGGAGCAGGTGGCTGGCACGGGCCTCGCGCATGGCTGACGCCAGGTCGCCGCCGTCCAGCAGATCGACCGGCAGCCAGGGCAGGTTCTCGGCGCCGGCCGGCCGGCTGCGTCCGAGCAGCACGGTCTCACAGCCGCGCGCGCGCAGCCGGGACAGCACGTGCTGCCCCAGATAGCCGCTGGCGCCTGTGAGCAGGACTCTCATGGTTCGATGCTGAGCCGCGGCACAGCCGTGACAAAACGTCCGCCCCACTCACGGATATAGGCCAACTGGGCGGTGATCTCCGTGCGCAGGTTCCAGGGCAGGATGAGCACGCGGTCCGGGCGGTCACGGCGCAGATGGTCCTCGCTGACGATGGGAATGCGGCTGCCCGGCATGTACTTCCCCTGCTTGGCGGGGTTGAGATCCACCACATAGGGCAGCAGATCCGGCCGCACACCCGCGAAATTCATCAGGGTATTGCCCTTGGCCGCGGCGCCATAGGCGCCGACCTTGAGTCCCTCGCGCTTGGCCAGCAGCAGGAATTCCAGCAGTTCGCGCTTGATGCGCTCGGCCTCGCGCTGGAAGCCGGCATAAAACGCTGGCGCCGTCATGCCCGCGACCTGTTCGCGCGCGAGCAGCGCACCGACGGTGGGCGCGACGGGGCGCCTGCCGGTGTCGCTGCGCTGGGCATGGACACGCAGGCTGCCGCCGTGCGTGGAGAGCTCCTCGACATCGAAGACCTGCAGGCCGTTGGCGGCAAAGATGCGCTGCACCGCCGTGAGCGAAAGATAGGAGTAATGCTCGTGGTAGGCCGTGTCGAACTGGCATTCCTGCACCATGCGCAGCAGGTGCGGGAACTCGAAGGTGGCCACGCCCTGCGCTTTCAGCAGGACGGCGAAACCGCCGACGAAGTCGTTGATGTCGGGCACATGGGCCAGCACGTTGTTGGCAGCCGTCAGGTCGGCCTGGCGACCTGCGGCCGCAAGTTCACGCGCCAGTGCGACACCGAAGAAACGCTCGACAATCTCGATCCCCTTGGCGCGCGCCGCGGCCGCGGTGCTGGCCGTGGGTTCAATGCCGTAGCAGGGCACACCGGCCTCGCGAACGTATTGCAGCAGATAGCCGTCGTTGGCGGCAACTTCGACCACGCAGCTCTGCGCGTTCAGGCCCAGGCGCTCACGCATGGCCTGCACATAGGCTTTCGCGTGCGCCAGCCAGGAGCTGGAATAGGAGCTGAAATAGGCGTAGTCGGCGTCGAAGAGTTGCTCGCGACCGGCATGGTCCTCGGTCTGCACCAGCCAGCAGGCTTCGCAGACCAGCAGGCGCAGCGGGTACCAGGTCTCGGGGCCGTGCAGTCCGGCCTCGCTGAGATAGGCGTTGGAGGGCGGCGCACTGCCCAGATCCAGAAAGGGCAGACGCAGGTCCTGGGCGCAGTGGCGGCACTTCACAGAGTCACTCCCTCGAAAGCCGGGGTCAGGAATTCAAAACCGGCATCGCGTACCGACAGGCCCTGCACGGGCAGGGGCCACTGGATGCCGAGGCGCACGTCACGCACATGCAGGCCCGACTCGGCCTGGGGCGCGTAGGCGACGGAGTGGCAGTAGACCAGTTCGGCCTCGTCGCTCAGCACCTGGAAGCCGTGCGCGAAGCCCGGCGGAATCAGCAGGGCGGTCCCGTCCTCGGCGCTCAGGCGCTCGGCATGCCAGCGCAGAAAGGTAGGCGAACCAGCACGCACATCGACGGCCACATCCCAGACCTCGCCACGCACACAGCTCACGAGCTTCATCTCTGCATGCGGCGGGCGCTGGTAGTGCAGGCCGCGCACTGTGCCGCGCGTACGCGTGAGGCTGTGGTTGATCTGGGCCACAGGCCCCTGCCAACCCACGGCGGCCAGCTCCTCGGCACAGAACAGGCGCGCAAACACACCGCGCTCGTCGCCATGGAGACGGCGCTCCACACGCTTGAGCCCGGCCAGCGGCAGGTCGGTGACGGTCAGACTGTTGTTCATCCCCTGGCCTCCCAGGCTTCAAGATCGCGCAGGCAGAGCTCACGCGCGTCCGCGCCTTCGTGCTGTGCGCGGTACCAGCGCAAGGTGCGCAGCACCGACTGCTCCAGATCCCAGCGCGGCCGCAGCGCCAGCTGCGCCTGCGCCCTGGAGGTGTCCAGGGCCAGCCAGCCCGCCTCGTGCGGGCCTTGTGTCTGCGAGGCGTATTCGACCGCCCCACCGCCCCAGGCCGCCCTTGCCAGGTCCACGACCTGCCGCACCGTGGCGCGCTCGTGCGCCAGCGGTCCGAAATTCCAGGCACCAGCCAGCGTCGCGTCCTGCCACAGAGCCTGGGCCAGGCAGAGATAGCCGGCCAGGGGCTCGATCACATGCTGCCAGGGGCGCGTGGCCTCGGGCCGACGGATCTGCAGCGTGTCGCCGCGCTGCCAGGCCCGCACCGCGTCAGGCAGCAGACGATCCGCGGCCCAGTCGCCGCCACCGATCACGTTGCCGGCGCGGGCGCTGGCCAAGACCAGACCCTGCTCAGAAAGGAAAGCATCGCGATAGCTCGCAATGGCGAGTTCGCACGCCGCCTTGCTGGCGCTGTAGGGGTCGTGTCCACCGAGCTCGTCGCTCTCGCGGTAGGGATGGTGCCACTCGTGGTTGCGGTAGACCTTGTCGGTCGTGACGCAGACGGCCACGCGCGCACCCGGGTGCCGCCTCAGGGCGTCGAGCACATGCACCGTGCCCATGACATTGCTGGCCCAGGTGACGACGGGCTCACGGTAGCTCTCGCGCACCAGGGCCTGGGCGGCCAGGTGCAGCACGATCTCGGGACGGGCAGCCTGCACCACGCGCGCCACGGCCACGGCATCGCGGATATCGACCACATGGTGGTCCAGCGTCCGCGCCACACCGGCCAGCTCGAACAGGCTGGGTTCCGTGGCTGGCGCCAGCGCCAGACCCGTGACCTGTGCGCCCAGACGCTGCAGCCAGAGTGCCAGCCAGGCGCCCTTGAAGCCCGTGTGCCCGGTCAGCAGCACGCGCTTGCCGCGCCAGAAAGCGGCATCGGGCCCCGCTGAGGGTGTCATTCCCAGACCTTCCACGGCGCGCGGCCCGAGGCCCAGAGGTCCTCGAGCAGATTCTTCTCGCGCAGGGTGTCCATGGGTTGCCAGAAGCCATGGTGGGCATAAGCGCGCAGCTCGTCCGCGGCGGCCAGGCTCGTCAGCGGCTCAGCCTCCCAGCTCGTGGCGTCGCCTGCAATGCGTGTGATGCAGCGCGGCGAGAGCACGAAGAAGCCGCCGTTGATCAGGCCGCCGTCACCGCGCGGCTTCTCGGCAAAGCCCGTGACCACCTGGCCGTCCATCTGCAGCGCGCCGTAGCGTCCGGGCGGCTGCACGGCGGTCACCGTGGCCAGTTTGCCGTGGGCCTGGTGGAAGCGGATGGCTGCACTGATGTTGACATCGGCCACGCCATCGCCATAGGTGAAGCAGAACGCCTCTTCGTCCTTGAGGTACTCGGCCACACGCTTGAGGCGTCCACCGGTCATGGTGTGCTCGCCCGTGTCCACCACGGTCACGCGCCAGGGCTCGGCATGGCGCTGGTGGATCTCCATGCGGTTGCTGGCCATGTCGAAGGTCAGGTCCGAGGTGTGCAGGAAATAGTTGGCAAAGTATTCCTTGATCACATAGCCGCGGTAGCCGCAGCAGATCACGAAGTCGTTCACGCCATGGGCGCTGTAGATCTTCATGATGTGCCAGAGGATGGGTTTGCCCCCGATCTCGACCATGGGTTTGGGCTTGAGATGGGTTTCCTCGGAAATCCGGGTGCCCAGGCCGCCGGCCAGGATGACTGCTTTCATGGTGTGCGACGCAGCATGCGCTCTGTCTATAGAGATAGGTGCCAAGAATACGGCAGCCCCGCCCCGGAGAACAGCGGAATTGCGCGGGGTTCGCCCGGCATTTCCCGCATTCCGCCACCGCACGTCTTTGTAGGATTTCTTCCGACACGCGACTGCCGTTTTGCCAACACGAGACACAGACAGCAGCTGATTCAAGTTTCACGACCGATCTTCAGAATCAGGTCCAACGCCAAACGCAAGAACTGCGCTGCAAAGGAGCACCAAATGACCGACGAACAACTGAACGCCGAGATCCGCGAAGCCAACCTGACCTACCTCATGCTGGCGCAGAACCTGATCCGCCGCGACAAGGCCGAGGCGCAGTTCCGCCTTGGCATTTCCGAGGAGTCCGCCGACCTCATGGCCGCGCTCTCGCCGGCCCAGCTCTCCAAGATCGCGTCCAGCAGCATGCTGTTGTGCCGCTTCCGCATGGACGACGAGGTGGTGTGGAGCCTGCTGACCAACCATGCCGCACGCAAGGTGGACAACGACACCACCACCCGCCTGCACGCCAGCATCCTGATGGCCGGTCGTCACGCCGAAGCCATCTGAACGGAGAGGCAACACCATGGCCACCGTCAAGAGCGTCCTCAATGAATCGCGCCAGATCGAGCGCGCCGTCGCACTGATCAAGCTGGGCGCGCGCCTGCAGGTGCTGGAAAGCGAGACCGACCTGTCCTATGAGCGCCTGCTGCGTCTCTATAAGGAGGTCGCAGGCAAGTCGCCATCCAAGGGCCAGCTGCCCTCCTCGACCGACTGGTTCCTGACCTGGCAGCCCAACATTCACGCCTCGCTCTTCCTCAACATCTACGAGCACCTCAACAAGGTCAGCTCGATCGAGGGCATCGACGCGGTGATGAAAGCCTTCAAGCTTTACAGCGAGCAGATGGACATGCTGGAAATGGAGCCGCTGCTATCGGTCACGCGCGCCTGGCGCCTGGTGAAGTTCGTCGACAACAACATGCTGGCCATGACCAAGTGCTGCAAGTGCGGCGGCCACTTCGTCTCCGAGCCCTACGAGAACTCGCGCCACTATGTCTGCGGCCTGTGCGAGCCCCCGGCACGCGCGGGCAAGGGCAGCACCGCGCGCGGCATCCTGCTGCACTGAGACGGCCATGTCCCTGCGGCATGAGCGGAAAAAGGGGGCGGATACGCCCCCTTTTTTTCGTAGCACAGGCCAGAACCTTTCCCCTAGAATGGTCCGACACCGTCCCTTCCGACCACCTGTACCCAACGCCACCACACGCCCATGCTAGTCATCATTGGTTATGCCGTCGCCATGGGCTGCATCTTCGGGGTGTACGTCGTGCACGGCGGCAATATCGGTGTGATCCTCACGGCCCTGCCCTTCGAGCTGATCACCATCTTCGGTGGCGCGCTCGGCGCCTTCGTGGTGAACAACCAGCCCAAGGTGCTCAAGGCCACCATCGCCGCCATCCCCCAGGCCCTCAAGAGCTCCAAGTACACCAAGGAGCGCTACATGGACCTGATGGCCATGCTCTACGACATCCTGCAGAAGGCCCGCAAGGAGGGCCTGATGGCCATCGAAAAGGACGTCGAGAACCCGCACGAATCGCCCATCTTCCAGAAATACCCCACGGTGGGCAGCGACCACCACGTGGTCGAGTTCACCACCGACTACCTGCGCATGATGGTCTCGGGCAACCTCAACGCCCACGAGATCGAGGCGCTGATGGACAACGAGATCGAGACCCATCATCAGGAGGCGCACGGCCCCGTGGCCGCCATCGGCCGCCTGGCCGGTGCGCTGCCGGCCTTCGGCATCGTGGCCGCCGTGCTGGGGGTGGTCAACACCATGGGCTCGGTGGGCCAGCCCCCGGCCGTGCTCGGCGGCATGATTGCCTCTGCCCTGGTCGGCACCTTCCTGGGCATCCTGCTGGCCTATGCCGTGGTCGAGCCGCTGGGCGGTCTGCTGGAACAGAAAGCCCAGGACGCGGGCAAGGAGCTGGAGTGCATCAAGTCCACGCTGCTGGCCAGCATGCAGGGCTACAACCCCTCCACAGCCATCGAGTTCGGCCGCAAGGTGCTGTTCTCCACCGAGCGCCCGACCTTCCTCGAGCTTGAAGGCCACGTGCGCGGCAAGAAGTAAGACGCGCCTCCACCAAGGTTAGCCATGGCCACCGACGCCAAGAAGCTCCAGCCCATCATCGTCAAGAAGGTCAAGAAAAGCGGCCATGCGGCGCATGGCGGCGCGTGGAAAATCGCCTACGCCGACTTCGTGACGGCAATGATGGCCTTCTTCCTGCTCATGTGGCTGCTGGGCTCGACCTCCAAGGGTGACTTGAAGGGCCTGTCCGACTACTTCAGTTCGCCCCTCAAGGTCGCCATGGCCGGCGGCAGCGGTTCCGGCGCCAGCCCCACCATCCTGCCCGGCGGCGGTGCCGACCTGGCGCAGACCGTGGGCCAGAACCAGCAGGGTGAAAGCGCCGATCCGCTGCGCAAGCGACGCGCGATCCAGGAAGCCCGTGCCGCGACCGCGCGCGAGGACGCACGACGACTGGCCGCGCTCAGTGCCAAGATCAGCGCCGCGATCTCGAACAACCCCCGGCTGCGCCAGTACAGCAACCAGATCCGCCTTGAAACCACGCCCGACGGCCTTCAGATCCAGATCGTCGACGACCAGGGTCGTCCCATGTTCACCAGCGGCAGCGCCATCGTGCAGCCCTATATGCGCGAGATCCTGCGCGAGATCGGCGCCGCGCTCAATGGCGTGGAGAACCGCATCAGCCTGGACGGCCACACCGACCAGGCCCCCTTCGCCGGCGGTCTGCAGGGCTACAGCAACTGGGAACTCTCGGCCGACCGCGCCAACGCCTCGCGCCGCGAGCTCGTGGCCTCGGGCATGCCCGAAGACAAGCTGCTGCGTGTGACCGGCCTGGCCTCCAGCACCCTGCTCGACGCCACCAATCCGACCGCCCCCATCAACCGTCGCATCAGCATCCTCGTCCTGACCCGAGAGGCCGAGGAGCGTCTGCTGGGCATCAACCGCGAGGCGGTGCTGGGCGAACCCGAAGCCGGAACGCCGCCTACCCCAGCACCTGCACCCGCCGTCGCGCCGGCAGCCCCCACACAATGACCCAGAGCTTGTTCACGACCTCTCAGGACTTGGCCGCCGTCCGGACTTGCGATAATCTGCACCAATAAATCTGAAAGGCTCAGCCATGGCCAACCCCCGATTCCTGGTCGTTGACGACTTTTCCACCATGCGCCGCATCGTGCGCAACCTGCTCAAGGAAAGCGGTTATGCCGAGGCCGACGAGGCCGAGGACGGCGTGGTCGCGCTGCAGAAGCTGCGCGCCACCAACTTCGACTTCGTGGTCAGCGACATCAACATGCCCAACATGAACGGCTTCCAGCTGCTGGCCGAGATCAAGAAGGACGAGAAGCTCAAGCACATCCCCGTGCTCATGGTCACGGCCGAGGCCCGCAAGGAAGACATCGTGCTGGCCGCCCAGCAGGGTGCTGCGGGCTACATCGTCAAGCCCTTCACCAAGGCCACGCTGGAAGAGAAGGTCAACCACATCCTCAAGAAAGCGGGTCTGGTGTAACCATGGAACCGAGCGCCTCTGCACACCACGCCGGGGACGCCGCCTCCCCGGGGCAGCCGGACCAGCCGGATGTCCACCACAAGATCGGCCAGCTCACGCGTCAGCTGCATGACGCGCTGCACGAGCTCGGCTACGCCGAAAAGCTGCAAGGCACCGCGGGCGAGCTGCCCGACGCCAAGAGCCGCCTGTCCTACATCGCCCGCCTGACGGGCGAGGCCGCCGAAAAGGTGCTCAACCGCGTGGACCAGGCCAAGAGCCAGCACGACCACATTTCCGCGCAGACCAAGCACATGATCGCCCTGCTCGTGGCCGATCCCGTGGCCGCCGTGGCCAAGGGCCACATCATGAATTTCCTGACCGATCTGGAAAAAGCCAACGGCGAGGTCGACCAGCACCTGACCGAGATCATGATGGCGCAGGACTTCCACGACCTCACGGGCCAGGTCATCGCCCGCGTCGTGAACCTCGCCACCGTGATCGAGGGCCAGCTGGTCGAGTTGCTGATCCAGACCGCGCCGCCCGATGCCCAGGCGCGCGTCAGCGCACCGGCGTCTGCGGCGGCCCCGCTGGGGGTGGACGACGTTGTGCTGTCGGGTCCCGTGGTCGACCCCGCAAAATCCGGCGACGTCGTGACCAGCCAGTCCCAGGTCGACGACCTGCTCGCGAGCCTCGGTTTCTGAGCATTTTTTGTCCCGAGTGAACGGGGCAGATGAAGGCCGGAAACACCCGGCTTTTCCCCCTTTAGCCCGGGCACCCCGGGCCGACAATGGCGTGAACTTCAGTGCCGCGCCATCATGGATTCCAGCAGTCAGGACCGCAATCTACCCGCCTCGCCGCGCAAGCTGCAGCGGGCGAAAGAGGACGGCCAGGTCCCCCGCTCGCGCGACCTCGGGCACCTGGCGGTGCTGGGCGGCGGCGCGCTGGCGCTGGTGGCACTGGCTCCGAGCATGTTCGGCGAACTGCGGCTCGCCTTCATGCAACAACTCTCCTTCAACGCCGACACCGTGCTCGAAGCGGGCACCATGGTCGAGCGCCTGCAGCTCATGGCCCTGACCGGGCTGATCGGCTGCCTGATCTTCGCCGCTGTCGTCAGCGTCGCCGCGGTGCTGGGCACGCTGGCCTCGGGTGGCTGGGTGCTGAGCACCAAGCCCATCATGCCGGACCTCACGCGGCTCAGCCCCATCCAGGGTTTCAAGGGCCTGTTCTCCAAGAAGAAGCTGGCCGAGACGGTCAAGCTCAGCTTCATCGCCCTTTTCATCCTGCTGTTGACCGCTGTCTTTCTGTACGCCACGCTGCCTTCAGTCGCCGCCCTGGTCATGCAGCCCTCGGTCAGCGCGCTGGCCCGCATGTTCGAGTGGCTGATCGCCGGTTGCGGCCTGCTGCTGGTCGTGATCCTGCTGGTGGCGCTGGTGGACGTGCCGCTGCAGCTCTTCCTGCACAAGTCCGAGCTCAAGATGTCGCTCAAGGAAATGCGCGACGAGCACAAGGAGTCGGAGGGCAACCCCCAGATGAAGGGCCACCGCCGCCAGAAGGCGCGCGAGATCGCCCAGCGCAAGAGCGTGCAGTCCGTGCCCAAGGCTGACTTCATCCTGATGAACCCCACGCACTACGCCGTGGCCATCAAGTACGACGAAAAGACCATGAACGCGCCGCGCGTGATCTCCAAGGGCGCCGACCTGCTGGCCCTGAAGATCCGCGACGTGGCCAAGGCCCACGAGGTGCCGGTGCTGCAGTCGCCCGTGCTGGCGCGTGCGCTCTACGCCCACGCCGAACTCGACCAGGACATCCCCGCGAGCCTGTACACGGCCGTGGCCCAGGTGCTGGCCTACATCTACCGCCTGCGCGCCGCCATGCGCGGCGAGGGTCCCATGCCCAGCGAACCGCCGCAGCCGCAGGTGCCGCCCGGCCTGGACCCGCACGAACGCAAGGCCCCGTCCGTGGCCCAACCCATCCCTAGCGCCGCATGAACACGCTCCAACAAAACCTGCAACAGCGTTTCGGCCGCCACGCGGCGATGATCCCGGGCATCGCCGCGCCCGTGCTCGTCATCGCCGTCCTGGCCATGATGGTGCTGCCGCTGCCGCCCTGGCTGCTCGACATCCTGTTCACCTTCAACATCGCCATCGCGCTCATGGTGATGATGGTCGCGGCCCACATGCTCAAGCCGCTGGACTTCGCGGCCTTCCCCGCCGTGCTGCTGCTGACCACGCTGCTGCGTCTCTCGCTCAACGTGGCGTCCACCCGCGTGGTGCTGCTCGAGGGCCATACCGGCCCGGGCGCGGCCGGCGCCGTGATCGAGGCCTTCGGCCACTTCCTGATCGGCGGCAACTTCGCCGTCGGCCTGATCGTCTTCGCCATCCTCGTGGTCATCAACTTCGTGGTGGTGACCAAGGGGGCCGAGCGCATTGCCGAGGTCTCGGCACGCTTCGCCCTGGACGCCATGCCCGGCAAGCAGATGGCCGTGGACGCCGATCTCTCGGCCGGCATCATCGACGAGAAGGAAGCCAAGCGCCGCCGCCTAGAGGTCAGCGAGGAAGCCGACTTCTTCGGCTCCATGGACGGTGCCTCCAAGTTCGTGCGCGGCGACGCCATCGCCGGCATCCTGATCCTGCTGATCAACATCATCGGCGGCTTCGCCGTGGGCATGGCACAGCACGGCCTCTCCGCCGGCCAGGCCGCCAACAGCTACATCCTGCTGGCTGTGGGCGACGCGCTGGTCGCGCAGATCCCGGGCCTGCTGA
Source organism: Burkholderiaceae bacterium (assembly GCA_019745555.1). GTDB lineage: Bacteria > Pseudomonadota > Gammaproteobacteria > Burkholderiales > Burkholderiaceae_C > Hylemonella. The sequence continues at coordinate 28,162 of JAIESX010000015.1, read as the reverse complement.
TCTCGGTGGCCGCAGCCATGGTGGTCTCGCGCGTGGGCAAGGAGCAGGACCTGGGCAAGCAGATCGCCACCCAGATGTTCACCTCGCCGCGCTCGCTGGCCATCACCGCCGGCGTGCTCGCCGTCCTGGGCCTGATCCCCGGCATGCCCAACCTGGTCTTCCTCTCGATCGCCGGCCTGATCGGCTACATCGCCTGGGTGCTGGCCCATCAGCCCGAGCCGGCCGAGGAAGAGGCGGCCGCACCGGCCGCACCCGCAGGTGACGGCGAAGCCAGCTGGGACGACCTGCAACCCGTGGACCAGCTCGGCCTGGAGCTCGGCTACCGCCTCATCACCCTGGTGGACAAGAACCGCTCGGGCGACCTGCTCACGCGCATCAAGGGCGTGCGCCGCAAGTTTGCACAGGAGGTGGGCTTCCTGCCGCCGCCCGTGCACGTGCGCGACAACCTGGAGCTCAAGCCCAGCGGCTACCGCATCAGCCTGCGCGGTGTGGTCGTGGGCGAGGGCGAGGCCTTCCCCGGCATGTACCTGGCCATCAACCCCGGCGGCATCACCACGCCGCTAATCGGCACCGCCACCACCGACCCGGCCTTCGGCCTGCCCGCGCACTGGATCGAGGAACGGCAGAAGGAAGCGGCCCAAATGGCCGGCTTTACCGTCGTTGATTCCGAGACCGTGATGGCGACCCATTTGTCACACTTGATGCAGGTCCATGCCGCCAAGCTGCTCAGCCGCACCGAAACGCAACAGCTGGTCGAGCACGTGGCCAAGCAGGCCCCCAAGCTCATCGAAGAAGTCGTGCCCAAGATGGTCCCGATCGCCGTGTTCCAGAAAGTCCTGCAGCTGCTGCTGGAGGAGTCGGTGCACATCCGCGACATCCGCACCATCATCGAGACCCTGGCCGAGCACGCCCCCACCATCGCCGACCCGGCGGAGCTCGCCAAGCGCGTGCGCGTGGCGCTCTCGCCGGCCATCGTGCAGCAGATCTACGGCCCGTCCAAGGAACTCAACGTCATCGCCATCGACCCGCCACTGGAGCGCCTGCTGGTGCAGGCCCTGGGCCAGCCCAGCGGCCCTTCGCTGGATCCGGGCGTGGCGGACATGCTCACGCGCAGCGCCGCCGACGTGGCCATGAAGCAGGAAGAGACCGGCGTGCCGCCCTGCCTGCTGGTGCCCGACACCATCCGCAACTCCGTCGCGCGCCTCGTGCGCCGCGCCGCGCCACGCCTGCAGGTGCTGGCGCACAGCGAAATTCCTGAAACCCACTCCATCCGCATCGGACCGATCCTGCGAGGCGCCGCATCATGAACATCCAACGCTTCACCGCCCCCACCGCCCGCGAGGCCCTGGCCAAGGCCCGCCTCGCCTTCGGCGACGGCACGCTGATCCTCTCCAACCGCCAGACCCCGCAGGGTGTCGAGGTGATGGCCGCGAGCGAGGACAGCCTGGCCACGCTGGACCAGGTGGCCGCGCCCGCAGCGCAGGCCGCCGCGCCGGCCCCCGCACCGCGCATGAAGCCGGCACCCGCCCCCAGCCCCGCCGCCCTGCGCGCCGCAGCCCAGGCTCCGGTGGAGGAAGATGCCGCCCAGCTGGCCATGAGCACGCTGTCTTTCCAGGACTATGTGCGCGAACGCATGCTGCAACGCCGTGCCGAAGCCCGTGAACAGGCCAAGGCCGCCGCACCGCGCCCGGCCTACGAGATCATCCCGCCGGACCCCGAAAGCGCACCGCCCGCACGCAAGGCCGTGCCCATCGCCGTACCGCAGCCCGTCGCTCCGGCGCCCGCCCCCGCAGCGGCCGCTCCGGCCGCCGTCTCCCAGGGCCTGGTCAACGAACTCAGCGCCATGAAGGAAATGATCGAGGAGCGCTTCAGCACCCTGGCCTGGCTGGGCCAGACCAAGCAGAGCCCGGTCCGTGCCAACCTCACGCTCAAGCTCATCCGCTCGGGTTACTCACCCGCGCTGGCGCGTGCCCTGCTGAGCATGATGCCGGACGACGCCAGCCCCGCCGAGGCCGTGCAATGGCTGATGGGCATCCTCACGCGCAACATCAAGACCGACGCCGGCAGTGCCGCGCTCAAGGACGAAGGCGGCGTGTTCGCCCTGGTCGGCACCACCGGCGTGGGCAAGACCACCACCGCCGCCAAGCTGGCCGCGCTGTGCGCACGCACCCACGGCGCCGGCAGCGTGGGGCTGATCACCCTGGACAGCTACCGTATCGGTGCCCACGAGCAGCTGCGCGCCTACGGCCGCATGCTGGGCGTAGTGGCCCACATGGCGCACGACCGCGCCGCCCTGCAGGACCTGCTGGGCCTGCTGAGCAACCGCAAGATGGTCATCATTGACACCACGGGCGTGGCCCCGCGCGACCCGCGCAAGCGCGACATCCTCGACGTGCTGGATCTGCCTCAGATCAAGCGCCTGCTGGTGCTCAACGCCGCCAGCCACGGCGACACGCAGGACGAGGCCGTGGCCAGCTTCGGCGCCAGGCAGGCCGTGCTGACCAAGATCGACGAAGCCGTGAAGATCGGCCCCGCGCTGGACACCGTGATCCGCAACCACCTGGTGCTGCGCGGCGTGAGCAGCGGCCAGCGCGTGCCCGAGGACTGGGAGCGCGCCGACGCCGCCCAGCTGGTGCGCCTGTCCATGCGCTCCGCCGGCAAATCGGCCCACGACCCGCAGATGGACGAGCTGGGCCTGTACTTCGCCCAGGCCGGCACCACCAGCGCCCACGCACAGGGACGCCTGCATGCTTGACACCGACAGCAGCCACCAGGCCGCCGGACTGGCCGGACTGGCCGCCGAACAGGCGCCTCGCATCGTGGCCCTGGCCGGCCATGGCGACCGCCAGAGCGAACTGCCCCTGCTGTGGCAGCTCTGCGCCGCCTGGACCGCGCTCGACTACCCCCTGGTGGTGCTGGATGCGCATGTGCGCGAGACCGCGCAGGCCCCCGGCCTGCAGCAGCTGCTCGACGACAGCGCAGACGCCGCCGATCTGGGCCAGGGCACGCAGGGCTGGCCCATCGTGCCCGCCGCCCTGGGCCTGACCGCGCTGGGCACACCCCAGGCCGGCACGCCCGCCCAGGCCAGCGCCGAACGCGCGCGCCGCCTGGCCGAGATCTTCCATGGCCACGAGCTCATCCTGCTCTACGCCCCGGCGCACGAGCTCGCGCGCAGCTTCCAGGGCAGCAGCCTATCGCCCCTGCTCAGCCTCTCGGCCCAGGAAGCCGCCATGCTCAGCGCCTACCATGCGCTCAAGCAGCTGTTGAACCTGGGCAAACTTCGGCCTACCATCGTCTCCGTGATGGATGATCCCAACCTCGCCACCCGCGTTTCCGGCCACAGCCTGGCCCGTAACCTGCAGGACTGCGCGCGCGACTTCCTGGCCTGCGAAGTGCCGGCCCTGACCGTCTGCCCCAGCCTGCCCGAAGAGATGCAGCGCCTGGCGCTGCGCACGCTGGAACACGCCCTGCTGCCGACGCGCTGGACACTCCCGGCCAACGCCCACGCTGCGCACCGTGCCGTGAGGAGTTACTGATGTACACCGCCAAAGGCCAGCTCGACCGCGACGCCCTGATCCGGCAGTACTCGCCACTCGTGCGCCGCCTGGCCCACCACATGATGGCCAAGCTGCCGCCCAGCATCCAGGTCGACGACCTGATCCAGGTCGGCCTGATCGGTCTGTCCGAGGCGCTCACACGCTTCGAGGCCAACCAGGGCGTGCAGTTCGAGACCTTCGCCACCCAGCGCATCCGCGGCGCCATGATCGACGAACTGCGCGAGAACGACTGGATGAGCCGCGGCTCGCGCAAGAGCCAGAAGGAGATCGAGACCGCGCTGACGCGACTGGAGCACAGGCTCGGTCGCTCGCCCAGCGAGAGCGAGATCGCCACCGAACTCGGCCTGGAGCTGGCCGAGTACCAGGCCCTGCTCTACAAGGTCAAGGGCACACAGCTGGTTTATCTGGAAGACATGACGGGCAGCGGCGAAGGCGACGACGGCTTCCTTGACCGCCACATGGTCGACAACGATGCCGACCCCATGCAGCTGCTGCGCAACCAGCGCCTGCGCGGCGCCCTCGTCAACGCCATCAAGGCCCTGCCCGAGCGCGAGCAGTACATCATGAGCATGTACTACGAGCAGGACATGAACCTCAAGGAAATCGCCGCCGTGCTCGGCGTCACCGAATCGCGCGTGTGCCAGCTGCACAGCCAGTCGATTGCGCGGCTGCGGGCGAAGATGCGCTCGCACTGACAAACCCACCAAACCGGAATTCGTCAGACCCAACAAAAAGGCTGCCCTGGGCAGCCTTTTTTGTTCAGCGCAAAGATCAACCTCTCAGGACGCAAATCCCCGGTACATGCTGGCGCGTCCTCCAGGTGCATAGGTGTTTTTCTGCGTCGAAGGCAGAAGGGCGTTGAGGCCACGTTCGATCAAGGCGCTGCGGCGGAGCAGGTTTTCGCGTTGCATGCCGATCTGCGTGGCGATCTTCTTAAGGCGCACGCGCAGCTGGGGACCGGCATGGGCCGCGGCGCCCGTGCGCTCCATGAAGGCCGAGAAGTCCAGCGCCGCCTGACGCAAGCCTTGGCTGGCAGCATCAAGGTCTTGCGGCTCGCCGCTGGCCACCGCTGCGGCCACGGCCTGGCATTGCAGTTCGATCAGAGCGAGCGGTTTTTCAATTTCGGCGGGCAGCATGGGGGCTCCAGGTGGCGGGGATCAGGATCAGTTGCGCGGGCTGTCGAGCAATTCCTGCGCGTTGGACAGCAGCTTGTCGGCGATGGCCTCGGCGTTGACGACGTAGGTGCCGTCCTCGATGGACTGGCGCACGGCCTTGACCTTGTCCATGTCCACGTCGGCCGCGGATTCGCCGCGGTTGGCCTGTTCCAGGCTGCGCACGGAGGCCGAGACGGTCACCGCCACGCCGCTGGAGTTGGCGCTGCTGGTGGCCGTGGCGGCCGCTTCTTTCTTCGCAGGTGCAGCCGCGCCCGCCCCGGCCTGCTGCTGGGGCGTCACTTTGGGCATGTCCGCCGGTTGACCTACTTTCATGTCGTTCTCCAAAAAGCCGGGAGCCGGAAGGCCCACCTGGTGAGGCTGCATTCAGCCCCGTACGTAGGCTATCGGCAGCATCATGACCGACTTGAGGCTTTTCTTTCCCTGTTTCTTCCTCGTCTTGTGGCGCGCTGGCCTCAAATCTCGGCCCGCACGGTCCGGGCATCAAGCACCGTCACAGTAAGCACGCGCCCACTTTCCGTTTTTACCTTTGCCGAATGCCCTACGACGCCGACGGAGAGGGCCTGGGCCTGGGCACTGATCTGGAAGCCGCCACCTTGCACCAACACCCGCACCTGGGCGCCGGCCTGGAAAACCTGCTCGGCACGCACCAGGTTTTCGCGCAGGGTCTGCCCGGCGCGCAGGGGGCGGGCGGCCACCTGGCCGACCCAGGCCTCGCGGCCGGCCAGCACGGGGCTGGCTTCGGCAGCCCAGTCCACCTCGTCCGCCATCAGGTCGGCGGCCGACAGCACCTCGCCCTGGGCCATATCGCGGCGCAGCACCCAGGCGCTGCCCAAGGCCTGCACCGTCACGGGCAGGGTCACATTCCAGCGGGTGGCACCTTCCAGGCAACGCAGGCCGACGCGGCTGCTGCCCCAGAGGCGACTGCCTGGCGGCAGGTAGACCTCGACCCGGGCGCAGGGCGCCAGGCGCAGACGGGCGTCGAGCGCGCCCAGCGTGGCGCGCAGGCGCAGGGGCTGCTCGGCACGGGCGGCGTGCAGGGGCAGGTTTTGGTCCAGCCACTGGCGGGCCAGGGCTGGCAGATCGGCTTCGCTGCGCACGGCCTGGGCCCAGGCGGGCATCAGTAGGCTGGCGACGAGCAGGACCAGGCCCACCGCGACGCGTTTGCGGATCGCTGCGAACAAGTGCGTCGTTTCCATACCGATACCTCCTGCCTGAGCCTGGGGCTGGGGTGTTACAAAAAAAGGCTCAGGAACTTCACCCACCGTGCCGACTATACGGACAGGCGTAAGGCGCAAAGGGTGCAAATGCGCGCTTTTTCCCCCTCATTTCAGGCGCTCGGAAATTCAAGTTTTCACCACAATTTCCGCACGGGGTCCCTCCAGACGCGCCCTCCAGCGCCACCCCATCCGAAAGCAGAGGTGTGAGATGTTCGACAAACTGACCAGCGCGGTGGACTTCCACGGGAAGGCCCTGGTGCTGCGCGCCGAACGCCAGCGCACCATCGCCAGCAATATCGCCAACGCCGACACGCCGGGCTACGTGGCACGCGACTTCAACTTCAGGGACGCCATGAGCGCCGCGCTCTCCGGCAAGGAGCTGCCGGGCAGCGCACGGCCCGCCGCCACCGTGCACCCGGCCCACCTGCCGCTCGCCCCGCGCGAGAGCACGCTGGGCTCGACGATGGGTTACGCCCCCCAGATGCAGCCGGCGCTCGACAACAACTCCGTCGACCTAGACCGCGAACGCGGCAACTTCGTCGACAACGCGGTGCGCTACGAATCGACCCTGCGTTTCATTAACGGCAGTTCGCGCACGCTCTTGAGCGCGATCCAGGGTCAGTGAACCACTGAGCAAGGAAGCCCATCATGTCCATGTTCTCCATCTTCAACGTCTCCGGCAGCGCGATCAGCGCGCAGTCGCAGCGCCTCAACGTGGTCGCCTCCAACCTGGCCAACGCCGACGCCGTGGCCGGCCCGGACGGCCAGACCTACAAAGCTCGCCAGGTGGTGTTCGAGACCGTTCCCATGGACGGCGCCGCCGCCTCGGGCGTCAAGATCCGCAGCATCCAGGAAGACCAGACGCCAGCGCGTCGCGTTTACGAACCCACCCACCCCTCGGCCGATGCCGAGGGCTATGTGAGCCACTCCAACGTGAACGCCGTCGAAGAGATGGTCAACATGATCTCCGCCTCGCGTTCCTACCAGAACAACGTCGAGGTGATGAACACCGCGAAGACCCTGCTGCTCAAGACGCTGCAGCTGGGTCAGTAAGGAGCATCCCATGGCCGTCGACAGCGCTACCTACATCAACAGCCTGGTCAACAAGACCAGCGCATCGGCCAACCTGGCCAGCAGCGACCCCACGGCCATGCAGGACCGTTTCCTCAAGCTGCTGGTGGCGCAGATCAACAACCAGGACCCGCTCAACCCGATGGACAACGCCCAGATGACGACGCAGATGGCGCAGATCAACACGGTGGCGGGCATCCAGCAGCTCAACGGAACCATGCAGAGCATGACGGCGCAGTTCACCGCGATGCAGGTCCTGCAGGGTGCCGCCCTGGTGGGCCGCGACGTGCTGACCGCCAGCAACAGGCTGGTGCTCGATGCCCAGAGCATGGGGCGCGGCGCGCTCGACCTCGCCGGCGCCGTGGACAACGTGAAGATCGAGATCCTCAACGGCGCGGGCACCGTGGTGGACACCCTGTCTGCCGGCTCGCTGCCGGCCGGCCGCCACGAGTTCTCCTGGGACGGCAGCAGCTACACCGGCACCGGTGACCTGAACTTCCGGGTGATCGCCACACGCGCGGGCAAGACCGTCGAGGCGACGGGCCTGGTGCGCAGCACGGTGGCGTCCGTCGGCAGCGAAAACGGCATCATGAAAATCCAGCTGGTCGGCCGCGAGCCCGTGGCCTATGCCGACCTCAAGGCCATCCTCTAACTCCCCGCATCTCCCACAAAGGAATACATCATGGGTTTCCAGCAAGGTCTCTCCGGTCTGAACGCCACCAGCCGCAACCTGGACGTGATCGGCCACAACATCGCCAACGCCAACACGACGGGCATGAAGGCCTCGCGCGCCGAGTACGGCGAGCTTGTCGCGTCCTCGCTGGGCGCCAGCGGCGGCGGCTCCAAGGGCATCGGTGTCGAGGTCACCACGGTCTCGCAGCAATTCACGCAGGGCAACATCTCAGTCACCAACAACGACCTCGATGTGGCCATCAACGGCGCCGGCTTCCTGCAGCTGCGCGCACCCGATGGTTCCTATGCCTACACACGCTCGGGCGAGCTCAAGCTGGACCGCTTCGGCTTCATCGTGACCAATACGGGGGCCCAGGTGCTGGGCTACCAGACCGACCTCGCTGGCAACCGCCTGAGCTTCACGCTCAACCCGTTGCAGCTGCCCACGGCCGCCCCCATCGGCGCCAGCCAGACGACCTCCATTGAGGCCGAGTTCAACGTTGACGCCGAGGCCGTCGTCTGGAACTCGGTGGTGCCGAACACGCCACTGACGACCTACGGCACCTCTCTGACCGGCTATGACTCGCAGGGCGTGCCGATCCCGGTTTCGCTCTACATGCGCAAGATCGCCAACGACCAGTGGGAGGTTTACACCGACCCCACCTCGGCCGCCACGGCTACCGCCACCACCGTGGCCACGCTGAACTTCGGCACCAACGGCCAGCTGGCTTCCACCGTACCGGCGGCCATCACGGTGCCCATGACCTCGCCCAACCCGGCCATCGGCACCTTCAACGTCACGCTCGACGTCTCCAATGCAACCCAGTTTGGCTCGCGCTTCGCGGTCTCCAACCTGGAGCAGGACGGCTATCCCCCGGGCGAGCTCGTGGGCGTCAAGATCGAGGAGAACGGTGTCATCCTGGCACGCTATTCCAACGGCGAGACGCAGGCCGCAGGCCAGTTTGCGCTGGCCAACTTCCGCAACATCCAGGGCCTGGCCCCGCAGGGCAATGGCGAGTGGATCGAGACGCTGGAATCCGGACAGCCCATCCTGGGCGCGCCGACCGAGGGCAAGTTCGGTGGCCTGCGTGCCGGCGCGCTGGAAGACTCCAACGTGGACCTGACGGCCGAGCTCGTGAACATGATGACCGCGCAGCGCGCCTACCAGGCCAACGCGCAGACCATCAAGACCCAGGACCAGGTCCTGCAGACCCTGGTGAACCTGCGCTAAACCGCACCTGAAAGAGAGCTGCCATGGACCGCATGATCTACACCGCGATGACCGGGGCCAATGCCGCGGCGCACCGGCAGTCGGTGCTGTCCCACAACCTGGCCAACGTTGGCACCAACGGCTTTCGCGCCGAGCTCTCGACCTATCGCGCCGTGCCGCTGCGCGGCGACGGCGCGACCACGCGCGTACTCGCGCTGGAGGCGACGGCCGGCCACCGCAACGCCCCCGGCCCCGCCATGCGTACGGGCCGAGACCTGGACGCCATGCCGCAGGGCAACAACTGGTTCGCAGTCCAGGCTCTGGACGGCACCGAAGCCTACACCCGCAACGGTGGCTTCGAGGTCTCGGCCACCGGCGTACTGCAGACCAGCAGCGGCCTGCCCGTGCTGTCGGATGGCGGTGCGCCGATCGAGCTGCCGCGCGACTCCGTGATCAGCCTGGGCTTCGACGGCACCATCAGCGCCAAGACCGGCAACCAGCCGTCGACCGTGGTCGGACGGCTCAAGCTCGCCACGCCCACGCCGGACGATCCGCTCAAGCGCGGTGCCGACGGCCTGTTCCGCCCGGCATCGGGCAACCCGCTGCCCAACGACGGCAACGCCCGCATGATGACCGGCGTGCTCGAAGGCTCCAACGTGAACGCCGTGGAGACCATGGTGGGCATGATCCAGACCGCCCGGCAGTTCGAACAGCAGATGCGACTGCTGCAGACCGCCGAATCCAACGACCGCTCTGCCGGCCAGCTGCTCAGCCTGCAAGGCTGAGCCCTCTTGAGGACCCCACCATGTTCAATTCCCTCTGGATCTCCAAGACCGGCATGGAAGCCCAGCAGATGCAGCTGGACGTCATCTCGAACAACCTGGCCAACTCTTCGACCAACGGCTTCAAGCGCTCGCACGCCGTGTTCGAGGATCTGATCTACCAGAACCTGCGCCAGTCGGGCTCAGCCACCTCCGAACAGTCACAACTCCCCACCGGGCTGCAGGTCGGCCTGGGTGTGCGCACCGTGGCGACCAGCCGCAACTTCACGCAGGGCAGCCTGCAGCAGTCGGGCAACAACCTGGACGTGGCGATCCAGGGCAACGGCTTCTTCCAGATCACCATGCCCGACGGCACGATCAACTACACGCGTGACGGCGCCTTCCAAGTCAACGCCCAGGGCCAGATCGTCACCAACAATGGCCTGCCCGTGGCCAACGGCATCACGGTGCCGGCCAACGCCACCAGCCTCTCGATCTCGGCCGACGGCAACGTGACGGCCACCATCCCCGGCCAGGTCGCGCCCCAACCCATCGGCACCATCGCGCTGGCCAGCTTCATCAATCCCGCCGGCCTGGAACCGCGCGGCCAGAACCTCTACGCCGAGACTGCAGCCTCGGGCCAGCCCAACACGGGCACACCAGGCAGCAACGGTCTGGGCCAGCTCATGCAGGGTTTCGTGGAGACCTCGAACGTCAACGTGGTGCAGGAGCTGGTGACCATGATCCAGGTCCAGCGCGCCTACGAGATGAACTCCAAGGCCATCCAGACCTCGGACCAGATGCTGCAGAAGCTGGGACAACTGTGATGCGGCACCTCACACTCATCGTCGGCGCGGCCCTGCTGGCCGGTTGCGCTGCTACCCCCAAGCCGGCCCAGGTGGATTTCGCTGCACCCCCGCTGGCGCAGGCGCCGGCCCAGCCGGTGTTGCGCCTGCCCACGGGCAGCCTGTTCCAGCCCACGACCTACCGGGCGAGCTTCGAGGACCGGCGTGCGCGCCAGGTCGGCGACATCGTGACCATCCGCATCGTCGAAAACGTCACGGCCAGCCAGAAGTCCAGCTCCACGGCCAACCGCAGCAGCAGCATCGACGGCAGCATCACCATGGTACCGGGGCTGAAGTTCCCGGGTACGGCCGCCGAGAACCGCCTGCGCATCGGCGCGGGCAGCGACGTGGACTTCTCTGGCGCAGGCGGCACCGAGGCTGCCAACACCTTCTCCGGCACGATCACGGCCACGGTAGCCCAGCTGATGCCCAACGGGCATCTGCTGGTCATAGGCGAGAAGCAGATCGGCCTGAACCACAACGTGGACGTGTTGCGCTTCACGGGCACCATCGATCCGCTGGCCATCCTGCCCGGCAACATCGTCAACTCCAGCGCCGTGGCGAATGTGCGCGTCGAGTCCCGGGGGCGTGGTCCGCAGTACGAGGCCCAGACCGTGGGCTGGCTGACGCGCTTTTTCATGAACGTCTCGCCGTTCTGAAGCCCGACCCGACCCTTAACGACAACTTCGACCCGCCACGCCAGAACTTGAGGCCCGCACCATGAACATCTCCCTGCTCGCCCGCTGCACCACAGCCCTGCTGCTGGGCCTGCTGGCGCTTGCGCCGGCCCAGGCCAGCCGCATCAAGGAAGTGGCGGCCATCGAGGGTGTGCGCAGCAACCAGCTCACCGGTTTCGGCCTGGTCATCGGCCTGGACGGCACCGGCGACCAGACCACGCAGATGCCCTACACCACGCAGACGCTGAGCAACTACCTGCAGCAGATGGGCATCTCTCTGCCGCCCGAGCTGGCTTCCCGGCTCCAGCTGCGCAACGTCGCCGCGGTCCTGGTGACCGCCCAGCTGCCGGCTTTTGCGCGACCGGGCCAGTCCATGGACGTGACGGTGTCCTCCCTCGGCAACGCGCGCTCCCTGCGTGGCGGCACTCTGATCGCCACACCGCTGCGCGGCGCCGACGGTCAGGTCTACGCCCTGGCCCAAGGCAGCCTGATCGTGGCCGGCGCTGGCGCCGCGGCCGGCGGCAGCCGCGTGCAGGTCAATCACCTGAGCGCAGGCCGCATTCCGGCAGGCGCACAGATCGAACGTGTCGTACCGACCCCCTTGCTGGAAGGCGACAGCGTGCGCCTGAGCCTGCAAGCCAGTGACTTCCAGACCGCCCGGCGCGTGGCCAGCGCCATCAACACGCGCTTCGGTGACGGCGTGGCCCGCGCGCTCGACGGCCGCTCGGTCGAGGTGCGGGCCCCCACCACACCCAATGAACGCATCAGCTTTCTGGCCGAGCTCGAGGAACTGCCGCTGGAGAACGCTGTGCCATCGGCCAAGGTGGTGATCAACTCGCGCACCGGCTCCATCGTGCTCAACCAGGCCGTGACCCTGGGCCCCTGCGCCATCGCACACGGCAATCTGTCGATCAGCATCAGCTCCACACCGGTGATCAGCCAGCCCGGCCCGCTGTCGGGCGGCCAGACGGTCGTGACCGAGCAGGCCACCATCGAGGTGCGCCAGGAGCCGGGCATGCTGATCCAGCTGCCTGCCGCACCCAAGCTGGCCGACGTGGTGCGCGCGCTCAACACCCTGGGCGCCACGCCGGCGGATCTGCTGGCCATCCTGCAGGCCATCAAGGCCGCGGGCGCGCTCAACGCGGAGCTCGAGGTCATCTGACATGAACGCCTCACACCTGCTCTCCACCCAGCAGGCCCTGGCCGCCGATGCGTCCAGCCTGAACCGCCTGAAGTACCAGGCCGGCCAGGCGACGCCCGAGGCGATCAAGGAGACCGCCAAGCAGTTCGAGGCGCTGTTCATGCGCGAGCTGCTCAAGAGCATGCGCGAGGCCACGATGAAAAGCGGGCTGTTCGAGAGTCCGGGCGAGAACCTGGGCACCGATCTGCTGGACCAGCAGTTCGCGGTGCAGATGGCCGGCCAGCCCGGCGGTCTGGCAGAGACGATCGCCAGGCAGCTGATGCAGCAGATGGGGCTCAAGGACGGCGGCCGTACTGCGCAGCCCCAGACGGACAAGACCAGCGCCACGCCCGTCGTGCCCGTATCGGACGCCGCGCGCCGCTTCGTACAGCAGCACGCCGCCACCGCGCAGGACATCGAGCGCAGCAGCGGCCTGCCGGCCAGCTACCTGCTGGGCCAGGCCGGGCACGAGAGCGGCTGGGGCCGGCGCGAGATCCTCATGAAGGACGGCAGCCCCTCGCACAACCTCTTCGGCATCAAGGCCACGGCGGACTGGAAGGGCAAGGTCGCCGAGGTCACCACCACCGAATACGTGGATGGCGTGGCACAGAAGACCGTGGGGCGCTTCCGCGCCTATGACTCCTACGCCGAGTCCTACCGCGACTTCGCGCGCCTGGTCGGCAACAGCCCGCGCTATGCACAGGCGCGTGAACAGGCCGGCACCGTACAGGGCTGGGCCCGGGGCCTGCAGGACGGCGGCTATGCCACGGACCCCGACTACGCAGCCAAGCTCAGCCGGGCCATCAACACCACGCTGCAGCTGCAGCGTGCCGCTGACGCAGGGAAACTGTCATGAGCAGCATCATCAAGATCGGCCTGACGGCGCTCAACGCGAACCAGAGCGCGCTGCAGACCATCGGCAACAACATCGCCAACGTCAACACGCCGGGTTATTCACGCCAGGCGATCGTGCAGACCAACATCCCGGGCCAGTTCACGGGCAGCGGCTATTTCGGCAAGGGCGTGGAAGTCCTGACGGTCAAACGCGTCTACGACGAGTTCCTGACCCGCCAGGCCGCCACATCCAGGTCGGTCGCGGCCTCGGACACCACGCGCTATGCCTACATGCAGCGGCTCGAGAGCCTGTTCCCCGGCGGCGAGAACGGCCTGGGCGCCGTCGTCAGCGACATGCTCAACTCCTTCTCGGACATCAGCAACGCGCCCACCGACCTGACGGCACGCGCGGTGGTGCTGGCACGCGCTGACGAAATGGCCCGTCGCTTCCGCTCGACGTCCGAGGCACTCAACGAGCTGCGTCTGGGCACGCTGGCGCAGCTGCGCAATGACGCCACCACGATCAACAGCCTGGCCAGCCAGATCGCCAAGGTGAACGAGAAGATCGCCCTGGCCACGGGCAGCGGCCAGACGCCCAACGACCTGCTGGACCAGCGCGACCAGCTGATCCGTGATCTGAACCAGTATGTGCAGACCACCAACCTGAAGGCCGATGACGGGACGCTGAGCATCTTCATTGCAGGCAGCCAGCCGCTGGTGCTGGGCAAGACGGTCTCACCGGTGTCGATCGTGCAAGACGAGTTCGGCGACCCGGCCAAGGCCAAACTCGCCATCACGGTGGGCACGGTCACGCGCACGCTGGAAGAGTCCACGCTAGGCGGGGGCGAGGTCGCAGGCCTGTTGCGCTTCATGAACAGCGACATCGTCGATGCCACCAACCTGCTGGGCCGAATGGCCCTGGCCATCGGCACCCGGATGAACGAGCAGCAGGCTCTGGGCCTGGACCTCAATGGCGATCCGGGCAATCCCCTGTTCAACCTGAGCGCGCTGCCCGCCGGCTATCCGGCCTCCACCAACACCGGCACCGGCACGCTCACGATCGGCGTCCAGGCCAATCCCTCGGGCACCACGTCCTTCCTGTCGAGCAATTACGAGTTCACCTTCACCTCGGGCACAACGGGCACCATCACGCGTCTGTCCGACGGCGTGCAGACCGCCTTCGACTTCGGCGCGACCAACCCGGTGCTGATCGACGGCCTGACCGTCACGTCCGCTGGCGCGCCGGTCGCGGGTGACCGCATCGTGATCACGCCGTTCGCGAATGCCGCGCGCGGCATTGCCACCGCCTTCTCGTCGCCGCGTGAACTGGCCATGGCCAGCCCGATCTCGGCGCGCGCGGGAACCAACAATACCGGTGCACTCGCGCTGCAAAGCCTGACCACCACCACGGTCCCCCTGCCGCCCAACGTGCCCACGGCGCCCGCGGTAACGATCCGCTTTGTCGGACCGGGGCAGTTCATCCGTTCCGACGATGCAGGCTACGCCGGTCTGGTCGCCACCCTGGACGGTCCGCCGCCGCTGGACCCCACGGGTGCCGCCTACGCAGCCGCGGTGGCCGCCCACCCGGCGGGCCAGAAGTACACCTACACCCCGGGCACCGCCATCACCGCGGAGGGTCGCAGCACCAACCTGCCCTACGACCCTGACAGCGAATGGGGCTGGTCACTGACACTCAAGGGCGTACCCTCGGCCAACGATACCTACACGATCGATGCCAACCCCTATCCTCAGCTCGATGCCGGCAATGCCCTGGCCATGCTGAATCTGCGCGACCTGGCGATGTTCGATGGCGGTGTTCTCACCGACGGCTACGCCAGCCTGATGGCGGAGATCGGCACCAAGGTCCAGGGCGCAAAGCAGGCCGCAATTGTCTCGGACAACATTGCCGTGAGCCTGGAGCAGGACCGCACCGCCGTCTCCGGCGTCAACCTGGACGAAGAGGCGGCACGCATGCTGCAGTACCAGCAGGCCTATCAGGCAGCCGGCAAGATGATGCAGATCGCCCAAGGCATTTTCAACACCCTGCTGGACTCGCTGACCGGCTGAAAGGGCTAGCGCCATGAGACTTGGAACCGCCAACACCTATGACCGCACCCTGGCCACGCTGACCACGCGCCAGACGCAGCTCTCGGAGCTGCAGGAAAAACTCTCGGCCGGCAAGAAGGTCATTCGCGCCAGCGATGATCCCACGGGCGCAGCCCAGGCCGAGCGCGCGATGACGCGCTCACGGCGCGTGGACGTGGAAGTGCGCGCCCTCAACCTGCAGCGCAACTCGCTCGCAGTGGCCGAAGGCACACTGGGCAACAGCATGGAGCTGCTGCAAAACATCCGCCAGCTCATGATCGCTGCCGGCGATGCGGGCTACTCGCCCTCGGACCGCGCCGCCATCGCCCAGGAGATCAAGGGCATGCGCGACCAGCTGTTCGGCTACGCCAACAAGCTGGACAGCAACGGTGTGCCCCTGTTCAGCGGTCTGGGCAGCGCGCCGCAACCCTTCATCGATGTGGTGACAGGCGTGGTGTTCAGCGGCATCGGCGGCACCCGCAGCGGCGACGCGGTCTCAGTCCCCGCCACCATGGACGGTGAAGCCACCTGGATGAACGTTCCCACCGGCAATGGGGTGTTCGACCTGAAGCTGGGCACTGCGGACCTGGCGACTGCGCCGACAGGCATCGATGCACTGCGCGCTGCGCTGCTGCCCCCCAAGAGTGCGCTGAACACGACGAACACCGGCGAAGTCTGGACAGGCATCGGCCGGGTCGTCAACCCGGGCGCGCTCACGGGCCAGAGCTACATGCTGACCTTCAACGTCACGCCGCATCCTATCCAGCCCAACCTCCCCCCCACCATCACCTACGATGTCTACCGCTACGATCCCGTCGCCGACCCCACCGGCGCGGCCGCTGTCGCTGTTCTGTCCGACCAGCCCTACGTCGACGGACAGGACATCAGCTTCGACGGCATCACTCTGGTGGCCCAGGGAAAGCCCGCCGATGGTGACGCGGTCACGGTCACGCCCTCGGTGCGCTCGGACGTCTTTGCCGTGCTCGACCAGGCCATCGCCAGCGTGGACGGCGCACCCAACGGCAACGTGCTGGCGCATGCGCTGGCCATTTCTCTGGCACAGATCGACAGCGCCCTGGAGCGCATCTCGACCTCGCGCAGCCAGGCCGGCGAATTGCTCAGGCGAGCCGACAATATCGAGAGCACGCAGGGTGAGAAGACCATCCAGCTCGCGGGAGATCGCTCGCGCGCCGAAGATATGGACATGATCCAGGGCATCTCGGAGTTCCAGCTCAAGCAGACCGGCTATCAGGCAGCGCTGCAGTCCTATGCGCAGATCCAGCGACTGTCCCTCTTCAACTATCTGGGCTGACCCTGCCCCACGGTTGCGTTGAGCGCCGTAGGCTCCCACGCACTGCATGACCGACTCTGTCCTAGCCACCCTCACCCTGGGCTACCGCCTGCTGTGGAGCCGCCGGCGCGAGATCGCCGGCATCGAACTGCGGGTCGACGCCCCGGCCGCGGCCACCGGTGTCGATGCGCGCCACCTGCTGGCCACGCTGGCCGAGCTCTGGCCCGCACGCGCACCGCAGCTGCTGCTCTCGGTGCAACACCCCATCCTGCTGTTGGACCTGCTGGTGCACGGCCGCAGCGACGGTCCCTGGATCGCGATGCCCCCCGAAGCGGCCGCCGACGCCGTGCTGCGCCCCCGTGCGCTGCAGGCACAGGCCCGCGGCCTGCCCCTGGTCTGGCCCGGCCGGCCCGACGCCGCGCCAGCGCCCGGCCGCCCCGGGCTCTACCGCCTGGATGGCCACGATCCCGTCGACCTGCTGCCGCCGGGACAGATCCTGCTCGCGCCCGATCTGCACGCGCAAGCGGTGGCCGCACTGGACCAGCGCGAGGCCTGGGGCGTGGCCGGCTGGCCGGTGGCGTCCACGCTGCAGGCGCTGGCCGCTGCCGCGCGGCAGCCCGACCGCACGGCCATCAGCCGCGTGGTGCGCGCCATCGATACCGATGCCTCCTGGGACCGGCTCGAGGACCTGCTCTGCGCCGACCCGGTGCTGAGCTACCGTTTCCTGCTGCAGGTCAACGTCGCCGCCGGGCGGCAGCGCGGCGAGATCGACACCGTGCAGCGCGGTCTGCAGCTCTGGGGCCTGAAGCACGTGCAGGACTGGCTGCTGGAGCAGCTGGCCCAGGCCAGTGGCGAGGCCGACCTGCAGCCCGTGCGCAGCAGCATGGCCGTGCGTGCGCGCCTGGTCGAGCACCTGCTCGATCCCGGTGACGAGGAGGACCTGCGCCGCGAGGTCTACCTCTGCGGCCTCTATGCCCAGCTCGACCGCCTGCTCGGCGAGCCGCTGGCAACGCTGCTCGAGAGGCTGCCGCTGTCGCAGCGCATCCTGCAGTCCCTGCTCGAGGGCACCGGGCCCTATGTGCCCGCACTGCAGCTCGCGCACGCCATCGAGGCCGGCGACGCCCGCGGCACGCGCACGCTCAGCGAGAGCTATGGCTACGCCCCCGAAGACCTGAACCGCGCCCTGCTGCGCACGCTGGCCGGCCTGGCCCGCTAGGGCCTGCTCACCTTGCTGTCCTGCGTGTGAGCAGGTGTCCTGTCTCAGCCGCGCGCGGCGAGCGCATCGCGCGCACGGGCGAACACCTTCCAGAACGCCGCCTCCTGCGTGGTGGCGTAGTTGATGCGCATCAGCGTGCTGCTCTGGCGCCCGGCATGGAAGAGCGCGCCCGGTGCGAGCAGCCAGCCCTGGTCGAGCAGGCGCTGCGCCAGCACCTCGGTGTCCACGCCTGTGTCCACCCAGCCGAACAGTCCCGCGGGCGGCGCCACAAAACGGCAACCGTGCGCCTCGGCCAGCCTGACGCTGCGCGCCCGTGCGGCATCGAGCCGGACCCGCACACGCTCGGCATGGCGGCGCAGCTGACCCTGCGCGATGCACCAGGCCAGCGCCTGCTCCAGCAGTGGTGGCGTGCTCAGCGTGGAGATCAGCTTGGTGTCGAGCAGACGCATGACCAGGGCCTCGGGCGCCGCCAGATAGCCGACGCGCCAGCCCGGCGCGAGGATCTTGGCGAAGCCGCTGACGTAGATGGTGCGCTGCAGCTCGTCGAGCGCGCACAGGCGCACGGCCTGCTCGGGCGCCAGATGGCTGTAGGTGTCGTCCTCGACGATGTGGAAGTCGTGCGCGGCGGCCAGCTGCAGGATGCGGTGCGCGCTGCCCGGCGTGAGGCTGTAGCCGGTGGGGTTGTGCAGCACGCTGACACTGACGAAGAGGCGCGGGCGATGCACCTCGCAGTAGCGCGCCATCACTGCCAGATCCGGGCCCTCGGGCCCGCGCGGCACGGGCAGGATGCGCATGCCCAGGGCCGCGAGACGCGCGAACTCCACGGCCCAGCCCGGCTCCTCCACCATCACCGGGTCCCCCGGGCGCAAAAGGGTACGGCTCACGATGTCCAGTGCCTGCGAGGCACCCACCGTGGTGATGATCTGCGCGGGTGTCGCCTGGATGTTCAGGCCGGCCAGCTTGTCGGCCAGGGCGCGGCGCAGGCTGGCGTCGCCCGCCGGTTCACCGTACTGCAGCGAGGCCGAGCGCAGCGCGGCCGGCCCCGTCACACGGCGCACGGCGGTGGCGAGAAAGGGCGTCTCCAGCCAGTCCGGCGGGAAGACACCGGTGCCGGGCTGCGGCCCCTCGGCGCGGTTGTGGAACATGGCGCGGATCAGCGCCGTGGCGTCCACGGGCGCCAACTCCGGAGCAACCCCGCCCGCAGCGGCGGGCGCCGGGCTGCGGCGCCGGGGTGCCACCACGGCCTCGCGCACATAGAAACCGCGGTTGCGCCGCGCCTCCACCAGGCCCTGGGCCAGCAGGCGGTCGTAGGCGGCCACCACCGTGGACGGGCTCACGCCCTGCTGCGCGGCGCACTGCCGCACCGAGGGCAGGCGGCTGCCCGGCGCGAGCAGGCGATCGTGGATGCGCTGGGCGTAACGGCCGGCCAGCTGTTCGGCCAGGGTCCGGGCGGCGCCGGGGGTCAGCATGGTGCACTCCTGCAGGACGTTCTGAACGGTGCTGTGCTGCCCGCGGCAGCAATACAGATCAGGAAATTGTCGGGAAAACTGTACTGCAAGTGTGCTGGTACCGAGCTTAGAGTGTCAAGGCCATGCAGACTCTTTCTCCTGCCCACGAGACGATGCGCCGCGGCTACGCGTTCGGCCTGCTGGGGGTGGCCGTCTTCGCCCTCACCCTGCCCATGACACGCCTGGCCACGGGCACCCCCGAGGCGCCGCAGCTCGGCGGGCTGTACATCGCCACCGGCCGCGCCGTGGTGGCGGCCGCGCTTTCGGCCCTCTACCTGCTGGCCGTGCATGCCCCGCGGCCCACCCGCGCTCAATGGCCGGCCCTGGCCTGGGTGGCGCTGGGCGTGGTCTTCGGTTTTCCGATCTGCACCTCCATCGCCATGCGTCACGTGGAAGCCGTGCACGCCAGCGTGATCGTGGGCGTGCTGCCCCTGGCCACGGCGGCCGTGGGCGCGCTGCTGCAGGGCCAGCGTCCTTCGGCGGGTTTCTGGCTTTGCGCACTGGGCGGCACGGGTCTGGTGGTGAGCTTTGCTGTCCTGCGTTCGGGTGGCGCCGGGCTCAGCCTGCACCCGGCCGACGGGCTCCTGCTGCTGGCCATGCTCTGCGCCGCCGTGGGTTACGCGCATGGCGCACGTCTTGCACAAGAGATGTCCGCCACACACGTGATCTGCTGGGCCCTGCTGCTGTCCCTGCCCCTCACGCTGCCGCTCACGCTCTGGACCTGGCCGCAGCAGGCCGTCAGCGCCGCAGCCTGGGGCGGCTTTGCCTACACCGCGGTGTTCTCCATGTGGCTGGGCTTCTTCGCTTGGTACCAGGGCCTGGCCCTGGGCGGCACGGTGCGCGTGAGCCAGCTGCAGTTGTTGCAGCCCTTCATGTCCATGCTCTTCGCCGTGCCCCTGCTGGGCGAGCGCCTGGACGCACTCACCCTGGGCTGCGGCCTGGCCGTGATCGCCCTGGTCTACGCCGGGCGCAAAATGCCCATCCACGCCCTCCCAACCACAGCCCAAGGACGACCCACATGAATGCGCGCGCCCCCTCCACCTCGCCCTGGGTGATGTCCGGGCGCGCGGACCGGATGAACCCTTCGGTGCTGCGCGAACTGCTCAAGGTCACCGAGCGGCCGGAGATCATCAGCTTCGCCGGTGGCCTGCCCTCGCCCCAGACCTTCCCGGTCGCGGAGTTCGAGGCCGCCTGCAGCCGCGTGCTGCGCGACGATGCCGAGGCCGCGCTGCAGTACGCGGCCAGCGAAGGCTATGGGCCCCTGCGCGAGATGGTGGCGGCCGCGCTGCCCTGGAAGGTCAGTCCGTCACAAGTGCTCATCACCACGGGCTCACAGCAGGGCCTGGACCTGGCCGCGAAGGTGCTGATCGATCCGGGCAGCCGCATCCTCGTGGAGACGCCCACCTACCTAGGTGCCCTGCAGGCCTTCGCGCCCATGGAGCCGCAGGTGCACAGTGTGGCCAGCGACGACGAAGGTGTGGACATCACGGCCCTGCGCGCGGCACAGTTGGCAGGCATGCCCGCACGCTTCTTCTACGTGCTGCCCAATTTCCAGAACCCCAGCGGTCGCCTCATGAGTGAGGCCCGGCGCGCGGCGCTCAGCAGCACGGCGGCCGACATCGGCCTGCCGCTGATCGAGGACAACCCCTACGGCGAGCTCTGGTTCGATACGCCGCCACCCGCGCCGCTGACCGCGCGCCATCCCGAGGGCTGCCTCTACCTCGGGTCGTTTTCCAAGGTGCTGGCGCCCAGCCTGCGCCTGGGCTACCTCGTCGCGCCGCCCGCGCTCTTCCCCAAGCTGCTGCAGGCCAAGCAGGCCGCCGACCTGCACAGCCCGGGCTTCAACCAGCGCGTGGTGGCCGAGGTCATGAAGGACGGCTTCCTCGACCGCCATGTGCCGCGCATCCGCACGCTCTACAAGGCCCAGCGCGACACCATGCTGGCCGCACTGCAAAGGCACATGCCCGAAGGCGTGCACTGGAATCGCCCGGCCGGCGGGATGTTCCTCTGGGCCCGCCTGCCCGCGGGCCTGGACGCCGCCGCCCTGCTGCCCCAGGCGGTGGCACGCGGCGTGGCCTATGTGCCGGGCGCGGCCTTCTACGCCGGCGCGGCCGATGCACGCACGCTGCGCCTGTCCTTCGTCACGGCCAGCCCCGAGCAGATCGAGCGCGGCATCGCCGCGCTGGCCACCGTCATCCGTGAGATCCAGCCATGAGCATCACCCCCCGCGCCTACCGCCAGGTCGACGTCTTCACCACCACGCCCTACTGGGGCAACCCGCTGGCCGTGGTGCTGGACGGCACGGGTCTCTCCGATGAACAGATGCAGCGCTTCGCGCGCTGGACCAATCTGTCCGAGACCACCTTTCTGCTGCCGCCCACCCAGGCCGGCGCCGACTACCGTGTGCGCATCTTCACACCCGGCGGTGAACTGCCGTTTGCTGGCCACCCCACGCTGGGCAGCTGCCAGGCCTGGCTGGACAGCGGCGGTGTGCCGCGCGAAGCGCAGCGCATCGTGCAGGAATGTGCCGTGGGTCTGGTGCCCATCCGCCGTGCAGGCCATCAACTCGCGTTTGCGGCACCGCCGCTCCAACGCAGCACACCGGCGCCCCAGCTGCTGGCCGGCGTGGCCCAGGCTCTCGGGCTGAAGCCCGCGCAGATCCGCGCGGCGCAGCTGCTGGACAACGGCCCGAAGTGGCTGGGCCTGCTGCTCGACAGCGCCGACACCGTGCTCGCGCTCACGCCCGACCACACACGCCTGCGGGAACTCGGGCAGAAGGTAGGCGTGGCCGCACTCACCACCGAGCCGGCCGCCGTGCAGCTGATCGCCCGCAGCAGCCGCGAGGCCCGCGCCTTTGCCGACCACGCAGACGATGCGCCGCAACTGGCCGCACCCGACCTCGAGGTCCGCGCCTTCGCCGCCCCCGTGGGCATCACCGAAGACCCGGTCACCGGCAGCCTCAATGCCAGCCTGGCGCAATGGCTGATGGCCGAGGGCCACATCGCCACGCACTACATCGCCGCGCAAGGCACCTGCCTGGAACGCGCGGGCCGCGTGCTGCTGGAGCGCGACCAGGCAGGCCAGGTCTGGGTGGGCGGGCAGGTGCAGACTTGCATCATGGGCCAGGTCAGCTTGTGAGCGCGCAGCTGGACCACCTCGTCGTCGCAGCAGCCACGCTGGACGAGGGCGTGGCCTGGTGCGAGGCCACGCTGGGCATCACGCCCGGCCCCGGCGGTCAGCATGCGCTGATGGGCACACACAACCGGCTCTTCAGCATCGCCAGCGCCGACTTCCCGCTCGCCTATTTCGAGATCATCGCCATCGACCCCGCCGCACCCGATCCGGGACGCCGGCGCTGGTTCGATCTGGATGACGAGGCGCTGCAAGCCCGCCTGCGCCGCGAGGGCCCGCAACTGGTGCACTGGGTCGCGCGCGTGAACGATGCACCCGCAGCCGTGACCGCGCTGCACACGCAGAACATCGACCGCGGCGAGGTCATCGCCGCCTCGCGCCCCACAGCGCAAGGCCTGCTGCAATGGAAGATCACGGTACGCCCCGACGGCCAGCGCCTGTTCGATGGCCTGCTGCCCACGCTGATCCAGTGGGGCGACGTGCATCCGGCCGCAGCCATGCCGCCCAGCGGCATCACGCTGGCCGCACTGGAGCTGCAGCATCCGCAGGCCGAAGGGCTGACCACAGGCCTGCAGGCCATCGGCCTGGCCCTGCCGGTACGCCCCGGTCCGGCCCGCCTGCGCGTCCGCCTGCAGACACCGCTCGGTCCGGTTGACATTTGCTCCTGATTTCATAGCGACTTATCAGTCCCGCGGGCGACTGCGGCGATGTACCGTCCTTGCCACAATCAGCGGCATGGGAACCCTCTACCTCGTGCGCCACGGCCAGGCCTCTTTCGGCGCGGCGGACTACGACCAGCTCAGTGAACTCGGCAGCCGGCAGAGCGAGCGCCTGGGTCAGTACTGGCGCGAGCGCGGCCTGCGTTTCGATGCCGTGTACACGGGCACGCTGCGCCGCCACGCCCAGACCTGGGCCGGCATCGCGGCCGGTGCGGGCTATGACCAGCAGGCCATCGCCCTCACCGGCCTCAACGAATACGACAGCGAAGCGGTGATCGCCGCCATCCACCCGCAACCGCTACAGAAGCCGGACACGCCCGAGCTCTACCGCCATCATTTCCGGCTGCTGCGCGACGGCCTGCGCCAGTGGATGAACGGCGTGGTCAGTCCGCGGGGCATGCCCAGCTATGCGGATTTCCTCGCCGGCGTGAGCGATGCGCTGGAGCGGGTGCGCAAGGAGCACGAAGGCAATGTGCTCATCGTCTCCAGCGGCGGGCCCATCTCCACCGCCGTGGGCCATGTGCTGGGCACCACACCGGAAACCACGATCGAACTCAACCTGCGCATCCGCAACAGCGCGCTCACGCAGTTCGACTACAACCCCAAGCGCCACAGTCTGATCAGCTTCAACACCCTGCCCCACCTGGACCACCCGGACCTCACCGACTGGGTGACCTACTCCTGAGCCGGTGGATCAATGCCGGGTGACCGGCGTCTGGAGCACGAGCGCAAACAGCTCGTTGCGGAAGTGGATGCCCAGGCGCTCGAAGGCGCGGTTGCGGTAGGTCTTGACGCTGGGCACACTCAGACCCAGGTCGGCGGCGATGCCGTCGTAGGTCATGCCGCGCAACAGGCGCACACAGACCTCTAGCTCGCGCGGCGTCAGCGCGGGCTGCAGGGCCAGCAGGCGCTGCGCCTGCGTCAGTGGCTCGGAGGCCGCATCCACCACGCCCAGCGCCACGTGCTTGCGCGCCAGCGCCAGCAGGGCCGGCGCCAGGGCCTCGAAGTCGGCCACCTGCGTGTCGCTGAAGGGCGCCTGGTGCTGGTGCCGGTAGAAGTTCACGGCAAACAGCCCGTCCTCACGCGCCTGCACCACCGAGACCCGCTCCGCCACGCCGTGCGCCTCGTAGACGCGGGCGCGGTGCTGGGCCGGGACTTCCTGCGCCGTCAGATGGCAGAGCAGGGGCTGTTCCTCGCTCTGCGCCTCGGCGACCAGCGTGCGGTCGCTGCGGTAAGGGCCCGAGAGATAGGCCAACCAGCAGTCGCGGGTGGTGTCGGGCACGCCGAGGCTGCCGGAGAGAAAAAGCTGCGGCACGCTGTGGCGTCCCGTACGGTAGACCGAATAGGAGGCCGCAGGCACCAGGGGCTGCAGGGTCTCGAGCAGGGTGGAGCGGAAACGCGGCTGCCCGAGCTGGTGGATGAGCCCGGCCAGCAGCTGGGCATGACGGCCCGTGCCGCTGGCGCTGCTGTTGCAGGTCCACTTGCGCATGCGTCTCCTCGCTCTGTCTGCTTTTGATGTTCTGTCATCTTAAGGGATGACAGCGTATCGGGAGCGTCCGGCCTAAGCTGCGGAGATGTCCCTTTCCGCCCCCGCCCTGGAATTTTTTGCCGAGCTCTCGGTCCACGTCGCCGCTCCACAGGAAGTCGGCTCCACCGTGCACGGGCAGCGCCGCCTCATCCCCATCCTCGGCGGCGAGGCCCGCGGCCAGGGCTGGACGGCGCGTGTGCTGCCCGGCGGCGCCGACTACCAGCTAATCGTCAGCCCGCGCCTGGCCGAACTCGACGCGCGTTACGTGCTCGAAACCGACGCCGGTGACCTGATCTATGTGCAGAACCGGGCCCTGCGCGCGGCCGCCCCCGAGGTCACGGCCCGCCTGCTGCGCGGCGAGCCCGTGGACCCGGCACAGGTCTATTTCCGCTGCAGCCCGAGTTTCGAGACCGCCTCGCCCGCGCTGGCCTGGATCGCCGAACGCCTTTTCATCGGCAGCGGCGTGCGTCGGCCCGAGCGCGTGGAGATGCAGTTTTTCACCGTGAACTGACCCGCTTCATTCTTTCAAAACAGGAGACAACGCATGAAAACCACTTCCCCCCTGCGCCGCGCCCTCGTCGCCGGCGCTGCATTGCTTGCGGGCCTGAGCGCCGTCGGCGTGCAGGCGCAGACTGCCTACCCGAATCGCCCCGTGCGCATCATCGTCGGCTTCCCGGCCGGCACCGGCCCCGACATCGTGGCCCGCCTGCTGGCGCAGAAGCTCTCCGAAGGCTGGGGCAACCAGGGCGTGATCGTGGACAACAAGCCCGGCGCCGGCGGCCTGATCGCCGCCAGCGAGGCGGCACGCGCTACGGCCGACGGCTACACACTGATGCTGGGCGAGACCGGCCAGCTCAGCATTGCGCCCAGCAGCTACAACAAGCTGCCCTACAACCCAACGCAGGACTTTGCCCCCGTGAGCCAGGTGGTCAGCGCCGATTTCGCGCTGCTGGTCAACCCGCAGAAGGTGCCGGCCAAGAACGTCAAGGAGTTCGTGAGCTGGGTGCAGCAGCAGAAGGGCCTGTTCATGGCCACCTTCGGCGCCGGCACACCGGGCCATTTCGGCGCCTTCATGTTCGGTGAGGCCATCAAGATCAAGCCGGAGGCCGTGCACTACAAGAGCACGGCCGACGCGCTCGGCGGACTGTTCAGCGGTGATGTCCAGGGCGTTTTCGCCAGCGTGGGCCTGGCCGCGCCCAACGTGAAGGCCGGCAAGCTGCTGGCCCTGGGCACCACGGGGCCGGCGCGTGCCGCCGCGCTGCCCGATGTGCCCACGATCAAGGAACAGGGCTACCCGACGCTGGAGTTCAGCTCCTGGTTCGGCATCGTCGCACCGTCGCGCACGCCGCCCGAGATCCTGGCCAAGCTCAGCGCCGACGTGCAGAAAGCCGTGGCCGACCCCGCCATGCGCACCAAGCTCGAGGACGCGGGCTTTCGCGTGACCGGCACCACGGCCGAGGCTTTCGCACGCATCATCGCGGCCGACACCGTGACCTGGGGCAAGGCCGTCGCGGCCACGGGCTTCAAGGCGGACTGAGGGCAGCGCCGGCACCACTGCGGAGGGAGCCGGCCGGATGGCCTGCTCCCTCTCGCTTTTTTTGCCAGCGCGCGGCCTGGCGTGACGCGGTTCCCCGCTAGCCGGCCAATCCACCGCAACGCACCCTGCGACAGTACCGCCAAGCACTAGATAAGGACGGTGCCAGCTTCTGGACGCCTCAGCGCCGGCGCAGGTTGAAGCCGTCGTTCAGCAACCAGGGCAGCGTGGCCAGCAAGCCGCGAAGCAGACGCAGCAGGGCGCGCAAGGTCAGACGGGTGGCCTGCCAGAACTCGGACCAGGCCTGGGCGAGCGGCAGCGTCAGCGGCGTCACCGGCAGCTGCTCGCTGACCGGTACCGGCACCCATTCGAACCACAGGGGCGCCGGATCCAGCGACTCGAACACGACATGGCGTCCGCCCCGCACGCGCAGCTGCTCGCCGGCACACAGGCAATGGTCGCCCGATTCGTCACGAGGGGCGCCCGGCCGCAGGTCCAGCGTGACCCAGGCCCGGCCGCGGGTGATACGCAGCAGCCCTTCACCGCGCGGGTACAGGCTGAGCGCGCGACCGGGCGCCAGCTGCCAGCCGCCGGCGATGGCACCGACCTCCTGTGATTGATGCAATTTTGTATCTCTTGAAGACGCCATTGCAGACTCCGGATGGGTAATTCGGCACTTGATCTTCTGCAAATTCCCCTTCCGCGTCTAATGAAATCGGGTTAGGCTATTGATTCGAATTCCGCATCAATCAAACCCTGCCCGGTATGCCCAGCCCCGACGGCCTCCTCCGCACCCGCCCCATCGTCGTCGGCCAGCTGCGTGCCTTCGGCGCCGTGGCGCGGCACCTGAACTTCCGCGCCGCGGCCGAGGAGCTGGCGCTAACGCAGAGCGCGGTGACGCGCCAGATCCAGGCGCTGGAGGAGGACGTAGGCGTGGCGCTCTTCCTGCGCCACACGCGCGCGGTCGAGCTCACCGCCGCGGGCGCGCAGCTGCTGCAGGCCGTGCTGCCCTCGCTGGAGCGCATCGACGGCGCGGTGCAGCAGATCCGGCGCAGCTCGGGGCGCAAGAGCGTGGCCATCAGCACCTGGGCTTCCTTCGCTTCCATGTGGCTGATCCCCCGGCTCGAGGCCTTCCAGAGCGCACACCCGGACATCGACATCCGCATCGATGCCTCCGACGCGCTGGTGGATCTGGAAACCTCGGATGTGGACCTGGTGCTGCGCTACACCTATGCCAACCATGTGCCGTCGCACGCCGTGCCGCTCTTCGGTGAGCAGCTCACACCCGTGGCCAGTCCCTGGCTGCTCAAGAACGGCCGGCCGCTGCAGCGCGCCGAGGATCTCGCGCACTACACGCTGATCGAGGCCTACGAACCTCAGCACAGCCAGTCCATGAACTGGCTGACCTGGCGCCACTGGCTGGGTGTGCACCAGCAGAAGAAGCTCGAGCCCAAGCGCTGGCTGTACTTCGGCTATGCCTACCAGATCGCCCAGGCGGCGCTGGCCGGCCAGGGCGTGGCACTCACGCGCATGCCGCTGGTGGCCGACAGCCTGGCATCAGGGGATCTCGTGGAAGTGCTGCCCGGCATGCGCCTGGGTTCGCCCATGTCCTACTGGCTCATCGTGGCCACGCGCAGCAGCGCGCGTCCCGAGGTGCAGGCCTTCTGCGCCTGGCTCACGGCCCAGGCCGCGCTCACCCGCGCGGCCATCGGCGAGCCGGACTGAGACGGCTCAGGCCGCCACGCCCACCAGCACCGAAAGTTCGCGCGCCAGCAGGGTCGGGTCCTGGGAGTTGCGCTCGATCAGCTGGCGCAGGTGCGTGACGCTGTCGAGGTCGATGTGCAGGCATTGCAGGCCCAGGCGACTGCCCTGCACGCGCGTGACACCCACGTCCATGGCAATGAAGGTGGTGGGCGAGAGCAGCAGGCGCAAGCGCCCGCGCGTACCCAC
>JAIESX010000014.1 GCA_019745555.1 Burkholderiaceae bacterium | reverse complement strand
GCGACGTGTTGACCCGAAATCGATCCGTCATTGACCCGTACCGGTGCTTCGACGGGGCTTATTCAGCGTAGCCTTAGAATTCCGGCTGGCCATGTCTGGCCCCGTACCCCGAATTCTTCCATGTCCTGCCCCGCCCCACGAAAACAAGAGCAAAGGCTGGCCGTCGGCATGGGCGCAGGCGGCAGTGTGCCGTCCTGCGCGACCCGGTTTTTAAACTCTGGAGCTTTCCCATGTCTGCACTTTTCAGCCCGACCGCCCTGGTCGTACCGTTTGAAAACCTGAGAATGAGCGACGTCGAGGTGGTTGGCGGCAAGAACGCAAGCCTCGGCGAAATGATCTCGCAACTGCCCCAGGGCGTGCGCGTGCCTACTGGCTTCGCCACCACGGCCCACGCCTTCCGCGAGTTCCTCAAACACGGCGGTCTGACCGAGCGCATCAACGCCAAGCTCGACGCCCTGGACACCGAGGACGTGCGTGCCCTGGCCGCCGTCGGCGCCGAGATCCGTGCCATGGTCGAGGCCCAGCCCTTCCCGGCCGATCTGGAAAAGGCCATCCGCGACGAGTTCGCCAAGCTCTCCGCCGGCAACGCCCAGGCTTCCTTTGCCGTGCGTTCCTCCGCCACCGCCGAGGACCTGCCCGATGCCTCCTTCGCCGGCCAGCAGGAGACCTTCCTGAACGTCGTGGGTATCGAGGAAGTGCTGCACAAGATGAAGGAGGTCTTCGCCTCCCTCTACAACGACCGCGCCATCAGCTACCGCGTGCACAAGGGCTTCGCCCACGCCGACGTGGCCCTGTCGGCCGGCGTGCAGCGCATGGTGCGCTCCGACCTGGGCGCGGCCGGCGTGATGTTCACCATCGACACCGAGTCCGGCTTCGAGGATGTGGTCTTCATCACCTCCAGCTACGGCCTGGGCGAGACGGTGGTGCAGGGCGCCGTCAACCCGGACGAGTTCTATGTGCACAAGCCCATGCTGCAGGCCGGCAAGAAGGCCGTGGTGCGTCGCAACCTGGGCTCCAAGCTGATCCAGATGGTCTTCTCCACGCCCGAGGAGAAGAAGGCCGGCGGCAAGCTGGTCAAGACCATCGACGTGCCCACCGAACAGCGCAACCGCTACTCGCTGACCGACGCCGAGGTCGAGCAGCTGGCCCGCTATGCGCTGGTCATCGAGAAGCACTATGGCCGCCCGATGGACATCGAGTGGGGCAAGGACGGCAGCGACGGCCAGCTCTACATCCTGCAGGCTCGCCCCGAGACCGTGAAGAGCCAGGCCGGCGCCACCGCCGAGCAGCGCTACAAGCTCAAGGGCCAGAGCGCCGTGCTGGCCGAAGGCCGTGCCATCGGCCAGAAGATCGGCACCGGCCCCGTGCGCCTGGTGCACAACGTCAGCGAGATGGACAAGGTCCAGCCGGGCGACGTGCTGGTCACCGACATGACGGACCCCAACTGGGAGCCGGTGATGAAGCGTGCCAGCGCCATCGTCACCAACCGCGGTGGCCGCACCTGCCACGCCGCCATCATTGCGCGTGAACTGGGCATCCCGGCCGTGGTCGGCTGCGGTGACGCCACCGAGACGCTCAAGGACGGCACCCTGGTGACCGTGAGCTGCGCCGAGGGTGACACCGGCCGCATCTACGACGGCCTGCTCGAGATGGAAGTGACCGAGGTGCAGCGTGGCGCCATGCCCGACATCGATGTCAAGATCACCATGAACATCGGCAACCCGCAGCTGGCCTTCGACTTCGCCCAGCTGCCCAACGCCGGCGTGGGCCTGGCCCGCCTGGAGTTCGTGATCAACAACAACATCGGCGTGCACCCCAAGGCCATCCTGGAGTACCCGAACATCGATGCCGACCTGAAGAAGGCCGTCGAGTCCGTGGCCCGCGGCCATGCTTCCCCGCGCGCCTTCTACGTCGACAAGGTCACCGAAGGTGTGGCCACCATCGCTGCCGCCTTCTGGCCCAAGCCGGTCATCGTGCGCCTGTCGGACTTCAAGAGCAATGAGTACCGCAAACTGATCGGCGGCAGCCGCTACGAGCCCGAGGAAGAGAACCCCATGCTGGGCTTCCGTGGCGCCGCGCGTTATCTTTCGGAGGACTTTGCCGAGTCCTTCGCCATGGAGTGCGAGGCCATGAAGCGCGTGCGTGACGAGATGGGCCTGACCAACGTCGAACTCATGGTGCCCTTCGTGCGCACCCTGGGCCAGGCCAAGAAGGTCATTGACCTGTTGGCCAAGCACGGCCTCAAGCGCGGCGAGAACGGCCTCAAGATCGTCATGATGTGCGAGGTGCCGAGCAACGCCATCCTGGCGGACCAGTTCCTTGAGTTCTTCGACGGCTTCTCCATCGGCTCCAACGACCTGACCCAGCTCACCCTGGGCCTGGACCGCGACTCCGGCATGGAGCTGCTGGCGGCCGATTTCGACGAGCGCGACCCGGCCGTGGAGGCCATGGTCGAGCGCGCCATCACGGCCTGCCGCAAGCAGAACAAGTACGTGGGTATCTGCGGCCAGGGCCCCAGCGATCACCCGGACTTCGCCAAGTGGCTGGTCGAGAAGGGCATCACCTCGCTCTCGCTCAACCCCGACTCGGTGGTCGAGACCTGGCAGAAACTGGCCAAGTAATCCGTGCTAGCCGAAGGCAGCTGATGCATAAGCTGCCACTGAATCAAGGGGCCGATGCCGCAAGGGATCGGCCCCTTGTGCATGGCGGCCCGGGAAAACCCTGACAGGACTTGCCCTCGGCTGTCGGCATTTACACGACGCTTGTAAGACAACGGTAAGAGCCGAAAACACAATGCCCTCAACTGCATTGCTAGGTCTCCATGCTCCTTGCCGCCAACATCATCAAACTGATCGCCGAGATCGCTCTCATGGCCATGGCCGGCCAATGGCTGCTGGGCCTGCTGGCCGGGGCCAAGAAAGATCAGAACCTGTTCTATCAGATCCTGGCCGTCATCGGCCGCCCCTTTGTGGCGACGGCCCGTTTCCTGACGCCGAAGTTCGTGCTCGACCGCCATGTCCCGCTGGTCGCCTTCTTCCTGCTGTTCTTCGTCTGGGTGGCGGCGACGATCTACAAGATCCAGACCTGCATCCAGATCGGGGTGGAGCTGTGCAAATGAATGACACCTTGGCCTATCTCTTCCTCAAGCTGCAGGCCATGGCCCTGCTGGTGTTCAACCGCAAGGCCGACGCCCTGCAGCGGTTCGAGTCCATGCTGGCGCTGCGCCCGGCCGATTTCTATGCCCTGGCCAGCCGTGCCCATGTGCTGGCCCAGCTCGGCCGCAAGGCCGAGGCCCTGGCGGCGCAGGAGCAGCTGACCGAGCGCCATGGTGACAACCTGGCCGCCTGGTTCAACCTCGGCTACATGCTGGAGGAGGCGGGCGAGCATGCGCGTGCGGAAGCCGCCTTCCGCCGCGTCATCGAACTCGATCCCAAGATGGATCGCGCCTGGTATGGCCTGGCGCTGGTCCTGATCCAGGACCGCCGCTTCGACGAAGCGGTCGCCGCCCTGAAGAAGAACACGGAATTGCAGCCCATGAGCCCGTTCGGCTGGTATCAGCTGGCGCGGGTCCATGTCGACCGGCAAGAGCCCGAGGAGGCGGTGAAGATCATTCGCCACCTCAAGGGGTTCGAGCCCAAAGTGGCCGCCCAGCTGGAGCGCGAGACAGGCTTGCATGCAAGCCCCGCCTCGCAGCCCAGCTGAGCGGGTACTTGATGGCCCTGGCGCAAGCCGGGGGCAGATAACGATAAGCCGCAACCCGGCTGCAGGCCACGAGGAGACAAGTGGCGGTTGTGTATTGCCCGCGAGGGTGACTTTGTTGGAGGTAGGTAAACATGGCAAACATGGAGTTGACCGAAAACCATCGCCAGTACTGGCGGAAGAACCTCAATATCACGGCAGTCCTGCTGGCGATATGGTTCGTTGTGACCTTTGTCGTGAGCTATTTCGCTCGCGACCTGAGCTTTAATTTCTTCGGCTGGCCTTTCAGCTTCTGGATGGGCGCCCAGGGGGCGCTGGTGATCTACGTGCTGATCATCGGCTACTACGCCTACTACATGAACAAACTCGACATCGAGCACGGTGTCGAGGAAACCGAGGAGTAAACCATGGCCGGAATGTTTAGCACCGACGCCGGTGGCCAGTCCAATGCGGCTGCCAACAAGGCGTTCAAGCAGAACCTCAACAAGGTCTACAAGTGGTACACCGGCGGTTTCCTGGTGTTCGTGGTCGCGCTGGCGATCCTCGAACAGCTGGGCCTGCCGCGTAACTGGATCGGTCTGATCTTCCTGTTGGCCACCATCGGCCTGTATGCCGGTATCGGCATCATGAGCCGGACCACCGACGCCGCCGAATACTATGTGGCCGGTCGCCGCGTGCCCGCCGTCTACAACGGCATGGCCACGGGCGCTGACTGGATGTCGGCTGCTTCCTTCATCGGCATGGCCGGTACGCTGTACCTTACCGGTTACGGCGGCCTGGCCTTCATCATGGGCTGGACCGGCGGCTACTGCCTGGTCGCGCTGTTCCTTGCGCCCTATATGCGCAAGTTCGGCCAGTTCACGATCCCCGACTTCCTCGGTGAGCGCTACGGCGGCAACCTGCCGCGTTTCCTGGGCATCGCTGCCGCGATCCTCTGCTCCTTCACCTACGTGGTGGCGCAGATCTACGGCGTGGGCATCATCACCGCGCGTCTGACCGGCGTGGCCTTCGAGATCGGTATTTTCCTGGGTCTCGGCGGTATCCTGGTCTGCTCCTTCCTCGGCGGCATGCGTGCCGTGACCTGGACGCAGGTGGCCCAGTACATCATCCTGATCGTGGCCTACCTGATCCCGGTGGTGTGGATGTCCGTGAAGCAGACCAGTGTGCCGGTGCCGCAGGCTGTCTACGGCTATCAGCTGCAGAAGGTCACCCAGGCCGAAGCCAAGCTGATCAGCGACCCCAAGGAACTCGAGGTCCGCGAGATCTTCAAGCAGCGCTCTGCTGCCCTGGCCGAGAAGCTGAAGGACCCCGCCGCTGCCCTGGCTGCCGACAAGGCTGCCGCCGAGCAGAAGCTGGCCGAGCTCAAGGCTGCCAATGCCCCGGGTGCCGACATCGCCGCCGCCGAGAAGGCCCTGGCGGGTCTGCCCAAGGACGCCGACGCTGCCAAGAAGGCCTGGACCGCCCAGAAGGCGGCTGCTGATGCCAAGTCGCGTCCGCTCAACGGCATGCCGCGCCACGCCGCCCAGTTCGCGGGTGACCCGAACGGCGATGCGGCTGCCCAGAAGGCCTACGACGTGTCGCGTCGCAACTTCCTGGCGCTGATCTTCTGCCTGATGGTCGGTACCGCCGCGCTGCCGCACATCCTGATGCGCTACTACACCGTGCCCAGCGTGAAGGAAGCCCGCCAGTCCGTGACCTGGTCGCTGTTCTTCATCTTCCTGCTGTACTTCACCGCCCCGGCCCTGGCCGTGCTGGTCAAGTACGAGGTGTTCACGGTGCTGATCGGTACGCCGTTCGACAAGCTGCCGTTCTGGATCGCCGAGTGGACCAAGGTGGACCCGGGCCTGCTGTCGGTGACCGACATCAACAAGGACGGCATCTTGCAGCTCAACGAGATGAGCATCGGTGG
Organism: Burkholderiaceae bacterium; assembly: GCA_019745555.1. Taxonomy (GTDB): domain Bacteria; phylum Pseudomonadota; class Gammaproteobacteria; order Burkholderiales; family Burkholderiaceae_C; genus Hylemonella. The sequence goes on along the minus strand of JAIESX010000014.1, from coordinate 35,935 downwards.
TGACATCATCGTGCTGGCGGCTCCCGCCATCGGTGGTCTGCCCTATGTGATCTCGGGCCTGGTCGCTGCCGGCGGTCTGGCTGCCGCGCTGTCCACCGCTGACGGCCTGCTGCTGACCATCGCCAACGCGCTGTCGCACGACCTGTACTACAAGATGATCGACCCCAATGCCTCGACCGCCCGCCGCGTGACCATCTCCAAGGTCCTGCTGCTGGTCGTGGCCCTGATGGCTGCCTATGTGGCGGCGCAGAAGCCGGCCGACATCCTGTTCCTGGTCTCTGCCGCCTTCTCGTTCGCTGCCGCGGCCTTCTTCCCGGCCCTGGTGCTCGGCATCTTCTGGAAGCGTGCCACCGGCATCGCTGCCTCGCTGGGCATGATCGCCGGCCTGGGCACGACGTTCTACTACATGGCCACGACCCAGCCCTGGCTGCGTGGCATCTTCGGCGTGACCTCGCCGGTGGAACTGTGGTGGGACATCCAGCCGATCTCGGCCGGTCTGTTCGGTCTGCCGATCGGTTTTGCCGTGATCATCCTGGTCAGCCTGGTGACGCCTGCTCCGAGCAAGAAGATCCAGGACCTGGTCGACCACGTGCGTTACCCGAACCTCAAGGCTTCCTGAGCTTCGGTGAACCGCATCTGATCCTGATCAGATGAAGGGCCCGGCAACGCAAGTTGCCGGGCTTTTTTTCGGGGTTTTGCGCTAAGCTGTCCCATCAGTGCAAGGCAGGATCCCTCCCATGACACAAGCGACTGCTCCCGCCACCGTGACCACCGCCCAGATGCCTTCGAGCAGCCTGCTGGCCAATCTGCGCCAGGAGCTGGCCCGTTACACCCCGTTTTCGCTGATGGCCGTAGCTGATCTGGATTTCTTCCTGTCGCACGCCGAGCAGCTCTATTTCGCCCCCGGCGAGATCCTGTTTGAACCCGCCAGTGGCGAGGTTAACCGTCTTTTCTTTATCCGCCGCGGCGCCGTCAGCGGCAAGCGCGGCCTGGCCGATCTCGAAGGCGGTGCCTTCGAGTACGAGACCGGCGACCTGTTTCCCATCAGCGCCGCCATCGCCCGGCGTGCCGTGACGGCCACCTACGAGGCCACGCAGGACACCTTCGTGCTGGCCCTCACCGTGGAGGCCATGCAGACCCTGGCCCAGCAGAGCGTGCCTTTCGCGGACTTCCTCAACCGCCGGGTGCTCAAGTTCCTCGATCTTTCCCGCCAGGCGCTGCAGGTGGCCTATTCCTCCCAGACCCTGGCCGAGCAATCGCTCGAGACTGCGCTGGGCGAGCTGGTGCAGCGCGCGCCCGTGACCTGCCGGCCCGAGACGCCGCTGCGCGAGGCCCTGACCGAGATGCACGAGCGCCGCATCGGCTCCATGCTCGTGACCAGCGAGCGCGGCGAACCCCTGGGCATCCTCTCGCGCGAGGACGTGCTGGGCCGCGTGACGCTGGGTGCGGTGCCGCTGGAGACGCCGATCGGTGAGGTCATGGTCTCGCCCGTGCACCATCTGTCTCATGAGCACACCGCCGAGGACGCTGCGCTGCTCATGAGCCGCCACACCATCCGCCACGTGCCCATCACGCGCGACGGCATGGTGATCGGCATCGTGTCCGAGCGCGACCTCTTCGCCATGCAGCGCCTGAGCCTCAAGCATGTCAGCACCTCGATCCGCGCCGCGGTCGACGTGGACATGCTCAGACTCGTGGCGCAGGACATCCGCCGCTTTGCACGCAGCCTGCTGAGCCAGGGCGTGCAGGCACGCCAGCTCACGGCCCTGATCAGCCACCTCAACGATGTGCTGACCGAGCGCCTGCTCGAAATCAAGGCCACCGAGCACGGCGTGGACCTGAGCCGGCTGTGCTGGCTGGCCCTGGGCTCCGAGGGCCGCAACGAGCAGACGATCGCGACCGATCAGGACAACGCGCTCATCCTGCCCGACGACATCAGCGCGGCCGCCCGGCAGACCGCACTGGTCTTTGCGCGCGACGTCAATCAGGCGCTGGACGACTGCGGCTACCCCCTGTGCAAGGGCGGCATCATGGCCGGCAACCCGGCCTGCTGCCTGACCCTGCGTGAATGGCGTGAGCGTTTCTCGCACTGGATCGAGCACGGGGCCCCGCAGGACCTGCTCAATGCCAGCATCTATTTCGATTTCCGGCCGCTGGCCGGCGACCTGACGCTGGCCCATCGCCTGCGTCAGGAGGTCAACCGGGCGGCGAGCCGGGTGCCGCGCTTTCTCAAGCAGCTCGCGCTCAACGCGCTGACCCGCGAGCCGCCGCTGAACTGGATGGGCGGCATCGCAGCCGACGATGAGGGTCGTATCGACCTCAAGCTGCAGGGCACGGCCATCTTCGTCGACGGTGCGCGCCTGTACGCGCTATCGCAGGGTGTGGCGGCGACCTCCACGCGCGAGCGCCTGGAGGCGGTGGGCCCCGTGCTGGGCGTGACGGCGGCCGAGTACGAAGCCTGGGTGCGCGGCTTCGAGTTCCTGCAGATGCTGCGCCTGCAGATCCAGCTGGAGGGGGCGGCCGCGGGTGAGCAGCCCAACCACATCGTGGTCGACAGCCTCAACGACATCGACCGGCGCATCCTGAAGGAGACCTTCAGGGTGGCGCGCAGCCTGCAGCAGCGCCTGCAGCTGGACTACGAGCGCTGAACATGGACTGGCGCAACTGGTTGTCCGGTGCCCGCGGGCGCAGCGGGGTGAACGAGCAGCGCTGGATCATGCTCGACGTCGAGACCAGCGGCCTCGACCCTTACCATGACCGTCTGCTGGCCATCGCGGCCATTGCACTGAAGGTCGACTGGGAGCACAGGCGCCTGAGCGTGGACCTGGGCGACAGCTTCGAGGTCGTGCTGCGCCAGGAGCAGGTCACGGCCGCCAAGGACAACATCCTGCTGCATGGCATCGGCGTGCAGAGCCAGCGCGAGGGCATGGACCCGGCGCAGGCGCTGGAGGCCTTTGCCGGCTATGTCTGGCAGTCGCCGCTGCTGGCCTTCCATGCGGCTTTCGACCAGACCCTTATCATGCGCCACATGAAACTGCATCTGGGGCGCACCCTGACCAACCCCTGGGTGGACATCGAGCAGCTCTGCGCCGTCACCCACGAGAAGGTGCGGGCCCGCTCCCTGGACGAGTGGATGCGCCATTTCGGCATCGAGTGCACGGTGCGCCACCAGGCCGCGGCCGACACCCTCGCGGAATGCGAGCTGCTGCTGCGCGTCTGGCCCAGCGTGGCCGCCCAGTGCCGGCGCTGGGCCGATGTGGAGCGCCTGGCCCGGCAGCAGCGCTGGATTGCCCGGGCCTGAGGAGGGGGCGGGCCAGCCGCCCTGCATGGGCTATAATGCCGGGTTCCCGCCTTGCCGCACCCCAGTTGACGCCGGGGGCGGCTTCCATCCACAAGGAGTATCCATGCGTCATTACGAAATCGTCCTGATGATCCATCCGGACCAGAGCGAGCAGGTTCCCGCCATGCTCGAGCGTTACAAGGGCATGATCACTGCCGGCAACGGCAAGATCCACCGTGTTGAAGACTGGGGCCGTCGTCAGATGGTCTACATGATCAACAAGCTGGCCAAGGCCCACTACCTGTGCCTGAACATCGAGGCTGACCAGGCCGTGATGGCCGAACTGGAGCATGCCTTCAAGTTCAACGACGCCGTGCTGCGTCACCTGACGGTGGTCAAGAAGAAGGCCGAGACCGGCCCGTCTTCCATGATGAAGACCGTCGAGCGTGAAGACGCCCGCAAGGCCCAGCAGGCGGAGTTCCAGGCCTAAGCCCGTCAGCGAGGAGTGAACCCCGGCGCCAACCAGCTGGTTCTGACTGCCACCATCGTCGAGCTCGGCGCTCAGCGATACACGCCGGCCGGATTGCCGGCCCTGGATCTGAGACTCGAACACGAGTCGCTGCTCCAGGAAGCGGGGCAGGACAGGCAGGTGAAAGCCAGCGTCAAGGCAGTCGCCTTCGGCGCCCTGGCCGAGCGGCTTGCGAGGCAGGCCATCGGCAGCAGCTGGAGGTTCCAAGGCTTTGTCGCCACTCCCCGCAACGGCAAGACCCTGGTGTTCCACATCCAAGAGTTCAGTCAGATTTAAACAGGAGGCCCCATGGCCACGTTCAAGAAGTTCAACAAGGACAAGCGCCCCAAGCGCAACACCCAGTCGCTGCTGTTCAAGCGCAAGCGTTTCTGCCGCTTCACTGTCGCCGGCGTCGAAGAGATCGACTACAAGGACATCGACACCCTGCGTGATTTCATCGCCGAGAACGGCAAGATCATCCCGGCCCGCCTGACCGGCACCCGCGCCATCTACCAGCGTCAGCTCAACACGGCCATCAAGCGTGCCCGCTTCCTGGCCCTGCTGCCGTACAGCGACCAGCACAAGATCTAAGGAGAACGACCATGCAAGTGATTCTGCTCGACAAGGTCGTGAACCTCGGCAACCTCGGCGAGATCGTCAAGGTGAAAGACGGCTACGCCCGCAATTTCCTGATCCCCTCCGGCCGTGCCAAGCGCGCCACCGAAGAGGCCAAGAAGGACTTCGAAGCCCGCCGCGCCGAGCTCGAGAAGGCCGCCGCCGCCAAGCTGGCCGAAGCCCAGGCTCTGGGTGAGAAGCTGGCCGGCACCACGCTCAAGCTGACCCAGAAGGCCGGCGTGGACGGCCGTCTGTTCGGCTCCGTCACCAACTACGACATCGCCGAAGAGCTGGCCAAGGCCGGCTACCAGGTGAGCAAGGCCGCCGTGCGCATGCCCAACGGCCCGATCAAGATGGTCGGCGACAGCACCGTCAGCGTGGCCCTGCATACCGACGTGGTGGTCGAGATCACCATCTCGGTCTACGGCGAAACCGCCTGATCGGCACGCTCCTCTGAAAAGCCGCCGGGGTGCGAGCCCGGGCGGCTTTTTCTTTGTCTGTCCCGGACTTGTCCCGGACCACCCACAGCCTGTCCACCGGTCTTCACAGGCTTGTCCACAGCCTTTCATTTGCGGCCGGCGCCCGGGCGACGTAGGATCGGAAATCACGAGGAAATCACACCGCATGTCCGCCGTTTTGACCGCCGTAGACGAGGGCTACAGCCCCGACCGCCAGATCGCGCAGCTGCGCGTCCCCCCGCATTCCATCGAAGCCGAGTCCAGCGTGCTGGGTGGCCTGCTGCTGGACAACGGCGCCTGGGACCGCGTGGGTGATCTGCTGGGTGACGGCGACTTCTACCGCTACGAGCACAGACTGATCTACGCCGCCATGGCCAGCCTGATCAACGCCAGCCGCCCGGCCGACGTGATCACGGTCTTCGAGCACCTGCAGAGCCTGGGCAAGGCCGAGGAGGTGGGCGGGCTGGCCTACCTCAACGCCCTGGCCCAGTACGTGCCCAGCGCGGGCAACATCCGCCGCTACGCCGAGATCGTGCGCGAGCGCGCCATCCTGCGCAAGCTGGTGGCGGCCAGCGACGAGATCGCCACCAACGCCTTCAACCCCCAGGGCAAGCCGGTGGCGCAGATCCTGGACGAGTCCGAGCAGAAGATCTTCAACATCGGCGAGGAAGGTTCGCGCATGAAGCGCGGTTTCCAGTCCATGGACACGCTGGTGGTGGACCTGCTGGACCGCGTGCAGGAGATGGCGGACAACCCGAACGACGTCACCGGCGTGCCCACGGGCTTCTACGACCTGGACCGCATGACGGCCGGCCTGCAGGCGGGCGACATGGTGGTGCTGGCCGCGCGTCCGTCCATGGGCAAGACGGCCTTCGCCATCAACATCGCCGAGCACGTGGCGCTCAATGAGGGGCTGCCCGTGGCGGTGTTCTCCATGGAAATGGGGGCGGCCCAGCTGGCGGTGCGTATCGTGGGCTCGATCGGACGCATCGACCAGGGCCATCTGCGCACCGGCAAGCTGACGGACGAGGAGTGGCCGCGCCTGACCGAGGCCATTGAGAAGCTGCGCACCATCTCCCTGCACATCGACGAGACCGCCGGCCTGACGGCCAGCGAGCTGCGCGCCAACGCGCGCCGCCTGGCGCGCCAGTGTGGCAAGCTCGGCCTGATCGTGGTGGACTACCTGCAGCTCATGAGCGGCTCGGGAGGCAGTGACGAGAACCGCGCCACCGAGCTGGGCGAGATCTCCCGGGGGCTCAAGATGCTGGCCAAGGAGCTGGGCTGCCCCGTGATCGCGCTCTCCCAGCTCAACCGCAGCGTGGAGCAGCGCCCCGACAAGCGCCCCATGATGAGCGACCTGCGTGAATCCGGCGCCATTGAGCAGGACGCGGACATCATCATGTTCATCTACCGCGACGAGTACTACACCAAAGAAGCCTGCAAGGAGCCGGGTGTGGCCGAGATCATCATCGCCAAGCAGCGTAACGGTCCCACGGGGACGGTCAAGCTGGCCTTCCTCAAGCCGCTGACGCGCTTCGAGAACCTGGCCGCGGGCTACGGCAGCGGCGATTTCTGAATCGTGCCGGCAACAAAAAGGGGCTTCACAGCCCCTTTTGTTTGAGGTAATTGCTCCTCAATTCATAGCACTTCGCTCGCGAAATCCGCCAGCCGCGAGCGTTCCCCGCGCGCCAGCGTGATGTGTCCGCCGTGCGGCCAGCCCTTGAACTTGTCGACTGCGAAGGTCAGGCCCGAGGAGCCCTCGGTCAGGTAGGGCGTGTCGATCTGCGCGAGGTTGCCCATGCAGATGATCTTGGTGCCGGGGCCGGCACGCGTGATCAGGGTCTTCATCTGCTTGGGCGTGAGGTTCTGTGCCTCGTCGATGACCACGTATTTGTTGAGGAAGGTGCGTCCGCGCATGAAGTTCATGCTCTTGATCTTGATGCGGCTGCGGATCAGCTCGCTGGTGGCGGCACGTCCCCATTCGCCTGCTCCGGTATCGGTCTTGGACAGGACTTCGAGGTTGTCGTCGAGCGCGCCCATCCAGGGACCCATCTTTTCCTCCTCGGTGCCCGGCAGGAAGCCGATGTCCTCGCCCACGCTGACCGTGGCGCGGGTGACGATGATCTCGGTGTAGCGCCGGTCGTCGAGTACCTGGGTCAGGCCTGCGGCCAGAGCCATCAGGGTCTTGCCGGTACCGGCCGTGCCCGTCAGGGTGACGAAGTCCACCTCGGGGTCCATGAGCAGGTTCATGGCGAAGTTCTGCTCGCGGTTGCGCGTGGTGATGCCCCAGACCGCATTCTTGAGGTGGGTGTAGTCCTTCAGCGTCTTGAGCACGGCGCTCTTGCCACGGATCTCGGTCACGCGGGCATAGAAGCTGGGTTCGCCAGGGGCTTCGAAATAGACAAACTGGTTGATCAGGAACTGCGCCGCCATGGGCCCGGTGATGCGGTAGAAGGTGTGCGGTCCCTGCTGCCAGCTCTCCACGCTCTGGCCTTCGGTGGTCCAGAAGTCGGGCGGCAGGGCCAGCGAGCCGGAATAGAGCAGATCGCCGTCTTCCAGCGTCTTGTCGTTCTGGTAGTCGTCGGTGGCCAGGCCCAGGGCGCGCGCCTTGACGCGCATATTGATGTCCTTGGACACCAGCACCACCTCGCGCGGGGCGTACTGCACGCGCAGGGCCTCCACCACGCCCAGGATCTGGTTGTCGGCCTTGCCCTGGGGCAGGCTGGTCGGCAGCTTGTAGTCCAGCGGCTGGGTCTGGAAGAAGAGCTTGCCGACGGCTTCGCGGTGACCAGTGCTGTCGAGCTTGAGGCCGGTGCCGATGTCGGCACCCTGGGCGCCAGCCAGGGCGTCGAGTGTGCGGCTGGTCTGGCGCGCATTGCGTGCCACTTCGGTCATGCCCTTCTTGTGACCGTCGAGCTCCTCCAGCACGATCATGGGGAGGAAGATGTCGTGTTCCTCGAAGCGGAACAGGCACATGGGGTCGTGCATCAGCACATTGGTGTCGAGCACGAAGAGCTTGGTCGGGCCCGTGGGCGCGGTCTTTTTGCTACGGGGCCGGGTCTGCGCACGGTGATCAGAGGCCGCTGCGGTGCGGGACGTCTGCGGACGCTTGGTCTCCACCTGAATGAGCGGGGCCGGGGCTGCAGCAGCGCCGAAGCCACTGCCGTGCTCGAACAGGTCACGGGCCTGGGGTTTGTCGTCGGTGGAGTCCCGGCTGTCGTCGAAGACAGCCGTTGCCTTGCGGCCAGTGCGGGCTTTGCCGCGGGCCGGGGCTTCGAAAGCTTCAGGGGCGAGGAGGGCGGCGCGCTTGGTGGGGGCGGGAGGCAGGGGCATGGGGCGTGGAACTCGACGGAAGTGGAGAGGCTGCCGGTCGGAAAACAAAAAAGCCGCCCGGTAAACCTGGGCGGCTTGATTCGCTGCTTGCAGTTGCAATCCTCAACGGCATGAATTCATTATGCATGAGCCGTGTGACTCGCAATCCCCCTGTTGCTCAAAAGCATCAGGGGTGACGGAACTCAGGCGGCCGCTGCGGCAGCGGCCTTTTTCAGTGCCTTGGCGGCCTTGAGAACCTCGTCCACATGGCCTGGCACCTTGAGGCCGCGCCACTCGTGCTTGAGAATGCCGTCGGCGCCGATCAGGAAGGTGCTGCGCTCGATGCCTTTGACCTTCTTGCCGTACATGATCTTGTTCTTGACCACGCCAAACATGTGGCACATCTTCTCTTCGGTATCGGCGATCAGCTCGAAGGGCAGCTCCAGCTTGGCCTTGAAATCGTCGTGGGATTTCATGTTGTCGCGCGAGACGCCAAACACGATGGCGCCGGCCTTCACGAAATCCTTGTACTTGTCACGGAACTGCATGGCCTCGGTCGTGCAGCCCGGGGTGTTGTCCTTGGGATAGAAGTACAGAACCAGCGTCTGTCCGAGATGAGAAGTGTTGGAAACCTTGATGCCGCCGGTGGCGTTGGCTTCGAATTCCGGGATAGGTTTGTTGACAACAATCGCCATAGGACTCTGATCTTTTGTGACAGCAGCTGTCGTGGGAGAAGGCTGGAGGATCGCCGTGACAGCTCGGCTGCACCCCCAACTCAAGAGTGAGATTTTACCCTGAAAACCATGCCCGCATGCCGGGCAGGTCTAGGGGGTTTCCAGCAGCAGAGCTACGACCACATGGCGGCCTTCACCGGCCAGGATGTTGTAGGTGCGGCAGGCGGCCGCCGTGTCCATGGTCTCCAGGCCGATGCCCCGCTCCACCAGGGGGCGCAGCCATTCGGGGCGGGGAAAGCGCAGGCGCTCCCCGCTGCCGAACAGCACCAGTTCCGGGCGCAGGTCTGCCAGCGGGGCGAAATGCGCGGCGCTCAGCGTCTCGTAGCGGCTGCAGTCCCAGACCAGGCGCTCCCCCCGCGAACCGAGGACGAGGCTAGTGCTGAATTTTTCGGCATCCACCGCAATCCAGCCCGGTCCATAGCCGCGTATGGTCTGGACGGACGATTTGTCGGGCTGGAGTTTCATAGAACGAGAGGGAAGTGTGGTCAAATTATAGGTTTCGCCTCGCCTATAGGGCGGTGTCTGTGCGCCATCCTGCGCACCCCGGAGGGACTTTGAAGACCATACGCAAATCGGACAAGCTGGCCAACGTCTGCTACGACATCCGCGGCCCCATCATGGAGCGCGCCAAGCAGATGGAGGAAGAGGGCCACAGCATCATCAAGCTCAACATCGGCAACCTGGCGGTGTTCGGCTTCGATGCGCCCGAGGAAATCCGCCAGGACATGATCCGCAACCTGCCCAACGCAGCCGCGTACTCGGACAGCAAGGGCATCTTCGTCGCGCGCAAGGCCGTGATGCAGTACACCCAGGAGCAGGGCATCAAGGGCGTCTCGATCGATGACATCTATCTGGGCAACGGCGCCAGCGAGCTCATCGTCATGGCCACCAACGGCCTGCTCAACGATGGTGACGAGATGCTGCTGCCCGCACCGGACTACCCGCTGTGGACGGCCGCGGTCAGCCTCTCGGGCGGCACGCCCGTGCACTACCTGTGCGACGAGGCCAACGGCTGGATGCCCGATCTGGCGGACATCCGTAGCAAGATCACGCCGCGCACCAAGGGCATCGTGGTCATCAACCCGAACAACCCGACCGGCGCCTTGTACTCGGACGAGCTGCTCAAGGGCATCATCGAGATCGCGCGTGAGCACAACCTGGTCATCATGGCCGACGAGGTCTATGACAAGGTGCTTTACGACGGTGTCAGGCACACCGCCCTGGCCAGCCTGTCGAACGATGTGCTCACGCTGACCTTCAACTCGCTGTCCAAGAGCTACCGCTCCTGCGGCTACCGCGCAGGCTGGCTCGTGGTTTCGGGCGACAAGAAGCAGGCCAAGGACTACATCGAAGGCCTGAACATGCTGTCCTCGATGCGCCTGTGCGCCAATGTGCCGGGGCAGTCCGCCATCCAGACCGCGCTGGGCGGTTACCAGACCATCAACGATCTGGTGGCCGAAGGCGGCCGACTGCGCCGCCAGCGCGACATTGCCTACGAGCTGCTCACGGCGATTCCTGGCGTGAGCTGCGTCAAGCCGCAGGCGGCGCTCTACATGTTCCCGCGACTCGACCCCAAGGTCTATCCCATCGAGGACGACAAGCAGTTCATCCTGGAGCTGCTGGAGGAGACCCGCGTGCTGCTGGTGCAGGGCTCGGGCTTCAACTACCCGGACAACCAGCATTTCCGGGTCGTGTTCCTGCCGCATGAGGACGATCTGCGCGATGCCATCGGGCGCATCGCCAAGTTCCTCGAGAGTTATCGCAAGCGCCACGCGCGCGCCTGATGTTTGAACAGGGGCCCACGAGGCCCCGGACAGAGTAAAGATGAAAGCTATCCAAGTAGGCCTGTTGGGCATCGGCACCGTCGGCTCGGGCACCTTCAATGTGCTCCAGCGCAACCAGGAGGAGATCCAGCGCCGCGCCGGCCGCGGCATCGAGATCACCATGGTGGCCGATCTCGACGTCGCGCGCGCCCAGTCCATCGTGGGGCCCGGCGTGAAGGTGGTGAACGACGCGCGCGCCGTGATCGCCAACCCCGAGATCGACATCGTGGTCGAGCTCATCGGCGGCTATGGGATTGCCAAGCAGCTGGTGCTGGAGGCGATTGCCGCCGGCAAGCATGTGGTCACGGCCAACAAGGCCCTGCTGGCCGTGCATGGCACCGAGATCTTCGCCGCGGCCTCGGCCAAGGGCGTGATGGTGGCCTTCGAGGCGGCCGTGGCCGGCGGCATTCCCATCATCAAGGCCCTGCGTGAGGGCCTGACGGCCAACCGCATCCAGTGGATCGCCGGCATCATCAACGGCACCACCAACTTCATCCTCTCCGAGATGCGCGACAAGGGCCTGGACTTCGACGTCGTGCTCAAGGAGGCGCAACGCCTGGGCTACGCCGAGGCCGATCCGACCTTCGATATCGAGGGGGTGGACGCCGGTCACAAGGCCACCATCCTGTCGGCCATCGCTTTCGGCATCCCGGTGCAGTTCGACAAGGCCTATGTCGAGGGCATCACCAGGCTGGGCGCGGCCGACATCAAGTACGCCGAGCAACTGGGCTACCGCATCAAGCTGCTGGGCATCACCAAGCGCACGGCCAAGGGCATCGAGCTGCGCGTGCACCCCAGCCTGGTGCCCAGCAAGCGCCTGCTGGCCAATGTGGAAGGCGCCATGAACGCGGTGGTGGTCAACGGCGACGCTGTGGGCACCACGCTCTACTACGGCAAGGGCGCGGGTTCCGAGCCCACGGCCAGCGCCGTGGTGGCGGACCTGGTGGACATCGCCCGTCTGCACACCGCTGATCCGCTCAACCGTGTGCCGCACCTGGCTTTCCAGCCCAACGCGCTGAGCAGCCTGCCCGTGCTGCCCATCGAGGAGGTGGTCACCAGTTACTACCTGCGCCTGCGCGTGGCCGACCAGGCCGGCGTGCTGGCCCAGGTCACCGGCATCCTGGCCGGCGCCGGCATCAGCATCGACGCCGTGCTGCAGCGTGAGGCCGACGAAGTCGGTGGCGAGGGCTCGCAGCAGACCGATGTGATCATCCTCACGCACGACGCGCGCGAGGGCACGCTCAATGGCGCCATGGCCCAGCTGCAGGCACTGCCCACGGTACTCGCACCCATCGTGCGCATCCGCAAGGAAGAGCTGGCCGGATGAACTACCTCAGCACCCGGGGCGCACCGGAACGCAAGCGCTTCTGCGAGATCCTGCTCGAGGGCCTGGCGCCCGATGGCGGCCTCTACCTGCCCGAGAGCTACCCGAAGGTCGACGACGCCACACTGACCAAGTGGCGCGGCCTGTCCTATGCGGACCTGGCCTTCGAGATCCTCTCGCTCTATATCGACGACATCCCCGCCGACGATCTGCGCGCCATCTGCCGCAAGACCTACACCGAAGCGGTGTTCGGCACCAAGGCCATCGTGCCGCTCAAGAAGCTGGAAGACGGCTTCTACCTCGAGGCCCTGTCCAATGGCCCCACGCTGGCCTTCAAGGACATGGCCATGCAGCTGCTGGGCAACCTGTTCGAGTACGAGCTGGGTCGCCGCGGCGAGGAACTCAACATCCTGGGCGCCACCAGCGGCGACACGGGCAGCGCCGCCGAGTACGCCATGCGCGGCAAGCAGGGCGTGCGCGTCTTCATGACCAGCCCGCACGGCCGCATGAGTCCCTTCCAGCAGGCGCAGATGTTCAGCCTGCAGGACGCCAACATCCACAACCTGGCGGTGCAGGGCGTGTTCGACGACTGCCAGGACATCGTCAAGGCCGTCTCCAATGACCTGGACTTCAAGCGCCGGTACAAGATCGGGACGGTGAATTCGATCAACTGGGCCCGTCTCGTGGCCCAGGTGGTGTACTACTTCGCGGGCTACTTCCAGGCGACGACGAGCAATGCCCAGCGGGTGAGCTTCACCGTGCCGTCGGGCAACTTCGGCAACGTCTGTGCCGGCCACGTGGCGCGCATGATGGGCCTGCCGGTCGACAAGCTGGTGGTGGCCACCAACGAGAATGATGTGCTCGACGAGTTCTTCCGCACTGGCGTCTACCGCGTGCGCAGCAGTGCCGACACGCACGAGACCTCCAGCCCGTCCATGGACATCTCCAAGGCCAGCAACTTCGAGCGCTTCGTGTTCGACCTGCTGGGGCGCGATGGTGCCAAGGTCCGTGCCCTGTTCGGCGAGCAGCTGGGCAGGATGGGGCGTTTCGACCTCGGTGCCGATCCGGCCTTTGCACAGGCGCGTGCGAAATACGGCTTTGTCAGCGGCAAGAGCACGCATGCCAACCGCCTCGCGACCATCCGCGACACCCACGCGCGCTTCGGGGTGATGATCGACACGCACACGGCCGACGGCGTCAAGGTCGCACGCGAGCATCTTAGCGCGGGCGTGCCGATGATCGTGCTGGAGACAGCCTTGCCGATCAAGTTCGCGGCCACCATCGTCGAGGCCCTGGGCCGTGAGCCTGAGCGCCCGGCCAAGTTCATCGGCATCGAAGACCTGCCCAAGCGCGTCACGGTGGTTCCCGCCGACGTGCAGGTGGTCAAGGACTACATCGCCCGGCACTGCGCCTGACGCGCCCGGTACGTTCCGGCAGATGACTCGCAACAATCGCATTGGAGTGATGCAGACATGAAGGTCGTGGGATTTGCGGGGTATTCGGGGTCGGGCAAGACCACGCTGGTCGAGCAGCTCATCCCCGCGCTCAAGCTGCGTGGCCTGCGCGTCTCGGTGGTCAAGCACGCCCATCACAAGTTCGACGTCGACCACCCGGGCAAGGACAGCCATCGCCATCGCGAGGCCGGGGCCTTCGAGGTGGTGATCGCCTCCAACCGCCGCATGGCCCTGATGCGCGAATACGAGCGCGAGCACGAGCCCAAGGTGCACCACCTGATCGCAGAGCTCTACGACGGCGTGGACTGGGTGCTCGTCGAAGGCTTCAAGAGCAGCGACCTGCTCAAGATCGAGGTCTGGCGGGCCGAGAACGGCAAGCCCGTGCGTTACCCGGAGGACGATTTCATCGCTGCCGTGGCCACCGACGACGCGTCGCGTCTGCCCGTGCCCACGGGCCTGGACGTGCTGGACCTCAACGATCCGGATGCCGTGGCCGGCTGGCTCGTGGCACACGGTGAGCGCTTCGACTACAACCCCGAGCTCTACGTCCTATGAACGCACCGCGCGCGCCCCTGAAGTCGCTCGACCAGGCCCTGGCCGAACTGCTGGCTCAGGCGCAACCGCTGACGGGTACGGACGAGGTTGACACCTTCGACGCCGATGGCCGTGTGCTGGCGCAGGACCTGGTCTCGGCCCTGCATGTGCCGCCGCAGGACAACAGCTCCATGGACGGCTATGCGTTGCGCTGCAACGACGTGCCGGCGCCCGGCGTGGTGCTGCCCGTGACCCAGCGCATCCCCGCCGGCCATCACGGTCAGCCGCTCAGGCCCGGCGAGGCGGCGCGCATCTTCACGGGTGCCCCCGTGCCCGCGGGCGCCGACACCATCGTCATGCAGGAGGACTGCGAGCCCGTGGGCGAGGGCAGCGTGCGCGTGAATGTGGTGCCAACTGCAGGTCAATGGATCCGCCGCGCGGGCGAGGACGTGACCCGTGGCGCCGTGGTGCTGGCGCGTGGCCAACGCCTCACGCCGGCTGCCCTGGGCCTGGCCGCGGGCATCGGTATGGCCAGGCTCACGGTCACGCGCCGCCCGCGTGTGGCGATGTTTTCCACCGGTGACGAGCTGGTCATGCCCGGCGAGCTGCCACCCGAGCAGATGCCCCCGGGCGCCATCTACAACTCCAATCGCTATTTCCTGCGCGCGCTGCTGCAGCGCCTGGGCTGCGAGGTGACGGACTGCGGCATCGTGCCGGACCAACGCGAAGCCACGCTGACCGCACTGCGGGAGACTGCAAAAGGACACGACCTTGTGCTCACGAGCGGCGGCGTCTCGGTGGGCGAGGAAGACCATATCAAGCCTTCGGTGCAGAAGCTCGGCGAGCTCGACCTCTGGCAGATCTCGATGAAACCGGGCAAGCCCTTTGCCTACGGCAAGCTCTACCGCAGCAGCCCGCAGGATGCCTGCCACTTCGCCGGTCTGCCGGGCAACCCGGTCTCCAGCTACGTGACTTTCATGTTGCTGGTGCGACCCTTCCTGCTGCGGCTGCAGGGCGCGACGAACGTGGAGCCCGTGCGCATGGCCTTGCCCGCGCACTTCGAGATCAAGCGTGGCGACAAGCGCCGCGAGTTCCTGCGGGCGCGCCGCAATGCGGCTGGCGGGCTGGACCTCTATCCCAACCAGAGCTCGGGCGTGCTGACCTCCACGGTCTGGGGCGACGGCTTGGTGGACAACCCGGCCGGCGGCACCATAGACCATGGTGACATGGTGCAGTTTCTGGTTTTTGCAGAATTGATGGCATGAAGGTCCAGATCAAGTATTTCGCCTCCATCCGTGAGGCCGTGGGTACGGGCAGCGAACCCTGGCAGACGGCCGCGTCCACTCTGGGCGCGCTGCGCGACGAGCTCATCGCACGCGGCGGCGCGCATGCCCAGGCTCTCGCGCGGGGCCGCGCCGTGCGCGTGGCCCTGAACCAGACCATGAGCGCCGAGGATGCGGCGCTCAGCGAGGGCTGCGAGGTCGCCTTCTTCCCGCCCGTGACCGGAGGCTGAAGCCATGACTGCGCGCGTCACGATCCAGACTCAGGACTTCGACGTCGCCGCCGAGATGGCGGCCCTGCGCGCGCAGGACAAGCGTGTGGGCGCGGTCTGTTCCTTTATCGGCACCGTGCGCGACCGCAACGACGGCCAGTCGGTCAGCGCCATGGAGCTCGAGCACTACCCCGGCATGACCGAGCAGTCCATCGAGCAGATGATCGATGAGGCCTTCCGGCGCTTCGACATCTACGGCGCCCGCGTGATCCATCGCGTGGGCCCGCTGCAGCCGCTTGACCAGATCGTGCTCGTCGTGGTCACCTCGGCGCATCGCGGCGAGAGCTTCCAGGCCTGCGAATTCCTCATGGACTACCTCAAGACCCAGGCGCCCTTCTGGAAGAAGGAACAGACGCCCGAGGGCGCGCGCTGGGTCGACGCCCGCGTCAGCGACGACGCCGCCCTGGCGCGCTGGGGTATTACCGCGCGCAACGCCTGAGCCTGCCGGCTCACCAGGGGCTGCTGTCCGCCACCGGCTCGGGCGCGAGCTGGATCACCGTATCTCCCGCGCCGGGCACACAGCCCTCGGCAATCGCTTCCCAGCCGCGGTGCACCACCACACGGGTCGTGGTGTAGCAGACCTCGACTCGCCGTGCTTCGGGCCAGCGCCGGCGCACGAACTGCTCGATGCCCTGCGGCAGACTCAGCTGCAGACGGCCCTGTTCGAGCAGCGCGGGCGGGTGGTCGTCGAAATGCAGATAGGACAGCAGGCGCGCGAAGGCCAGCACCGGCCGCCAGAGCCGCAGCTCCGTGGGCGCATAGCCCTGGGTGTGCAGCCAGACCTGGGCGCGGGCGCGGTTCCGATCGCACGGCGCCGTGTCCCAGGCACTGGCCAGCAGTTCCACGAGCCACTGGTTGCAGTTCTGGTAGTGCAGGGCATAGGGGTAGGCGTTGGCGCTGTAGTCGTCGGCCAGCAGGGCCAGGGCGCGCTGCGGATCACGCACCGCGGCATGCAGCAGCTGCGAGGCCTCGTCCGGCAGGGTCAGCACGGAGAGATAGCCTTCGGCATCGTTGTGCACGCCCATCACGAAACCCGTCATGCCCTGGTCGAAGATACGCGGGCGTGCCTCATCGCAAGCGTAGTAGAGCTGGCGCACGGCCCAGGGCGAGGCTTCGTGGTCGCGCCGGCTCACACCGGCATGCGAGTAGCGCTGCCCCAGCAGGCCCAGGGCCAGGCCCGAGCGCGACACCAGGGCCACGGGCTGGCCGCTGGCTTCGAGCTCGGCCTTGACCACATCGGCCACGCGCATCATGCGCTCCAGTCCGGCGGGTCCGATGCTGCGCTGCGGGTCGCAGTAGCGCAGCGAACCCGCGTATGCGGGTCCGAGCAGGCATAAAAAAGCCAGCAGGACGCTGGCCGGGTTCAGACGCATGGGCGAGGTTTCAGAGCGTCACGCGCTGCGTGGCGAACTCGCGGTAGCGCTCGTCATGCACCACCAGAAAGAAAGGGTGGGCGTAGCCCGTGGCGTCGCGCGCGGCGAAGGCGATGCCGAACTCGCGCGGCTGGGCTTCGATCACGCTGCCCACGACCACCTGGCCGCGCGCCAGGGCCTGCTGCGGCAGAGTGAGTTCGATGTCCTGCGCGCCCTCCTGCAGCGCACGCAGCACCAGGCGCACGCTGCCGGGCCGCTCGGCCACCGGCTGCACGTCCATGACCTCGTAGGGGCCCCGCGCAGTCTGGGTGTCACCGGACACGCTCTCGCTGGAGGTGCGGATCGAGGCCGAGACACTGCCCACCGATTCGGAGACGGAATCGGAGATGGAGGAGGAGATTTCGAACGAGGCCAGCGCCGGGAGGGCCGCCAGACCCAGGCCGAGCGCGAGGCAGGAACGCAGGATGGAGCGCATGTACATCTTTCCAGAGCGGGCACGCGGTGCCCGGACGGCTGCAAGCATAGCCGATGCCACGTGCGAGCTCAGGGCTCCAGACGCAGCAGCCGGCCCTCGGGGTGGTCGGTCAGCAGGTAGATGTAGCCGTCCGGTCCCTGGCGCACATCGCGCACGCGTTCGCCCAGGTCGGGCAGCAGGCGGGTTTCGCGGCGCACCGCGCCTTCGTAAGGCTGTGCCAGTTCCAGGCGGATCAGGCGCGTGTACTTGAGTGAACCCACGAGCAGATTGCCCACCCAGTCCTTGCCGTAGCGCTCGCTGGTGACGAAGGTCATGCCCGAGGGGGCGATGGACGGCACCCAGGTGTAGTGCGGCGGCACCGTGCCCGGGTGCGTGCGCTCGCCCGTGCCCACCGAGGTGTAGTTGTAGTTGCGGCCGTGGCTCACCAGTGGCCAGCCGTGGTTGGCACCGGCCGCCAGCAGATTGATCTCGTCGCCGCCCATGGGGCCGTGCTCGTGCAGCCAGAGCGCGCCGCGCGGACTGAAGGCCAGGCCCTGGGGGTTGCGGTGGCCGTAGCTCCAGATCTCGGGCCGCGCGCCGGTGCGGTTCACGAAGGGGTTGTCGGGCGGTACGCTGCCGTCCTTGCGGATGCGCACCACCTTGCCGATATGGTTGTCCAGGGTCTGGGCCTGTTCGCGCTCGCCATAACGCTCGCCCAGGGCGAGGAAGAGCGTGCCATCCGGCGCTTCGGCGATACGGCAGCCGAAGTGGTTGCCGCCGCTGACCTTGGGGCTTTGCTGGAAGAGCACGCGCAGCGCCTCCAGCCGCGTGGCGTCCTCGCTCAGTCGTGCACGAGCCAGGGCGGTGCCGGCCGTACGGCCGTCGGCGGAAGGCTCGGCGTAGCAGAGGTAGAGCGTGCGGTTGCTGGCGAAATCGCGGTCCAGAACCACATCGAGCAGACCGCCCTGGCCGCGGGCCTGCACCGCAGGCACACCCTGCACGGGCGGGCGGATGCGCCCGCCGGGCTCCACCACCCGCAAGGTGCCGGGACGCTCCGTGACCAGATAGTGGCCATCGGGCAGGAAGGCCAGGGCCCAGGGATGGGCCAGGCCTTGGGCGATGGTGCGGGCCGTGGGCTCGGCGGCGGCCGGGCTGGCCAGGCACAGGGCCAGCAAGGTCGTGATCAGGGGGGGCAGCAGGCGTTGCATGGCGGGGCTCCGGGATTTGATCTGCATCACAAGTATGCTTGCCGGATCTGAAGCGCTCTTGAAATCCGTCCGGATCACCCTCACGCTGTGGGGCAGTTCAGAAATCTCCCTGAGGGAAACCATGCGGATCGACAAACTCACCACCAAGTTCCAGGAAGCCCTGGGCGAAGCCCAGACCCTGGCCCTGGGCAACGACCACGCCTACATCGAGCCGGCGCACTTGCTGCTGGCCATGCTGCGTCAGCAGGACGGCCCCAAGGCCCTGCTGCAACGTGCCGGCGTCAATGTGGCCGGGCTGCAGACGGCGGCCGAGGCGGCGGTCAAGAAGCTGCCCCAGGTCGAAGGCCAGGAACAGGTGCAGGTGCAGGTGGGGCGTGAGCTTGTCACCTTGCTGCAGGCTGCCGAGAAGGAATCCATCAAGCGCGGTGATCAGTACGTGGCCAGCGAGCTGTTTCTGCTGGCTGCCGCCGACAGCAAGGGCGAGATCGGCCACCTGGCCAAGGCCCACGGTCTGACGCGCAAGAGCCTGGAGAGCGCCATCGACGCCGTGCGTGGTGGTCAGTCGGTCGATAACCCCGAGGCCGAAGGCCAGCGCGAGGCGCTGAAGAAATACACCCTGGACCTGACGGAACGTGCGCGCCAGGGCAAGCTCGATCCGGTCATCGGCCGCGACGACGAAATCCGTCGCGCCATCCAGGTGCTGCAACGCCGCAGCAAGAACAACCCCGTGCTCATCGGCGAACCGGGCGTGGGCAAGACCGCCATCGTCGAGGGCCTGGCCCAGCGCATCGTCAATGGCGAGGTGCCCGAGACCCTGCGCGACAAGCGGGTGCTGGTGCTGGACATGGCGGGCCTGCTGGCCGGCGCCAAGTACCGCGGCGAGTTCGAAGAGCGGCTCAAGGCAGTGCTCAAGGAGGTGGCGCAGGACGAGGGCCGCATCATCCTCTTCATCGACGAACTGCACACCATGGTGGGCGCGGGCAAGGCCGAAGGGGCGATCGATGCCGGCAACATGCTCAAGCCGGCGCTGGCCCGCGGCGAGCTGCACTGCATCGGCGCCACGACGCTGGACGAATACCGCAAGTACATCGAGAAGGACGCCGCGCTGGAGCGCCGTTTCCAGAAGGTGCTGGTGGGCGAACCCACGGTGGAGCAGACCATCGCCATCCTGCGCGGCCTGCAGGAGAAATACGAGGTGCACCACGGCGTGGACATCACCGATCCGGCCATCGTGGCCGCGGCCGAACTCAGCCACCGCTACATCACCGACCGCTTCCTGCCTGACAAGGCCATCGACCTGATCGACGAGGCCGCAGCCAAGATCAAGATCGAGATCGACTCCAAGCCCGAGGTCATGGACAAGCTCGATCGCCGCCTGATCCAGCTGCAGATCGAGCGCGAGGCCATGAAGAAGGAAACCGACGAGGCTTCGCAGAAACGCCTGGCGCTGATCGAGGAAGAGATCAAGACCCTGCAGAAGGAAGCGGCCGATCTCGAAGAGATCTGGAAAGCCGAGAAAGCCCAGGCCCAGGGCAGCCAGCACGTGCGTGAAGAGATCGAGAAGCTCAAGGGCCAGATCGAGGAACTCACGCGCAAGGGCGACTTCAACAAGGTGGCCGAGCTGCAGTACGGCAAGCTGCCCGAGCTGGACAAGCGCCTCAAGGAAGCCCAGGCCAAGGAGGAGTCCGGCGGCGGCTCACCTGGCCACAAGCTGCTGCGCACCCAGGTCGGCGCCGAAGAGATCGCCGAGGTGGTGAGCCGCGCCACCGGCATCCCCGTGGCCAAGATGATGCAGGGCGAGAAGGACAAGCTGCTGCAGATGGAAGGCAAGCTGCACGAGCGCGTGGTCGGCCAGGATGAGGCGATCAGTGCCGTGGCCAACGCCATCCGTCGCTCGCGCTCCGGCCTGTCCGATCCGAACCGCCCGACCGGTTCCTTCCTCTTCCTCGGCCCCACCGGCGTGGGCAAGACCGAGCTGTGCAAGGCGCTGGCCGGTTTCCTGTTCGACAGCGTGGACCACCTGGTGCGCATCGACATGAGCGAGTTCATGGAGAAGCACTCCGTGGCCCGCCTGATCGGCGCGCCGCCCGGCTATGTGGGCTACGAGGAAGGCGGCTACCTGACCGAGGCCGTGCGCCGCAAGCCCTACAGCGTGCTGCTGCTCGACGAGGTGGAGAAAGCCCACCCGGACGTGTTCAACGTCTTGCTGCAGGTGCTGGACGACGGTCGGCTCACCGACGGCCAGGGCCGCACCGTGGACTTCAAGAACACCGTGATCGTGATGACGAGCAACATCGGCTCGCACCTGATCCAGAGCATGGTGGGCCAGTCCTACGAGGAGATCAAGGACGCGGTCTGGGGCGAGCTCAAGAACCACTTCCGTCCGGAGTTCCTCAACCGCATCGACGAGACCGTGGTGTTCCACGGCCTGGACGCCGAGCACATCGCCAGTATCGCGAAGATCCAGCTGCAGCAGCTGCAGGACCGGCTGGCCAAGATGGAGCTCACACTGCGGGTCAGCGACAAGGCGCTGGCTGAACTGGCCAAGGTCGGCTTCGACCCGGTGTTCGGTGCGCGGCCGCTCAAGCGGGCCATCCAGCAGCGTATCGAGAACCCGCTCTCGAAACTGCTCCTGGAAGGCAAGTTCGCACCCAAGGCCGTGATCGCGGTCGATACCGATCCGGTGCGCAACCCGGGCCAGTTCAGTTTCGAACAGGGCTGAGCGCCAGCCACACGCACGGGCCCGCTTCTTGCATCTGCAGAAGCGGGCTTTTGCATGGCGAAGTCTGGAGAGCTGCGGCGGATTCCCGTCCGGTTTCTCCATACGCGACGTCGGGTTAAGCCGCTTGAAATGCTTACGTGCCATCCTATGCTGGTTGGCATACCCCAGGCACACAGCGAGGCAGACATGGACAAGCCGGCCTACAGGATCGAGAGTGCGCACCGCATCGTGGCGACCTTGCCGCGCTCGCCGATCTACAATGGTGAGCTGCTGGCCGATCGCGACCTGGCGGTCTCGCTGGCTGCCAAGTGCAAGACCGAGCCGCCCGGAGGGGTCGTGCGGGTCATCCACGTCCCCACGGGTGAGGTGGTGTTCAGCAAGACCAGTGAGTGGGGTGCGCTCTGAACCCGCAAGGCTGTGGCCTCAGGCCCGACCCAGTTCCGCTTCCACAGCCGCTCTGGCCTCGTCCAGGCTCATGAAGTAGCGCGTCGCCTGCGGCGTGGCCCGGGGCAGGTGAGCGGGGGGTGGCCAGAGCCGCTCGCCAGCCCAGCTGGCCGTCCAGCCGCCGATGTCCTTGCTCCTGAGGGTGCAGACGGGCGTATCTTCGACGAACGCGGTCCAGACGGGGGGCGTTTCCTTCCAGATGATCGTGGCCATGGCTGCCTTCGGTGCAAGGGTGCGGGCCATTCTAGGAAGGGGGCGAGGATTTGCCTAGAGGGTGCCTGGGCTTGCGGGTTCTACGCATGCGGGCGACCCAGGCCGCGTGCAAGATGCGTCCGGTTCATTGAGAATTGACGCCAAGCACGCTATGGCCTGCCCCAGATGCGGCGATGATTTCAAGACCGAGTTGAGGAAGACGAGCCACCATGAGCACCCTGATCTACACCCACGAAGCCTGCTTCAACCACAAGCCCGGCCCGCACCACCCCGAATCGCCTGAGCGGCTGGAGGCCGTGCTGGCCGCGCTGAAGACGCCGGACTTTGCCGACGTGGCCTGGCGTGATGCGCCCCTGGGGACCTTCGAGCAGGTGCTGCACGTGCACAAGCCCGGCTATGTGGAGGAGGTCAAGTCGCTCGCGCCCGCGCAGGGCTATCAGCTGCTGGACGCCGGCGACACCATCATGTCCTCGGGCACGCTGGAGGCGGTGCTGCGTTGCGTGGGTGCCGCCTGCGCGGGCGTGGACGATGTGGTGAAGCGCGAGGTGAAGAACGTCTTCTGTGCCACACGCCCCTGCGGCCACCACGCCGAGGCCGACCACGCCATGGGTTTCTGCGTCTTCAACCAGGCGGCCATCGCGGCGCTGCATGCGCGCAAGCAGCACGGCCTGCAGCGCGTGGCCGTGGTGGATTTCGACGTGCACCACGGCAACGGCACGCAGAACAGCTTCTGGGACGATCCGGACCTGTTCTACGGCTCCTGCCACCAGGGCAACTTCTACCCGGGCACGGGGGCGAAGCAGGAGACCGGCGTGGCCGGCAACATCGTCAACGTGCCCTTTGCGCGCGGTACGGGCTCCGCGGCCTTCCGCGCGGCCATGACGGACCACCTGCTGCCCGCGCTGCGCAGTTTCGCGCCCGAGCTGCTCATCATCTCGGCCGGCTTCGACGCCCACCACCTGGACCCGCTGGGTGGCCTGCAGTTCACCGACGAGGACTACCACTGGATCACCCGCGAGCTCATGAAGGTCGCTGACGAGACGGCCCAGGGCCGCGTGGTCTCGGTGCTCGAGGGCGGCTACAGCCTCGAAGGCCTGGCCAGCGGCACGGCGGCGCACGTGCGCGCGCTCATGGGGCGCTGAGCACCGCTTCGTTCGTCGCAGGCAGGGCCGTCCCGGCCTGAGCCTGGTGCGCAAAGACATCGCTGGCGTAGAGGCAGGCCACGAAGGCCAGCGCCAGGGCCGTCCATTTGAAACCAGGCGCTGCCTGGGCTGGGCTTTGCAACTGGATGGCATGAAACTGCTCAGCGGATTTCACGGGCGCTCTCCTTAAGTCCATGCCGTGATGGTGCGGCCGGGCCGCTGTACCCGGCCTGAAGTCACTGTTCAGGCGCCGTTCAGCTTGGGGGCGCAACAATGCCTCTATGTCTTCCTGCCTGTCCTCCTTGATCATCGTGGCCGGTCTGCTGCTGAGCCCCTGGCCCGTGCATGCCGACACCGACCACGATCGTGTGCGTGCCGCCATGCTGGCTGGCGAGATACTGCCGCTGCCCGCGCTTCTGGAGCGGGTGGCGCGCGAGCACCCGGGCCATGTGCTGGAGGTGGAGCTGGAGCGCGAGCACGGCCGCTGGATCTACGAACTCAAGATCCTGCAGGCCGGTGGCGGCCTGCTCAAGCTGGAGGTCGACGCCAAGGATGCCGCGGTGTTGAAGCGCCAGGCGGGGCGCCTCTGATGCGGTTGCTGCTGGTCGAGGACGAGCCGACGCTGGCGGCGCAGCTGCGTCAGCTGCTGCAGGATGCCGGCTATGTGGTGGACCATGCGGACAACGGGCAGACGGCCTGGTCCATAG
Organism: Burkholderiaceae bacterium; assembly: GCA_019745555.1. Taxonomy (GTDB): domain Bacteria; phylum Pseudomonadota; class Gammaproteobacteria; order Burkholderiales; family Burkholderiaceae_C; genus Hylemonella. The sequence goes on along the minus strand of JAIESX010000014.1, from coordinate 12,078 downwards.
GCGGAGTGCAGCCGTATGCTGCAGCCGTGCTCGATCTGGGCCTGCCGATGCTGGACGGGCTCAGCGTGCTCCAGCGCTGGCGCAGTGAAGGCGTGCGCTTCCCGGTGCTGATCCTGACTGCGCGGGACCAGTGGCACGAGAAGGTAGCGGGTATCGACGCCGGCGCCGACGATTACCTGGCCAAGCCCTTTCATGCCGAGGAACTGCTCGCGCGTGTGCGCGCCCTGATCCGGCGCGCCAGCGGCCTGGCCAGCCCCGTGCTGAGCTGCGGCCCGCTCACGCTGGACACGCGCAGTGGCCGTGTGCTGCTGCAAGGCCTGGCGGTGAACCTGACGTCTCATGAGTTCAAGCTGCTGGCTTATCTGATGCATCACCCGAACACCCTGGTCTCGCGCAATGATCTGACCGAACATCTCTACGCGCAGGATTTCGAGCGTGACTCCAATACCATCGAGGTCTTTATCGCCAGACTGCGCAAGAAGTTGCCGCCGGAGCTGATCGAGACCGTGCGTGGCCTGGGCTACCGCTTGCACGTACCGCCAGCACAGGGTGGAAGATGATGCGCACGTGGATGCGTTCCCTGCGCTGGCGTCTGCTCAGCGTGACCTTGGTGGCGGTATCGCTGAGCCTGCTGGGCGCAGGCTTCCTCCTGTCCAATCTTTTCCGCACCCATGTCACGGTGCAGTTCGAAGGTCAGCTCAAGCGCCGGCTGGATCAGCTGACCGCCGTGCTCGAGCCCGATACGGCCGAGCGCCCGCGCCTGAAGGCCGCCATGGGCGACCCGCGCTGGGACGCACCGTATTCCGGCCTCTACTGGCAGATCGAGGCCCTGGAGGGCGCGCATGTGGCCACCGGTCGTGTGGTGCTGCGTTCGCGGTCGCTTTGGGACGATGCGCTGGGTCTTCCGCAGGAACCGTTGCCGGCGGGTGAGCTGCGGCGTCATCTGATTGCCGGCCCCAATGGCCAGGCACTGCTGGCTTTCGAGCGGCGGGTCTGGTTTGTACCGCCCGAGGCGGAGCAAGCGCAGCGTGTGCCGGGTCAGGGTTGGCGCCTCGTGGTGGCGGGTGACCGCGCTGAACTGGAGGCTGCGGTGGCGGGTTTTGCGCAGCAGCTGGCTCTATTTCTGGCCGTGCTGGGCGTGGCCCTGCTGGCGGTGGTCTGGGCACAGGTCACGCTGGGATTGCGGCCCTTGCGCAAGTTGCAGACGGCCGTGCAGGCCGTACGCCAGGGGCAGGTGCCACGCCTGAGTGGTGACTTTCCAGCAGAGATTGATCCCCTGGTGCAGGACTTCAACCAGGTACTCGACCAGAACCAGCAGGTGGTCAAGCGCGCGCGCCAGATGGCGGGCAACCTGGCTCATGCGATCAAGACACCGCTGGCGGTCATCAGCAGTCTGGCTGCGCAGCAGGAGCCAATCCAGGAACAGGTACGAACCATCCGGCATCAGGTGGACTGGCATCTGGGGCGTGCGCGTGCTGCAGGTGCCGGTGTGGCTGGCCTGCGTACCGAGGTGGCGCCGGTGCTGAGTGGATTGGCCCGCGTGATGCGCCGGGTGCATGCCCAGCGACCGGGCAGATCGGTGCTGACCGTCGAGGTGGCGCCCATGGCGGATGCCCTGCAGTTTGCCGGCGAGTCCCAGGACCTGCAGGAGATGGCAGGCAATCTGCTGGACAACGCCTGCAAATGGGCGCACAGCCGTGTGTTGCTTTCGGCCCGCTTGGAGCAGGGGCGCCTGCACATCGTCGTCGAGGACGATGGTCCGGGCCTGTCCGAGACTGAGCGCGATCAGGTGTTCGGACGTGGGGTGCGTGCCGACGAGCGCGTGCCTGGCACGGGCCTGGGGCTGGACATCACGCGTGAACTCGCCGGGCTCTACCACGGCGAAGTGAAGCTGGGCGTGGCGCGTCTGGGCGGGCTGCAGGCCGAGTTGCTGCTGCCTGCCCCGGCCGCCTGAGGGGGCGGGTTCAGCCGCGTTGTGGAATGTTGAGGCCGCGCGTCACGGCTGGCCGGGCGATGAACTCCCCCAGCGCCCGCGTGACCTCGGGGAAACTGGCCATGCCCACCAGGTCGCCGGCCTCGTAGTAGCCCAGCAGGTTGCGCACCCAGGGGAAGACGGCGATGTCGGCGATGCTGTAGTCATCCCCCATGATCCAGCGGCGGCCCTGCAGGCGCTGGTTGAGCACAGCCAGCAGGCGGCGCGACTCGGCCACATAGCGGTCGCGCGGGCGCTTGTCCTCGTAGTCCTTGCCGGCGAACTTGTGGAAGAAGCCGAGCTGGCCGAACATGGGGCCCACGCCACCCATCTGCCACATCAGCCATTGCAGGGTCTCGTAGCGGAGCGCGTCGTCCCGGGGCATGAGCTGCCCGGTCTTGCCCGCCAGGTAGACGAGGATGGCGCCGGATTCAAAGAGCGCCAGTGGCTTGCCGCCGGGCCCATCGGGGTCGATGATGGCCGGGATCTTGTTGTTGGGGTTGAGACTGAGGAATTCCGGGCTGAGCTGCTCGTTGCTGTCGAAGCGCACGAGGTGCGCCTCATAGGGCAGGCCGGTCTCCTCCAGCATGATGGACACCTTCACGCCGTTGGGCGTGGGCAGCGAATAGAGCTGGAGGCGATCCGCGTGCCGGGCCGGCCACTTGCGGGTGATGGGAAAGTCGGACAGGGAGTTCATGCGCGCATCGTACCCCTAGGGCCTGTTCACAGAATTTTCTTGAGTGCGAACAGGCCCTCGTCCTGCGCCACGGGCGCTGGTGCTCAGAAGGTGCTCAGCGGCTGGCGTGAACTGTGCGGGGCTTCAATTCCCAGGGCCTGCTGCAGCAGGGCCGGCAGGCTGGGCCACTGGATGGGGCGCTGCAGGTGGATGTGGCCCGGCAGGGCCTGGCCGTCGACCTGGATCACCACCTTGCCCGTCGGCATGCGGCCCTTGGCCGCCCAGGTCATGACCTTGGTGTCACTGCCATCGAGCAGGATGACGTCGGCCGCATCCATGCTGTCCGATCCGCTGAGCTCGATGCGCAGATGACGGCGCTGGGACAGGGCGGTGATGCCCTGGATCAGTTCTCGTTCGGCCGGGCTGAAGCCCATCACCAGCAGGTGTACGGTGCTTTGCAGCGGTGCCGGCCGCGAGGGCGTGGGCTGCGTGGGTTCCGGGGCGTCGTCGCCGATGGGCAGGATGATCATGATGTTTTCCCTGAAGCTGTGCGTTGCCGTGTGGTGTTCTGTCCTGGCTATGGTTGCATTCTGTAACGATGGGCGATTTTGGCGAGGGAGTAGTTCACGGATTCGGTCCGTCCATGCGGCACGGGCAACGTCGCGCAGCGCGGGTGTGCATTAGTTCACGCCCGCTGCAGTAGCATCGGGGCATGTCCAGCGCCAGCCTCGCCACCACCCCGGTTCCCCTGCGTCAGGACGCCAGCCTGATCGGCCTGATCGGCATCGCCCACCTCTGCAGCCACTTCAGCCAGCTGCTGTTGCCGCCGCTCTTTCCCTGGCTCAAGGAGGCGTTCCACACCAGCTATGCCGAGCTCGGTTTCCTGATGACGATCTTCTTTGTCGTCTCCTGCACGGTGCAGACGCTCTCGGGCTTCTGGGTGGACCGCTATGGCCCGCGCCCCGTGCTCTACGCAGGCCTGGGCCTGCTGGCGCTGGCGGCCTTCGGCTTTGCTGCCAGCACGAGCTACGTCATGCTCATGGGCTTCGCCGTCGTGGCCGGCCTCGGCAACGGGGTTTTCCACCCCGTGGACTACACGCTGATCAACCGCAAGGTCAGTGCGCCGCGCCTGGGCCATGCCTACAGCGTGCACGGCATCAGCGGCAATCTGGGCTGGGCCGTGGCGCCAGCCCTGCTGGTGCCGCTGACCCTGCTGTATTCCTGGCGCGTGGCCCTGGTGGCTGCGGGCGTGCTGGTGCTGGCCGTGCTGCTGCTCTGCGTGGGGCAGGGGCGCCGTCTGGCCTTGGCCCCGACGGCACCGGCGCGTGCGGCGACCGGTGCGCCGGGCGAGGGCCGCCTCGATTTCCTGCGCATCCCTGCGGTGTGGATGTGCTTTGCCTTCTTCTTCGTCTTTGCCATGGCGCTCAGCGTGGTGCAGGCCTTTGCGCCCGAGGCGGCGCGTCAGCTGCATGCCGTACCGTTGACCCTGGTGGCCGTGTGCCTGACGGCCTATATGGTGGCCAGCGCCAGCGGCATGCTGGTCGGTGGCTTCCTGGCGACGGATCCGTCACGCAGCGAGCGTGTGGTGGGCACGGGCTTTGCCGTGGCCGCGGGCATCTCCCTGCTGCTCGGCCTGGTGCCGCTGCCGGCGCTGGCCGTGCCGGTGCTCTTTGCCTGCATGGGTTTTGCGGCCGGTTTTGCCGGCCCTTCGCGCGATCTGCTGATCAAGCGCTCCACGCCCGAGAACGCGAGCGGGCGCGTCTATGGTGTGGTGTATTCGGGGCTGGACATCGGCCAGGCGGTCTCGCCGCTGATCTTCGGCCTGCTCATGGACCAGCAGGCCTGGCGCGCACTCTTCGTGGGCCTGGCGCTGGTGCAGCTGACCCTGGTGGTGACGGCGCTGCGCGTGCGGCGCACGCGCCGTACCCTGGCCGTCGCGGCCTAGACCACGCTTCGGTGGCGCGCGATGCAGGTGTCGAGCACCTCGTCACCGCTGCGCTTCCACCAGTCGAGCTCGGAGAAGATCTCCACCTCGCTGTAGCCCGCGTAGCCGGCCTGCTCGACCCAGCCGCGCAGCTTGCGCAGCTCGATCACGCCATCGCCCATCATGCCGCGGTCGCTCAGCAGGTCACGCGTGGGCGTGAGCCAGTCGCAGACATGGTAGGCCAGCAGCCGCTGTTGTCCCGCGCGTGCGATCTGCTGCTCGAGCTTGGGGTCCCACCAGCAGTGGTAGACGTCGAGCGCCACGCCCAGCATGCCCGTGGCTTGCGGATCGAGTGCGTCGCAGAGGTCCAGTGCCTGCTCCAGCGTGTTGACGCAGGCCCGGTCAGCCGCCTGCATGGGGTGCAGCGGCTCGATGGCCAGGGGCATGCCGATCTCGCGCGCGTACTCCAGCGAGGCGGCGATGCCGTCGCGCACCTCGCCGCGCGCGCGGCTGATGTCCTTGTACGCGGCCTTGCCCTGGAGTGCGCCGGGCAGGGCGCCGACCACCAGTACCAGGCAGGGTGCGTTCAGCGTTCTGGCCTCGTCGATGGCGCGGCGGTTGTCATCGAGCGCGGCGCGCAGGCCGGCGGTATCGGGCGCCGGGAAGAAGCCGCCGCGGCAATAGCCTGACAGTTCCATCCCAAGGGCCTTGAGCTGGCGTGCGATCTTGTTCAGGCCGATGGCCGCGACCTGGTCGCGCCAGGGGCTGATGGCGCGGATGCCGCGCTCGGCGCACTGGTCGATGATGCGCGACAGGGGAACTTCCGCTCCATGCTGCTTGCGCACGGTGGCGGTGTTGATCGAGAGCCAGCGATGGTCTTGCGAGAAATCTCTCATGCTCATTCCACGCCGTGCAGGGCCAGCAGGGTCTTCATGCGGCGCACGGCCAGCTCGGGTTGCTCCAGCAGGTTCGCGGCGTCGGCCAGGCGGAAGAGTTCGGCGAAGTGCACCAGCGAGCGGGTGCTCTGCTGGCCGCCGACCATGGTGAAGTGGCTCTGGTGGCCGTTGAGCCAGGCCATGAAGACCACCCCCGTCTTGTAGAACCGTGTGGGCGCCGCGAAGATGTGGCGCGACAGCGGCACCGTGGGGCCCAGGATGTCGTGGAAGCGCTGGGTGTTGCCCTTGGCGAGCTCACCCAGGGCCGCGCTGGCGGCCGGAGCGATGGCGTCGAAGATGCCCAGCAGCGCGTCGCTCTGGCCGTGCCGTTGCGCGGCGCCCGCGCCGTCACCGGCGATGAGTTCGGCGTAGTTGAAGTCGTCGCCGGTGTACATGCGCACACCCTGGCCGTCGGCGCCGCCGCGTGCGGGCAGGCGGCGGCGCATGGCGACTTCCTTGTCCTTGTCGAGCAGGGAGATCTTGATGCCGTCGACCTTGTCGGCATGGGCCGTGATGATGGCCAGCGCCGTGTCCATGGCGCGGTCCAGGTCACGCGTGCCCCAGTAGCCGGCGAGTGCCGGATCGAACATGTCACCCAGCCAGTGCAGCACCAGGGGCTGCCTGGCCTGGGTGAGGATGCGGTCGTAGACCTTCTCGTAGTCGGCCGGACCCTTGGCCACGCGCGCCAGCGCACGGCTGGCCATGACGATGAGCTTGCCGCCAAGCTTCTCGATGGCTTCCATCTGTTGTTCGTAGCCGCGGATCACGTCGTCGATGCTCTTGACGTCCTCGAGCACCAGATGGTCGGTGCCGCAGCCCGAGGCGACGAGGGCGCCGGGCATGTCCTTGGCCGCGTCGAGGGAGCGGCGGATCAGTTCGAGCGAGGTGGGCCAGTCCAGCCCCATGCCGCGCTGGGCCGTGTCCATGGCCTCGGCCACGCCCAGGCCGAGTGACCAGAGGCGACGGCGGTAGGCGATGGTGGCGTCCCAGTCCACGGCGCATTGCAGCCAGGGGTCGATGGCCGCGCGCGGGTCGGCCACGACGTGGGCGGCCGAGTAGGCGATGCGGTTGAAGGCCGGCTTGCCGGCGGGCTGCACGGGGGTGCTGCCGCTCAGGGTGTAGGTCTGCAGACGGCCCTGCAGATCGGGCAGTGGGAGGGTCAGGGGCATGGGAATGGGTCCTGGCGAGGAAGGTGGACACCCGCCGGGTGTCCACACGAGGAGGTCAGATCTTCAGGGCGGGCACGTCGACGAAACGGCGTTCCTTCCAGCTCTGCAGCGCGGCTTCCACCAGCTGCACGCCCTTGGCGCCTTCCGGCAGGGTCCACTTGTAGGGCTCGTTCTCCACCACGTGGCGGATGAAGTGCTCCCACTGGATCTTGAAGCCGTTATCGTAGACCTGCGTGTCCGGGACTTCCTGCCACTGCTCGGTGAAATTCATGGTCTGCTTCACGTCGGGGTTCCACACCGGGCGCGGTGTGTTGACGCGGCTCTGGGCCTTGCAGTCAGTGAGCGTGGCCACGGCCGAGCCGTGCGTGCCGTCGACGTGGAAGGTGACCAGGTCCTCGCGGTTGACGCGCGTGGCCCAGGACATGTTGAGCTGGGCGATCACCGGCTCGCCGTTGTGGCCCACGAGCTCGGCGATGGCGTAGGCGGCGTCGTCCGCGGTGCAGGCGTAGGGCTTGCCGGCTTCGTCCCAGCGCTGCGGGATGTGGGTGGCGCCCAGGCAGGAGATGGACTTGACCTCGCCGAAGAGGTTGTCCAGCACGTAGCGCCAGTGGCACATCATGTCCAGGATCATGCCGCCGCCATCTTCGGCGCGGTAGTTCCAGCTCGGGCGCTGGATGGGCTGCAGATCTCCTTCGAACACCCAGTAGCCGAACTCCAGACGCAGGCTCAGCATGCGGCCGAAGAAGCCGGCGCGGCGCAGCATGTCCAGCTTGCGCAGGCCGGGCAGGAAGAGCTTGTCCTGCACGGCACCGTGCTTGAGGCCGGATTTCTCGGCCAGGCGCGCGATCTCCACCGCCTCGTTGAGATTGGTGGCGATGGGCTTTTCGCAGTAGACGTGCTTGCCGGCACGGATGGCCTTGGCCAGCAGCTGCGGGCGCATCTGCGTGGTGCCGGCGTCGAAGAACACGGTGTCATCCTTGTTCGCCAGAGCCTGGTCCAGGTCCGTGCCCCAGCGCACGATGTTGTGCGTCTTGGCCAGGGCCTCCATCTTCTCGGCGTTGCGGCCGATCAGGATGGGGTCGGGCATGACCTTGTCGCCGTTGGACAGGGTGACGCCGCCCTGGGCGCGGATGGCGACGATGGAGCGGATCAGGTGCTGATTCATCCCCATGCGGCCGGTCACGCCGTGCATGATGATGCCGAGTCTTTGCGTAGGCATGTTCGAAGCTTCTCTTTCAGGTTCAGGCTAAACCGGGGACGCGCCGCGTCCCCGGGGTGGGGATCACTGGGGTTGCAGGCCGGCGGCCTTCACCAGCACGGCGTTGCTGGCAATCTCGTTCTTGATGTAGGCGTCGAAGGCTTCGGGCTTGAGCGTCCAGGCGTCGGCGCCGACCTTGGCAAAGCGCTCCTTCACCTCGGGCGAGGCCAGGGCCTTGAGCACCTCGTCGTGCAGGCGGTTGACGATGTCGCGCGGCGTCTTGGCGGGCGCCATCATGCCGATCCAGAAGTTGAACTCCGAGCCCGGCACGCCGGCTTCGGCGGTGGTGGGCACGTCGGGCAGGGCGCTGGTGCGCTGGGGCGAGCCCACGGCCAGGGCCTGCAGCTGGCCGGCCTTGATCTGGCCGATCACCGGCGCCACGGGCGAGAAGTAGTAGTCCACGCGGCCGGCGATCACCTCGGTCACGGCCTCGGCCGAGCCCTTGAAGGGGATGTTGGTCGCATCGATCTTGGCGGCCATCTTGAATTTCTCGGCGTTCAGGTGCGTGGCGCTGCCCTGGCCGGCCGAGGCGAAGTTCAGGCTGCCGGGCTTGGCGCGCGCGGCGGCCAGCAGCTCGCCCAGGTTCTTGTAGCCCTTGGCCGGCGAGATCACCAGCACATTGGAGAGCGAGGAGATCGGGGTGATGCCCGTGAAGTCGCCCACCGTGTCGAAGGGCAGCTTGGCGAAGGTCGAGGGGCTGACCGTGTGCGAGGAGGAGTGGATCAACAGGGTGTAGCCGTCCGGTGCGGCCGTGGCCACCGCCGCCTGGCCGATGGTGCCGCTGGCGCCGGCGCGGTTGTCCACCACGATGGGCTGGCCCAGGCTGGCGCTCATCTTGTCGGTGATGGCGCGCGCAATGATGTCCGTGGTGCTGCCAGCGGGGAAGGGTACGACCACGCGGATGGGCTTGCTCGGGTAGCCGGCCTGGGCGCTGGCGGCCAGGGGCAGCAGGGCGGCGGCGCAGCTCAGCGCGGCCAGGGCGAGGCGAAAGGTCCTGTTCATGAATGTCTCCTGTAAAGGTTGGTGCACACCACCGTGGCGCGCCGCCGTGTCTGTGCACGGCTTCGGCGTCCGGGATTTAATTCACCAAAAGGTGAATAGAGGCATTCTAGAAAGCCCGCAGGGCGCTCGTCAAGCCCCCGCCAAAATCAGTTTCTCAGGACATACCCGAGGATGACATCGCTCATGTGCGACAGCCGCTCCTGCAGCGCCTTGGGGGCCATGAGGTCGCGGCCGAAGATGGCCGACAGCGTGTGGCGGTTGTTCAGATAGAAGTAGGCCATGCCGGCGATGGAGACATAGAGCTGCATGGCATCGATGCCGCCGCGGAACACGCCCTCGCGCCGGCCGCGCTCCAGGATCTCGGCCAGCGTCTCGATCAGCGGCAGGTTGGTCTTGCGCGCACGCGTGGACTGGGCCAGGTGGCGCCCGTGCTCCAGGTTTTCGCTGTTGAGCAGGGTGAGGAACTCGGGGTGCGCCAGGTAGTACTCCCAGGTGAACTCGGTGAGCCGGCGGATGGCCTGGGCCGGTGGCATGTCGGCCAGGTGCAGCTGCTGTTCGGCGGCGCGGATGTCCGCATAGGCTGCCTCCAGCACCGCCAGGAAGAGCTCGTCCTTGCTGGTGAAGTAGTAGTAGATCAGGCGCTTGTTGAGCCCGGCGCGCTCGGCCACGCGGTCCACGCGCGCACCCGCCAGCCCGTGCTGGGCGAACTCGTCGCGCGCGGCCAGCAGGATGATCTGCTGGGAACGGTCGGCGTCGCGCGTGCGTGTTTCCTCCGGGGCGGCTTTGGCTTTGGGCATGGCGGAAATTTAACTGATTGGTGAATTAAATCAAGCCGCAGGCGCCGATCGAGGCGGCCGCGGCAGCCCGGCAAGGATAATCGTCCGGCACAGCGTCTCATCTGCACGGAACACTTCATGCCCCAACAGCTTGCCGGACACCTGATCGTCGAATGCCTGATCGCCCAGGGCGTGACCCACGCCTTCGGCGTGCCGGGCGAAAGTTATCTCGCCGTGCTTGACGGCTTCCACGCCTACGGCGAGCAGATCCGCTTCGTCATCAACCGGCAGGAGGGCGGGGCCGCCTTCATGGCCGAAGCCCATGGCAAGCTCACGGGCCGCCCGGGCGTGTGTTTCGTCACGCGCGGGCCCGGGGCCACCAATGCGTCGATCGGCCTGCACACGGCCTTCCAGGATTCCACCCCCATGGTGCTCTTCGTGGGCGACGTGGCCAGCGACATGCGCGACCGCGAGGCCTTCCAGGAGGTGAGCTACGAATCCTTCTTCGGCCCCAGCACCAAAGGCATGGCCAAGCGCGTCGAGCGCATCGACGATGCGCGTCGCATCCCGGAGTACATCGCCCGCGCCTTCGCCACCGCCATGAATGGCCGCCCGGGCCCCGTGGTGCTGGTCCTGCCCGAGGACATGCTCACCCAGGAGGTGGATGCCGCGCCGCTGCCGCGTGTGGAGTCCGTGCAGGCCTGGAGCGACCCCGGGGCGCTGCGCAGCCTGCGCGAGATGCTGCTCGGCGCGCAACGCCCCCTGGTGCTGGCCGGCGGCGGCGGCTGGACACCGCAGGCCGCCCAGGCCTTGCAGCGCTTCGCCGAGAACTGGAAGCTGCCCGTGGCCAACACCTTCCGCTTCCAGGACACCTTCGACAACCGCCACCCGCAGTACGCGGGTGACATGGGCATCGCGCCCAATCCCAAGCTGGCCCAGCGCATCCGCGAGAGCGACCTGCTCCTGGCCATCGGCCCGCGTCTGGGTGAGATGACCACGGGCGGCTACACCCTGCTCGAAGCGCCCAAGGCGAAACAGAAGCTCGTGCACATCCACGCCAGTGCCGAGGAGCTCAACCGCGTCTACCAGGCTGACCTGGCGATCAACGCCACGATGAATGCCGCGGCGCGCTCGCTGGAGGTGCTCACGGCCCCGCCCAGCCTGCCCTGGGAAGCCTGGACCCAGGCCGCCCATGCCGACTATCTGGCCAACCTCGCGCCACAGTCCCTGCCGGGCGAGATCGACATGCCGGCCATCATCGCCACGCTGCAGCGTCTCCTGCCCGAGGACACCGTGGTCACCAACGGGGCCGGCAACTTCGCCAGCTGGGTGCATCGCTACTGGCGCTACCGTGGCCTGGCCCACGGCGCCAAGACCCAGCTCGCCCCCACCAGCGGCGCCATGGGCTATGGCGTGCCGGCCGGTATCGCCGCCGCCATCACCCAGGGCCGCCTGGCCTTCACGATCGCCGGCGACGGCGACTTCCTCATGAACGGGCAGGAGCTGGCCACGGCCGTGCAGCACGGCGCCAGGACCCTCATCGTGCTCCTCAACAACGGCATGTACGGCACCATCCGCATGCACCAGGAGCGCGAGTACCCGCAGCACGTCAGCGGCTCGCAGCTGCGCAACCCGGACTTCGTGGCCCTGGCTCGCGCCTATGGCTATGCGGGCGTGCGCGTCACCCGCACCGGGGAGTTCGAAGCCGAGGTCAAGGCTGCCCTGGCGCGGCCCGAGGGCACCTTGATCGAGGTCATGCTGGACCCCGAGGTCATCACCACGCGCGGCACGCTCGGCGCCATCACGCAGGCGGCGCTGGCGCGGCAGACGAAGGACTGAGGGGCAGGCACCTCCGTGCGGCGGTGTACAGGCAAGAAAAAAGCCGGCGTGAGCCGGCTTTTTTTGTCAGCGCGAGCCTGAATTACTTCAGGTGCTTGCCGATCAGGGAGGCCAGTTCGAACATCGTGACCTGAGCCTTGCCGAACACGGCCTTGAGCTTGTCGTCGGCGTTGATGTTGCGCTTGTTGACCTTGTCCTGCAGACCGTTCTTCTTGATGTAGGCCCACAGCTTGCTGACCACTTCGGTACGCGGCAGCGGGTTGGAACCCACCACGGCGGCCAGAGCGGCGCTGGGCGTCAGGGCCTTCATGAAGGCTGCATTGGGGGTACGCTTCTTGGCGGGGGCCTTCTTCTTGGCGACCTTCTTGGCGGCCGGCTTCTTGGCAGCGGCCTTCTTGGCCGGGGCCTTCTTCGCTACGGCCTTCTTGGCCGGAGCCTTCTTAGCGGCGACCTTCTTGGCGGCCGGCTTCTTGGCAGCGGCTTTCTTCGCCGGAGCCTTCTTCGCAGGAGCTTTCTTCTTTGCAGTT
>JAIESX010000028.1 GCA_019745555.1 Burkholderiaceae bacterium | reverse complement strand
TGGTCCATCCGCATCACTCCTTTGCATCGATCAACGATTCAGGGGCATGATCGGTGGACTTGTTCAGACCTTCCCTAATGCTGCAGCGTCGAAAGCGTCGGTTACAACATTTCCGAAATCAGCATGAAAGACGGGCTGGCCGTCGCCCATATTGGCATTAGCTTCCAACATTGTCGCCACCAGCTTGGCCTCAGCCCTTGCCGCGGAGGACCCTAGCGACGAGATCAAGTATCCGATGATCTCGTGCCGATCGTTGATGATTACCTCACGGTTGATAGCCAGCGTCGTGCCGTAGATGTTCAAGCGCACGCCCGTCGCCGCCAGACCATCAGCAATCAACGTCTTTTCGAGCTCCCCGTTCTCACCGACCGGCTTCATCGCAACATCAACGTCAAGAGACGGGATATCGGATTCGCGGAAATCTCGGACGGGCATCTTCAAGCAGAACTTCAAATGGTCGGCCTGCGCTTGGTAAATGCGTCTCGCCAGGGAACCTCCTGCCTTCGCCATCACCCAGGCAATATCGGTTGTCGACAAGCCTCGCCCCATAACCGCGAGCGTGTGTTCATGGGCTTGCGGAGGCCTTGCAATCACGCCAGCTGCGTATGCGATATCTTTCAGCGAGAGATCAGCGGCAAGAGGATGTGGCCTGTCAACAGGCACGCCAAGACGCAACGCAACTGCGTCATAAGCGGCGGCCATCACCTCTTTGGGGTTTCGAGTTTCTGCAATGCTCGACATCATGTTTCACCTCGGTGGTTTTGAATATGAGATCAATGATCAAGATTTTTCACTGACAAGTCTTTCCAATCCCGTCAGTCAAAATCAACCAGTCATACAGCTTTCGCGCAGTTCGAGGGAAAGACACACCGGAGAAGAACAAGCGCGCGAGTGCACAGTTGAGTGGGGTTGCCTCAAAGCCCAGACCAACACGCGCGCGCAACCAGACACGGTTCTCAAAGTAGGCAATGGCCTCGGAAAGTTTGCATGCGAGAACCCATGTGGTGCAGCCACCGCCAAGAGCCCTTGCGGCCTCATCCAGGGCAGAGTTGCGCGCTCTGCACATCGACCGGCGGTCGAGGCCCAAGCATTCATCCAGCTTCCCGTCGCCTCCAATGTGCCGCCTCAACCCCTCCTGCAGCCAGGCTGTAACTTCGGGAGAGAAGTCCCCATGGGCTGCACGAATGGCCATGTCCAGCTGGTTGCTCATAACGCTGAATGTGTACTGGCGACTTGCCGCCGGCCAAGATCAGAGTACGGACGTCCGCACCCGTTAGCCGAGACCTGTGACACTGCGTGATTCATAGCTGGGCTGAACGGCTGGCCCTATGCGTCAATGCATCTCTGCCTTAGCAGATTGCCCCGACGTTCCGATTTTTTCGCGGAAGCTATCCACGAGGAGGCTCAAGACAAGGCGATGCTCACGCTCGATCACCGCTTCACATGCTTCGGCCGATTGCAGGCTCGCGACCTCGGAGCCAACACGCTTGCTGCAAGCAATGAGTCGGTCCCGGATCTGTCGCCCAATCTCGAACATGGCCCGGTCCACGTCCTCACGCATGACCATGGCGCCGCGCATCTTCGCGGTTCGCATCTCAGCCTCATCGGCCTCGGCACGCTCCCGTCTTGCCCTAGCTTCGCTGTAGCCCGAATCAACCGAAGCTGACACTGGCGGCTGCGCGCGGCCAGCCTGGGCGCATTCCTCGGAACTAGGGTTGATAGTGCTGCGCCTATTGACGCGGGCTCGGGTGTTCTGCATCCACTGAATGTCGGCAACTGCTGGATCGATCTTCCCATCGATGAGGCTGATGCGCCCTTCAGCGATCGCTTTGCGTACCGCCTTTTCGTCGCACCCGCGGTGGCGCGCGTATGCGGCTTTCGTCATCAGTTGCACCTTCATACCGGACCTCCGACAGCTTCCGGACCAACTCCCGGACTATTTCTCTGATCATCAGCTAGCGAACTGACGCGGTTCGAATTACCCTTGCCCAGGAGTTCTGGGAAGGACCCATGACGGGTGTCGGGCGACCTCTCTACTCTTTCCCCCTTTTTCTTTTCAAAAAGGAAAGGAGGTAGAGAGACGGCCGCGCGAGCCAGGCGTGTTTCTCCTGTTGCTCTGCCTGTTGCTCTGCCAGCCTGCGCCGTTGCGCGGTTTCTCGTGTTTCGCATATGTCTCACACGCGAGGCGTGTAGCATGGATAAAAGACACCCCGGCAAGCGATACCCCGCGTGCGTGCGGGAGGGTGCTGTAACAGGTGAAACCGCGCAACGACGCGGACCGCAGCCGCAACAGCTGGTGTAACAGGAGAAACAGAGAGCGCCTCTCATGACTCGCCTCCATCAGATTCACCTCCCAAGGTGCCCCTTCTGGTGCGCAGATACCGGCCCAGGGGCAGCTCAAACGCGCCCACCGCCTCAGCGGCCCAGTCGCCCCAGGAAACGCCGTTGATCGGCCCTGTGCCGCGTGGAAGCCAGCACCGTACAGCCTTGCGCCCGCTCTCGGCCAACTGGTCCTTGAGCTGGATCACCTTGTATTCCAGTCTGGGTGGGAGTGCTTGCCCGTCTTCGCTGCGCTCGATGCGCTCCATGACCCAGCGCTTGGCCAGGCTGGTGAACTTGGCCTGGTCATCGATCCAGCGCAGGCCGGTACGTCTTGCCCAGTAGTCAAACGCGCGGTAGAGCTGGTCGCCACTACATACCCGCACAGGGAGGGGGATGAAGCCTTCCAGCCATTCACTCATGAACCTCTCGGGCGGGCGCATGCTCAGCTCCTGCAGGTCCGCCTTGGCCGCCGTCATCAACGGCTTTGTATGCTCGCTGAAATCACCCAGCGGGTAGCGCAGCAGGTAGTGCATGAACTTCGCCGCACCGTCATCTTCCAGGAAGGCCCGCACGGCGTCATACAGCCCCGTTTCATCGGCCAGGGGCGTGTACACGACCAGGTGCCGGCGGTCGCCGTCCTCCAGCACCAGCGGCATCTGCTCGTTGGACAGAAACACCACGTTCGCGTGGTTGCTCTCCCAGCGCACGCTCTGTTGCATGGCCCGGATCGGGATCTGGTCTTCCGTGATGATCCACTTGAGCTTGTTCTTGTTATGAAACAGCTCCTGGCGCGTCACGACCTCATTGCCGATCACCAGCAACTTGCCAGACAGCCAGTCATTGAATTTCTCTTCCAGCTCGTTCTGCCCCACCATCACGCCGTACTTGCCGTACATGCGCCGGACCACATCGAAGAACATGTTCTTCCCCGTGCCTTGCGGGCCGTGGAAAACCAACGCCGTGCGCAGCTTGGCACCAGGCCGCTGCAGGGGCAGCGCCAGCCAGCACAAGACCCAGTGCATCACGTCTGCGGCCGATACAGTGGCCGATCCACTGCTGGAGCATAGGTGGCGCAGCAGATCAAGCATGGGCTCGACCTCGCTTTCAGCACATTGTTTCGGCTCTGTGGCGAAGCCGTTGTACAGATTCACGCAGCGCTCCAAATCACACGTTTCAGTGGGATCGAAAACCACGTCTTCAGGCATGACAGTGCGCCGGCTTTCCGATGCCTTCCACAGGCGCACCATGTCGGACCCATGCGCATGCGCCATGTTGCCGATCTTCATGATCATCCGCTTGGCACCGTCCCAGACGGTATCGGTGCCGTAGATCAATGCAAAGTTATCAATCAGGAAATTGACTTTGCCCCAGTCAATGACCTTTTCCAGCCGCGCCTTGCGCGGTTTCTCAGGGGAGCCCCCGGCTACCAAGGGAACCACGACGGCCGAAGGCCTCATCTGGGACGCTGGCACATCACCCTCCATGCTTGCGGGTCCTTGGCAAGTCATTGGGGCGCATCGTGAGTCGACGTGGCGATTCGCGCCAAAGGTCGACCAGCTCGGCGCCATATGCATGCACTAGGTGGGCTTGCTTCATCGTGACGCCCGCATCGCGATCAAAAACACTGTCAGTGCCGTAGATCAACGCGACGTTCGCCAGCATGTATTCAAGCCGACTGTCTGTGGCATGCCCCCCCACCCCGGCAGCAGGCGCATGCGCGCCCGCAAAGGTTTTTGGGCCTTTCCGTGCGGGCAAGATGGCCTCACGCATGTGCCGTGGCTGGGATGACGGTTTTTGTGCGGGAAGCTACCCAGTCCTCTATTTCTTCCTCTCGCCACGCTACGGCTCGCACGCTGAGCCGGACGGGCGACGGAAATTCAGACGCCTGGACTTTGCTGTAAATGGAACTTCTCCCGAGGGAAGTACGCTCCATAACGGCTGGTAGCCGGAGGAGTTTCCCGACTCGCCGGCCCTCTCCGTTCTGATCCATGATTGACCTCCAATGTCTTAGGAGGTCCTATATTGCAAGAGCACCGAAAAAAAAATAAGGGACACTGTTTTTAAGGTGTCCCCTTTTGCCGTAACTACCCTTTCCTTTTCTTTGCTCTCGTAACGCTCTTTTTCACTGAATCTTCTTCTAGACGAAGTTGTTTAGCGGTAATTCGAATCGCATCGGCTTGAGAGACCGCATTGACCTTCATGCGCAAAGCCACCATACGCGCCACAAAGTCCTTTCGCCCTTGACTATTGCCCGCTTCAATTAACTCTCGCCACTCAGTACCAAAACCAGCCTCATCGGCCTTCTTTTGGGCGAAGGCAGCCACCTCACTTTTTGCATGCGACTTGATGAAGTGTGGGATAAAAATCGCGAACAACTCATCTAAAAACCCAGGCGCTAGGTCCTGCAATATCAATATTCGCGCAAGCACTTCACAGGTGTGTTTTACGTCGGGTACCAAGCAATCAGAGACGTCACGCGAGCCAAGGGCAGTGGCAACTTTAAACACCTGATCAAAGTCAATCTTGAATTCAAGATTCACGGAGTTTTTTGGCATCGATTGCATTGCCACCCCTTCGCGGCAAGCCCCTCAATCGGTGCCTGCGCAGAGTTAATTGAGATATTCATTGGGAGTTGCGTCACGCGGGCACTGCGGCCACATGGTTAACCCGCGGGGTTACTGGAGGCAAAGACTGTTCGAGCAGAACATCTAGCGAGCCGACGATGGCCTCTGCGGCATCGAAGATCTCCCAACTTTCAAGCCTTTCACCAGTCCGCCGGCAGCCGTCGTACCAAAGTGCTGCATTCAGCGCCTCGATCTGGGCCAAGGGTGTGTACCAATCCAGCGTGCCCGCAATCGTGTCGACAGTTGAGTTCATCGCCGTGTCACGCACTGCAATCAACTCTTCGCGCGCTGCGGCTGTAATGAGGCTCCAGCGCTGCGCATCCGCATCGACGTCCATGCTCATGCTGCCGACGTTCACTGAGCCATCAGCGACGGCCTCAATGGCTCCCATGACAGCGCGAAGCATTGCCCGCGCGTGCCGCACCCGCTGGCGAAGCCCATCCAGCGACACGGTCGGAAACTCACCGCGATCAGATTCAAGGTTGCTCATGGCCATATCCTCCAGGTAGTGGCCGGCGTTCACCGCAGCCGGCCGTCGCGGTTTCAAGCTGCCAGGCGCCGCTTGTCGGCGGCCGTGGCAGCGCGCAAACGGTCCAGGTAGTCGGCCCACTGCTGCACCTGTTCAAAGCGCTGCCGGATGTATTGAGTGCGGTTGTAGCTGCGGCCGTTGGCATCCCTCACGGCGTGCGCCAGGTTCGCCTCGATGGCCAGCGGGTCCAGGTCCAGTTGGTCGACCATCATCGTGCGGGCGCTGGCCCGAAAGCCGTGCCAGGTTTGCTCCTTGCCGAAGCCCAGGGCATACAGGGCGCTGCGCACCGAGTTGTCGGAGATCGGTCGTTCATGACTGCGCTC
Organism: Burkholderiaceae bacterium; assembly: GCA_019745555.1. Lineage (GTDB taxonomy): Bacteria > Pseudomonadota > Gammaproteobacteria > Burkholderiales > Burkholderiaceae_C > Hylemonella. The sequence goes on along the minus strand of JAIESX010000028.1, from coordinate 31,618 downwards.
GCCAGGGAAGACGTAGCGACCGTGTCCGGTCAGCGGCTGCAGGTTGCGCAACAGCTCGACGGCCTGCGTAGGCAGGGGCACCACATGTGCCTCGCCCTGCTCCTTCTCCTGCTTGGTGCGCTTCATCTTGGCACTGGGGATGGTCCAGAGGGCGCCATCCAGATCGAGCTCGGCCCACTCCATATCGCGCAGGTTGCCAGGCCGCTGGTACAGCAGCGGAGCCAGCAGCAGCGCCGTGCGCACGATGATGCCGCCCTTGTAGGCCCACATGGCGCGCAGCAGCTCGCCGAAACGCTCAGGCTCGACGATCGCGGCAAAGGTCTTGCTGCGGTAGGGCGTGAGCCTGGCCTTCAGGCCCTCGGTGATATTGCGCTGCTGCACATCGGCAGTGGGCAACCAGTAGTCCCAGACCTGCCGCGCGAGCATCAGTACCCGGTCGGCTGTCTCCAGGGCACCCCGTCCCTCTATTTTCTGCAATGCGGCGAGCAGCTCCATAGCGCTGATCTCGGCCATGAGGCGGCTACCGAGCCATGGGAATAGATCGCGCTCAAGCTGGCGCAGCGAGCGCGCCGCGTGGCTAGGGCTCCAGTGCGGGGCCTGCTTGGCATACCACTCCAGCGCCACCGCCTTGAAGGTATCTCCCTCTGGTCGCAGCGCCCGCAGCTTCTGGGCCTTGCGCACCTCCACCGGGTTGCGCCCTTCGGACTTGAGCAGCCTGGCGGCGTCGCGGGCCTTGCGCGCGTCGGCCAGGCTCATGGCGGGGTAGCTGCCCAGCGCGAGGCGCCCCTCCTTGCCGCCGGCGTAGGTCTTCCAGAACCAGCGCCTTGAGCCGGCCGGGCTCACCTCCAGGTACAGGCCGTTGGCATCGGTGAAGCGTGCCCGTTTCTTCTCGGGCGGGCACGTGGCGGCCTTGCATTGTTTGTCGGTCAACATTCCCGGGGCTCCCAGAGTGGATCTCGCGGCCAACCGGGGAACAGTCGCCAAAATCAGCGAAATTAACCCGGCCGTTCCCCGAAATGTTCCCCGTTATGGACCCGGAAGTCAACAAACCAAAATGGACGCCAGCGGACAATAAACGCTAGAAGATTGTTGATTTTCCAAAGAAAAATGCCGTTTACTGGACACCAGCAAACGGCATTGGAAGTTTAAATGGTGGAGCTGGGGGGATTTGAACCCCCGTCCGCAAGCCTTCTTCGTACAGTTCTACATGTGTAGTCGTCTGATTTGTGTCTCGCCCGATGCGTCGCGCAGCGACACGCTACGCATCAGACCAGTGCCCTATTTTCTCGTCCACACCCAAGGCACCCGGGCACAGACCAGCCAATATAAATTCCCTTGCAGCCGGGAGGCTTACGCCCCCTTGCCCAGCCTATCGGCCAACTGTTGCAAGGCTCACCGAATTAAGCGGCGAGTGCGAAACGTTCGTCGTTTGCAGTTAGTTTTTTTCTGCGGTTTTACGAGGTAACAGAACCTCGACATGCCCTGCCACGCGTCCGAACCCACGTCGAAACCAGTGCAGCCCCTGAGACGCGTATTTTAGGCCGCAATCAGCAATTGCAAGAGCTCGGTCGGCGAATTGATGCTGGCATGGGCCCCCCAGGCGCTGACATCGCCCTGGGCACCGAGATAGCCGTAGGTGGCGGCCACCGTGCCCATGCCAGCGGCCAGACCAGCCACGATGTCGCGTTCGTCGTCACCCACATAGAGGCAGCGCTGCGGCTCCAGGCCCAGCCGGCGCGCGGCTTCGAACAGCGGCGCGGGATGCGGTTTGGGATGCGGTGTGGTGTCGCCCCCGACGATGGCGCCGGCGCTCGCAAACAGGGGCATGGCCCCCGTCAGCGGCAGGGTGAAACGCTCGATCTTGTTGGTCACCACGCCCCAGGCCAGATCGCGCTGCAGCAGCTGCTCGATCAGTTCGGGGATTCCGGCGAAGGCGTAGGTACGCGCCGTCATGCAGCGCTCGTAATTGGCCATGAACTCTTCGCGCAGCGCGTTGTAGCCCGGATCCTCGGGCGTCAGGCCGAAGGCCACGCCGATCATGCCGCGCGCACCGGCACCGGCCATGGGACGGTAGCGCTCCAGCGGCAGGGGCGGCAAGCCGCGGTCGGTGCGCATCTGGTCGGCCGCCGCACCGAGGTCGGGCGCGCTGTCGATCAGCGTGCCGTCCAGGTCGAACAGGACGGCCTCGATACCGCTGAACCGCATGGTCACGTTGCCGCCTTGCGCGTGGCCACCAGGTAGTTGACGCTGGTGTCGGCGCTGAGCCAGTAGCGGCGCGTCAGGGGGTTGTATTCCATGCCCCGCGTGCCGGCCAGTTCGAGCCCGGCCTGACGGCCATAGCGCGCCAGCTCGCTGGGGCGGATCATCTTGGCGTACTCGTGCGTGCCGCGCGGCAGCAGGTTCAGGATGTACTCGGCACCGACGATGGCGAAGAGGAAGGACTTGGGGTTGCGGTTGATGGTGGAGAAGAACACCCAGCCGCCGGGCTTGACCAGCGTGGCACAGGCCTGCACGACCGAAGCCGGATCGGGCACATGCTCGAGCATCTCCATGCAGGTCACGACATCGAAGCTCGCCGGGCGCTCGGCGGCCAGCGCCTCGGCCGCCACCTCGCGGTAATCCACATTGGGCGTCCCGGCCTCCAGTGCGTGCAGCTGGGCCACCTTGAGCGCCTTGGTCGAAAGATCGATGCCGGTCACCTGCGCACCCTTGCGCGCCATCGCGTCCGACAGGATGCCACCGCCGCAGCCCACGTCCAGCACCTGCTTGCCCGCCAGGGGGACCAGGCCGTTGATCCAGTCCAGCCGCAGCGGGTTGATCTGGTGCAGGGGGCGGAACTCGCTCTCGGGGTCCCACCAGCGGTGGGCGAGTTCGGAGAATTTGGCCAGCTCGGCCGGGTCGGCATTCACGGTCGTCGTCATGGACCGATTATCCGACAGCCCAAGAACCGGGACACACAATCCGTGAAACGGATTGCGTCGTAGGCTAACTTCGCGCAGCGAAGTTAAGTGAAAACGGCCGAAGACAAACAACAAACCCCGCCGAAGCGGGGTTTGTCATTCAGGCAGAAGCCCGATCAGCGGTTGGGGCGGGTGCCGACCACTTCGATTTCCACGCGACGGTTCTTGGCGCGGCCTTCGGCGGTGCGGTTGTCAGCCACGGGCTGCTTCTCGCCCTTGCCTTCGGTGTAGACGCGGTTCTTGTCGATGCCCTTGGAGGTCAGATAGGCCTTCACGGCTTCGGCGCGGCGCACCGACAGCTTCTGGTTGTACTCGTCGGTACCGATGGAGTCGGCGTGACCCACGGCGATGATCACTTCCAGGTTGATGCCCTTGACCTTCTCGGCCAGATCATCCAGCTTGGCCTTGGCTTCGGGCTTGATGACGGACTTGTCGAAGTCGAAGAAGGTGTCTGCAGCGTAGGTCACCTTGACAGCAGCCGGGGGCGGCGGCGTGGCGGGAGCGGCCGGTGCGGGAGCCGGTGCCGGAGCGGGCGCCGGGGCCGGGGCCGGGGCAGCGGGAGCAGCCTGCGGGGCGGGCGTGGGCTCGGGGGTGGACGCGCAACCGGCCATCACGAGTGCGACTGCAGCAAACAGGGCTGCCACGGAATTCAGTTTCTTCATGGTTCTCCTCTAGCGGATAGGGGCCTGAGCGGCACGGCGGAAAAAAAAGGAAGCGCCCGCGAGATTCGAGCGCCACCCGGCTGTCGGGGCCATTGTGCCATATCAGTTACATGGGTCAACCGCGTGCAAGGTGCCACAAGGCGCGCTGGCAGGGCCTGTGCAGAGGCTGTTGCAGCGATGCCACAGGGCCGGGACTTTAGAATTGCGGATTGCCCAAGCCTGAGCACACCTCCCCCATGACCCAATTCGCCAAGGAAACCCTGCCCATCAGCCTCGAAGAGGAGATGCGCCGCAGCTACCTCGACTACGCGATGAGCGTGATTGTCGGCCGGGCCCTGCCCGATGCGCGCGATGGTCTCAAACCGGTGCACCGCCGGGTCCTGTTCGCGATGCACGAGTTGAACAACGACTGGAACCGCGCCTACAAGAAATCGGCGCGTATCGTGGGCGACGTCATCGGCAAGTACCACCCGCATGGTGACCAGTCGGTCTACGACACCATCGTGCGCATGGCCCAGGACTTCTCCATGCGCCACATGCTGGTGGACGGCCAAGGCAACTTCGGCTCGGTCGACGGCGACAACGCCGCCGCCATGCGCTACACCGAGATCCGGCTGGACAAGATCGCGCACGAAATGCTGGCCGACATCGACAAGGAAACCGTCGACTTCGGCCCCAACTACGATGGCTCGGAGAAGGAGCCCCTGGTACTGCCCAGCCGCCTGCCCAATCTGCTGGTCAATGGCTCCGGCGGCATCGCGGTGGGCATGGCCACGAACATCCCGCCGCACAACCTCAACGAGGTGGTCGACGCCTGCCTGCACCTGCTGCGCAATCCAGGTGCGTCCATCGACGAACTGATGGAAATCATTCCGGCCCCCGACTTCCCGACTGCCGGCATCATCTACGGCATGCAGGGTGTGAAGGAAGGCTACCGCACCGGTCGCGGCCGCGTGGTCATGCGCGCACGCTGCCACTTCGAGGACATCGACAAGGGCCAGCGCCAGGCCATCATCGTCGACGAGCTGCCCTACCAGGTCAACAAGAAGAACCTGCTCGAGCGCATCGCCGAGCTGGTGCATGAGAAGAAGATCGAGGGCATCAGCCACATCCAGGACGAGTCCGACAAGTCCGGCATGCGCGTGGTGATCGAGCTCAAGCGCGGCGAGCTGCCCGAGGTGGTGCTCAACAACCTGTACAAGCAGACGCAGCTGCAGGACACCTTCGGCATGAACATGGTGGCGCTGGTCAACGGCCAGCCCAAGCTGTGCAACCTCAAGGACCTGGTCGAGGTCTTCCTCGACCACCGCCGCGAGGTGGTCACCCGTCGCACGGTGTTCAACCTGCGCAAGGCGCGCGAACGCGGCCATGTGCTCGAAGGCCTGGCCGTGGCCCTGGCCAACATCGACGAATTCATCCGCATCATCCGCGAGTCCCCCACCCCGCCGGTGGCCAAGGCCGAGCTGATGAACCGCCCCTGGGACAGCCAGCTGGTGCGCGAGATGCTCACGCGCACGCGCGCCGACGGTGGCGTGGTCAACGCCGACGACTACCGGCCCGAGACCCTGGACCGCCAGTACGGCATGGGCGCCGACGGCCTGTACCGCCTCTCCGACACCCAGGCCCAGGAGATCCTGCAGATGCGCCTGCAGCGCCTGACCGGCCTGGAGCAGGACAAGATCGTCGCCGAGTACAAGGACGTGATGGCCGAGATCGAGGACCTGCTCGACATCCTGTCCAAGCCCGAGCGCGTCTCGGTCATCATCGGCGAAGAGCTCACCGCCATCAAGCAGGAGTTCGGCCAGAGCAAACTGGGCGCACGCCGCAGCCAGGTGGAGCACAACGCCCAGGACCTGGCCACCGAGGACCTGATCACCCCGACCGACATGGTGGTGACGCTGAGCCACAGTGGCTACATCAAGAGCCAGCCCCTGTCCGAGTACCGTGCCCAGAAGCGCGGCGGGCGCGGCAAGCAGGCCACGGCGACCAAGGAAGACGACTGGATCGACCAGCTCTTCATCGCCAACACGCACGACTACATCCTGTGCTTCTCCAACCGCGGCCGCCTTTACTGGCTCAAGGTCTGGGAAGTGCCGGCCGGTTCGCGCGGTTCGCGCGGCCGCCCCATCGTCAACATGTTCCCGCTGGCCGAGGGCGAGAAGATCACCGTGGTGCTGCCGCTGACCGGCGACAACCGCAGCTTCCCGGCCGACCACTATGTGTTCATGGCGACCAGCATGGGCACGGTCAAGAAGACCACGCTGGACGAGTTCTCCAACCCGCGCAAGGCCGGCATCATCGCCGTGGACCTGGACCCGGGCGACTACCTGATCGGTGCGGCGCTGACCGACGGCAAGCACGACGTGATGCTCTTCAGCGACGGCGGCAAGGCCGTTCGTTTTGACGAGGACGACGTGCGTCCCATGGGCCGCAACGCCCGCGGTGTGCGCGGCATGATGCTGGAAGAAGGCCAGCGCGTGATCGCCATGCTAGTGGCCGAGGACGAACAGCAGAGCGTGCTGACCGCCACCGAGAACGGCTACGGCAAGCGCACCCCCATCACCGAGTACACCCGCCACGGCCGCGGCACCAAGGGCATGATCGCCATCCAGCAGAGCGAGCGCAACGGCAAGGTCGTGGCCGCCACCCTGGTGCATGCCGACGACGAGATCATGCTGATCACCGACAAGGGTGTGCTGGTGCGCACCCGCGTCTCCGAGATCCGCGAGCTCGGCCGCGCCACCCAGGGCGTGACCCTGATCGCGCTGGACGACGGCGCCCAGCTCAGCGGCCTGCAACGCATCGTCGAGAACGACGCCAACGGCAGTGAGGGCGACGCGGCGGAAGACGCTTCCTGATGCAGCGGCCGTACAACTTCTCGGCCGGTCCGGCCGCCATCGCCCCCGAGGTGCTGCAGCAGGCGGCCAGCGAGATGCTGGACTGGCATGGCTGCGGCATGAGCGTGATGGAGATGAGCCATCGCGGCAAGGAATTCATCAGCATCTACGAGCAGGCCGAAGCCGACCTGCGCGAGCTGCTCGCGGTGCCCAAGAACTTCCGCATCCTCTTCATGCAGGGCGGCGGCCTGGCGGAGAACGCCATCGTGCCGCTGAACCTCTCGCGCGGCGGCACGGTGGACTTCGTGCTCACCGGCAGCTGGAGCCAGAAATCCTTCAAGGAGGCGCGCAAGTACTGCCAGGTGCACGTGGCCGCCACCGACGAGGCCCACGGTTTCACGCAGCTGCCCGATCCCCGGAGCTGGAAGCTCAGCGCCGATGCGAGCTACGTGCACCTCTGTTCGAACGAGACCATCCACGGCGTCGAGTTCCATGAGCTGCCCGACCTGAAGGCCCTGGGCTCCCAAGCCCCGCTGGTGATCGACTTCTCCTCCCAGGTTGCCTCCCGTCCTGTCGACTGGTCGCGCGTGGGCCTGGCCTTCGGCGGCGCGCAGAAGAACATCGGTCCGGCCGGCCTGACGCTGGTGATCGTGCGCGAGGATCTGCTGGGGCAGGCCCTGCCGGCCTGCCCCAGCGCCTTCGACTACCAGATCGTGGCCGAGAACCAGTCCATGTTCAACACCCCGCCGACCTATGCCATCTACATGGCCGGCTTGATCTTCCAGTGGCTCAAGAAGCTCGGCGGCGTGCCGGCGATCGAGGCACGCAACATCGCCAAGGCCGAGCTCCTCTATGGATACATCGACCGGTCGCAGTTCTACGTGAACAAGGTCGCCCCGAACTGCCGCTCGCGTATGAACGTGCCTTTCTTCCTGCGCGACGAGTCGCGCAACGAAGCCTTCCTGGCCGGCGCCAGGGCCGCGGGCCTGCTTCAGCTCAAGGGCCACAAGTCGGTCGGCGGCATGCGGGCCAGCCTCTACAACGCCATGCCGCTCGAAGGCGTGCAGGCCCTGGTGGCCTACATGCGAGAATTCGAGCGCACGCAAAGCTGAGCCATGGCCAAGACCCTCCCTGAACTGCGCACCCAAATCGATGCCCTGGACCAGGAGCTGCTGGCCCTGCTGAACCGCCGCGCCAGCCTGGCGCACGAGGTCGGCGAAATCAAGAAGGTCGAGGGCTCGCCCATCGTCCGCCCCGAGCGCGAAGCCCAAGTCATCACAGGCCTGCAGTCCGGCAACCCCGGCCCGCTCAAGCGCGAGAGCGTGGCCAGCATCTGGCGCGAGATCATGTCCGCCTGCCGTGCCCTGGAGGCGCCGCAGCGCGTGGCCTACCTCGGCCCGGCCGGCACCTTCAGCGAGCAGGCCGCCCTGCAGTTCTTCGGCTCCAGCATCGAGCGCATGCCCTGCGGCAGCATCGACGAGGTGTTCCGCGCCACGGCCGCCGGCAGCGCCCAGTACGGCGTGGTGCCCATGGAGAACTCCACCGAGGGCATGGTCTCGCGCTCGCTCGACCTCTTCCTGACCTCGCCGCTGCACGTGATTGGCGAAACGAGCCTGCTGGTGCGACACAACCTGCTGCGCCAGAGCGACTCGCTCGAGGGCATCACCGCGGTCTACGCCCACCCGCAGGCCCTGGCCCAGTGCCAGCAGTGGCTCAACACCCACCTGCCGCACGCCGAACGCCACGCCGCCGCCAGCAATGCCGAGGGTGCGCGCCTGGCCTCCACCAACCCCGCCTGGGCCGGCATCGCCAGCGAACGCGCCGGCAGCGAGTTCGGCCTGCACGTGGTGGCCCACGCCATCCAGGACGACGCCTACAACCGCACGCGCTTTGCCGTGGTCTGCCTGCCGCAGACCCTGCCCGCGCCCGAAGCCTCGGGCCGGGACTGCGTGAGCCTCATCGTCTCGGTGCCCAACCGTCCGGGCGCGGTGCACGACCTGCTGGTTCCGTTGAAAAAGCACGGCGTCTCGATGACCCGATTCGAGTCGCGCCCCGCGCGCTCGGGCCAATGGGAATACTATTTCTACATCGACATCCAGGGCCACATCTCCCAGCCCCATGTCGTCGCTGCGCTGCAGGAACTGCAAGGCCTGTGCGCGTTCTACAAGGTCCTGGGCTCCTACCCGGTAAGTGAATAATGTTTGAACAGCTCGGTCTGATCGGTTGCGGCCTCATGGGCGGCTCCTTTGCGCTCGCGCTCAAGCGCGCCGGTCTGGTCAAACGCGTGGTCGGCTACAGCAAATCGCCCTCGACCACCGAGCGCGCGCGCCAGCTTGGCGTGATCGACGTCGAGGCCCCCTCGGCCCTGCTGGCCGTCTCGGGCGCCGACATCGTGCTGATCGCTGTACCGGTCTCGGCCACCGAAGCCACCTTCAAGGCCATCAAGCATCTGGTCACGCCGCAGATGCTGGTGATGGACGTGGGTTCCACCAAGCGCGACGTGGTCGACGCGGCCCGCCGCGCCCTGCGCGAGCAGGTCGGGTCCTTCGTGCCGGCCCATCCCATCGCCGGCAAGGAGCTGGCGGGCGTGGAACACGCCGATCCCGACCTCTATTCAGGCAAGCAGATCATCCTGACGCCCATCGAGCGCACCCACGCCACCCAGGTGCAGCAGGCCATCGACGTCTGGTCGGCCCTGGGCTGCAGCGTGCTCAAGATGACGCCCGAGTCGCATGACGCGGCGTTTGCGGCGGTCAGCCACCTGCCGCACCTGATCTCCTTCGCACTGATGAACTCGATCGCCGGTCAGGGCCAGGGCAAGGATTTCCTCTCGCTGGCCGGCCCGGGCTTTCGCGATTTCACGCGCATCGCGGCCAGCGATCCGCAGATGTGGCGCGACGTCCTGATCTCCAACCGCGAGGAGCTGCTGACCCAGTCCCGGCACTTCCAGCGCCATCTGCAGGCGCTGGAGCTCATGATCTCCAACGGCAACGCCGAGGCGCTCGAGGAGCTGATCGCCCAGGCCAGCGACACCCGCGCGCACTGGAGCATGAACAAGAACCGCCGCTGAAGCGGCGCGCTCCCGATGTACGCCACCGAGTTCCTCGATCTGCCGCCGCTGGCCGGTGCGCACGGCCGGGTCGTCCTGCCCGGCTCCAAGAGCATTTCCAACCGCGTGCTGCTGCTCTCGGCCCTGTGCGAGGGCCGCACCACGCTGCACGACCTGCTGGACTCCGACGACACCCGCGTCATGCTGACCGCCTTGCGCCAGCTGGGCTGTGGCGTGCAGCAGGACGGCCACACGGTCGTGATCGACGGCATCGCCGGCAAACTGCCCGCGACACCGATCCGCTTCTTCATGGGCAATGCCGGGACCGCCATGCGCCCGCTGACGGCCGCGCTGGCCATTGCCGGCGGCGACTTCGAGCTCTCGGGCGTACCGCGCATGCACGAGCGCCCCATCGGTGACCTCGTGGATGCCCTGCGTCCGCTGGGCTGCACCATCGACTATCTCGGCAACGAGGGCTACCCGCCGCTGCGCGTCGGCCAACCGCAGCTCAAGCTGGACGCCCCGATCCAGGTCCGCGGCGACGTGTCCAGCCAGTTCCTGACCGCGCTGTTGATGGCCCTGCCCCTGGTCGCCCGCCAGGACCTGGTCATCGAGGTCGTCGGTGAACTGATCTCCAAGCCCTACATCGAGATCACGCTCAAGCTGCTGCAGCGGTTCGGCATCCAGGTGCGCCGCGACGGCTGGCAGCGCTTCACGATTCCCGCGGGCAGCCGCTACCAGTCGCCCGGCGTGCTGCATGTGGAGGCCGATGCCTCCTCGGCCAGCTATTTCATCGCCCTGGGCGCCATCGCCGCCCACCAGGCCGCGCCGGTGCGCATCGAAGGCGTGGGCGAGAGCTCGATCCAGGGCGACATCCGTTTCGTCGAGGCCGCGCGCCAGATGGGCGCACGCGTCAGCGGCGGCCCGAACTGGCTGGAGATCAGCCGCGGCAGCTGGCCGCTCAAGGCCATCGATCTCGACTGCAACCACATCCCCGACGCCGCCATGACCCTGGCGGTGATGGCCTTGTACGCCGACGGCCCCAGCAGCCTGCGCAACATCGCGAGCTGGCGCGTCAAGGAAACGGACCGCATCGCCGCCATGGCCACCGAGCTGCGCAAGCTCGGCGCCAAGGTGGAAGAAGGCGCTGACTTCATCCGCATCGAGCCGCTGCCCCTGGCCGCTCAGTGGAGGGCCGCGCGCATCCACACCTACGACGACCATCGCGTGGCCATGTGCTTCTCGCTGGCTGCCTTCAACCCGGCCCGTCTGCCCGTGCGCATCCTCGACCCCAAGTGCGTGGCCAAGACATTTCCGGACTATTTCGAAGCCCTGTTCTCGGTCACCACCCCTGTTTCGGGCGCCGTGCCCGTGCTCTGCGTGGATGGCCCCACGGCCTCGGGCAAGGGCACGCTGGCGGCCCGCCTGGCCGAGCGCCTGGGCTACCATCTGCTGGATTCCGGCGCCCTCTACCGGGTGACCGCCCTGGCGGCCCTGAACGCCGGCTTGAGCCTGGAACCGGCCCACGAGACCGCGATCGCCACCCTGGCCCGGCACCTGCCTGTGCGCTTCGAGGGTGACCGCGTGCTGCTCGACGGCCAGGATGTCAGCGATGCCATCCGCAGCGAGCAAGGCGGCATGAACGCCTCCAAGGTCTCGGCCCTGCCCGCCGTACGCACCGCCCTGGTCGCCCTGCAGCACAGCTTTGCCCGCCTGCCGGGCCTGGTCGCCGACGGCCGGGACATGGGCACCGTGATCTTCCCGGACGCCCAACTCAAGGTGTTTTTGACCGCCAGTGCAGGAAAAAGGGCCGAAAGGCGCCATAAGCAGTTGATTTCAAAGGGGATTTCGACTACACTTGCAACCCTTCGCGCCGATCTGGAAGCGCGTGACGCTCGCGACATGAACCGCAGCGTCGCGCCCCTCAAGCCGGCGCAGGACGCCCGGTTGCTGGACAACTCGGATCTCTCGATCGACGCATCGGTGGATCTCGTGCTGGACTGGTGGCAGGGCACACAGCCGTTCGGACCTGTCTGAACGGCTGAAACAGGCCCAGGTGGCTCCCTTCGCGCAGCAAGCGCTCCGGCCGCCTGGATCATCAACGTAACCCGCGGAACATCCGCACAAACCGCCGTCGAAAGCTCCCCCCAGTCGCAATGGTGCGGCTGTCACGCCATGGCCCGAAAGCCATGGACGCCCAGATGGTCTAGGAACTTACATGTCTGAATCTTTTGCCGCCCTGTTTGAGGAATCCCTGCAACGCACCGAAATGCGTCCGGGCGAAGTCATCACCGCCGAAGTCGTTCGCATCGAACACGGCTTCGTCGTCGTGAATGCCGGTCTCAAGTCCGAGGCCTATGTCCCGATCGAGGAATTCAAGAACGACCAGGGCGTGCTCGAAGTGCAGGTGGGCGACTTCGTCTCCGTCGCCATCGGCTCGATCGAGAACGGCTACGGCGACACCATCCTGTCGCGCGACACCGCCAAGCGTCTGGCTTCCTGGATGGCCCTGGAAAAGGCCCTGGAATCCGGCGAATTCGTCACCGGCACCACCTCCGGCAAGGTCAAGGGTGGCCTGACCGTGCTGGTCAACGGCATCCGCGCCTTCCTGCCCGGTTCGCTGGTCGACACCCGTCCGACCAAGGACCTGACGCCCTACGAGAACAAGACCCTGGAATTCAAGGTCATCAAGCTCGACCGCAAGCGCAACAACGTGGTGCTGAGCCGCCGTGCCGTGGTGGAAGCCTCCATGGGCGAAGAGCGCGCCAAGCTCATGCAGAACCTCAAGGAAGGTTCCGTGGTGCAGGGCGTGGTCAAGAACATCACCGAATACGGTGCCTTCGTGGACCTGGGCGGCATCGACGGCCTGCTGCACATCACCGACATGGCCTGGCGCCGTGTCCGCCACCCGAGCGAAGTTGTTCAGGCCGGCCAGGAAATCACCGCCAAGATCCTCAAGTTCGACACCGAGAAGAACCGTGTGTCCCTGGGTCTGAAGCAGATGGGCGATGACCCCTGGATGGGCGTGTCCCGCCGCTACCCCACCGGCACCCGCCTGTTCGGCAAGATCACCAACATCGCCGACTACGGTGCGTTCGTGGAACTCGAGCCGGGCATCGAAGGCCTGGTGCACGTCTCCGAGATGGACTGGACCAACAAGAACGTGGCCCCGTCCAAGATCGTGTCCCTGGGTGACGAAGTCGAAGTCATGGTCCTCGAGATCGACGAAGACAAGCGCCGCATCAGCCTGGGCATGAAGCAGTGCAAGGCCAACCCCTGGCAGGAATTCGCGCAGAACACCAAGCGCGGCGACCGCGTCAAGGGCCCGATCAAGTCCATCACCGACTTCGGCGTGTTCGTCGGCCTAGCCGCCGGCATCGACGGCCTGGTGCACCTGTCCGACCTGTCCTGGAACGAGCCGGGCGAAGCCGCCGTGCGCAACTACAAGAAGGGCCAGGAAGTGGAAGCCATCGTGCTGGCCGTGGACGTGGACCGCGAGCGCATCTCCCTGGGCATCAAGCAGCTCGACGCCGATCCCTTCACGACCTTCGTGTCCGTGAACGACAAGGGCGCCACCGTGACCGGCAAGGTCAAGACCGTGGACGCCCGTGGCGCCGAGATCGACCTGGGCCAGGACATCCTGGGCTACCTGCGTGCCAGCGAAATCTCGCGTGACCGCGTGGAAGACGCCCGCAACGTGCTCAAGGAAGGCGACGAAGTCACCGCCGTGGTGGTCAACGTGGATCGCAAGACCCGCAACATCCAGCTGTCGATCAAGGCCAAGGACCTGGCCGACGAGCAGGGTGCCATGGCCAACCTGAACCAGCAGTCGGCCCGCGAAAGCGCCGGCACGACCAGCCTTGGCGCCCTGCTGCGCGCCAAGCTGGACAACAACGAGAAGTGATCTTCTTGATGTAAAGCACGGAAACGACCGGTCGCAGCTGCGCCGGTCGTTTTTTTGCCCCAAGAACAAGAGACATGACCCGCTCTGACCTGGTTGAAGAACTGGCGGCCCGCTTCGGGCAGCTGACCCACCGCGACGCCGAGTTCGCGGTCAAGGCCATCCTGGACGCGATGAACGATGCCCTGGTGCGCGGGCACCGCATCGAGATCCGCGGCTTCGGCAGTTTCTCCATCAACCGCCGGCCGCCCCGCATGGGGCGTAACCCGCGCAGCGGCGAGAGCGTGGCCATCCCCGAGAAGCGTGTCCCCCACTTCAAGCCGGGCAAGGCCCTGCGCGAATCGGTGGACCAGCGCACCCACGAGATGCAGGCCCAGGAGCCCAAGAGCTGAAGCCCCTCTCACTCGTTAGAATCCCCTCATCCGGGGACCCTCAATGAACCAACTGACTTGGCTGCTCAAGTGGATACTGCGGGCAGCCATTTTTTTTGCCCTGCTCGCCTTTGCGCTGAACAACCAGCAGGCCGTGACCGTGCATCTGCTCTTCGGTCACGAATGGACGGCGCCGCTGGTGCTGGTGGTGCTCGCCGCCTTCGCCCTAGGCCTGACAGCCGGTGTGCTGGCCATGCTGCCGCGCTGGTTCAAGCAGCGACGCGCCGCACGCGAGGCGCGCCGCCAGGGCGCCGCCGACAGCCAGCTCGCCCTTTCCACCTTGCAGCCGCCCCATGAACCTTGACCTGAGCTGGATCCTGCTCGGCCTGCCGGCCGCCTTCGTGCTGGGCTGGGTCGCCTCACGCCTGGACCTGCGCCAGCTGCGCATCGAGAACCGCCGCAATCCCAAGGCCTATTTCCGCGGCCTGAACTTCCTGCTCAACGAGCAGCAGGACCAGGCCATCGACGCCTTCATCGAGGCCGTGCAGAACGACCCCGACACCTCCGAGCTGCACTTCGCCCTCGGCAATCTGTTCCGCCGCCGCGGCGAGTACGAGCGCGCCGTACGCGTGCACGAGCACCTGCTCGCGCGTGCCGACCTCAGCGAAGCCGACCGTCAGCGCGCCCAGCACGCGTTGGCCCTGGACTTCCTCAAAGCCGGTCTGCTCGACCGCGCCGATACCGCCCTGCTCAAGCTCGAGGGCACGCCCTTCCAGGCCCAGGCCCGCCTCGCGCGCCTGGCCAATGCCGAACGCGCCCGCGACTGGCCGCAGGCCGCCGCCATCGCGCGCCAGCTGGAGGACGCGGAGCACGGCAGCTTCAGCAGCCGGCTGGCGCATTACCTCTGTGAGCAGGCCGCGGCCGAGCTGGCCCGCGGTGACAGCGATGCCGCCGTGCAGCTGCTGCGACAGGCCATCGGCACTGCACCGACGGCGCCGCGTGCGCGCATCGAGCTGGCGCGCCTGCAGCTGCAGCAGAAGCAGGCCGCCGAGGCTTGCGCCACACTGGAAGATGCCTTGCAGGCCAGCCCCCCGGCGACGCCCCTGATCGCCACTCCGCTGGCCCAGGCTGCCATCGCCAGCGGCCGCACCGTCAGCGTGCTGGCCCGGCTGCAGGCCATCTACGAACAGACCCCTTCGCTCGATGTGCTCGAGGCCCTGGTCACGCTGCAGGCCGCCGCGGGCAGCAGCAGCACCAGCACGCGCGACTGGTACGCCCACCACCTGGAGCGCGAACCCTCGCTGGTGGCCGCCGCCAAGTGGCTGGCCGGCGAGCAGCTGGAGCACGAGCAGTTCCATCCGCAGGTCCAGCGCGCGCTGGACCATGCGGTCAAGCCGCTCACGCGCTACCGCTGCGCAGCCTGCGGCTTCGAAGCCAAGCAGCATTTCTGGCAATGCCCGGGCTGCCAGGCCTGGGACAGCTATCCCGCCCGCCGGGTCGAAGAACTATGAAGATCACCCAAGCCCAACTCGCCAAGTCCCGTGTGCTGGTCGTCGGCGACGCCATGATCGACCGCTACTGGTATGGCGCGGTCGACCGCATCAGCCCCGAGGCGCCCGTGCCTGTGGTGCGCGTCACGCGCGAGGAGCTGCGCATCGGCGGCGCCGCCAACGTGGCCAGCAACGTCGTGTCCCTGGGCGCCAAGGCCACGCTGCTCACCGTGGTCGGTGACGACGACGCCAGCCATACGCTGGAGCGACTTGTGGCCCAGACCGGCATCACCCCGCACTTCGGCCGCGACGCCGACCTGCAGACCACCGTCAAGCTGCGCGTGATCGGTCGTCAGCAGCAGCTGATCCGCCTCGACTTCGAGAACAGCCCCAAGAGCGAGGTGCTGGCCTCCCAGACCGCCGACTTCCTCAGGCTGCTGCCCGAGCACGATGCCGTGCTCTTCTCCGACTACGGCAAGGGCGGGCTGGACCACGTGCACCACATGATCGAGCACGCGCGGGCGGCCGGCAAGCCGGTGCTGATCGACCCCAAGGGTTCGGACTATTCGCGCTACAGCGGCGCCACCGTGATCACGCCCAACCGCGCCGAGCTGCAGCAGGTCGTGGGCGCATGGAACAGCGAGGACGAGTTGCGCGCCAAGGCGCGCAAGCTGCGTGAGTCGCTGGATCTCACCGCCCTGCTGCTCACGCGCAGCGAGGAGGGCATGACCCTGTACGAGGCCGAGGGCGAGACCAGTGTGGCCGCCCAGGCGCGCGAGGTGTTCGATGTCACCGGTGCCGGTGACACCGTGATCGCCACCCTGGCCGCGCTCGTGGGCGCCGGCCTGCCCTTGCGCGAGGCCATGCCCCTGGCCAATCAGGCCGGCGGCATCGTGGTCGGCAAGTTCGGCACCGCCACCGTCAGCTACGCCGAGCTGTTCGGCGCACAATGAACCCATCGAATCTGAGGAAACAGCCATGACACGCGTCGTCGTCACCGGAGCCGCCGGCTTCATAGGTTCCAACATCGTCAAGGGCCTGAATGCGCGAGGCATCGACGACATCATCGTCGTCGACGACCTGAGCCAGGGCGACAAGTTCCGCAACATCGCCGATCTGAGGATCGCCGACTACGTGGACCTGGATGACTTCTATCCCAACTTCGAGGAAGGCTATTACGGCAAGGTCGAGGCCGTCTTCCACGAAGGTGCCTGCAGCGACACCATGGAGCAGGACGGCAAGTACATGATGGACAACAACTACACGCTCTCGTGCGAGTTGTTCCAGGCCTGCCAGCAGCAGGGCACCCGCCTGCTCTACGCCTCCTCGGCCGCCACCTACGGCGGCTCCGAGACCTTCCGCGAGGAGCCGGCTTTCGAAGGGCCGCTCAACGTCTACGGCTACTCCAAGCTGCTGTTCGACCAGCGCATGCGTCGCGAGCTCGGCGTCAAGTTCGAGAAGGCCAAGCTCCAGGTCGCGGGCTTCCGCTACTTCAACGTCTACGGCCCGCGCGAGCAGCACAAGGGCCGCATGGCCAGCGTGGCCTACCACCAGTTCCACCAGTTCCGCAACGAAGGCAAGGTCAAGCTCTTCGGCGAGTACGGCGGCTATGCGCGCGGCGAGCAGATGCGCGACTTCGTCTTTGTCGACGACGTGGTGGCCGTCAACCTCTGGTTCTTCGACCATCCGGGCAAGAGCGGCATCTTCAACCTCGGCTCGGGCCGCGCCCAGCCCTTCAACGACGTGGCCGTGGCCGTGGTCAACACCCTGCGCAGCCTGCAGGGCGAGGCCGCCCTGCCGCTGGCCGAGATCGCCGCACGCGGCCTGATCGAGTACATCCCCTTCCCTGACGCCCTGCGCGGCAAGTACCAGTGCTACACCCAGGCCGACCTGGGCGCGCTGCGTGCGGCCGGCTGCGCGCACGAGTTCCACAGCGTGCAGGACGGCGTGAGCCAGTACGTGCGCGAACTCGCGCGCCTGGCCTGAGGCAACAGCGCGGGCCTGGCGCCCCGGACGGCCCCGGTCATGCCGACGTGGCCGTCTTCAGCTGTTCCCTCAGCACCGTCTTGAGCACCTTGCCGTAGTTGTTCTTGGGCAGTTCGGACACGAACACATAGCGCTTGGGCCGCTTGAAGCGGGCCAGCTGTGCCAGGCAGTGCGCATCCAGTGCGTCGGCATCGGTCTGCCGATCCGACTGGCACACGACAAAGGCCACGACCACCTCCCCCCACTCCGGGTCCGGTGCGCCCACCACCGCCACCTCGGAGACGCCGGGGGCCGTCAGCAGCACCTCCTCGACCTCGCGCGGGTAGATGTTGGAGCCGCCGCTGATGAGCAGGTCCTTGCTGCGGTCCTTGAGCGCGAGAAAGCCGTCTTCATCCAGGCTGCCCACATCGCCCGTCAACAACCAGCCATCGCGGATCGCGGCCACGGTGGCCTCGGGGTTCTCCCAGTAACCGGCCATCACGCTGTCGCCGCGCACCATCACCTCGCCGACCGCCCCCACCGGCAGCGCGCGCCCCTGCTCGTCGGCCACGCGCAGCGCCACCGGCGTCTGCGCGACACCCACCGAGGCCAGCCGTTCGAGATGGCGCGGATGTGCGGTATCCGTCAGATGATGGCGTGCCAGCGCCGTGGCCACCATGGGGGTCTCACCCTGACCATAGATCTGCACGAAGCGCGGCCCCATCACGCGCAAGGCTCGCTGGATATCGGCCAGGTACATGGGGGCCCCGCCATAGACGATGGTCTTCCAGGCCCGCGCGCAGTCTTCAGGCTGCAGCCCCGCCTGCTCGGCATGGTCGACCAGACGCTTGACGATGGTGGGTGCCGCGAAGGTGCTCAAGGGTCCGAGCGCACAACCCAGAGCATGGAGTTCGGCCGGATCGACCCCACCCGAGACCGGCACCACATGACGAGCCCCGGCCATCACATGTGGCACCGCGTACAGACCGGCGCCGTGGGACATGGGCGCGGCGTAGACGATCGCATCGGCAGGATCAACCGCATCGACATCGACGAAATAGGTCAGCCCCATGGTCATCAGGTTGCGGTGGGTCAGCATCACGCCCTTGGGCCGGCCCGTGGTGCCGCTGGTGTAGAACAGCCAGGCCAGGTCATCGGGCTCGCGTGGTACCGGCTCCTGCTGCCAGGGATCGGGCAGCGGCGCGAGCAAGGCGTCCATCTCGGCGGAGTCCACCTCGATCTGGCGCACCAGACCGGCCAGCGGATCGGACGCTACATCAGCGCTGACGACCCCCCAGGCCGGCCGTGCATGGCCGATGATCCACTCCACCTCACGTGCATGCAGCTTGGCGTTGACAGGTACCACCACCAGTCCTGCCCACCAGGCGGCCCAGAGGATTTCCAGGTAACGCGGGTGATTGCTCATGAAGACCAGCACACGGTCTCCGGGCCGCAGGCCGGCCGCAACCATGCGTCGGGCCAGGCCGGCGCTGCGGGCCGCCCATACACCATAGCTTGCATGCAGGGTCGTGCCTTGGTAGATGGCAGGGCGCGCCGGATCAAGGCGAGCGTGGCGCACGAGGAGCTGGACAAGATTCATGGAGAGCGCGAACGGGGCTGAAACAGGAAAACAGCCTGAACGATACGCGCGGATCGCGCCGGCGCCTATACGGCATGAATACCGTATCATGCCGCCATGAACGGTCTGGCCGACTTCGGCTTCATGCTGGCACCGACGGCCCTGTGCATCACCCGCGAGCGGGTGATCGCCCTGTGCAACCCCGCGTTCGCGACCCTGTTCGGCTACGACGCCGAGGAACTGCAGGGACAGTCGATCGTCATCCTCTACCCCTCAGCGCAGGAGTACAGCCGCATCGGCGCGCGTGGCTATCCGCAGATGACGCGCGGACGCACCTACCGTGAAGAGCGCCTCATGCGCCGATGCGATGGCAGCCTGATATGGTGCCGGGTCACCGGTCGTGCCGGCGATGGCGACGCACCTGAGCGGCAGGCCGTCTGGCTCTTTGAGCCCTTGCAGCACCCGGCTGACGCCACCCGAGCCCTGAGCCCGCGCGAGCGCGAGGTCGTAGCCCATCTGGCACAGGGTCTGTCGAGCAAGGAAATCGCGCGTGAACTCGGGCTCAGCCCGCGCACGGTGGAAATGCACCGCGCCCGCCTGCTGCGCAAGCTGGACGTACGGACCACGACCCAGCTGCTCGCGCGGCTGGCCTGATGAACAAAGGCCAGCGGACGCAAGCCCGCTGGCCTTGGACGGTGAGCCTCAGCGGCTCACTTGCACTTGAAGATCTCGTAGCTGCGCTTGCCGTACTCCATGGAGGCACCCTTGACCACGGTGTCGCCGCCCTTGTCCACGGCCTCGTTGCGGGCCATCTGCAGCAGGTTGTCCTCTACCGCCTCGGCGCTGCGCGTGATCGGGCCGAGCGAGGACAGCACGCTCAGCGTGGTGCGGCCCAGCGACTTGCACTTGCTGACCTGGGTCGCGTCGGCCAGAACCACCTGGTCCGCACCGATGCGCTCACCGATCAGTGTGCTGGAACAGCCGCCCAGCAACAGGGCTGCAGCCAGGGGCAGGAGCAAGGTCTTCTTTGTCATGTCAGGACTCCGGTAATGCTGGATGGAAGGAAAGATGCGCGAAGTCTAGCGGGAGTTCCGGTTTCAAAATGCAACAGCCAGCGCTCGCTCAGATGCCGGTGAGCCGGCGATAGGCCTGGCGGGTCTCGGGCGACACCGAATCGATCAACTGCTGGTGCGTGGTCTGGTGCCGCGCCAGCATGCGCGCCGAGGCCACGGCCCTGGAGCGGCAAAACCAGTGGCAGCTGTGCTGCATGAGCAGCAGCTCGGCCGTCATGGTGTAGGCCTTGTCGCGCTGCGAGAGCTGCTGGCGATTCTCGGCCAGGGCAGCGATGCCCTCGGCGTGGATGGCCACCAGATGGCGCATGTCGAAGGCTTGCCGCGGAAAGATCTTGTCGCCGTAAGGCAGGGCAAAACCCAGGGTGCTGACCTGGGTCTGACCATTCCAGACCTTGGAGAAGTCCTCGCTGAAACGGCGGAACTGGCTGGCGAGTTCCTGCTCCGCCGTGGCCAGCAGGCTCCAGATCTGGGAGCGGCGCTCCTCGTCGCTTTCGTCCAGCGCGCGCAGATAGCCGTCGGTCACGTTTTCCATAAGCTTCTCGATCTGGTACTGGCTCAGGTAGCCCCCCAGCAGATAGATGCGGCGACGCTGGTCCTGCGCCTTGAGCACCTGGAAGCCCACGACGAGCGCCAGTGGAAGAAAAACAAGAATGTCCATCGGGTCGCAGTCTCTGTGCGCAAAGCCGCCAGTTTAGACGGCCTGCACGCTCTCACTCCGCCGCGCCATAACCCCCACCCCCCGGTGTGTGGATTTCGAACACATCACCGGGCGCCATGGCCGCCTGCCCGATGTGGCCCAGTTCCTCCACGCGACCGTCGGCGCGGACCACGCGGTTGATGCCAGGCAGACCGGCCTGGCCCCCCGCCACACCGAAAGCCCCGTTCTTGCGTCCGTTGGAGAGGATGCCGGCTGTCATGTCCTGCAGGAACATCACACGCCGCACGCCGCCATCACCGCCGCGCCAGCGCCCCGCACCGCCCGAACCCCGGCGGATCTCGTAGCCCAGCAGGCGCACGGGGAAGCGGAACTCGAGCACCTCGGGGTCGGTGAGGCGCGAGTTGGTCATGTGGGTCTGCACCACACTCGTGCCGTTGAAGCCTTCGCCGGCACCTGATCCACCCGAGATGGTCTCGTAGTACTGGTAGGTCGCGTTGCCGAAGGTGAAGTTGTTCATCGTGCACTGGCTGGCCGCCATCACGCCCAGGGCGCCGTAGAGCGCGTTGGTGATGCAGCTCGAGGTCTCCACATTGCCCGCCACCACGGAGGCCGGCGGATGGGGGTTGAGCATGGAGCCCGGCGGGATGATGACCTTCAGCGGCTTGAGGCAGCCCGCGTTGAGCGGGATGTCGTCGTCCACCAGGGTGCGGAAGACGTAGAGCACGGCCGCCATGCAGACCGCGGTGGGCGCGTTGAAGTTGTTGATCTGCTGCGCACTCGTGCCCGTGAAGTCAATCTCGGCGCTGCGATTCCCGGCGTCCACACGGATGCTCACGTGGATCTGGGCGCCGTTGTCCAGCGGCAAGGTGAATTGCCCATCCTTCAGGCGCGTGATCACGCGACGCACGGATTCCTCGGCGTTGTCCTGCACGTGACGCATATAGGCCAGCACCACATCCAGGCCGAACTGCCCCACCATCTTGCGCAGCTCCTGCACCCCCTTTTCGTTGGCCGCGATCTGGGCCTTGAGGTCTGCCAGGTTCTGCCGCGGGTTGCGGCTCGGGTACGCGCCGCTGGCCAGCAGGGCCAGGATCTCGGCCTCGCGCAGCACGCCGCGGTCCACGAGCTTGAAGTTCTGGATCTGCACGCCCTCCTCCTCGATGCGCGTCGAGAAGGGCGGCATCGAACCCGGTGTCGTCCCGCCGATATCCGCCTGGTGACCCCGCGAACCGACATAGAACGTGGGTTCCGTCTTGCCGTCCAGATACACCGGCGTGATCACCGTCACGTCGGGCAGGTGGGTGCCGCCGTGGTAGGGGTCGTTGAGCACATACACATCGCCCGGCTGCATCCTGCCCGCGTTCTCGCGGATCACGGTCTTGATGCTCTCGCCCATGGAACCCAGATGCACGGGCATGTGCGGCGCATTGGCGATCAGGTTGCCTTCGGTATCGAACAGCGCGCAGGAAAAGTCCAGCCGCTCCTTGATGTTCACCGAATAGGCCGTGTTCTGCAGCTGCAGGCCCATCTGCTCGGCGATGTTCATGAAAAGGTTGTTGAACACCTCCAGCAGCACCGGGTCGGCCGTGGTGCCGGCGGCGTAGCGCTGCTCGCGTGGCACACGGCGGTGCAGCACGATATGGTCCAGGGCCGTGAGCTCGGCCGCCCAGCCGGGCTCCACCACGGTGGTGGCGTTCTGCTCGGCGATGATGGCCGGGCCGGCAATATGGTCGCCCGCGCGCAGGTCTTCGCGCACCACGAGCGCCGCTTCGTGCCACTGCCCGCCCGAGTACATGCGCACTGTCTCGCGGCGCGGTACCTCGCGCGCAGGGTGCACGGTATGGCGCGGTTCCGCGGGCGCGTCACCCGCCACCACCGCCTCGACCGACACCGCCTCCACGATCAGGCGCTTGCCCTGCATTAGGAAGGCAAAGCGCTGGCGGTAGGCCGCCTCGAAGGCCGCCGTGATGTCGGGCAAGGTGCCGTGCGGCACGATCAGCGCCGAGTCACTGCCTTCGTAGCGCACATGCACCCGGCGCTGCACGCGCACGGCCGCAGCGCTGAGCTGCTGGCGCTCCAGCTCGCCACGGGCGGCCTGGGCCAGCGCATCCAGCTGCCCCGAGATGATAGGTAACGCCGCGGCCTCCAGTGGCTGTTCCACCGCCTGCTCACGGATCACGTTCTGGTCGGCCAGACCCATGCCGTAGGCCGAGAGCACGCCCGCCAGCGGATGCACCAGCACGCGCTTCATGCCCAGCGCATCGGCCACCAGGCAGGCATGCTGCCCGCCGGCACCGCCGAAGCACTGCAGGGTGTAGCGGGTCACGTCGTAGCCGCGCGCCACCGAGATCTTCTTGATGGCATTGGCCATCTGCTGCACGGCGATGTTGACGTAGCCCTCGGCCACCTCCTCGGCGCTGCGCCCGGTCTGTCGCGCCAGCTCGCCGAACTTCGCGCGCACCACGGCATCATCCAGTGCCTCGTTGGCCGCTGGGCCGAACACCTTCGGAAAGAAGCGTGGCTGGATCTTGCCCAGCATCACATTGGCATCGGTCACGGCCAGCGGGCCGCCACGCCGGTAGCTTGCCGGCCCGGGGTTGGCCCCCGCGCTCTGCGGGCCCACACGGAAGCGCGCACCGTCATACTGAAGGATGGAGCCGCCACCGGCCGCCACCGTGTGGATGCTCATCATGGGCGCGCGCATGCGCACGCCGGCCACCTGGGTCTCGAACTCGCGCTCGAACTCGCCCGCGTAATGACTCACATCGGTGGAGGTGCCGCCCATGTCGAAGCCGATCACCCTGTCCATGCCGGCGATCTCGGCCGTGCGCGCCATGCCCACGATGCCGCCGGCCGGCCCGCTGAGGATGGCGTCCTTGCCCTGGAAGGCGCGGGCATCGGTCAGGCCGCCCGAGGACTGCATGAAGAAGAGGCGCACACCCGGCATCTCGGCCGCCACCTGGTCCACATAACGGCGCAGGATGGGCGAGAGGTAGGCGTCCACCACCGTGGTGTCGCCCCGGCTCACGAACTTCATCAGCGGGCTGGTGCCGTGAGAGGTGCTGACCTGGGTGTAGCCGATCTCGCGCGCGATACGTGCCGCCGCTTCCTCGTGCGCCGTGTAGCGGTAACCGTGCAGGAAGACGATGGCCACGCTGCGCAGGCCGGCATCGAACTGCACCAGCAAGTCACGGCGCAGCGCCGCCTCGTCCAGCGGAGTCACACTTTCACCATGCGCGCCCATGCGCTCCTCGGCCTCCACCACGGCGCTGTAGAGGAGTTCGGGCAGCACGATGTGACGGTCAAAGAGACGCGGACGGTTCTGGTAGGCGATGCGCAGCGCATCGCGGAAACCGCGTGTGGTCACCAGCAGCGTGGGCTCGCCCTTGCGCTCGAGCAAAGCGTTGGTGGCCACCGTCGTGCCCATCTTCACGCACTCGACCTGGTCCGGCGTGATGGCTTCACCGGCCTTCAGACCGAGCAGATGGCGGATGCCGGCCACGGCCGCGTCGCGGTACTGATCCGGGTTTTCGGACAAGAGCTTGTGCGTGACCAGGCTGCCGTCGGGTCGACGGCCCACGATGTCGGTGAAGGTGCCGCCGCGGTCGATCCAGAACTGCCAGCGCTTTGCGATTGTCATCACCTGCTCCCTCACAAACTCGCGGCCGAGCGGGCCGCCTGGTCATAGACGCCGGACAAGACGCGCAGCAGACGCGCCAGCTCGCCGATATCGCGGTTCAGACCCTCGTCGGCCTTGAGCGCATTGATCAGGCAGCCCTCGCGGATCTCGCGGTAGCGCTGTACATAACGCTGACCCTCCTCGGTAGCGGCGTAGGTCACCTCCTTGCCGTTCTTGCTCGAAGCCACCACGCCCAGGCCCTGCAGCTTCTTGAGCGCGTAGTTGATCAGGTGCGTGTCCTCGACGTTCATGATGAAGCTGATGTCGGCCAGGCGCTTGTCGCGCGCGCGGTGCGTGACGTGGTGCAGGACCAGCACGTCCAGTGGCGTCAGGTCCTTGAGGCCGGCGGCCGACATGCAGTGCACGATCCAGCGGTGGAAGGCATTGCCCGCCACGATGAGACCGAACTCGAACTCGCTCATCTCCGCGCTGCGCGGCGATACGAGATGGGCCGAAGACACGATCGGCGACTTGCCGGCGGCACCGGATGCGGGCTTCTTGGGCATGGGGAGCACTCCTGCAGGGCATGGCGCCCTGTTCTGGTGAAACGGGATAAATGCAACAACAATTTGTTGACAATTTATCAGCATTTAGGGAATATGCCTATGCCCTAATGCTCGGGACGCCCGTAAAGTTGCCCCACCCTTCAACCCACTGGAGTGAACATGCAGCGTCGTCATTTCTCTCTGGCCAGCCTCACGCTGGCCCTTTCCCTGGCCGGCGGCAGCGCCCTGGCCCAGACCAAATGGGACCTGGCCGCCGCCTACCCGGCCACCAACTTCCATTCCGAGAACATGGCGCAGTTCGCCGCCGAGGTGGACCAGGCCACGGGCGGCAAGCTCAAGATCACGCTGCACGCCAACGCCTCGCTGTTCAAGGCCCCCGAAATCAAGCGCGCCGTGCAGGGCGGCCAGGCCCAGATGGGCGAGATCCTGCTGGCCAACTTCCAGAACGAATGGCAGATCTATGGTGCCGATGGCCTGCCCTTCCTGGCCGACAGCTACGCCCAGTCCGTCAAGCTCTACCAGGCCCAGAAGCCCCTGCTGGAGAAGAAGCTGGCCGAACAGGGCATGCAGCTGCTCTACGCCGTGCCCTGGCCGCCGCAGGGCATCTACACCAAGAAGCCGATCAACAGCGTGGCCGACCTCAAGGGCGTGAAGTGGCGCGCCTACAGCCCGGCCACCGGCCGCATCGCCGAACTCGTCGGTGCCCAACCGGTCACCGTTCAGGCCGCTGAACTCTCGCAGGCCCTGGCCACGGGCGTGGTCGAAGCCACCATGACCTCGGGCGCCACCGGCGTGGACAGCAAGCTCTTCGAGCACCTCAAGTACTACTACGACACCCAGGCCTGGCTGCCCAAGAACGCGGTCATCGTGAACAAGAAGGCCTTCGACGCGCTGGACAAGTCTGCACAGGATGCCGTGCTCAAGGCCGCCGCTGCCGCCGAAGCCCGTGGCCTGGCCGCCAGCCAGCGCATCAACACCGAGACTCTGGCCAAGCTGCAGGCCAATGGCATGCAGGTCGTCACGCCCTCGCCCGCGCTCAAGGCCGAACTCAAGAAGATCGGTGACACCATGCTCAAGGAGTGGCTGGAGAAGGCCGGTGCCGACGGCACCACCCTGGTCAACGCCTACAGCAAGTAAGGCCCGGGGCTGATGCTGCGCCGTATTCTCGACGCGCTCTACGACAGCGCCGCCGTGCTGGCGGCGCTGTGCATGATCGGTCTGCTCGGCATGGTGCTGCTGTCCATCCTGAGCCGGCAGTTCGGTTTCCATGTCCGCGGCACCGACGCCTACGCCGGTTACCTCATGGCGGGCGCCGGCTTCCTGGCACTGGCGCACACCCTCAAGAAGGGCGAGCACATCCGCGTCACCCTGCTGCTCACACACCTGCAGGGCAGCGCGCGGCGCGCGCTCGAGCTCTGGAGCCTGGGCCTGGGCGGCGCACTGGCCGTGCTGCTGGCCCTCTACAGCTGCCGCCTGGCCTGGCAGTCACACGCTTTTCACGACATCTCCACCGGCAGTGATGCCACGCCGCTGTGGATCCCGCAGCTCAGCATGGCCGTGGGCAGCGTGATCTTCGCCCTAGCCCTGCTCGATGAACTCTGGCTGGAGCTGCGCGGCCGCCGCGCCAGCCCCAGCGACGGCGAGGCCCTGCGCAATGAATGAATTCCTCGTCACCGCGCTGCTGATCGCCGCGCTCTTCCTCATCCTGGGCAGCGGTGTCTGGATCGGGCTCACGCTCTCGGGCGTGGCCTGGATCGCCATCCAGATCTTCTCGGCCCGTCCGGCCGGCGACGCCATGGCCGTGACCATCTGGGGCTCGGCCTCGGGCTGGACGCTCACCGCCCTGCCGCTTTTCATCTGGATGGGCGAGATTCTGTTCCGCACCCGACTGAGCCAGGACATGTTCCGCGGCCTCGCGCCCTGGATGCAGGCCCTGCCCGGGCGTCTGCTGCACACCAATGTAGCGGGCTGCGCCATCTTCGCCGCCGTCTCGGGTTCCAGCGCCGCCACCTGCGCCACCATCGGCAAGATGACCCTGCCCGAGCTCAAGCGGCGCGGCTACCCGGACGACATCGCCATCGGCTCGCTGGCCGGTGCCGGCACCCTGGGTCTGCTGATTCCGCCGTCCATCATCATGATCGTCTACGGCGTCGCCGCCGACGTCTCCATCGCCCAGCTCTTCATCGCGGGCGTGATCCCTGGCATCCTGCTGGCCCTGCTGTTCTCGGGCTACATCATGGTCTGGGCGCTGCGCCATCCGGGGCAGGTGCCGCCGCGCGACCCGCCCATGAGCCTGGGCGCCAAGCTGCGCGCCTCGCGCAGCCTCATCCCCGTGCTGCTGCTCATTGCTGGCGTACTGGGCTCGATCTACGCCGGCATCGCCACCGCCACCGAGGCCGCCGCCATCGGCGTGGTGGGCGCCCTCATCCTCTCGGGGCTGCAGGGCTCGCTGGACCGCCACACCTTCTGGGACGCGCTGCTGGGCGCCACGCGCCTGTACTGCATGATCGCGCTGATCCTCGCTGGCGCCGCCTTCCTCACGCTGGCCATGGGCTATATCGGCCTGCCGCGCCACCTGGCCGAGTGGATCGGCTCCATCGGCCTGAGCCCCTTCGGCCTGGTGCTGGCGCTCACCGTCTTCTTCATCCTGCTGGGCTGTTTCCTCGATGGCATCTCCATCGTGGTGCTCACCATGGGCGTGCTCATGCCCACCGTGCAGAAGGCCGGCATCGACCCGCTGTGGTTCGGTATCTTCGTGGTCATCGTGGTCGAGATGGCGCAGATCACGCCTCCCGTGGGCTTCAATCTCTTCGTGCTGCAGGGCATGACCGGCAAGCAGCTGCCCTGGATCGCCCGCGTCTCCCTGCCCATGTTCGGGCTCATGATGCTGGCCGTGCTGCTGATCTGGTTCGTGCCCGGACTGGTCACCTGGCTGCCGCAGCAGATGCGGCTCTGAGTGCGTGATGCGGAGCGCTAAACTCCGGCCATGCTCCCCGTCCTCGCCATCTGCCTCGGTGCCTGCGCCGGCGCCCTCTTGCGCTGGCGCCTGGGCCTGTGGCTCAGCACGCCGGGTGCGCTGCTGCCCTGGGGCACGCTGGCCGCCAACCTCATCGGTGGCTACCTCGTCGGCGTGGCGGTGGCTGTGTTCCAGGCCCTGCCCCAGCTCGATCCGGCCTGGCGGCTGCTGCTGATCACCGGTTTTCTGGGCGCGCTGACCACCTTCTCCAGCTTCTCGGCCGAGGTCGTGGCCCTGCTGCAGCAGACGCGTTACGGCCTGGCGCTGGGCACCGCATCCCTGCATCTCTTCGGCTCGCTGCTGCTCACCGTGGCTGGCCTCAAGAGCGTCGAGCTGGTGCTGGCACGATGAGCACACAGCCTGCCTCCGCCAGCGGCCGCGTCTACCTTGTCGGCGCGGGTCCGGGCGACCCCGAACTGCTGACCCTGCGCGCCGCGCGCCTGCTGGCCAGCGCCGACGTGCTGGTCTACGACAACCTGGTCTCCGACGGCGTGCTCGCGCTGGCCAACCCGAAGGCCGAACGCATCTACGCCGGCAAGCGCCGCAACGAGCACACACTACGCCAGGAACAGATCAACGCCCTGCTGGTGCAACTCGCACAACAGGGCAAGCAGGTCGTGCGCCTCAAGGGCGGCGACCCCTTCATCTTCGGCCGCGGCGGCGAAGAGATGCAGAAGCTCGGCGAACAGGGTGTGCCCTTCGAGGTGGTGCCCGGCATCACGGCCGCCAGCGGCGTGGCCTGCTACGCCGGCATCCCGCTCACGCACCGCGACCATGCGCAGAGCTGCCTCTTCGTCACCGGCCATCTCAAGGACGGCAACCCCGAGCTGGAATGGGCCGCCCTTGTGCGTCCCCAGCAGACCGTCGTGATCTACATGGGTCTGAGCGCCCTGCCCGAGATCTGCCGTCAGCTCATCGCCCACGGCGCACCGGCGACACGGCCCATTGCGTTGGTGCAGCATGGCACCCTGGCCACGCAGCGCGTGCTCACCGGCACCCTGGCCGACCTGCCGGGCAAGGCGGCGGGCAGCGGCTACACATCTCCCAGCCTGCTCATCGTCGGCGATGTCGTGCGCCTGCACGGCACGCTGGACTGGTTCGACACCGGGACCGGCGCACGCACGCGCCTGACCCACGACGAGGCGGCGCAACTGCCGCCCCTCCCCATCTCCGGAGCAAAGACATGAGCGATGCGCTCGACTACCTGGTCCAGGCCCGGCCCGAAGCCATGGGCCACTACTTCAGCTTCCTCAAGGACGCCGGCAAGCTGCTCGACCCCAAGACCCGCGCGCTGATCTCCGTCATCACCAAGGTGGACGCGCAGACCGAGCGCGGCCTGCGCCAGTACGTCAAGCGCGCGCTGCGCGAAGGCTGCAGTGGGGCCGAAATCATCGACGCCCTGCTCATGGCCTTCCCCACCCTGGGCCTGTCCAAGATCGTCTGGGCCACCGACGTCATCCTCGCCATGCAGCTGCCCGAGTTCGCGCCCGAGGCGCTCAGGGGCGAGCCGCCGCAGTGGCGCGACGTCATGGCCACCAAGGACCTGATCGATGGCCAGGTCCTGCGCACCGAGCATCAAGGCCGTGGCCTCTTCATCTACCGCGAGGGGCGACGCTACCAGGTCTACGACAGCCGCTGCCCGCACCAGAGCACCAACATCCCCGAGCTCGCACTCCAGGGACTCCAGCTCACCTGCCCCAAGCACGAATGGCAGTTCGATGTGGCCAGCGGCGACTGCATCAAGAAGGGCGACACGCCGCTCACGCGCCTGGAGAGCAAGGTGCTCAAGGGGCGGCTGATGGTGCGCTGGTAGGACGCTTCAGCCGCCGCCGCGCTGGGTGTAGAGATCGAAGCGGCGCATGAAGGTTGTGCGCTCAGCATCGGGGACGTTCCGGAAGGCAAAGCGCACCAGCAGACGCGGCAGGCGCACGAGTGCAATCACGCGCGGCGGCTGGGCTTGCCACTGCAGCTGCAAGGTGCCCGAACCGATCTGCACCTGTACCTCGCTCTGTCCCTGCTGATAGCGATGCTCACCCACGGCAGCTGGCAGCCAGGCCAGCCACTCGGCCTCGGTGCAGGCCATGTCGCGCTCGAAGATGTCGGGATAGGAAGACTGCACGGAATCGGCCGCTCGCTCAGCCCCCCGCGATGGGCGGCCAGATCGCCAGCACATCGCCTTCGCTGAGCGTACGCGTGGTGCGCTCGGCCGGCGGCACGTAGACGCCATTGACCAGCACCAGATGCACCAGTTTGCTTGGCAAGCCAAAGGGCTCGGCCACCTGCGCGATGGTGGCACCCGGCGCCACGTCGAGCTCGATCCGGTTATCACCGCGCGCCTGCGGCGGCAAATAGTCGGTCAGCGTCGCGTAGAGCTTGAAGGTGATCTTCATCGGCGCATTATCGGCGCCGCTCATCGCCCGGGCCGTTCCACAGGCCTTGCGCCTGCGCGCTGGCCAGATAGGCCGGCACCAGCTGCGTGGGGTCCTCGATCAGCGTGTCCTTCCAGGACCCGAGCTTCACCTGGTCCTCCACCAGGCCACGCATCACGCCCACGTGATCGGTCCAGCCCACGCTGTTGCAGCCCACGAGCACATCGTCCTTGAATTGCAGGCTCAGGTGGCGCCAGTTGCCCGCATCGGTGAGCTCCACCTTCTGTCCACCCGGCACACCCTGCCAGTGACCGAAGCTGGCCGAGATCAGGCCCAGGGTGTCGAGCACGTTGATCTGCGTCACGCCGTGCAGCACGGCACGTTGCCCCGGCCTGTTCTGCAGCGCCATATTGATCGCCGCCACGCGGGCCTGCTCGGCCGCGTTGGGCTGGATGGCGCTCACGATGGCCTGGCCGCTGATCTTGTCGAAGGCCTCGGCGCAATCGCCCGCGGCATAGATGCCGGGCACATTGGTCTGCATGTGCTCGTCGGTCAGCACGCCGAGCAGGCATTTGACATCCGAACCTTCGAGAAAGCCGATGGCCGGCTTCACCCCCGTGGCGCTGATGACCAGATCGACGTTCAGCGTCTTGCCGTTGGACAGTTTCACGTCCAGGGTCTGGCCCTGCCCCTGCGTGATGGACTCCACCTTGGTGCCGGTGTACACCGTCACGCCCTTGGACTCCACCCACTGCTTGATCATGCCGCCGGCCGCCGGACCCATCATGCGCGGCACCATGCGGTCGCCCATCTCTACCACGGTCAGCTGCACGCCACGTACGGCGAGTGCTTCCAGGATGATGCAGCCGATGAAGCCCGCGCCCATCTGCAGCACGCGCGCGCCCTTGGCGGCACGCGCCTGGATGGCACGCGCATCGGCCAGTGTCCAGCAGCTGTGCACGCCGGGCAGGTTGATGCCAGGAATGGGCGCACTCACAGGCGTGGACCCGGTGGCAACCAGCAGCGTGTCGAAGGCCAGGGCGTTGCCGTTGTCCAGCTTCACCGACTTGGCCTTGACGTCGACGGACGTCGCGCGCGCCTGCACGGTCTCGATGCGCAGATCGGCGTAGTGGCGCGCGCTCTTGCGCAGCAGCGTGCCTTCTTCGCCGATGTTGCCGATCAGCAGATAGGGAATGGCCATGCGCGAGTACGGCGCCTCGCGCTCCTCACCCACCAGGGTGATGCGGTCGTCCGGTGCGTGCTTGCGCAGAGTTTCGGCGGCGATGACGCCGGCCGGGCCGGCACCGAGGATGACGTGATGCATGGTGAACTCCCGAATGGAAAGCGGCTGCGCCGAGCCGCTTTCCTGTCCCGAACGGCGTGGGCTCAGAGACCCAGACGTTTTTTGGTGTCGGCCGTCGGTCGACCTTCCTTGTCCCAGCCGCGCACCTCGTAGTACTTGGGCAGCATCTTGGCCAGCTCGTTGACCTTGCCCTTGGCCGG
>JAIESX010000024.1 GCA_019745555.1 Burkholderiaceae bacterium | reverse complement strand
GGTGGCCCCCCGGCAAGGCTTCGCAACGCCGCGCATGGCCTTTTTGGCCGCAACCCGAAGGGAACGGGGTGCAAACGACGCCACTCGTTGTTGCACTCCTCGCCCAGACGGCCAGTCTGGGCTTCGTCGTGCGCCTAGATTGGCGCCGTTTGCACCCCGTTCGCACTCAAGAAAATAGTGTGAGCAGGCCCTAGCCCTGCACCTCGAACAGCGTGCCCAGGCCCCCGGCATGGTGTTCGAGCACATGGCAGTGCAGCAGCCACCAGCCCGGGTTGTCGGCCACGAAGGCGATCTCGACGCGGTCGCGCGGCCCCATGAGCACGGTGTCGCGCCAGGGGCGCTCGGGCAGCGGCGTGCCGTTGCGCGAGAGCACGCGGAAGTGGTGGCCGTGCAGGTGCATGGGATGCCACCAGGCCGTGCGGTTGTCGATGCGCAGTCGCACGCTGCGCCCGCGCGGCACGCGGAATTCGGCCGCATGCGCGGCGTGCTCGCGGCTGTGCTGCAGATGGGCCTGGCCGTTGATGGTCCAGGCCGGGGCCGCCTCGCGCGCACCGGCCTGCAGGCGCAGGCGCCGCGCCTCGCGCTCGGCCAGGCTCTCCTGCGGCCAGCCCTCGCGGTTCATCGCGCCGCCTCCCAGCACGAGGTCGTGCACCAGGGCCTTATCGAGATCCGGCTCGGGCAACGGCTCGTAGGGCGCCGGCCGGGGTGCGGGGCGGGCCGCGCCTGAAGCTGGTGCACCACGCACCTCCAGGGTGGCCAGCACGCGCTCGCCGCGCCGGTCCGCGTCCTTGAGCAGGTAGCGCCCGGGTGCGGCCGCGTCCACGATGAAGTCCGCGCGCATGCCGGGGCCCAGCAAGAGCTCCCCTTCCCAGGGCACGGCCGCATCGGCCGGCATGCCGTCGCGCGCGATCAGCCAGGCGTTCAGCCCTTCGAGCGTGAGCGCGAAGATGCGCGCATTGGCCGCATTGACCAGGCGCAGGCGCACGCGCTCGCCGGTGCGCAGCGCCTGCGCAGGTTGGAGCTGACCATTGACCGTGAGCAACTGCCCCATGCGGCCGGCATGCGCCACGTCGTGGAAGTTGTAGAAGTTCTCGGCAATGCGGCCCTGCGCGTCGAGCCGCCAGTCGTCGAGCAGCCAGACCAGATCACGGTCCACCAACGGCGGTTCGTCGTCCTCGATGATGAGCGCACCAGACAGACCGCGCTCCAGCTGCTCGGGCGTGCCCCAGTGCGGGTGGTACCAGTAGGTCCCAGCATCGGGCAAGGCGAAGCGATACCGGAAGCGCTGCCCTGGTGCCACCGCGTCCTGCGTGAGACCGGGCACCCCGTCCATGGCATTGGGCAGGCGGATGCCGTGCCAGTGGATGGTCGTGGGATCGGGCAGCGCGTTGTGCAGCTCGAGGTCCAGCACCTCACCGCGGCGGTAGCGCAACACGGGGCCGGGCACCTGGGCGTCGTAGGCCCAGACGGGCAAATCGCTCTGTCCGGCCACGGGCAGCACGGCTGGCGCGGCGGCCAATACAAGGGGAGACGCTGCCTGGACCGGCAAGGACAGGCCAGACCATGCCGGCACACACGCCAGGGTCTGCAGCAGTGAACGACGTTTCATGCGAATACTAAACGTGACATCGCCACAGCTTACATCGGGAAGAATTCCCATGCGTGGGCATTTGTCCACAGGGGCGGGTGCGAATAGGCCCCGACCGCGCAACCCTTGGCCTATGATGCCCCTCACCCCGTCCCTGCGTTGCGCGCCCTCACCGGATACTGCTTCATGACGCTTGATCTGATCTACAGCACGGCCCTGCTGCTGGCGCTGTCGGCACTGTACGAGTTCAACATCCGGCTCTGGGGTGAACGCCGGCGCGCGGCGGCCGTGACGGCCGGCCTGCTCTTTGGCGCCATCTGCATCTTTGGCATGATGCATCCGGCGCGGCTGGCCCCGGGCGTGATCTTCGACGGCCGCTCGGCCATCCTCGGGGTGGCCGGCATCTTTGCCGGACCGCTGGCTGCGGCGATTGCCGGCCTCATCGCGGCGGCCTACCGGCTGTGGCTCGGCGGTGCGGGAGCCTGGGTGGGCGTGGCCGTGATCAGCACCTCGGTCCTGGCCGGCCTGCTGATGCGCAGCGCGCTGCAGCGCGGCTGGACCCAGCCCAGGCTGCTGGACTTCCTGATCTTCGGCACGCTGCTGCACATCGCCTGCCTGGGCTGGTTCCTGCTGCTGCCGACGCAGCATCTGTACAAGCTGCTCGACACCCTGGCCTGGCCCTATCTCTTCGTCCTCGGCCCGAGCACCGCCCTGCTGGCCCTGCTGCTGCACGACCTGGAGGACCAGCGCCGGGCCCGCCAGGCGCTGGCGCGCAGCGAAGCCATGCGCCGGGCCATCACGCGGGCCTCGCCCGACCTGCTGCTCGTGCTCGACGAGGATGGCCGCTACCTGGAGGTGATCTCCCCCGAGGAACGCCTGCTCTATGCGCCCGCGGAGGACACCCTGGGCAAGCGGCTCGACGAAGTGATGGGCGAGGAACAGGCCCGGCGCTTCCTGCGCTTCATACGCCAGACCCTGGAGGCTGGCACGCCCCAGGTGATCGAGTACGAGATGGACACGCTGGGCGGGCGCCATGTGTTCGAGGCCCGGGCCCAGGCCCTGGAACTGGAGGTAGAGGGCCGGCGTGCGGTGGTGGTGGTCGCGCGCGACATCACCGAGCGCACCCGGGCCGAACAGGAGCGCCGCATCGCGGCCGTGGCCTTCGAGTCGCGCCAGGCCATGCTGGTCAGCGATGCCGACACCAGCATCCTGCGCGTCAACCAGGCCTTTCTGGACCTGCTGGGCTACACGCGCGAGGAACTGATCGGACGCAAGACCAGCACGCTGCGTTCAGGCCGGCATGACGCGGCCTTCTACGCCGCGATGTGGGAGACCATCCGCGCCACCGGCAAGTGGGAAGGCGAGATCTGGGACCAGCGCAAACGCGGCGACCTGCTGCCGCTGTGGACCACCATCACGGCGGTACGCGACGAGCAGGGTCTGGTGACACACTATGTGGCCACCATGAGCGACATCTCCGACCGCAAGCTGCGGGAGGAAGAGATCCGTCATATCGCCTTCTACGACCACCTCACCGCGCTGCCCAACCGGCGCCTGCTGCTGGAGCGGCTGCAGCGTGCGCTGGCGGTAGCGCGGCGCAACAACCAGCATGGCGCCCTGCTCTTCGTGGACGTGGACAATTTCAAGAAGATCAACGACGAGCACGGGCACCACGCGGGCGACCTGCTGCTGCAGCAGATTGCCAGCCGCCTGAGCCGTGTGGTGCGCGAGTCCGACACCGTGGCCCGCCTGGGCGGTGACGAGTTCGTGATCGTGCTGGAGCATCTGAACGCCGACCTCGCACTGGCCCGTACCGAGGCGCGCCAGATCGCGGCCAAGGCCCTGGTGAGCATGGCCCAACCCTACGATCTGGAAGGACTGGCTTACCAGTCCAGCGGCAGCATCGGCATCACGCTGTTCAACTCCGGCGACACCGACCTGGACGTGCTGATGCGTCAGGCGGATGAGGCCATGTACCAGGCCAAGCACGCCGGCAAGAACACCATCCACCTGTACGGCAGCTGAACACCACCGCGCCGGATCCGCTCAGTGCAGACGCGGGGCCGACAGGCTGGCGGCCTTGTGCGCCCGGCGCAGGGCTACGGCATCGGGCTGTGCCGCGGTCTCGTGCCGGTCGAGCTTGAAGACCTGCACGCTCTCGGTCAGCGTGTGCGCCGTCTCCTCCAGCGCGTGCGACGAGGCCGAGATCTGCTCGACCAAGGCTGCATTCTGCTGCGTGATGGTGTCGAGCTGGGCCACGGCCGCGTTGATCTGCGACACGCCCGAGAGTTGCTCATTGGCCGAGTGGCTGATCTCGCCGACCAGGTTGTTGACGCGCTGCACGCCACCCACGGCTTCGGCCATGCTGGACTGCACCGCCAGTGATTTCTCGTGGCCATCGCGCACCCGGGCACGCGAATCCTCGATGAGCTTCTTGATCTCCTTGGCCGCCTCGGCACTGCGCCCGGCCAGGGCCCGCACCTCGCTGGCCACCACGGCGAAGCCGCGCCCCTGCTCGCCCGCACGTGCGGCCTCCACCGCCGCGTTCAGTGCCAGGATATTGGTCTGGAAGGCGATGCCGTCGATCACCTGGGTGATCTCGCCGATGCGCGTGGACGACAGCTCGATCTCGCGCATGGTGCGCCCCAGCTCGTCCACGGCCATGCGGCTGCGTTCCGCCATGGCATTGACCTCGCTCGTCACCTCCGTGGCACGGCGCGCCGAGTCGGCGGTGCTGCGCACGGTGCCCGTGATCTCTTCCAGCGAGGCCGCCGTCTGCTGCAGATTGCTGGCCTGCGATTCGGTGCGCGCCGAGAGGTCCTGGTTCCCCTGGGCAATCTCCTGCGTGCCCACCAGCATGTGGCCGCTCTCTTCGCGCGCGTCACGCACGATGGACAGCAGGTTGACCGAGAGCTGCCCCAGCGCCTGCTGCAGCTCGCCGAGCTTGTCGTTGCGGTCCTGCGCCACGCGCTCGGTCAGATCGCCCGCGGCCATGCGGTTGGCAGCAGCGATGAGCAGGTCCAGCGGGCGCACCACCAGCCGCGTCTGGTACCACCACGCCAGCAGCAGCAAAGGCAGCAGGAGGACGAGCGCCCAAACGCTGGGCAGCAGGAGCTCCAGCGCATAGCCTGCCAGCAGCAGGCCCAGCAGGATCAGCAGCAGTTTGCCTTCGAGCCCAGGCGTCAGAGCGGACGCGACCCGCGCCCACAGCCCCAGGCTCACGACGCGGCCACGATGCAGCGCCAGGCTCTGCTGGCCCCGTGCCTTCTCCTCGCGCAGGCGCGCATAGAGCGCCTCGGCGTCGCGGATCTGCTCGCGCGTGGCTTCCGTGCGCACCGACATATAGCCCACGGGCTGGCCGTTCTGCATCAGCGGTGTGGCATTGGCGATGACCCAGTAGTAGTCGCCATCCTTGCGCCGGTTCTTCACCGGCGCCGACCAGGGCTTGCCCGCCTGGATCGTGGCCCACATGTCCCGAAAGGCCTCCTCGGGCATGTCCGGGTGGCGGATCAGGTTGTGCGGCTGGCCCAGCAGCTCGTCCTTGCTGTAGCCGCTGACCTCGATGAAGCGCGGGTTGCAGTAGGTGATCCGGCCTTTGGTGTCGGTGGTCGAGACCAGGGTCTCGCCGGAAGGAAAAGGGTATTCGCGATCGGTGACCGGCAGATTGGTGCGCATACGCGACTCCTTGGTCCCGGCGCCGGTGACGCGGGGAAATGCTTGATGGCACCAGTATCGGCAGGGCCCAGCAGAGCGTCAACGAAGGCCCGGCCCGGATTGTTGTTTTCTTGACATGCGTCAATTTTTCGGCTTGCGTGCCGGGCGTCCATGCCGTCGATTGCAGACTAGGCCATGGAGTGCAGGCCGATCCGGTTGCCTTCGGTGTCCACCACCAGCGCCATGAAGCCGTAAGGACCCAGTGAGGTCTTGGGCTGCTCCACCCGGCCGCCATGCGGCACCGCACGTGCGGCC
Organism: Burkholderiaceae bacterium; assembly: GCA_019745555.1. Classification (GTDB taxonomy): domain Bacteria; phylum Pseudomonadota; class Gammaproteobacteria; order Burkholderiales; family Burkholderiaceae_C; genus Hylemonella. The sequence goes on along the minus strand of JAIESX010000024.1, from coordinate 29,535 downwards.
TCGACGGCGCAGTCCGTGCAGCTGAAATAGACCAGGGTGCTGTTGCCGCCGGCGCTCATGCCGGCCATCTTCGCGAGGGTACCCGAGGCGCCGTAGCTGCCGTCGTTCATGGGAAAGGCCCACATCTCCATGCTGCTGTCGCCGTCCGGGCTCTGCAGCCGCGTGAGCTCCACGCCCAGCAGGCCCTGGTAAAAAGCCTTCGCACGCGCCATGTCGTTGACATAAATCTCGAACCAGCCGACGGGGTTGTTCATGATGATCCTCCTGGGACAGTGGTAAAAAACTCAGGCGCCGCAGGCCTGTGCCCGCGCGAGCAGCAGTTCGCGTTCACGCTGGTTCTGTGTCAGCGCGGCCGCGCGCTCAAACTCGGCCCGCGCCTCGGCATGGCGACCCAGCTTGTGCAGCAGGTCGCCGCGCACGCTGGGCAGCCACTGGTAGGCCTGCAAGGCCTTCTCGTCGCGCAGGGTGTCGAGGATGGCCAGGCCTGCGGCCGGGCCGTAGGCCATGGCCACGGCCACGGCGCGGTTGAGTTCCACCACCGGCGAGGGCGCGGTCTGCGCCAGCGCTTCGTAAAGCGCCGCGATGCGCGCCCAGTCGGTCTGGGCTGCCTCGTGTGCCCGTGCATGGCAGGCCGCGATGGCGGCCTGCAAGGCATAGGACCCCAGGCTCAGACCCTGCTGCGCGCACAAGGACTCCGCACGCGCCAGTGCCTCGAGCCCGCGACGGATCAGCAAGGCATCCCACAGGCCGCGGTTCTGCTCCAGCAGCAGCACGGGGCGGCCCTGGCCATCGGTGCGCGCCGCGATGCGCGAAGCCTGCAGTTCCATCAGGGCCTGCAGGCCCAGCACCTCGGGCTCGGCAGGCGCCAGGGCGGCCAGCATGCGGCCCAGGCGCAGGGCCTCTTCCACCAGCGCAGGGCGCATCCAGTCCTCGCCCGCGGTGGCGGTGTAGCCCTCGTTGAAGACCAGGTAGACCACCTCGAGCACCGAGGCCAGACGCTCCCCCAGGGCCTCGCCGCGCGGCAGCTCGTAGGGCACCCTGGCCTCGCTCAGCGTGCGTTTGGCGCGCACGATGCGCTGCGCCAGCGTGGCCTCGCTGACCAGGAAGGCGCGCGCGATCTCGTGCGTGCTCAGGCCGGCGATGAGCTTGAGCGTGAGCGCGGCGCGCTGCTCGGGCACCAGCACCGGGTGGCAGGCCGTGAAGATCAGGCGCAGCATGTCGTCGCCGATGGCATCGGCGCGCCTGGCGTCGATACCTTCGCTGATGTCGGGCACCACCAGCGCTTCCTGTGCCTCCAGATCCAGGCCCACCTGATTGAGCACCTCGCCCTGCACCTTGTGGCGGCGCAAGAGGTCCAGCGCACGATGCTTGGCCGTGGTCATGAGCCAGGCGCCGGGCTTGTCGGGCAGGCCTTCACGGGGCCAGTGCTCCAACGCCGCCACCAGCGCGTCCTGCGCCACCTCTTCGGCCTGACCGATGTCGCGCAGCATCCGCGCGACGGCCGCGACGATGCGCGCGGACTCGATGCGCCAGACGGCGGCGATGGTGTCATGGGTGGCGCTGTGCATGCGGCTTCAGGCGGCGGCAGCGGTCTGGGCCAGGAAGGCGGCCTCGTCCATATAGGCCAGTTCCCAGATATGGCCGTCCGGGTCTTCGAAACCATGCTGGTACATGAAGCCATGGTCCACGGCCGTGCGCGGCACGGTGCCGCCGGCAGCCCAGGCCTTCTTGACCAGCTCGTCCACCTCTTCGCGGCTCTCGCAGGACAGGCAGACCAGCACCTCGGTCCCCTCGCGGGCATTGACCACGGGCTTGGTCGTGAAGCCGGCGAAGAAAGGCTGGCTCAGCAGCATGACGTAGATGTTCTCGCCCACGACCATGCAGGCGGCCTTCTCGTCGGTGAACTGCGGGTTGAAGCTGTAGCCGAGGGCAGCAAAGAAACTCTTGGATCGCTCCAGGTCGCGCACGGGCAGGTTGACGTAGATCTGACGGTTCATGAGACGCTCCTTCAGGCCGCCGCCGGCATCACATCGGCGAAGTCTTCCATCTCGTACAGACGGCGCACCTCGATCTCGGCTGCCATGCCCTCGCCCACGGGGTTGGGAAAACGGCGCGTCCACTCCAGCGCCTCCTCGCGGCTGCGCACCTCGATCAGGGTGTAGCCCGCGATCAGCTCCTTGCTCTCGGTGAAGGGGCCGTCGATCACGCGGCGGTTCTGGCCTTCGTAGCGGATGCGCCAGCCCTGCGAACTGGGCGCCAGGCCGGAGGCATCGAGCAGCACGCCGGCCTGGGCCAGCTCCTCGTGGAACCTGCCCATGATGGCGATCATCTCGCTCATATTGGGGGGGAACACCCCGCTTTCGGACTGCGGCGTGGCTTTGACGATGATCATGTAACGCATGTCGACTCCTTGTGTGTCTTCCAGCCGCGTATGGGCGGCTGATACATGCACGACGAAGCAGGACGCGCGCTTTCGACAGGCTCGGGCCTGGTAAAAACCCTGAGTCCGTCGTTGACCTCAGTGTTCGTAACAGGGCGCGGTCTCGCGCACCTCCACCGTGCACCATTCGGCGGCCGGGCATTGCCGGGCCAGCTCCAGCGCCTCCTCGCGGGTCTGGCAGTTGACCAGGAAGAAGCCACCCACCATTTCCTTGGCCTCGGCAAACGGGCCGTCGGTCAGCAAGGCTTGGCCTGCGCGCACCTGCACGCGCGTGGCGTGTTCCTGCGAGGCCAGGGACTCCACGGCCAGCAGCTGGCCGCGCGCACGCAACTGCTCGCCGAAGGCGACCATGCGGCCATAGACCTCGCGGCCCTCGGCTTCGGTACGGGTGCGGCGCTGGTCGACGGGTTCGACCATCATGAGCATGTAAGGCATGGCAACTCCCTGTGTCGACTGACGGGAAAGGCAAACATCATAGCGAGCGCGCATGAAAAAAGCCGGCCTGTCGCCAGGCCGGCTTGTTCTGAAACCGTGGGGGGTTTACTGCTTCACGGCCTCGACCTGCACCACCAGGCGCACGTCCTTGGGGAAGCCCCACTGGATGCCGTAGTTCATGCCGTAGGCCGTGCGGTCGATCGTGGTCTCGAAATCGCCGCCGCAGACTTCACGCTTGAGCATGGGGTTCTGGTAGTAGTTGAACTGGCTGGCCTTGAGGGTCACGGGATTGGTCTTGCCCAGCAGCGTCAGGCTGCCGCTGACTTCGCTGACCTTGTCGCCGTTGAAGACGAACTTGTCGGCGACGAACTTGGCGGTCGGGTGCTTCTCGACGTCGAAAAAGTCGGTGCCGCGCAGGTGCTTGTCGAAAGCGGCGGTGCCGGTGTTGATGGAGGCCACGTCGATGGTCAGCTCCACCTTGCCGCTCTTGCCGGCCTTGTCGAACTGCACGGTGCCTTCCTTCTTGTCCCAGCGGCCGCGGTTGGTCGAGGTGCCGAAGTGGCTGATCTCGAAGGTCACGAAGGTGTGGGTCGGGTCGATGGCATAGGTGGCGGACTGGGCCTGGGCGGCGCCGGCGGCCAGGGCGGCAGCGGCGATCAAAGCGAGAGCGGTCTTGCGCATGGAAGGTCTCCTGAAAAACAAGGGTTGAAGGAAAAGAAACTCAGAGCTTGCCCACGCCGGTCAGCGCGAGCTTGAACTTGACCTGCACGTCGTCGGCCACCATGGAGGTGTCGGACCACTCGGCCTCACCGATCTTGAAGACCAGGCGCTTGATGGTGAACGTGCCGGTGGCCGTGGTGGTGCCGCCGGACTGTGTGAGCTGCACCGGCACCAGCACGTCGTGGCTGTTGCCCTTGATGGTCAGCTTGCCAGCCACCTCGAACTTGCCGCCGCCCAGGCCCTTGACGGCCGTGGACTGGAAGCTGGCCTGCGGGAACTTGGGCACGTTGAACCAGACCGGCTTGGGCAGCTCGGCATCGGTCTCGGGCACGCCCAGGCTGGCACTGCCCGTGTCCACGGTAAAGGCGATCCTGCTCGTGGCGGGCTTGGCCGGATCGAAGGCGATCTGGGCGTCGAACTTCTTGAAGCGGCCCTCGACCGGCACGCCCATCTGGCGGCTCACGAAGACGATCTCGCTCTGCGCGGGCACGAGCTTCTGCTGGGCCAGCGCGGGCAGAGCCATCAGCGCGGCCAGGGTGAGCGTGAGGGTGCGAAGCAAAGACATGGGGACTCCTGTTCCGGGTGGGAAGGTCAACGGCGCCGCGGCAGCATGCGGGTGAGCAGGCTGTCGCGATCGACGAACTGATGTTTGAGGGCGGCGGCCACGTGCAGGACCACGAGCGCGGCCAGCGCATAGGCGGCGTAGCCGTGCCAGGGCTTGATGGCCTCGGCCAGGGCCTTGTCCACCGGCATGAAGTCCGGCAGCGGCAGCACGCCGAAGACCACGATGGGGAAGCCGGCCGCCGAGCTGTAGGCCCAGCCCAGCAGCGGAATGGCGAAGAAGAGCACATAGAGTGCGCCATGCGTGGCATGGTGGGCGTAACGCTGCCAGGCCGGCATCACGGTCAGCACCGCATCGGGCAGCGCCGGCGGACGATGGCTCAGACGCCAGAGCAGGCGCAGGAAGGACAGTGTGAGCACCACGATGCCCGCCCACTTGTGCCAGTTGTAGAGCTTGAGCCGCTGGGGCGAAAACGGCAGGCTGGTCATGTAGAGACCGACCACGAACATCCCGAGCAGCAGCAGCGCCAGCAGCCAGTGCAGGCCGATGGCGGTGAGGGTGTAGCGGTTGGGGCGGGTGTCTGCCATGGGCCGGAAGTCTAGGGCCCACGATCGGCCCCTGTGGTGAACAGGGTTGATGAGTCAGTTCAAATTTTTTGACGGAACGACAAGCCTCGCTTCAACTCCGGCTCAGATCGCCACCAGCTTGCGCACCCCGTCGGCCCCCATGTCCTTGCCCTGGCCCGCGGCGATGACGGCACCGCGCTCCATCACCACGTAGGCATCGGCCAGCTCCTCGGCGAAGTCGTAGTACTGCTCCACCAGCAGGATGGCCATGTCGCCGCGGTCGGCCAGCATGCGGATCACGCGACCGATGTCCTTGATGATGCTGGGCTGGATGCCCTCGGTGGGTTCGTCCAGGATCAGCAGCTTGGGCCCCGCCGCCAATGCACGCGCAATCGCCAGCTGCTGCTGCTGACCCCCGGACAGGTCGCCGCCGCGGCGGTTCATCATTTGTTTCAACACCGGGAAGAGTTCGTAGAGCTCGCCGGGAACGGGCGTGCCCCCCGGTTTGCTCGCCAGGCCCATGCGCAGGTTCTCCTCCACCGTCAGGCGCGCGAAGATCTCGCGGCCTTGCGGCACGAAGCCGATGCCGGCCCGGGCTCTCTGGTAAGGCGTGTCTTTCTGGATGGCCCGGCCTTCGAACTCGATGTCCCCCGACTTGATGGGCACCAGGCCCATGAGGGACTTGAGCAGCGTGGTCTTGCCCACACCGTTGCGGCCGAGGACCACGGTGACCTTGCCGAGTTCAGCCTTGAGGCTGACGTCGCGCAGGATGTGGGAGCCGCCGTAGTACTGGTTGATGTTTTTGACATTCAGCATGTCGGGCTCATTTCTTTCTGGTTGCACCAGGGCTCGGATGCTTTGCCGGGTCTCGGCCCGGCGGCCGAGCTCCTTTTCTTTGCGTCGCCAAAGAAAAGGAACCAAAAGAAAGGCGACCCTGGTGTCTGTGACCCCGGCTGCGCCGGGGCAACCTGCGATGCTCGCGTCAGGCGGGAGCCGCGCAAACTCGCTGCGCTCAAACATGCGCGTCTCTCAATCCGCCTGCCGCTGCGCTTCTCGGCACAGCCACAAGGGCGAGGAAGACCCAACAGCCGAACCCCACAAGGACGCGCCATGGCGCGTCCTTGTTGCATTGGGGATTGGCATTTGGCTCCCCCCGCCGTAATGAGGAGGCGAGTAGCGCAGGGAGCGACGGAGAAAGAAGCGCAGATGTTTGAGCCCGCAGGGCGAGTTTCTGCGCTTCCCGTCGATCCCGAGCAACGCAGCGTGCCCGTAGCGCAGCGCAGGGCCGACGAATCCGGCTCGCCTTCTCTTTGCTTACTTTCTCTTGGCGAAGCAAGAGAAAGTGAGTCGCCCGCCGGGGCGAGACCCGGCAAAGCAGGCTGGCAACGGTGTAAGACAAAGCGAAGAGAGGTGAACAAGATCATCTCCCGAGGTAAACCTCAATCACCCGCTCATCCGCCTGCACTTCCTCCAGCGTCCCTTGGGCAAGAACAGACCCATCACACAGCACAGTCACGATCTCCGAGATCGTCTTGACGAAGCTCATGTCGTGCTCCACCACCATCAGCGAGTGCTTGCCCTTGAGCGTGAGGAAGAGTTCCGCCGTGCGCGCCGTCTCCTCGTCGGTCATGCCGGCCACCGGCTCGTCGAGCAGCAGCAGCTTGGGATCCTGCATGAGCAGCATGCCGATCTCCAGCCACTGCTTCTGGCCGTGGCTCAGGTTGCCGGCCTGGCGCGTCACGCTGTCGGCGAGGTGGATGGTGTGCAGCACCTCGGCCAGGCGGTCGCTCTGGGCCGAATCCAAACGGAAGAACATGGAGGACTTCACGCCCTTGTCGGTCTTGAGCGCGAGCTCCAGGTTCTCGAACACCGTGAGCTGCTCGAAGACCGTGGGCTTCTGGAACTTGCGGCCGATGCCCAGCTGGGCGATCTCGGGTTCGCTGTGGCGCAGCAGGTCGATGGTGGAGCCGAAGAAGACCGTGCCCTCGTCGGGCCGGGTCTTGCCGGTGATGATGTCCATCATCGTGGTCTTGCCCGCGCCGTTGGGGCCGATGATGCAGCGCAGCTCGCCCGGCGCGATGTCCAGGCTGAGCTTGTTGATGGCCTTGAAGCCATCGAAGCTCACGCTCACATCCTCCAGGTAGAGGATGCGACCATGCGTGACGTCCACTTCGCCGGCCTGTACGAGCCGGCCGTAGCTCGCGGTCTGGCCGCCGGCTTCGGTGTTCAGGCGCGCGGCGTCCAGCGCCGCGATGCGGGCCTCGTAGCGTTTGGCGCCCTGTTCCAGCAGATCGGGCGTCATGACTTCTTCTCCTTGGCGACCCACAGGGCCTTGAGTTTCTTCACGAGTCCCACCACGCCATCGGGCAGGAAGAGCGTGACCACGATGAACAGGCCACCCAGGAAATAAAGCCAGAACTCGGGCGCCGCCACGGTAAGCCAGCTCTTGGCGCCGTTGACCACGAAGGCGCCGACGATGGGGCCGATCAGCGTGGCCCGCCCGCCGACCGCGGCCCAGATGGCGATCTCGATGGAGTTGGCCGGGCTCATTTCGCCCGGGTTGATGATGCCGACCTGCGGCACATAGAGCGCGCCGGCGATGCCGCACATCACAGCCGACAAGGTCCAGATCGCCAGCTTGTAGCCCAGGGGGTTGTAACCCGAGAACATGACGCGGCTCTCGGCGTCGCGGATCGCCTGCAGCACGCGGCCGAACTTGGCGCGCACCAGCCAGCGCGCGAGCAGGAAGAAGCCCAGCAGGGTCAGGCCGGTCAGCACGAAGAGGAACATGCGCATGTTCTGCGTGGCGATGGGCAGACCCAGGATGCGCTTGAAGTCGGTGAAGCCGTTGTTGCCGCCGAAGCCCGTCTCGTTGCGGAAGAAGAGCAGCATGGCCGCGAAGGTCATGGCCTGGGTGATGATGGAGAAGTACACGCCCTTGATGCGCGAGCGGAAGGCGAAGTAGCCGAAGACGAAGGCCACCAGACCCGGCACCAGCACGATGAGGATCAGCGTGGCGACGAAGCTGTCGCTCAGGGCCCAGTGCCAGGGCAGTTCCTTCCAGTCCAGGAAAACCATGAAGTCCGGCAGATCGCTCTTGTAGTTGCCGTCACGGCCGATCTGGCGCATCAGGTACATGCCCATGACATAACCGCCGAGCGCGAAGAACAGACCGTGGCCGAGAGACAGGATGCCGGTATAGCCCCAGATCAGGTCCATGGCCAGCGCGCAGATGGCATAGCACATGATGCGGCCCAGCAGGGCCACGGCGTAGTCGCTGAGGTGGAAGACGCTGCCTTGCGGCACCAGCAGGTTGAGCACGGGCGCCAGCGCGCAGACCACGAGCAGCGCGACGAGGAAGGCGCTCCAGCCCTTGCGGGTCAGCAATGGCGCGGTGGCGGGAAGTTGGACTTGGCTCATGACTCAGGCTTCCGCGCTGCGGCCCTTCATGGCAAAGATGCCCTGCGGACGCTTCTGGATGAAGATGATGATGAAGACCAGCACGGCGATCTTGGCCAGTACTGCGCCCGTCCAGCCTTCGAGAAATTTGTTGAGCACGCCCAGGCCCAGCGCGGCATAGACCGTGCCGGCCAGCTGGCCCACGCCGCCCAGCACCACGACCATGAAGGAGTCGACGATGTAGCCTTGGCCCAGATCGGGGCCGACGTTGCCGATCTGGCTCAAGGCACAGCCCGCCAGCCCGGCCACGCCCGAACCCAGCGCGAAGGCATAGGTGTCCACCCGCGCGGTGTTCACCCCCATGCAGGAGGCAATGGGCCGGTTCTGCGTAACCCCGCGCACGAACAGGCCCAGGCGCGTGCGGCCGATCAGCAGGGCCATGCCGATCAGCACGGCCGCGGCAAAGGCAATGATGACCAGGCGGTTGTAAGGCAGCATGAGATTGGGCAGCACCAGCCAGCCCCCGCTCATCCAGGCCGGGTTTTCCACCGCCACGTTCTGTGCGCCGAACAGCGAGCGCACCGCCTGCATGAGCACCAGGCTGATGCCCCAGGTGGCCAGCAGGGTCTCCAGCGGGCGGCCGTAGAGGAAGCGGATCACGCTGCGCTCCAGCGCCGCGCCCACGAGTGCCGACGCCATGAAGGCCACGGGTACGGCGGCCACCAGATACCAGTCGAAAACGGCCGGCAGATACTTCTGGAACAGGCCCTGCACCACATAGGTGGCGTAGGCACCGATCATGATGAGCTCGCCATGCGCCATATTGATCACGCCCATGAGCCCGTAGGTGATGGCCAGGCCCAGCGCGGCCAGCAGCAGGATGCTGCCCAGGCTCACGCCGGTGAACAGCGCGCCCAGACGCTCGCCCCAGGCCAGGCCCTCGTCGATCTCGCGGATGGCCTTGACGATCTGGGCCTTGACGCCCGCATCCTCTTCCGCCGCGAGCCGCTGGTTGAGCAACAACTTGGTGGCGGGCGTCCGGCTTTGGGCCAGTGCCGTTGCCGCAGCCAGACGCTGCGACGTGTCGGCACTCTCCAGCAGCACCGCCGCGCGCGCCAGCGTCAGCACGCCGCGCACGCGCTCGTCCTGCTCGGCCGCCAGGGCCTTGTCGATCAGCGGCAGACGCCCGGCGTCGGGCTCCTTGAGCATGGCCTGTGCCGCACTCAGGCGCTGTTTCGCATCGGGGCTGAAAAGCTTGAGCACCGCGAGCGCCGTGTCGATCTCGCCGCGCATGCGGTTGTTGTTGATGACGTCCTCGGCGTCATCGGGTAGCGTCACCGCTTCGCCGGTCGCCGCGTCCGCTGCCTTGTCATCGCGCACGATGTAGACCTTGCCGCCCGCCACCTTGACGGCGTCGTCCGCCAGGGCCTGCAGCAAGGCCACCTTGCCTTCATCGGGGTTCAGCACGGCCTGTTGCAGGGCCGTGATGCGGGCATCGGTGTCGCCGATGGCAATGGCCTGCGCCTCTGCGGGCGTCAGGGCCTGGGCGGGTGCCGCGAGCAGCAGTGCGGCGAGTGACAGCAAGTAACTTCGAATCATGACGTGGGTCTGTAAGGTGGGCATGGCGGGCCATGCCCACGTTGCAAACCCCTGCGCCCGCTACACCCTCAGACGAGGGCACGCTGCGCAGGGCCGCTCCCAAGCGGTCGCGCCGCCCCCCAGTGGGGGGAGGTGGCCGCAGGCCGCTTCGGGGGGCGTCTTATTACTTCTTGGCGACGGCCGCGCCCTTCTCCGGCTCGTCCTTCTTCTTGTCATTGCCCTCGATGTACGGGCTCCAGGGCTTGGCCTTGACCGGGCCCGGGGTCTTCCACACCACATTGAACTGGCCGTCGGCCTTGATCTCGCCGATGAACACGCTCTTGTGCAGGTGGTGGTTCTTCTCGTCCATCTTGCTCACGATGCCCGAGGGAGCCTTGAAGGTCTGGCCGGCCATGGCGGCGATGACCTTGTCCACGTCGGTGCTCTTGGCCTTCTCGACGGCCTGCTTCCACATGTGGATGCCGATGTAGGTGGCTTCCATCGGGTCATTGGTCAGCGGCTTGTCCTTGTGGCCCGGGATGTTCTTGGCCTTGGCGTAGGCGGCCCACTGCTTGATGAAGGCATCGTTGGTGGGGTTCTTGATGGACATGAAGTAGTTCCAGGCCGCCAGGTGGCCCACCAGCGGCTTGGTGTCCACGCCGCGCAGCTCCTCCTCACCCACGGAGAAGGCGACGACCGGCACGTCCTTGGCCTTCAGGCCGGCGTTGCCCAGTTCCTTGTAGAAGGGCACGTTGGAGTCGCCGTTGATGGTGGACACCACGGCGGTCTTGCCACCGGCGGCGAACTTCTTGATGTCGGCCACGATGGTCTGGTAGTCGCTGTGGCCGAAGGGGGTGTACTTCTCGTCGATGTCCTTGTCGGCCACGCCCTTGCTCTTGAGGTAGGCGCGCAGGATCTTGTTGGTGGTGCGGGGGTAGACGTAGTCCGTGCCCAGCAGCACCCAGCGCTTGGCCGAGCCGCCGTCCTTGCTCATCAGGTAGTCCACCGCGGGGATGGCCTGCTGATTGGGTGCGGCACCCGTGTAGAACACGTTCTTGGACAGCTCCTCACCCTCGTACTGCACGGGGTAGAACAGCAGGCCGTTCATTTCCTCCACGACCGGCAGCACCGACTTGCGCGACACCGAGGTCCAGCAGCCGAAGATCACCGCCACCTTGTCCTGGCCCAGCAGCTGCTTGGTCTTCTCGGCAAACAGCGGCCAGTTGGAGGCCGGGTCCACCACCACGGGCTCGAGCTTCTTGCCCAGCACGCCGCCCTTGGCGTTGATCTCGTCGATGGCCATGAGCACGGTGTCCTTGAGGACGGTCTCGGAAATGGCCATGGTGCCCGACAGGCTGTGCAGCACGCCGACCTTGATGGTGTCGGCGGCATGGGCGGCCATGGAGGCCAGGCCCAGCGTGGAAACGGCGGTGGCGGCAGCCAGCGCCTTGAGGGTGAAACGACGTTGCATGTGTGTGACTCCAGGTGGTTGAACAAACCGTCTCGCCGCGCCCGGCCGGGGAAACGGCCTGGGGACGGCGATGGAGTCACTCTAGGGATGGGCGGGGGAAGATGAAATACGCCGGACGGCGTATGAGGGAGCGGACCGGCTCGCTGGACTGGTCTACAGCACAAGGTGTATGGCTCTTAACAACCCAAAGCGGTCAGATGCCGCGCTTCAACTTCTTACACATCAAGGCGTTTTCAAGCATCACACCACGGCGAACTGGGAATCGTCGCTCAACAACCTGAAAACCGTGTCGAAGAAAAAAGGGCTCAGCTGTCTTGCTGACGTCAGATGTCAGCTCTTTAAGACCAAGAGAGATTGCCTCCTGATGAAGGCGCGCCATCAGCATGGTCCCGACTCCTCTTCGCGGATGACTCCCCGATACAAAGAATTGGTCGATATAACCACTGGGCTGAATATCCGCATAACCGACGATCTCATCGTCAAGTTCGGCAACGAAAGGACGGTTTCTCCGAATTCGATCGATCCATTCTTCCAAATCAAGATCCACAGGTGCCCAAGCGTCGATTTGCTCGGGCGAGTAGTCACGCGCAGCCACTTCGTGGACCGCAGTGAAGAAAACGTCAAAGAGAGTGACTTCATCACCGAATCTAAATCGACGAATCTCCATGACGACTTTGTATCGAAATATTCACGATCGTGAGTGTGCCACGCAGCGCCACCTGCAGATCACGTGAATAACTGCTACTGGCCGCCAGCAGCCAGGTCTTTTCCCCCGCACTCCGGCTGCTTCCCTGACAATCCCCCTCAACTCCCAGGAACCCCATGATCGAAGCCCTCATCACCGGCACCCTGTTCAGCCTGGCAGAACAGCGCCAGGGCAAGAACGACACCACCTTCGTCCTCGCCAAGGTGAAAGCCCAGCCCGGCGAAGGCGAACCCTTGATCGTCAATGTGATCGCCTTTGCACCCGAAGCCTGCGCGGCCCTGCTGGCGCTGGACGAGGGTGACACGCTGGCGCTGACCGGCGCGCTGACCCCCAAGGTCTGGACCGACAAGCAGGGCAACACCCGGCCCGCGCTGGACCTGGTGGCCAGCCAGGTGCTGACGGTCTACCAGGTGGAGCGCAAGCGCGCGGCACTGGACGGCAACGCGCCTACAGGCGCCTGAAGGTCAGCTCGTCGTTGGTACGTGCTTGAGCCCGCATTCTTCCTGCACTACGATGCAGCGATGAAAAAAGCCAAAGACGCCAAGCCCAAGGACAGCAAAGACGCCAAGCGCGACAAGGCCGACAAGCTCGGCAAGGATGCCTATGCCGAGCAGCTCGAGGCCCTGCAGCTGGAGCTCAACGACCTGGCGCGCTGGTTGCAGCACACGGGCAAGCGCCTGGTGGTGGTGGTCGAGGGGCGCGACACCGCGGGCAAGGGCGGCGTGATTGCGGCCATCTCCGACACGCTGAACCCGCGCCAGTGCCACACGGTGGCCCTGGGCAAGCCCAGCGAGCGCGAGAAAACGCAGTGGTATTTCCAGCGTTATGTGCCGCATCTGCCGGCGGCGGGCGAGATCGTGCTGTTCGACCGCAGCTGGTACAACCGCGCCGGGGTCGAGCGCGTGATGGGCTTCTGCACCGAGGCCGAGACCGAGGCCTTCCTCAAGCAGGCGCCGGTGTTCGAGCGCATGCTGGTGGACGACGGCATCCTGCTCTTCAAGTACTGGCTCACGGTGGACCAGGCGCAGCAGGAGGAGCGCTTTGCCGAGCGGGTGGCCGACCCGCTCAAGCGCTGGAAGCTCAGCCCCATCGACGTGCAGGCGCGCACCAAGTACGCGGAGTACGGCAAGGCACGTGACGCCATGCTCAAGGCCACCCACCACAAGCAGACGCCCTGGGTGCTGGTGGACTTCAACGACCAGCGGCGCGGCCGGCTGACGCTGATCCGCCACCTGCTCGACCACATCCCGGACCGCAAGGTGCCGCAGACCCGCATGTCCTTCGCGCCCCTGGGTCACCCACCCCTGCGTGAAACCTTCGGCACCGCGCTCAAGCCGATTGCGCCTTTCAAGGTCTAGGCAAGTGCCCGCCAGGTCGGGATGCAGTGCGCGGCCAGGGCCGTGACCCAGTCCGGCTCGCGCGGCACGAAGGCCAGGCCATAGCGCGGGCTGACGAGAAAGCCCGCGCGCTCGAAAGCCTCCGGGTCCTGGCTGCGGATGAAACCCGCCAGCGCCGCAAACGGCACGGCCACCTGCTCCAGATGCAGCACGGGTGTGCGCCGTGTCACCTCTTCGAGCCGGCCGCTGTCCTGGAAGCGGTAGACCGTGTGGCCATAGTCCAGCTCGTCGAGCTGCACATCGTTGCGCGCCCGTCGCCGCGGCGGTCCGAGGCGGGCCAGAAGTTGTTCAGGCGTGGTCGTGAAGGGGGTGTCGTCCACGTAGGCGTATGGTGCGAGCTTCATCTGCGCGAATCAACCGAACAAGCCCTTGACATCGATCGTCGAGCGCCGGCCCAGCTCCGCGGCGTTGACACGCAGCCAGTCCTGCGCATGCTCGCGGCCCTGAGCCTGCAGGCGCTGCAGGAAAGGGGCATGCGGTAGCAGCTTGCTCTCGCTGCGCGCCAGGCTTTCCAGCTCACTGCCGCCGATCATGTGGAAGCGCATCTCGCGCAGCCGGCCATCAAGCCGGCCGCCCAGACCCGAGCCCGCGAACTCCGTGGCCTGGGCGAACATGCGCATCTCGCGCATGAAGTGGGAGTTGAAGCCGAGCTCGCCGATGCGCGTCTCGATCTCGGCGATGCTGTGCGGCGTGCCGCTGCGGCGCAGCGGGTTGAGCAGCACCAGCAGCACGTCGCGCGACTCGCAGTCGTAGAAGAGCGGGAACACCGCGGGGTTGGCGGTGTAGCCGCCGTCCCAGTAGGGCTCGCCCTCGATCAGCACCGTACGGTGGATGCGCGGCAGGCAGGCCGAGGCCAGCAGCACGTCCACGCTGAGTTCTTGCTCGCGGAACACGCGCAGCTTGGCGGTGTTGACCTGCGTGGTGCCGATGAAGAGCTTGAAGGGCGAGTGCTGGCGCAGGGCCTCGAAGTCGATCTGCTTCTCCAGCAGGTCGCGCAGGGGATTGAGGTCGAAGGGGTTGAGCTGCGCCGGCGAGAACTGGCTGGCCCAGCTGGCCAGCAGCTTGCCCGCGGGCGCGAGGCCGATCGCGTCGCCCTTGCCGCGCACCAGGCCCCAGGGCATGTGCTGGCCCAGCTCGGTCCAGAAGCGGGTGAGCGCTTCACGCGCCCCGGTGCGCCCGCCCCGGCGCCAGCCCTCGGCCAGCACCACGGCATTCATCGCGCCGGCACTGCTGCCGCTCAGGCCTTCGAAGTTCATTTCATCGACTTCCAGCAGCGCGTCCAGCACGCCCCAGGTGTAGGCGCCGTGCGCGCCGCCGCCCTGCAAGGCCAGGTTGATCGGACCACGACCGCCACCGAGCCACTGGCGCAGCTTGTCCAGGCCGCCCTGCAAGCTCGCTGTCGCCACCGGCTTCGCTTCGTTCTCCATGCCATGCCCTTGTGCGCGGCACCGGCCACGCTCCGGGGCAGTATAGGGTTAACCCTTGCGTCGTGGTGACGGATCAGTAACGGTGTGTCAGCGTCACACGCAGCGTGCGCGGTTCGGCCGGGTGGATGTGGCGATCATCCACGGGTGCGGCTTCGCCGGCCAGCTGCGAGCTGTACCAGTACTCGATGTCGTTCGCGCGCCGGTCCAGCAGGTTGTAGACGTCCAGGGCGATCTGCGTGCGCGCGGCGAGGCAGTAGCCCACACGCAGGTTGAGCAGCTGCGAGGTCTGCGAGCGCACGCTCGCGTCCTCGATCAGCGGGCGCGGCCCGATGGCGCGCCAGCGTAGCGCACCGTACCAGGGGCCGAGGCGGTCCACCGTCAGGCCGAGGTTGGCCGTGCGCGCGGCAGCGCCGGGGATATAGGAACCTTCGGGCGCTGCATCGCTGAACCGGGCCTCGGTCCAGGCGAAGTCGGCATCGACGGCCAGCCAGCGGTTCAGCGCCCAGTAGTTGCTCCACTCCACGCCGTGGCGGCGCGAGGGACGCGAGGCCTCGGTCGTGCCGGCGTCACCCACGAAGAGCAGCTCGGAGTCGGCCCGCAGCTGCCACAGCGCCACCGTGGTGGTCCAGCCGCGCACCGGCTCGGCGCGCAGGCCGATCTCGCTGCCGCGCGTGCGCACCAGCGGATGCACGCGCTGCGCCGGCGTGGACGGGTCGGCCGGGTCCACGGTGATGGTGGTCCCGCGTGCGTCGTTGGAATGGAAGCCCTGGCCATAGTTGAGGTAGAGCTCGGCCCGGCGCCAGGGCCCGAAGACCAGCGCGAGCTTGGGGCTGAGCATCTGGTCCGAAGCGCGTCCCGAGTTCTGCGGCAGGCTGGCGTTCACGCGGAACTGGTAGAAGTCGCCACGCAGGCCCGCGATGCTGCGCAGCCAGGGTGTGAGTCGCAGCTCGCTCTGCGCCCACAGGCCCAGGCTGGTCTGGCGCACGCGGTCTTCACGCACCGTGTTCCAGACTCGGCGGCTCTGGCTGTTGTACAGCCCCACGGGGCTGAGCTGGTCGGCCCGCCCCTGCACGCCCACGGTGTGGATGGCCTCGTAGCCGCCCAGGGCGCCGACCTGCGCGTGCGATGCGGCAAAACCCGCGGCGCGCCGGCGCTCGCTCTGCTGGAACTGGTCA
This sequence comes from Burkholderiaceae bacterium, assembly GCA_019745555.1. GTDB lineage: Bacteria > Pseudomonadota > Gammaproteobacteria > Burkholderiales > Burkholderiaceae_C > Hylemonella. The sequence goes on along the minus strand of JAIESX010000024.1, from coordinate 13,659 downwards.
CCTGTGTTGCAATTGCCGGTACGGGCGATGTCGTTCTCGCAGTACTGGAAGTTGGACCAGAGATCCAGCGCGCTTTGCAGCGCCCAGACCGTGGCACGGCGCTGCGTGTCCTGCGTGCGCCGCGCCCACTCGGCCGAGAGGCTGTAGCGCGAGGTGTTGCCGCCGGCCGTGGGGTCCAGGCTGCCGTAGCGGTCCAGCTGGCCGCTTTGCACGGCGCGCTCGGGCACCTGGTCGGTCGAGGTCCAACGCCCGCTGTAGGCCATGGCGGTCAACGCAAGGCCGTCGTCGCGCGTGCCCTCGCTGTAGCGCAGCACGCCGTTGAGCTTGCGGTAGTTCTCGGGCACCTGCCAGGGCCCGTCGTTGTGGTACAGCTCCAGCGCATACAGCAGGCGGCCCTCGCCTTGCTGCGGCGAGCCGGCGAGCAGCGTGCGCGCATGGCCGCGCTGGCCCAGGGTGAGCTGGGCCAGTGAGGCGTCGAGCACACGCGCGTAGTCGATGCGTACCGCGCCAGCCGATGAAAAGTCACCCTCCTCGGCGTGGTAGGGGCCCTTGCGGTAATCGATGCGCTCGATCAGCTCGGGGATCAGGAAGTTGAGGTCGGTGTAGCCCTGGCCGTGCGCATGGCTGGGCATGTTGACGGGGATGCCATTCACATAAGTGGCGAAGTCCGTGCCGTGGTCCAGGTTGTAGCCGCGCAGGAAGTACTGGTTGGCCTTGCCGTCACCCGCGTGCTGGGTGACGATGAGCCCGGGCACCATCTCCAGCGCCTCGGCCGGGCGCAGCAGGGGCACGCTGGCCAGGCGCTGGCCCGAGACCACGCCCTCGCTCGCGGCAGCGGCGATGCCTTCGCGGTTCTCCACCCGGCTGCGCACCTCCACGGTGGACAGGGCCAGTGGGTCTTGCGCGCTGGCCGTGCCCGCGAGCACGGCCAGCCACAAAGCACTCGCGCATGTCAGTCTTCGCATCGGCGCCAGTGTCCGTGTATCGGGAGAAACCGGCCATACGGCGGACGGCGTAGCCCCCCTCTTCAGCCAGCCCGCCGCGCCAGATGCACCTGGTGCAGCGTGATCTTGCGCACCTCGGTCTGGCTGGTCTGGATGTGGGCGCGCAGCAGCAGCGCGGCCTGGTCGGCACGCTTGCGCTGGATGGCGCGCAGGATCTTGCCGTGCTCTTCGTAGGTGGCGGCGATGCGCGCCTGCTGGGTGAAGTCCAGCCGGCGGATGATGCGGATGCGCTCGGTCACGTCGCGGTGCACACGCGTCATCTCGGCATTGCCCGCCGCGGCCACGAGGCTGCAGTGAAACTCCTCATCCCACTGCGCCACCTGTTTCACGTCGCTGCTGCGCGCGGCCACCGGCACCAGCCAGATGGCGGCGATGCGCTCCAGCAAGGCATTGTCCACGTGCCGGTCGTCGGCGCAGAGGCGCTGCACGGCGGCCGTCTCCAGCACCATGCGCAGATCGTAGAGCTGCTCGAACTGGTCGAAATCGAAAGGCAGCACACGCCAGCCATTGCGAAACAGCACCTCGACCCAGCCTTCCTGTTGCAGGCGCAGCAGGGCCTCGCGCACCGGTGTGCGCGAAACCCCCAGGCGTTCGCTGAGCTCGTTCTCGGTGAAGCGGTCGCCGGGCACGAGCTTGAAGTCGGCCACGTCCTGCTTGAGCTGGGCATAGACCAGCTCGGCGCGTGAGCGGTGCGCAGGCTCGCTCGTGGCGGCGACCGGGCGGCGGGGGCGGGCGACGGTGTCCATGCGCGTGGTCCTAACAGCCGGCAGCCTTGAGCCGGGCCAGCCCGGCCTGTTGCAGCACGGCTGCCGCGCGCAGGGCCAGGTCTTCGCGCCAGGGCGCGGCGATCAGCTGCACGCCGATGGGCAGACCACCCGTGCCCTCGGGCCACAGCGGCGCGGCCACCACGGGACAGCCGGCAAAGGAGATGGGCTGGGTCAGCAGGCCCATGGCCGGTCGGCAGGGATGCTGCTGGCCATTGATGTCCAGCCACTCGGTGCCGATCAGCGGTGCGGCCACGGGCGTGGCCGGTGCGAGCAGCAGGTCCCAGTCCTTGAACAGCGCGTTGACCTGCTCGCGGTAGACGCGACGGAAGCGCTGGGCCTGCAGGTACCAGACCGCGGGCTGCAGCGCACCGCTGATGAAACGGTCCACCGACAGCGGCTCGAAATCCTGCGCGCGCGTGCGCAGGTCCGGCAGGTGCAAGGCCCCGCCTTCGCTGGCCGTGATGATGAAAGCCGCCGCGCGCGCCAGCGCAGGCTCGGGCCATGCAACTTCTGCACGCGCGCCCAGCACGCGCGCCGCTGCAGCGGCGGCGGCGCGGGCCGGCGGCGTGGCGTGGTCGTGGAAATAACCACCCAGCACACCGATGCGCAGACCTTGAACGCCCCGTCCCAGCAACGACATCACCGGTTCCACCGCCTGCGCATGGCAGCCCGGATCGCGTGCGTCCGGGTACTGCAGCGCGTCGTAGGCCAGCGCCAGACCCTCGACCGAATCCGCAAACGGACCGAGGTGGTCGATGCTGTGCACAAAGGGATAACTGCCGCGCCGCGAGAGCCGGCCGAAAGTAGGCTTGAGCCCCCAGACCCCGCAGAGCGAGGACGGCACGCGGATGGAGCCATTGGTGTCCGAGCCCAGGGCCAGCGGTACCTGGCCGGCCGCCACGGCCGCACCCGAACCACCCGAAGAGCCGCCGGCGATGCGGCGGATGTCGTGCGGGTTGTGGCAAGGACCGTAGTGGCTGTTCTCGGTGGTGAAGCCGTAGGCGTACTCGTCCATGTTGAGCGCGCCCACCAGCACCGCACCGGCGGCCTGCATGCGCTGCACCAGCACGGCATCGGCCACGGCCGGCGCATGGCTGCGGTTGATCTTCGAGCCTGCGAGCGTGACCTCGCCTTCGATGTCGAAGAGGTTCTTGACCGCATAGGGGACGCCGGCCAGCGGCGGCAAGACCTCGCCGCGCGCGCGACGCATATCGATGGCCGCCGCCTCGGCACGGGCACGTGCATAGCATTTGCTGGTGAAGGCGTTGACACGGCTGTCCGTGGCGGCGATGCAGGCCATGCTCTGCTCCAGCACCTCCGCCGCACTGAATTCGCCCGCGGCGATGCCGCGCGCCAGCTCGTGGGAGCGCAGAGGGTGACCGCTCATGGCGGGCCACTCCGCGGTTGATGTGGCGCCGGACGATAGATCTCGGCCAGCTCGTCCTCGGGCGCCAGCGACAGCTGCATCAACGGCGCGGCCAGCGCAGCCGTGCGCTGCAGATGACCCGCCACGCGCTGCGCCTGCGCCGCCTCCAGGGGCAGCTGCAGCGCTGCGGCGCTGGCGATCACATAGCTCAGGGCTTCGGCTTCGCTCATGATGGACTCCTAGCGTCGTACCTCACGCTGGAAGATTTCCAGGCTCAGCTTCTTGGCGGACACGAAACTCGGCGTCGACAGGGTCTCGACGGTACGCGGCCGCGCGTCCTTGTAGTCCAGGATCTCGGCCACCTTGGTCGGGCGCTTGGTCAGCAGCAGGATCTGGTCGGCCAGATAGACCGCTTCCTCCAGATCGTGCGAGACCAGCAGCATGGTGGTGCCGGTCTGCATGAAGACTTCCTGCAGCTTCTCGCGGATGAACAGCGTCATCTCGAAGTCCAGCGCCGAGAAGGGCTCGTCCAGGAACAGGACCTCGGGCTTGGGCGCCAGGGCGCGCATGATGGAAGCCGTCTGCTGCTGCCCGCCCGACAGCTCGTAGGGGTAGCGGTTGAGATCGAACTTGACGTCGAAGCTGGCCACCAGCTCCTGCATGCGCCGGTCGACCTCGGCCTTGCTCTTGCCTTCGAGCTTGAGCGGGTAGGCGATGTTGTCGATGGTGCGCATCCAGGGGAACAGGGCTTCGCGGTAGTTCTGGAAGACGTAGCCGATCTTGGTGTCCTTGAGCGATTTGCCGTCGAACAGGATCTCGCCGCTGTCGATGGGCACCAGGCCCGCGATCATGTTGATCAGCGTGGACTTGCCGCAGCCGTTGGGCCCGAAGACCGAGACGATCTTGCCCTTGGGGATGTCGAGGTCGAAGTTCTCGTACAGCGGCCAGCCCGCGAAGTACTTGGTCAGGCCGCGGATGGTGATGTGGGTGCCGGCCGGGCCGGGGCGAAACGGCGGCACCGGGACGTCGGCCACCACGGGGGCATTGAGGACTGCGTTCATCTTCCGCTCCAATGAACAATTCGGCGTTCGACGACGAGAAAGAGGATGTTGAGCGCATAGCCCAGCACCCCGGCGGACAGGATGGACGCGTACATGTCACGCACGTTCATGACCTGCTGCGCGTTGATGATGCGGTTGCCCAGGCCGCTGTCGGAGCCGATGAACATCTCGGCCACGATCACGATCACCAGAGCCATGGACACGGCCGAGCGCAGGCCCACGAAGCTGGGCTGCAGGCTTTCCCACACCAGCACGTCCTTGAAGATCTGCCAGCGCGAGGCTCCCATGACCTTGGCGGCCATCACACGCTGCTTGCGCGCGTTGATCACGCCGTAGGCGCTGTTGAACACCACGATGAGCAGCGCGCCGAAGGCGGCGATGGCCACCTTGTTGATGTCGGACACGCCGAAGATCATGAGGAAGAGCGGGATCAGCGCCGAGGACGGCGTGGAGCGGAAGAAGTCGATCAGGAACTCCACGCTGCGGTAGGCCTTCTCGGCGCTGCCCAGCACCACCCCCAGGGGCACCCCCACCACCGCCGCGATCAGGAAGGCCTGCGTCGTACGCCAGAGCGTCACCGCGAAGTCCTTGAGCAGCGGTCCGCCGGCCAGGCCGTTGATCAGCGTGGTCACGGTATCGGCCGGCGTGGGCAGCAGGATGGGCTTGACCAGGCCCAGGCGCACGACCAGGTCCCAGACGATGAAGAGCAGGACCGGGCCGATGAAAGGCAGGACCTTGCCCCAGCTGGACTTGCGCGGGGGTGCCGGCATCTGCGCCGCGGCCTGCGACCAGGGCGTGGCCGGCGCAGCGGCCGGCCCGGCCGCTTTGAGGGTGGTGGTGTCGGCCATGCGGATCAACCCTTGTAGAGCATGCTGTCGACCATGAGGCGCGAGGAGAAGATGCCCTTCTCGGCGAACAGGTCGAAGAACTTCTGGAAGTGCGCCACGTCGGCCGGCGTGAACTCGTTGTACATGGTGTAGGCCGCCAGCGGCACTTCACCCGTCAGCGCCCCCTCGATGGCCGTATAGCCCTTGAGGTACTGGCGTGCCTCCACGCCCTGGGTGCGCACGTACTGCACGCCCTTGCCGTAGGCGGCGATGAACTTCTTCGCCACTTCCGGGTGCTTCTTGATGAAAGACGAGGACAGCGAGGCCGAGCCGCCGAACCAGGGCGCCATCGGGTCACCCAGGATGTACTTGGCAATCACGCCAGCTTCGAGCATGCGCGTGGTGCCGTTGAGGCGCCCGATGGTGCCCGTGGGCTCCAGGGTGTAGCAGCCGTCCACCTGGCCGGCGGCCAGCGCCGCCACGTGCTGGCCGATGGGCAGCTCCACCACGGTCACGCCGGTGGCCCCGCCGCGCTCGAACACGGTCTTGGCCAGGGTCACGTTCTGGATGCCCGGGCCCGAGGCCACGCGCTTGCCCTTGAGGTCGGCAATGGTCTTGGCCGGGCTGTCCTTGGGCACCAGCACCTGGTCGAGCACGTTCTTGGCGTTGCTCGGGTTCGAGCAGAAGATCTTGAAGGTACCGGGCTGGGCGATCTCGCCGATGGCGATGTTGGCCGAGCCGGTGCCGTTGGCCGTGCCGTCGGCGCGGTCGGACAGCACGGCCTCCATCACCTGCTGGGCACCGGCGAAGCGCTGCGGCTCCACGTCCAGGCCGGCTTCCTTGAAGTAGCCCTTTTCAATCGCTGCATAGAAAGGCAGGCCGGCAGCGATGGGCCAGTAGCCGATGCGGATCTTGGGGCCGCTCTGGGCGCGCACCACGGGTGCACCCAGGGTGCCGATCATCAGGGCGGCACCGCCGGCCTGCACGAGTTTGCGGCGCGACAGGGCAGCGGAGTTCAGGGTGGAGAGGCTGGCTTGCTTCATGGAAGGCTCCTGCAGAGTGGTTGACAAAAGATATGCATGGTTCATGCCTGCTTGCTGCGCTGCGCATCGAGATAGGCGCGCCAGCCGCCGTAGGCCGTGATGTCCTGCGCACCGGCCAGGGCCAGTGCTTCGCAGAGAAAGCCCTGCACGCTGCTGCCGTCTTCCAGCATCAGCGTGCCGATGGACAGCGGCGCGGGCACGGCCGCGACGAAAGAGCCGTAGTGTTCGAGCGGCATCTCCCAGATCTCGACCACGATGAGCGCGCCCTGCCCCTCGGCCACGCGCTGCAGCCCGGGCTTGGGCGGCACGGTGCCGGGCAAGGCGTAAAGCCGGTAGTGCGGCGCCGTGGTGGTGCGTGCCAGCAGCTGCGCACCCCGTTCGGTCAGTTGCGGGTTGAGCGGCATGCCCGTGAGGTGCGCACCGACCACGGCCACGCGCACCGTGGCGGCAGGCGCCATGCCGGGGATGGCGCGCGGTGCGGGCAGCGGCTCGCCGGTGGCGCCCTGGGTCAGACCCGTGGCGTGGTGGTAGCGCTGGCCCAGCTCGGCCAGCTGCCAGTCGCTGCCGGCCGGGCCGATCAGCGTGATACCGAAGGGCAGACCGTCCGGCCGGATGCTGCTGGGCACGGACAGGGCCGCGTAGTCCAGCAGGTTGACGAAGTTGGTGTAGGCCCCGAGGTTGCGGTTGAGCACCACCGGGTCGGCCTGCATCTGGGCGATGGTGTAGTGCGTGGGCGCCGTGGGCACGCACAGCACATCCATCTGCTGCCAGACGGCGGCCGCACGCTGTCCCAGCACACGCAGCTGCAGCTGGGCCGCATAGAGATCGGCCGCGCTGTAGGCCCGGCCCTTGCCGATGATGCTGCGCACCGGCTCCATGACCTCGCCTTCGTGCGCGTCGAAAAATTCGCGGATGGCCACGTAACGCTCGGCCACCAGTGCACTCTCATAGAGCAGGGCTGCGGCCTCGGCGAAAGGCTCGAAGTCGATGACCACCTCCACCCCGCCGAGCGCACGCAGCTGCGCGCGCGCCTGCCCGTAGGCCGCTTCGGCCTGGGCGTCGCCAAAGAACTCCAGCTTGTCGGGCACGCCGTAACGGAACGCTGTCGGGAGCGGCTGCGTGGCCAGCACCAGCTCGCGTGAAAACGGGTCCTGCGCGTCGTAGCCGCGCGCCGCTTCCAGCACGCGCGCCGCCAGGCCCACGGTGCGCGCGAAGATGGAGACGCAGTCCACGCTCTGCGCCGCCGGCAGCACGCCGCGCGCACTGATCAGCCCCCGCGAAGGCTTGAGCCCGACGATGTTGTTCAGGCCTGCGGGCACGCGACCCGAACCGGCCGTGTCCGTGCCCAGCGCGAAGTCCACCTGCCCCGTGGCCACCACATGGGCAGAGCCGGAGCTGGAGCCGCCCGATACATAAGAGGGATCGAAAGCATTGGGCACCGCGCCCCAGGGCGAGCGCGTGCCGTTCAGGCCGCAGGCGAACTGATCGAGGTTGGTCTTGCCCAGCAGCGATGCACCGGCACTGAGCAGCTTGTGCACCACCGTGGCATGTGCCGCCGGCTTGTAGGCAAAGGCCTCGCAAGCGGCCGTGGTGCGCAGGCCCGCCGCGTCGATGTTGTCCTTGACCGCAAAGCGCAGACCCGCCAGCGGTCCGGCGGCCGCGCCCTGCAGGGGCGGCTCATAACGCGAGATCCAGGCACGCGCGCCGTCGGCGCTCGGTGTCGTGGCGGCAGGACGGGCTGAGGCTGTGAGGTGCACCATGTTGCTGCATGTGATCTTGTATACATGAACACATGCAACATGCGTGCCAAAGGACGGCAATGGTTGTACCGTTCGTCTTGTACGGAAAAAAGTACAAGAGGACCGAACAGGCTCTCATACGAATGGCGTCAATATGACGCGACGTGCCGCGTGTACACGCAGCGCACTGGTGAGCTTATTGAAACGCCACTTCCGCAAAGCTCCTCAGCTTGCGGCTGTGCAGCTGGTTGATGCCGCTCTCGCGCAGCAGCTCCAGCGCGCGCATGCCGATGCGCAGGTGCTGGTCCACGCGTTCGCGGTAGAAGTGGTTGGCCATGCCCGGCAGCTTGATCTCGCCGTGCAAGGGCTTGTCGCTCACGCACAGCAGGGTGCCGTAGGGCACGCGGAAGCGGAAGCCGTTGGCGGCGATGGTGGCGCTCTCCATGTCCAGCGCCACCGCGCGGCTCTGGCTGAAGCGGCGCTGCGGCGTGTTCTGCGGCAGCAGCTCCCAGTTGCGGTTGTCGGTGGTGGCCACGGTGCCCGTGCGCAGGATGCGCTTGAGCTCCGGCCCGCGCAGCGCGGTCACATCGGCCACGGCCTGCTCCAGCGCGAGCTGGATCTCGGCCAGCGCCGGGATGGGCACCCACAGCGGCAGCTCCTCGTCGAGCACATGGTCTTCGCGCACATAGGCGTGGGCCAGTACGTAGTCGCCGAGTTGCTGGCCGTTGCGCAGGCCCGCGCAGTGGCCCAGCATGAGCCAGGCGTGCGGGCGCAGCACGGCCACGTGGTCGGTGATGTTCTTGGCGTTGGCCGGGCCGACCCCGATGTTGACCATGGTGATGCCGTTGCCGTCCGGCCGCACCAGGTGGTAGGCCGGCATCTGCGGCAGGCGCGGCGGCGCCTTGCCATGAGCATCCTCGGGCCGCGCCGGTTCGCCCACACGGCGCGTCAGCACATTGCCGGGTTCGACGAAGGCCACGTACTCGCTTTTGGGGTCGGCCATGAGCTCGCGCCCCAGGCGGATGAACTCGTCGATGTAGAACTGGTAGTTCGTGAACAGCACGAAGTTCTGGAAGTGTTCGGGCAGCGTGCCCGTGTAGTGGCGCAGGCGGTGCAGCGAATAGTCCATGCGCGGCGCGGTGAACAGCGACAGCGGCCAGGGCTGGCCCGGCGCTGGCTCGTAGGTGCCGTTGGCGATGCCGTCGTCCATGGCCGTGAGGTCCGGCAGATCGAACCAGTCGCGCATCTGCTGGCGGCGCTCGGTGCTCAGCGTGCCCTCGATGTGGTCGCCCTCGGCAAAGGAAAAATGCACGGGAATGGGCTGCTTGCTGGTCGACACCTCGATCTGCCCGCCGTGGTTGAGCAGCAGCAGGCGGAACTGGTCCAGGTAGTAGTTGGCAAACAGATCGGGCCGCGTGAGCGTGGTCTCGTAGACACCCGGCCCGGCTACGAAGCCGTAGCTCAGCCGCTCCTGCACGCCCGCCGGCTGGCGCAGCACGGTGGAGGTGCGCACCCGCACCAGTGGGTAGAAAGCCCGCACCGGCCCGGCACTGTCGTCGCCGGCGACGAAACGTTGCATGCCCTCGCGCAGATGGGCGATGCTGCTGTCATAGATGCGCCGCACCTGGGCCAGCGCGGCCGCGGCGTCATCGAAGGGCTGGGGCGGGATGGGGACGGGAAGGTGGTGCATACCGGAACATTGTGCCTCGGCCGCAAGTCACCGCGCCCTCCCTCAGGTCACCTTCGGCACCGTGTAGCGCAGCTCGGCAAAGCCGGTGCCGACCTGGCGCACGGATTCGAGCTTAAGCGGCGGGTTCGTGAATCGCCGTGGGAACAGGGGCTTGCCTTGGCCCAGCGTGACGGAAGCCACCTGGACGATCATCTCGTCGAGCAGGCCGGCGTCATAGAACTGCCCTGCCAGATCACCGCCACCCACCACCCAGAGGTTCTTGCCGCCTGCAGCCTTGAGCATGGCCGCATGCACGGGCCGTACATCACCCTGCACGAAATGCAGCTTGGCGCCGGGGATGGCCGGCAGCTTGCGGCTGGAGAAGATCCAGGCCGGCTGCGTGTAGGGCCAGGGGGAGCCCGTCTCTTTCTGCACGACTTCGGCATGGGCCAGCATCCATTCGTAGGTGGACGAGCCCATGGCCAGAGCGCCGACTTCGGTGATGAAGCTCGGGTAGCTCGTGTCGTTGACGTCGCCCAGGGGGAACAGCCAGTCGAGCGAGTTGTCTTCGGTGGCGATGTAGCCGTCGAGGCTGGTGGCGGTGTAGTACTGGGTTGTCATCGTCGACTTCTGGGAATCTTGATGGAAGGTTGCAGAGATTCTTTCTTGGAATCATCTGGGATTCGTTTGGCTATGCCAAACGCGATCAACTCGAAGACAAACCCAAAAAAAGTGAAGACACCACCTGCAATGGTTGCGGCAGCTACGACGTAGCACAGCACCGCAATGGCAAGACACGATATCCCGAGAACGTGAAGCGATTTCATAATACGCAGCGCTTTCTGTCGGGCAGCCAGATCCACCAAGCGTCTTTTTTCGGCTCACTGTCAGGTGAAAACTGACTTGCCGCGCATAGGACTCTCACCTGATTCTGAGGACAGGACGCTCTTGAAACCATCCCCCAAAAGGGTCACCACACAACAGAGTCCTCAGCCCTCGAACTGCGGATGCAGCTGTCGTATCCGCCCCAGGGCCAGCGCCGCGGCCGCCGTGCGCGTTTCCACCCCCAGCTTGGCGTAGACGCGCTCCAGGTGCTTCTTCACCGTCATGGGGCTGCTGCCCAGGATGTCGCCGATGTCGCGGTTGATCTTGCCCTTGATGACCCAGTAGAGCACCTCGGCTTCCTTGGCCGTAAGGCGGAAGCTCAGGGAGATGGCTTCGATGACGGACTCGTCCGAGGCCTCCTGCATGATGAGCAGCCAGTCGCCGCCGGTGTCGGACACGAAGCCGTCGTCGTTGCGCTGGTGCAGGCGGAAGGTCAGGCGTTTGGCGCCCTGCTCCACCGACAGGCGCGGGGGTTCGGCCAGGGTCTCGCCGCGTGCACGCACGGCCTCCAGATGCGCCACGCTGCGGTGCAGCCAGGCCAGCACGGGCTCGGGCAGAACCGGGCCGGTGCTGCCGTAATAGCGCTGGAGCAGCTCGCGCGCCAGCGGGGTCTGCCACATGAGCCGGCCGTCGCTGGCACGCACGGTGAGGCTGGCGTAGCCAAAGGCGTCGAGTGCGTTGCGCGCCTGGCGGCGTTCCCGCGCGGCCTGCAGGTGCACCTGCATGCGGGCCAGCACCTCCTTGGGCTTGATGGGTTTGGTCACGTAGTCGGTGCCACCGGCTTCCAGCGCGGCCACCAGGTGCTCGGTCTCGGTCAGGCCCGTCATGAAGATGATCGGAATGTGCGCTGTAGCCGCGTCGGCCTTCAGACGCCGCGCGACCTCGAAGCCGTCCATGCCGGGCATCATGGCGTCGAGCAGCACGATGTCGGGCCGGGCCTGCGCGGCGCGCTGCAGGGCCGAGGCGCCGTCCAGCGCCACGAGCACCGTGCAACCCGACTCGTCCAGCGCGTCATGCAGCAGCGAGAGGTTGTCGGGCACGTCGTCGACGATAAGCACCACGTCGCTGTGCGCGCGGTTGAGGGCCTGGTCCAGGGTGTCGTTCATGTCTTCTGCGAACTCGGTTCGATCAGCGCCAGGATGGCGTCGAAGCGGTAGGCGCGTGTGAGTGTACGCACCTGCTCCACCCAGCTGTGGTGGGCCGGGTTCTGCGCCTCGATCTCGTCCAGCAGGCGCACGATGCCGCGGTAGTAGCCCAGGCTGGCCAGCTCACGCAGTTCGGCCTGGCGTTCGGCCGCAGGCGGCAGCACGGGCGCCGGCGCCACCGGCTCCGGAGTGGGTGCAACACGTTCCGTCCACTGCAGCTGCAGGCGCTGCTCCAGCCAGTCGAGCAGCTCGCTGTGGCGTATGGGCTTGGTGATGAAGTCGGCCGGGGTGATGCCCGCGTCGTTCTCCAGTCCTTTGTCGAAGGCGTTGGCCGAGACCACAGCCACGGGCAGCTGGGCCAGGCCCTTCATGCGCCGCAGACGACGGATGGTTTCCCAGCCGTCGATGCCGGGCATGGCCAGGTCCATGAAAACGGCGTCCGGCTGGTAGCCAGCGGCCAGCAGGTCCAGCGCGTCGTGGCCGCTGGCGGCGGTGCGCAGCACGAAGCCCAGGGGCACGAGCAGTTGGCTCAGCATCTCGCGGTCCGGCTCCTCGTTGTCCACCACCAGCACGTGGCGGCGCGCACCGGCATAACCACGGCGCGGCGGCCTGGGCAGGGCGGGCCGGGCCGAGGGCAAGGCGGCATGCACCTCGGGCAGGAAGAGCTTGACGTGGAAGACCGAGCCCAGGCCCGGCGTGCTCTGCACCGTGAGCTCGCCGCCCATGAGGTCGGTAAGCATCTTGGCGATGGTCAGGCCCAGGCCCGCGCCGGGCGTGCCCTGGGCCGAGGCCGTGCGCGCGAAAGGCTCGAAGAGGCGCTCCATCTCCTGCAAAGCCATGCCGGGACCCGTGTCGCGGATATCGATGTGCGCCATCTCGCGCGCGTAGCGCACCTGCAAGCTCACCTCGCCCTGGGCCGTGAACTTGATGGCATTGCCCAGCAGGTTGATGAGGATCTGGCGCACGCGCTTCTCGTCCGCGCGCACGCGCTCGGGCAGTGTGGACAGGGGTGCGAAGCGGAAGGCCAGGCCCTTGGCCGCGGCCTGCAGCTCGAACATGGCGGCCAGCTCGTGCACGGCGTCGGCAAAGGCCATGGGCTTGACGTCGAGCGTGAGCTTGCCGGATTCGATACGCGCCAGGTCCAGCGTACCCTCGATCAGCGAGAGCAGGTGCTCGCCCCCGCGGCGGATCACCTGCACCGCGTGCTTGCGATGCGCGGGCACCTGCGGGTCTTCGCCCATGAGCTGGGCATAGCCCAGGATGCTGTTGAGCGGCGTGCGCAGCTCGTGGCTGATGGCGCTGATGTAACGACTCTTGGCCTGGTTGGCCTGCTCAGCCTGGTGCTGCGCCTCTTCGGCGGTGCGGCGGGCCTGCTGCAAGGCGGCGTCGGTCTGCTGGTGCAGCTCGATCTCGCGCATGAGCAGGGCTGTCTGGCGGTTGGATTCTTCCTGCGCCACCACCCGGCTCTTGTGCGCCAGCACCACCCACCAGGCCGCCATGCCGGCGATGAGCAGCAGGGCCAGATAGGTCTTGAGGAAGCCACCGCGCAGTGCGGCCTGCACAAAGGCGGGCAGCTCGCTGTCGGCGTAGGCCTGCACCAGGCCCTGCAGCTCCTGCTGGTAGAACAGGCCAAAGACCCCCGCGAGCAGCGGCACCGTGACCAGCATGAGCAGCAGGAAGTGCGCGAGGCCCGAGTCCAGATAGGGCCAGAGACTGCGCGGCAGCAGGCGCTGCAGCATGCCCGTCCATTGCGCCGACAGACTGGCCTGCGGTTTGCACAGGTCACCACAGCGCGCATCCAGCGTGCAGCAGAGCGAGCAGATGGGGCCCTGGTAGGCCGGGCAGTGCGCCATGTCCGGTCCTTCGTACTCGCCCTCGCAGATCACGCAGCGACGCACGCCGTAGCGCGCGTAGGGCCCTTCGTTCACCGTGGCTTCCGGCGACATCTCGCTCTGCCGCGCGATGTAATAGCGCCCGCGCGTGGCCCAGGCGATCAGCGGTGCGGCGATGAAGGCCGTGCCCAGTGCGATCACGGCCGAGAAGGCCTGGGCCAGCGGGCCGAAGAGGCCCAGGTGTGCCGTGACCGAGAGGATGGAGGCCAGCACCATGGCGCCCACGCCTACGGGGTTGATGTCGTAGAGATGCGCGCGCTT
>JAIESX010000003.1 GCA_019745555.1 Burkholderiaceae bacterium | reverse complement strand
CCACGCTGGCGGCCCACGGCGTCGATCTCGTCGATGAAGATGATGCAGGGCGCGTTCTTCTTGGCATTCTCGAACATGTCGCGCACACGGGCAGCACCGACACCGACGAACATCTCGACGAAGTCGGAGCCCGAGATGCTGAAGAAGGGCACCTTGGCCTCGCCGGCAATGCCCTTGGCCAGCAGGGTCTTGCCGGTGCCCGGGGGGCCGACCAGCAGCAGGCCACGCGGGATGCGCCCGCCGAGTTTCTGGAATTTCTGCGGGTCCTTGAGGAAGTCCACGACTTCCTTGACCTCTTCCTTGGCCTCGTCACAACCCGCGACGTCGGCAAAGGTGACCTGGTTGTTGTTCTCGTCGAGCATGCGCGCCTTGCTCTTGCCGAAGCTGAAGGCGCCGCCCTTGCCGCCGCCCTGCATCTGGCGCATGAAGTAGATCCAGACGCCGATCAGCAGCAGCATGGGACCCCAGCTGACCAACAGGGTCATGAGCAGGGAGCCTTCCTCGCGTTGCTTGTTGTCGAACTTGACGCCAGCGTTGCGCAGGTCGCCGATCAGGCCGCGGTCCAGGTAGGTGCCGGTGGTGCGCACCTTGCGGTCATCGATGGTGAGAGCGACGATTTCGGTGCTGCCGCCAGCGCCTTCCTGGATGACCGCGCTCTTGATGCGGCCGTTCTGGACTTCGTCGAGGAAGTCCGAATAGCTCAGCGTGCTGGTCGCGCCGGTCGTACGGGCGTCGAACTGCTTGAACACCGTGAAGAGGACAAGCGCGACGACCAGCCAAACGGCGACTTTGGAAAACCACTGATTGTTCAAGTGCAGCTCCAGTAGGGATGCCAGGGAAACATATAGCTTGAGCCCATTTTAGGCCTTTCAAGCCCGTCGCCGATTGATTTTGCAGTCGACAGCCATTGATGCCAGAGGGGATTTGTGCGCTCCTGCACACCGCGCCCGGCCCGCCGGGCCCGGAGATCCAGGCTTCAGGCGGTGGCCTGGGCTTTCAGACCGATGCCCACGAGAAAAGTTTCGGACGAACGGTCGCGCGAGGCCTTGGGCTTGACCGGCTTGACGGTCAGGAAACTGGCCCGGAAACGCTGTACCAGCTCGTTGTAACCGCTGCCATGGAACACCTTGGCCACCAGGGCCCCCGAGGGCTTGAGATGCTGCTGGCAGAAGTCGATCGCCAGCTCGATCAGCTCCTCCACCCGGGCCGCGTCCACCGAGGCGACCCCCGAGAGATTGGGCGCCATGTCCGAGACCACGAGGTCGGCCTGACGGCCTTGCAGCAGTTCCTCCAGCTGGGCCAGGACCCCCGCCTCGCGGAAATCGCCCTGGATGTACTGCACCCCCTCGATCGGCTCCATCGGCAGCAGGTCCAGACCGATGATGGTTCCCTTGAGCTCGCCCATGGCCGCCCCGCCGGGCGCCATGCGCCGGCGCAGGTACTGGCTCCAGGCCCCGGGGGCACAGCCCAGATCGACCACCACCTGGCCGGGTTTGACCAGCTTGAGGGTTTCGTCGATCTCCTTGAGCTTGTAGGCCGCGCGCGCGCGGTAGCCCTCCTTCTGCGCCAGCTTCACATAGGTGTCGTTGACGTGGTCGTTGAGCCAGGCTTTGTTGACCTTCTTGCTCTTGGTTTGGACTTTCATTTGCTCTTTCAGGCCGGTGGCCGGTTTCAGCCAGCCACCATAACAACGATAATAGACGGATGCCAGCGATACAACTGACCCCCGCCCAGCGCAAGGAATTCCGCGCCGAGGCCCATCACCTTGACCCGGTCGTGATGATCGGCGGCGACGGCCTGACGGCCGCCGTCAAGAAGGAAACCGATGCCGCGCTCAAGGCCCACGGCCTGATCAAGGTGAGGGTCTTCTCCGACGACCGCGCCGAGCGCGAGACCATCTTTCAGACCCTGGCGGACGAACTCGACGCCGCCCCGATCCAGCACATCGGCAAACTGCTCGTGCTCTGGCGCCCCAGGCCGGCCAGGGAGCGGGTCGAGGACGAGGACCGCATGCCCGGCCCGCGCGACGTCAAGGTGCTCAAATTCAGCAAGCGGGGCGGCCAACGCCCCGAAGTCAAGATCCTGCGCGTGCTGGGCAATCAGCGCCTCACGCCCGGTGGCAAGATCAAACGCGCCAAGCCCAAGCAGACCAGCGTCAAGAAGCGCAGTCAGACCTGACGCCTGTTCAGGCGCCAGAAGGTAATGGCGGCGCAGAACCACTGCAGGGCATAGAGGGTGCTGCCCACCCGGTGCCAGAGCGCCAGGTTCTCGCGTGCCACGATGCGTGGCGCGACCGCGAACTCCACCAGCAGGGCCAGCAACATGCCGCCGACAACGGTCAGCCGCACAGCCTGCAGGGGACCGGGTTCGGCGGCCTCCTCCCCGTCGCCCTGGGGACGCGAGGCCATCAGGAGCAGCAGCGCGCAGACCACACTCACCCGGGTCTGGGCGGTGAACAGCCTGGCTGCCATGCCGCCGGCCAGCGCCGGGCTGGGCAGGTGCACAAACAGCAAGGGCACCACCAGAAAGCCGATGGTCGTGAGGCTGCCCCACCACAGGGCAGCCGCCCACAGCGGCAGGCGGAGCAGGAAGGCGCGCATGGTCAGGCCAAGGGATTGCAGGTTCAGCGATAGCTGACCGCCACGATCTCGTAGCGCTTGACGCCACCCGGCGCCTGCACCTCGGCCGTGTCGCCCTCTTCCTTGCCGATCAGCGCACGCGCAATCGGCGAGCCGACGTTGATCAGACCCAGCTTGAGGTCGGCCTCGTCCTCACCGACGATCTGGTAGGTCACGGTCTCACCCGTGGACTCCTCTTCGAGCTCCACGGTGGCACCGAACACGACCTTCCCGCCGGCATCGATGGCGGTCGGATCGATGATTTGCGCCGCCGAAAGCTTGCCCTCGATCTCCTGGATCCGGCCTTCGATGAAGCCCTGGCGGTCCTTGGCGGCGTCGTATTCGGCGTTTTCGCTCAGGTCACCCTGGGCGCGCGCCTCGGCGATGGCGTTGATCACGGCAGGACGATCCACGGTCTTCAGACGGTGCAACTCGGCCTTGAGCTTCTCGGCGCCGCGCTTGGTAATCGGAATGGTGGCCATGTCTCTGATTTGCAGGAAGTAAAAGTAACGGGGGCAGACCGGCGCATCACGCCAGCCTGCCCCCGGCAGGTTCGAACTATTTTATGCCAGTTGGGCGTGCATCTCCTGGACGCTGATCACATCCAGGTTTTCCATGGACTTCATGCCCTGCACGGCGGCTTCCGCCCCGGCAATGGTCGTGAAGGTGGTCACGCGGCCCAGCAAGGCCGAGGTACGGATGTGGCGCGAATCGGCAATGGCGTTGCGGCGCTCCTCCACCGTGTTGATGACCAGGGCGATCTCCTCGTTCTTGATCTGGTCCACGACGTTGGGGCGGCCTTCGGTCACCTTGTTGATCACCTCGCAGGACAGGCCGGCCGCCTCGATGGCCGCCGCCGTGCCCTTGGTGGCCACGATGCTGAAGCCCAGCTCGATCAGGCCGCGGGCCACCTCGACAGCGCGCGGCTTGTCACTCTGCTTGACCGAGATGAAGACCTTGCCGCTCGTGGGGAGACGGGTGCCCGCGCCCAGCTGGGACTTCACGAAGGCTTCGCCGAAGGTCTTGCCCACGCCCATGACCTCACCCGTGGACTTCATCTCGGGGCCGAGGATGGTGTCCACGCCCGGGAACTTGACGAAGGGGAAGACGGCTTCCTTGACGCTGTAATACGGCGGCGTGACTTCCTGGGTGATTCCCTGTTGCGCCAGTGTCTGGCCAGCCATGCAGCGCGCCGCCACCTTGGCCAGCTGGATGCCCGTGGCCTTGGAGACATAGGGCACGGTACGGGAAGCGCGCGGGTTCACCTCGAGCACATAGATCACGTCCTGGCCGTCCACGTGCTGGATGGCGAACTGCACGTTCATGAGGCCGACGACGTTGAGCGCGCCGGCCATGGCCGCTGACTGGCGCTTGAGCTCGGTCACGGTCCCGGCAGACAAGGAATACGGCGGCAGCGAGCAGGCGGAGTCACCACTGTGCACGCCGGCCTGCTCGATGTGCTCCATCACGCCGCCGATGAAGGTCTGGCCGGCCGGATCGCGCAGGCAGTCCACGTCGCACTCGATGGCGTCGTTGAGGAAGCGGTCGAGCAGCACGGGGCTGTCGTTGCTGACCTTGACGGCCTCGCGCATGTAGCGCTCCAGGTCGCGCTGCTCGTGCACGATCTCCATGGCGCGGCCACCAAGCACGTAGCTCGGGCGCACCACCAGCGGGTAACCCAGAGCAGCGGCCTTCTCCAGCGCCTCGGCCTCGGTGCGGGCCGTCGCGTTGGGCGGCTGGCGCAGACCGAGCTTTTGCAGCAGTTGCTGGAAGCGCTCGCGGTCCTCGGCAGCGTCGATCATGTCCGGGCTGGTTCCGATAATCGGCACGCCCTCGGCCTCCAGACCCAGAGCGAGCTTCAGCGGCGTCTGACCGCCGTACTGCACGATCACGCCGGTAGGCTTTTCCTTGTCCACGATCTCGAGCACGTCTTCCAGTGTCAGCGGCTCGAAATAGAGACGATCCGAGGTGTCGTAGTCGGTGGACACGGTCTCGGGGTTGCAGTTGACCATGATGGTCTCGTAGCCGTCCTCGCGCATGGCCAGCGCGGCATGCACGCAGCAGTAGTCGAACTCGATGCCCTGGCCGATGCGGTTGGGGCCGCCGCCGAGCACCATGATCTTCTTCTTGTTCGTCGGCTCGGCCTCGCATTCGTCCTCGTAGCTCGAGTACATGTAGGCGGTATTAGTCGGGAATTCGGCCGCGCAGGTGTCCACGCGCTTGTAGACCGGGCGCACGCCCAACTTGCGGCGGGTGTCACGCAGATTCTTCTCCGTGGTCTTGAGCAGCTTGGCCAGACGGCGGTCGGAGAAGCCCTTCTTCTTCAGGGTGCGCAGCGTGGCGGCGTCCAACGCGGCCAGGGCCTTCTCACCTTTCTCGGCGGCCAGCTTGTCCAGGTCGAGTTCGATCTTCACGATCTCCTCGATCTGCACCAGGAACCACTTGTCGATCTTGGTGAGCTGGTAGACCTCGTCCAGGGTCATGCCCTGGGCGAAGGCGTCGCCCACGTACCAGATGCGCTCGGGGCCGGGCTCACCCAGTTCCTTCTCCAGCACCTCGCGGTCCTGGGTCTTCTCGTTCATGCCGTCGACACCAACTTCCAGGCCGCGCAGGGCCTTCTGGAAGGATTCCTGGAAGGTACGGCCCATGGCCATCACCTCGCCCACGGACTTCATCTGCGTGGTCAGGCGGTTGTCGGCGGTGGGGAACTTCTCGAAGGCGAAACGCGGGATCTTGGTCACCACGTAGTCGATCGACGGCTCGAAGGACGCCGGCGTGGCGCCGCCCGTGATCTCGTTGCGCAGCTCGTCCAGGGTATAGCCCACGGCCAGCTTGGCCGCGACCTTGGCGATCGGAAAACCCGTGGCCTTGGAGGCCAGCGCCGAGGAACGGCTCACGCGCGGGTTCATCTCGATCACGATCATGCGACCGTCCTTGGGGTTGACCGAGAACTGCACGTTGGAGCCGCCCGTGTCCACACCGATCTCGCGCAGCACCGCCAGCGAGGCGTTGCGCATGATCTGGTATTCCTTGTCGGTCAGGGTCTGGGCCGGGGCCACGGTGATGGAGTCACCGGTGTGCACGCCCATGGGGTCCAGGTTCTCGATCGAGCAGACGATGATGCAGTTGTCGGCCTTGTCGCGCACGACCTCCATCTCGTACTCTTTCCACCCCAGCAGCGACTCCTCGATGAGCAGCTCCTTGGTCGGCGAGGCTTCCAGGCCACGCTTGCAGATGGTCTCGAACTCTTCCGGGTTATAGGCAATGCCGCCGCCCGTGCCGCCCAGAGTGAAGCTGGGGCGGATGACGGTGGGGAAACCCACGGTCTTCTGCACCGCCCAGGCCTCGTCCATGCTGTGGGCGATGCCCGAGCGCGCCGAGCCCAGGCCGATCTTGGTCATGGCCTGCTTGAACTTCTGGCGGTCTTCAGCCTTGTCGATGGCCTCGGGCGTGGCGCCGATGAGTTCGACCTTGTATTTGTCGAGCACGCCGTTGCGCCAGAGGTCCAGCGCGCAGTTCAGCGCAGTCTGGCCTCCCATGGTGGGCAGGATGGCGTCGGGCTTTTCCTTGGCGATGATCTTCTCGACCGTCTGCCAGGTGATGGGCTCAATGTAAGTGACGTCGGCCGTAGCCGGGTCGGTCATGATCGTGGCAGGGTTGCTGTTGATCAGGATGACCTTGTAACCCTCTTCGCGCAGGGCCTTGCAGGCCTGTACGCCGGAGTAGTCGAACTCGCAGGCCTGGCCGATGATGATCGGGCCGGCGCCGATGATCAGGATGCTCTGGATGTCTGAACGCTTGGGCATTTACTTCTTCTCCATCAGCGCCGTGAAGCGGTCGAACAGGTAGGCGATATCGTGCGGGCCGGGCGAGGCTTCCGGGTGACCCTGGAAGCAGAAAGCCGGCTTGTCGGTACGCGCCAGCCCCTGCAGCGTGCCATCGAACAGGCTCACATGGGTGGCACGCAGGTTGGCGGGCAGCGAGTCCA
Source organism: Burkholderiaceae bacterium (assembly GCA_019745555.1). Lineage (GTDB taxonomy): Bacteria > Pseudomonadota > Gammaproteobacteria > Burkholderiales > Burkholderiaceae_C > Hylemonella. The sequence goes on along the minus strand of JAIESX010000003.1, from coordinate 27,346 downwards.
TCTCCACGGCGAAGCCGTGGTTCTGGCTGGTGATGCTCACTCGACCATTGTCCAGGTCCTTGACCGGGTGGTTGGCGCCGTGGTGGCTGTTCTGCATCTTGAAGGTCTTGGCGCCCGAAGCCAGCGCCATGATCTGGTGGCCCAGGCAGATGCCGAAGGTGGGGATGCCGGCCTCGATGATCTCGCGCGTGGCGGCGATGGCGTAGTCGCAGGGCTCCGGGTCGCCGGGGCCGTTGGAGAGGAACACGCCGTCAGGCTTGAGGGCCATCACGTCCTTGGCGGGCGTCCTGGCCGGCACGACGGTCAGCTTGCAGCCGCGCTGCGCCAGCATGCGCAGGATGTTCTTCTTGACGCCGTAGTCGTATGCCACGACATGAAACCTGGGGGCGGTCTGTTCGCCATAACCCGTTCCCAGAGTCCATTCGGTCTGGGTCCAGGCATAGCTCTTGGTGGTCGTGACCACCTGGGCCAGGTCCAGGCCCTTCATGCTGGGCGCGGCCTTGGCGGCAGCCAGGGCTTCGTCGATGCGCGCCTGACTCACGGCCTCTCCGACCTTGAGCGCGACGATGGCGCCGTTCTGCGCGCCCTTGCTGCGCAGCAGGCGCGTGAGCTTGCGGGTGTCGATGTTGGCGATCGCCACGGTCTTCTCGCGCACGAGGTACTGCGAGAGCGTTTCGGTGCTGCGGAAGTTGGACGCCAGCAGGGGCAGGTCCTTGATGATGAGACCGGCGGCATGGACCTTGTCGGCTTCGATGTCCTCAGGATTGATGCCGTAGTTGCCGATGTGCGGATACGTGAGGGTCACGATCTGCCGGCAGTAGCTCGGATCAGTGAGGATTTCCTGGTAGCCGGTGATGGCGGTGTTGAACACCACTTCGCCGACCGTGGTGCCGGTGGCACCGATGGAATTGCCGAGAAAGACCGTGCCGTCTGCGAGCGCCAGGATGGCGTGAGGGTTGGTTCCCTGGAGAGACAAAAGCACTGGGTACTCCGTTGGTTACGGGCGCGCCCACGCATTCCACAGGAAACGGGTCCTGACTGCTGCTTTTGAGAGGGATTGTTCGGACGGAAATGCGCTGGGGCGGCTGGATTTCTGAACAGTCGGAGATTATAGCTGATGAGGGATTACCCTCGGCGCACGGGGTCCGCCCTCATCGCGCCGCAGCGCTGGCGTGCAAGCAGATGGCCGCGGCTGCCGCGACGTTGAGCGACTCTTCGCCCCCGGGCTGTGCGATGCGTACTGACAGCGCGGCGCGTCCCATGAGTTCGGAGCCCACGCCCTGCCCTTCGTGGCCCAGAACCCACGCACAGGGCCAGGGCAGTCGGGCGCGGTGCAGCAACTCCCCTTGATGCGAGCTGGTCACAAGCAGAGGCAGTCCCAGTCCCTCCAGAGCATCGGCCTCCACGCCCTCCACGAGATGCAGGGCGAAATGCGCCCCCATGCCCGCACGCAGCACCTTGGGCGACCAGAGCGCGGCCGTGCCCTTGAGCGCGATGACCTGCCTGAAACCGAAGGCCGCTGCGCTACGCAGGATGGACCCGACGTTGCCGGCGTCCTGCACCCGGTCGAGAACGACGGCCGCATTTCCTGGCTGCACGGCCGCCGCGGCAGGCAGATCGAGCACGAGGCCCAGCCGCGCGGGCGACTCCAGACCGCTGATGCCGTCAAAGAGCGCGTCGGGCAAGAGCACGGTCTTGCGGGCCACAGCGCCGAACTCGCCGCCCAGCGCAGCCCAGGCCGATTCAGCCAGCACGGCCACGGCCGGGCGCAGCCCACGCAGCAGGGCCGCGCGGGCCAGGTGGTCGCCCTCGATCCAGCAGCGCCCGAGCTTGCGGTAGGCCGAGCCGTCCTGGATGAGCTTGCGCAGTTCCTTGAGCAGCGGGTTGTCGCGGGCCGTGATGAGCTGGGGCGAGGTCATTTCAGAACCTCCGCCACCGGCGCGAAACTCTTGCGATGCTGCGGACAGGCGCCGTGCTCACGCAGGGCCGCCATATGCTCGGCCGTGCCATAGCCCTTGTGCCCCGCGAAGCCGTACTGGGGGAACTCTCGGTCATAGTCCGCGCACCAGCGGTCGCGGTGCACCTTGGCCAGGATGGAGGCGGCCGAGATCGCCGGCACCTTGGCATCGCCCTTGACGATGGCCTCCGCCAGCACATCAAGGACAGGCAGGCGGTTGCCGTCGACCAGCACCTTGGCGGGCTTGAGGCGCAGGCCCTCGACCGCCCTGCGCATGGCCAGCATCGTGGCCTGCAGAATGTTGAGCGTGTCGATCTCCTCCACGCTGGCCTCGGCGATGGAACAGCACAGGGCCTTGGCACGGATCTCGTCGTAGAGCTTCTCGCGCCGCACGGCCGTGAGCTTCTTGGAGTCGGCCAGGCCAGCGATGGGGTGGAGGTCGTCAAGGATCACGGCCGCGGCCACCACCGGTCCGGCCAGCGGACCACGCCCGGCCTCGTCCACCCCGGCGATCAGACCCGGGGTGTCCCACATGAGGGCGGCCTGTTCAGCCTGCAAGAACTTGCGCGATCGCATCGGCGGACAGCTTGGGGGTATCGCGCTGCAGCTCGGTGTGCAAGGCGGTGAAGGTTTGTTCGAGGGTCGCCACACGGCGGGGATCCTCCAGCCATTGCAGTGTGGCCGCCGCCAGGGCCTCGGGTGTGGCGGCGTGCTGGACCAGTTCGGGCACGACGAAGTCGCGGCAGAGGATATTGGGCAGGCCGATCCAGGGCTGCAGGTGCTTGCGCTTCATGAGCTGGTAGCTCAGCCAGTTCATGTTGTAGGCGATGACCATGGGACGCTTGAAGAGTGCAGCCTCCAGCGTGGCCGTTCCGCTGGCGATCAGCGTCACGTCACAGGCGGTCAGCACAGCGTGCGACTGACCGTCGACGATGTGCAGGTGTTCCAGCATGCCGGCGGCACGGGCCGCGTGTTCGATGGCTGCACGCAAGCGCGGGATCGCCGGGACGATGAATTTCACGTCCGGTCGCTGTCTCCGCATCAGCGCAGCGGCCCGAAAAAAACGCTCGGCCAGGTATTTGACTTCCGAGCCACGACTTCCGGGCAGGATAGCGACGACCGGCGCCTGCTGCGGCAGGCCGAGCGCGGCACGTGCTGCGGCCCGGTCCGGCTCCATGGGGATCACATTGGCCAGGGGATGACCGACATAGGTGGCAGCGATGCCGTGCCGGGCCAGCAGTTCCACCTCGAAAGGGAAGATGCAGAGCACATGGTCCACACTGGCCTTGATCTTGTGCACACGCTCGGGCCGCCAGGCCCAGATCGAGGGGCAGACGAAATGTGCCGTCTTCACGCCGGCAGCCTTGAGGTCGCGCTCCAGGTCCAGGTTGAAATCGGGTGCATCCACACCGATGAAGACATCGGGCCGGTCCTGCAACAGGCGTGCTTTCAGCTGCTCGCGGATGCCGACGATCTCGCGGTAATGGCGCAGCACCTCGACATAGCCGCGCACGGCCAGCTTGTCGCTGGGCCACCAGGCCTCGAAGCCGCGACGCACCATCTGCGCACCGCCGATGCCCAGAGTCTGAACCTCGGGCCAGCGCGCCTTCAGACCGTCGAGCAACAGACCGGCCAGCAGGTCACCGGAGGTCTCCCCGGCAACCAAGGCCACGCGGGGTGAACTCATGGTCGATCAGCGGATGATGCCGCGTTGCGGCGTGGTCTGGGACAGGAAGTCCATCATCAGGGTCACGTCGGGCGCGGCATCGGGGTAGCGCTGGGTGAGCGCGGCGATCTGCGCTTGCGACTGTTCCATGGTCAGGCCATCACGGTACAAGGCCTTGTGCATGGCCTTGACAGCGCTGATGCGCTCGGGACTGAAGCCGCGGCGGCGCAGGCCCTCGAAGTTCATGGAGCGCGCCTCGGCCGGCTGGCCCTGGCACATCACGAAGGGCGGCAAGTCGCCGAACAGCACGGAGCACATGGCGCTCATGCTGTGCGAGCCGATGCGCACGAACTGGTGCACGACGGTGAAGCCGCCCAGGATGACCCAGTCGCCTACGACGACATGACCCGCAAGCTGGGCATTGTTGGCGAAGATGCAGTGGTTGCCGACCAGGCAGTCATGCGCGAGATGGGTATAGGCCATGAGCCAGTTGTCGCTGCCCAGGCGGGTCAGGCCACCACCCTGCACCGTACCGATGTGGTAGGTGCTGTACTCGCGGATGGTGTTGCGGTCGCCGATGATGAGTTCGCAGGGCTCGCCCTTGTACTTGCGGTCCTGGTTGTCCGAGCCCAGGGACACGAACTGGAACACCCGGTTGTCGCGGCCGATGGTGGTATGGCCTTCGATCACGCAATGCGAGGCGATGCGCGTCCCGGCCCCGATCTTCACATGGGGGCCGATCAGGGTGTAGGGGCCAACCTCGACCGTGCTGTCGAGTTCGGCCCGGGGATCGACGAGGGCGGTCGGATGGATCTGCGCCACGGGCCGTCCTCAGGCAACCTTGCGCATGGTGCACATGAGCTCGGCTTCCACCGCGCGCTCCTCGCCCACGCTGGCCCAGGCCTTGAACTTGAAGATGCCGGCCTTCATGCGCTCGAGCTCCACCTCCAGGATCAGCTGGTCGCCCGGCTCCACAGGCCGCTTGAAACGCGCACCGTCAATGCCGGCAAAGTAGTAGACCGTGTTCTCGTCCGGGGTCTCGCCCAGGGTCTCGAAGGACAGCAGGGCCGCCGTCTGCGCCAGGGCTTCCAGCATGAGCACGCCGGGCATGACGGGGCGATGCGGGAAGTGGCCGTTGAAGAAGTCCTCGTTGATGGTCACGTTCTTGATGGCCTTGATGCGCTTGCCCCTCTCCACCTCCAGCACGCGGTCCACGAGCAGGATGGGGTAGCGATGCGGCAGCATCTTGAGGATCTTGTGAATGTCCATTGTTGTCATTTCTTGCTTTCCTTGAGTTCCTTCTCCAGCCCGCGCAGGCGCTCACGCAAGGTGGAGAGCTGCTTGAGCGTGGCGGCATTCTTTTCCCAGGCCGCATTGTCGTCCAGCGGGTAGAAGCCGGTGTAGTGGCCCGGCTTGGTCAGCGAGCGCGTAACCAGCGAGAACGAGGACACATGAACGTTGTCGGCGATCGTCAGATGGCCAAGCACGCCCGCGCTGCCCCCGATGGTGCAGTTGGCGCCGATGGTGGCACTGCCGGCTACGCCCACGCAACCGGCCATGGCCGTGTTGCGGCCCACGCGCACGTTGTGCCCGATCTGGATCAGGTTGTCGAGCTTGACGCCGTCCTCGATCACCGTATCGCTGAGCGCACCTCGGTCGATACAGGTGTTGGCGCCGATCTCGACGTCGTCACCGATACGCACCGAACCCAGCTGCTCGATCTTTTCCCAGCGCTCGCCATCCTTGGCAAAGCCGAAACCGTCGGCACCGATGACCACGCCTGGGTGCAGGATGCAGCGTGCACCGATCACGCAGTCCTCGCCGACCGTGACGCGGGACTTGAGCACCGTGCCGGCGCCGATCTTGGCGCCACGTTCCACCACGCACAGCGGCCCGATCCGGGCTGTGGCATCGACCTCGGCCGACGGGTCGATGACCGCGCTCGGATGGATGCGCGGGCCGGCCGACTGCTGGCGGCTGCGCTGCCAGAGCTGCGTGACACGGGCGAAGTAAAGGTAGGGGTTGTCGACGACGATGCAGGCGCCACGCGCCTGCGCGACTTCCCTGAGGGCGGGCGCGACAATGACGCAACCGGCCTTCGTGGTGACCAGCTGCTGCTGGTACTTGGGATTGCTGAGGAAACTCAGCGCCTGCGCGTCCGCCGAATCCAGCGGTGCGAGGGCACGGATCTCAAGTTCGGGATCGCCCAGCAGCTCGCCGCCGAGCTGCTCGATGATGCTGCCTAGACGCATACGACACGCGGCCCGTCCCAGCGGCCGTCTTACCTGCCCGCGCTACTGGCGTTGAGGGCACGGATCACCTTGTCGGTGATGTCATGCTTGGGATTGACGTAGACCGCCTCCTGCAGGATCAGGTCGTACTTCTCCGAATCCGCCACCTGCTTGACCACACGGTTGGCGCGCTCGAAGACCTGCTGCAGCTCCTCGTTGCGACGCGTGTTGAGGTCTTCCTGAAACTCGCGACGCTTGCGCTGGAAATCGCGGTCCAGCTCGATCAGCTGCTTCTGGCGGTTGGCGCGCTGGCTTTCCGACAGGGTGGGCGCCTCGCGCTCCAGCTGCTCGGCCTGGCTCTTGAGGGTCGCGCCCAGTGACTGGAGATCCTTTTCGCGCTTGGAAAACTCCTGCTCCAGCTTGGCCTGCGCGTTCTTGGCCGGCACCGCTTCCTTGATGATGCGGTCCAGGCTGACGAAGCCCAGCCGGAACTCCTGGGCCAGTGCCGGCATGGCCAGCATGCTCAGGCCCAGCAGAAGGATGGCAGGTCGGGTGATGTACTTCATCAGAATGAGGTCCCAATCTGGAATTGCAGAAATTGCATTCTATCGCCTTCGAATTTGCGTATGGGACGTGCAAACGCCAGGCGCAGCGGGCCCATGGGGGAAATCCAGCTGATGCCCAAGCCCCCGGCGGCGCGGAACGTGGATGGGTCGATGGACTCATCCGGACCGAAAACGTTGCCGGTGTCGATGAAGCTGTAGAGGCGCAAGGTGCGGTCGTTGCCCGCTCCGGGAAACGGCGCCTGCAGCTCGAAGTTGAAGAAGATGCGTTTGGGACCGCCGTAGCTCAGGTTCGTGGCGGGATCACGCGGCCCCAGGCTGCCGGCCTCGAAGCCGCGCAAGGAACCCAGGCCACCGCCGTAGAAATTCTTGAACAGCGGATACGGCCGCTCCCCGATGGCCTTGCCCAGGCCCAACTCGCCATTGAAGGCGAAGGTGTACTGCTTGGTCAGCGGGAAATAGTGCTGGTACTGGTAGGTGCTGCGGACGTACTGCACCTCACCCACCGCACTCCACTCCGCCGTCAGGCGCTGGAAGTTGCCGCTGGTCGGCACCAGGGCACTGTCCCGGTTGTCGCGTCCCCATCCCACCGTCAGGGGATAGGCCGTGCTCGTGAAGCCGAACTGGTCGGCATAGGTCTGGTACACCGTGGGCAGAAAGGTCCCAGGCACGATGGTGGTGCGCTCGACACCGCCCCCGAGGTAGATCGTGTCGCGTTCGGTGACGGGGATGCCGAAGCGCAGGCTGGTACCAGTCGTCTCGAGCGCGTAGCTGTCGACGCTCAGGTAGGGCCGTGCAACCCGCTGGTAGATATCCACGGTACGAGACACGCCATCCTGGGTGAAATAGGGGTCGGTCGTGCTCAGCACGATGACACGGTTGATCCGGCTGGTGTTGATCTGGATGCCCAGCGAGTTACCGCTGCCAAAGGCGTTCTGCTGGTTGATGCCGAACTGCAGGCCCAGGCCTTCATTGCTGGAGAAGCCTGCGCCCAGGGTCAGGCTGCCCGTGGGCCGTTCCTTGACTCGCATGTTCAGGTCGACCTGGTCCGCTGTGCCCGGCACCTCGCTGGTATCCACGTCCACCAGTTCGAAATAGCCCAGCCGGTTCACCCGGTTGCGCGACAGGGTGATCTTCTCGCTGTCGTACCAGGACGATTCGAACTGGCGGAACTCGCGCCGGATCACTTCATCTCGCGTGCGGTTGTTGCCCGCGATGTTCACGCGCCGGACATAGGCGCGGCGCGAAGGCTCGGCCTGCAGGACCAGGGTCACACGGTTGGTGCTGCGGTCGATCTCGGGCACGGGCTGGACCCGGGCAAAGGCATAGCCGAAACGGCCGAAATACTCGGTGAAGGCCTTGACCGTCGCCGCCACCTGGTCGGCGTTGTAGGCCTCGCCGGGTCGGATGCTGACCAGCGCCTTGAACTCCTCGTCACGGTCGAGGTAGTTGCCCACCAGACGCACCGCCGAGACGACGAAGCGTTCGCCCTCGGTGACATTGACGGTGATCGTCATGTCCTGCTTGTTGGGGGACATGGCCACCTGGGTGGAGTCGACGCGGAACTCCAGATAACCACGGGCCAGGTAGTAGGAACGCAGGGTCTCGAGGTCAGCGTTGAGCTTGGCGCGCGAGTAACGGTCGGACTTGGTGTACCAGCTCATCCAGTTGCCGGTATCGAGCTCGAACAGGTTGCGCAGGGTGGATTCCGAGTACACCTTGTTGCCGACGATGCGGATCTCGCTGATCTTGGCCGGCTCGCCCTCGCTGACGGTAAACGCCAGACTGACCCGGTTGCGCTCCACGGGCGTGACCGTGGTCACCACTTCGGCGGCGTACAGGCTCTTGTTGATGTACTGGCGCTTGAGCTCCTGCTCGGCACGGTCCAGCAAGGCCTTGTCGAAGGGCCGTCCCTCGGCCAGGCCGATGTCCTTGAGCGCCTTGGCCAGCGCATCCTTGTCGAATTCGCGGGTGCCGATGAACTCCAGGCTGGCCACGCTGGGCCGCTCCTGGACCACGACCACGAGCACATCGCCATTGATCTCGAGCCGCACATCGGTGAACAGGCCCAGGGCGAACAAGGAACGGATCGAAGCCGTGCCCTTCTCGTCGTTGTAGGTGTCGCCCACGCGCAGCGGCAGCGAGGCGAAGATCGTGCCGGGCTCCACGCGCTGCAGGCCCTCGACCTGGATATCTCGGATCTTGAAGGGGTCGGCCGCCCAGGCCACCTGCGCAGCCAGCAACATGGCGGCCGCCAGGGAGACGGCGCGCAGGCTAAAACGTTTGAAATGCATCGATCAACTTGAAGTACAGCTAGGCCGGGCCCGGAGGAACCGCCGCTCAGCCCAGGAGACGGGTCACGTCATTGAAGAGTGCGATGGACATCATGAGCGCCAGCACGACCACACCGGCGCGTTGCAGGCGCTCCAGCCAGGCTTCCGAGACGGGCCGGCCGGTCACACCCTCCCAAAGATAATACATCAGGTGTCCGCCATCGAGGACGGGCAGCGGCAGCAGATTGAGCACGCCCAGGCTCACGCTGATCAGTGCCAGAAAGACGAGATAGGACGTCAGCCCCAGACTGGCCGAGCGCCCCGCATAGTCGGCAATCGTCAACGGACCGCTGAGGTTCTTGAGCGAAGCCTCGCCCACCAACATGCGCCCCAGCGTGCGCAAGGTGAGCACCGAGACCTCCCAGGTCTTGACCACACCCTGCCAGAAACCTTGCAGCGGTCCATGCTGCACGGTGACCATCTCAGGCGGCACGCCTACATAGGCACCGATGCGGCCGATGACGGAGCCACCCTGCTGGACTGCCTCAGGCCGTACCTCGAGCTCGAGCGCCTGGCCTTCGCGTTGCAGGCGCCACATCGAGGCCACCGGCTGACCGTCGCGCACCGCGTCGCGGATGTACTGGCGCAGCTGGCGACCGTCTGACATGGGCGTACCGCCGGCGCTGAGCACCAGATCACCGGCCCGCAGCCCCGCGCGTTCGGCTGCGCCGCCGGCCATGACCTCACCGATCTCGGGGCGGCTCAGCGGCGCGACGATGCCGATACGCTCCAGCAGACTGGCATCCGCATCACGCGCGTCCATGGCTGCCAGCGGCAGCAGCCGCTCGATCTCGCCCCCCCGTTCACCCGAGAGCACCAGACGCACATCGCGTCCCTCGAGCGCAGCACGCGTGAGCAGCCAGCGCAGATCCTCGAAGGCCACGATCTCATGCGGGGTGTCGCCCTCGAAGCCAGCGCGCAGCACGCGCTCGCCGCCGGTGAAACCGGCGCGCTCGGCCACCGAGGCCGCCGCCGGCGGTGCCAGCAAGGGCGCCGCCATCTGAACGCCGCCCCAGTTGACCGCGGCATAGAGCAGCACCGCGAGCAGCAGATTGGCCAGCGGCCCCGCCGCCACGATCAGCGCACGCGAACGCAGGGGCTGGGTGTTGAAGGCCAGATGACGTTCGGCCGGGTCCACCGGGCCCTCGCGCTCGTCGAGCATGCGTACATAGCCGCCCAGCGGAAACGCCGCCAACACGAATTCGGTCGGCGAACCCTTGGGCTGCCAGCGCAGCAAGGTGTGGCCGAAACCGATGGAAAAGCGCAGCACCTTGACACCACAGGCCACGGCCATGCGGTAGTGGCCATACTCATGGATGGCGATCAGCAGGCTCAGGGCCACGATGAAAGCAACAACCGTCAGCATGTGATCTCTCCTGCTCAGGCAGCCAGGGCCTGCACGGACTGGGCGGCCCTGGCGCGCGACTGAACGTCCAGGGCCAGCAAGTCCTCCAGCGAACCCGGCGCAGCCGGTGTGATCACTTCCAGGACCTGCAAGTTCACTGCATGGATCTGGTCAAAGCGGATGCGCCGCTCCAGGAAGGCGGCCACCGCCACCTCGTTGGCGGCGTTGAGCACGGCGGTCGTCCCGGACGGGCCACGCAAGGCATCCCAGGCCAGCTGCAGGCCGGCATAACGCTGGGCGTGACCCGGCGCATCGAGAGGCTCGAAGGTCATGGCCGCCAGCGCATGGAAATCCAGCGGCGCGGCGCCCGAGGCCATGCGCTCCGGCCAGGACAGGCCGTAGGCGATAGGCACGCGCATGTCCGGTGTGCCCAGCTGGGCCACCACCGAATGGTCGCTGTACTGCACCATGGAGTGGATCACGCTCTGCGGGTGGATCACCACCTCCAGCCGCTCCGGCGGCAGGCCAAAGAGGTAGCGCGCCTCGATCACTTCGAGCGCCTTGTTCATCATGGTGGCCGAGTCCACCGAGATCTTGCGACCCATGACCCAGTTCGGGTGGGCACAGGCCTGCTCGGGGGTTACGTCACGCAGGGTCTGCGGGTCGCGCGTACGGAAAGGGCCACCCGAGGCAGTCAGGATGATCTTGTCCACCCGCTGGCTCCAGGTCGCCGGATCCTCGGGCAGGGACTGGAAGATGGCCGAATGCTCGCTGTCGATGGGCAGCAGCGTGGCACCGCCAGCGCGCACCGTCTGCATGAAGTAGTTGCCGCCCACCACCAGGGCTTCCTTGTTGGCCAGCAGCAGGCGCTTGCCCGCGCGCGCTGCGGCCAGGCAAGGGGCCAGACCAGCCGCTCCGACGATGGCAGCCATGACGGCATCCACCTCTGCATGGGCCGCGATCTCGACCAGAGCCTCCGCCCCACCCAGCACCTGGGTGCGAGCACCTGCCGTCCTCAGTCGCGCAGCGAGCTCACTCGCATGGGTCGCACTGGCCATGGCGGCATAACGCGGTTTGAACTGCAGGCACTGTTGCAGAAGCAGTTCCACCTGGGTGGCCGCCGTCAAAGCATAGACCTCGAAACGCTGCGGGTGACGGGCCAGCACGTCCAGCGTACTGGTCCCGATCGAACCTGTGGAGCCCAGGATGGCCACACGCTGGCGTTGCGCTTGTTCGTTCATGCGGCTCAGGCCGTCAGGCTGTACAGCATCATGGCCAGCGGCAAGGTGGGCAGCAGGGCATCCACCCGGTCGAGCACGCCGCCGTGGCCAGGCAGCAGGCCGCTGCTGTCCTTCATGCCGGCGCTGCGCTTGACCAGGGATTCAACCAGGTCCCCCATCACGCTCATGGCCGTGAGGAAAAGAACGGCCGGCAACAGCAGCCACCAGCCCGCCTGCACGAGCAGGTGACCGTAGAGGCTGGGCGGCGGTAGCACGCCCGCGCGCTCCAGCGCCAGCCAGACGAAGGCCAGCACGAACACGCCGACCAGGCCGCCCCAGACGCCCTCCCAGCTCTTGCCGGGGCTGATGGCCGGGGCCAGCTTGCCGCGGCTGTAGCGTCCGCCCAGGGCCTTGCCGGCGAAATATGCCGCCACATCGGCCATCCAGACCAGCAGCAGCACGGAAAGCAGGAAGGTGATGCCGATCTCGCGCGCCTGCACCACGGCCAGCCAGGTCAGCCACAGGGCCGACCAGCCACCGACCAGACGCAGCGCGCGCGGCAGCTCGCCCCAGCGGGCCACGCCGGCCTTGAGCAGTGCAGCACCGGCCAGCACCCAGGCGCCGCCGGCCAGGGTCCACAGCAGCGTCAGGCGACGGTCCAGCAGGCCCAGGTCCCAGGCCATGACACAGGCCACGAGCGCGCCGAAGCCTCCCAGCACACTGCCGTAGGGCCCGAGGCCGTTGAGCCGCCCCCACTCCCAGGCGCCGGCGGCAATCAACACGAGAGCGATCAGACGCCAGTACAGGGTGTCGTGATGAAACAGGGCCGGCAGCAGGAACAGCAGCAGGATGAGGGCGGTGATGATGCGCTGCTTGAGCATGAAAAAATTCCTCAGGCGGCCTTCTGGTCCGCAGCCATGCCCAGCTGCTCGGAGGTCTGGCCGAAGCGGCGTTCACGCCGGGCGTACTCGGAAATGGCCCGGTCCAGCTCGGCCTCATCGAAATCGGGCCAGAGCCTGTCGCTGAAGTAGAGCTCGGCGTAGGCCGCCTGCCAGAGCAGGAAGTTGCTCAGTCGCAGCTCGCCACCGGTGCGGATGATCAGGTCCGGATCCGGCACATGGGCCATGGCCATGGCCTGGTGCAGAGAGAGCTCGGTGATGGGCTGCCCCTGCGCCGCCAGCCGTGCGGCGGCCTGGGCGATGTCCCAGCGGCCGCCGTAGTTGAAGCAGACGTTGAGCACCAGGCGCTGGTTGCCGGCGGTGGCCGCCTCGGCCTGGTCCAGACCGGTGCGCACCTTGTCCGAGAGCCCGGCGCGCTCGCCGACGAAGTGCACCTGCACCTGATCGGCCTGCAACTGCGGCATCTCCTTGGCCAGTGCCGTCGCGAGCAGCTCCATCAGGCCCGATACCTCATCGGCCGGGCGGTTCCAGTTTTCGGAAGAAAAGGCGAAGACGGTCAGCACGGCCACGCCGCGGTCCAGGCAGGCGCGGATGCAGCGGCGCAGGCTTTCCATGCCCTGACGATGGCCCGCCAGACGTGGCAGGAAGCGCCTGGTCGCCCAGCGGCCGTTGCCATCCATGACGATGGCGATGTGCTGCGGCGTGCCGCCGGGTGCCGTCATCGCTGGGGACAGGACAGCGGTCAGACCGCCATCACTTCCTGTTCCTTGGCCGCGACGAGCTGGTCGATGGTCGCGACGTGCTTGTCGGTCAGCTTCTGGATGTCGGCCTCGGAGCGCTTCTGCTCGTCCTCGGAGGCCTGCTTGTCCTTGACCAGCTTCTTGACCGCCTCGTTGGCGTCACGCCGCAGGTTGCGCACGGCAATCTTGGCGTTCTCGCCCTCGTTGCGCACCAGCTTGGTCATCTCCTTGCGGCGCTCCTCGCTCATGGGCGGCATGGGCACGCGGATCAGGTCGCCCATGGCGGCCGGATTCAGGCCCAGATCGCTCTCGCGGATGGCCTTCTCGATCTTGGCGCCCATACCCTTCTCCCAGGGCTGCACGCTGATCGTGCGGGCATCGAGCAGGGCCACGTTGGCCACCTGGCTCAGGGGCACCATGGAGCCGTAGTACTCGACCTGCACGGCATCGAGCAGCGAGGGGTTGGCACGTCCGGTGCGGATCTTGGAAAGATGGTTCTTCAGGGCCTCGATGGACTGGTCCATCTTGGCTTCCATGGTTTTCTTGATGTCGGCGATCGTCATGTTGTCCTCCTGAGGGTCTGCCGTCCGCGCTCAGGCGTAGACCAGCGTACCCTCGTCCTCACCCAGCACCACGCGCTTGAGCGCGCCGTGCTTGAAAATCGAAAATACCTTGATCGGCAGCTTCTGGTCGCGGCACAGCGCAAAAGCCGTGGCGTCCATGATGCCCAGGTTCTTCTGGATGGCCTCGTCGAAGGAGATCTTGGCGTAGCGCGTGGCGGTCTTGTCCTTGTTCGGATCGGCGCTGTAGACGCCGTCGACCTTGGTGGCCTTGAGCACCATCTCCGCCCCGATCTCGGCTCCGCGCAGCGCGGCCGCCGTATCCGTGGTGAAGAAGGGGTTGCCCGTACCGGCCGCGAAGACCACGACCTTGCCCTCTTCGAGGTACTGCAGCGCCTTGGGGCGCACATAGGGTTCGACCACCTGCTCGATGGCGATGGCTGACATCACGCGGGCCGTGAGGCCAGCCTTGTTCATGGTGTCGGCCAGGGCCAGGGCGTTCATCACGGTGGCCAGCATGCCCATGTAGTCGGCCGTGGCACGGTCCATGCCGACCGAACCACCGGCCACGCCGCGGAAGATGTTGCCGCCGCCGATGACCACCGCCACCTCCACACCCAGGCGCGTGACCTCGGCCACCTCCTGCACCATGCGCTGGATGGTCGCGTGGTTGATGCCGAAGGCATCATCGCCCATCAGCGCCTCCCCGGACAGCTTCAGCAGGATGCGCTTGTGGGCTGGCTTGGGGTCGGGCATGAAAAGCTCCTGGCAGGGGTTCGGTGTTCAGAGAGATGCGCCGAATTTACAGGATTTCCCCGGCTGTTCGGCAGGACAGCCGGGGATGGCGCCCGATCAGCCGGCCTTCTGGGCAGCGGCCACCTGGGCAGCCACCTCGGCAGCAAAGTCGTCGACTTTCTTCTCGATGCCCTCGCCCACCACGTAGAGGGTGAAACCCTTGACGGTGGTGCTGGCGGCCTTGAGCATCTGCTCGACGGTCTGCTTGTCGTTCTTCACGAAGGGCTGGTTGAACAGCGACACTTCCTTCAGGTACTTCTGCACCGAGCCCTCGATCATCTTGGCGGCGATGTCTGCCGGCTTGCCGGACTCGGCGGCCTTGGCGGTGGCCACCGAACGCTCGCGCTCGATCAGCTCGGCCGGCACGTCGGCGCTGGTCAGTGCCACGGGCTTCATGGCGGCCACGTGCATGGCCACGTCCTTGGCGGCGGTCTCGTCACCGTCGTACTCGACGACCACGCCGATGCGGGTGCCGTGCAGATAGGTGGCCAGCTTGGCACCGGAGAAGCGCTTGAAACGGCGGAAGCTCATGTTCTCGCCGATCTTGCCGATCAAGCCCTTGCGCACCTCTTCCAGCGTGGGGCCGAAGCCGTCCTGGCTGTAGGGCAGCGCACCCAGCGCGGCCACATCGGCGGGGTTGTGCTCGACGATGAGCTTGGCAGCCGCCTGGGCCAGGGCCAGGAAGCTGTCGTTCTTGGTCACGAAGTCGGTTTCGCAGTTGACTTCGATGAGGGCGCCCACGCCGCCTTGGGCAGCGGCAGCGACCACACCCTCGGCGGTCACACGGGACGCGGCCTTGCCGGCCTTGGTGCCCAGCTTGACGCGCAGCACTTCCTCGGCCTTGGCCATGTCGCCGTCAGCCTCGGTCAGGGCTTTCTTGCACTCCATCATCGGGGCGTCGGTCTTGGCGCGCAGTTCGGCGACCATGCTTGCGGTGATTGCAGCCATCTTGTTACTCCGTAATTCAGTTCAGTGGTTCAGACTCAAGCTAAAAAAAAGGGGCACACAGCGCCCCTTTTTGCGGGTCGAAAGCGGATCAGGCGGAAGCTTCGTTCACTTCCACGAACTCGTCACCGCTCTCCGAAGACACGGCCTTGACCACGTCTTCCACGGCATTGGCACGGCCTTCCAGGATCGCGTCGGCGATGCCGCGGGCGTACAGCGTCACAGCCTTGGACGAGTCGTCGTTGCCCGGGATCACGTAGTCGATGCCTTCGGGCGAGTGGTTGGAGTCCACCACGCCGATCAGCGGGATGCCCAGCTTCTTGGCTTCGGCCACGGCGATCTTGTGGTAGCCGACGTCGATCACGAAGATGGCGTCCGGCAGGGTGTTCATGTCCTGGATGCCGCCGATGTCCTTCTCGAGCTTCTCGAGTTCACGGGCGAACATCAGCTGCTCCTTCTTGCTCATGGCGTCCAGGCCGGCTTCCTGCTGGGCCTTCATGTCCTTGAGGCGCTTGAGCGAGGTCTTGACCGTCTTGAAGTTGGTCAGCATGCCGCCCAGCCAGCGCTGGTCGACATAGGGCACGCCGGCGCGCTGGGCTTCGGCAGCCACGATCTCGCGGGCGGTACGCTTGGTGCCAACCATCAGGATGGTGCCGCGCTTGGCCGCGAGCTGCTTGGCGAACTTCGCAGCCTCCTGGAACATCGGCAGCGACTTTTCCAGGTTGATGATGTGGATCTTGTTGCGATGGCCGAAGATGAAGGGGGCCATCTTGGGGTTCCAGAAGCGGGTCTGGTGACCGAAATGGACACCGGCTTCCAGCATTTGACGCATGGTCACGGACATGTGAAGTACTCCGAAGGTTGGGTCTAAAATCCGGCCCGATTTGCAACCGATTGTTTCGGCGGCAACACCTGGATGGACCGGTTTGCGATTAACTCTGTGGCCTGCCCGCGCGGGATGCGCAGGCCCTTCCAGCAAAGCCTGACAAGTATAACACAGCCCACCTGCCGATGATGCCTGCCGCCGACCTCCTGGCCACCCGCGAACGCCTGCTGGCGGGCCAGACCCGCCCGCAGGCCGAGATCGAGCGGGCCATTGCTGCGGCGAGCTCTGGGCCCTGCCGCCACGCCTTCCTCCAGACCGACTTCGACGGTGCCCGGGCCCAGGCCGCCGCCGCGGATCCCCTGCGCCAACCCCTGGCCGGCTTGGCCGTCTCGGTCAAGGACCTGTTCGATGTCATGGGCCAGGTCAGCCGGGCCGGGTCCATCGTCCTCAACGATGCCCCGCCGGCAGGCCGGGATGCCGCGGCCGTGGCCCGCTTGCGCGCGGCCGGCGCAGCCCTCATAGGGCGTACCCACATGACCGAGTTCGCCTACTCGGGCGTGGGCGTCAACCCGCACTACGCGACCCCTGCGAATGCCACAGCCACCGACGTGGCGCGCGTCCCCGGCGGCTCGTCCAGCGGCGCGGCCGTCTCCGTGGCCACCGGCGCCGCCTTCGTCGGTCTGGGCTCCGACACCGGCGGCTCGATCCGCATCCCCGCGGCCCTGCACGGCATCGTGGGCTTCAAGAGCACCCAGCGCCTGGTCCCGCTGGACGGCACCGTCCCCCTGTCATTCACGCTGGACACGGCCTGCGCGATGACGCGTTCGGTGCGCGATGCCATCCTGGTGCACGAGATCCTGGCCGCCCGGCGCGTGACGCGCAGTCACGCACCGCTATCACATTACCGCCTGGCCGTGGTGCCTCAGCTCATGTTTGACGGCGTCGATGCCACCGTGGCCCGCGCCTTCGAGCGCGGCCTGCAAACTCTGCGCACCGCCGGGGCCCGCATCCGCGAACTGCCCCTGCCCGCCCTGCATGACCTCGCCGGCCTGCAGTCCAACGGCGGGTTTGCCGCCGCCGAAAGCTACGCCTGGCACCGCCGTCTGCTGGCCGGGGGCAGCGCGCAGTACGACCCGCGGGTACTCACGCGCATCCAGCGCGGCGCGACCATCAGCGCGGCCGACTACATCGACCTGCAGCAGGCGCGCTGCAACTGGATCACGCGCGTCGAACATTCGCTACAGGGGGTTGATGCCGTGCTCTCGCCCACCGTGCCCGTCGTGGCACCGCCGCTGGCCGAGGTGCTGCCGGGCCCCGAGCGCGACGAAGCCTTCTTCTGCCTCAACGGCCTGCTGCTGCGCAACCCCGGCGTGGTCAACATGCTCGACGGCTGCGCCCTGAGCCTGCCCTGTCACGCCGCGGACGAGCTACCGGTCGGCCTCATGGTCTGGCACGGCGCGATGCGCGATGATGCGGTCCTCAACATCTCGCAGCAGATCGAAAGCGTGCTGCGGCCACAACAACCATAATCCCCCATCCCGCCACCGCATCCGGACGGCGGACCTCCCTCCTCATCCATGAAAATTGCAGTCATCGGCGCCGGCATCATCGGCGTCACCACCGCCTGGGAACTCGCCTGCGACGGCCACGAGGTCACGGTTTTCGAGCGCCGTATCGCTGCCGCCGAGGAAGGCAGCTTCGCCAACAGCGGTCTGATCGCTCCGGGCTACAGCAGCCCCTGGGCCACCCCCGGCATGTCGCTGCGCGTGCTGCGCCAACTGTTCGCACGTCACCGTCCGGTGCGCCACAGCCTGCCGCTCACGGGCACTGACCTGGCCTGGATGTGGAAGAGCTGGCGCGCCTGCTCTTCCGAGACCTCCCTGCGCAACCGCCAGGCCCTGCAGGGCCTGGCGCGCTACAGCAAGGCCCGCCTGCACAAGATCGCCGACGAACTGGAACTCGAGTTCGACCGCAGTCCCGGCCTGCTGGTGCTGCTGCGCTCCGAACGCGAGCAGGCCCAGTTGCGCCCGGGCCTGCAACTGCTCGGTGAACAGGGCATCACGCACCGCGAACTCAGTGCCGAGGAAGCGCGCACCATCGAGCCCGCCCTCAACCCCGATACGCCCTTCCTGGGCGCTGTCCACCTGCCCGACGACGAGGCCGGCAACTGCCGCCAGTTCGCGCTGCTGCTCAAGAATGCCGCGCTGGCTCGC
The DNA here is from genome assembly GCA_019745555.1 of Burkholderiaceae bacterium. GTDB lineage: Bacteria > Pseudomonadota > Gammaproteobacteria > Burkholderiales > Burkholderiaceae_C > Hylemonella. Next base: position 9,053 of record JAIESX010000003.1, on the reverse strand, counting down.
GGCGTGCAGTTCCGGTTCAGCACCGGGATCGAACGACTGACACCCGGCGCAGGCATGGACGTGCATATCACGGGCGCAGGACTGCCAGAGCGCTTCGACGCTGCCGTGCTCTGCGCGGGCATGGACTCGGCCCGCCTGCTGCGTGGCCTGGGCGTGAAGCTGCCCCTGGCCGCGGTGCACGGTTATTCTGTCAGCGCCCATGTACGCGAGCCGCTCAACGCGCCGCGCAGCGCCGTGGTGGACGAACGCTACAAAGTAGCCATCACACGCCTGGGCAACCGGGTGCGCGTCGGAGGCGGTGCCGAACTCGGTGGACGTGCCGAGCAGCACAACCGTGCAACCGTGCAGACGCTCTACAAGGTGCTGCAGGACTGGTTCCCCGGTGCAGCCGTGCTCTCCAGCGGCGTGCAGACCTGGAAGGGCACGCGCGCCATGCTGCCCGACGGCCCGCCCCTGGTGGGCGCCAGCGGCATCCCCGGCCTGTGGCTGAACTGCGGCCACGGCTCCAGCGGCTGGACCCTTAGCTGCGGCGCCGCGCGCGCCCTGGCCGATCTGGTGGCCGGCCGCAGCCCCGAGACCGATCTCGCGGGCTTCGGCCTCGCACGTCTGCAGAGTTGAGTGCCGAGGTCCGGGGTCATTGTGTACAGTTGAGGCTCTCCCGTCCACAATGCACCCATGAGTCCTGAACTGTCGCAAAAACTGGCAGCCGCCGTCGACGGCATGCCGGCTTTCCCCAAGAGTGTCCAGGCCATCCTGGACCTGACGCGCGACGTGAATTGCACGCCCAAGGATCTGGTGCAGGTGATCGACAAGGACCCGGTGGTCACGGTCAAGATCCTCAAGGTCGTGAACTCGGCCTATTACAGCCTGCCCAAGCAGATCGCCTCGGTCAACCATGCCGTGGTCTTCCTGGGTTTCAACACCATCAAGAACCTGGCGCTGGGCATCGCCGCCATCGGCATGCTGCCCCGGAGCAATGCCGCCGGCTTCGACGTGCAGCAGTACCTGCTGCATTCGCTGGCCACCGCCAGCATCGCACGCGAGCTGGGCACGCGGACGGACGATACCGACCCCATGGACTGCTTCATCGCCGGCCTGCTGCACGATTTCGGCAAGGTGGTGTTCGCGCAGTTCATGCCCGAAGAGTTCAAGCAGGCCCTCGAGGCCAGCAAGAGCCAGGGCAGCTCGCTGCACGAAGCCCTGACGCAGACCATCGGCGTGGACCACACGGTGGTGGGTGGCATGCTGGTCGAGAAGTGGCGCTTTGCGCCCAGGCTCGTCGAGACCATCCAGAACATGCACGGCCCCGAGGTCAAGGACACGCCCATGATTGCCTGCGTGTTCGCCGCCAACCAGATCGCCAAGAAGCTGCAGTTCGGCTTCGGCGGCAACCATTTCGTCGAGCCGCTGCCCCCGGCCCTGGCCCGACGCCTGGGTGGCGACCTCGACCACGTGATCGCCGGACTCGGCGACCTGCAGGCGCTCTTCGAGGAAGCCCAGGTCTTCTCCCAGCTCGAATCATGAAAGTCAAGTTCTGGGGCGTACGTGGCTCCATCGCCTCCCCCGGCCCGCACACCGTGCGCTACGGTGGCAACACCACCTGCATCGAAGTGCGCACGGACGACAACGAGCTCATCATCCTCGACGCCGGCACCGGCATCTTTCCACTCTCGCAGACCCTGCTGGCCGAGCTGCCCGTACAGGCGAATGTGCTCATCAGCCACTCGCACTGGGACCACATCCAGGGCCTGCCCTTCTTCGTGCCCAACTTCATCCCGGGCAATGTGCTGCGCCTGCACGGCGCCTACGATCCGGTCTCGGGCCAGGGCGTGGAACAGGTGATGTCGGTGCAGCTGCAGTACAGCTACTTCCCGGTACGCGAGGCGGAGATGAAAGGCGCGATCGAATACGTCACGCTCATGCCCGAGCAGAGCGTGCAGGTCGGCAGCGCCACCATCACGCCCTATCTGCTCAATCACCCGGTGATCAACTTCGGCTACCGCATCGAGTCCAGGGGCAAGTCGGTCTTCTTCACCGGCGACCACGAGCCGCCCTACAACATCTACCAGCCGGGTGACGCCGAGTACGCCGAGTACCAGGGCTTTGTCGACGAGAAGCAGGCATCCATCCTCAAGGGCATGCAGGGCGTGGACGTGCTGATCGCCGACACCTCCTACACCGCGCAGGAATACCCGTCCAAGGTGGGCTGGGGCCACGGCACCTACGCGTCGAGCATCGACTACGCGGTGCGTGCCGGCGCCAAGGTGCTCTACTGCACCCACCACGAACCCACACGCAGCGACGATGCGCTCGAGGCGGCCTACCGGCAGGCCCTGATCGACCACCCCGTACCGCCCGGCGGCCCCGAAGTGCGTCTGGCCTACGAAGGCCACGTCTACGAGTTCTGATCCTGCCAGAGCCATGCAGCACATCGTCCCCGGCCCCGCCCATGCGCTCTACACGGCCGGTGCCACGCGCACGCTGGAAGCCGCTGCGGCGGCCAGCCTGCCCCCGCACACCCTGATGCAGCGCGCCGGCCTGGCCACGGCCCGGCTGGCGCTGGCGCTGGCGCCCCACGCACAGCGCTGGTGGATCGCCTGCGGCCCCGGCAACAACGGTGGCGATGGCCTCGAAGCCGCGCTGCACCTGCAGGCCTGGGGCAAGACGCCGCTCGTGAGCTGGCTGGGCTCGCCCGAGCACGCGCCTGCCGATGCCCGCGCCTCGCACGCGCGCGCCCTGGCCGCCGGCGTGCCGTTCGTGACCGAGCCGCCGGCGGACTGCGAGGCGGCCATCGACGCCCTGCTCGGCACCGGCTCCTCGCGCGCACCCGAAGGCCGCCTGGCGCAGTGGATCACGCATCTGAACGCTTTGAACGTACCCGTGCTCGCGGTGGACCTGCCCTCGGGCCTGGACGCCGACACCGGCCGCGCCTGGGACGCCAGCGTGCAGGCCACCCATACGCTGAGCCTGCTGACGCTCAAGCCTGGCCTCTACACCGGGCAGGGACGTGACCTCGGGGGCGAGGTCTGGTTCGACACCCTCGGCGTCGATGCCACATCGCATCCGTCTCAGGCCCTGCTGAATGCCGCCCCTGCCCCGAGCGCGCGGCGCCACGCCAGCCACAAGGGCAGTTATGGCGACGTGGCCGTGATCGGCGGCGCACCGGGCATGGGCGGTGCGGCCCTGCTGGCGGCCCGCGCGGCACTGCATCACGGCGCGGGCCGCGTCTACGTCTGCCTGCTCGACGGCAGCGGCCTGCTGCTCGATCCGGGCCAGCCCGAACTGATGTTGCGCGATCCAGCCGCACTCGATCCGGGCACGCTCAGCGTGGTGGCCGGCTGTGGTGGCGGCGACGCCATCCGCACCGTGCTGCCGCGCCTGCTCTCGGCCGCACCGCGCCTGGTGCTGGACGCCGACGCCCTCAACGCCATCGCCCGCGACCCCCAGCTGCAGACCCAGCTGCGCGCGCGTCACGCTCGCGGCCACGCGACCGTACTCACCCCGCACCCGCTCGAAGCCGCACGCCTGCTGGGCTGCAACGCCGCGGAGGTGCAGCAGGACCGCCTGCATGCGGCGCAAGCGCTGGTGCAGCAGCATCAGGCCTGCGTGGTGCTCAAGGGCTCGGGCACGGTGATCGCCGCGCCCGGGACCCGGCCCGTGATCAATCCCACGGGCAATGCGAGGCTGGCCACGGCCGGCACCGGTGATGTGCTTGCGGGCCTGATCGGTGCGCGGCTGGCGGCCGGCGCCGAGGCTTTTGCGGCCGCCTGCGCGGCGGTCTGGCTGCACGGCCAGGCGGCGGAAGCCTGGCCTGCTGCACAGCCGCTGACGGCCGGCGCCCTGGCGCAGCACGTCTAGCGCGGTTCTTCTCTAGACCCGCCGCACTTCCCGCAGTGGCTTGAGCACGCTGGACGGCGTCATGCCGAAGGTCTGGCGGAACATGCGGCTGAAGTGCGAGGAATCGACAAAGGCCCCGCTGAGCGCCGCATCGGTCAGCCGCGGCCCGGCAGCCAGGGCCGACATGGCGGCCCGCACCTGGGACCAGATGCGGTAGTCGCGAAAGCTCACGCCGATCTCGGCGCTGAAGAGGTGGTTGAAGCGCGAGGGTGAGAGCTGCACGGCCGCGGCCACGTCGGTGCGCCCCAGCGGACGCTCGCTCCCCATGCGCATGAGCCGCAGGCTGTGCTGCACCCGCGCGTCCAGCGGTGCGGCCGCCGGCAGGTCCAGCGCCAGCAGGGCCGGCAGGTCAAAGGCCTGCAGCCGCGTCTGGCTCGCGCTGCGCGCCTGCACAGGCCGGGCCGGATCGAGGATCACACCCCCATGCCGTCCAAACAGCGCGCGCAGGCTGCGCACCTCGGGCGCATCCGGCTCCAGATAGACCAGGGCCACGGCTTCACCCAGCGGGTCGAACACATGCTCGACGCCGGTATCGATCAGCGCGCTGTGGCAGGTCTCGACCCGTCCGGGACCCAGATGCAGGGCGAAACGCCCGGACAGCCCCTGCAACAAGACCGGCGAGGCATGCCGGTGCCAGCCCGTGGCGGGCAGCTCACCGAGGTACAGCGCCCGGTTATCCCCCAGCGTCAGGCTGTTCTGTGCAGGCATAGCCCAATCGTACAAGTCTTTTTTCCTGCCGCCGAATAGTCTTGCGCCCGCAAGGCCGGGGGGACCGGCCGCATGAACAAGGAGCAACCGATTGAACTACTTCACCCTGATCCTGGCCGCGCTGGCCTGCCTGGTCCCGGCCACCTGGTACGGCCGACCCGAGCTGCTGCGCCCTGCCCTGACCGAGCTCAACCGCAAGCGGGCGGGCCTGGAGGAACAAACCATCGCCCTGGGGCGACACCAGATCCATTACCTGGCCGGCGGCCAGGGAGAGACCGTCGTGCTGCTGCACGGCATCTTCGGCGAGAAGGACCACTGGGTGGACTTCGCGCGCCGGCTGACGTCGCACTACCGCGTCATCGTGCCGGACCTGCCGGGCTATGGCGCCAGCACGCGCCACGAGGATGCCGCCTATGACTACGCCAGCCAGACCCAGCGCCTGGCTGCCTTGCTGGACGCGCTGGGCGTGAAGCGCGCGCATCTGGCCGGCAGCTCCATGGGCGGCACCCTGGCCGCCCTGCTGGCGCTGGAGCAGCCCCAGCGTGTGTCCAGCGTGGCCTTCATCGGCGCGCCGCACGGCATCCGCAGCCTGCTGCCCAGCGACATGGATCTGGCCATCGAGGCCGGTCGCGCACCACTGGTCACGCCCGACGCCCAGGCCTTCCGCGAGATGATGAGCCTGGTGTTCGCGCGCCCACCCTTCCTGCCTTATCCCATCCTGCAGGGCGCCCGGAGTCAGGCGCTGGAGCGTGCGCCATCCAACCAGCGCCTCTGGCAGGAACAGCTGCGTGACCGCCACCTGCTGCATGAGCGCATCGCGGCCCTGCGTGGCCCGGTACTGGCGCTCTGGGGCGGGCAGGACCGCGTGTTTGACGCCACCGGTGCGCGCATGCTGGGCGCCCTGCTGCCCCAGGCCGAGGTGGAGGTCCTGAGCTGGCTGGGCCATCTGCCCATGATGGAGGCCCCGGCCGAAGTGGCCCGGCGCTACCTGCGCTTCCTGACGCAGCAGTCGTCCTAGCCTCGCCCCACAAACGGCATCTTGGTCGCCATCACCGTGTGGAACAGCACATTGGCTTCGAGCGGCAGATTGGCCATGTAGAGCACGGACTGGCCGACGATGTCCACGTCCAGCAGCGGCTCGGAAGCGATCTGCCCGTTGGCCTGGGGGACGCCCTGGGTCATGCGCATGGCCAGCTCGGTGGCGGCATTGCCGATGTCGATCTGACCCACCGCGATGTCGTACTTGCGCCCGTCGAGCGAGGCGGCCTTGGTCAGGCCCATGACGCCGTGCTTGGTGGCCGTGTAGGCAATGGAGTTGGGCCGCGGCGCATGCGCCGAGATCGAGCCGTTGTTGATGATGCGCCCGCCGCGCGGGCTCTGCGCCTTCATCACGCGGAAGGCCTGCTGGATGCAGAGGAACATGCCCGTGAGGTTGATGTCCACGACGTCCTTCCACTGCGCCAGCGTCAGTTCCTCCAGCGGCACGCCCGGTGCATTGACGCCGGCGTTGTTGAACAGCAGGTCCACGCGGCCCCAGGTCTGAACCGTGGTGTCAAACAGCGCCTGCACCGACACCGCCTGCGCCACATCGGTGGGCAGCGCCAGCGCGCGCGCAGCAGCGGCGCTCTCCTGCGCCACGGCTTGCAGCGGCTCGGCGCGCCGCCCGGCCAGCACCACGTGCCAGCCATCCTTGAGCAGGGCCAGCGCAGCCGCCTTGCCGATACCCGTACCCGCGCCGGTGACCACGGCCACCCGCTTCGCTTCACTCATCTCGTCTCCTCTTCTGGAAATTCGCGGCGCCGAATCAACGGCGCGTCTTGCGGCTATTGCCCCTGGCCTTGTCAGCCACTTTCTTGGCCGCCGCCTTGACGGAAGCCTTGAGCGCCTGGATGGGCGACGGCAGGGCACGCTTGCCCGCATCGCCTGCCTTCTTCTGCGCGCGCTTCTGGGAGGCCTTGCGCGGCACACCCGTGGGCTCGTCATCATCGCCGTGCGGCAGGCCCTTGTCGCGCAGGGCACGGCTGGTCAGCTCCTCGCCTTCACGCACCAGACGGAAGTCGATGCGCCGGCCGTCCAGGTCCACGCGACTCACCTGCACGCGCACCCGCGTGCCGATGGCATAGCGGATGCCGGTGCGCTCGCCGCGCAGCTCCTGGCGCACCTCGTCAAAGCGGAAGTACTCACCGCCGAGTTCGGTGATGTGCACCAGCCCCTCGACGTACATGGCATCCAGCGTGACGAACAGGCCAAAGCTCGTGGCCGCCGTGACCACACCGCTGAATTCCTCGCCCAGATGCTCGCGCATGTACTTGCACTTGAGCCAGGCTTCCACGTCGCGGCTGGCTTCGTCGGCCCGGCGCTCGTTGGCACTGCAATGCAGGCCGGCGGCCTGCCAGGCCATGAGTTCGGCACTGACCTTCTTGGGCTTTTCCCCCGAGATCTTCATCTTCGCGGCTTCGCTCTTCTCGATCCGCCTGGTGAGCTTGGCGTGCGCCTCGCCCGGCGTGGGCAGGACCGGCAGGTGGTAGCGCGTCTTGTTGAGGATGGCCTTGATCACGCGGTGCACGAGCAGGTCCGGGTAGCGGCGGATCGGACTCGTGAAGTGGGTGTAGGCCTCGAAGGCCAGGCCGAAGTGGCCGCTGTTGTGCGGCGTGTAGATGGCCTGCTGCATGGAGCGCAGCAGCATGGCGTGGATCTGCTGGGCGTCGGGCCGTTCCTTGGTGGCGATGGCGATGGCCTGGAATTCGGCCGGCGACGGGTCCTCGCTGATCGTCAACCCCACACCGGTGGCCTTGAGATAGTTGCGCAGCAGCTCGTTCTTCTCGGGCGTCGGCCCCTCGTGCACACGGAACAGACCGGCGTGCTTGCTCTGGCCGATGAAGTCGGCGCTGCAGACGTTGGCCGCCAGCATGGCCTCCTCGATCAGGCGGTGCGCGTCGTTGCGCGTGCGTGGCACGATCTTCTCGATGCGCCCGCTCTCGTCGCAGATGATCTGGGTCTCGGTGGTCTCGAAGTCCACCGCGCCGCGTTTGGCACGCGCGGCCAGCAGGGCGCGGTAGACGTCGTGCAGGTTCATCAGATCCTGGACCCTCTCCTTGCGACGTGCCGCTTCAGGTCCGCGTGTGTTGGCCAGAATCGCCGCCACCTCGGTATAGGTGAAACGTGCGTGGCTGTGCATCACAGCCGGATAGAACTGGTAGGCCGTGACCTCGCCCTCGCTGTTCACGAACATGTCGCAGACCATGCACAGGCGGTCCACGTCCGGGTTGAGCGAACACAGTCCGTTGGAGAGCTTCTCCGGCAGCATGGGAATCACGCGGCGCGGGAAGTAGACGCTGGTGGCGCGGTCATAGGCATCCACGTCGATGGCCGAGCCGGTCTCCACATAGTGGCTCACATCGGCAATGGCCACCAGCAGGCGCCAGCCGCGCTGGGCGTTGCGTCCGCGGCCCTGGGTGGCGGGTTCGCAATAGACTGCGTCGTCGAAGTCGCGTGCGTCCTCGCCGTCTATGGTCACCAGCGGCACGTCGGTGAGGTCGACGCGGTGCTTGATGTCCTGCGGACGGACCTTGTCGGGCAGGCTGCGCGCCTGCGCAATGCAGGCCTCGGAGAACTCGTGTGGCACGCTGTACTTGCGTACCGCGATCTCGATCTCCATGCCGGGGTCGTCGATCTCGCCCAGCACCTCCTTGATGCGGCCGACGGGCTGGCCATAAAGCGCTGGCGGCTCGACCAGTTCGACCACCACCACCTGGCCGACCTTGGCCTGGCCGGTTGCGCCCTTGGGGATCAGGATGTCCTGGCCGTAGCGCTTGTCCTCGGGGGCCACGAGCCAGACGCCGCTTTCCTGCAGCAGGCGGCCGATGATGGGCTGCGCGGAACGCTCGAGGATCTCGAGCACCCGCCCCTCGGGACGGCCCTTGCGATCGAAGCGCACGATGCGGGCCTTGACGCGGTCCTTGTGCAGCACGGCCCGCATCTCGTTGGGCGGCAGGTAGATGTCGGGTTCGCCGTCGTCACGCACCACGAAGCCATGGCCATCGCGATGTCCGCTGATGGTCCCTTCGATTTCTTCCAGCAGGCTGCCGGAGTGAGCAATGTTCTTGATATACAATCCTGTTCTTGTTCCTGAGATGCCCAGGTGGCGGAATTGGTAGACGCACTAGTTTCAGGTACTAGCGCTGAGAGGCGTGGAGGTTCGAGTCCTCTCCTGGGCACCAAGTTTATGACCAAAAGCCGCTGATCCCCAGCGGCTTTTTGTTTTTCTGCGTGGCCTTCGCAACATCGCCTGCAGGGCACGAGCATCACCAGCCGTCGCAGCACACGCCTCAGAAATCAGTCTATAATTCGCGCTTCCCTGAAAGCCCAGATGGCGGAATTGGTAGACGCACTAGTTTCAGGTACTAGCGCTGAGAGGCGTGGAGGTTCGAGTCCTCTTCTGGGCACCA
>JAIESX010000031.1 GCA_019745555.1 Burkholderiaceae bacterium | reverse complement strand
CGGCAAGCCGCTTCGGGCTATGCCCTCAGCGCCTTGCCGCGCATCAAAGACTTACACCACTTCCCGGGACATCAACCTGATCCGATCCTGGCAGGCCAAGGCATTGGCCATCAGGAGAGTGACTGAGAACCGAGGGAAGCGATCGAGTGGCGTCGATGGCGAACTTTGGGACACGCCTCAGAAGAAATGGAAAGCGGTTGATCAACTGAACCAACCGGGATACCGGGCTCGTCCTTTGCGGCGGGTCTATATCCCCAAGGCCAACGGCAAGGAACGCCCTCTGGGCATACCGACCATGTTGGACCGGGCGATGCAGGCGCTGCACCTGCTCGCGTTGGAGCCCGTCGCAGAATGCGCGGCCGATCCGAACTCCTATGGGTTTAGGAAAGGTCGATCCACGCATGACGCGCGGCAACAGCTGTTCATATCCCTATCTCAGAAAGCCTCGGCTCAATGGGTGTTGGATGCGGACATCAAGGGGTTCTTTGATCACATCAACCACGACTGGTTGCTCGCCCATGCCCACATGGACAAGCGAGTACTGCGCAAGTGGTTGAAATCGGGAGTAGTCGACAGGGGTCAGCTCCACCGCACGGAGGAAGGAACGCCGCAAGGCGGAATCATTTCTCCGGTATTAGCGAACATCACGCTGGATGGCATGGAGCGGAGTCTGGTGGCGTTCCTACGAACGACATTGGGCGCCACACGGGCTGCTAGCGCGAAGGTGAACCTGGTGCGGTATGCCGATGACTTTGTCGTGACCTGCGGCTCGAAAGAGCTGCTGGAAACCGCAGTCCAGCCGTGGATCGAGTCGTTCCTGCGCGAGCGGGGATTGATGCTATCCACGGTTAAGACGCGCATCGTGCATATTGACGAAGGATTCGATTTCCTTGGGTGGAACTTCCGGAAGTACTCCGGCAAGTTGCTCATCAAGCCCAACCGCAAGAACGTGCAGGCGTTCTACGGCAAGGTCAGGGAGATCATCGCTAGTTCGCTATCGAAGGTTCCAAAAGAGAGGCTCATACAGCGCCTGAACCTGTCCCTACGTGGGTGGGCTCAGTATCACAAGGGAGCAGTGGCTAAAGCCACCTTCAGCAAACTCGACCACCTGATCTTCTGGCGGTTGATGCGCTGGGGGCGGCGTACGCACCCCCGCAAGACGGCCAAGTGGGTGTTCACGCACCACTGGAAACGTGTGGGGGATCGCAACGAGTTCGTGGCCAACACCACGGACCGTTGGGATCAACCGGTACAGCTTCGGCTGTATCGGCTTGCGGACACACCCATCGTGCGCCACGTAAAAGTGAAAGGGAACTACAACCCTTTCGACCCAGCAGATCTGGCCTATGGCGAGCAGTTGAGGGTGCACCGGATGTCCAAGGACATCTGGGACAGCCAACGCCGCAAACTGTGGTTGGATCAATGGGGTAAATGCGCTCACTGTGAGCAGGCAATAGACCTAGACTGCGAACGGGATGAGGATCACCATCTCATTCCGATTGAACTTGGCGGCAGCGATGCGCTGTCCAACCGGGTTTTACTGCACAAGGTCTGCCACACGCGTGTCCACGCCCTTGGCTTGAAGGTCATCAAGCCGGTCCCAAGCTCTACGGGACTTTAATCTGAGGCTGTGGGTAAGGGGTATGCACCCGACGACCCCACAGCTTCGGTGGTTGTAGGGAGCCGTATGCCGGGAAACTGGCACGTACGGTTCGAGCGGGGGGATATCATCGCAAGATGGTATCCCTACCCTCCATTTTACCCAGTGCCTCCCCTGTCAGCCTGGCCCTGGCCGTTCTGGCCGCGGCGGCCTACGCCGCCCCCGCCGTGGCGCGCCAATCCCCGGCATTTGCCCGGGCAGCGGTGCTCATCGCTTGGTTGCTGCACGGTGTGCTGCTGGGCTGGGGCCTGCTGGGTGAGGCCCCGCGTTTCGGCTTTGCACCCGCCCTCTCCGTCACCGTTTGGCTGGTGGCAGCGGTCTACGCCATCGAAAGCCGGCTCTATCCCCAGCTGCAGACCCACTGGACGCTCTCGGTCCTGGGCGCGGGCGTGGTGCTGCTGGCCCTGTTCTTTCCAGGCCAGACGCTGCAGACCAGCGCCTCGGTCTGGCTGCCCTTGCACTGGGCTCTGGGCATCGCGTCCTACGGCCTGTTCGCCGTGGCCGTGGTACACGCCCTGCTGATGCTGCGCGCCGAAGACCGCATCCGCCACGCCGCGGAACCCGGCAGCGGCCTGCCCCTGCTCACGCTGGAGCGCCTGACCTTCCGTTTCGTGGGTGCCGGCTTCGTGCTGCTCTCGGCCACGCTGCTGGCCGGCCTGCTCTTTGATGAGCTGCTCTACGGCACCGCCTGGAAGTGGAGCCACAAGACCGTGTTCTCCGTACTGTCCTGGGTGGTCTTTGCCGTGCTGCTGCTGGGCCGTGCGCGTTTCGGCTGGCGCGGCTGGCGCGCGGCCCGCCTGCTCTTCACGGGGACCGGCCTGCTGCTGCTGGCCTATGTCGGCTCGCGCTTCGTGCTCGAGATCATCCTCGGACGCAGCAGCTCATGAAGTTCCTGCTCCTGCTGGCCATCGTGCTGCTGCTCGTCTGGCTCTGGCGCTCGGGCCGGCGCGAGACCTCGTCGTCCGATCAGCCCAGCCAGCCCGCCGCACCTCCCGGCCCGCAGGAGATGGTCTGTTGCGCCCGCTGTGGCGTGCATCTGCCGCACAGCGATGCCGTGGTGGGACGTATCGGCCTGTACTGCAGCCAGGAGCACCGGCAACTGGCGGAGCCCTGAAGGTGCGCGACAGCGAGCACTCCTGGTTCGGCCCCTCGCTGCTCGACGAGCGCCCCGAAGCGCCTGAGGAACAGCAGGAATTCCGGCGCCTGTGGCTGGGTTTCATGACGGCCCGCGCTACCCTGGCGCTGGTGCTCCTGCTGCTGCAAGGCTCGCTCTATTTGCTCGGGCAGCACAGCAGTGGCTGGCTGGTACTGCTGTGCCTGGGCTATTTCGCCGCCACGCTCATGGTGCGCATGGCGCCGCAACCGCGCCGGCTTGGCCAGACCTTCGACCGCTTCTGGCTGGCCAGCATCGGCGTCGACCTGCTGGTCTTCACCCTGCTGCAGCTGCTGCACGGCAGCAGTATCAACTACACCCCGCTCTACGCCCTGCCGGTGCTGCAGGCCGCGGTGCTGGGCTCGCTGACGCTGACCATGGGCACGGCGGCCAGCATCACGCTGCTGCTGCTCGTCTACGGCGCCAGGCTCTACCAGCGCACGGACGAGGTGGCACCTTTTGTCCAGGCGGCGCTCACCGGGGCCGGCAGCTTCGTCGTCGCCTTTCTGACCCATCAGCTTTCGGCCCGACTGGCCGCCGAGCAGCAACGTGCGCGGCGCAGCCAGCACGCCATGCGCATCCAGCAGCAGGTCAACGATCTGGTGATCGACGCACTGACCGACGGCATCCTCGTGGTAGACGTGCGTGGTACCGTCCACGCGGCCAACCCGGCGGCGCGGCAGATGCTGCAGGCCGACGGACGCCCGCTGCGCCACACCCCTTTCAACCTGGCCGACGAACCGGGCTGGCAGGCGCTGGCCGAGCTGGCCTTCCAGGTCTTCACGGGCCGTGGCGACTTCCAGCACGCTGACGTGAGTGTCGAGCACCTGGGCCAGGGCAACCGCCGCCTGAGCGTACGCACGCGCATGACCACCGCCCGTTGGGGTGAAAGCGAGATCCTCTGCGTGATGTTCCTGCAGGATCTGCGCGAGATGGAGGCCCGCCTGCGGACCGAGAAGCTGGCCAGCATGGGCCGCATGTCGGCTGCCGTGGCGCACGAGATCCGCAACCCGCTGGCCGCCATCGCCCAGGCCAACGCCCTGCTCGAAGAAGAGCTCAAGGACCCGCAGCAGCTGCGCCTGACGCGGATGGTGGGCCAGAATGCCCAGCGCCTGGACCGCATCGTCGACGACGTGCTCAACATCTCGCGCGCAGGCAAGCTCGCGTCAAACTTCGAGCCTCGCGTACTGGAGCTCAACCAGAGCGTGCAGCGCATCGCGCAGGACTGGTCCGAGCAGACGGGCAGTGCCGGCCGGCTGAGCCTGCATCTGTCCCCTGTCCCTCTGGCCGTGAATTTCGACCCAGAGCACCTGCGTCGCGTCCTGGTCAATCTGCTGGACAACGCCCGCCGCCATGCTAGCCCCCAGGCCGGCGCCATCCAGGTCCATGTCCGTGCCGACGCCAGCGGCCAGGCACTGCTGGCCGTGTGGAGCGACGGTCCGCCGATGGAGCCCTCGGTCGAGCAACACCTGTTCGAGCCCTTCTTCTCATCGGAAAGCCGCTCCAGCGGCCTGGGGCTGTATATTTGCCGGGAATTGTGCGAAGGGCACGGAGCGGCCATCGGCTACCACCGTGCCCGGCGCATTGCCCGCGATACCCTGATGGACGGCAACGAATTCTTCATCGCCCTGCGCCGGTCTGCCGCGAACCCGGCCACCGCGCGCATCGACTCCACCCCATGACGACGGCAGCCCCCAGCACGAACCCCAGCATCCTGGTCGTGGACGACGAGCCCGACCTGCGCACGCTCTACGAGCTGACCTTGCTGCGAGAAGGCTACCGGGTCGACGTGGCCGAGACCGTGGCCGGTGCCTGGCAGCAGCTGCTGGAGCGCCGCTACGAGGTGCTGATCACCGACATGCGTCTGCCCGACGGGCTGGGCATCGAGTTGATCCAGCGCCTGCGTGCACTGCAGCGCGGCGAGCGCAGCGTGGTCATCACGGCCTATGGCTCGGCGGAAAACGCTGTCGAATCGCTCAAAGCCGGCGCCTTCGATTACCTGAGCAAGCCGGTGGACCTCAAGCAGTTCCGCACGGTGATCGCCTCCGCGGTACAAGATGCGCTAATGGCACGCCAGGCCGTGCCATCAGCCATGCCCCCCGCACGCCAGGCCGCCGCGCCCACGTCGGCTGCAGAGGCCTGCCTGCAACGCCTGGTCGGCAGTTCACCGGCCATCCGGCAGGTCCGCGAACGCATCGTCAAGGTGGCGCGCAGCATGGCGCCGGTGCTGATCTGCGGCGAATCCGGCACGGGCAAGGAGCTGACCGCCCAGGCCCTGCATGCCTGCAGCCATCGCGGCAGCGGTCCGCTGGTGGCGGTCAATTGCAGCGCCATTCCGGAGAACCTGCTCGAGGCGGAATTCTTCGGCGTGCGCAAAGGGGCCTACACCGGTGCCACCGCCGACCGCGAAGGTTACTTCCAGGCCGCGCGCGGCGGTACGCTCTTCCTCGACGAGATCGGCGATCTGCCGCTGTCCATGCAGTCCAAGCTGCTGCGCGCCATCCAGGAGCGCTGCGTACGCCCGGTCGGCGGCACGCTGGAGGAGAGCGTGGATGTGCGCATCATCAGCGCCACGCACCGCAACCTCGCACGCGAGGTGCAGGAAGGGCGCTTCCGCCAGGATCTCTTCTACCGTCTCAACGTGATCGAGATCGACATCCCGCCGCTACGCGAACGCCGCGAGGACCTGCCTGCCCTGTGCGAAGCGCTGCTGGCGCGTATTGCGCAGGAGTCCGGCCTGCCCGTGCCCCGTCTCACGCCAGCCACGCTGGAACAGCTGGCGCGGCGCCCGCTGCCCGGCAATGTGCGCGAGCTCGAGAACCTGCTGCATCGCGCCGTGGCCCTGAGCGAAGGCGGCGAACTCAGCCTGGACAGCGTAGACACCACGCCGGCCATCTTCGATCCGCTGGACCCGGAAATCGCCCCCACCCTGCCCGGCGTGCTGCCGCCCAGTGCCAGCAGCACGATCCCGGCCACCCCGAGCGAGCTACCCTCGGACCTGCAGGGGCACCTGGACCGTCAGGAGCGCGACATCCTGATCAAGGCCCTGCAGGAGACCGGCTTCAACCGCACCGCCGCAGCCGCCAAGCTGGGCATCAGCCTGCGCCAGATCCGCTACCGTATTGCGCGTCTGAACATCGAGACGCCGCAGGGCAACGACGCCGGGGCATGAACCTGCCCGCTCCCGCTCCGCAAGACAGCCTCTGGGATGGCGGCTGGTACCGCTATGCGCGCCGGCTCGACTCGCCGAACTTCGGCCCGCGGCCCACGGGCGCGCAGATCGACCTGATCGTCGTGCACTCCATCAGCCTGCCGCCGGGCCAGTACGGTGGCGACGAGGTACAGCGCCTCTTCACCAACACCCTGGACTGGAACGCCCACCCCTACTTCCAGTCCATCGCGGGCATGGAAGTGTCCTCACACTTCTACATCCGCCGCCGGGGTGAGCTTTGGCAATTCGTGAGCTGCGCAGACCGCGCCTGGCATGCCGGCGTGTCCTGCTACCGCGGGCGCGAGAACTGCAACGACGACTCCATCGGCATCGAGCTCGAGGGTCTGGAGGGCGCAGAGTTCGAGCCGGCACAGTACGAGACCCTGGCCAGCCTGTGCGCCGCCCTGGGCCAGCGCTATCCGGTGCAGCACATCGCCGGGCACGAGCACATCGCCCCCGGACGCAAGGCGGACCCGGGCGCGGGTTTCTTATGGCCGCAGCTCCAGCAGGCCCTGGGGTGGCCGCCTCGGTATTTTCCCGAAGGCAGCTGCTAGCGACGCGCCAAGTGCTGCACGACGCCCCGTCCGGCGTGTGCACGTCTTCATGCGGGCTGTGCGCGCAAATGCGGCGTGAGACCGCATATTTGCTTACTTTACGCTCGCGCACATCCATCGCACAAGGGCTGCGCCACGATTGCCGCGGCGGCCGGCGCGCGCCGCACCATGCAATTTTTTACGCTCGCGCCCGAGTGCAGCGTGTCTGCGACGCTACACTACCGGTAGTGGCTTGTATTCGTAATACACCCCATATATAGTGTTTTCTGCCCGCCGCCCCTGCCTCTCCGCAAGGCGCTCGCAAGCCAAGACCCCTCACCCCACAAGACCAACAGATTTGCTGATGACGAGGAAATAAATGCAAACCGCCTTGAATCCCGCCTCCCCCACCCTGCACACCGGCGTCCTGACCATGCAAACCCAGGAAAACACAGCCGCCTCCCCGCTCAACAACTACCAGATCATCCGCCGCAACGGTGCGGTGGTGCCCTTCGAGCCCAGCAAGATCGCCGTGGCCATGATGAAGGCCTTCCTGGCCGTGCACGGCACCCAGGGTGCGGCCTCGGCCAGCGTGCGAGAGGTGGTCGACAACCTGACCCAGGGCGTGGTGCGCGCGCTGATGCGCTCGCGCCCGGGTGGCGGCACCTTCCATATTGAAGACGTGCAGGACCAGGTGGAGCTGGGCCTGATGCGTGGCGGCCACCACGAGATCGCCCGCGCCTACGTGCTCTACCGTGAGCGCCGCGCGCAGGAGCGCGCCCAGCAGGCCGCCAGCCAGGCCGCTCCCGCAGCACCCCAGCTGCACGTGACGGACAATGGTCAGCGCATCGCCCTGGATCTGGGTCGCCTGCAGCGCCTGATCGAAAACGCCTGCGCCAACCTGGGCGCCGATATCAAGCCCGAGCCCATCGTGGCCGAGACCATGCGCAACCTCTACGACGGCGTGCCGATCGACGAGGTCTACAAGGCCGCCATCCTGGCCGCCCGTACCCTGATCGAGAAGGATCCGGATTACACCTACGCCACCGCGCGCCTGCTCTTCCACACCATCGCCAAGGAGGTGCTGGGCCGTGACGTGCCGCCGGCCGAGATGGCCGAGGCCTACGCCGACTACTTCCCCGGCTTCATCAAGAAGGGCGTGGATCACGAGCTGCTCAACCCCGACCTGCTGCAGTTCGACCTGCAGCGCCTGGGCCGTGCGCTCAAGGCCGAGCGCGACCAGCAGTTCGACTATCTGGGCCTGCAGACCCTGTACGACCGCTACTTCCTGCACGTGCGCAAGACCCGCATCGAGCTGCCCCAGGCTTTCTTCATGCGCGTGGCCATGGGCCTGGCGCTCAACGAGATCGACCGCGAGGCCCGCGCCATCGAGTTCTACGAGGTGCTGTCGTCCTTCGACTTCATGTCGTCCACGCCCACACTGTTCAACAGCGGCACGCTGCGTTCGCAGCTCTCCAGCTGCTACCTGACCACGGTGCCCGACGATCTGGATGGCATCTACGAGTCCATCAAGGAAAACGCCCTGCTGTCCAAGTTCGCCGGCGGCCTGGGCAATGACTGGACCCGCGTGCGCGCCCTGGGCTCGCATATCAAGGGCACCAACGGCGAGTCGCAGGGCGTCGTGCCCTTCCTCAAGGTGGTGAACGACACCGCTGTCGCCGTGAACCAGGGCGGCAAGCGCAAGGGCGCGGTCTGCACCTACCTGGAGACCTGGCACCTGGATATTGAGGAGTTCCTGGAACTGCGCAAGAACACCGGCGACGACCGCCGCCGCACGCACGACATGAACACGGCCAACTGGATCCCCGACCTGTTCATGCGCCGCGTGATGGAAAAAGGCGAGTGGACCCTGTTCTCGCCCTCGGACGTACCCGACCTGCACGACCTCTTCGGTGCCGACTTCGAGAAGGCCTATGTGGTCTATGAGGAAAAGGCCAAGCGTGGCGAGATCAAGCCCAGCAAGACGGTGCCCGCCACCGACCTGTGGCGCAAGATGCTGACCATGCTGTTCGAGACCGGCCACCCCTGGATCACCTTCAAGGACGCCTGCAATGTGCGCTCGCCCCAGCAGCACGCCGGCGTGGTGCACTCGTCCAACCTGTGCACCGAGATCACGCTCAACACCAGCGACACCGAAACCGCGGTCTGCAACCTGGGCTCGGTCAACCTGCGCCAGCACCTGAAGAACGGCGCCATCGACCAGGAGAAGCTGCAGAAGACCGTGGCCACGGCCATGCGCATGCTGGACAACGTGATCGACATCAACTACTACGCGGTCAAGAAGGCGCGCGACTCCAACCTGCGTCATCGCCCCGTGGGCCTGGGCATCATGGGATTCCAGGACGCGCTGTACGAGCTGCGCATCCCCTACGCCAGCGACGCCGCCGTGGCCTTCGCCGACCAGTCCATGGAAGCCGTCTGCTACCACGCCTACTGGGCCTCGACCGAACTGGCTCGCGAGCGCGGCACCTATTCCAGCTACCGCGGCTCGCTCTGGGACCAGGGCATCCTGCCGCTGGACACCCTGGACCTGCTGGCCCAGACCCGCGGCGGCTATGTGGAGGTGGACCGCTCGGCGACCCTGGACTGGGACGCCCTGCGCAAGAAGATCGCCCGCGACGGCATGCGCAACTCCAACTGCGTGGCCATCGCCCCGACCGCGACCATTTCCAACATCATCGGCGTGGACGCCTCGATCGAGCCCTGCTTCGGCAACCTCTCGGTCAAGTCCAACCTGTCGGGTGAATTCACCGTCATCAACCACTACCTGGTGCGCGACCTCAAGCGCCTGGGCCTGTGGGACGACGTGATGGTCATGGACCTCAAGCACTTCGACGGCTCGCTGGCCCCGATCGACCGCGTGCCGCAGGAGATCAAGGCCCTGTACGCCACCGCCTTCGAGGTCGAGACCCGCTGGCTGGTGGAAGCCGCCTCGCGCCGCCAGAAGTGGATCGACCAGGCCCAGTCGCTGAACATCTACATGGCCGGCGCCTCGGGCAAGAAGCTGGACGAGACCTACAAGCTGGCCTGGCTGCGTGGCCTCAAGACCACCTACTACCTGCGCACCACCAGCGCGACGCAGACCGAGAAGTCCACCATCACCTCGGGCCGCCTCAACGCGGTCTCGTCCTCGGGCAGCGAAGCCGGTGGCGGCATGAGCGCACTCGAGGCAGCCGCTGCAGCAGCGCAGGCGCAGATGGCCACCGCGGCAACGGACATCAAGTTCTGCGCCATCGACGATCCGGGCTGCGAAGCCTGCCAGTGATCATCACCAAGGGAGCATCGCACGCTGCAGACGTGCGATGTTATTGAGCAACAAAAAACAGCGGCGATGTGAACGAATACTTTCCAACTCACGTCGTCGCTTTCATAATTCGCTGATTGGAACCTCCTATGTTGTCCTGGGACGAAGAAGTCAAGCCCACACCGTCAAACTCTTATGCTGGCGCCGTCCTGAGCGGCCGCCCGAGTGAGCTTCCCTCTCCCGCCTTGCAGCAGCACGCTGCCCCCCATGCGCACGCAACACCTGCGGCGGTCAAGGCAGCCGCGGCGCCCGCCGCTGCCCCCACCCGCATCAAGGCTGCGGACAAGCGCATCATCAACGGCCAGACCGACGTCAACCAGCTCGTCCCCTTCAAGTACAAGTGGGCCTGGGAGAAGTACCTGGCCACCTGCGCCAACCACTGGATGCCGCAGGAAGTGAACATGACGCGCGACATCGCCACCTGGAAGGACCCCAACGGTCTGACCGAAGACGAGCGTCGTATCGTCAAGCGCAACCTCGGTTTCTTCGTCACCGCCGATTCGCTGGCCGCCAACAACATCGTGCTCGGCACCTACCGCCACATCACGGCGCCCGAGTGCCGCCAGTTCCTGCTGCGCCAGGCTTTTGAAGAGGCCATCCACACCCACGCCTACCAGTACATCGTGGAGTCGCTGGGCCTGGACGAGGCGGAAATCTTCAACGCCTACCACGAAGTCCAGTCCATCCGCGACAAGGACGAGTTCCTGATCCCGTTCATCGACGCGATCATGGACCCGAACTTCCATACCGGCACGCTGCAGAACGACCAGACCCTGCTCAAGTCGCTGATCGTCTTTGCCTGCCTGATGGAAGGCCTGTTCTTCTACGTGGGCTTCACGCAGATCCTGGCCCTGGGCCGCCAGAACAAGATGACAGGTGCGGCCGAGCAGTACCAGTACATCCTGCGCGACGAGTCCATGCACTGCAACTTCGGCATCGACCTGATCAACCAGATCAAGCTGGAGAACCCGCAACTCTGGACGGCCGAGTTCAAGGCCGAGATCCGCGGCCTGTTCGAAAAGGCCGTCGAACTCGAATACCGTTATGCCGAGGACACCATGCCGCGCGGCGTGCTGGGCATGAATGCCTCCATGTTCAAGGGCTATCTGCGCTACATCGCCAACCGGCGCGCCACGCAGATCGGCCTGGAGCCCCTGTTCCCCAATGAAGAGAACCCCTTCCCCTGGATGAGCGAGATGATCGATCTGAAGAAGGAGCGCAACTTCTTCGAGACCCGTGTCATCGAGTACCAGTCGGGCGGCGCCCTCTCCTGGGACTGAGACAAACAAGACAATCTATGGCTTCCAGAATCGCACCCGTTGTCGACCGCGTCACAGAACGCGGCGCCAGCGGGTGTCACCCTGTTCATGGTGTTGGGCCCTACCCCAGCCTCATGAATCGCTTCATGCTCTCCAACAACCGCATGAAGTGCTCTTTGTAACTTGATCAAGGAGAAATGAAGATGGCAACTGCAAAGAAAGCGGCCAAGAAGGCTGCCCCGAAGAAGAAGGTCGCGGCGAAGAAGGCTCCGGCCAAGAAGGCCGCAGCGAAGAAGCCGGCAGCCAAGAAGGTTGCGAAGAAGGCTCCGGCCAAGAAGGCCCCGGCGAAGAAGGCCGCTGTGAAAAAGGCTCCGGCCAAGAAGGCCGCTGCCAAGAAGCCCGCCGCCAAGAAGGCTGCTGCGAAGAAGCCGGCTGCGAAGAAAGTCGCTGCCAAGAAGCCCGCCGCCAAGAAGGCTGCCAAGAAAGTAGCGAAGAAGGCCGCCGCCAAGAAGCCGGCTGCCAAGAAGCCCGCTGCGAAGAAGGCTGCCAAGAAGCCGGCGAAGAAAAAGGCTGCTGCCAAGCCTGCTGCCGCCCCGGCCCCTGCGGCTCCGATGGCTCAGACCACGCTGAACCCGCAGGCCGCCTGGCCTTTCCCGACTGCCAGCCGTCCCTGAGACGGCCTAGGCCTCAAGCCCGTTGCCTGCAAAGGCAGCGGGCTTTTTCATTTTCATTGTGTGCGTACCCCGATGACGACGCCCCCGCCCTCCTTGCCTTTCCTGCACTTGCAGAAAGATGGCGCCGTGCTGGTCGACGTGCATGTGATGCCCAACGCCGCAAAAACCCAGATCCAGGGCCTGCACGACGGCACGCTGCGCGTCCGTCTGCATGCGCCGCCGGTGGACGGCAAGGCCAACCTCGCGCTGCAGGCCTGGCTTGCCGAGACGCTGGGAATTCCGAAATCGGCGGTCGAGCTGCTGCGCGGCGCCACCGCCCGGCGCAAGCAGCTGCGCGTAGACGCCCACCACGCATCCCAGGCGGCGTGGCGCCGCCTGCAGCCCGAAGCCTGAGACGTCTCAGGCGCCGAAGGCTCGCGGATCGACCGAGTAGTTCTGCGGACCGCGGTGGGCGATCTTGTGCGAGCCCATGCGGTTGCCCAGTGCGGCAGACTTCTCCAGCGTCCAGCCGCGCTCCAGACCGTAGAGCAGGCCGCCGCGGTAGGCGTCGCCACAGCCCGTCGGATCCACCACCGCGGCCGCCTGCACCGGCGGGACCAGGGTCTTGCGGCCATCAACCCAGACCTCACTCCCCTCATGGCCCAGCGTGATCACCAGGCCGCGCACCTTGCGCGAGATCTGCTCCGGGCTCCAGCCCGTGCGCTCGCACAGCATCTTGCCCTCGTAGTCATTGACCGTGACCCAGGTGGCCTGCTCGACGAAGCGCGCCAGGTCCTGACCGTCGAACATGGGCAGGCCCTGGCCCGGATCGAAGACGAAGGGAATGTCGGCCGCCTTGAACTGCTCGGCATGCTGCAGCATGGCGTCACGCCCGTCCGGCGAGATGATGCCCAGCTTGACGTCGGGGTGACGCTCGATGCGCGTCACATGCGCCTGCATCATGGCCCCCGGATGGAAGGCCGTGATCTGGTTGTTGTCACGGTCGGTCATGATCAGTGCCTGGGCTGTGTAGGTCTCGCCAATTTCCTTCACATGACGGGTATCGATCCCCAGTTCGCGCAGACGCTGCACATAGCCAGCCCCATCATTGCCCAGGGTGGCCACGGGCAGCGGATCGCCGCCCAGGGCCTTGAGCGCATAGGCGATGTTGCCAGCGCAGCCGCCAAAATCGCGCCGCAACGTGGGCACGAGGAAGGAGACGTTGAGGATGTGCAACTGGTCCGGCAGGATCTGCTCGGCAAAGCGCCCCTCGAAGTTCATGATGGTGTCGAAAGCCAGGGAGCCGCAGATCAGAGTTGCCATGGAATGAAAGAAAAGGTCAGGGATAGAAAGCCAGCAGGCGATAACCGGCCACGCGCTCGCCGTTGCCATTGGTCTTGACCGTCAGCAACAGGGTGGTCTGGGTTTCGCCGCCGGCGCGGATCACGCCCTCCTGCACCCCGAGTTCTTCAGGCAGCAGCACACGCCGGATCAGCGCATGGTCCAGGGTGTCGGTCAGGGCCAGTTCGACGGCCGGCATGGCCAGATCGACAGGCGCGTTGTTCTTGAGGGTCAGGCTGAGGCGGTAGAGATCGCCCTTGACCTTGCTGAAGGCCGAGCTGTCGATCACCACCGAATCGATCTGACGCAGCGGCCGTACCTCGCAGCCGGCCAGCAGGCAGACTTCCTCGACCAACGGGCGCAGCTCCGGATGCCGCGCCGCGACGAGATCACGCTCCTGCACCAGCATCTGCAGCGCCAACCCCAACACGAGCAGCAGGCAGAGCACCAGCAGTGTGGCCCGTACCAAGGGCCGGTGCCAGCGGCTTTGCTGGCGGCTGCGGCGCATGAAGGACAGTTCGGCAGCTGCCGGCTCCGCGCGAGCCTGCTCGACCGGAGCGGCAGCTGGCGTGGCCTCACCATCGGCCAGCAAGGGGCGCGTTTCGTCCACACCATAAGCTGAGCCTTCGGGCAGGAGGATGGTGTCGCCTGCATCGGCATCCAGCCGGGGCTCGATGCGCTCGGAAGGAGGCGGCGTCAGCTCGCCCGACTGATCCGGCACAGGGACCGCTGCTGCTTCGCTGCTCAGGGCGGCTGCCAGTTCGCCCTCAAAGCTGGAAACTGCCGCAGCGGGCTCCGCCGGTGGAACAGCTTGCTGCAGATTGGCCTGGGCGTCGAAGATCTCTTCGCACTGACCACAACGCACCCAGCCCTCGGAAATCCTGAGCTGGTCGGGAACGACCTTGAACATCGTGCGGCAGGCCGGGCAGCGTGTGATGAGGCTCATGGAGCCCCGATTGTAGGGGCCTGTGCGCCCGATACGCGCCTCAGAGAGCCGCCGTCATCAGCACCCAGCCATCCTCACGATCGGCCACGGCCAGCCGGCAGTAAGGCGCGTAGGCCTGCGTCAGCTCCTCGGCCTGCCGCTCTAGAATACCGGCCAGCACCAGATGACCGCCCACTGCCACGCGCGAGCACAGCAGGGGCGCGAGCACCTTGAGCGGGGTGGCCAGGATGTTGGCCAGCACCGTCTGGTACTGCCCCTCGGCCAGTTCCGGCAGACCGGCATTGAGCTGCACGCCGTTGGCCTCGGCATTGAGCCGGGTGGAGGCGACAGCCGCTTCGTCGATGTCCACGGCGTCGATCGCGCGCGCGCCGAACTTGGCCGCGCCGATGGCCAGGATGCCCGAGCCGCAGCCATAGTCCAGCACGCGACCGAAATCGTGTGCTGCACCCCGGTGCGCGATCCAGCGCAGGCACATGCGTGTGGTGGGATGCGTGCCGGTGCCGAAGGCCAGCCCGGGGTCGAGGCGGATGATAGTCTTCGCCTGCGCCGGCGGCTCATGCCAGGTCGGCACGATCCAGAACTCGGGTGTGATGTCCACCGGCGCGAACTGGGACTGCGTCAGCCGCACCCAGTCCTGCTCAGGGACCTCCGCCACGCCCAGCACCCGGCAGCCTTCGAAGAAATCCTGGGCCTGCAGCAGGGCGGCCGCCTCGTCGGCGGCGGCCTGGTCGGGAAACAGCGCGATCACCCGCGAGCGCTGCCAGCCCTCGGCCGGCGGCGGCATGCCGGGCTCGCCGAACAGCGCCTGCTCGGCCTCGGTCTGGGCGTCGGCATCCTCGACGCTGATGCTCAGTGCATCGAGCGCGTCCAGCGCCTCGCCCAAGACCTCCACGCGATCCTGCGGACAGAGCAAACGAAGTTCGTGCATAACGTGCCCAGGGTTCAATCCGCGGGCTCCCGTGGAACCGGCTTCGCCGGGCCACTGGGAGCGTCCCCCTTCCAGAGGGAAGGCGCGTCAGCGCCCCAGGGAGTTATCTCTTGTGATGCCGCATCCACTCTTCCAGGTAGTGGATGTTGGTACCGCCGGCCATGAACTTGGCATCGGCCATGAGTTCGCGGTGCAGCGGGATGTTGGTGCTGATGCCTTCGACCAGGGTCTCGGCCAGGGCGGTGCGCATGCGGGCCATGGACTGCTCGCGTGTGTCGCCGTGCACGATGAGCTTGCCCACCATGGAATCGTAGTTGGGCGGCACGAAGTAGTTGGTATAGACGTGCGAGTCGACACGCACGCCAGGACCGCCCGGCGCATGCCACATGGTGATGCGGCCCGGCGAGGGCGTGAACTTGTAAGGATCCTCGGCGTTGATGCGGCACTCGATGGCATGGCCGCGGATCTGGATGTCGCGCTGCGTGAAAGGCAGGCGCTCACCAGCGGCCACCATGATCTGCGTCTTGACGATGTCCACGCCCGTGACCATCTCGGTCACCGGATGCTCGACCTGCACGCGCGTGTTCATCTCGATGAAGTAGAACTCGCCGTCCTGATAGAGGAACTCGAAGGTACCCGCGCCCCGGTAGCCGATCTTCTTGCAGGCGGCCACGCAGCGCTCGCCCACCTTGTCGATCAGTTTGCGCGGAATGCCCGGTGCCGGCGCTTCCTCGATGATCTTCTGGTGGCGGCGCTGCATGGAGCAGTCGCGCTCGCCCAAGTAGACGGCATTGCGATGCTTGTCGGCCAGGATCTGGATCTCCACATGGCGCGGGTTCTCCAGGAACTTCTCCATGTACACGGCCGGGTTGTTGAAGGCGGCGCCCGCCTCGGCCTTGGTCATCTGCACGGCATTGATCAGCGCCGCCTCGGTGTGCACCACCCGCATGCCTCGACCGCCGCCGCCACCGGCCGCCTTGATGATCACGGGATACCCCACGCTCTTGGCGATGCGCTTGATCTGGGCGGGGTCATCCGGAAGCTCGCCGTCGGATCCGGGTACGCAGGGCACGCCGGCCTTGATCATGGCCTGCTTGGCCGAAACCTTGTCACCCATGATGCGGATGGACTCGGGCGTCGGGCCGATGAACTGGAAGCCGCTCTGCTCCACACGCTCGGCGAAGTCGGCGTTCTCGCTGAGGAATCCATAGCCCGGGTGGATGGCCTCGGCGTCGGTCACCTCGGCCGCCGAGATGATGGCTGGCATGCTGAGGTAGCTCTGGCCCGAGGGCGGCGGGCCGATGCAGACGGCCTCTTCGGCCAGCTTGACGTACTTGGCCTCGCGGTCGGCCTCGGAATAGACCATCACCGCCTTGATGCCCAGCTCGCGACAGGCGCGCTGGATCCGGAGGGCGATCTCTCCCCGATTGGCAACCAGGATCTTCTTGAACATGGAGCGGCAGCCTTATTCGATGATGAACAGGGGCTGTCCGTACTCCACGGCCTGGCCGTTCTCGCACAGGATCTGGGTGATCGTGCCGGCCTTGTCGGCCTCGATCTCGTTGAGGATCTTCATGGCCTCGATGATGCAGATGGTCTCGCCCTGCTTGACAGCCTGACCCACTTCGACAAAGGACTTGGCACCGGGCGAAGCCGCGCGGTAGAAGGTACCCACCATGGGCGCCTTGACGGCATGCCCACTGGGCGCTGCCGGCGCAGCCGGCGCGGCGGCCGCAGCCGGGGCCGCCGGTGCTGCGGCAGGCGCGGCCACCGGAGCAGGGGCCACCATCGGAGCCGCCATGGGCGCAGGCATGGCATAGCCTTGCACGGCGCCGCCACCCTTGACGATCCTCACCTTGCCTTCGGCCTCGGTGATTTCCAGCTCCGACACGTTCGAATCAGACACCAGATCGATCAGGGTCTTGAGTTTTCGCAAATCCATGGGATCTCCAACGTCGTTATTCAATATGCATCCAATTTAGAACAATTGGTAGCATTTTCCAGCCATCTACGGCGAACTCGAGTCGCCAAGCTCCGGGCAGGGCACCATCATAAGCGATCTCGCGGAAGGTTTATTTGAGCTCGCGCCAGAGCTGCAGGTCCTGCTCGGAGAGCTTGCCGATTTTACGATGCAGTATGGTTCCATCGGTACCCAAAAGCACCGAAAAGGGCAGCCCACCAGCCTGATTTCCCAGATTCTTGCTCAGATTGAGCCCCTCCATCCCCGCCAGCACGACCGGAAAAGCCAGCGGCTGCCGAGCCAGAAAGCTCTGCACCGGCGCCAGCTTGTCGACGGCAATTCCGACAACTTGCCAGCCTTTGGATTCATTTTCACGATAGAAGGCATCCAGTAGCGGCAACTCCTCCACACAGGGGGGACACCAGGTGGCCCAGAAGTTGATCAGCAGCGGCCGCCCGCGCAAGTTTTGCAGGGCCAGCCGCGTGCCCGCCGGGGTGTCGAATTCCAGGCCCCAGAGTTGCTGCGTCACGCCCTCGTCCACAGCCGCCGGGGTGTAGCGCCACCAGGCCAAGCCCGCACCGGCCAGGCCTGCAACGGCAGCCGCCACCGCATACAAAGCCCGCCGACGGCGGGGCTGGGGGGTCGATTCACTTTCCACAAATCACCTCAAATTTCGGCTTCATCACGCAACAGCCGGCGAACCGACTCCAGATCTCCACGCGGGCTGCGTCCTTTGCTGTCACGCAGCAGCGCGCCGCGCAGATCATCCAGATCGTTGACCAGCAAATGTACCCCGATGGTCTCCCCCAGCTCCCGGCTGGGGGCATGAAAGCTCAGGGCCTCGACCGGCTGCTGATGCAGGCCCGTCACGGTGCGAGGCTCATAAGCCACGCCCAGATCGATCAGAGCGATCTCGGCTGATTTTTCGTCCTCGCAGAAAAGCTGCAGGTAGATGTCGGACAGCCGGGTCGCCGTGCCGTGCCAGACCGCGCCGCCCAGATGGGGGCGGAAACGCTCCAGCCGCTCCATCCAGTACAGGGCCAGGCGGCGCAGGGCGCGGAGCTCGGCAGGCTGGGTGTCGGCGCAGAACAGGGCGATGTACTCGCGCACCGCGTCCTCCACCGTGTCGTTGTCCGGCAGAGCCGTGCGCTGCGGCAGGCCCAGCTGCTTCACCGCACGGCGCTTGGCCGGGCCATATTCCAGCCCCTCCTCGACCACCATGCGCGCCGCGGCCGCGGCGATTTCGTCTTGAGCACTCACACGCGCATTGTGCTCCCCTGCCGAAGCCCCCACGGCCGCCGCCTAGAATCGCCCGATGCATATCCACATTCTCGGCATCTGCGGCACCTTCATGGGAGGACTGGCCGCGCTCGCCCGCGAAGCGGGCCACAAGGTCACGGGCTGCGACGCCGGGGTCTACCCGCCCATGAGCGATCAGCTGCGCGCGCTGGGCATAGACCTGATCGAAGGGTTTTCGGCCGACCAGATGGCCCTGAAGCCGGACATGTATGTGATCGGCAATGTGGTCAGCCGCGCGCGCACCGCCGACGGTGCACCGAAGTTTCCGCTGATGGAGGCCATCCTCGAAGCCGGGGCCCCCTACACCAGCGGCCCGCAATGGCTGGCCGAGCACGTGCTGCAGGGCCGCCATGTACTGGCCGTGGCCGGCACCCACGGCAAGACCACCACCACCTCGATGCTGGCCTGGATCCTGGAAGCCAATGGCCGCCAGCCCGGCTTTCTGGTCGGCGGCGTGCCCATGAACTTCGGCATCTCGGCCCGGCTCGGCGGCCCGGCAGCAGCAGGGCAACGCCCGCTCTTCGTGATCGAGGCCGACGAGTACGACACCGCCTTCTTCGACAAGCGCAGCAAGTTCGTGCACTACCGTCCGCGCACGGCCGTGCTCAACAACCTGGAGTTCGACCACGCCGATATCTTCGACGACCTGGCCGCCATCGAGCGCCAGTTCCACCACCTGGTGCGCACCGTGCCGGGCTCGGGCCGGATCGTGGTCAACGGGCTGGAGGAAAGCCTGGCGCGCGTGCTGCACGCGGGCTGCTGGAGCGAGGTGCGCAGTTTCGGCGCCGCGGTCAGCGACTTCAGCGCACGCGGCGAGCCGGGGAATTTCGAGGTCCTGCAGCAGGGCCAGGTCGTGGGGCATGTGCAGTGGTCACTGGGCGGCGTGCACAACCAGCTCAACGCCCTGGCCGCCATTGCCGCGGCCGAGCATGTAGGCGTGGCACCCGCCGACGCAGCGCGCGCCCTGGCCTCCTTCGAGAACGTGCGCAGGCGCATGGAGCTGCGCGGCACGGTCCAGGGCATCACGGTCTACGACGACTTCGCCCACCACCCCACGGCCATCCGTACCACCGTGGACGGCCTGCGCCGCCAGGTCGGCAAGACGGCCCGCATCCTGGCCGTCTTCGAGCCGCGCAGCAATACCATGAAGCTCGGCACCATGAAGGCCCAGCTGCCCTGGAGCCTGGAAGACGCCGACCTGGCCTTCTGCCACAGCGGCGGCCTGGGCTGGGATGCGCGCGAAGCACTGGCCCCCATGGGCGCACGCGCCCAGGTGGCCGACAACATCGAGACGCTGGTGCAGCTGGTCACGGCCGCGGCACGGCCGGGTGACCATATCCTCTGCATGAGCAACGGCGGCTTCGGTGGCGTGCACCAGAAGCTGCTCGAAGCGCTACAAAAACCGTAGCGCTTCGCACATTCGGAATTCTCAGGCTCAGCGCCCGCGACGCGCCTTCACCGCGTCGGACAGGACCTGAAGAGCCTGGAGCGAATCGTCCCAGCCCAGGCAGGCATCGGTGATGCTCTTGCCGTACTCGAGCTTGCCCGCATCGTCCTTGCCGGGCGTGAACTTCTGGGCGCCGGCGTTGAGATGGCTCTCGATCATCACGCCGAAGATGGAGCGTGAGCCACCGGAAATCTGGCCCCCGATGTCGCGCGCCACGTCCAGCTGCTTCTCGTGCTGCTTGCTGCTGTTGGCGTGGCTGCAGTCCACCATCAGCGTGGCCGGCAGCTTGGACGCCTCCAGCTCCTTGCAGGCCGCCGCCACATTGGCCGCGTCGTAGTTGGGCGTCTTGCCGCCGCGCAGGATCACGTGGCAGTCCTTGTTGCCATTGGTCTGCACGATGGCCACCTTGCCGTTCTTGTGCACGGACAGGAAGTGGTGGCCACGCGCGGCGGCCTGGATGGCGTCGGTCGCGATCTTGATGTTGCCGTCGGTGCCGTTCTTGAAACCGATGGGTGCGCTCAGGCCCGAGGCCAGCTCTCGGTGCACCTGGCTTTCGGTCGTACGTGCACCGATGGCGCCCCAGGCAATCAGGTCACCGATGTACTGCGGCGAGATCACGTCCAGGAACTCGCTGCCCGCCGGCAGGCCCAGGCGGTTGATCTCGATGAGCAGCTGGCGCGCGATGCGCAGCCCCTCGTCAATGCGGTAGCTCTCGTCCAGGTAGGGGTCGTTGATCAGGCCCTTCCAGCCCACGGTGGTGCGCGGCTTCTCGAAGTAGACCCGCATCACGATCTCCAGCGTGTCCTTGTACTTGTCGCGCTGCACCTTGAGGCGGCGGGCGTACTCCACGGCCGCGGCCGGATCATGGATCGAGCAGGGGCCGATGATGACCAGCAGGCGGTCGTCCTTGCCGGCCATGATGTTGTGGATGGTGTGGCGGGTATGAGAGATCAGGCTCTCCACGGGCGTGCCACTGATGGGAAAGAAACGGATGAGGTGTTCGGGCGGGGGCAACACGGTGATGTCCTTGATGCGTTCGTCGTCGGTGCGGCTGGTCTTGTCACCGGGATGCGCATACCAGGCGTCGGTGCTGGTGGGTTGGGCGTGGGCCGTCATCGTGTCGCTCCTTGTTGCTCGTTGGATGGTGGATCAGGTCAAAAAAAAACCGCCGGCGGGGCCGGCGGTTTTTGAATTCGGGACGTTTCCTACGGGTACGTTCAGAACTCTCTCTCGCCGGCGGCGTGTGAGAACCAAAAGTAGCCAAAAAAGTAGAAACGGGTCGAAACCATGGCGATCAATATAGCACAGAAAAATGGCGGGCTGGCGGGCCCGACGGCTCAGGCCGTGCCCCCGACCGTCAGGCCATCGATGCGCAGCGTGGGCTGACCCACGCCGACCGGCACGCTCTGGCCTTCCTTGCCGCAGGTGCCCACGCCACTGTCCAGGCGCATGTCATTGCCGATCATGGTCACGCGGGTCAGGGCATCGGGGCCGTTGCCCACCAGCGTCGCACCCTTGACGGGGTAAAGGATCTTGCCGTTCTCGACCCACCAGGCCTCGCTGGCCGAGAACACGAACTTGCCCGAGGTGATGTCGACCTGGCCGCCGCCGAAGTTGGTGGCGTAGAGCCCGCGCCCGATGCTGGCCACGATCTCTTCCGGCGACTTGTCACCGCCCAGCATATAGGTGTTGGTCATGCGCGGCATGGGCACGTGGGCGTAGCTCTCGCGCCGGCCGTTGCCCGTGGGAGCGGTCTTCATCAGGCGCGCGTTCATCGCGTCCTGGATGTAGCCCTTGAGGATGCCGTCCTCGATCAGCACGTTGCGCTGGGTCGCGTTGCCCTCGTCGTCGACGTTGAGCGAGCCACGGCGGTCGGCGATGGTGCCGTCGTCCAGCACGGTCACACCCTTGGCGGCCACGCGCTGGCCGATGCGGCCCGCAAAGGCGCTCGAGCCTTTGCGGTTGAAGTCGCCTTCGAGGCCATGCCCGATGGCCTCGTGCAGCAGCACGCCGGGCCAGCCCGGGCCCAGCACCACGGTCATCTCGCCGGCCGGGGCCGGGCGCGATTCCAGATTGGTCAGGGCTGCGCTCACGGCTTCGTCCACATAGCGGCGGATCATGGCATCGTCGAAATAGGCCAGGCCGAAACGTCCTCCACCGCCGGACGACCCCATCTCGCGCCGACCACCCTGCTCTGCAATCACGGTCACCGACAGGCGCACCAGCGGGCGTACGTCCGCAGCCAGCGTGCCGTCGGCACGCGCCACCAGCACCACGTCGTATTCACCGGCCAGGCCGGCCATGACCTGGACCACGCGCGGATCCTTGGCGCGGGCCAGCTGTTCCACCTTTTCGAGCAGGGCCACCTTGGCCGTACTGTCCAGGCTGGCAATCGGGTCGGTGCCCGGATAGAGGGTGCGCGAGCCCGCGATCTTCTGTGCCGCAGCCTTCACGCGCGCGGACTTGCCGGCTGCGGCGATGCTGCGCACGGTGCGCGCGGCATCCAGCAGCGAGGCCTCGGAAATGTCGTCGGAATAGGCGAAGGCCGTCTTCTCGCCGCTGACGGCGCGCACACCCACGCCCTGGTCGATGCTGAAGGACCCGGTCTTGACGATGCCTTCCTCCAGGCTCCAGCCCTCGCTGCGCGTGTACTGGAAGTAGAGGTCGGCGTCGTCCACGCGGTGGGCGCGGATCTCGGACAGGGCGCGCAGCAGATGCGTTTCGTCCAGACCGAAAGGCGTGAGCAGCAGCTCGCGGGCAATGGCCAGGCGCTCCAGGGTGGGTTCACGTGCAATCATGCGGCCCATTGTAGGCCGCCGCCCTTGTCCCTGCAGCCCGCGGGTCAGGTCTGGATCAGGCGCTTGGATTTGGCGATGGACATCATCATGCCCAGGGCCAGGCCCAGGGTCACCATGGCCGTGCCGCCATAGCTGATGAAGGGCAGGGGCACCCCCACCACAGGCAGGATGCCGCTGACCATACCCATGTTCACGAAGGCATAGGTGAAGAAAATCATGGTGATGGCCCCGGCCAGCAGGCGCGCGAACAGGGTGGGCGCCTCCAGCGCGATGGCCAGGCAGCGCAGCACCAGGAAGAGGAAGGCGCCGAGCAGGAAAAGGTTGCCCAGCAGCCCGAACTCCTCGGAATAGGCCGCGAAGATGAAGTCGGTGGTGCGCTCGGGGATGAACTCCAGATGCGTCTGCGTGCCCTGCATGAAGCCCTTGCCGATCAGCCCGCCGGAGCCGATGGCGATCATGCCCTGGATGATGTGGAAGCCCTTGCCCAGCGGGTCGCGCCAGGGATCGAGCAGGGTGCAGATGCGTTGCTGCTGGTAGTCGTGCAGCAAGGGCCAGTCCACGCCCGTGGCGCAGAGCTCAGGTTCGAAGATCACGAGCAGCAGCACGCCGATGACCCCCAGGACCACGGGCGGGATGATCAGCTTCCAGCTCAGGCCGGCGAAGAAGATCACCGACAGGCCGGCCGCCAGCACCAGCAGCGAGGTGCCCAGGTCCGGCTGCTTCATGATCAGGCCCACGGGCAGGGCCAGCAGGGCGCCGGCGACGAGGAAGTCCAGCGGACGCAGCTGGCCTTCGCGCTTCTGGAACCACCAGGCCAGCATCAGCGGCATGGCGATCTTGAGCAGCTCGCTGGGCTGGATCACGACGCCCACATTGATCCAGCGCTTGGCGCCCTTCTTCGTGATGCCGAAGACCGCCACGGCGATCAGCAGGGTCACCCCGAGCACATAAAGGGGCACCGCCAGGCTCATGAGCCGCTGCGGCGGTACCTGGGCCACGACGAACATGATGAAGCCGGCAATCAGCATGTTGCGGCTGTGGTCCATGAAGCGCGTGCCGTGGTCGTAGCCCGAGGAGTACATGGTCAGCAGACCGATGCCGGCGAGAATGAAGACGGCAAAGGCCAGCGGCCCGTCGAAGCCCTGGAACCAGGGCAGGACGCGCTGCATCAGGGTGGGACGCTCGAAGATCACCGGCATGGCCGCATTATCCAGCCAATACCCGGGCGCCCGGACTCAGCTCAGGCGGATTTCCACCACGGTCTGCCCGGGCTGGCTGCTCACGTCCAGCTCCACCCCGATGGCGGCGGCACGCTCGCGCAGCGAGGCCAGGCCCTTGCGCTGCACGCGCTCGGGGTCGAAGCCCCGGCCGTTGTCGACCACCCGTAGCCGGGCGCCGCCTTCGGGGCAGGCCCGCAGCTCGATGCGCAGTTCGCTGGCCTGGGCGTGCTGCAGCACGTTGGACAGCGCCTCGAAGACCATGAACTGCAGCTGGCGCATGGCCTTGCTGTCCAGGCTGGTCAGAGGGGGCAGCAGGTCCACATCCCAGGCCAGCTCGATGTCCGAGGCCTTGAAGCGCGGCTCCAGCCGGTAGCGCAGATTGGCCAGCAGGGTGGTGACGTCGCCTGGCGGGAGGTTCATGGCGTCGATCGACAGCTTGAGCTGGTCCAGCGAGTCGCGCAAGGTCTGCAGCAGGTCCTCGTCGCTAGCCTTGCCCGACTGCAGCTGGCGGATGGCCGCACTGATGTGCGAACCCACGCCGTCGTGCATGTCGCGTAGGATGCGCGTGCGCTCGGCCGTGCGCTCCTGCTCGCGCGCTAGCTGCTCCAGCTGGTGGTAGCTGGCCGCCAGGGCCTGCTCCTTTTCCTGCACTTTGGCGGCCATGTTGTCCATCAGGTCGCGCGCCTGGGCGCTGGCCTCGCGAAAGCGCATGATCACGATATAGCCCAGCGCCAGGCCGAACAGCACCGAGGAATAGCGCATCCAGGAGATCTCGGAGAAATTGCTGCTGGCACGGATCACGACCCAGTCGCGAAAGCCCACGAGCACATTGAAGACGCCGGCCGTGGCCACGAGCACGTGCTCGGTCGTGGGCTTGCGCAGCGAGCCCCAGAAATACACAGCGGCGTAGCCGATGAAGAGAAAGGTCGCGAAACCGTACCAGCCCGTCAGGTAGCGGTCGTCATGGTGGCTCAACGCCAGCCAGGCCGCGGGCGCCGAGGTCAGCAGCAAGGCCCAGATCACAGTGCGCACCCAGCGCATGGACGGATGGCGCTGCCAGCCCGCGACGTAGTGGCAGAACAGCGCCGAGCCGCAGAACCAGCCCGCATAGGCCAGGGTCTGGAGCACACCCCACCAGGGCCAGGCCAGCGGCGGATCGGTCAGCGCGGTGTCGGACAGGCGCAACATCCAGCAGACCTCGGCCACCCCCGCACTCAGATAGAGCATGTCCCGGCGCGGCCGCGGCTGCCCCGGCACATGCTCGACCTGGGTGGCCCAGAGCAGCAGGGCGATGACGCCCACCACCAGGCTGAAGACCGAGACCGCGATGGATCCGTTGACCAGCCAGCGGTAGACCGCGTGGTAGTGCTCACGTACCTCGACCTCGGGGCCAACCAGCACGGTGGACAGGCCGCCGCGGCGCCCGCCATCAGCATGCACCACCACACGGAACAGGTTGTCGCGCTGCAGCAGCTGGGCCGGGATCAGCACGTACTGCGGCGCCTTGGCAAAGTCCTCGTGATTGGACCGCGTCAGATCCCCGAAACGCGAGAGCAGCACGCCGTTGAGCCAGATCTCGGCGCGGTTGCCCACCCGGGCGAAATAGACGGCATAGGGCTCGCCGGGCGGCTGCGCAAGCCGCAGCGGGATCTCGAACTCGGCCCGCCCGGAACGCCACTGGTGCTGCCGGTCCCAGTTGTAGGGCAGGCGGGTCTCGCCTTCCTGCAGCACACCGTCGCGCATGGTGCTCACATGGGCCTGGCGCAGCTCCAGCAGCTCGGCCTGGGCCGGGGCCAGCAGACCCCAGAGGCCGCAGCACAGGAGCAGTGCGCGCCAGCACGCCATGGTCAGGTCCTGGGCTGCAGCAAGCCCAGGCGCGAGGCCTCGAAGACCGCCTCGTTCTTGGAGTGCACCGACAACTTGGAGTAGAGGTTCTTGATGTGCGTCTGCACCGTGTGCACGCTCACCGACTGCAGACGCGCGATCTCGGCGTAGGAGAAGCCGCGGGCGATCAGGGTCAGCACCTCCTGCTCCCGCGGCGACAGCAGCGGCCCCTCGGCGACGGGCCGGGCCGGCGCGGGTGCCGGCTCGGCCGCGCGACGGCTGCTCGTGTACTTGGCCAGCACCTTGCGCGCGATCATCGGCGAGATGGGCGAGGCACCGTCCTTCATCTCCAGGATGGTCTGGGCGATGTCGTCGGGCGCCGAGTCCTTGTGGATATAGCCCAGGGCGCCGGCCTCGATGCTGGCCAGCACATTGTCCTCGTCGCCGAACAGGGAGATCACCAGCGGCTCGCAGCGCGGGTGCAGGCGCGTCGCGTGGCGGATCACCTCCAGGCCGCTGCCGTCGGGCAGGCCCAGATCGGTCAGCAGCACATCGACCATGTGGTCGTCGTCATCGAGCCAGGCCCGGGCCTCGGCCACCGAACCCATGGCCCCCACCAGCTGCAGGCCGGCGCAGCGCGACACGCTGGCGGCGAAAAATTCGCGCATCGCCGGATCATCTTCCACCACCAACACCCGCCATACCTGCATGGTCCTGCCGCCTGCTTCCTTGTCTGAGACCCGCAGAGCATAGCCGCAGCCATCCCCCCTGCCCACGCCCGGGGCTCCCATGAACATGGGAGGATCCCTCGCCGTTACGATGCGCCTGCATACAACCAATCCTGACCATGCCGATCACCCACCTGCTCTACCTGCACGGCTTCCGTTCCTCGCCCATGTCGACCAAGGCGCGCCTGGTCCAGCAACGCATCGCGCAGCATCACCCGCGCGTCGCGCTCTGGTGTCCGCAGCTGCCGCCCTCGCCGCGACAGGCCATGGCGGAAGTGATGCAGGGCATTGCCGCCTGGCCACGCGCTCAGATGGCCGTCATGGGCTCCTCGCTGGGCGGCTACTACGCGACCTGGATCGCCGAGCAGACCGGCTGCCGCGCCGTGCTGCTCAACCCGGCCGTGCATGCGGCGCGCGACCTGGCCACCCAGGTCGGCACGCACCCGAGCTGGCACGAACCGCAGGAAACCTTCGAGTTCAAGGCAAGCTACGTCGACGAGCTGCGCCAGCTGGTCGTACCCGCCATCACCCGGCCCGAGCGGTATTTCACACTGATCGCCCAAGGCGACGAGGTACTGGACTGGCGTGAAATGAGCGCCCACTACCCTGGCACACCAGGCCGCCTGATCGAAGGCAGCGACCACGCGATCAGCGAGTTCCCGGCCCACCTGGACGAGGTGCTGGCCTTCCTGGACCTCGCGCGCTGATTCCCGGCGCGTCCAGGGGGCATGGGACAATGACGGCTCTATGCATGCACTGTTCGACGAAGCCGGCAAGTTCCTCGCCGGGCGCATCCTTTCCGAAGCCGAGGCCTCGCTCCAGGTGGAGCTCGAGACCGGCAAGCGGGTCAAGGTCAAGTCCGCCAACCTCCTGCTCAGATTCGAGAAGCCGGCGCCGGCCGAGCTGCTGGCCGCGGCCCAGAACCTGAGCAGCAGCATCGAGCTCGACCTGGCTTGGGAATTCGCGCCGGAGGAGGATTTCGGCTTTGCCGACCTGGCCGCGGTGTACTTCGAGGATCCTCCCAGCCTGACCCAGCAGGCCGCAGCCCTGCTGCGCCTGCACGAGGCGCCGCACTACTTCCGTCGCGCCGGTAAGGGGCGCTACAGGAAGGCACCGGCCGAGATCATCCAGCAGGCCCTGGCCGCCATCGAGAAGAAGCGCCTGCTCCAACTCCAGATTGCCGAGTGGGCACAGGAGCTGGGCCACGGCCGCTGCCCGCAGCCCATCCGCGAACAGCTCTACAAGATCCTGTTCAAGCCGGACAAAAACGCGCCCGAGTACAAGGCCGTGGTCGAGGCCGCACGCGCCACCCAGCTCGCGCCGCTGGACTTGCTGCAGAAGGCCGGCGCCATCGACTCCCCCTACCAGTTCCACTGGCGCCGCTTCCTGTTCGAGAACTTCCCCAAGGGCTATGGTTTCCCCAGGCTGGAGGCCCCGGAGATCCGGGACGATCTGCCCACCGCGGCCGTGCAGGCCTATTCCATCGACGACTCGGCCACCACCGAGATCGACGACGCGCTCTCGGTGCAGGGGCTGGGCTCAGGCATCGTCACCGTGGGCATCCATATCGCCGCACCAGGCCTGGCCGTGCAACGCGGCGACCCGGTCGACAACGTCAGCCGCAACCGCCTGTCCACGGTCTACATGCCGGGCTACAAGCTCACCATGCTGCCCGACGAGGTGGTGCAGCGCTATACCCTGCAGGAGGGGCGCGCCTGTCCGGCAGTCTCGCTCTACGTGGCCTTCAAGGAAGACACGCTGGAACTGCTGGGCCATGAGACGAAGCTGGAGCGCGTGCCGATCGCCCACAACCTGCGGCACGACCAGATCGACCAGGTGGTCACGGCCGCCTGGCTGGAAGACGGGGCCTTCGCACACGCCACGCCGGACCCGGCGCCGCTGACACCCGCGCTGCGCACCGAGCTGGCCTTTCTCTACCGCTTGGCCCGGCACCTCAAGGCCCAGCGCGAAATCGTACGCGGCAAGCCCGAGACCTTCACCCGGCCCGACTACACCTTCAAGCTCGTGGGCAATGACGGCGCCGAGCCGCGGGGCGACGAGCAGGTGGTGATCGGCACGCGCAGCCGCGGTGCGCCGCTGGACCTGATCGTGGCCGAGGCCATGATCCTGGCCAACAGCAGCTGGGGCCAGTGGCTGGCCGAGCTCGGTGTGCCCGCCATCTACCGCAGCCAGGCCTCGCTGGCGCCCGGCATCAAGGTGCGCATGGGCACCAAGGCCCTGCCGCATGCGGGCCTGGGCGTCAAGAGCTATGCCTGGAGCACCTCGCCGCTGCGCCGCTACACCGACCTCGTCAACCAGTGGCAGATCATCGCCTGCGCACGCCACGGCCGCACGGCCGCACTGGCCGCACCCTTCAGACCGAAGGATGCCGAGCTCTTCGCCATCATCTCGGGCTTCGACGCGGCCTACAGCGCCTACAACGGCTACCAGGCCACGATCGAACGCTACTGGACCCTCAAGCACATCGAGCAGCAGGGCATCACCGAGCTCGAGGCCACGGTGTTCAAGGACAACCTGGCGCGTGCCGACACCCTGCCGCTGGTACTTCCCGTGCTCGGCGCCCAGGGCCTGCCGCGTGGTGCGCGCGTGCGCGTCAGGCTGGGCGCCATCGACGAGGTCGCGCTGGACGTCGCGGGCACGGTGATCGAGCGGCTCGATGCCGAGGCCGCCCCCGTAGAAGAGGAGGCCGACGAGGACGAGACCCTGGCGGCCGGGCCCATCGCGATCGCGGTCGACGTGAACGAATCCGAAGCCCCCGCGGAGACGACGGGCGGCGATAATCCTGCCTCGTGAAACTGCGCAAGTTCAGCACCCTCGAACTGGCCCTGGGCATCTCCGTCGCCGTGCACGCGGTGTTGCTGACGGTGCGCTTCGTCGACCCCGAGGCCATCGAACGCGCCTTCCGCGACACGCCGCTGGAGGTCATTCTCGTCAATGCCCGCAGCAACGCGGTGCCCGACAAGGCCCAGGCCATCGCCCAAAGCGCGCTGGCCGGCGGCGGCGAGACCGAGCGCGGTCGTGCCACCAGCCCCCTGCCCTCCACCCGGCTGTCCGACAGCGGCGACACGGTGGAAGAGGAGGCGCAACAACGTATCCGCCGCCTGCAGAAACAGCAGACCATGCTGCTGGCCCAGGTCCGCCAGCAGCTCGCCAGCCTGCCGGTGCCCGACCCCAGACAGGCCAAGCCCAGCGCCGAGCAGGCCGAGCAGGAAGAGCGCCGCCGCCTGCTGCTCAAGCAGCTGGCCGAGATCGAACGCCGCATCCAGCAGGACAGCGCCAAACCGCGCAAGCGCTACATCGGGCCGTCCACGCGCGAGGAGGCCTATGCCATCTACTACGACCGCCTGCGCCGCGCGATCGAGAACAAGGGCACGGAGAATTTCCCCAGCTCGGGCGGCAAGAAACTCTATGGCGAGCTGACCATGGTGGTCACCGTGGACCGGCTGGGTCAGGTGGTGGCGACCGAGATTGCCGAGAGCTCGGGTAACCGCACGCTGGACCGCCGTGCCGAGGCCATCGCCCGTGCCGCGGCGCCCTTCGGCCGCTTCACGGCCGACATGCGCAAGGAAGCCGACCAGATCGTTGTCGTCTCGCGCTTCCGCTTCTCGCGCAACGAGACCTTGGAGACGCGCGTCAACGCGCCCTGAGACCGGGCCTCCCATGAAGACATTCGCCAAGGCCCTGCTGCGCTGGATCGCCCTGCTGCTGGTGGCCCTGCTGGCGCTGCAGCTCTTCTTCGTCGCACGCATCGCCCTGATGGCGCATGTGAACCCGCAGTCCACCAGCTTCCAGCGCTCCGAAGCCTGGCGCATCGTGCAGGACAAGGGCCAGCTGCGCTGGCGCCAGCAGTGGGTGGACTACGCGCAGATCTCCGATCACCTCAAGCGCGCCGTCATCGCCTCGGAGGACGACAGCTTCGCCTGGCACGAAGGCGTGGACTGGGACGCGCTGGAAAAGGCGTGGCAGAAGAATGCCGAGGCCGAGGCCCGCGCGGCCAAGCTGGCCGCCAACAGCGCACGCCCTGTCAAGCCACCCAAGATCGTCGGCGGCTCCACCATCACCCAGCAGCTGGCGAAGAACCTGCTGCTCTCGGGCGAGCGTACCCTGCTGCGCAAGGGCCAGGAGCTGATGCTCGCTTATGTGCTGGAGAAGACCCTGAGCAAGCAGCGCATCCTGGAGCTCTACCTCAACCACGTGGAGTGGGGCGAAGGCGTGTTCGGCGCCGAGGCCGCGGCCCAGCATTACTACCGCAAGCCCGCCGCGCGCCTGAACGCCGGGGAGGCGGCGCGCCTGGCCGTGATGCTGCCGCGCCCGCGGGTCTACGAGAAACTGCCGCACTCGCCCTATCTGGCCGAGCGCGCCGAGGTCATCGCCGGCCGTCTCTGGCGTGCCGAGCTACCCTGACACGCCCCTGCGCATGAAGCTGCAGCTCTCCTCCTTCGCGGCCCGGGCCATGAACCTGTTCCTGCTCGGTCTGGTGCGCGTGCTCACAGGCGCACAGGCGCGCTGGCACGGCTGCCCGCCCAAGGTCGAGCAGCGCATCTATTTCGCCAACCACCAGAGCCATGCCGACCTGGTGCTGATCTGGGCTGCCCTGCCCCAGGAACTGCGCAACATCACCCGCCCCATCGCGGCCAAGGACTATTGGACCAGGACAGCGCTCAAGAAATGGATCACCACGGCCGTGTTCAACGCGATCTACGTGGACCGCGGTGGCGCCCGCCCGGTGCCCGGCGCCGAAGGGGGCGAGGCCCTCCCCATCGAGCCTGCCACCGACCCGCTGGCGCCGCTGATCGAGGCGATCGAGGGCGGCGACTCCATCATCCTCTTTCCCGAGGGCACGCGTGGCCACGCCGAGGAGCCGCAGCCTTTCAAGGCCGGGCTCTACAACCTGGCGCTGAAGTTCCCGCAGGTGGTGCTGGTGCCGGCCTGGATCAACAACGTGCAGCGCGTCATGCCCAAGGGCGAGGTCGTGCCCGTGCCCATCCTCTGTTCGGTGACCTTCGGCGAACCGATCCGCCTCGAGCCCGGTGAGGAGCGCCGGGCCTTCCTGGACCGCGCACGGCAGGCCGTGATCGCGCTGCGTGAGATATGAGCCTGAACCAGTTCATCCGCAGCCTCTCGGC
>JAIESX010000019.1 GCA_019745555.1 Burkholderiaceae bacterium | reverse complement strand
ATAGGTGGATAACGTGGCTCAGATTTGGACGTGAATCCGGTTAGAAATGGCTCAGGTTTGGAAATGAATCAACAAACAAGGGAGTCCGTCCAATCTAGGTAGCATTGTTGAACGGATATGAGGTTGAGATTGAAGTCATGCTCATCCGACCAGCGGAAGAGGAGCCGTATTTTCTGGATCTGCACCGAGACAGTCACCCTTCGACCGCCGCGCCCCAAGAAGTTTGCCAACACATCATGGATCTGGAGAACTAGCTCGATGCGTCCCACAAGTGGATGTCCTAGGTGACCAGCCTCGATCTTGGCGTCAACAGTTCTGACATTAGTTCCTGCGCCACCCTTGTAAAGAAGTGGACGTAAATCCCATGGAGTTTCTTGCTCCCCGTAGATCATCTCGGGAAAGGTCAGATTTGGTAAACCGCCATCAAGCATTGTTATCCTTGCCACGGCGTGTTCTCAGCCCTAGGAAGGCTTGCGTGAACTCGTTTGCTACTTCAATTTTGATGGGGGTTTGCTCAACAAATTTGATGTAGCGCAGGGTGGTCTCTATATCCTTGTGCAGCAAGGCATCACTGACGAAGGTGAGCACTGCTTTGGCGTTGTACCCACGCTCCAGGAGGGTTGAGGTGAGCCATGTCCCGAAGGTAGCCCTGGTCATATGGAAGTGAAAGTGTTTGGCAAACTTGATTCCAGCACCTACGGCCTTACGCCGCAAATCGACCATGGCGCGACCAATCGCTGTTCCAGAACCGGAGTCGCGGTCAGCATAGCGACGGCCGAATCGCGTCAGGAAGATGAGATCCTTGATCTCTGTCGAGGCTAAAGTCCCCCGCTTGAGTCGAACTGGGTCGGCCACGTACTCAAGCAGCGCCTGAAATAGCCAGTTGGGCACAATGATCCGCCCTTGCACATTTAACTTGGTTGCGACGTAGGGTTTGTGGCCAGGTCCCACGGCCAGGTAAACCAAGCCTGGAGTAGCGGGGTCAGTTACTGCGTTGTCGAGCGTCCCTCGCTTCAAGTCCGCGATGGTCTCGATACGAGCGCCGGAGAAAAAGCCAAGTTGAAGCATCAAGTGAAGTTCGCGACTGGCATTGCCTTCTTGCGCGGTAAAAGCTAGCAATTCGTGCATTTGATCGCGGGTAAGAGGGGTGAGCCCCCCTTCCAGTCGAAGCCCATGCCGAGCTCGATTCGGGATGGCGAGGTCTGTACTGGAAAGAAGCATCGTTCGACTGAAGCCGTGGGTGTCGTGGAAACGATGGACAACCTGCCGCTCTTGCCACATTGGACAATCTGACCCGATCAAGTCGTAGGCTTTGGCGTAGCGATAGAACAGGATTGTCGCGTTCATGCAATGGCTAGCGGTAGAGGGGGCCAGCAATCCAGAGTCACGCTGCTCTATCAAGTGTTTGCGCCAGCGAATTAGCACCCGTTCTCGCTCCAGCATTGGAAAGTGGCGCCAATCAGTGCCATTCACTTCCAGCCACTCTGCGTAGTTATGCAAGTGTCGCAAGTTGGCTTGAACTGTTTTGATGTCAGTCTTGCCCGTGGTGGCTCGCTGATGTGCCCACAAGTTGGCTTCCAGCCAGGGCGTACCATCGCTCCAAAATATTTGAGGCAGGCCTTTGATGGCGCGACATGCGGTGTCGAGCTCCCAGTCCACCTCACCCGTTGGTCTAACGACGGGACGGTGTGGAACGTAGTGGATTAATTCCCGCGAGGCCATCAGCGGGCAAACGTAATTCGCGCCCACCGTGGGCAACTAACACGCTCACCGGCTTGCGCCCGCGGATGGCACTTCGGGACCGTTAGTTGTTTCCCGTTCTCCGATACTGACGCGCTCAGTGATGGACAACCCTTCCGGGTTGCCCACACGTCGCTTGCCACAGAATGCGTCGTAGATTGACTACCCAAAGGCCTTCTCCAGCTCCGCAGGAAATTCCGGCCGACCCCGTGAGTTCAGTGCCGTGCCAGTTACTACTGCACTCAGCATGAGACGGTTGTCTGGAAGTCGATAAATGGCCTGGGTGAAGAGAAAGCGGATTCGTCCGCTGCGTTGTAGGGCCGAGCGAACGATGAAAGAGTCGCCGCTACGAAGCGATCCCTTGTAGTCAATCTCGATGCGGGTTACGACCAAACTGATGCCACGCTTGGAAAGCTCTCCGAACTTTAGACTCTTGGTCTCAAGTAGTTCGTGTCGAGCGTGCTCTAGGTAGTTGAGATAGACCGCGTTGTTGACAACGTGGTCCATATCGCATTCGTAGTCTCGGACCTTGAGTTCAAGTTCAAATGGCTGAGGCAAGGCCTCCAGAGGTTGCGATTTTGATGGCTGCATGTCCATAGATTACACCACGCTGTTGTGATGTCCATGACCTCAACACGCACGTATCGGTGTCTTCCCAGTAGACGCGGATCGGCAGTTCGTAGCTCATGCGGTGTTCAGCGTAGAAGCTTCTGGAGCCTCTCCACCGCCGCCTGCAGCTGGGGCAGGGCGCTGGCCGTGGAGAAACGGATGTAGCGCGCGGTGTCGGCACTGCCGAAGTCGCGGCCCGGGGTGACGGCCACCTGGGCCTGCTGCATGAGCGCGAAGCTGAGTTCCCAGCTGTCTTTCACGCCCAGCTTGCGGCAGGCTTCGGTGCAGTCGGCCCAGGCGTAGAAAGCGCCGTCGGGCATGACGGGAACCTGCAGGCACAGTTCGTTCAGCGCAGGGATGAACCAGTCGCGCCGCGCCCGGAACTCGCCGCGGCGGCGCTCGTATTCGGCCAGGCTGTCGGCCTCGAAGCAGGCCAGGGCTGCATGCTGGGCGATGGTGCTGGGGCAGATGTAGAGGTTCTGCGCCAGGCGCTCGACCACGGGTACCAGAACTTCGGGCAGCACCAGCCAGCCCAGGCGCCAGCCCGTCATGCTGAAGTATTTGGAAAAGCTGTTGATCGAGATGATGTTCTCATCGATCGCCAGCGCACTGTGGCCGTAGCGCTCCTCGTAGCTCAGGCCCAGGTAGATCTCGTCAACCAGGGTGATGCCATCGTGTGCCTTGACCACTTCATGGATGCGGCGCAGCTCGGCCGGGTCGATCGAGGTGCCTGTGGGATTGGAGGGCGAGGCCAGCAGCACGCCGCGCGTCTTCGGCCCCCAGTGGGTCCGCACCTGTTCGGCGCTGAGCTGGAAGCGCTGCTCCGGCCCGCAGGGGATGAGCCGTGCCGTGCCCTCGGCCGCGCTCACGAAGTGCCGGTTGCAGGGGTAGCTCGGGTCCGGCATGAGGATCTCGTCACCCGCTTCGATCAGGGCCAGGCAGGCCAGCTGCAAAGCGGCCGAGGCACCGGCCGTGACGACAATGCGCCCCGGTGCGATGTCCAGCCCATGACGCTGCGCATACCAGGTGCTGATGCGCTCGCGCAAGGCGGGCAGGCCGGTGGCGTCGGTGTACTGGCTGCGGCCCGCGCGCACCGCGCGCTCGGCGGCCTCCTGTACCAGCGGCGGGGCGGTGAAATCCGGCTCGCCGATGTTGAGGAAGATCATGGGCTCGGCGCCCTGGGCGGCCTCGCGTGCCAAGGCTGAGGCGGCCTTGGCCACCTCCATCACGTAGAAGGGTTCGATCTTCTGCGCGCGGGAAGCGATTTTCATCGGGCCTTGCCAGCGGCTCGGTCGGCCTCGACCTCGGCTGCGCGCAGCGTGGGCGCCAGGCCGCCCAGCACGCCGTTGACGTACTTGTGGCCGTCGGTGCCGCCAAAGGACTTGGCGAGCTCGATGTACTCGTTGAGGACCACGCGCCAGGGCACGTCCAGGCAGTGCTGGAACTCGTAGGCCCCCATCCACATCACGGCGCGCTCGATGGGCGAGAGCTCGGCGAGCTTGCGGTCGAGTAGCGGGGTGATGAGTCGGTCCAGCGCCTCGGCTTCGGCCACGCAACCGTGCAACAGGGCGTCGTAGTGGGCCGCGTCGGCCTTGTTGAAGCCGCTGAGGTCACGCGTGAAGGCGTCGATGGCCGTGGTTTCGTTGCGGCCCACGAGG
Source organism: Burkholderiaceae bacterium (assembly GCA_019745555.1). Classification (GTDB taxonomy): domain Bacteria; phylum Pseudomonadota; class Gammaproteobacteria; order Burkholderiales; family Burkholderiaceae_C; genus Hylemonella. Next base: position 26,570 of record JAIESX010000019.1, on the reverse strand, counting down.
TGCTGGTACAGGGCCTGCAGCGCGAATTCGCGCGCACGGCTGCGGCCGGACTTGGCCGCGGACTTGCGGGGGGCGGCGGGAGCCTGGCTCATGCAATGTCTTCCAGCAGATTGGCCATCTCCACGGCCACGCGCGCGGCGTCGAGGCCCTTGTCGGTCTGGCGCGCCTCGGCCTGGGCCAGGGTCTCGACGGTGAGGATGGCGTTGGCGATCGGGGTCTGGTAGTCGAGCGAGACACGGGTCACACCCGCGCCAGACTCGTTGGCGACGAGCTCGAAGTGGTAGGTTTCGCCGCGGATGATGCAGCCCAGGGCGATCAGTGCGTCGTAGTTGTTCTTCTCGGCCATGGCCTGCAGGGCCAGCGGCACTTCGAGCGCGCCGGGCACCATGACGTGGTCGATGTTCTTCGTCTGCACGCCCAGCGCGGCCAGCTCGGCGCGGCAGGCCTGGGCCAGGGCGTTGGTGATGGCCTCGTTGAAGCGGGCCTGCACGATGCCGATGACGAGCTTGCTGCCGTCGAGCTTTGCATGGCCGGGTTCGAGATTGCCTTTGTCGGCGCCAAACATGGTGAATCCTTTATTTTTGAAGATAGCCGGTGACTTCGAGTCCGTAGCCGGTCATGCTGGGCAGCCGGCGCGGGTTGCCCATGAGGGTCATCTTGTGCACGCCGCAGTCGCGCAGGATCTGCGCGCCCACGCCATAGGTGCGCAGGTCCATGCGGCCGCGCTCAGGGGCCTGGCTGGCGCGCGCCGTGCCCTCGAACTGGGCCAGCAGCTGCTCGGCGCTTTCGCCGGCGTTGAGCAGCACGACCACGCCGCGATTTTCGGCGGCGATGCGCGTGAGGCAGGCGTCCAGGCTCCATGAGTGCATGGTGCGGCCGGTCTCCAGCGCGTCCAATACCGACAGCGGCTCGTGCACACGTGCCAGCACCGTGTCCTGCGCGCTCCACTGTCCGCGCACCAGGGCCAGGTGCAGGCCCTGGCTGGTCTTGTCGCGGTAGGCGTGGGCGGTGAACGGGCCGAAGGCGGTGTTGAGCGGGCGGCTGCCCACTTTCTCGATCAGCGACTCGGTGCGGCTGCGGTGTTCGATGAGGTCGGCGATGGTGCCGATCTTCAGGCCGTGCTCGGCAGCGAAGAGCTGCAGATCGGGCAGGCGGGCCATGGTGCCGTCGTCCTTCATGATCTCGCAGATCACGGCCGCGGGCGAGTGGCCGGCCATGGCGGCCAGGTCGCAGCCGGCCTCGGTGTGGCCGGCGCGCATGAGCACGCCGCCATCCACGGCCTGCAGCGGGAAGATGTGGCCGGGCTGGACCAGGTCTTCGGCGCGGGCGTTGGGCGCCACGGCGGCCTGCACGGTGCGCGCGCGGTCGGCGGCCGAGATGCCGGTGGTGACGCCGGTGGCCGCCTCGATGGAGACGGTGAAGGCCGTGCCCATCTTGGTGCCGTTGCGTGCCACCATCGGCGGCAGGCGCAGGCGTTCGCAGCGCTCGCGCGTGAGCGTCAGGCAGATCAGGCCGCGCCCGTAACGGGCCATGAAATTGATGGCCTCGGGCGTGACGCGGTCGGCCGCGAGCACGAGGTCGCCCTCGTTTTCACGGTCTTCCTCGTCGACGAGGATGACCATGCGGCCGGCCTGCATCTCGGCCACGATGTCCTCGACGGGCGAGATGGCCACGGGTGCTTTGGAGCTCATGCGTCTGCTTTCTGCGGAGTGGCGCCGGCGGCGAGCATGCGCTCGACGTAGCGCGCCACGGTGTCGATTTCGAGGTTCACGCCCGCGCCGGCCTTCAGCAGGCCCAGCGTGGTGTGCTGCACGGTGTGCGGGATCAGGTTGATGCTGATCTCGGCGCCCGCCGTGTTGTCATGCACCTGGTTCACGGTGAGGCTCACGCCATTGACCGTGATCGAGCCCTTGTAGGCGAGGTAACGGGCGAGTTCTGCAGGTGCCTGGATGCGCAGCTCCCAGCTTTCGCCCACCTGCGCAAACGAGCTGACCGTGCCCACGCCATCCACATGGCCCGAGACGATGTGCCCGCCCAGGCGGTCGCCCGCGCGCAGGGCTTTCTCCAGGTTGACCTGGGCGTCCTGGACGAGCCCGGTAGTCTTGGCCAGGGACTCGGCCGAGATGTCGATGGTGAACTGCTGCCGAGGGAGGTCGAGGCTGGTGACCGTCATGCAGGCGCCGTTGAGGGCGATGCTGTCGCCCAGACCCACATCGTCCAGGTAGCCGGCCGGGCAGGCCATCGTGAGGCGCTTGCCGTGCTGCAAAGAACTTCCGAGGTCGTGGCTGGCGACGATGCGCCCCACGCCGGTGATGATGCCGGTGAACATAGGCCGCTATTTTCGCAGGGATTCAAGGCCCTGGCCGGGGCCGGGCTGAAAAGAAAGCGCGGCCCTGCAGCTAGAAGCGGTCCCGACCGGGAATCCGGGCCAGGATGCGCAGATCGGGGCCGATCGGCGTCGTCTCCCGGAATTCCAGCGGCACGGCCTGTGACAGCTCGACCAGCGGGCCGATGTTGACCATACCGCGGCCCGCACCCAGCAGCTTGGGCGCCAGATAGACCAGGAATTCGTCCACCAGGCCCTCGCGGACCAGGGAGCCATTGAGCTTGTGGCCGGCCTCGACGTGCAGCTCGTTGATTTCCCTTGCGGCCAGGTCGCGCAGCATGGCGGCCAGATCCACCTTGCCGCCCGGGCCAGGGCAGGGGATAACGGTGGCCCCCCGGGCCTCCAGGGCGGCCTTGCGGGCGCTGTCCTCGGTGGCGGTATAGATATAGAGCTGGCGGCCGGGGATGAACAGCTGGGCGTCCAGCGGCGTTTCGAGCCGGCTGTCCACCACCACCAGATGGGGCTGGCGCGGGGTCTCGACCAGGCGCACGTCCAGACGCGGATCGTCTTCCAGCACGGTGCCGATGCCCGTGAGCACCGCGCAGGACCGCGCCCGCCAGGCATGGCCGTCGGCTCGGGCTGGCTCCGAGGTGATCCACTGGCTGGCGCCGTTGTCCAGAGCCGTCTGGCCGTCCAGCGAGGCCGCGATCTTCATGCGCACCCAGGGTGTCTTGCGGACCATGCGGCTGAAGAAGCCGATGTTGAGCTCCCGGGATTCGGCCGCCCCGGGACCGACTTCCACCTCGATGCCCGCCGCGCGCAGGCGGGCAAAACCCTGGCCCGCCACCTTGGGGTTGGGGTCTTCCAGTGAGGCCACCACCTTGCCGACTCCAGCGGCGACCAGGGCGTCGCAGCAGGGCCCGGTACGGCCCTGGTGGGCGCAGGGCTCCAGCGTGACATAGACCGTGGCACCTTGGACCGAGTGCCCGCGCTCGGCGGCATCGCGCAGGGCCATGATTTCGGCGTGGGGGCCACCGGCACGCTGGGTATGGCCCTGGCCCAGGACCCGGCCATCCGCCCCGACGATGACGCAGCCGACCCGGGGGTTGGGGGAGGTCAGGGTCAGGGATCGGGAGGCGAGGGTGAGGGCGTGTGAGAGCATCAAGGTGTGAAAAAGTAACGCCGCGTAGATAAGAGTCTACCGCTTGGCGTTCCTGTGGAACCATTCATCGGGCGCCCCTGTTGTCGAAAGCATCGTTGGCTAAGCTCTTAGGCATGAAAAGCCGTCACTCTGGTTTCACGCTGATCGAACTGCTGGTTGTGGTCGCAGTGGCTTCAGTTCTGATGTCACTTGCCGTGCCGAGTTTTCGCACGTTCCTGACCAAGAGGAGTGTGCAGGCTGCGGTTGATGCGATGGCGCTGGATCTGCGCTTTGCTCGTTCTGAAGCCATCAAACGGACAACGCGGGTCAGTATCTGCAGCTCAGCCAATGGTACGTCTTGCGCCGCAGTTGCCAGTTGGAAAGACGGTTGGATCGTTTTCATCGATGACGACGGTGACGGTTCCGTGGATCCGTCGGATGTCGTGATCCGTGTTCAGGATGCTTTCCCGAATCTCGCAACAGTCACGACCTCTGCCGCTTCTTTGGCTATCGTCTATCAGCCTACAGGATGGGCCAGAGCTGCGGCCCAGACCTTCACATTCACACCGGTCGGAGATGGTGGTGCTCGTCTGGTGTGTGTCTCCAATCAAGGGCGTGCGTATATCAAGTCGGCCGGGGCGACATCATGCAGTTGACTATGAATCATGAAAAATCCCAGGGCGGAGCGACGCTGATCGAGGTGCTTGTCTCTATCGTCCTGGCGTCCTTTGCGCTTTTGGCCCTGGCTGGTGTCAACGCGTCTTCCGTTCGCTACACGAAGATGTCGCAGTATCGCGCGACTGCGGCTCAGCTGGCCAATGACATGGGCGAACGGATTCGCGCCAATAAGGGAGTGAGCACGCCGCCGGCAACGGGTTACTTCGCTGGAAACTACGATTACACAGAGGACTTTGAAGCCCAGGCGACTGCGCCTGCGTTGCCCGGGGAGCTTTGCAACACTGCGGCGAGCAACTGCACACCTGCGCAGATCGCCGCACTCGATCTGGCGCAATGGCGTATCTTGGTGCGCAACCAATTGCCCGAAGGATCTGTCTTCCTTGCCCGTCAAGGCACCCAGGTTGCGATGGACCTCTGGGTTGCTTGGCGCGATCCTTCGGTGGCCAACTCGGATGAAGCGCCCGCTGCGGTCGGGGAATGTCCTGCGGGTTTGAATCTCGGGGCGGATACCAGCGTGCGCTGCAGCTATTTCAGGATCAACCTATGAAGCGTTTGACAAACCGGTCCAGGAATCGAGGTGTTTCGATCATCGAGATTCTCGTTTCGCTTGTGATTGGCCTGATTGTCGTGGGGGCTGTTCTTGTCAGCTATCTGGGTTCGGGCAAGACCAGCAAGGTTCAGGCGGCTTATGCCGAGATGAACGAGAGCGCTCAGATTGCGATAACCCTGCTGAACCGGGACTTGCTGCTCGCCGGTTATGCTCGGCCTACAGGCGTATCCGGCAGTTCCACCTTCACGCGCAGCTATTCTGATCGCCCTCTGTTCGGTTGCGAGCGGGGGCTGGATAACGTGTCACGTCGCAACCAGCTTGCGCCTTGGGATGCCGCCGTGTGCGCTCCAGCAGGGAGCATCAACCACGTTATCGAGATCGCCTACGAGGCGGACTTGGCGAACACAGTTCCAACGGCGGCCAATCTGCCGTCTGATTGCGTCGGAAACTCTCTGCCTGCGAGTGGGGCGGGCACTGCGACCTATTACATCGCGCACAACCGTTACTACCTTTCGTCGAGCGGAGCTGGCAAGTCCGAGTTGTACTGTGCCAGCCAGCAAGGGGCCGCAGGGCAGCCCCTGGTGGACAACGTTGAGGCCTTGCGTATCTGGTACGGCGAAGCGAATGCTGCCAATCCACGTCAGATCGTGCGCTATGTGTCCGCATCTGCCGTCGCGGACTGGGGGCGTGTGGTCAGCGTCCGGACCTGCTTGCTGATGCGCAGCACCGAACCGGTCCTGGATGCTGAAGACGTTCTGACCTATCTGGATTGTGATGGTGTCCAGCAGTCATCGGCGGACAACTACGCCCGTCGTGCCTATTTCACGACCACGACCTTGCGTAACAAGATGGCTTTCTGAGGTTGTCTATGCATTCCTGTGAATTCCCCACTCGCGCGGCAGCCAACGAATTCGTTGGCCAGCGAGGGGCTTCCCTCATCATTGTGATGATGATGCTTGTGATCATCGGGATCACATCCGCGGCGACCATACGAAATGCCACCTCTACTGAAAAGCTCACTAACAACATCCGTGTCCAATACCTTGCGCAGCAGTATGCCGAGGCAGCATTGCGTTATTGCGAAACGGAGCTTGGCAAGCCTGAGTCCAGTCGCGTCGCGACTTTGGCGGAGGTGAATATCGTGCAAACCGCCGTTGGGGGAACCCCGGCCTGGAGTCAGGCCGGGAGCTGGACAGGTTCTGGTGGTGCGTCCGCATCCAAGACGGTCCTGCCCGAGAACCAGATCAAGTCGGCCGACAGCGCTTTCCGCCCCAGTACCTTGCCGGAGTGCGTGGCAGAGAAGCAGGTAATGCCCGACGGTAATCTGGCGTATGTCATCACAGCTCGCGGCTTCAGTCCTGACTATCGATCGGGTGCCGGAGGCGTGACGGTGAACGGCTCGGTGGTCTGGCTTCAATCGACAGTGGTGCTCAATTGAGCAGGAGAAACATGATGGCTGACTCAAAACTATCTGTCTTCAAGGCAGGTCTTGTCTTGGCGCTTGGTGCAGCGAACGCTGTCATTGCGCAAACCGGTCCGGCGCAGTTTCCTTTGACGAGCCGCGATGGCGGTGGGGTGAGGCCGAATATCGTGCTCACCATGGACGACTCGGGCTCCATGATGTTCCAGCACATGCCCGAGACTACGATCTTTGTCGGCTCCTTCTCCGTTGCTAGTCCCGTGGGTGGAAACTCGGTCAGGATGGATCCGGGAGACAACGCATTCCTCTCGGCATTTTTTATAGGGACGGTAGCGGCTCAGCCAGGTACCTCGAACTATCGGCAGAAGCTGATGCGCTCCCCGGATACCAACACCATTTATTACAACCCGGAGGTACGGTATCGGCCCTGGCCTACGGCCACAGGTGGCCGCATGGCCAACTCTCCTGTCACTGCCGCTTTTCGGGACCCTATGGACCCGACAGGGGGGGGGACTATCAATTTGACCAATGTTCGTGTCGTGGATACGACATGGTGCTACAGGGATAGCCGTAGTGATTGTTCCCGGAATGACGAAACCTATGATCCTGGTCTCTATTTCAGATTGAGAAAATCGGGTGGTGCGTATCTCGATCCGACCAACGCATCAAATTACGATGAGTTCAGCATCAATGCGGCATCCACAACGACATACACGAAATATCCCGCCCGTACCGATTGCGCAGGTACTGTTTGTACGCGTGATGAGGAGCGACAAAATTACGCCAATTGGTTTACCTATTACCGTACGCGGAACCTGCTCGCTAGAGGGTCAATAGGTGAAGTTTTTGCGGCCTCGGAGGATACATTCCGACTCGGATGGGGGCGTATCAACAAGGGAACAGAATCTTCGATTGATGGCGTCAATACGGCAGTGATTGAGGCCGGGGTCCGGGACTTCAACTCGACGACCAAAACCAATCTTTTTAACTGGGTTTATCAGCTTCCTGCAAACGGCGGAACGCCACTGCCGCGCGCCATGCGTTTGGTCGGCGAGTACTACAAGCGCAGCGACAGCCGTGGTCCTTGGGCTGATAATCCGGGCTCAGTCAATACCACCGCAGACAAAACCTGCCGGCGTGCGTACCACATTATGGTCACCGACGGTTACTGGAACTCGACGACGACCTCCGTTGGTAACTCAGATAACACCAACGGCTCTGTCATCACAGGCCCTGGTCGCTCTTATCAATACATCCCAGCTGCCCCCTTCCGCGACGGTACTTCCAACACCCTTGCAGACTATGCGATGGAGTACTGGAAGACGGATCTGAGAACGGACCTGAATAACACGGTGGTCCCCTCTTCGGAAAATCCGGCCTTCTGGCAGCACATGGTGAATTTCACGGTGGGCCTCGGAGTTCGGGGAACCTTGAACCCGGAGACTGATTTGCCTGCACTCGAGGCAGGTACCAAGAACTGGAGCGGCTCGGACCAGATCGATGATCTTTGGCACGCGGCGCTGAACAGCCGAGGCAGTTACATCAGTGCCAAGGACCCGACGGAGCTTGCGGATGCGATACGCTCATCGGTCGGTCAGGCGCTTTCGCGAGAGCTGCGTGAGGCGGGCGTGGCGACGGCCTCGACGACACTCGAAGCTGGTAACCGCAAGTATGTCCCGGTCTACCAGACAGGCACCTGGGCGGGCGATATCCAAGCCCAAGTTCTGGATGCTCTGGGTCAGGCTGGTGCGACGGTCTGGCGTGCCGCATCGAAACTCCCCGCCTTCGGGAGCCGGAACATTTACACGTGGCGTACCGATACATCGCCCCCTCAGGCTGTTCTCTTCAACTGGACTGCCATGGGGCCGGACAACCAGGCTGCGCTGGGAGCCGTTGCGGCAACTCATACGACCAATTTCGTTAACTTTCTCCGGGGTGACCGAAGCAAGGAGGGCGACGGGCAGCCGTTCCGCGAGCGTGAATCTGCGCTCGGCGATTTTGTGAACTCGACGCCGGTCTTGGTCAAAGATGCCGTGAATCTGGGCTACATCAACCTGCCTGCTGGTCAGGGTGGTGGTGCTCCCTACTCCACCTTCCTGACGCAGAAGGCCGCACGACCCGCAGTCCTGTTCGTGGGGGGGAACGACGGTATGCTGCACGCGTTCAAAGATACGCGGGGAGTCGACGTGGATGCCGATGGGCGGGAAATATTTGCCTACGTTCCTCGTGCGGTCTACGCAAACCTCCACAAGCTGGCGGACAAAAACTACGGCACTTCGGCGCTCTATCACCAGTACTTCGTAGACGGCCCCTTGACGGAGACGGATGCCTACGTACCGGCACCTGGAGATGCGGCGCCGAGCTGGCGCAATTATCTGGTGGGAACGCTGGGGGCGGGCGGCAGAGCGGTTTTTGCACTGGACGTTACCAATAGCGACAGTCTCGGCGCATCCAGCATCCGCTGGGAGATATCGAATGCCAACTATCCTGATCTCGGGCACATCATTGCCCCTGTTCAGGCAGGCGTGCTTCCGAATGGCGAGTGGGTTGCCATTTTCGGGAATGGGCGGTTCAGCGATGCTGGTAACGCGGTTTTGTTTGTGGTCAACCTGTCCACGGGGGTGGCGCAGACTCTTACCGTCGATGCTACGGGCTCCAGTGGGATGGGCGGGATCGGACTGATTCGGAACAGCAGTGGCCAGATCACCACACTCTACGCTGGTGACTACAAAGGGCAGCTCTGGCGCCTGGATTACAGCGCCACTGCACCGAGCCGGTTCGTTGTGTCTGGCGGCGCGCCCTTTTTCACAGCGGCGAGCACAGGTGGTACACCGCAGCCGATCACCCAGGGCCCCGTCGTGTTCGACACCACTCGTGGCGGGCGTATGGTGATGTTTGGCACTGGCGTTCTCGAAACCGAGACGGACGCAAACTCGGTCGCTGTACAGTCGATATACAGTGTCTGGGATAAGGATGCGGACACTATTCCTCGTCCCATGGGGCGAACCGTTCTGGCTCCGCGGACTGTATCCCCCGTTAGCGGCGCTGGCGGTGCCACGTTCTACTCAGTTGCCGGTGCGGATGTCAATTGGACCTCCCAGCGCGGATGGGTCATGGATCTCGATGTCGTCGCCGGTTTGCGACTGGTCTATCCGCCGCTGAAAGCGTCTTCCAAGGTGGCCTTCCTTTCGACCATTTCACCTTCGCGCAGCCTGGTCGCCTGCGAGGCCTCGGTCGGCACGGGTATCAACTTCACGCTCAACCCCGACATCGGCGCGAATCCGAACACACGTACCTACGACACCAATGGTGACGGCGTTGTCAACTCATCTGACGCAGCGGTAGCGGGTTTTGCCACCAATGCGGATGGTATCGATGCGATCGTACGTGGCGCAATGGGTACTGGGACCGGCGTGGGCATACCCGGTAAATGTCCTCCTGGTACTCGTCTGACCAGCTTCCAGAACACAACGGGGCAGATGCTTGCGTGTATCGAGGATGATGATCCGACCGCGACGCGCGCTATCCGTGACAGAGTGTGGCGACGCATCATCAACCCGCCGATTCGTTGATTCATGATTTCAGGACATCATTCCATGAAAAATCTTCAAGACATGCCAAAGCTTCTGGCTCGCCGTGCGCGCGGATTCACACTGATTGAGGTCATGATCGTCGTGGCCATCATCGGTATCCTGGGCGCCATCGCTTATCCGAGTTACACGGAATACGTCAATCGGGGATACCGATCTGAGGCTAGAACCGCATTGCTCGAAGCGCAGCAGTTCATGGAGCGCTTCTATGCAGCGAATAGCCGTTACACGACCGATGCCGCTGGAGCCGTGAGCCCTGCGCTTCCGGCGCGATTGCAGAACGTCCCCGCCAGCTCTCCTCGCTATACGCTCAGTGTCGCGGCGACATTGAATTCCTACACACTCACGGCGACTCTGCTGGGTAACGACAAATGCGGCAATCTCACACTCACCAACACGGGTGTGAAAGGCCGTAGCGCTACGGGCCCTACTGTCCAGGATTGCTGGAAATAGTAGGCCAGCAATCCGGGGGGCATGGCTTAACGCCTGACTTCATCCACCAGCGTCTTGAACTCGTCGATGTCCTCGAAGCTGCGGTAGACGCTGGCAAAGCGCACGTAGGCCACCTTGTCGAGCTTCTTGAGTTCACGCATCACGAGTTCGCCGATGCGGGTGGACGGCACTTCACGCAGGCCCAGGTTCAGCAGCTTTTCCTCGATGCGCTCAAGGGCGCTGTCGATCTGCTCGGTGCTGACCGGACGCTTGCGCAGGGCCAGCTGCATGGAGGCCAGCAGCTTGCCGCGCTCGTATTCGATCCGCCGCCCGTCCTTTTTGACGATGGTCGGGAAGTTGACGTCCGGGCGCTCGTAGGTGGTGAAGCGCTTTTCGCAGGCGCCACACTGGCGGCGCCTGCGGATGAAATCCCCGTCCTCCGAGATCCGGGTTTCGACGACCTGGGTCTCAGAGTTTCCGCAGAAGGGGCATTTCATCGGGGGTCTTACTTGTAGACGGGGAAGCGGGCGGTCAGCGCATTGACCTTGGCACGCACCGCCGCGATGTTGGCCTCGTCGCGCGGCTTGTCCAGCACGTCGGCGATCAGGTTGGCCGTCATCCGCGCTTCCTCGTCCTTGAAGCCACGGGTGGTCATGGCCGGGGTGCCGACGCGCACGCCGCTGGTGACCATGGGCTTCTCGGGATCGTTGGGGATCGCGTTCTTGTTGATGGTCATGTGGGCCGCGCCCAGCACGGCCTCGGCTTCCTTGCCGGTGATGCCCTTGGAACGCAGGTCGACCAGCATGACGTGGCTCTGCGTGCCGCCGCTGACGATGCGCAGGCCGCGCTGGGTCAGCGTCTCGGCCACGATGCGCGCGTTCTTCACGACCTGCTGCTGGTAGGTCTTGAAGGCGGGGTCCATGGCCTCCTTGAAGGCCACGGCCTTGGCCGCGATTACGTGCATCAGCGGACCGCCCTGCAGGCCGGGGAAGATGGCGCTGTTGATGGCCTTCTCGTGCTCGGCCTTCATCAGGATGATGCCGCCGCGCGGGCCGCGCAGGCTCTTGTGCGTGGTGGAGGTGACTACATCGGCGTGCGGCACGGGGTTGGGATAGACGCCGGCGGCGATCAGGCCGGCGTAGTGCGCCATGTCCACCATGAAGATGGCGCCCACGTCCTTGGCCACCTTGGCGAAGCGCGCAAAGTCGATGTGCAGGCTGTAGGCCGAGGCGCCGGCGATGATGAGCTTCGGTTTCGTCTCGTGCGCCTTCTTTTCCATGGCGTCGTAATCGATCTCTTCCTTGGCGTTGAGACCATAGGAGACGACGTTGAACCACTTGCCGCTCATATTGAGTGCCATGCCGTGCGTCAGATGACCGCCTTCGGCCAGGCTCATGCCCATGATGGTGTCGCCGGGCTTGAGGAAGGCCAGGAAAACGGCCTCGTTGGCCGAGGCGCCGCAATGCGGCTGCACGTTGGCGGCGTCGGCGCCGAACAGGGCCTTGACGCGGTCGATGGCCAGTTGCTCGGCCACGTCCACATGCTCGCAACCGCCGTAGTAGCGCTTGCCCGGGTAACCCTCGGCGTACTTGTTGGTGAGCTGGGTGCCTTGCGCGGCCATGACGGCGGGCGAAGCGTAGTTCTCGCTGGCGATCAGCTCGATATGGTGTTCCTGGCGGGCGTTTTCGGCCTGGATGGCGGCCCAGAGCTCGGGGTCGGTTTGTTCGACGAGGATGTTGCGGTTGTACATGGCAGTCGGAAGAAACACTGGTCCCCCGGCGGATCGGGGGCTGCCCAGGCGAACGGCTGAACACCGGACCTACCATGGCAGGTCCCGCGGCACGCTCCCCGGTGGTGGTCCACGTCAGCTGCGCCTGCTTCGTAAGCAGGCGCGCCTATCGCCAGTCGCGTGCCCGGCTAGTGTAGCGGAGAGCAGCCTGGCCTGAACTGCACTCAGGAGTTCAGCAGCACCAACGTTTCTTCGCCGGCCGGCTTGGCCGGGGCGCTGACCGGGATGGGCTGCGGCGGGTGGGTGGGTACGGCGTGGCCGCCAGCCACCTGGGTCAGGCGGCCGTGCTCAGCCATGACCTTGGCCACATAGCCGCCGTCGTGCGGCAGGTGGGCGGCGCCGACATAACGACGCAGGCCACCTTCGATCGAACCGTCGCGCTGGATGTACTCGTGCAGCACACGGGCGCCCACACGGAGATTGGTCACCGGGTCGAAGGCCGCCAGCTGGCCGCCGAAAGGTTCGTACTTGTCACTGTGCACGCGGGTCATGACCTGCATCAGGCCTTGCGCGCCGACAGGACTCTGGGCGAAGGGGTTGAAGCCCGACTCGATGGCCATCACCGACAGCAGCAGCAGCGGGTCGAGTTCGGTGCGCCGGCCGATCTCATAGGCTTCCAGCACCAGGGCCGACACCGGTTCGGGTGCCACGCGGTATTTCTTGCTGATCCAGTAAGCGACCGCAGCCTGCTGCTTGCTGAGCTGCTGCGGGTGGACGGCCGTGGCGCGCTCCACGGCCACGGGCTCGACCTCGGTGGACGCCAGGCCGAAGTGACGGTTGTGGAGCCAGCCCATCAGCTGGGTTTCGCCGGCCTGGCGCAGCTCGGGCCGCGCCGCGAGGGCGATGGTTGCAAAAAGCACACCCAGCCCCAGCAGCGCGAAGCCGTTGTGGATGGTGGCAAAAAAGACCTGGGAGATCTGGCGTGCGAGGGTACGCAGGCCCTGGCCCATTTCTTGTAACGCTGTCATAGCACTTCCTCATCTCGCGTAGCCTGCGTTCTGGCGCTGTGGGTTGAACAGCATCCATGCGGCAGGTCCACGTCTGGGTTGGTACGCCATCTGGATCGCCGGCTGACGTGGGGCCGGTTGCGGATCCGATGTGCCGGGGTCGGCAGCGGGTTCGGGTTATCCCGGATTCGGGGTGAAACGAATTGTAAGGTTCGATATATAGGCAATCAATAATATCAATTGAATTCAATCATTGATATTTTGCATATAAAGCCAAGAGTCAATCCAGTATTATTTTTGAATATTCAAATAAATCAATGACTTGCGGAGACCATGTCAGACCAGACATGAAATCCACTGTATTTTGTAACAGTGCTGGCCTGAGTTGCTTTTCCGGTTGGCGCTGGCCTATGCCCGTCAGCCAATCGGGCCGCCCAAGCTCATTGATACAGGAATTTGAATCCGGGGGAGCTGGCTCTAGACTTTGCAAGCCTGTCACATCAGGCATCCTTTGCTGGAAGTAGCCGGCACACACCTGCAGGGTGCGCGTGCCAGCGCCAAACTGGCAATCTTGGGGGCAATCCCTTGCCTCCATCGCATTGCGGGACCCGACTCTCCCCTTTGCGATACCCAGACGGCATGGGCTTGCGGCCCGCCGTCAGGCCCGGCGGGCTGGTTCCTACCACCCGGCCGGGCTTTCTCTTTATAAGTAGCGATGCGTGCGAGCCCGCTCCAGAGCGCCAAATGGCGGCGACAATCGGCGTCTGTCATTTTTGTCCACCGAGTCCGCCGTGCCCTCTTCTGCTTCTTCCTCCGCCCGCCACGATACCCAAGCCTTGGACGAACTCACGGGCGGCGCCTTTTCGGCGGCGACCGCCGGCGAACGTGCCGCACGTGTCCGGGCCTGGCTGCAGAGCGAGCCCGGTGCCGAGCAGATGCAGCAGGTCTACCGCGAGCTCAGCGTCAAGGACAAGGGGGCGGCCAAGCTCCTGCGCGAGAAGCTCGACGAGCTCAAGCGCCAGCGCGACCAGGAGGGCATGGCGCTCGAGTGGGCCCAGAAGGCGGAAACGCTGCTGGCCGCGAGCCGCCTGAACCTGGCCGATGCCCTGGCCTGGCAGCGCGATGCAGCCAAGGCCGGTGCACCTCTGAGTCGCGAACCGCTGGCCGCCCTCAAGCTGCGCCTGGCCGAGCGCGTCAAGGCCATCGAGGATCTGCAGCACCGCGCCCAGGTCCAGCGCGAGGCAGCGGTGCTGCTGGTCCAGCGCATCGAACTGCTGTCCACCAAATCGTGGCTGGACGCCCAGGCCGCTGCCGAGAGCCTGGCTGCCGATGTGGCCGCCTGGCAAGCCGAGGCGGCCGCCCTGCCCGAAGACAGCCATTGGGGCAGTGTGGACTTGCGCTTCGGGCCGCAGCTTGAAACCTCTCGCGCCCAGCTGACCCTGGTCTGGGAGGCTTTCAGCGCTGCGCTGGCCCAGGCCCGTGCCGCCGCGGCCGATCCGGTGGCGCCCCTGCCACAGGTGCCGGTCTGGGCCGACGAGCTGCGCCAGTCGCGTGGACTGCCCCCGGAAATCCCGACGCCCGCAGCCAAGCCCAAGGTAGATCCCGAGTTGCGCGCCCGGGCCATGGCTGCCGTGCGTGAGGTGCTGGTCCCGCTGGAAGAGGAAATTGAGCAAGGCCATGGCAAAGCCAGCGCCGGGGCGGCCCAGGCCCTGCGCCAGGCGCTCAAGGAGCATGGCCGCCACATCGACGCCCAGCTCGACCGCCAGGCCCATGCGGCGCTGGCCGCTGCGGGCGAGCTCGAAGGCTGGCAACGCTGGCGTGCCGATCAGCTGCGCGAGGAACTCGTGCGCAAGGCCGAGGGCTTGCTGAACCGCCCCGAGGGCCAGGCCCTGGGCGGGCGCAAGATGCAGGAGTCGCTGCGCGAACTGCGCGAGCAGTGGAAACAGACCGACCAGGGGGGCGTCCCCAACCACGCGTTGTGGAAGCGTTTCGACGAGGCCTGCAACCAGGCCTACAAGGTGGTGGAAGCCTGGCTGGAGAAGATCAAGACCGAAGCGGCCGAGCACAAGGCCAGGCGCCTGGCCCTGATCGGTGAACTCCAGGCCTGGGCGTCAGCGCAGGCCGCACAGGCCCCGCATGACTGGAAGGCGTTCGGCCGTGAATTGCACCAGTTTGCCGAGCGCTGGCGCGACGCGGGTCATCTGAGCGAAAAGGCCTTTGCCGAACTGCAGCCGCAATGGAAGGCGGCCATGGCCGCGGCCAGTGCGCCGCTGGATGCGGTGCAGAAGGAGAGCCTGCAGCGGCGCCAGGCCATGATCGAGGAAGCGACGCAGCTCGGCGCCGCAGCACAGCTGCGCATCGATGCCGTCAAGGCCCTGCAGCAGCGCTGGCAGGCAGAGGCGCATGCCGTGCCGCTCGATCGACGGCAGGAACAGAAGCTCTGGGATGCCTTCCGCAAACCCTTAGACGAGGCTTTCGCGCGCAAGAGCGCCGCGCGCGAGCAGGTTGCGGCTGCGATGAGCGCGCACGACCGCGCCGTCCTCGAAGCCTCCCAGGCGCTGGAGGCAGCGAATGCCGCCGGTGATGCACAGGCCATCCGCGCTGCGATGGCCGCACTGGAGGCTGCGCTCAAGGGGCCGGGGGGCGCTGCTGCGGCCAGCGCGCCCTCTGTGCCAGCCGAAACACCAGCCGCCGTGGCCGAGACACCGGCACCCGTGGCCCAGCCGCGCAAGCCCGTGGTGGCCGTGCGTGGCGACGACCGTCCCGGCATGAAACGCGCCGAGCCGGCCGCACCCGTGGGCCGGGGTCGCCCTGGCGAACGCCGTGACGGACCGCGTCGCGAGGAGCGCCGTCCCGAGCGTGCCGACCGTGAGCCACGCGACACCCCGCGTCTGGGCGATGCGGCCTTCCGTGCCCAGCGCGAGGCGATGGAACATGCCCAGGCCGCGCTCAGGAAGCTCGCCGCTCAGGCCCATGGGGAAGCCCTGACGCAGTTGCTGGGGAGCTGGGAGCAGCGCGATGCCGCGCGCCTGCCCTCGGCCAGTGAGCTTGGCGGGCGCGTGACGCCGGCCGTGCGCTCGCTCTGGAGCCAGGCGCTCTCGGGGGCACCCCAGGGAGACGCTGCCGACGCACTGCTGCGTCTGGAGATCGCTGCCGACGTGCCGACGCCGGCCGAGCAGCTCGATGCACGGCGCGCCTTGCAGCTGCAGCTGCTGACCCGCCGCAACGAGGCGCCACCTGCCCAGACCTGGGGCCAGGATGCCGCGCGCGTCTTGGCAGCGTCGTACGAAGCCGGTGCGGCCCGACGCCTGCAGCAGGCGCTCAAGGTCCTGCTGCGGCGCTGAGCTTCAACGCTTCGGCCCGGGCCGGTACCAGGCGTCGAACAGCTGCAGCAGGGTGGGGAACTCGGTGGCGAAGCGCGCTCGGCTGACGAAATAGGCCTCGCTGGCCACGGCGAAGAACTCCGAGATGTGCTCGGCGCCGTAGGGATCGAGCCAGGTGGGCTCGGCGCCGAAGCGCTCGGCCTTGATCACGGCTTCCCGGAAAGCCTCGTGGGCGGATTCCATGATGCGCAGCCATTGCGTGCGTGCAGCCTGCGCATTGCCCTGGCCCATGAAGCCCGCGGGCAGAGGCGGGCAGCCGTCGGCCACGCCGTCGCGCAGGTCCAGCTTGTGGACGAATTCGTGGATGACCACGTTGTAGCCGCTCTCGCTGGAGGCCGCACTCACGTCCTGCCAGCTCAGCATGATGGGGCCCTCGGGCATGGCTTCGCCGGCCAGGGGCTCCTCGTATTCGTGCACGACGCCATGCTCATCCACGATTTCACGCCGGGCCAGCACTTCGTCCGGATGCACCACGATGCCCACGAAATCGTCGTACCAGGCCAGCGGCTGCTCACCCGGGCCGAAGTGCAGCACGGGCAGGCAGGCCTGTGTTGCGATGGTCAGGGCCATGGCGTCGGTGATCTGCAGGCCCTGGGCGCCGTGGAATTCCTTGTCCTCGAGAAAGAACGTGGCCAGTTCGCGCAGGCGTTCCAGCTCGGGCGGCGGCAGTTCACGCAGGTAGGCGCAGGCGCCCAGCGTGGCCTGCCACAGTGCCTCGGGCAAGAGGTGGCGGGGCCGGCGTTCACGCCCCAGCAGGCGGTCCAGCCAGCGCCGCATGGTCAGTGGGCCTGATCCAGCGGCAGTCGCTGCACCGAGACCTCGCCCCCCGTCAGCTGCAGGCGCAGTACTTCAGCGCGCGGCGGGCGTGTCTGCAGATCCCAGTCGCTGAGCACGCGGCGGAGCAGGCCGTCATCCAGCGCATGGTCGGCGGGTTTGTGCGTGTGGCCGTGGATCAGCTCCGTGGCCTGAGCCTGCTGCAGCCATTGCCGGGCCAGCGGTGCATCCACATCGGCATAGTCCGAACCGCTGCGCTTGCGCTCCTCGCTCTGCTGGCGCAGCCCGCGCGCGATCCGGCGGCGCTGGCTCAGAGGCTGGGCCAGGAAGGCCTGCTGCCACGCGGGGGTGCGGACCTGGGCGCGGAAGGCCATGTAGTCGCGATCATCAAGGCACAGCGCGTCACCGTGGCTGAGCAGCCAGCGGCGGTCTCCGAAGGTGAGCACCGTCGGGTCATCGAGCAGGGTGCAGGCGGCGCGGCGTGCGGCCTCGACACCCAACAGGAAATCGCGGTTGCCGTGCATGAGAAAGAGCGCGTGCTGCCTGCCAGCCGAGCTCAGAACTTCAATGCACTCGCGTTCGAACCGCGCGTCTTCATCGTCGCCAGCCAGACCATCGTCGCCGACCCAGACCTCGAAGATGTCGCCCAGCAGGAAGACCGCATCGGCCCGGGTGTGCGTGAGGTAGTCCTTCCAGGCTTGCACGGTCTGCGGCTCGCTGACCTGCAGGTGCAGGTCGGAGATGAAATCGACCACCCGCCAGTGCGCCGGGGCGTGCAGCTCGGCGTACCGGGTGGTGGTCGCGGTCATGGCGTGAGGTGCGATCAGACCGCGGTGGCCTTCTCGATCACCACATCCTCCTTGGGCACGTCGCCGTGGAAGCCTCGCGTGCCGGTCTTGACGGCAGCGATCTTGTCCACCACGTCCGTCCCGGCGACCACCTTGCCGAACACGGCATAGCCCCAGCCCTGGGCCGAGGGGGCGGTGTGGTTGAGGAAGCCGTTGTCGGCCACGTTGATGAAGAACTGCGCCGTGGCCGAGTGCGGGTCGTTGGTACGTGCCATGGCGATCGTGTACTTGTCGTTCTTCAGGCCGTTGTTGGCCTCGTTGTCGATGGGCTTGTCCGTGGGCTTCTGGTTCATGCCGGGGGCGAAGCCGCCGCCCTGGATCATGAAGCCCGGGATGACGCGGTGGAACACGGTGCCGTCGTAGTGGCCCTTGTTCACATAGGCCAGGAAGTTGGCCACGCTGTTGGGTGCCTTGGCGGCATCGAGTTCGATCTTGATGGTGCCGAAGCCGGTGATCTGAAGTTCGACGTGGGGATTGCTCATGGGGGCTTTCTCAGGGCAGCACGGTGGCCGCGTTGATGATGACGGGAGTCAGGGGCACGTTCTGGTGCATGCCCTGGGTGCCGGTGGGAACGGCGGTGATCTTGTCCACCACATCCTGGCCTTCGACCACGCGGCCGAAGACGGCGTAGCCCCAGCCCTGCTGGGTGGGCGCGGAGTGGTTGAGGAAGGTGTTGTCGTTGACGTTGATGAAGAACTGTGCCGAGGCCGAGTGCGGATGCGGCGTGCGCGCCATGGCCACCGTGTACCTGTCGTTCTTCAGGCCGTTGGTGGCCTCGTTCTCGATCGGTTTCTCGGTCGGCTTCTGGGTCATCGCCTTGTCGAAGCCGCCACCCTGGATCATGAAGCCGGGGATGACGCGGTGGAAGATGGTGCCGTTGTAGTGGCCCTTCCTCACATAGGCCAGGAAGTTCTCCACCGTCTTGGGCGCCCTGGCCGGCTGCAGCTCGAGCACGATGTCACCGGCGCTGGTGGCCAGCTTGACGCGCGGTGCGGCCGCGCTCTGGGCGTGCGCGGCGGAAACGGCGAACAGCGCAGCGGCGGCCAGCAGCAGGCCGCGGCGCAGCCCGGAAACGAGAGTCAGATTCATCCAATGATTCCTTCAAAGAAAATTTTCCACACGCCGTCCTGACGAATCCAGTACTGGCGCTTGGTCGGGCCGCTGCGTTCGCCATGTGCGACCTCGCCGAAGGTCACGACCATGGTGTCGGCGTTGTCGGTCCAGCGCAGGTAGGACAGGTCCTTGAGCTCGATGGATTTGCCGCGCACCTTGTCCACCTCGTTGCGCAGCGCCGGGGTCCATTCGACCAGGGACTTGCCGAAACTGCTGAAGTCCGGCGTGTAAAAGCGTAGCAGTTGCTCGATATCCCCGCTGGATTTGGCGTTACGCCAGGCGGCCAGCGCATCCTCGAAAGGCTTGCGCTCGGCCTGCACGCTGTGCGGCGTGACCCAGTCCAGCCGCGGCGAGATCACCACCGGCGTGGTGCGTGGCTCGACCGTGCGGCTGATGAAGGCGAGATCCGGGTTGGCGAGCACCACGCAGCCGTCAGAGGCCAGCGGCGCGCGCGCGAACTGGTTGGGCGGCGTGCCGTGCAGCCAGATGCCACGTCCGGTCTTGCCGCGCTTGCTGTCGAGCACATTGGGGTAATTGATGGGCAGGGCGCCCGAACCGTAGAAATCGCTCAGCGACTTGGGGTCGAGGTTGCTGACGATGAAGTACACGCCCAGCGGTGTGCGCGCATCGCCTTCGACCATCTTCTCGATGCCGGACTTGCCGACCGAGATGTAGAAATCGGCCACCAGGCGCAGCTGCTGCGGCGTGTTCTCGAACAGGTACAGGCGCGAGCGCGAGGCGTCGATGGCGATGGCGTGGCGATTGCGCGGGGACAGGGCCAGGAACTGCGAGGGGATGGTGCCGGCTGGCGGGCGTTCACGCAGGGCCTTGAGGCGCATCTGCGACTCGTGGCGCAAATCGGCGAGGGTCTGGACGCCCTGGCCGCTGGCCAGCGTGGCCGGCACGTCGCCAAAGTCACGCACAGGGCGAATGCGGGTCGTGAGCAGGTCGCCGTAGACCAGCTGTGCCAGCTGGAAGTTGGGGTGGTCGTGCACCAGGCTTTCGGCGCGCTGCAGTGCCTCGCGTGTCTGCCCGGCGCCGGTGAGTCGGTAGACCTCGATCAGCCGGCTTTCAGGCGTCGCTGGGCTGGGGGCAGGAGCGCTGCGCTGGATCACGGTGGCCGCGCGTGCGGTCTGTGCCTGGGCCGGCAGGGCCAGCAGGCAGACGATGGCAAGCAGCAGTGGCGTGAAAAACCCAGGGTTCATATCGTGACGAGGCAGGGCCGGCGCTGCGGCCTTCGGTGGCGTCAGCCGCCCGAGCTTTCCTTGACGATGAGCCAGCGGTTGCCTGTACGGACCAGCTCCAGCGTCTTGCGGCTCAGGACAGCCAAGGTGTCGGCCTTGTAATCCTGGCGGAATTTTGCCACGGCACGCTGTCCCTGGACAGTAATCTGCAGGTCCATCAACTGGACCGTGATGCGCGCCTTGCCCAGGATGCGGGCGCGCCGCTCCTGTTCCCACGCGCTGCGGCTCTGCCGCCCGGGTGTTTCGAAGGCGGCATCGTAGGCCGCGAGGTAGCGGCTCATGTCGCGATCGGACCAAGCCTGGGCCCAGGCGCGCACGGTCTGTTCGACTTCGCGTGCGCCGTCAGCGGGGGTGGCGGCCGTGGACGGGGGCGTGGTGACTGGCGCTGCGGGTTTGACCGGTGCCGCCGCCACCGGCGCGGGGGCAGCCGGGACAGCTGCAGGTTTGGGCGCGACTGCGGTCGGGGCGGCTGCAGGAGGGGCGCTCGGGGCCGCTGCAACGATGGTTGCTGGACGAGGCGCGCCATTGAGCTGGCCGAGGTCGCGGATCAGGGCCAGCCGGGCAGGCGTTGGCGCAGAGCCTTCGAGCTGCAAGGCCTTGCTGTAGGCCTGGCTGGCCAGACGCGCATAGACGTCGGCCAGGTTGTCATGGGCCGTGGCATAGCTGGGGTGGGTGCGCAAGGCTTTCTCGAGCACCATGCGCGCCTTGTCGTACTGGCCCTGGGCCGCGTAGATGACGGCCATGTTGTTGTAGGGCTCCGGCAGCTCCGGATGGTCCTCGCTGAGCTTGCTGAAGGTGGCCAGGGCCTCGTTGGTACGCCCGGTTTCGCGCTGGATCACGCCCTTGTAAAGGCGCAGTTGCGGATCGCGCGGTCTGGCAGCCAGCAGGCGGTCAACCCGGGCCTGCGCCTCGGCCAGCTTGCCTTCGCGCAGGAGCTGGCCGATGTCGCCCGTGTCATTCGCATGGGCAAAGCCCAGCCACACGGCAAGCGCGAGCCCGAGGAGTGGGCGAGAGAGGAGGGGACCGTACTTCATGGGCGGGCGAATTGTAGAGGGGCTGGCGGCGCAAGGTCGCCTGGGCAGACCCGCCTCACGGACAGGTGATCCCCAGTGCGGCCAGGCGTGTGCGGAGATCACCATTGCCCGGATCGTTCTGCAGCGCTTTGCAGTAGGACTGCCGGGCCATGCGGCTGTAGAGATCGCCGAGGTTTTCGTGCGCCGTGGCATAGGCCGGGTTGGCCCGGATGGCGAGTTCCAGCGAGGTGCGCGCCAGGTCGTAGTCGCCCTGCGCGGCGTGGATCACGGCCAGGCCGTTGTAGGGCTCGGGCAGTTCGGGGAAGTCCTCGGTGAGCTTGGTGAAGGTCTCGAGCGCCTCTGCCTGGCGGCCGCTGTCGCGCTGAATCAGGCCCTTGAGGTAGCGCATCTGGGGATCGCGCGGCTTGGCCTTGAGGTGGCGGTCAGCTTCAGCCTCCGCTTCGGCCAGGCGCCCGCCGCGCAGCAGCTTGCTCACGTCGCCGTAGACATCGGCCCGTGCCAGCGGGCCTGCCAGCAGGGCCAGCAGCAGGGGGAACAGGCGGAACAGAAGGCGGGCTGGAGTCATGGGACCGGGGCTGGGGATGACCCGGTCTTGCGGAGCGGGCCGGGACTATATACTGCGAACGATTGTAGCCCCGTCCCCCTATAAGCAACCGCTGCCTCATCCGCTTGCGCACCGGTTCCCGACCGATCCATGAGCCTTCGCATCTACAACACGCTATCGCGTGCGCTGGAGCCCTTTACCCCGCTCGAACCCGGCCATGTCCGCATGTACGTCTGCGGCATGACGGTGTACGACCTCTGTCACCTCGGTCACGCCCGGGCCATGGTGGCTTTCGACGTGGTGCAGCGCTGGCTCAAGGCCAGCGGCTACCGTGTGACCTATGTACGCAACGTCACCGACATCGACGACAAGATCATCAAGCGTGCGCTGGACAACGGCGAGACCATCCACGCCCTGACCGAACGCATGATCGAGGCTTTGCACCAGGATGCCGACGCTCTTGGCATCGAACGGCCCGACCATGAGCCGCGCGCGACCGAGTACGTGCCGCAGATGCTGGGCCTGATCGAACGCCTGGAACAGAAGGGCCTGGCTTACCGGGCCTCGAATGGCGATGTGAACTACGCCGTACGCAAGTTTGCGGGTTACGGCAAGCTCTCGGGCAAGTCGCTCGACGAACTGCGCGCCGGCGAGCGCGTGGCCGTGCTCGACGGCAAGGACGATCCGCTGGACTTCGTGCTCTGGAAGTCGGCCAAGCCCACCGAACCCGAGGAGGCCAAGTGGGACGGCGTCTATGGCCCGGGCCGCCCGGGCTGGCACATCGAGTGCTCGGCCATGAGCTGCGAGATGCTGGGCGAGAGCTTTGACATCCATGGCGGCGGCGCCGACCTGCAGTTTCCGCATCACGAGAACGAGATTGCCCAGAGCGAGGGCGCCACAGGCCAGCCGCTCGCACGCTTCTGGATGCACAACGGTTTTGTACGCGTGGACAACGAGAAGATGTCCAAGTCCCTGGGCAATTTCTTCACCATCCGCGAGATCCTGCAGAAGTACGACGCGCAGACCGTGCGCTTCTTCATCCTGCGTGCCCACTATCGCAGCCCCCTGAATTACAGCGACGCGCATCTGGACGATGCGCGCAGCGCGCTCAAGCGCCTGTACACGGCGCTGCAGGCCGTGCCACCGGCCGAAGTGCAGATCGACTGGCTCGATGCCCATGCCGCGCGCTTCAAGGCGGCGATGGACGAGGATTTCGGCACGCCCGAGGCGGTGGCCGTGCTCTTCGAGCTGGCGACCGAGGTCAACAAGACCGGCTCACGCCAACTCGCCGGCCTGCTCAAGGCCCTGGGGGGCTGTCTGGGCCTGCTGCAGGAAGAGCCCGAGGCCTTTCTGAAGGCCGGTTCGACGCTCGACGAGGCGGCCATCCGCGTTCAGATCGAACTGCGCGCGGCGGCCAAGGCTGCGAAGAACTTTGCCGAGGCCGATCGCATCCGCGAGGACCTGCTGGCCCAGGGGATCGTTCTCAAGGATTCTGCCGCCGGCACCACCTGGGAAGTCGCGCAGTGAGCCCGGTCTCTGTCACCCAGCTCGCCACCCCTGACTACTGGGACGAGGCCTGCAGGCACCTGATGAAGAAGGATCGGGTGATGAAGCGCATCATCCCGCAGCACGGCGACGCCTGCCTGCGGACCCGGGGTGACGCCTTCACCACGCTGGCGCGCAGCATCGTGGGTCAGCAGATCTCGGTCAAGGCCGCGCAGTCGGTCTGGGACCGCTTTGCCGCCCTGCCCAAGCGCATGACGGCGGCCAATGTGCTCAAGCTCAAGGTCGACGACATGCGTGCCGCAGGCCTGAGCGCACGCAAGGTCGAGTATCTGGTGGACCTGGCCCTGCATTTCGACAGTGGCGCCATCCGCGTCGCGGCCTGGAAGGGCATGGACGACGAGGCCATCATCACCGAGCTCACGGGCATCCGCGGCATCGGCCGTTGGACGGCCGAGATGTTCCTGATCTTCCACCTGATGCGCCCCAACGTGCTGCCGCTGGACGACATCGGGCTGATCAACGGCATCAGCCACAATTACTTCTCCGGCGAGTCGGTCAGCCGCAGCGATGCGCGTGAAGTGGCTGCCGCCTGGGCGCCATTCTGCAGCGTCGCAACTTGGTATATTTGGCGCTCGCTGGATCCGCTGCCGGTCGAATACTGAGGCGCCGTCGCAGCCCTGCCAGCCCTGTCGTTGGGCAGGCCAGACATCAACAAGGAGGTCCCTGATGGCCAAAAAGACTTTTCTCGACTTCGAGCAGCCGATTGCCGAACTCGAAGCCAAGATCGAGGAACTGCGTTACGTTCAGACCGAGTCCGCCGTCGACATCAGCGAAGAGATCGACCAGCTGAGCAAGAAGAGCCTGCAGCTGACCAAGGATGTCTACAGCGATCTGAACCCCTGGCAGATCACCAAGATCGCCCGCCACCCCGAGCGACCCTACACGCTGGACTACGTCAACGAGCTCTTCACCGACTTCGTCGAGATGCACGGTGACCGCCATTTCGCGGACGACCTGAGCATCGTCGGGGGGCTGGCGCGTTTCAATGGCACGCCCTGCATGGTGCTGGGCCAGCAGAAGGGTCGCGATACCAAAGAGCGTGGCCTGCGCAACTTCGGCATGAGCAAGCCCGAGGGCTACCGCAAGGCCCTGCGCCTGATGAAGACGGCGGAGAAGTTCGGCCTGCCGGTCTTTACCTTTGTCGACACGCCCGGCGCCTACCCTGGCATCGACGCGGAAGAGCGTGGCCAGTCCGAGGCCATCGGCCGCAACATCTTCGAGATGGCGCAGCTCGAGGTGCCCATCATCACCACCATCATCGGCGAAGGTGGCTCGGGTGGCGCGCTGGCCATCTCGGTGGCCGACCAGGTGCTCATGCTGCAGTACTCTGTCTACTCGGTGATCAGCCCCGAGGGCTGCGCCTCCATCCTGTGGAAGACCGCCGAGCGCGCGCAGGACGCCGCCGAGGCCCTGGGCATCACGGCCCACCGCCTCAAGGCCCTGGGCCTGGTCGACAAGATCGTCAACGAGCCCGTGGGCGGCGCGCACCGCGATCCCAAGCAGATGGCGGCCTTCCTCAAGCGCGCCCTGGTCGACGCCTATCGCCAGGTGGCCGACCTCAAGGTCAAGGAACTGCTGGACCGTCGCTACGAGCGCCTGCAGAGCTATGGCCGCTACACCGACACCAAGGCCAGCGGCAAATAAGCCCGTACGGGTGCGCCGATGACGCGCAGCCTGGCGCAGGCCCTGGTCGCCTTTCAGCCCGGCCTGCCGCTGGCCGTGGCCTACAGCGGTGGCGCCGATTCCACCGCCCTCCTGTTGGCCTGCGCAGAGAAATGGCCGGGCCAGATCAGCGCCATCCACGTTCATCACGGCCTGCAGGCCGCAGCCGACCGTTTCGAGCAGCATTGCCGCGAGACCTGCACCCGGCTCGGTGTGCCCTTGCAGGTGCTGCGCGTCGACGCACGCCCTGCGCCCGGCCAGAGCCCCGAGGAGGCCGCGCGCAGCGCACGTTACGCGGCACTGCGCCAGGCGGCCGAAGCGGCGCACCCGCCGATCCGCCACATCGCCCTGGCCCAGCACGCCGACGACCAGGTCGAGACCCTGCTGCTCGCGTTAAGCCGTGGCGCCGGCCTGCCGGGCCTGAGTGTCATGCCCGTGCAATGGCAGCGGGATGACGTCACCTACTACCGCCCGCTGCTGGCGGTGAGCGGGGCAGCCTTGCGCGAGGACTTGCGCGCGCGTGGCGCCACCTGGGTCGAGGACCCGAGCAATGCCGACGAGCAGTACACGCGCAACCGCATCCGCTCCCGCCTGCTGCCGGCGCTGGAGGCGGTCTTCCCGCAGTTTCGCGATACGTTCGCGCGCAGCGCCGCGCATGCGGCCCAGGCCCAGCGCCTGCTGGATACCTTGGCGGCGCAGGACCTGGCGCAGGTGGGGCAGCCGCCGCAGATCGATCGCCTGCGCGAGCTTGCGCGGGAACGCCAGGCCAATGTGCTGCGGCACTGGTTGCGCAGTGCCCATGACACCACCGCGAGCACAGCCCAGATGGAGGAGTTGCTGGGCCAGATCGCGGCCTGCAGCACGCGCGGCCACGGCATCCGCCTGAAGATCGGCGCGGGCCATGTCGAGCGCCGGGGGGCGGTGCTGGCTTGGTACAATCCCTAGGTTTTGCCCGCCCGGGCGCCCGGGAGAGGGCAGGGCGTACCTCCCTGTAGACACCGGCTGCGGCAGCGCAGGCTTGCGGCAGCCACCTATCCGACATTTTCAATGGCACTGATCGTTCACAAGTACGGCGGCACGTCCATGGGCTCGACCGAGCGCATCCGCAACGTCGCCAAGCGCGTCGCCAAGTGGGCCCGCGCCGGCCACCAGATGGTGGTGGTGCCCTCGGCCATGAGCGGCGAGACCAACCGCCTGCTCGGCCTGGCCAAGGAGCTGGCCCCGGCCAAGTCCAGCGACGCCACCAACCGCGAGCTCGACATGTTGGCCGCCACGGGCGAGCAGGCCTCCAGCGCGCTGCTGGCCATCGCCCTGCAGGCCGAAGGCATGGAGGCGGTCAGCTATGCGGGCTGGCAGGTGCCGATCAAGACCAACAGCGCCTACACCAAGGCCCGCATCGAGTCCATTGACGACCAGCGCGTGCGCGCTGACCTGGCCCAGGGCAAGGTGGTGATCATCACCGGCTTCCAGGGCATGGACGAAGCAGGCCACATCACCACGCTGGGCCGTGGTGGCTCCGACACCTCGGC
>JAIESX010000053.1 GCA_019745555.1 Burkholderiaceae bacterium | reverse complement strand
GCGGCCGAGCTCCATGCCCTGGATCTCAACGCCCTGGTCTCCGAGGTGCTGCAGCTCTACGGCGGCTCCACCGCCCGCATCCCTGTGGCCAAGGACCTCGATGCGCGTTGCCCGCCCGTCATGGGCGACGCCCAGCAACTGCGCCAGGTGCTGCACAACCTGGTGCAGAACGCCCAGGACGCCACCGAGAGCACCGGGCGCAGCGGGCCCGAATTCCCCGTCACCGTGCGCACCCAGTGGGTCGAGGCCAGTGGCCGTGTGCGCCTGAGCGTGCTCGACTGGGGCACGGGCTTTCCCGAGGCCATCCTCAAGCGCGCCTTCGAGCCCTATGTCACCACCAAGCCCAAGGGCACGGGTCTGGGCCTGGCCGTGGTGAAGAAGATTGCCGACGAGCACGGGGCCCGGATCGACCTTGCCAACCGTCTGGCCGAGGACCAGGTGGTGGGGGCCCAAGTATCGTTATCATTCGCAGTGGAGAAGCCGGCCCCCGCCTGAGCCCTCCGGACCACACGAAAGACCCAGCGTTCACACCATGGCAAACATACTGGTAGTCGATGACGAACTCGGCATTCGTGACTTGCTGTCCGAGATCCTCAACGACGAAGGACACAGCGTCGAGGTGGCCGAGAACGCCGCCCAGGCGCGGCAGGCCCGGCAGAACGAGCGCCCCGACCTTGTGCTGCTCGACATCTGGATGCCCGACACCGACGGCGTCACCTTGCTCAAGGAGTGGTCCACGGCCGGCCTGCTGACCATGCCCGTGATCATGATGAGCGGTCATGCCACCATCGACACCGCCGTGGCTGCCACGAAGATCGGCGCCCACTCCTTCCTCGAAAAACCCATCACGCTGCAGAAGCTGCTCAAGGCCGTGGAGCAGGGCCTGGCCCGCAACGCCCCGCTGCCGGCTGCCGCCACGCCACTGGGCGGCCTGTCGCAAGGCGCTGGCGAGGGCCTGACCGGTCTGGCGGCCCCCTTGATGGTCGCGGTTGAGACCGGCCCGCAGTCGCAGCAGAACTTCCAGCTCGACAAGCCCCTGCGCGAAGCCCGTGACGAATTCGAGAAAGCCTATTTCGAATACCACCTCGCGCGCGAGAGCGGCTCCATGACCCGCGTGGCCGAGAAAACCGGTCTGGAACGCACCCACCTCTACCGCAAGCTCAAGCAGCTCGGCGTGGACCTGAGCCGCGGCAAGCGCAACAGCGCCTGAGTTACCAGGCCGCCTTTCAACTGCTGCTATAATTCCACCTCTCTTGGCCCGGTAGCTCAGTTGGTAGAGCAGCGGATTGAAAATCCGCGTGTCGGTGGTTCGATTCCGCCCCAGGCCACCAGAATTCCCCGAAAGCCATCCCTTCCCAAGGATGGCTTTTCATTTTCTGCAGTGCCCGGCCCCGTGAGGACAGGCCGAGGGCGATGCAGTCCGTCCCCGTTCCATCCAGGCATCGCTCTTCCTGCAAGGCGGTGTGTGCCGTGGAGGTCCGCCTGAGGATCGTCACGCTTGTCGCATCTGCCCGCCGGTACGCCAGGCGACGGCCGCCAGATGCATTCCGGGCACCTGCCCACCATCTCAACCGGAGTCCTCCATGACCCTCGACCATCTCGTTCCCGATCAAGCGGCCCCCCTGGCTTGCGTCATGGATGCGCTCAGCACGCGCACGCTGAACCATTTCGCAGAGGAGGCGCGACAGAACGGCGAGAGCCTCCAGGACGCCTTCGAGCGCTACGAGATCGACTACGCCTGGCACGTCCTGGGCTCGGACCGCCTGCGCGATGCCACCCTCGCGCACCTGGCCAGCCGCCAGCCCGTGGTGACCGCCGCGCAGAAGGAGGTCCTGGCAGGCATCCTGCAAGCCGCCGCCGCAGCCCAGGCCTCGGATCTGCTGATGAGTTTCGACAACGACGTGCCGGAGACGCTGGCGGCCTTCCTGTCCACGGCCTGGGCCTCGCGCAGCGCCCACTGATCCGCGCATCGGCCTGCGCGCGGTCTCAGGACCGCAGGTTCAGCATCTGCACCAGCTCTGCGGGGCTGGGGCGCAGAGCCTCGGGCAGGGCTGCCAGATAGCACTCGATCGCGAAAGTGGCGTAACCATGCACCAGCGACCAGGCGCCGATGGCCAGCTTCATGACGCCCGGGGCCTGCAGCGCTTCGCCGCGCAGCTCGGCGGCCAGTTCCACGAGCACGCCGAAGGCCGCACCGGACGCAGCGCGGAACGCCTCATTCGATTCGAAGCGCCCCTTCTGGCTGAACATCAGCCGGAACAGCCCGGGCGCGTTCTGCGCAAAGTCGATGTAGGCCTCGCCGGCCAGACGCAGGCGCTGTGTCGCATCGGCCCGGGGCTGGCTTCGCAGGCGGTCGAGCATGTGCTCGCGCAGCTCCGCAAAACCATCGGCTGCGACCTGGGTCAGCAGCGCCTCCTTGCTGGCGAAATGACGGTAGCTGGCGTTCACGCTCACGCCCACGCGCTGGGCCAGCTCGCGCAGGCTCAGTGTGGTTTCATCCCCGGCCACAAGCTGTGCGCGGGCTGCGGACAGCAGGGCAGCGCGCAAATGGCCGTGGTGGTAGGAAGCAGACATGGGTTTGGCGGCAGGCTTAAGTTGACAGTGTACACATCCGGCTTTAGACTGCGATGTATGCAGTGTACACATGAGGGCATCCCGCTCCGGTGGATCGACTGCGCAGGAGGCGTTGAACATGACACATGACCTGGCCCTGGCCATCGTGCACCACTGGGCTCTGTTGCTGCTGCTCGCCGCGTTGGCGGCCGAATTCGTGCTTTTGCGCCAGCCGCCCTCGCCCGACTGGGTACGCACCCTGGCCCGGGTGGACCAGGTCTACGGCGGTGCGGCCCTGCTGCTGCTGGCCGCGGGCTTTGCACGCGTGGCCTGGGGCGCCAAGGGGGCGGATTTCTATCTGGACAATCCGGTGTTCTGGGCCAAGGTCACGGTTTTCGTGCTTGTGGGCCTCTTGTCCATCGTGCCTACCCTGCGCTACCCGCGCTGGCTCAGGCAGCTCAGGACCTCGGGGCGTCTGCCCACGGAGGCGCAGGTGGACGGGACACGGCGCTGGGTGGGCTGCCAGTTCCTGCTGCTTGTGATCCTGCCCGTGCTGGCGGCCATGATGGCGCGTGGCATCGGGCACTGAGGGCGGGCCGGCGCGCGTGGCGCGGGATGCGCGCAAACCTGTACAGTACGCGGCGCATCACGCAACGGAGATCACATGGACGAGAACCCCAGATTCAAGGCCGGCCTGGCCGTGCGCAAGGCCGTGCTCGGCGAGGACTACGTGAACAAGTCGCTGGCGAATGCCGACGCGTTCATGACCCCGATCCAGCAGTTTCTCACCGAGAACGCCTGGGGCACGGTCTGGACGCGCCCCGGCCTGGACCGCAAGACGCGCAGCCTGCTCAACCTGGCCATGCTCACGGCACTGAATCGCCCCAACGAGCTCAAGCTGCACCTCAAGGGCGCACTCAACAACGGCGTGACCAAGGAGGAGATCTGCGAGGTCTTCCTGCAGGCCGCCGTGTACTGCGGCGCGCCCGCGGGGCTGGACTCCTTCAAGATCGCGCAGCAGGTCTTCCAGGAACAGGCCGCCACACCCGGTGGCCAGGCCTGACCTTCGCGCGCTCGCATGGTCAATCTGTCCAGCCTGCTGGAGGCACGATCCTTCGACCTGCTGCTGGTGATCTATCTGGTCGCCATCACCGCCGAGGCCATGTCCGGCGCGCTGGCGGCCGGGCGTCGCAACATGGATATCTTTGGCGTGGTGGTGATCGCCTTCGTCACCGCGCTGGGCGGCGGCACCATCCGTGACGTGGTGCTCGGCAACTACCCCATCGGCTGGACCCAGCACCCGTCCTACGTCTATCTGGTGATCGGTGCCGGCCTGTTGACCACGCTGATCGCGCCCTATCTGCACCACATGAAGCGCGCCTTTCTCGTGCTGGATGCGCTGGGCCTGATCGCCTTTTCCCTGATCGGCTGCAATGTGGCGCTGGCGCTCGATTATCCGCTGCCCGTGGTCGTGATCTCGGGCATGCTCACGGGCATCTGCGGCGGCATCCTGCGTGATGTGCTCTGCAACCAGGTGCCCGTGGTCTTCCGCCGCGAGCTCTACGCCAGCGTCTCGCTGGCGGTCTGCGCGCTCTTTCTGGCGCTGCGTGCGCTCGAGGTGCCGGCCAACCTCAATATGGGCCTGTGCTTCTGCGGCGGTTTCCTCTTCCGCATGCTGGCCATCCAGCGGGGCTGGAAGCTGCCCACCTTCTCCTACCAGAAGCACTGGGACTGACGGCGCCGCGACCGGCGCCGTCGCTCAACCCGCGCCCAGCGCCAGCGCCACGCGATAGGTGACGAAGGCGGCCACGTAAGCGAGCGCGAAGAGGTAAGCGCCGGTGATGATGGCCATGCGCCAGCCGCCCGTCTCACGCCGGATCGTCGCGAGCGTGGACAGGCACATGGGCGCGAACACGTACCACATGAGCAGCGAGAGCGCAGTGGCCAGGCTCCAGCTCTGCGTGATCAGCGGCATCAGCGCCTGTGCGGTGTCGTCTGCGGTGGCCGAAAGCGCATAGACCGTACCCAAGGCGCTGACCGCCACCTCGCGCGCGGCCAGACCGGGCACCAGCGCGATGCTGATCTGCCAGTTGAAGCCGATGGGCTCGAACACCACGGCCAGCGCGCGGCCTATCATGCCGGCCAGGCTGTACTCGATGGCCGGGCCGGTGGCGCCCTCGGGCGCGCCCGGGTAGCTGGCCAGGAACCAGAGCAGCACGGTCAGCGTCAGGATCACGCCGCCCACGCGGCGCAGGAAGATCTTCACGCGCTGCCACAGGCCGATGAGCACATTGCGCAGCCGCGGCCAGTGGTAGGCCGGCAACTCCATCATCAGGGTGCGCACCTGGCCGCGCGCCGTGAAGTGCTTGAGCACCCAGGCCACGGCCATGGCGCCGGCGATGCCTGCAACGTAAAGGCCGAACAGCACCAGGCCCTGCAGCTCCAGGCCGCCCCAGACCTCGCGCTGTGGCACGAAGGCGCCGATGAGCAGGGCGTAGACCGGCAGGCGCGCCGAGCAGGTCATCAGCGGCGCGATCAGGATGGTCACGAGCCGGTCGCGCGGGTTGGCGATGGTGCGCGCGGCCATGATGCCGGGGATGGCGCAGGCGAAGCTGGAGAGCAGCGGAATGAAGCTGCGTCCCGACAGGCCCAGCGCGCCCATCAGCCGGTCCAGCAGGAAGGCCGCGCGCGGCAGATAGCCGCTTTCCTCCAGCACCAGGATGAAGGCGAAGAGGATGACAATCTGCGGCAGGAAGACGACCACACCACCCAGGCCGGCGATGAGGCCGTCGACCAGCAGGCTGCGCAGCCAGCCCTCGGACAGCAATGCGCCCAGCTGCTCGCCCAGCCAGGCGGTGGCGGTCTCGATCCAGCCCATGGGCGCTTCGGCCCAGGCGAACACGGCCTGGAAGACGAGGAACAGCAGCATGGCCAGCAGCAGCGGGCCCACCACCGGGTGCAGCACCACACGGTCGATGCGATCGCTGCGCGCGTGCGGCACGGCCGTGGCCAGGCCCAGGCGCTCCAGCATGCCGCGCACCGCCTCGTGGTCGCCGCGTGGGTCCGCCTCGGGGGCGGACTCCATGGCCGTGCTGCCGGCGCGCCAGAGCGCGGTCTCGTCCAGCAGGGTCTTGAGCGGCTCGGCACCGCTGGGATTGATGGCCACCGTACGTACCACAGGGACGCCCAGCTCTCGCGCCAGCGCCTCGGTATCGATCTGCAGGCCACTCTGCTCGGCCAGATCGGCCATGTTCAGCGCCACCACACAGGGCAGGCCCATGCGCTTGACGCCCAGCACCAGGCGCAGGTTACGGCGCAGATTGGTGGCGTCGACCACGCAGACCACGAGGTCGGGCCGCTTCTCGCCAGCCGCGTGGCCGCGCAGCACGTCGACCGTGACCCGCTCGTCGGGGGAGTGCGGGTAGAGGCTGTAAGTGCCGGGCAGGTCGAGCAGGCGCAAGAGCTTGCCGGCCGCGGTGCGAAAGCGCCCTTCCTTGCGTTCGACGGTGACGCCCGCGTAGTTGGCCACCTTCTGGTGGCTGCCGGTCAGGCGGTTGAACAGCGCGGTCTTGCCGCAGTTGGGGTTGCCCACCAGGGCCACGAGCGGGCCGGCGGGGTGGACGTGGATCACGGCCTCGTTCATCGCGTGGCCCCCTCGTCCAGGGGCTGCACCTGCACGCAGGCCGCCTCGGCCCGGCGCAGCGCGAAGGTGGAGTCGGCGATGCGCACCACCAGCGGGTCGCCGCCGGGCAGGCCCTGGGCCAGCACATGCACCGGCTCACCGGGCAGGAAGCCGATTTCCTCTAGGCGTGCCCGCCACTCGGGCTGCGCTTCGGGTGCCTGGACCTCACGCACCAGGGCCGGCGTACGCAGCGCAAGTTCGTGCAGCTGCGTCATGACGCGCATCCTTCAGGCGCGCTGGAGGCCTGCAGGGCAAGAAAGGCAAGGCGGAAAAGGTGCTGGAGATGCATGCGCTCGTCGTGGGCCTGGCGCGCAGGGCGCCGGACACCGCAGGTCTGTGACGAGAACGATTATAGATATGAATAAGAATTATTTTTATTCATCTTGAACGTCCTACCAGTCCACCAGGCTCAGGCCCACGCTGAGCAGGGTGCGGCGGTGGTTGTAGTCCACCAGGGCGTCGCCATAGCCGCTGAAGAGTTGCACGTGCAGGCGCAGGCCGGGCGAGGCGGGGTCGATGGGGCGCAGCCATTCCAGGCGCCAGGAGCCGTTGGCATCGGTGCGCAGGCTATGGCGCAGCGTCAGGGCCAGCGTGTGTTCGGGGCGGATCTGCCAGCTGCCGGTGACTTCGGCGCGGCCGATGGTGTCATCGATACCCGGGTTGTCGTCGCCGGCAGCGGGACTGCTGCTGTTGCCGTCGCCGTCGCTCACACGTTTCCAGAGCCGGCCGGTGACGGTATAGCGGTCGCCGTGTTCCATCCCCGCCATGAGGATCAGGCGGTTCCAGCTGCGCGACAGCGGCAGGGTCTGGCCGTTGGACTGGTGGTTGAGGCTCAGGCCGCTGTAGCGCAGGCGCCAGCCGCCGGGCAAATCGAGCGGCGTGGGCAGGATGTACATCATCTCGGGCTCGTGGTCCGTGGTGCGGAAGGGGCGCGAGATCTCGCCGTTGAACAGCTGCCAGTAGGACTGCTGGGTGTAGCCGAACCAGAGCGAGTCGCGCTGGCCCTCGGGCAGCCAGGGCAGCAGGCCCGAAGCGACCTTGGTGCGTACCGAGAGCTGGATGCGCATCTCGTTGCGCATATAGGGCTGCGCGCTGGTGGCCGAGCGGCCGACGGCGTCGGAGCTGGGCGCGGTGTTCACATGGTTGCCATGCACCCAGGACAGACTGATGGGCTTGTAGCCGCGGATGTTGAAGCGCCCGCAGTCGCTGCCGGATTCCAGTTCCCAGTAACGCGAGAGCGTGCTCTGCGGTCCGCTGCGGCAATCGGGTGGTGGCGCGGGCAGTTCGGCCGGCGATGCCGCAGCGGCGGCGGGTTGCGCCCGCTGCTGTACCCAGCGGTCATAACAGGCCAGCCGGGCCGTGGCATCCTCGGTCTGGGCGGCGCAGAGCTGCCAGCCAGGCGTGTTCTCCGCGGCCGGGCCCGCGGGGGCGTCGGGCGCCTGGGCGGCGACCACAGAGGCCAGGCCGAAGGTCACCAGGGCCGTGGCCAGACGTTTCATGCCGCGCCTCCGGCCAGGGCCTGCGCGGCAGCGGCGTCCTGGGCCTTCTTGGCGAACTCGGCGCGCAGCGCGCGCAGCTTCTCGCGCGGGTCCTCCTTCACCGTGGCCGTGTCCAGGGCCATCTCGGCGATGAAGCGGCTCGGTTGCGCGCTCACCATCTCCCGGCCCTTCTTGCGCTTCTTGGGCCAGCTCACCGCCAGCGAGCGTTGCGCGCGCGTGATACCCACGTACATGAGGCGGCGCTCCTCCTGCAGGCGCTGGGCGATGCTCTCGTTCACGGCTTCGTGCTCGCGCTGCGACCCCCCCAGGGAGTCACCACCTTCGTCCAGCTTGAAAGGCAGCATGCCCTCGCTCACGCCCACCAGCATCACGTGCGGCCACTCCAGGCCCTTGGCGGCGTGCAGGGTGGACAGCGTGACCACGTTCTGGTCCTGCTCGCGCTCGCTGATGGTCGAGAGCAGGGAGACGGTCTGCGCGACTTCCAGCAGGGATTTCTTCTCGCTGGCCAGGGTCACGCCCGCGGTGTCGTCGATCTCTCCGCCACAGCGTTTGGCCATCCAGTCGCAGAACTCCATGACGTTGATCCAGCGGTTGGCGGCCACGCGCTCGTTGTCCTCGCTGTCATAGAGGTGCTTTTCGTAGCCGATGTCCTTGAGCCAGTCGGCCATGAAGGCGCGGGCGTCCTCGGCCCCCGTGGTTTGGCGGGCGCGGTATTCCAGGTCGTTGATGTAGCGGCCGAACTCGTGCAGGCTGCCCACGGCGCGCGCGTTGAGCACCGAGCCCAGCGAGGAGGAGAACAGGGCCTCGAAGAGGCTGACCTTGTACTGGCTGGCGAAGGTGCCCAGCGACTGCAGGGTCTGGTGGCCGATGCCGCGCTTGGGCGTGGTGACGGCGCGCAGGAAAGCCGGATCGTCGTCGTTGTTGACCCAGAGCCGGAACCAGGCACAGAGGTCGCGAATCTCGGCGCGGTCGAAGAAGCTGGTGCCGCCCGAAACCTTGTAGGGGATCTGGGCCTTGCGCAAGGCCTGCTCGAAGACCTTGGCCTGGTGGTTGGCGCGGTAGAGCACGGCGAAGTCCTTGAACTCCTTGTGCTGCGAAGTGGAGCGCAGACTCTGGATGCGCGCCACGGCGCGCTCGGCCTCGTGCTCCTCGTTGTCGGCGTCGACCACGCGCACTGGCTCACCGTCGCCCAGGTCGCTCCAGAGCCGCTTGGGGAAGAGCTTGGGATTGGGGCCGATCACGTTGTTGGCGGCTTGCAGGATGGCGCCGGTGGAGCGGTAGTTCTGCTCGAGCTTGATGACCTTGAGGCTGGGGAAGTCGATGGGCAGCTTCTTGAGGTTGTCCAGCGTGGCGCCACGCCAGCCGTAGATGGACTGGTCGTCGTCGCCCACGGCGGTGAAGCGCGCGGCAGCCGGGTCCTCAGGCACCAGCAGCTTGAGCAGCTCGTACTGCGTGGCGTTGGTGTCCTGGTATTCGTCCACCAGGATATGGCCCATGATCTTCTGCCACTTGGCGCGCACGTCCGGATGGTCGCGCAGCAGCTTGAGCGGCAGGCCGATCAGGTCGTCGAAGTCCACGCTTTGGTAGGCGGCCAGCCGTTCCTCGTAGCGCGCCATGATGCGTGCCGTGATGCGCTCGTTGTCGTCCTTGGCGATGGCCTCGGCCTGGGCGGCGTTGAGTCCCATGTTCTTCCAGAGGCTGATGATCCACTGCCACTGGCGCGCGGTGGCCGCGTCCGTGCTGCCGCCGGCATCCTTGAGAATGCTGGTGACGTCGTCACTGTCGAGAATGGAGAACTGGGGCTTGAGGCCTACAGCCTCGCCGTCTTCACGCAGCAGGTGTACGCCCAGGGCGTGGAAGGTGCAGATGCGCACGTCCTTGGCCGGCTTGCCGATCAGCCCCTTGGCGCGTTCGCGCATCTCGGCCGCGGCTTTGTTGGTAAAGGTGATGGCGGCGATGCGCCTGGGCTCGAGTCCGGCCTGGATCAGGCGGCCGATCTTGTGGGTGATGACGCGGGTCTTGCCGGAACCGGCGCCGGCCAGCACCAGGCAGGGACCATGCAGGTAGTTGACAGCGTCCTGCTGCGCGAGATTGAGACCGTGGGAAAAGGAAGTCGTCATGCGGGATGAAGTTGCTGCGGACGATCATAACCAGAGCACGTTTCACACTGCGGCGACAATACACACCGTGTTGCAAATCTTCGCGGTCACCTTCCCCTTCTTCGCCCTCGTGCTCTGCGGCTACCTCGCCGCCCGCCGCCGCATGCTGCCGCTGGAGGCGATTCCGGGTCTGAATGGCTTCGTGCTCTTCTTCGCCCTGCCCTGCATGCTCTACCGCTTCGGGGCCAGCACGCCGATTGCCCAGCTGCTCGACTACTCGGTGTTCTTCATCTGGATGCTCTGCGGCCTGGTCATGGTGGGCTTCACCATTGCCGTCACGCTCAACGCGCGCATCCGCTGGAACGACGCGTCCTTCGGAGCACTCGTCGCGGCCTTCCCCAACACGGGCTTCATGGGCGTGCCGCTGCTCGTGGCCCTGCTCGGGCCGCTGGCAGCCGCACCCATCATCGTGGGCATGCTGGTCGACATGGTGATCACCACCTCGCTGTGTATCGCGCTCTCGCGCCTGGACGGGGCCGACAAGCACGGCACGGCGGTGGCGCTCAAGAACGCGCTTAAGGGGATGCTGACCAATCCCATGCCCTGGGCCATCTTGCTGGGCGGCGTGGCCTCCTACATCCAGCTCGAGCTGCCGGGTCCGGTGCACAAGACCGTGGGCCTGTTGGCCGACGCGGCTTCCCCCGTGGCGCTCTTCACCATCGGCGCCGTGCTCGCGCGCTCGCAGATCCTGACCGAGCAGAGCGGCCATCCGGCGATCCCGCTGCGCGACTACGTGCCCGTGGCCGTGTTCAAGCTCTTGTTGCACCCGCTGCTGGTGCTGCTGGTGGGCATCGGGGCCATGCAGCTGGGCGTGCCCCTGACGCGTTTTGCGCTGACCGTCATGGTGCTGGCGGCAGCCCTGCCCAGTGCCAGCAATGTCTCGCTGCTGGCCGAGCGCTTCGGTGCCGACAACGGGCGCATCGCCCGCATCATCCTGGTCTCCACGGCCGTGGCCTTCCTGAGCTTCTCGGGTGCCGTAGGCCTGATGACCTGATCCACCGCCCGAACCCCGGGTAAATACCTATGACTATCTATACATGGATAGTTGTCGCCTATTCGATAGATTCGCCAAATCAAATGGCCTTACTGATGTCTTTTTTCTAAAGTCATCGAACTTCAGGAGAAGGAGCGCACCATGCCGACATCAACAATCGCTGTCCAGAGCCGCCCCACGGGTTGGCTCGACTACCTGGCCGCTCTGGCGCTGGCGAGCTGAGCCTCTCCGTCCGAAGTCCCGCATTTCAACCCAAGGAGCAGACCATGAGCAATGAAGCCAAATGTCCTTTTCATGCCGCTGGCGGCGCACGTGCCACGCACGGCGCCCAGTCCAATGCCGACTGGTGGCCCAATCAGCTGAACCTGTCCATCCTGCACCAGCACCAGCCGGTGTCCAATCCCATGGACCCGAATTTCGACTACGCCGAGGCTTTCAAGAAGCTGGACTACAAGGCGCTCAAGAAGGATCTGGCTGACCTCATGACACAGAGCCAGGACTGGTGGCCGGCTGACTATGGCCACTACGGCGGCCTGATGATCCGCATGGCCTGGCACGCGGCCGGTACCTACCGCACGGCCGACGGCCGCGGCGGCGCCAACACCGGCAACCAGCGCTTCGCGCCGCTCAACAGCTGGCCTGACAACGGCAACCTCGACAAGGCGCGCCGCCTGCTGTGGCCGATCAAGCAGAAGTACGGCAATGCCATCTCCTGGGCCGACCTCTTCATCCTGGCCGGCAACGTGGCCATGGAAACCATGGGCTTCAAGACCTTCGGCTTCGGTGGCGGCCGGGCCGACATCTGGGCTCCGGAGGAGGACATCTACTGGGGTGCCGAGAAGGAGTGGCTGGCCACCAGCGACAAGCCCAACAGCCGTTACAGCGGTGAGCGCAATCTGGAGAACCCGCTGGCCGCTGTGCAGATGGGCCTGATCTATGTGAACCCGCAGGGACCGGACGGCAAGCCCGACCCGGTGGCTTCGGGCAAGGACGTGCGCGAGACCTTCGCCCGCATGGCCATGAACGACTACGAGACCGTGGCCCTGGTGGCCGGCGGCCACACCTTCGGCAAGATGCACGGTGCGGGCCCGGCCAATCTGGTCGGTCCCGAGCCCGAGGGCGCGCCCATGGAAGAGATGGGCTTCGGCTGGATCAACAAGCACGGCAGCGGCAAGGGTGGCGATACCACTACCAGCGGCTTCGAGGGCGCCTGGAAGCCCAACCCGACCAAGTGGGACATGGGTTACCTGAAGGTACTGTTCAAGTACGACTACGAGCAGATGACGACGGCGGCCGGCGCCATCCAGTGGCGCGCCAAGAACGTGGCGCCCGAGGACATGATCCCCGACGCGCACGACCCGAGCAAGAAGCATCCGCCGCACATGACCACGGCCGACCTCTCGCTCAAGTTCGACCCGGCCTACGAGAAGATCGCCCGCCACTTCCTGGCCCACCCGGACGAGTTCGCCGACGCCTACGCCCGCGCCTGGTTCAAGCTGACCCACCGCGACATGGGCCCCAAGAGCCTGTACCTGGGCCCCGAGGTGCCGAAGGAAGACCTGATCTGGCAGGATCCGATCCCTGCGCTCAACCATCCGGTGATCGATGCCAAGGACATCGCCGACCTCAAGGCCAAGGTGCTGGCCGCCGGCCTGGGCGTGAGCGAGCTGGTCTCCACCGCCTGGGCCTCGGCTTCGACCTACCGTGGTTCGGACCGCCGTGGTGGCGCCAACGGTGCGCGCATCCGCCTCGCACCGCAGAAGGACTGGGAAGCCAACCAGCCGGCCCAGCTGGCCAAGGTGCTCAAGGCACTCGAGGGCATCCAGAAGGCCTTCAACGGTGCCCAGAAGGGCGACAAGCGGGTCTCCATGGCCGACCTGATCGTGCTGGCCGGCTGCGCTGGCGTCGAGGCTGCGGCCAAGGCTGCCGGCTTCGCGGTGGAAGTGCCCTTCACACCCGGCCGCATGGACGCCAGCCAGGAGCAGACCGACGTCGAGTCCTTCGCCGTGCTCGAGCCGGTGGCCGATGGCTTCCGCAACTATCGGCAGAAGGCCTACAGTGTCTCCCCCGAGGAAATGCTGGTCGACAAGGCGCAACTGCTCACGCTGTCCGCGCCCGAGATGACCGTACTGGTCGGTGGCCTGCGTGTGCTCGGTGCGAATGTCGGCGGCTCCAAGGCAGGGGTCTTCACGCAGCGCGTCGGCCAGCTGACGAACGACTTCTTCGTCAACCTGGTCGACATGAGCACCGCGTGGAAGCCCACCGGCGACAACGCCTACGAGGGCAAGGACCGCAAGACTGGCGCCGTCAAGTGGACCGCCACCCGCGTGGACTTGGCTTTCGGCTCCAACTCGCAGCTGCGGGCGATCGCCGAGGCCTACGCGCAGGACGACAACAAGGCCAAGTTCGTCAAGGACTTCGTTGCGGCCTGGAACAAGGTCATGAACCTGGACCGTTTCGATCTGGCCTGAGGCCGGCAGAAAGAAAAAGGAATGGCGGCCCGCATCGCGGGCCGCAGGCAGAACCCTTTGGTTGAAGGGCTACGGTCGTCGGGGTGCAAACCCTGACGGCCGCTTTTTTTGCCGTGTGCTCAGAAGCGGTAGCTCATGCCCAGATGCACCACCGGCAGGACGCTGAGGCTGTCCACCGAGTCGCGGATCTTGGCGTCCTGCGCATCCACGTCCGCCTGGGTAACCTTGCCGCTGTTGACCAGCGAGGTCTCGGAACGAACCTTGAACTTGCCGAACAGCAGGCCGAAGTCCACATAGAAGCCCAGTCCCTTGGCCGCGGGCTGGTGGCCGTAGCCGATGCCCAGATAGGGCGTGGTCTTGGGATATTCCACAGTGACGTTGTATGTCTCGCCCGTCATGTTGACGGTCTTGCCGTTGATGGTGGAGGTCCCGGTTCCCAGGGCGTTGACCTGGGCCTTGACGTCATTGAAGGATACGCCGCCCGCGACGCGGAAACCGCCGTCGAAGGGGCGCCAGTCGGCGAACAGGCCGGTTGTGCTGTACTTCAGGTTGGCGCGGGCGTTCACGCCTTCCACTGTCTCATCCCGCGTGTAGTCGAGGCCGCCGCCGTACTGGCCGCGGACGCTGAAGCTCTTGTTGATGTGGTGTGCGTAGCCCACGTTGTAGAGCCCCAGCACGCCGACGCCACCGTAGAGGGACTGGGCCGTGGCCGTGGTGTTCAGGGCGCCGAGGGTGAGTGCGCAGCAGATCAGAAGTTTCTTGTTCATAGATGGTGTGCGATGGAAAAAAGTCGCAAAGCAAAAAGAGAGAGGGCCTCTGGAGAGCCCTCATGAACTGTAATGATTCGCGCCGTTTCCAG
This sequence comes from Burkholderiaceae bacterium, assembly GCA_019745555.1. GTDB lineage: Bacteria > Pseudomonadota > Gammaproteobacteria > Burkholderiales > Burkholderiaceae_C > Hylemonella. The sequence continues at coordinate 14,270 of JAIESX010000053.1, read as the reverse complement.
GGTTCGCTGGCCTGCAATGGTCGACCGGCGCGTCGTGCGATGGCCACAGCTCAGATCGCCAGCGGATCCACGTCCACCGCCCAGCGGATCAGGCCTTTGCCCTCGGGCCCCTGCCGTACCGCGTGCAGGGCGTCGTGCCAGTCCGCGAGGAAGCGTTGCAGCGCGACGCGCGAGGGCGACTCGATCAGCATCTGCGCGCGCTCGACATTGGCCACACGCTGTACGCTCATGGGCACGGCAGGGTAGAGCGTGACGTTCAGCTCGGCAGCGGACTCGGTACCCATCGCGCTGGCCGTGGTGAGAAAGGCCTGGGCGGCCTCCTGCGTGCGGGCCTCGGCGCGCATCAGGGCCTGGAAGCTGAAGGGCGGCAGGCCGGCCTGCTCGCGCTCTTTCAGCTGCTGTGCGGCGAAGCCCGGGTAGTCGTGCTTCTTGAGGTTGTCGTAGAGCGGGTGCGTGGGATGTTGGGTCTGCACCCACATCTCGCTCTGGCCGCTGATGCCGGCATCGCGGCCCGCGCGGCCGGCGGCCTGCATCAGCAGGCTGAACAGGCGCTCGGGCGCGCGGAAGTCGCTGGAGAACAGCGCGCTGTCCGGGTTGGCCGCGGCCACCAGGGTGATGCGGCGGAAGTCATGGCCCTTGGCGATCATCTGGGTGCCGACCAGCACATCCACTTCCCCGCTGTGCACCTGGGCCAGCTGGGCTTCGAGCTCGCCCTTGAGCCTGGTGGTGTCGGCATCGATGCGTGCGATGCGCACGGTGTTGCCGTCGGGTCGCCGTACCTCGGCCAGCAACTCGGCCAGATGTTCCTCGAGCTTTTCGGTGCCACGACCCATGGGCCGGATGTCGGGGCTGCCGCAGCCCGGGCAGGCGCGCGGCACGCGCTCGGTGAATCCACAGTGGTGGCAGCGTAGCGTGCGGTCGATCTTGTGGAAGACCCGGTAGGCACTGCAGTGCGGACACTCGCTCTTCCAGTCGCACTCCTGGCAATGCAGCACCGGGGCGTAGCCGCGCCGGTTCAGGAAGACCATGCATTGCTCGCCGCGTGCGATGCGCTCGGTGATGGCCTGCAACAGGGGCGGCGAGAACACTGCGCCCTTGGGCTGATGATTCATGTCCACGCGGCGCACCAGCGGCAGGCTGCCGCCATCGCCCACGCGGCTGGGCATCTCCAGCCGCACATAGCGACCGCCCTCGGCCGCCGGACGGCTGTGGTGCCAGCTCTCCAGCGAGGGCGTGGCCGAGCCCAGGATGACCTTGGCATGCTCCAGCCGGCCGCGGTAGACCGCGAGGTCGCGCGCCGAGTAGCGCGCGCCTTCCTGCTGCTTGTAGCTCGGGTCATGCTCCTCATCGACGATGATCAGTTTCAGCCGGGGCAGGGACGCGAACACGGCCATGCGCGTGCCCAGCACGATGCGCGCCGCGCCGCTGTGCGCGGCCAGCCAGCTTTTCAGACGCTGCGGGTTCGTCATGCCGCTGTGCAGCGAGACCACGGCCTCGGCGCCGAAGCGCGCGGCAAAACGCTGCTCGAGCTGCGGGGTGAGATTGATCTCCGGCACCATCACCAGCGCCTGGGCCTGCGGGTCGCGTTCCAGCAGCGCCTGCACGCAGCGCAGATAGACCTCGGTCTTGCCGCTGCCCGTGGCACCGTAGAGCAGGAAGGGGCCGGACTCGGCCTCGATGCGTGCCAGCACGGTCATCTGCTCGGCCGTGGGCTCAGGCGGGGTCTCGCGTGTGGTGGGTCCGGCGGGCGCAGCCTGGCGCCTGAGGCGGCGTGCGAGCTGCTCGCTGCTCAGTTCACGCAGTTGCGGTGGCAGCGCGGCCAGCGCCACTTCGCCGGCGGCACGCTGGTAGTAGCTGGCCGCAAAGTCCACCAGCTGGCACCAGGCCGGGGTCAGAGGTGCCAGGGCCGTGAGCGCGTCGCTGATGGGCCGCAGGCGCATCCCTTCGGGGACGGGAGCCGCCTGCGTTGCCGCCGGCCAGACGATGCCCAGGGTTTCGCGCTTGCCCAAGGGCACACGTACCAGCGTACCGGGCGCCAGTGCCTGCTCACTCTGCCAGCTCAGCGTGCCACCCACCTGGCTGTGCGCCGGGGTTTGGACCAGGATGGGGAGCGAATGTGACATGTCTGTCGGGAAACTGAAACCGGTTCTTCAAGAGCTTTGGTGAAATTTTCTCTAAGTGCTTGATATGAAATGGTTTTGTGGCTGATCCAGAATTTCTGTGGATAACTTTGTTGAAAGCTTGTCACGATCGGCGCAGAGGCCTTGAAAATCAAGGCTTTCGACAAAATGCCCGCGAAAAATGCAAAGCTTTAAGTCCTTATAAATCAATAACTTACAATCGCTATTGGTTTTGTAGCAACACAGACCCCGGCAGGTATGCGATGGCGCACCGCAGCACGGATTTTGTGCATAAGTGAGCCTGCACTGAGCATTTTTGGGGCTGTCCAGGACAAGGTGTGGAATCAGGGAAATCCATGAGCGTGTCCTCAGGCCCTGCCCTTGACAAGGCTCAGACACGCATGCGGCGTGAATGTGTATGCACGGCCTCGACGAGGGCCGCGACATGGTCGGGCGGGGTGTACTGGCTGATGCCGTGGCCCAGGTTGAAGATGTGCGTGGGGCCGCTGCTCGACCTGTCGGTGTGCGGGCGGCCAAAACTCTCCAGCACCTTTTTGACCTCGGCCTCGATGGCGGCGGGCGGTGCGAACAGCACATTGGGATCGATATTGCCTTGCAGGGCCTTGGTGGTACCCACCAGCGCCCGGGCCTTGCCCAGATTCATCGTCCAGTCCAGGCCCAGCACCTCGCAGTCGAGCAGCCCCATCTGTTCCAGCCACAGCCCGCCGCCCTTGGTGAAGACGATGCGCGGCACGACCTGGCCGTCTGCCCCGGTGCGCTTCAACTGCGCCAGGACCTTGGTCGTGTAGGCCAGGCTGAACTCCTGGAAAGCGCCGTCGGCCAGCACCCCGCCCCAGGAATCGAACACCATGACGGCCTGCGCACCCGCATCGATCTGCGCATTGAGGTAGGCGGCCACGGCATCGGCATTGACCTGCAGGATGCGGTGCATCAGGTCCGGGCGGCCGTAGAGCATGCTCTTGACCAGGCGGTAGTCGTCCGAGCCCGCGCCCTCGACCATGTAGCAGGCCAGGGTCCAGGGGCTGCCCGAGAAGCCGATGAGGGGCACACGGCCGTTGAGGGCCTTGCGGATCGAGGTCACCGCGTCGAAGACGTAGCGCAGCCTGTCCAGATCCGGTACCGCCAGTCGGGCCACGGCAGCCTCGTCGCGCACCGGTGTGGCGAAACGCGGGCCCTCGCCCTGGGCAAAGGACAGGCCCAGGCCCATGGCGTCGGGCACGGTGAGGATGTCGGAGAACAGGATGGCCGCGTCCAGCGGGTAGCGCGCCAGCGGTTGCAGCGTGACCTCGGTGGCGTAGTCCACGTTGGTGGCCAGGCCCATGAAGCTGCCGGCCTTGGCGCGTGTGGCGCAGTACTCGGGCAGGTAGCGCCCGGCCTGGCGCATCAGCCACAGCGGCGTGTAATCGGTGGCCTGGCGCAGGCAGGCGCGCAGGAAGGTGTCGTTCTGCAGGGGGGCGTAGCTCATAGCCCCCGATTGTCGCAGGCCGGCCGGGGCGAGGGACAGGACCTAGCGTGCCAGACGCACTTCGAGGATCTCGAAGTCGATGGCCTCGTGGTAGATCTTGGCGTCCTGGGTGGCCATGTGCAGCAGGATCTTGGGGGCCTGGTAGGAGACCAGGCGATGCGCCAGCACACCCACGATCACCAGGCCCAGGCCCAGCCAGCGGTAGCCATAGAAGGCCATGCCGATGCCGGTGCCGATGATGGGCAGAATCAGCGCGGTCAGCAACAGGCGGTGCTTGACGTACTTGCGTGCGCGGTCGGGGTTGACGATGACGCGAAAGCGCCCGGCCGGCAGACCGGCACGGAATTCCTCGTGGGGGACGTAGATGCCTTCGCCGCCGTCGGCGCCTGCGCTGGGGGTTGTCTCGCTCATGATCTCGTTAGGGATAGCCAGACAGAGATTCTGCACCACACCGCCCGGTCCTCCTCAGCGGTAGGTGATGACGCAGCCGTAGGGGCGGCTTGCCGGCACGCTCAGGGGTTTGCCCGCCAGGGCCTCGGTCAGCCCCTGGCGAACGTAGTTGGTCGCGCGCGGGATGTCCTCGACCTTGTGGCTGGGGATGCTGTCAATGCCGCCGGCATAGAGCAGCTGGCCGCGCGGGTCGAGGATGAAGAAATGCAGCGCGGTGCGCGCGCCGAAGACGCGGCCCAGCAGGCCGTCTTCGTCCATCAGCGCATGGGCGGGCATGGCCTTCTGCTCGGCCAGCCAGCGTTCCATCTGCGCCGGTGTGAGGAAGTCGGCGCTGCCGTCGGCCGTAGAGTTCACCGTGAGCCAGACCACCCCCAGCCGGCGGGCCTCGGCCTGCAGCGCCTGCAGGTTGCCGCTGCGGTAGTGCTTCTGCACGAAGGGGCAGCCCGGGTTGGTCCATTCGAGCACCATGTAGCGGCCCCGGAAATCGGCCAGCCGCACCCGGCGGCCCTGCACATCGGTGCCCTGTAAGTCGGGCACGACCTGTCCCAGGGGCATGGCCGCCTGCCCGAGGGCGGGCCACAGGCTGCACAGGGCCAGGCCCAGAGTCTCACGCCGGCGCATCAGCGGTACTTGATGGTGCAGCCGTAGGGCCGCGTCGTGGACTGGCTCACAGGCTTGCCGGCCAGAGTCTCGTCCAGGCCCTGGCGTACATAGTTGGTCGCGGTCCGGATGTCCTCGGCACGGCCCGAGGGAATGCTGTCGATGGCGCCAGCGTAGACCAGGCGGCCCTGCGCATCGACGATGTACATGTGCGGCGTCACGCGCGCGGCATAAGCCCGGCCCACGCTGCCGTCCTCGTCCATCAGCGTGGCGGCGGGCGCGGCCTTCTGCTCGCTCATCCAGCGGCCGAGCTGGGCCGGGGGCAGGTAGTCGCCGTGCGAGGCCTCGGTGGAGTTGATCGCCAGCCAGACCACGTTCTTCGCCGCGGCCTCCTTCTGCAGGGCTTGCATATTGCCGCTGTCGTAGTGCTTACGAACGAAAGGGCAGCCGGGATTGTTCCATTCGAGCACCACGTGGCGGCCGCGGTAGTCGCTCAGGCGCACGGTCCTGCCGTTGACATCCTTGAGTGTGAAGTCCGGCGCGGGCTGGCCCACGGTGGCGGCCTGGGCGCCGGCCAGCAGCGCGGCGCCGACGATGAGAGGGGCGAGCAGTCGTTTCAGCATGGCGTTCTCCTGATCAGATGGAATTCAGGGCCTGCCTTACCTCACCAGTGCTCAGCACTTCGGAGAGCACCAGGGGCGCACGGCCCGCGCGATAGAACACATACACCGGCACGCCGTTGCGGCCCAGCTGCGCCAGCGCCGCGGTGATGGCCGGGTCGCGTCGCGTCCAGTCGGCGCGCAGCATCACGATGCCGCGGGTGTCGAACTCGCCCAGCAGGGCTGCATCGGCCAGCGTGGTCTGCTTGTTGTACTGGCAGGTCACGCACCAGGCGGCGGTGTAATCGACGAAGACGGTCTTGCCCGCGGCCAGCAGCTCCTGCTGGCGTGCCGGGCTCCAGGCCTGCCAGCGTGCGTCGGCAGCCTGCGCTTGCGGGGCCGGGCTCAGGAACAGATAGGGGCCCAGGGCCCAGACGCTCCAGGCGCCCGCGGCCAGCAGCAGGCCGGTGAGCACGACGCGCAGCCGTCCGCGCAGCGTCAGCGCCCAGATCAGCGCGCTCAGCGCCACCAGCAGCACGAGCAGGGCCGCCGCGCCATCCACGCCGCTCTGGTGGCCCAGCACCCAGACCAGCCAGACCACGGTGATCAGCATGGGGAAGGCCAGCAGCTTGCGCAGCGTGTCCATCCAGGCGCCGGGCTTGGGCAGCCAGCGCGCAAAAGCCGGCACGAAGCTGGCCACGAGGTAGGGCAGGGCCAGGCCCAGGCCCAGGGCTGCAAAGATCAGCAGGGCCTGGCCTGCGGGCAGGGTGATGGCCAGACCCAGCGAGGCGCCCATGAAGGGCGCGGTGCAGGGCGAGGCCACGGCCACGGCCAGCACCCCCGTGAGGAAGGCGTCGACCACCGGATGGCGGGCCTGGAAGGCGGCGAGCGAACTCGGCGCGAACTGGCCGAACTCGAACACGCCCGCGAGGTTGAGCGCGATCACCGTAAAGAGCGCGGCCAGCGCGGCGATGACCAGCGGGTCCTGCAGCTGGAAGCCCCAGCCCAGGCTGGCGCCGGCGCTGCGCAGGCCCAGCAGCAGCAGGCCCAGGGCCAGGAAGCTGACGATGACGCCGGCCGTGTAGGCCAGGCCGCTGACACGGTGGCGGCGGTGGTCGTCGGCGTGCCGGGTGAAGCTCAGCACCTTGATGGCCAGCACGGGAAACACGCAGGGCATGAGGTTGAGGATGAGTCCGCCGATCAGCGCACCGGCCAGCGCGGCCCAGAAGCCCAGCGTGGGGGCACTGCTGCCCTGCGCCGCGGCATTGGCGTCGAGCGCGGCCTGCAGTGCCGGGGAGATGGTCGCGGGGGCGGCCGTGGCAGGCCAGGCATCGCGCACGGGCAGCTCGGCGCGCCAGCCTTGCGTGCCACTGGCCAGCACGACGGGCAGCACCGCGGGGCTGGCGCTGCGTTGCGGCGCCAGCGGCAGCTCGGCCGTCCATACCGCGCCGTCCCAGCGCTGGGTCCACGGCGCGGCGGGGTTGACGACCTCGGCGATCTCCGGGAATGCCTCGAGTTTCTGCCCGCGCAGGCGCTCGGGCAGGCCGGCCACGGTCAGCTGCAGGGCCTGGCCCTGGATGCGGATGGCACTCTGCGGCGCAGCCGCCAGCGGGCGCGGCTGGGCCTGCTGTGTCGCCTCGAAGAGTGCGCCATGCAAGGCGGTGGAGCCGCGCAGCGGGATGCGCAGGGTGTACTCGCCTTCCTCGGGGATGCACTCGGTCTTGCAGATCAGCCAGCTTGCGCGCAGCTGCACCGTGAGGTCCTGGCCCAGCAGTGGCGGTTTGAAGTCGGGGGCGATGGTCAGCGGCACCGGCAGCAGCAGTGTGCCCTCGTAGCCGTAGTTCATCAGCGGGCCGACCGGGATCTTCTGCGGCAGCGGCCAGGCGATCTCGCCGGCCTCCACGCCGGCCGGCAGCGTCCACTGGAACTCGGTGGGCAGGCCCGAGTCGCCCGGGTTCTTCCAGTAGGTGTGCCAGTGTTCCTTGTGCTCGATGCGCAGGCCGACCCAGACCGTGCGCCCCGGCGCTACACCGTCCGGCGCATGGGCCAGCAGCTCGGTGCGCGCCTGGGGCGTGGTGACCACCGCGCCGCGCCCGGTCGCGCTCTGGGCCTGGGCCAGGGGCCCCCAGAAGGTGGCCGCAGCCAGGAGCAAGGCGGGAAGCAGGCGCAGGGTGCGCAGGGACAGGGTAGGGGACATGCGGGAATCCGGAACGCGTGGGAGGAGCGGGGGGAACGGCGATGGGAGTGCCCGGGCCGGGAGCAAGTTCCCGACGGCACCCGCACAAATATAAGCCAAGGCTGAAAGTCTTGTCTGTACCGGGGTCCTCATGGACACTATGGCTTTCCGTTTGCGCCGCCGGCCCGAATCTTCGGGGATCTCGGTGCAGGCCGGGGGTGGTGCCGGCCCATGACAGATGCGTTTGGGAGATGCATGATGTCCAGTCTGGAAAGCGCACTGACCCCCTGGGTGGCGCAACTCAAGAACCGGGCCAACCTGCCCGTGCTGCTGCAGTGGGGCGAGCACCCCGCACCGGACTCGGGCCTGCGCCTGGGTGATTTCGAGCAGCCCAGGGTGGTGATCAAGGTGCGCAAGGCCGCGGCCGTGCCCAAGCTGCTCAGCCCCAGCCTCGACAGCCTCGGCGAGGCCTATGTCGAAGGCCTGATCGACGTCGAAGGCAGCGTGGAAGACATCCTGGACATGGCGCACCGCCTGGCCGAGGCCGGCAGTGGCACCGAAAGCCGCCTCACGCGCATCGTGCGCCACTTCCAGCACAGCAAGAAGAGCGACCAGGAGGCCGTCCAGTACCACTACGACGTCTCCAATGATTTCTACCAGGCCTGGCTCGATCCGCGCATGGTCTATTCCTGCGCCTACTTCGAGAATGGCGACGAGAGCCTGGAGGAGGCCCAGCTCAAGAAGATCGACCACATCCTGACCAAGGTGCAGCTGCGACAGGATCAGCGTCTGCTCGACATCGGCTGTGGCTGGGGGGCGCTCGTGATCCGCGCGGCGCAGAAGTTCGGCGCGCGCTGCGTGGGTATCACGCTCTCGCAACGCCAGTTCGAGCTGGCCACCGAGCGGGTGCGCGCCGCCGGTCTGCAGGACCGGGTGGAGATCAGCTTGCAGGACTACCGCGACGTGCAGGGTCCCTTCGATCGCATCACCAGCGTCGGCATGTTCGAGCATGTGGGGCTGGACTATCTGCAGGGCTATTTCGCGCGCATCCGCGAGCTGCTCACGGACGATGGCTGGGTGCTCAACCACGGCATCACCTCGACCGACGCCAACGACGGCGAGACCAGCCATGGCGGCGGCCGCTTCATCGACCGCTACGTCTTCCCGCAGGGCGAGCTGCCCCACATCAGTACCGTGCTCAGGACCCTGCAGGCCGGCGGGCTGGAGGCGCTGGATGTGGAAAGTCTGCGTCGTCACTACGCACGCACCACGGGCTTGTGGAGCCAGGCCTTCGAGGCCGCCGGCGACAGGCTTCGTACCTTGGTGGACGAGCGCCGCTGGCGCATCTGGCGCGTCTACCTGGCCGGCTGCCAGTGGGCCTTCGAGCACGACGAGATCTCGCTCTACCAGGTGCTGTGCCGCAAGGCTGGCCTCCAGGCCCGCAGCCTGCCCTGGTCGCGTCGCTGGATGTACCAGCGCTGAAGGCCGGTTCCGTTCCGGGGCGGTGTGGCGACTCCGTGCAGCGGCCGGAGGCCGCAGGCCCTAAGATAGGCGCATGGCTAACCCCTCCCGCTACTGGGCCGACCTCTCCACCCGTGATTTCGCGCAGCTGGACGCCGCGCGCGCCATCGCCGTGCTGCCTCTGGGCGCGACCGAGCAGCATGGCCCGCACCTGCCGCTGAGCGTGGACACGGACCTGGCCGAGGGCGTGGTCGCGGCCACGCTGCCGCATCTGGCGGCGGACCTGACCGTGCTTTTTCTGCCAGTGCAGGGCGTGGGCTTCAGCCCCGAGCACCAGGCCTTTCCCGGCACGCTCACGCTGTCCTCGCGCACCTTGATCAGTCTGTGGACCGAGATCGGTGAATCGGTGGCGCGTGCCGGCGTGAAGAAGCTGGTACTGCTCAACGCGCACGGCGGCCAGGTCGGTCTGACCGACCCGGTGGCGCGCGATCTGCGCGCACGCCTGGGCATGCTGGTCTACAGCGTCAACTGGTTCAACCTGCCGCTGGGCGCCGAGGTCGAGGGGCTGTTCAGCGCCGAGGAACACCGCTGGGGCGTCCATGCCGGGCAGATCGAGACGGCCATGATGCTGGCGCTCAGGCCCGAGCGCGTGGCTCTGCAGCACGCGCAGCATTTCAGTTCGGCTGCGCAGCAGCGCGCTGCGGCCTTCCCCATCCTGGGCAATGGCAGAAGCGCCAAGCTGGCCTGGCAGATGCAGGACTACAACCCGGCCGGCGCCGTGGGCAACGCGGCCGCGGCGACGGCCGAACAGGGTCGTGCCGTGCTCGACGCCGCCGGCCGCGCGCTGGCGCAGCTGCTGGCCGAGATCGACTGGCTGCCGCCGCAGACCCTGGTGGACGGGCCCCTGTCGTGAACGACGCGCAGCAGCCCTCGGACACGCCCGACGACGAGGCCGAGCGGCTGCGCCTGCAGACCCTGCAGGACTATGCGGTGCTCGATACCGCGCCCGAGGCCGGTTTCGACGAGATCACCCATCTGGCGGCGCAGTGGCTGAAGGTGCCCATCGTGCTGGTCAGCCTGGTCGACGCCGAGCGCCAGTGGTTCAAGTCCCGTGTGGGCCTGGAAGCGCCTGAAACCCCGCGCAGCGTGTCCTTTTGCAGCGTGGCGATCGAGCGGCCGCAGCAGATGCTGATCGTGCCTGACGCACGGCTGGACCTGCGCTTCAGTGACAACCCACTGGTCACGGGCGAGGCTGGCATCCGCTTCTACGCCGGTGCGCCGCTGGTGATGCCCGATGGCCAGGCCCTGGGCACGCTGTGCGTGCTCGACCGCCAGCCGCGCGAGTTCGGCCCGCAGGAGCGCGAGACCCTGAGCCTGCTCGCGCGTCAGGTGGTGGCCCAGCTTGAACTGCGGCGCCAGCGCATGGAGATGCAGCTGGCCGTGGACCGTTACCAGAAGCTGTTCGACAACACCATGGACGGCGTGCTGCAGACCCGGCCCGGTGGTGAGGTGCTGGCGGCCAATGCCGCGGCCTGCGCCATGCTGGGCATGAGCGAGGAGCAGATCCGCGAGCGTGGGCGCGGTGGCATCCTCGATCTGGAGGATCCGCGTCTGCCGGAACTGCTCGACACCCGGCTGCGCCTGGGCCATGCGCGCGGCGAGCTGCGCATGCGCCGGGGCGACGGCACGCTGTTCGAGGTCGAGCTGACCTCGGCGCTGTACCGTGACCATGCGGGCCAATGGCTGAGCAGCATCGTGTTCCGCGACATCTCCGAGCGGCTGCGCTGGCAGCACCAGCTGCAGCAGCAGGTGGACCTGCTCGACAACCTGGCGCGGCACGTGCCGGGTTCGCTCTACCAGTTCCGTCTCGATGCCGAAGGGCGGCTGAGCTTTCCCTTCGCCAGTGCCGGCATCCACACCATCTATGAAGTCGAGCCCGAGCAGGTGCGTGAGGACGCCAGCCTGGTGCTGGAGCGCATCCATCCTGATGACCTGCAGCCGGTGCTGGAGTCGATCCGCGTCTCGGCCGAGACCCTGGAGCCCTGGCGCATCGAGTACCGCGTGATCCTGCCTGTGCAGGGCGAACGCTGGCGCCTGTGCAATGCCCAGCCGGAACGTCTGCCCGACGGCAGCACGCTGTGGCACGGCTTCAATACCGACATCACCGAGCGCAAGGAGACCGAGGCGCAGACCTTCCGCCTGGCTTATTTCGATGCGCTCACGGGCCTGCCCAACCGCAGCCTGCTGCGCGACCGCATCGACCAGGCGCTGGCCCTGGCGCGACGCAGCCGCCAGTACGGCGCGGTGATGTTCGTGGACCTGGACAACTTCAAGCAGATCAACGACGCGCGCGGCCACTCGGTGGGCGATCTGCTGCTGACCGAGGTGGCGCAACGCCTGCAGGGACTGCTGCGGGCCGAGGACACGGTGGCGCGTCTGGGCGGCGACGAGTTCGTGCTGCTGATCAACGAACTCGGCTATGACGTCGAGGCCAGCGCGCGCGCGGCCATGGCCGTGGCCGAGAAGGTGCGTGCCACACTGGACCGCCCGCACCTGATCGACAACTTCAGCTACACCAGCACGGGCAGCATCGGCATCAGCCTGTTCCCCAAGGCTGGGCAGAAGATCGACGATCTGCTGCGCGAGGCCGACACCGCCATGTACCGCGCCAAGGGCGCCGGGCGCAACCGCATCGCCTTCTTCGAACTCACCATGCAGCACGAGGTGGAGGACCGCCTGGCGCTGGAGCAGGAGCTCAAGGAGGGTCTGGCCGCGGAGCAGCTCTGCCTCTACGTGCAGAGCCAGGTCGACGCCGGTGGCCAGCCCGTCAGCGGCGAACTGCTGCTGCGCTGGAAGCATCCGGTGCGCGGCCTGATTCCGCCCACGCGCTTCATTCCGCTGGCCGAGGAGACCGGTCTGATCCTGCCGCTGGGTGAATGGGTGATCGAGCAGGCCTGCCGCACGCTGGTGCGCATGCGGTCGCAGGGGCTGACGCAGTCGCTGGCGGTCAACGTGAGCGCCCAGCAGTTCCGCAGCGAGGACTTCGTGCCGCGCGTGCAGGCTCTGCTGCGCCAGACCGGTGCGCCGGCCCAGCAACTGGTTTTCGAGGTCACCGAGAGCCTGTTCATCGAGGACTGGGAGCACGCCCTTGCGCGCATCATCGAGCTGGTCAAGCTCGGTATCCGTTTTTCCATCGACGACTTCGGCACCGGCTACTCCAGCCTGCGCTACCTGCAGCGGCTGCCGCTGTTCGAGCTCAAGATCGACCGCAGTTTCGTGCAGGACACGCCGCACGACATCAACGACACGGCCATCGTGCAGTCCATCCTGTCGATGGCCCATCATATGGGGCTGGAAGTCGTGGCCGAGGGCGTCGAAACCCAGGCCCAGGTCGACTTCCTGCGCACGCACCACTGTGACCGCCTGCAGGGCTATTTCTACGACCAGCCCCAGCCGCTGGCCCAGTGGCTCGCGCGCCTCGGTTCGGCCGTGCCCGTTTGACAGCCCGCACCGGCCTGTGGATACTCGTTTCGGCGCCTGTGCGCCGGGGAGTCCATCCTGATGAGCAGCTCCAAGGATCGTCGCCAGTTCCTGCGTTCCGTCTTCCATGCCCCCGTGCGTTTGCGACGGGGCGAGATGGAGAGCCAGGGCTTGCTGCACGACGTCTCCCTGCGGGGCGCGCTGGTCGAAGTCCCTCCGGGCTGGGGTGGCCGGGTGGGCGAGCCCTGCAGCCTGCAGCTGGCACTGGCTGCCGACGCCGCCATCCGCATGGAGGCCACCGTGGCCCACATCGAGGGCCGCCATGTCGGTCTGCATTGCGAGCGCCTCGACCTGGACAGCATGACCCATCTGCGTCAGCTGGTCGAACACAACGCCGACGATCCCGCGCTGCTCGAGCGCGAACTCGCCACCCTGGTCGCCCAGGGGCGGGCCACGGCCTGATGCAGCGCCGCTTCCTGCTCGGTACGCCAGCGCTGCTGCTGGCTGCGCCCCTGTCGGCGGCCACCGTCGGCGAGCGGCTCTCGGCTGGTGACCATGTGCTGCTCATGCGCCATGCCGAGGCGCCCGGTGTGGGCGACCCGCCGGGCTTCCGTCTCGACGACTGCAGCACCCAGCGCAACCTCAGCGCCGCCGGGCGGGAGCAGGCCCGTGCTGCTGGCCGCTGGCTGCGCGCCCAGGGCCTGCTGGCTGCCCAGGTCTGGTCCAGCCCCTGGTGCCGCTGCCTGGACACCGCGCGTCTGCTCGACTACGGTGCGGTGGCGGTCGAGCCCAGCCTGAGTTCATTCTTCGGTGACTATGAGCGCGGACCGCAGCAGCGCGAGGCCCTGCAGGCCTTCATCGCCCGCCTGCAGGACGCGCCGCCCGGGCCTGCGCCCGTGCTCGTCACGCATCAGGTCGTGATCAGTGCCTACGCCGGTGGCAGTGTGTCGAGTGCCGAGATGGTGCTCGTGCGTGTGGACCGGCAGGGGCGGCCGCAGGATGTGAGGCGCTACGCACCGCCCGCAGCGGCTCAGTAGTGCGGTGGCAGCTCGTCGCGCGGATTGCGCAACACGGGCTGGCTGCCTTCGGGCAACTGCTGGCGCAGGCCCGTGACTTCGCGCAACAGCAGATCGATCTGCTGTTGCTGACGATAGATCGTGGTATTGAGCTGCTCCAGCAGGTCTTCGGCGTAGCTGGCCTTGATCTCCAGCTCGGTCAGGCGGGCTTCGGTGTCGTGCGGGGCGTTCATGCATGTATTGGACCCGAAATGGCTGCTTGCGACCAGGTCCTGCGTCGAGGCCGCGCCCCGTGGCGTGCAAGGGTTCGTCCTAGGCCATCACCGTGTTGAACGCAAGCGTTCATTGCCCGGGTGTTGCGCCAGGAAGACGCCACACTTCAAGCACTTTCTCAAGTCTTGGTCCTAAGCGCACGGTATGGCGCGATGCCTGCGCAAGCGCCTGATTTTTCTGTGTTTTCCACTCGCGTTGGCTGTGGTTTCGCGCTACGAGGCCGGGACAATCAGCACAGCAAACGGCAACTGCGAGAGCGCACAGAGCGCCACGAGACTGCATCACAGAGAAAGAGAAAGGGCGACGCACCATGTTCAAGACCCGGAAGAAATTCGCTTCCCGCCCCGAACCCGTCGACGTGATCGACGTGGTGCCGGTGCTGGACCGATCGCTGGCCTACCGGCGCTTTCTGCGCTCGGTCTTCCAGGCGCCGGCCCGGCTTACGCTGGCGGGCTATATGCGTGAGGTTCAGGTGCTGGATGTCTCGCTCAAGGGCGCGCTGGTCGACATGGGGGCGGTGCTGCCCTGTCCAGTGGGTACGCGCGGGCGCTTGCGCCTGCTGCTCTCGCCCACCACCTTCATTGCCATGGACGTGGGTGTCACGCGCGT
>JAIESX010000049.1 GCA_019745555.1 Burkholderiaceae bacterium | reverse complement strand
GCTCCTGCTCCTGCTCCTGCTCCTGCTCCTGCTCCTGCTCCTGCTCCTGCTCCTGCTCCTGCTCCTGCTCCTGCTCCTGCTCCACCCCCCGTTCCGGAACCCGAGGCTGTCGCCATGCCCACCCCTGCACCTGCCCCCGTGAAGGCCCCCGCGCCGCCGACCCCGGTCGAGCCTCGCCCGGCCGCCTCGCCCACCGCTGCGACCGTCCGCGTCACGGTCGTCAGCCACGACGCCAAGGCCAAGGTCCGCGAAGCCACGCTGAGTCTCATCAAGCAGCTGGGGTTGCAGCCGGCCTTCCTGCCCGAACTCTCGAACCCCAGTGGCGGCGCCTTTTTCAACCGGCTGGAGCATCTGGGCGAGTTGCAGTACGCCGTCGTGCTCCTGCCTGCCGAAGCCCTGGACCCTGACGCCGGCGGGCTCAAGGCCCTGTCGCCCGGACTGCTGATGGAACTGGGTTTTCTGCTGGGCACGACGGGCAAGGATCGTGTCTTTTTCCTGGTGCCGGGCCCGGCAGCACGTCCCCTGCCCTGGGACGGTGTTGCGAGCGTGGTCATGGATGACGCCGGCCTGTGGCGCCTGCTGCTGGCCCGTGCCATGAAACAGGCCGGCCTGGACGTGGACCTGAACCGCGCCCTCTGAGACGCGCCCGACCGGGACCCTCCCCCAGCGCCCGTGTCACACAACGCGGGAACCGCCCCTAGGCCTGCAGGTCGGCGTAGATCGCCTCGTACTCGGCGGCCACCTGACCCCAGCTTCGTGCATACGGTGGAACGGGGGTGCGGCGACCCAGTTGCTCGTCGACCGCATCGGCCCAGGCCTGGACCGGCTGGGAGAGAGAGAGCACACGGCCCGACTGCGGCCCGACTTCCTGGGCGGCGCCACAGACATCGGAGACCACCACCGGCAGGCCTGCCGCCATCGCCTCGGTGATGACCATGCCGAAGGGCTCGGCCCGGGCGGGATGCAAGAGCAGGTCCATGGCCGGATAGTCCGCCGCCCCCGCCCAGGGCACGAGGCGGTAACCCGAGGTCCAGCCTGCGAACAGGGGCTGCACCGCAGACGGGTCTGGCCCCACGACCAGGAGCTGCAGGCCAGGGCGCTTGCGCCTGAGCAGTGTCAGGATCTCCACGACGAGGGGCAGGCCCTTGCGATCCCACTCCTTGCCGACAAAACCGATCACACCGCCGTCGGCGGCCATGGCCCGCTCGGGCCGCTGCGGGCCCGGCTGGACCGCCGGCAGGACCGGCCGGGTGAGCTTGGCGGCCAGCGCGGGGTAATAACGCGTGATCTGCCCGCTGATCATGTTGGACACCGGCACGACGCGCCGGGGCACCCTGAGCTCACGCCGCTCCAGGTAGAGCTGCATCAGCACACGCAGGGACAGCCAGCGCCACCAGGGGCGCTCGAAGATGGTCGCAAACGGCGGGCCGTGCCAGGTCGTCAGGTGATGGCTGTCCAGCCGTTCGTGGCTGTGAACGATACGGCTGCTGTCCGGGTGCGCCTCGAGCCAGTGCCGCACGCGCCGGCCGAAACGCAGCAGCGCCAGCCAGCGCGGGCGCGGGAAGCATTCCCCGAGCTCCACCACGGTGATCTCCGCCGGCGCATCCACATGGCAACGTTCGCACAACACGGTGAGCTCGTGTCCGCGCTCACGCAAGGCCAGCACGGTCTCCCAGACGTAACGCTCCATGCCTCCCACAGGGCCGAAACGGCGAACCACATACACAATCTTCATGGTGCGCGACGATAGCACGGCATCCCCTGCCGCCGGCCGGGTCAGCGCCGTCGCGCGGTCCGCACACCCGACAGGGCCGCCACAGTCGACAGGACCCGGCCCAGCCGCCCCGAGTCCGAGATCTCCACCGTCAGCGTCATCCACGCCACGCCCTTGACGGTCTGGGTCTGGGCACCGATGACGTTGATCTTTTCCTTGGCGAAGATTTCCAGGATGTCGCGCAGCAGGCCCTGGCGGTCGCTGGCCTCGATGGCCACGTCGACCGGATAGACCGGTGCGTCACCGCCCTTGGGCGTGCCCCACTCGACGTCAATCACCCGCTCGCCGTTCTGGCGGATCAGTTCGCGCAGGTTGGCGCAGTCGGCCCGGTGCACGCTGACGCCCTTGCCGCGCGTGACAAAACCACGGATCTCGTCGGGCGGTGCGGGCTTGCAGCATTTGGCCAGCTGGGTGAGCAGGGAGTCGACGCCCACGACCAGCACCCCGCCGCGGCTGCCACTGCCGGTACGCAGTTTCTTGAGCAGGGCGTGCTCGTCCGGTGGCAGCAGCGGCTCGGCCGGGCGCAGCACCGTCTCGATGCTGCGCAGGGACAACTCGTCCTTGCCCACGACCTCGAACAAGGCCTCGGCCGAATTGAAGCCCAGCTGGGCCGCCAGATCGTCGAGCTTGATGGCCGTCTTGCCCTCGCGCTGCAGGAGCTTCTCCACCGCCTCGCGGCCGCGCGCGATGGTCTCGTCCGTGGCCTGGGCATTGAACCAGGCGCGCACCTTGCTGCGGGCCCGCGGGCTCGCGAGAAAACCCAGCTCGGTGTTGAGCCAGTCGCGCGAGGGACCGCCCTCCTTGGCCGCAACGATCTCGACCGTCTGGCCGTTTTTCAGTGGCGTGTTCAGCGGCACCATGGCGCCGTCGACACGCGCACCGCGGCAGCGGTGGCCCAGGTTGGTGTGCACGCTGTAGGCGAAGTCCACTGCCGTGGCGCCCTGGGGCAGTTCGACGATGGCGGCGTCGGGCGTGAGCACGTAGATACGGTCGTCGAACACAGCCTGGCCCTGCTGCGGGCCCGAGAGGTCGCGCTCCCAGGCCAGCAGCTGGCGCAGGACGGCAATCTTGGCGTCGTAGGCGCTGTCGGCGCTCACGCCGCTGTAGCCTTTGGTGCCGGCTTCCTTGTAGGCCCAGTGCGCGGCCACACCATGTTCGGCGTGTTCGTGCATGGCCTGGGTGCGGATCTGGATCTCGATGGCCCGCCCCCCGGCGTCGCGCACGATGGTGTGCAGGGACTGGTAGCCGTTGGCCTTGGGCCTGGCGATGTAGTCGTCGAACTCCTCGGTCACGGGCGTGAAGCGGCTGTGCACCCAGCTCAGCGCCGCATAGCAGTCGGGTACCGAGGGCACGACGATGCGCAGCGCGCGCACGTCGTACACGTGCTCGAAGTCCAGCGACTTGCCGCGCATCTTCTTGACGATGCTGTAGATGTGCTTGGGCCGTCCCTGCACCTGGGCCGTGATGCCCTGGCCGCGCAGCTCGGCCTCGAGCCGGTCGCGCAGCTGCTGCACATAGGTCTCGCGCTCGATACGCTTTTCGTCGAGCAAGCGGGCGATCTGCCGGTAGGTCTCGGGTTCGAGGAAACGGAAGGCCAGGTCCTCCATCTCCCACTTGATCTCCCAGATGCCCAGGCGGTTGGCCAGCGGCGCAAACACGTGGAGCGACTCCACGGCCAGGCCTGCCGGCACCGGCAGCTTGGTGGCGGCAAAGTGGCGCAGGGTCTGCAGGCGCGAGGCCAGGCGCAGCAGCACCACCCGCAGGTCGCGCGAAAACGCCAGCAGCATCTTGCGCACGTTTTCGGTCTGCATGGCCGCGGTCTGGGCCATGGGCACGGGCGTACCGCTGCGTTCGGCCGCCAGCTGGGCCGCACGCGCCTGGCGCTGCACCTGCACCAGCTTGGTCGTCTCCACGGCCAGTTCGGCGTAGCTCTCGCCGAAGGCCTTGGCAATGGTCTCCTGCGGCTTGTTCAGGTGCTGGCAGGCATAGACCAGGTAACTCGCGGCCTGCATGGCTTCGGAGCCGCCGATGGTGCGCAGGATGGCGGCCACGGCGTCGGCATGGGCCAGGATGTTCTCCCCTGTATCCAGGCTCTCGCTGGCCAGCAGGGGCTCGGCAAAGGCGCGCGCACGCGCCAGCGCGTGAGCCTGTTCGGGCAGGCTGCGGGCGGTGGCCTCGAGCAGGGGCGCCCGCTGCTCGCTGCCGGGCACTTCGGAAGCGTGGCTTTTCATTCCGCGTCGTCCCCGCTCACGCCGCCAGCAGGAAGTCGCTCACCACGCGCACCTGGTCCTCGGCCACCAGGGTGGGCGCATGACCCACGCCGGGGAACTCCACCAGCCGCGCATGCGGACCCCGCCGGGTCATGGCTTGTGCGGTCTCGCGGGAGAACAGGTCGGAATCGGCGCCGCGCAGCAGGAGCGTCCGGGCACGGATCGCATCGTAGAGCTGCCACAGCAGCACCTCGCCCTGGGCCGAAGCCTCGGGCGTGAGGGCCCGGAAGGGTATGGCGATGGCCGGGTCGTAATGCAGCATGAGCCGGCCGTCGCCCTCGGGCGCAGGTTTGAGCATGGGCCGGGTCAGGGCCAGCCACTGCTCGCGCGTGTGCGGCCCGAAGCCGGTGGAAATCAGGCGCAGGGCATCCGCGGCCTGCTCCACCGAGTCGAAGCGCAGCGGTGCGCCCAAGTAGGCGCCAATGCGCTCGATGGCCGGCCAGGAGATCGTGGGCCCCACATCGTTGAGAACCAGACGGCGAATGGGGAAAGGCAGGCCCGCTTGTCCGGCCAGCACCAGACCGATCAGCCCGCCCATGCTGGTCCCCACCCAGTCCAGCGTGGCCGGTTGCAAGGCCTGCAACAGCACCCCCATGTCGGCTGCATAGGCCGGCACCTGGTAGCCCTTGGGGTCCTGCAGCCAGTCACTTTGGCCGCGTCCCACCACATCGGGACAGACCACCCGCAGGCCGTCGCCGCCGCGCGCGATCAGGGCCTGCGCCAGCACGTCAAAATCCCGGCCCTGCCTTGACAGGCCATGCACGCACAGCACCACGTGCGGCGCATCGGCCCGGCCCCACTGCCAGTACGCCATGCGGTGGTTGCCGCTGGCGTCGGGACAGGATACGTAGTTCAGCGTAGGCTCGGACATGGTGCAATGGAAATCAGAACGGGATCGGATGCGCGTGGCATCATCCTAATTCAAACCCGTGCCATTCATTGGAGACTACACATGCTCAAAGGTAAAACCGCCCTCGTCACCGGCTCCACCAGCGGCATCGGCCTGGGCATCGCCAAAGCCCTGGCCGCCCAGGGTGCCAACATCGTGCTCAACGGTTTCGGTGATGTCGAAGGGCCCAGGGCCGAGATCGCCGCGCTGGGCGTCAAGGTGGGCTACCACGGCGCTGACATGAGCAAGCCCGCCGAGATCGAGGACATGATGAAGGCCGCCGCGGCGCAGTTCGGCCGCGTCGACATCCTGGTCAACAACGCCGGCATCCAGCACGTGGCGCGCATCGAGGACTTCCCGCCCGAGCGCTGGGACGCGATCATCGCCATCAACCTCAGCAGCGCCTTCCACGCCACGCGCCTGGCCCTGCCGGCGATGCGGGCCGCCAACTGGGGCCGCATCATCAACGTCGCCTCGGTACATGGCCTGGTGGCCTCGGCCGAGAAATCGGCCTACGTGGCGGCCAAACACGGCATCGTGGGCCTGACCAAGGTCACGGCGCTGGAAAACGCCACCACCGGCGTGACCTGCAACGCCATCTGCCCGGGCTGGGTGCTGACCCCGCTGGTGCAGAAACAGGTGGACGCCAAGGCGGCCGCACTCAAGGTCTCCAACGAGGAGGCCAAGAAGCTGCTGCTGGGCGAAAAGGAACCCTCCATGCAGTTCACCACGCCCGAGGAACTGGGTGGTCTGGCGGTGTTTTTCTGCTCGCCGGCGGCGGACAACGTGCGCGGCGTGGCGTGGAATATGGATGGGGGATGGGTGGCGCAGTGATGCGCCTCTCTTCTTATCGTTAGATTTTCTCTCTCGCGGCATTGCCGGGCCTCGCCCCGGCCTGCCAAGCACGAAAAAGCGAGGGGCAAAGAAGCTCAGGACGACTGCCGAAACGCCATCACCGCCTGATTACGCAAAGTCCGCAGGAGCGCCAGCTCCTTCTCCCCCAGTTGCAACTCCCCTGGCTCCCCCTTGTCCGCATAGATCAGGCCGAAGGGTGAACCCTTGAGCGTCAGGGGCAGCAACAGGAAGGTGGGCGCATGGACGGCCTGGCGGTACCAGGCCGGCAGGCGGGCAGCGACCCGCTCGTCAGCGGCGTCGTTGATCATGGTGTCGGAACCCTTGCCGCACACCGCCGTGAACAGATCGGGCTGCGCGGGATGCAGGGGAATGTGGAAGGACTTGACGATACGCTCCACTCCGGGGCCGAGGCCAAAACGACCGGTCAGCGCGTCCTGGCGGGGGTCGCGCATGCAGAAGACGATCTGGCGGAAGTTCATGGCGCGGAACATGGTCTCCAGGATCATGCGCAGGATGTCGGGCAGCTTGAAGTCCTCGACCATCGCGTTGGTGATGTCCTGGATGCCCGCGGCCAGCATCTCGGCCACACGCTGGGACTCGCGTGCCAGCGCGGCGACCTGCTCCGGCGTCACGGGCTGGGTGGCATGCAGCTCGTAGGAACCCACGGAATCCTGGAAACCATCGCCGCCCATCACCTCATGCAGGGTCACGGTGCGCGCTTCGCCCGCGCCAGTGGGCGCGGTGTGCAGCAGCCTCGCCGCGGCGGAATCGGGAGCCACCCTGAAATCGATGGCGCGCGCCAGCTCGGCCAGCTTGTCACGCGCGCGCTGGGTGGCAGCCTCCAGGCCTTTCTGGTCCAGGTTGAGCGGACGCGCATAACGCTGGCCGGCCTGCACCACCTTGGCTATGGCCAGGGCGGGCTCGTGGTGCAGCAGGACGTCGGCCATCTCGTTGGACGCCAGGGCCACCCAGCGCAGCCGCTCGCCCGGATCCCTGGGGGGCGTGGCGGGCGGCGGGCCCTCGGGCTTGCGCATGCAGTGCCGGATAGTCTCCGGCAGGTTCCAGGCCTTGCTGATGCCCACGCCGAGTTGTTCATAGCTGATGCCCAGCACAGTGATGGCGGCGTTCATCTCGGGCATGGGCTCCTTGCCCTCGGTCAGCGCGCGCACGGCACGGGCCTCTTCGGGAAAGTAGTACTCGGTCAGCAGCCGCCCCAGGTTCTGGAACATGGCGCCGAGAAAGGCCTCTTCGCCCTCCTCGCTGCGCGGCGGGCTGAGTTCGGCCGCGATGGAGCCGGCCATCAGCGAACGCAGAAACTCCTCTTTGAGCAGGCTGGCGTGGGCCTGGTCCTGCATGTGCTCCAGCAGCACCAGGCTCAGCGCCATCGTGCGGATGCCGTTGAAACCCACCAGCTGGACCGCGCGCGACACCGTACTGATGGGTCCGCCGCGGGCGTACTGCGGCGTGTTGACCAGGCGCAGCAGCTTGTTGGTCAGCGCGACGTCCTTGAGGATCTCGTTGGTCAGCGTCGCCACGCTCTCGCGATCCGAACTGGAGATGCTCTGGATACGCGTGACCGAACCCGAGAGCGCCGGAAAATCACTCTTGTGCCGCATACGGCGCAGGAGAAAGTCCACCGTGCCGCTGCGCGCCTCGTCGCCGGCCAGCGGGGCCGTGACGGGGCGCAGCCACCGCTTGAGTTCATCGCGGAAGACCTGGGCCGAGGGGTGGCGCTGGTGTGGGTCACGCGCCAGCCCTCGCAGCAGGATGGCGCGCAGGGCGTCGTCGGCCTCCGGGCCGAGGTCGGCTGGCAGCACCAGGTCCTCGAGTGCCACGCGCTGCATGGCACGCCAGGGATCACGCTCGTCGATCAGGCGATGGCCGCAGAGCAGTTCGGTGAGAACGATGGCCGCGGAGAAGATGTCCATGGCCGCGGTCGGGGCCGCCCCGGTCGCCGCCTCGGGCGACATGTAGCCCGGCGTACCGCCCCCGGTGCCAGCCACAGGCGTGGTGCCTGCGCTTTCCTGCACCCGCACCGCGATGCCGAAATCCATGACACGGGCCCGTCCGCCGGCGTCGACCAGCACATTGGAAGGCTTGAGATCGCGGTGCACGATGCCGGCGGCGTGCGCGGCCGCCAAGGCCTCCAGCACGTCGACCATCAGCCCCACGGCCTCCTGCGGTGCCAGCGCTCCGCGCAGCCTCAGGATGTCGGCCAGGGTCTGGCCCGGCACGTACTCGAAGACCAGGTAAGGCTGCCCCTCGTGCACATCGGCCTCGAAGACCGGGATCACATTGGGGTGGGTCAGGCGGCTGACGCTGCGCGCCTCGCGCAGCCAGTGCGCCACCTGGGCCGCATCGGTCCCGGGCTCGGGACGCAGCAGCTTGAGCGCCACCTCCCGCTCCAGGCGCGGGTCAAAAGCCAGCCAGACCGAGGCCTGGCCGCCCTCGCCGATCAGGCGTCGCAGGACAAAACGCCCGATGCCCTCACCCGCCTCGTGTTCAGGCAAAGCCCCGGCGGGCCGGCGCGGGTTCTGAAAGGTGGGCAGGGGCAACATGGTGGCAACCGTTGAAGGCAGTGTAGGTCCGGCAGCACGCCGCGCAAAGCCCGGCGCCCCCGGGCTTGCCCTACTTGAGCTGGATCGAGCCGCTGACGGTGACCTGCACCTGGGCCTGGCCGGCTTCCACGGGCAGCGGCGCGTCGGATGCCACGCTGGCCTTGGCTTCCATGGCCAGGAAACGCGGACGGATGGGCGCCCCCTGCTCCTGGCTGTTGATGTGGATCTCGCGCAGGCTGAAACCGGCAAAACCGAAACCGCGCGCGATCTCCGCAGCGCGGGCGCGGAAGCGCTCGATGGCCTGGGCCTGGGCCTGCTGCTCCAGCTTCTCGCGCTGCTCGCGGCTCAGGCCGAAGGCGGTCTGCACCACCGCCATGCCCTGGATACGGCCGGCCAGCGCGGCGATACGCTCCAGGTCGCTGCCCGAGAGTACGAGTTCGGCCGAGCCCTGCCAGCCGCTGATACGCCCCTCGCGGTTGCTGCGCGGGTAAAGGCTGAAGTTGCCGCTGCGCACCTCCAGCGCACCGGGCTGGGCCTGCGGTCGGGCCTCGGCCAGCGCGGCGTCGAGCACGGCCTTGAGCTGCTGCTGCACCACGGCGGCCTCACCGCCCTCGCGCGTGGCGCGCAAGGTCACGCTGAGCTGGTCCTGGCGCGCCTCCAGCGTGGCCGTGGCCGAAAACTGCACCACATCCCGCGGGATGGGTCCAAGCTGGGCACGGGCTGCCGTTGTGGCGCCCAGGCCAAGGGCCAGCAGCAGGGACCAAAGAGGGGCGGAAAAAGCTTTCATCGAGGGGGCTCCTGAATCCAACCGGGATTCTTGCGGCGCCCCACTTGCGCTGGAGGGCGAGATTTGTAACAGTATGTCAAAGTCGGGCCCAGGCGAGGTGGATGGCCCGTGGCGACCGGCAAAATCCACCGGATGTACCCGTCCCAGGCAGAGCAAACAACATGACGTCTCCCTCCAGCCGTGCCGACAAGATCCTGATCGTCGATGACGATGCGCGCATCCGCGACCTGCTGCGCCGTTACCTCACCCAGGAGGGTTTCGAGGTCTTCCAGGCCGAGGACGGCAAGTCGCTCACGCGCATCCTGCTGCGCGAGACGGTGGACCTCATCGTGCTCGACCTCATGATGCCCGGCGAGGACGGCCTGTCGATCTGCCGGCGCCTGCGTGCCGCCAACGACAAGACACCCATCATCATGCTGACCGCCAAGGTCGAGGACGTGGACCGTATCGTCGGCCTGGAAGTCGGCGCCGACGACTACCTGGGCAAACCCTTCAACCCACGCGAGCTACTGGCCCGCATCAACGCCGTGCTGCGCCGCCGACCCGCTCCCGAGGCGCCGGGCGCGCCGTCGAGCGACCAGGAAGTGGTGAGCTTCGGGCCCTACACCTTCGACATGGGTGCGCGCACCCTGCGCAAGGAGGGCGAGGAACTTCCCCTGACCACGGGCGAGTTCGCCATGCTCAAGGCCCTGGTGCGCCATCCGCGCCAGCCCATGTCGCGCGAGAAGCTGGCCCAGCAGGCACGCGGCCGTGAGTTCGAGCCCTTCGACCGCAGCCTGGACGTGCAGGTCTCGCGCCTGCGCAAGCTCATCGAGGTCGACCCCGCCGTGCCGCGTTACATCCAGACGGTCTGGGGCGTGGGTTATGTCTTTGTTCCGGATGGTGCAGGTTGATCTTTCGTGCCTCACGCTCCTCACACCTGCTGCGCCCCTCGCTGCTGGACCCCTCGCGCTGGCAGTCGCGCCTGACGGAAGAACACAACGGCGGTTCCACCCGGGGCGGGGGCCCCATGGAGACCACGCCCGCCGAACTGGAGGGTGAGGTCCAGGAGCGTTCGGGCCTGAGCCTGTTCTGGCGCACCTTTTTCCTGCTCGCCCTGCTGCTCTTCGGCAGCATCCTGGCCTGGCTGCAGACCCTGCGTGCCCTGGAGTTCGAGCCGCGCGCCATCCAGACCGCGCAGCAGATCGCCTCCCTCGTCAACCTCAGCCGTGCCGCACTGGTGCACGCCGACGCCATCCAGCGCGTCTCGCTGATCAAGACCATGACCGAGAAGGAAGGCGTGCGGGTGCTGCCGCGCGAACCCGGCGACCGTTTCGAGCCCTACGAGAACGACGGCCTGAGCCGGCGCGTGGTACAGGAACTCACGGCCCGCCTCGGCCCGGGGACGGTGGTAGCCAGCAGCGTCAACGGCAGGCCCGGCCTCTGGGTGGGTTTCCTGATCGAGCGCGACAGCTACTGGCTGCACACCGACCGCGCGCGCTTCAACCAGACCGCCAACAAGACCTGGCTGATCTGGCTGTCCACTGGCGTGCTGCTCTCGCTGACTGGCGCGGCCATCATCGCGCGCCTGATCAACCGCCCGCTCAAGCAGCTGTCGTTTGCCGCCAGCCGCATCCGCGAGGGCGACTTCGCGGCCAGCCGTCTCAACGAACGGGTGCCCACCACCGAAATCCGGCAGGTCAACATCGGCTTCAACCGCATGGCGCAGCGCCTGGCCAAGATCGAGCAGGACCGCGCCGTCATGCTCGCGGGCATCTCGCACGACCTGCGCACCCCGCTGGCGCGCCTGCGCCTGGAGACCGAGATGAGCGTGGCCGACCCCGACGCCCAGGCCCACATGGTGGCCGACCTGGAGCAGCTCGACGCCATCATCGACAAGTTCATGGACTACGCGCGGCCCGACCACGTGCGCCTGACCCGCGTCAATCTCAACGAGGTCATCCGTGCCAGCCTCTTCGCCTTCAAGGACCGCGAGGACATGCAGTTCAACCTGGACCTGCAGGACAACGTCTGGATCCTGGCGGATGCCGTGGAGCTGGGGCGTGTGATCTCCAACCTCGTGGAAAACGCCCGCCGTTACGGCAAGACGCCCGAGACCGGCATCAGCAAGGTGGACATCACCACCCGCGCGCGCGACCAGTGGGTGCAGATCCGCGTACGCGATCACGGGCCGGGCGTGGCGCCCGAACACCTGCCCAACCTGACCAAACCCTTCTACCGCGGCGATGCCGCACGCACGGCCGCCACGGGCGCCGGCCTGGGCCTGTCCATCGTCGACAAGACCGTACGCCGCATGGGCGGCAAGTTCGGCATCGGCAACAGCAGCACGGGCGGCTTCACCACGCGCATCCAGCTGCAGCAGGCCCGCAGCTAGGGGCTGTTTCAGCGCTGCAGCAGCACGACGGCGCGCGCCTCGATGCTGCGGCCCTCGCCCACGGGGCCCAGCTTCTCGGCCGTCTTGGCCTTCACGTTGACAGCCTCGGCCGGCAGGCCGAGCAGGGCCGCGATGCGCTCGCGCATGGCCGGGATGTGGGGCGCCATCTTGGGCGCCTGGGCGATGATGGTGCTGTCCACATTCCCGATCTGCCAGCCTGCCGCACGCACCCGCGCCGCAGCCTCGGCCAGCAGCACGCCGGAATCCGCGCCCTTGAAGCGCACATCGGTGTCGGGGAAATGACGGCCGATGTCGCCCAGGCCAGCCGCGCCGAAGAGCGCGTCGGTGATGGCGTGCAGCAGCGCATCGGCGTCCGAATGGCCCAGCAGCCCCTTCTCGTAAGGGATCTCCACGCCACCGAGAACGAGCTTGCGCCCCTCGACCAGCTGGTGCACGTCCCAGCCTTCACCGACTCGAATGTTCATAACTTCTTTCTGGCTTGGAGGACCGCTTCCGCGAGCGCGAAGTCCTCGGGATAGGTCACCTTGAAATTCTGCGCGCTGCCGGCCACCAGGCGCGGCGCGAGGCCCAGAGCCTCGATGGCCGAGGACTCGTCGGTCACAGCGTCGCCAGCTGCCTGCAGCGCGCGCTGCAGCAGGCCGAGACGGAACATCTGCGGCGTCTGCGCCAGCCATTTGTCACTGCGCTCCAGCGTGGCGGCCACCCGGCCAGCCTGCTCCTGCTTGAGCGTATCGGGCAGCTTGAGCGCCAGCAAGCCCCCCACCGTGTCCTGTGCACAGGCGTCGATCAGCTGCGTGATCTGGGCCGGCGTCACCAGGCAGCGTGCGGCGTCGTGCACCAGCACCCAGTCGTCATCGCTCGCGCCCAGGCTGCGCAGCACCGCCAGGCCGTTGGCCACCGTGGCTGCCCGCGTGGCGCCACCGGCATCGGCCACCACCCAGGCGGCCGTGGGCGCAGGCTGCAGGAAGCGGTCGCCCGGCGCCACCACCACCAGGGTGCGCCGCAGCTGCGGCACGGCGGCAAAGGCCGCCAGCGTGTGCAGCACCATGGGCTGACCCGCCACGGGCTGGTACTGCTTGGGACCGGCGGCGCCGGCACGCGTGCCCGTGCCGGCACAGGGAATCAGGGCCCAGCACAGGGGCGCGGGATGCGGGGAGGTGTCGCTCATGGGATGAGCCCGCATTCTAGGCGGCTACTGCGGCAGGACGTAGCCCTTCTCGTGCAGCAGGCGCCCGAAGGCGTCGATGACCTCGGCGTCGTAGTGCGTGCCGCGGCCGCGCTCGAGCTCGGCCAGGGCGGCGTCCATGCCGCGTGCAGGACGGTAGGGCCGGTGGGTCGCAATGGACTCGATCACGTCGGCCACGGCCAGCACCCGGGCTTCGGGCAGGATCTGCTCGCCCTTGAGGCCCTGCGGGTAGCCGCTGCCGTCGAGCCGCTCATGGTGCTGGCGGATGATGTCGGCCACCGGGAAGGAGAAGGGCACGTCCTTGAGGATCTGGTAGCCCGCCTCGGCGTGCTGGCGCATCAGGGCCATCTCCAGCTCGCTCAAACGGGTGGGCTTGGTCAGGATCTCGGCGGGCACGCCGATCTTGCCGATGTCGTGCACCAGACCCACGAGCTCCATCATCTCGCAGCGCTTGGCATCCCAGCCCAGCTCGGCACCGATCGCACCGGCGATCAGGCCGACACGGCGCTCGTGGCCGGCGGTGTAGGGATCGCGCTGGTCGATCATGTTCGAGACCGCCTGCAGCGTCCCGCGCATCGCCGCCTCCAGCTGCTCGAGCTGGCGCGCGATCTGCGCCGCCGCCTGCTGGCGTTCGGTGACGTCCTCAGCGACCACGATGTCGGCCGGCTCGCCGTCCCACTGGATGCGGCTGGCATGCAGGGCCAGCTCCCGCACCTCGCCGCTCTTGCAGCGCAGCGGCACGTTGTAGTGCACCGCGCTCTCCCCGGCCTCCAGTGCCAGCCAGGCGGTGCGGATGCGCTGCACGGTGTCCGGGTCCTCGCCCGTGAAACGCCAGATCTCCTGGCCCTCCAGCTCCTCGCGCGACCAGCCGACCAGCTCGCAGTAGCGCGGATTGACGTAAAGGAAACGGCCGCCGCGGCGCACGTACACACCCATGACCGTCTGCTCGATCATGGTGCGGAAATGCAGCTCGCTGGCTCGCAGGGCCTGCTCGCTGCGGCGGATCTCGGTCAGGTCGGTCCAGGCGATGATGGCATCGCCGTCGACCAGGGTCATGGTGCCCTGGGCGATGCGCTCGCGGCCGTCACGAGCGCGCAGCGTGAGCTCGGGCGAGCGCACCACGGTGCCCGCGGCGCGGGCCTGCAGCACGGACTCCTGCCAGTGCGCCAGCAGGGCCGCGCGCCGCCCGGGATCGGCATGGACCGCCCCGAGCCAGTCCTCGCGTGCGCTGATCTGCGCCAGGTCGTAACCCAGCCAGTCGCGGTGCGCGCGGTTGATGGCCAGCGTGGTGCCGCTGTCCGTGGCGAGGATCTGCATGGGCAGCGGCGAGGACTCGAAGACCTCGCGAAAGCGCAGGTCCGACAGTTCGGCCCGCTGCTCCGCACGCTGGCGCCGCTGCTCCGTGGCCAGCCCGTTGAGCGCGAAGGCCAGGTCCGCCGCGAGTTCGTCCAGCAGCCCGACCTGGGCCTCGTCGAAGGCGGTATCGCCCTCGCCATACAGGCCGATCACCCCGTGCACCAGGCCCTGGCACATCAGCGGCACCAGGGCGCGCGAGCCTATGCCTTCGGCGTGCAGCCAGTCGTTCCAGGCGTCGGTGCCGACCGGCGGCAGCGGGACCCAGAGCGTGTGGCCGGCGTGCAGGTCCGCATAGCGCGGTGCCAGCGGGCCGGCACGGTCGGCCAGCACGGCCTCAAGCTGCGGCCGATGGGTGTCGTCGACACCGTGCACATGAACCAGGCGCAGCGGCAGGCTGCCGGCCTCGCTCAGCGCGATGAAGAGCTTGGGGAAGGCACCGTGCTGCACCAGGGCCGCGTGGACCTCCTGCAGCAGCTGCGCCTCGGAGCTGCAGCGCACGATGGCCCGGTTGGCCGCGCTGAGCATGTTGTAGAGGTAGCTCAACCGGCGCACCTGGCGCTCGGCCTGGCGCCGCTGCATGGCCTCGCCCAGATGCTGGGCCAGCGTACCCAGCAGCGCCTGCTCCTCGGTCAGAAAGGCCCGTTCCGCCAGCGGCAGGGCCGGCGCGTAGGCGGCCACGATACGCCCCACCACCTGGCCATCCACCCGGATCAGCCGCTCCAGCCGGTCGGGCACCTCCAGCGCCGCGGCGTCGCCGTAGCAGGCCTGTTCGCTGCAGACCGCCACCCGCATCTGGTCCGGATGGAAAAAGGCTGCCGGCAGCGCCGCCGCGATCTCCTGCAGCAGGGCCGGCAGTTCCAGGTCTCCGCGCTCGAGCAGGCGCGACACGTCATAGAGGGTGCGCAGCTCCTTGATCCGCTCGGCGAGATTGGTGACCAGCTGTTCGCGCTCGTCCGCCAGGTGCTTGCGCTCGGTGATGTCCCGCACGACCTGCACCACGCCGCGCGCCGGATCACCGGGCCAGTAGGGCGCCACCGAGAACTCGAGGCTGCGCTCCCCGGCATCGCGTTCGATCTCGACGACGAAAGTCTGCTCCCCGCGGCCGATGCGCGCACAGACCGGGCAGGCCTCGGACGGCTGCGCCGGATCGTGGAACAGGGTGTGCACATGGCCCGCCGCGAGCACGCGCGGCGACAGGCCCGTGGCCTCGACCGCGGCGCGGTTGAACTGCAGCAGCCGCCCGTCGGTGCCGACCACCAGCACCGGATCGGGAATCGCATCGAAGGTCCCGGCCGTGCGCGAGAGCATGCCGAAGGGCAGGCGCAAGGTGTTCTGCACCAGGGCCAGATAGACGAACCAGTAGGCGAAGATCTTGAAGATGTGGCCCAGCTGGTTGGCGCCGCCGTACATGTTGACGTAGCGCGTGAAAGCGAACTCGGACAGGATCATCATCACCAGAGCGGCCTGTACCCCTAGGTACAGGCGCGGCGCCATCAGCGCCCGGTTGCGCCAGGACAGCGCCACGGCGCAGACCAGCATGGTGATGATCAGGTATTCGGCGTAGAGCTTGAACGGCGTCAGCCCTTCCCCTGCCACATAGGTCTCGGGAAAGTGCCCGCTGAAGATCCAGACCGTGGCCAGCAGGGCGAGACCGCCATAGATCAGCTGCAGCCGGCCGATGTGCGCCACCCGGCGCAGGTACAGCGGCGCGACCAGCAAGGCCGCCGCCTGCAGGAAACGCGCTGCGATCCAGAACTGGGGGGCCAGATTGGCGTCGTAGAAGGGCAGCAGGCCCATGCCCGGGAAGACCAGGGTGTGGACCAGGTCCAGCGCCGCACACCAGCCGATGGCCACCGCCAGGTGGATGGTGTAGTGGTTGCGCGTGAAGCGGTGCGAGGTCATGGCCACCGCCAGTGCGGTCAGCGCGATGACGATGGAAAACACCTCGGCCAGCGTGTGGAACAGCAGGTAGCTGACCTGGGCCGCCGCCAGGCAGACCAGCGTGACCACCAGCGCCGGCGCCAGCCGGCCCGGCAGGGCCCGCCAGTTCAGGCGATCCTCGGCGTCCTTGGGATCCATGGCCACGGCGGCCGCTGGCGTGGAATAGGTGTCGACAGAGCGGGCCCGTGTGGGACCTCGCAGGGGGTCTTGATGCATGGCTCGATCTTAGTAGGGGCTGTTGTCCCTTGGACCTCGCGGCAGGGCATGCACCGGTAAAATGTCTGTGTTCGATGACTTTGCACACCCCCCGTCCACGCGACGAGGGGTGTTTCGCATTTGCACTTCTCCCACGCGATGGACCTGCCCAAGCTGCCGCCCGGCAAGCGCTACACCCTGCCCCGCCCCGCCGGCTCTGCCGATGCCCTGCTGCTGGCCCGCCTGGCCCGGCGCGAGAAGGAGAGCGGCCGCCTGCTGGCCATCGTCTGCGCCGACGCCACCGACGCCCAGCGACTGATCGACGAGATCGCCTTCTTCGACCCGGACCTGCGCTGCGCCCTGTTTCCCGACTGGGAAACCCTGCCCTACGACACCTTCTCGCCGCACCAGGACCTGATCAGCGAGCGTCTGGCCACGCTCTGGCGCCTGTACAACCACGGTCGCGGCAAGCCCGAGGACACCACGGACGTGGTGCTGATCCCGGCCAGCACGGCGCTGTACCGCTTGGCGCCACCGAGCTTCCTGGCCGCCACCACCTTTGCCTTCGAGACCGGCCAGAAGCTCGACGAGGCGCAGCTGCGCGCCCAGCTCACGCTGGCCGGCTACAACCACGTCACCCAGGTCGTCAGCCCGGGCGAATACGCGGTGCGAGGCGGCCTGATCGACCTCTTCCCCATGGGCTCGCAGGTGCCCTACCGCGTGGACCTGTTCGACAACGAGGTCGACTCCATCCGCACCTTCGACCCGGACACCCAGCGCAGCCTCTACCCCGTGCCCGCGGTGCGCCTGCTGCCCGGGCGCGAATTCCCCATGGACGAGGACTCGCGCAAGCTCTTCCGCCAGCGCTGGCGCGAGCTGCTCGAAGGCGACCCGACCAAGAGCCGGCTCTACAAGGACATCGGCGCCGGCGTGGCCACGGCCGGCATCGAGTACTACCTGCCCCTGTTCTTCGAGCAGACCGCCACCGTCTTCGACTACCTGGGCCACGGCAGCGAACGTGCCGCCACCCTGGTGCTGCACGGCGAGCTGGAAGCGCCGCTGCAACGCTTCTGGCAGGACACGAAGGAGCGCTACCGCCTGGCGCAGGGCGAGCCCGATCGTCCGCCCATGGCGCCCGAGCACCTGTTCCTGGCCGTCGAGCAGTTCTACGCCCTGGCCAACGGCCATGCCCAGCTCGCGCTCAAGGCCGGCAGCGGCGAGGAACTCGTGGACTTCGCGCCCCTGCCCGAGCTCACCGTGGTGCGTGGCGCCGAAGACCCGCTGGCCAAGCTCAAGGACCACCTGCGCAACACCCTGCACCGCGTGCTGCTGCTGGCCGAAAGCGATGGCCGGCGCGAGAGCCTGCTGGACTTCCTGCGCGCCAGCAGCGTGCTGCCCCCTGCCTTCGACTCGCTGGCCGAGTTCCAGGCCAGCGACGAAAAGCTGGGCATCGCCACCGCCGCGCTCAACGTGGGTTTTGCTTGGGCCGAGGAAGGCCTGGACTTCGTCACCGAGACCGAGCTCTTCGCCACCGGCGTCAGCATGCGCCGGCGCAAGAAACAGGAACAGGTCAGCGACGTCGAGGCCCTGATCAAGGACCTGTCCGAGCTCAATGTCGGCGACCCGGTCGTCCACTCCCAGCATGGCATCGGCCGCTACCGCGGCCTGGTCAACATGAGCGTGGCCACGCGCGCCGACGGCAGCGAGGAAACCCAGGAATTCCTGCACCTCGAGTACGCCGATCAGGCCGTGCTCTACGTACCGGTCAGCCAGCTGCAGCTCATCAGCCGCTACACCGGCGTCAGCGCCGAGGAGGCGCCGCTGCACAAGCTGGGCTCGGGCCAGTGGGACAAGGCCAGGCGCAAGGCGGCGCAGCAGATCCGCGACGCCGCGGCCGAGCTGCTCAACATCTACGCCCGCCGCGCCGCGCGCGAGGGCCACGCCTTCCGCTTCTCGCCGCGCGACTACGAGCAGTTCGCCAACGACTTCGGCTTCGAAGAGACGGCCGACCAGCGCGCCGCCATCCACGCCGTGATCCAGGACATGGTGAGCCCGCGCCCCATGGACCGCCTGGTCTGCGGCGACGTCGGCTTCGGCAAGACCGAGGTCGCGCTGCGCGCGGCCTTCGTCGCCGTCACGGGCGGGCGCCAGGTGGCCTTCCTCGCCCCTACCACCCTGCTGGCCGAGCAGCACTACCAGACCCTGGTGGACCGCTTCTCCAAATGGCCCGTCAAGGTGGCCGAGATGAGCCGCTTCCGCTCGGGCAAGGAGATCACCGCGGCCATGAAGGGCATCGCCGACGGCACGGTGGACATCGTGGTCGGCACGCACAAGCTCTTGAGCCCCGACACCAAGTTCAAGAACCTGGGCCTGCTCATCATCGACGAGGAACACCGCTTCGGCGTACGCCACAAGGAGGCCATGAAGGCCCTGCGCGCCGAGGTCGACGTGCTCACGCTGACCGCCACCCCCATCCCCCGCACGCTGGGCATGGCGCTCGAGGGCCTGCGCGATCTCTCGGTCATCGCCACCGCGCCGCAGCGCCGCCTGGCCATCAAGACCTTTGTGCGCAACGAAGACAAGGGCGTGATCCGCGAAGCCGTGCTGCGCGAGCTCAAGCGCGGCGGCCAGGTCTATTTCCTGCACAACGAGGTCGAGACCATCGAGAACCGCCGCGCGCGGCTGGAGGAGCTGCTGCCCGAGGCCCGTATCGCCGTGGCCCACGGCCAGATGCCCGAGCGCCAGCTCGAAGCCGTGATGCGCGACTTCGTGGCCCAGCGCAGCAACCTGCTGCTGTGCTCGACCATCATCGAGACCGGCATCGACGTGCCTTCGGCCAACACCATCGTGATCTCGCGCGCCGACAAGTTCGGCCTGGCCCAGCTGCACCAGCTGCGCGGGCGCGTCGGGCGCAGCCACCACCAGGCCTACGCCTACCTCATGGTGCCCGACAAGGACAGCCTGACCAAGCAGGCCCAGCAGCGCCTGGACGCCATCCAGGCCATGGAAGAGCTGGGTTCGGGCTTCTACCTCGCCATGCACGACCTGGAGATCCGCGGCGCCGGCGAAGTGCTGGGTGAGAACCAGAGCGGGAACATGCTCGAAGTGGGCTTCCAGCTCTACAACGAGATGCTGGCCGAGGCCGTGCGCAGCCTCAAGGAGGGCAAGGAGCCCGATCTGCTCTCGCCCATGAGCGCCACGACGGACATCAACCTGCACGCTCCGGCGCTCTTGCCCGACGACTACTGCGGCGACGTACACATGCGCCTGTCCTTCTACAAGAAGCTGGCCACGGCCAAGAAGACCGAGCAGATCGACGCGCTGATGGAAGAGCTGGTGGACCGCTTCGGCAAGCTGCCCGAGCCCACCCAGACCCTGATCGACGTGCACCGCCTGCGCGTCATCAGCCAGCCCTATGGCGTGGTCAAGGTCGACGCCGCGCCGCACCTGATCAACATCACCTTCCGCAAGGACGCGCCGGTGGACGGCCTGAAGGTGATCGAGCTGATCCAGAAGAACAAGCACATCAAGCTGGTCGGCAACGAGAAGCTGCGCATCGAGCGTGAGTTGCCCGATCCCAAGTCGCGCGCCCACCTCGTGCGCGACGTGCTGCGCAGCCTGGGCCAGCCGCGCACGGCCGAAGCCGCCGCCCCCACGCCATGACCGAACTCGTCGAAACCCTGCTGGTCCTGGCGCTGCTGCTGCCCGCGCTCTGGCTGCGGCCCTGGCGTCTGCTCGGGCACTCGGGCCTGCACACGCCCCTGCTGGCCACCCTGGCCCTGCTTCCCCTGCTCTGGGCCCTGCCCTTCTGGCACGCCATGCCGCTGCAGCTGCAGTGGTCCGGGGCCTGCCTGGTCCTGCTCTGCCTGGGCTGGCCGCTGGCCGTGCCCGTGCTCACGCTCGTGGGCGGCCTCACCTGGGCCATCACCCCGGCCACGGGCGCGCAGGCCCTGAGCCTGCTGCTCTGGCAGGGCCTGGTGCCGGCCACGCTGGCGCTCGCCCTGGGCGCGCTGCTGCGGCGCTTCCTGCCCCGCCATCCCTTCATCTACATCCTGGGCCGTGGCTTCCTGGGCACGGTGCTCTGCGTCTTCGCCGCCAAACTGCTGGCCCAGGCCGCCGGGCACGTGCTGCCCAATATCGGCAGCGAGCTCTCCTGGGTGGCGCTCTGGCTCATGGCCTGGGGCGACGCCTTCGTCACCGGTTTGCTCACCGCCATCTTCGTGGCCTACCGCCCGCAGTGGCTGGCCACCTGGTCCGACACGCTTTACCTCAAAAACAGCTGAACATGACTGCCCCCATCGAACTCTCCCCCGGCCTCGTGCTGCAAGGCATCACCCCGCCGCTGCGTCTGAACGACTACAAGCTCATCGCCTTCGACATGGACTCCACGCTGATCAACATCGAGTGCGTGGACGAGATCGCCGATGCCGTGGGCCGCAAGGCCGAGGTCGCCGCCATCACCGAAGCTGCCATGCGCGGCGAGATCACCGACTTCAAGGACAGCCTGCGCCGCCGTGTGGCCCTGCTCAAGGGCGTGACGACCGCTGATCTGGAAGCTGTCAAGCGTGAACGCCTGCGCCTCAACCCGGGGGCCGCTGAACTGGTGGCCGCCTGCAAGCAGGCCGGCATGAAGGTACTGCTGGTGTCCGGCGGCTTCACCTTCTTCGCCGACCACGTGCAGCAGCTGCTCGGCATCGACTACACGCGCTCCAATGTGCTGGAGATCGAGCACGGCGTGCTCACCGGCCGCATGGTCGACCAGCCCTGGGGCGACATCTGCGACGGCGCCGAGAAGCAGCGCACGCTGCTGCAGACCTGCGCGCGCTTAAGCATCTCGCCGCAGCAGGCCATCGCCGTGGGCGACGGCGCCAACGATCTGCCCATGATGGGCTCGGCCGGCCTCTCGGTGGCCTACCACGCCAAGCCCAAGGTGCGCGAACAGGCCATGGTGGCCATCAACAAGGGTGGGCTGGACCGCCTGCTGGAGATCCTGCGGTGAACCCGCGGCTGCAGCGCCTGGCCACGGGCTTGAAGGCCTGGCTGTTCAACTGGCGCGCCCATGCGTCCACGCTGGCCGTGTTCATCGTCGCCGTGCTGGCGCTCAACGCCTGGCAGACACGCGATCTGCCCGCCGGCCCCGCGCCCGACTTCCAGGCCCCGCTGGTCGGCGCCATCGGTGCGGACGAGATCACGCTCGAAGCCTGGCGCGCCCAGCACCCGGGCCGCGCCGTGGCCCTGCACTTCTGGGCCGAGTGGTGCGGCATCTGCCGCGCCGAGGAAGGCAGCATCAGCGATGTGCAGCAGGACTGGCCCGTGCTGACCATCGCCATGCGCTCGGGCGATGCGGCCAGGGTGGCGCGCGTGATGGCCCAGCGCGACCTGCACTGGCTCGCTGCCGTGGATGCCGATGGCAGCCTCACGGCGCGCTACGGTTTCAAGGCCGTCCCGGCCTTCGTGGTGCTCGATGCCCAGGGCCGCGTGCGCCACGCCAGCGTGGGCTACACGCCCGAGCTCGGCATGCGCCTGCGCCTGTGGCTGGCGCAGCACTTCTGAACCGGGCTCACTTTCCGATCTTCACGCTCAGGCCGGTGATCAGCGAGAGGTCGTATTTCTCGGCCGGCGGCGGCGACTGGCTGTCGTAGCGGCTCTGCAGCTTGACGCTCAGGCTCAGCGTCGTGTTGATGTCCACCAGCAGGCCGGCGTCCAGCGTGGCGCGCGTGCCCTGCCCCTCGAAGGCCCCCGGATAAAGCACGAACTTCTGTGTGAAGCGCGTGCTGCCCGCGAACTGGTGCGTGGACTCCTGGCCGAACAGCGCCTCGGTGGTGGCGTAACGCTTGCGCAGCGTGCCGTTGATCTCCACGCCCTCGCCGCGGTAGTAGTCCTCGCGCCAGGACAGACCGGCGTAGACGTCCCAGGTCAGCTCGGCGTCCTTGTAGAGATGGCGACCCAGACCGGTGCTGATGACACTGCGCAGGTCCAGATCGCGCACCCGGTCGTGGCTGAACTCCAGGCCGACGAAGCCGAAGTCCTCGGCGTTGATGTTGCGGTCATAACGCGTGCCGGCGCGCCAGCGCCGCGCCGTGATGCTGGTCGTCACCACGCCATCGGTCTCGGTGCGTGCGCGGCTCTCCAGGTAGTTGCCGAACAGCGAGAGCTTGTCCTCGGGGCGGGTGTAGGTGGTGTCCAGCGTCAGGTTGAAGGCCTGCCCGTCGGTATTGCCGGAGGACAACGTGAGCCCGGCGCCGAAGTCCCCGGCCCAGCTGCCGGCCGTCTCCAGCTGCAGCGGCGGCGCATAGGCCGCCTGCGCGGGCGCTGCCGGCTGCGGCGTGATGGCCGGAACTTCGGCTGCGGGCTCGGCGGCCGGCGCGGGCTCCACCACCACGGGCGCCACTTCCGGCGCGCGCAGGGGCACGGTGACCGGCTCGGTCACGGCGGGGGTGTCTGACGGGGTGGGGTTGGCCTCCTGGGCCAGGGCCACGCTGCCGGCCAGCAGCAGCGGCAGCAGGTACGCTTGCTTCATCACGGGAATTTCCAGGGCATGGCGGCGGTCCGCAGACCGGCGACACAGCCGCCATTATCCCCGTGAATCATCCGCGCCGGCGCTAGACGCGTTCAATGCGCGCACGTCCCGCAAGGACTTCGAACTGCGCCTGC
Organism: Burkholderiaceae bacterium; assembly: GCA_019745555.1. GTDB lineage: Bacteria > Pseudomonadota > Gammaproteobacteria > Burkholderiales > Burkholderiaceae_C > Hylemonella. The sequence continues at coordinate 3,491 of JAIESX010000049.1, read as the reverse complement.
GTGGACGCGGCCGAGTCCGCGCGCGTCACGTCGTCCACCGCACGCAGCGTGGTGCGCAGACGCTGTGGCGTGAACTCGGCCAGGCCATAGCCGCGGTAGCGCGCCTCGCCGTAGATGAAATGCGGGTTCTCGGCCAGACGTTCCGCCGCGCGCTCGATGCCCGAGGCACTGGCACGCGAACTGATGCTGGTGCCGCAGAACTCCACGCCGATGGCCGCGCTGTCGGCGCGGCTGTAGTCGGCCTTGACGTGACCCACCCAGTTCTCGTGCACATCGCCGCCGAGGAAGACCGGGTTGCTCACGCGCTGGCGCTGCAGTGCGTCGAGCAGGCGCGTGCGCGCCGCGGGGTAGCCGTCCCAGCCGTCGTTCCAGAAACGCTGGCCCGGGCCGGGCCGGGCATCGCGCGGGCCGAACAGCGTCTGCTGCCCGACCACGTTCCAGCGCCCGGCACTGCGCCCCAGCGCCTGCTCCAGCCACTGCTCCTGCGCCGCACCCAGATAGCTGCGCTGCGGCTCGGCCCATTCCGGGCACTGCGCCGGGTCGATCAGGCTGCCGCCGTCCCTGAGGCAGGCCTGACGGTCGCGGTACTGCCGGCCGTCAAGCAGGTGCAGCGTGGCCAGCCGGCCCCAGGCCACCTGCTGGTGGATGCGCAGCTCGGCCCCCTGCGGGCGCTGCTGCAGGCCAGCCAGGCCCTGCGTCAGCATCGAAGCCCGCACGGGCATGTGCTCGTACCAGGCCTGGTAGGCCGCGGCCCGCCGGGCCGCGAAATCCGGCACCGTGCCCAGCACGGGCACGCCATTGCCCGCGTTCAGGGCGGCGTAGTCGTTCTGCACCTCGTGGTCGTCCCAGGTCAGCAACCAGGGACAGGCCGCGTGCATGGCCTGCAGATCGGCATCGCTGCGGTGCAGGGCGTAGCGCGCGCGGTAGTCGTCCAGCGTCAGCACCCAGCCGCCCGTCACGGGGCGCACGGCGTTCTGCGCCCCCGGGTATTCGTAGATGTAGTCGCCGAGGAAGAGCACCAGGTCCGGCGCATCGGCGCGCAGATGCCGCCAGGCCGCGTAGTAACCGTGCTCCCAGCGCTGGCAAGAGGCATAGCCCACGCGCAGACGCGCCACCTCGGCGCCGGGCGCGGGTGCGGTGCGCGTGCGGCCCACCGGGCTCACCGCCTCGCCCAGCATGAAGCGGTAGAAATACCAGCGGTCCGGCTCCAGGCCCTGCACCTCGGCATGCACCGCGTGGCCCAGGGCCGGCATAGCCTGCACCTGGCCGCTGCGCGCGATGCGCGTGAAGCCCTCGTCGTGCGCCACCTCCCAGCGCAGGGTGAACTCGCGCGCCTGCGGCTCAGCGAACAGCAGGCGCGTCCAGAGCACCACGCCATCCGGCTCGGGCGCGCCACTGGCCACGCCCAGCGCAAAGGGGTCGCTCTGCAGACGGGCGGTACGGCTCCAGGCGCCGCGCGGCAGCCAGAGTGTGGTGGCGGTGGCAGCGGCCAGTTGCAGCAGCCGGCGGCGGTCGGAAGAATCGAGCTTCATAGGGTGGCGGCAGGGTGTGGGGGGCATGATGCCATGCGTCCGTGACACAGCCCTACCGCCCGGCGGGATGCGATTGACAGCCCCCCAGGCCTGACTAAAATTTGGGCAATCCACACTTGGGAGTCCGTCATGGCGACCGAAGGCATTTCCTCCAGCACCCCTGTCTCTCCCCCGCCCCGCACCAATGCGACCAACCGCGCGCAGGAGTTCCGCGCCGAGCAGCAGCGTGTGCAGAACGAGCAGACCCAGCGCGAAGCCCAGGCAGCCCAGGCCGCCGAGCGCGAGGCCCGCCAGCGCGAACCCGTGGTCAACACCCAGGGCCAGACCACGGGCCGTATCGTCAACGAGCGGGCCTGAACACCGGGCAGCCCATGGTCCTCGCGCTCCAGTCCCTCAACGGCGGCACGCCCAGCGTGCGCAGCCAGCTGGTCCAGTACCAGGCCCAGCTGCAGCAGGCGCGCCAGGAGGCCAGCCGCGCCGCCGACCGTGTGGCCCGCCTGGAGCAGCAGGCCCAGGTGGCGCGCAGCGAATCGGTGCGCGCCGACGAACGCGTGCGCAGCCTCGAAGGCAATCCCCCGCGCAGCACCGACGCCAGCGCCCAGGACCGTAGCAACCGCCGCGCCATCAACAGCCTGAGCATGCTCAGCGGCACCCTGCTCAACGAGATCGCCTGAGCCCCTGCCCCGCAAACGACACGGCCCTCGTGAGGGCCGTTTTTCATACGAGGAGCGAGAACTCGCGAAGAAATCGTAGCGAGCGGTCCGAGCGCAAGGCGGACGGAGCACAGGAACCGGAACGTACTTCAGGTACGTGAGGATTCCGACAACGAAGTTACGGCGAGGCTCACTTTCGCGCCGCGAAAGTTAAGCGTAGCGGCCGGAGCCAACACCGCCCAACGCGGCGATCGGATCGCGCAGTAGATTTATTCGTGGGTTCTCAGCCGCCGCGCTGTCTCAGGGCCTCATACAGGCAGACCCCGCTGGCCACCGACACATTGAGGCTCTCCACCCCACCCTTCATGGGGATGCTCACGAGCTCGTCGCAGGTCTTGCGCGTCAGCTGCCGCATGCCCTCGCCCTCGGCGCCCAGCACCAGGGCGGTGGGAGTCTTGAGGTCCACCTGGTAGATGGTCTTGGGCGCGTCGTCGCTGGTGCCGATGCACCAGATATTGCGTTCCTTGAGCTCGCCCAGCGTGCGCGCGAGGTTGGTCACCATGAAATAGGGCACGGTCTCGGCCGCGCCGCTGGCCACCTTGGCCACCGTGGCGTTGATGCCCACCGCATGGTCCTTGGGCGCGATCACCGCATGCGCCCCGGCCCCGTCGGCCACGCGCAGGCAGGCGCCGAGGTTGTGCGGGTCGGTCACACCGTCGAGCACCAGCAAGAGCGGCGGTTCGCTCAAGGAATCCAGCAGATCGTCCAGGGAATGCTGCTGCGGCAGCGCCTCCACGCGCGCCGCCACGCCCTGGTGGCCATGGCTGCCCGAGAGCTTGGCCAGGCGCAGGCCGTCGGCCTCGATCAGCCGCACGCCGGCCTCCTTGGCCTTCTCGATGAACTGCCGCATACGCGCATCACGGCGCGTGGGCTCGAAATAGATCTCGATGATGGACGCGGGCGCCGTCTTCAGGCGCACGCCCACGGCGTGGAAGCCGAACAGGACTTTGGGGGAGGACATGGGAGGATTATCCCCGCTTGCTGAGTCCGTTTAGACAGGCGTCAATCTGTGGCGATATCCCTCTTTTGGGGTATAGACCGCAAATCACACCAACCTCAAATACCCCAGACACTAGCAACTGAAACGCCCTGGGTTGGCGGCGATGCACCACCAAGGTAATTGCATCCCATGGTGAGTGAGTTATTCTCTCTTCCTCATTCGAAGTGTCGTCAATTAGTGCGCCCCTTTGCACGACAGGCAGTCTATATCGGAGGATTACGCGTGAAAAAACTGATTTCCTTACTT
>JAIESX010000022.1 GCA_019745555.1 Burkholderiaceae bacterium | reverse complement strand
AGCCAGTCCACCAGCAGGCCGCCGATGCTCGGGCCCAGGGCCGGTGCCAGCACCACGCCCATGCCGAAGATGCCGCCGGCCCGCCCGCGCTCGTGCGCCGCGAAGGCACGCATGATGATGATGGCCGGGATGGGCTGCACCACGCCCGCAGCCAGACCCTCGACCACGCGCGCCACCAGCACCAGATCGAAGCTGTTCGCCAGCCCGCCGCCCACGCCGCCGGCCAGCAGCAGCAGCATGGCCGCCACATAGGTACGCCGGTAACCGTAGGCCCCCAGCAGCCAGGGCGTGCAGAGCATGGCCACGGTGGTGGCCGCCATGAAGCCGGAGGTGGCCCATTGCGCACGCTCCTGGCCCAGCACGAACTGCTGGCTCATGTCGGGAATCGCCACGTTGATGATGGTGGACGACATGATGGACGCCATGGTGCCCACCATCACGGCCAGCAGCAGCAGCCAGCGGTAGCGCTCGCCGTAGCGCGCCTGCATCTCCGGCAGGGTGGCGGGACGCGTCACGGCCTCAGTCCTTCTCGTGGGCCTGCAGCGTCACGCGCACCGGCTGCGCCGTGAGCGCGCCCAGCGCCGCCTGCAGGGCCAGGCGCAGATGCATGCGCTCGGTCGCTGGCAGGGCATCGGCCAGTTCAAGCTCCAGCTCGAGCCCGCTCTCCAGGTAATGCAGGCGCAGCGCCACCGGCGCGCTTCCGAGCACCTGCTGCACGCAGGCCTGCACCTGGGCGCGCGGCGGCAGGGCCAGCAGATGCGGCAGGTGGCGCACGGTGCCCGGGTCCACGTGCACCGTGCACTCGGCCACGCGGTGTGCGTCCTTCACGCGGGCGGCGATCTGCTCGGCGATGTAATGCCCCTCGGACACCGAGAGGTGCGGGTCGACCTCGACATGCATGTCGACCACGGCCCAGTCGCCCATGCGCCGGGTGCGCAGCTTGTGCACGCCGCGCACCCCGCCCACCGTGCGCACGGTCTGGCGGATGCGGTTGATTTCCTGCGGGTCGAGGGCGTGATCGGTCAGGCTGTGGAAGGCATCGACCGAGAAGCCCCAGCCCGTGCGCACGATCATGAAGCCCACGATGATGGCCGCCACCGCGTCCATGCTGTGCCAGCCGGCCAGGTTGGCGGCGATGCCCACGGCCACCACCAGGGAAGAGGCCGCGTCGGCGCGCGCATGCCAGGCATTGGCAATCAGCATGGAGCTCTTGAGCCCTTCGCCGATGCGGCGCATGTAGTGGAACAGGCCCTCCTTGGCTACTAGCGTCACCAACGCGGCCACCAGGGCCAGCGGGTGCACGGCGCCCAGGCTCTCGCCGTCATGCAGCTTGACACCCGCGGCCCACACCATGCCCACGCCGGTGCCCAGCAGGATCAGGCCGATGGCCAGCGAGGCGGCCGTCTCGAAGCGCGCGTGGCCATAGGGGTGGTTGTCGTCGGCCTCGGCGTGCGAGTGGCGCGCCGCGAACAGCACCACACCGTCAGCCACGAGGTCGGAGAGGGAGTGCAGGCCGTCGGCCACCAGGGCCTGCGAGCGCGCATAGATGCCGATGACGACCTGGGCTGACGCCAGGAAGAGATTGACCCAGACGCTGACCCAGGTCGAGCGCAGGGCCTGGCGCTGTTCTTCAGTGCTGCGGACCATGGTGTTCGTGTTCTCCTCTTGCATGCTAGCAGGCTGCCGGGGCTTGCCCACCAGGCCGAATGGCTGGCACGATGGGAACATGCACGCGTTCCTCCTGCTGCCCCTGCTGCTGATCGCCCCCCTGCCGTCGCAGGCCAGCCCGCAGCTCGCCCTGGACAAGGGCTGCTACAGCTGCCACGGCGAACCGCCGCGGCGCAACGTGCCGAGCGTGGCCCAGCTCGCCGCGGATTACGCGCGCTACCGCGGCCAGGCCGATGCGCCGCGTCAGCTGGCCGACAAGCTGCGCGCTGGCGGCCTGTTCGCCCACATCGCCGCGCATGAACGGCTCAGCCCCGAGGACTGCGAAACGCTGATGCGCTGGATCATCGAGGGCGCGAAATAAGGCTCAGCCAGCCGCCGCACGGGCGCAGGCCGCGCAGATACAGGCCCGTCTTTGCGCCTCGGGTGGCACGCGCACCAGCAGTTCGGGGGCAAACGTCACCGTCGTGCACCAGCAGGGTGGCTGGGCCTGGCCCGTGGCGCGGGCGATCTCGTTGGCGCAGGCATTGGGCTGGCCGCACAAGGGGCAGCGACAGGGATCGATGGAACGGGTGGGCGCAGGCATGGCGATTTGCATAGCCGGGATTTCCTCCAGTGTAGTCCCGGGCATGGCGGTTTAGACTGCGCGCAGTCCGATCTGCCTGCCCGTGCGATTTCTCAACCCGCGTCCCTACGGTCCCTACGAACTGCTGGCCCTGCTGCTGGGCGGGCACGCACTGCTGCATCTCATCCTGGGGTCGGTGCTGGGCCTGTCGCCGGACGAAGCCCTGCACGCGCTCTACGGCCTGCACCCGGACTGGGCCTATGCGGACCATCCACCGCTGATCGGCTGGCTGCTCTGGCCCCTGGTGCAGTTCGAAGCTCCACCGGGCTGGCTGCGCCTGCTGCCCGAAGCGCTGTGGGCGCTGTCCGCGCTCTTCGTCTACGACATCGCACGGCGCCTGCACTACCTGCTGGTGCCCGCCTCGATCACGCCGGATGCCGCCGGCCTGTGGGCCGTGCTGGCCTACAGCCTGGCGCCCCTGCTGCACATCATGGGCATTGCCCTGCTGCCCGACAGCCTGCTCATGCTTTTCACCGCTGCGCTGCTCTGGCAGACCCTGCGCCTGTACGACGAGGAGACCGCGCGCCGCCGCGGCGAATGGCTGCTGTTCGGAGCCCTGCTGGGCCTGGCCGGCCTGGCGCGCTACACCGCCTGGCTGGTCGCGCTGCCGGCGCTGTGCGGACTGCTCAGCCACCATGGTGCACGCCTGCTGCGCCTGCGCGGCCCCGGGCAGGCCGTGCTGCTGGCCGGGCTCATGCTGCTGCCCGTGCTCGCGTGGAATGCACAACAGGGATGGCCCGTGATGCTGGAGCCGCTGCAGCAACTGGTCGGCAATCCCTGGGAACCGGGCCGTCTGCTGCTCTTCCTGCTGGCCCAGGCCCTGCTCTACCCGCTGCTGATCTGGGGCGTCAGCGGCCTGCGCCACGGCGTGCTTGGCGGCCTGGGGCTGAACCGTCCGCAGACCTGGCTGCTGGGCTTCTTCGCCATCCCCCTCGCGGTGCTGGCCGTCTACGCGGGCAGCAACACCAGCCTCACGCTCTGGACCGCGCCGGCCTGGACGGCGCTGGCGCCCTTTGCCGGCCTGGGCCTCGCAGCACTCTGGGCCAGTGGCCAGCGCCAGCTGATCTGGGTGCTCGGCGGTGTCCAGGCCCTGTGCATCCTGCTGCTGTACCTGCTCCTGCTGCTCGGCGGCCCGCCCTGGCTGGCCAGCGAGGAGCCGGGCAGCGGCGAGCCCGAGCGGGTCAATCTCTTTGCCGAGTTCTACGGCTGGCGCACGGCCGGCCTGCATGCCCAGCAGCTCGCGCGCGAGCACGGCATCCCTCGCCTGGCGGTGCAGCACCGCAGCCTGGGCACGCGTCTGGCCTGGTATGCGCAGCCGCTGCCGGTCTACGTGCTCACCCCCGAAGCCGACCAGCTGGAGCAGTGGCACGGCCCGCTGCGGCGCTACTACAGCGCCATCGTGCTCGACTGGTCGCAGCAGTCCTACCAGATCCCGGTAGGCGAGGGCCTGTTCGAGCGCTGCGAACTCGGCGACAGCTGGACCACAGAGCGCGCCGGACGCGTGATCTCGCGCTTCCGTCTTTTCGTCTGCCATGGCTGGGGCGGCAGCCCAGCACCGCGCCGCCAGGACGCCTCCTGACTTCTCTTCACCCACGGAAAACCCCTCATGCTGCTCTACGACCTCGTCAACGCGCGTCGCGCCCACTTCTCCCCCAACAGCTGGCGCGTGCGCATGGCGCTGCTGCACAAAGGTATCCCCTTCGAGGTGAAGGATGTGCTCTTCACCGACATTCCCAGCCTGGGCAGCGGCGGCGACAAGCTCACCATCCCCACCATCGGGCACGAGGGCCAACTCATCACCGACAGCTGGGCCATCGTGCAGCACCTGGACGCCGCCTTCCCCGACACGCAGCGCCTGCTCACGCCCGCCTCGGCGCCCGTGCTCAAGTTCTTCCAGTACTGGGCGCAGACCGGCTTGCACGGCCCGATCGCGCGGCTGGTCCTCAAGGACCTGCACGAGCGCCTGGACCCGGCCGACCAGGCCTACTTCCGCGCCTCGCGCGAGAAGAGCTACAAGACCACGCTCGAAGAACTGCAGGCCGGCCGCGAGGACCGCCTGGACGCCTTCCGCCGCGGCCTGCAGCCCATGCGCCTGGCCCTGGGCCACCACGCCTACCTCAGCGGCGAACAGCCGGGCTACGCCGACTACCTGGCCTTCGGCGCCTTCATGTGGGCGCGCACCAGCAGCCCCTTCGAGCTGCTGGCCGAGGACGACCCGGTCCACGCCTGGCGCGAACGCTGCCTGGACCTTTACGATGGCGCCGGTCGCCGCGAGCCGGTCGCCATATAAACATCGGCCTTGACCCTGTACATCCCATGAACATCATCATCCTCGGCGCCGGTCGCGTGGGCGAGAGCGTGGCCGAGAGCCTCAGCTCCGAACAGAATGGCATCACCGTCATCGACCAGGACCCGGCACGCCTGCGCCAGCTCGAGGAGCGGCTGGACCTGCGCGGCGTGGTGGGCAACGGCATCCAGCCCTCGGTGCTGCGCGAAGCCGGCGCCCAGGACGCCGACATGCTGATCGCCTGCGCCGCGCTGGACGAATCCAACCTCGTCGTCTGCAAGGTCGCGCACGACGTCTTCAACGTGCCGGTGACCATTGCGCGCGTGCGCTCACCCGAGTTCGTCGAAGGCGAAACGCTGATGTCCAAGACCGGCTTCGCGGTGGACCATGTCATCTGCCCCGAAGAATCGGTGATGCGCTACATCCACCAGCTCATCGACTACCCCGAAGCGCTGCAGGTGCTGTCCTTTGCCGAGGGCCGGGTCTGCCTGGCCGCGGTGCGCGTCACCGGCGGCAGCATCCTGGCCAACCGCACCATCGCCGAATTCCGCGAGCGCCTGCCCGTGGCGCAGATGCGCGTGGTCGCGCTCTACCGCATGGACACCGAGATGCCCGCCGAGCCCGGCACGCGCGTGCTGCCCGGGGACGAGATCTTCGTGCTGGCCGCGGCCGACCAGATCCGCCTGGTGCTGGCGGCACTGCACAACCTGGACCAGCCGGTGCAGCGCGTCATGATCGCCGGCGGCGGCAAGGTGGGCCTGCGGCTGGCGCGCAGCCTCGTGAAGCAGTGCCAGGTCAAGCTCATCGAACAGAACGCCAAGCGCTGCGACTACCTCGCCAGCCAGCTGCCCACCCAGATGCTCGTGCTCAACGGCGACGCCGTCGAGGAGGACCTGCTGCTGGAGGAGAACGTCAGCGAGATGGACCTCTTCCTCGCACTCACCAGCGACGACGAGGACAACATCATGTCGGCCATGCTGGCCAAGCGTCTGGGTGCACGGCGCGTGATGGCGCTGATCAACCGGCGTGCCTATGCCGACATGATGCAGGGCTCGACCATCGACATCGCCATCTCGCCGGCACAGACCGTGATCGGCGAGCTGCTCACCCACATCCGCCGCGGCGATGTGGTGGCCGTGCACAGCCTGCGCCGCGGCGCGGCCGAGGCGCTGGAAGGCATCGCGCGCGGCGACGTCAAGACCTCGCGCCTGGTGGGCCGGCGCGTCGAGGAGATCAAGCTGCCCGAGGGCGCGCGCTTCGGCGTCATCGTGCGCGGCGAAGGCCGCAGGTCCGAGGTGCTCATGCCCCACCACGACACGCTGATCGAGGACGGTGACCACATCGTGATCTTCATCCCGAACAAGCGCCTGGTGCGCGAGGTGGAGCGCCTGTTCCAGGTGACCGCCACCTTCTTCGGCTAGGGCCCGGCCCCACGGATTTCACATGCAGATCTTCCTGCCCGCCCTGGCGCTGCTCGCGCGCATCCTCATGGCCTTCTCGCTGGCCTTCCTCGTGCCGCTGGCCTGGGCCTGGGCCGAAGACGCCCCCGCCCTGCGCCAGGTCTGGGCCGCCAGCGGCGCGCTCACCCTGGTCTGCGGCTGGCTGCTGTGGCTGGCCACGCGCCGGCACCGGCGCGAGCTGCAGGCGCGCGACGGCTTCCTGCTCGTCAACCTGGTCTGGGTGGTGCTCACCGCCTTCTCCGCCGTGCCGCTGTACTACACCGTGCCGTCCATCGGCTGGAGCCACGCCTACTTCGAGGCCATGAGCGCGCTCACCGCCACCGGCGCCACCGCGCTGCAGGGCCTGGACGCGCTGCCGGTCTCGGTCAACGTCTGGCGCTGCTTCCTGCAGCTCATCGGCGGCCTGGGCATCATGCTGCTGGTGGTGGCCATCCTGCCGCTGCTGGGTCTGGGCGGCGTGCAGCTCTACAAGGCCGAGACCCCGGGCCCGATGAAGGACACGCGCTTCACCCCGCGCATCGCCGAGACCGCGCGCGGGCTGTGGACGGTGTACTTCGTGTTCTCCGCGGCCTGCCTGCTGGCCTACCGCTGGGCCGGCATGAGCTGGGCCGACGCCTTCATGCACATGTGCTCCACCATGGGTCTGGGCGGCTTCTCCTCGCACGACGCGAGCTTCGGCCACTGGAACTCGCCCCTGATCGAAGGCGTGGCCATGGTCTTCATGGCGCTGTCCGGCATCAGCTTCGTACGCTACTTCGTCGTGATCCGCTCGCGCAGCCTGCGCCCCATCACGACCGACCGCGAGATCCGCACCTATGTCATCGTGCTGCTGGCCTCCATCGTCGCACTCACGCTGATGCTGCTGGTGCATCGCCAGCACAGCGACTGGGAGGCCGCGCTGCGCGCCAGTGCCTTCCACGTGATCTCGCTGGCCACCACCACGGGCTACGCCTCCACCGACTACGCGCAGTGGCCCGTGGCCGCGCCCGTGCTGCTGCTCTTCCTGGGCTGCTTTGTCTCCTGCGCCGGCTCCACCGGCGGCGGCATCAAGATGGTGCGCATGGTGCTGCTGATCAAGCAGGCACGGCGCGAACTCGTGCGCATCATCCACCCGCGCGTGGTCAATCCCGTCACCCTGGGCGGCAAGACCGTACCGCCGGCGGTGATGGCCTCGGTGCTGGGCTACATGCTGATCTACGGCGCGGCCACCATGGGCCTGACCTTCCTGCTGCTCATCAGCGGGCTGGACATCGTGACCGCCTTCTCGGCCGTGGTGGCCACGGTCAACAACATCGGCCCGGGTCTGGGCGAGGTCGGACCCGCCGGCAACTTCGGCGGCCTCAACCCCTTCCAGCTCTGGGTGCTGTCCTTCGCCATGCTGCTCGGTCGCCTGGAGCTGCTCAGCGTACTGGTGCTGTTCACCGCGGGCTTCTGGCGCAGGTGAGCGTCACGGCGCGGCGCGGGCGCGGGCCTGCTCCACAATAGCGTCATGCCTTCGCCCCGCGACCCGCAAGCCGGCACGCCGCCGGCTGAACCCGTCTCCGCCCTCGCGCCGCTGCGCGGCCTCGTGTTCCGCATGCTCTGGGGCACCTGGCTGGTGGCCAACATCTGCATGTGGATGAACGACGTGGCCGCCGCGTGGATGATGACCACGCTGGCCACCACGCCCATCTGGGTGGCGCTGGTGCAGACCGCCTCCACCCTGCCCGTCTTCCTGCTGGGCCTGCCCAGCGGCGCCCTGGCCGACATCCTGGACCGCCGGCGCTATTTCATCGCCACCCAGTTCTGGGTCGCCGCCGTGGCCGTGCTGACCTGCGTGGCCCTGCTGGCCGAGGTGATGACGCCGGCCCTGCTGCTGCTCTTCACCTTCGCCAACGGCATCGGCCTGGCCATGCGCTGGCCGGTGTTTGCCGCCATCGTGCCCGAGCTCGTGCCGCGCCCGCAGCTACCCGCCGCACTGGCACTCAACGGCGCGGCCATGAACGCCTCGCGCATCGTCGGGCCGCTGGCCGCGGGCGCGCTGATCGCCAGCGCCGGCACCCTCTACGTCTTCGCACTCAATGCCGTACTCTCGGTACTCGCGGGCTTCGTCATCATGCGCTGGCGGCGCGAACATCGGCCCAACCCGCTGGGCCGCGAGAAGCTCTTCAGCGCCATGCGCACCGGCCTGCAGTTCGTCATGCACTCGGCCCGGCTGCGCCGCGTGCTGCTGCGCATCGCGCTGTTCTACGGCCACTCCACCGCGCTGCTGGCCCTGCTGCCCCTGGTGGCGCGCGGCCTGCACGCGGGCGATGCTGGCGTCTTCACCCTGCTGCTGGCGGCCATGGGCCTGGGCGCCATCTTCGCCGTGCTCATCATGCCGCGGCTGCGCCAGGCCTACAGCCAGGACCAGCGCGTCAACGGCGGCATCGTGGTGCAGGCCGCCGCCATGGCGCTCATGGCCTGGGCGCCCAACCTCTACATTGCCGTGCCCGTGATGTTCGTCGGCGGCATGGCCTGGATCACCGTGGCCAACTCGCTCAGCGTCTCGGCTCAGCAGGCCCTGCCCGACTGGGTGCGCGCCCGCGGCATGTCGCTCTACCAGATGGCCCTCATGGGCTCGGGCGCGCTGGGCGCCGCCGTCTGGGGCCAGGTCGCCACCTGGAGCAGCGTGGGCACCAGCCTGTGCGTCGCCGCCGTATCCACCACGCTCACGCTGTTCTGGGTCGGGCGCAGCAGCGCGCCACGCATCCGCGAGGAGAACCTCACGCCCAGCAACGAGCTGGCCGCGCCCGTGCTGGCCGATCCGCCGGCCACCGGCCACGTGCTCGTGACCATCGAGTACCGCATCGACCCGGCGCAGGAAGCGTCCTTCCGGGCGGTCATGCAGGACTACCGCCGCAGCCGCCTGCGCCGCGGCGCGCTCAAGTGGGAACTGCTGCACGACCTGGGCCACCCGGGCGTCTTTACCGAGCACATCCTCGACGAGTCCTGGACCGAGCATCTGCGCCGCATCTCGCGCATGACGGCCGACGACGCCGAGCTGCGCAACCGCGCCCGCGCCTTCCACGTCGGCGAGACGCCGCCGGTGGTGCGGCGCTATCTCGTCGACGGTACGGAGCGCGGCTGAGCGTAACGTTCAATGGACGCCCTGCAACGCTTCCTCGACGCGCAGGCACCGGTCCATGCCCAGGTGCAGGCCGAGCTGCGCGCCGGTCGCAAGCAGACGCACTGGATGTGGTTCGTCTTTCCCCAGCTGCGCGGCCTGGGTCACAGCGCCATGGCCCAGCGCTACGGCATCGCGGACCTCGCCGAAGCACGCGCCTATGCGCAACATCCCGTGCTCGGCGAGCGCCTGCGCGAGAACCTGCAACTGCTGCTGACCCAGCGTGATCTCGAGGCCGAGGACATGCTCGGCGAGATCGATGCCCTGAAGCTGCGCTCCTGCGTCACGCTGTTCGCCAAAGCGGCACCTCACGCGCCCTTGTACCGCGAGGTGCTCGAACGCTTCTATGGCGGTCGGCCGGACCCGCACACCCTGGTCTTGCTCCACGGGACCCCATCGTCATGAGCGACCTGCTGCCCATGCTGCTGATCTGCGCCGTCGGCCTGGGCGCGGGCGTGCTCGGCGGCGTCATCGGCTTCGGCACCACCATCCTGCTGATGCCGCCGCTGGTCTATTTCTACGGGCCGATGACCGCCGTGCCCGTGATCGCCCTCGTCGCCATCGTGGCCAACCTCGCGCGCGTGGCGCTCTGGTGGCGCGAGATCGACTGGAAGCTCTGCGGCACCTACGCCGCCACCAGCGTGCCCGCCGTGGTGCTGGGCGCGAACACCCTGGTGCAGTTCAACGCCCGCCTGATCGAGCTCATCCTCGGCAGCTTCCTGCTGCTCATGATCCCGGTGCGGCGCCGGCTGCGGCGCATGGACTGGAAGCCGCGCCTGGGGCATATGGCGCTCGTCGGCGCGGTCATCGGCTACCTCACGGGCATCGTGGCCTCCACGGGCGCCATCAATACGCCCTTCTTCCTGGCCTATGGTCTGCTCAAGGGGGCCTACATCGGCACCGAGGCCGCGAGTTCGCTGGCCGTCTTCCTGGCCAAGGGCGCGGCCTTCCACCAGCTCGGCGTGATCGACGCGCGCGCCATCACCCAGGGCCTGCTCATCGGTGTCTTCGTGTTCGCCGGTTCCACGTTGTCCAAGCGCCTCGTGCTGCGCCTGCCCGAACACCGCTTCCTTCAGCTCATGGAAGCGGTGATGGCGGTGTCGGGCCTGACCATCCTCTGGATGGCCTGGTGAACGGCTGCGCCCCGGCTCAGGCCGCGAGCGCCTGCGACTGACGCGGCCGGGCACCGCGCATCATTTCCACGAGTTCGCCGGGCTCGGCCGGCACGGCGTCGCCACGCCAGACCACGTGCTGATCGCTGCGGCACAGCACCAGTGCATGGCGATAAGCCTCAGACAGACCGGGCTGGCCCTGCAGATCCAGCAACTCCACGGGCACACCGCGCGCCTGGGCAGCCGCCAGCAGTGGCCCCGCATCGACGCGTGCGTCGAGCCGCAGCAACGTATAGACCGGGCCGAAGGCATCGTAGAGCGAGCGCCCGTCGGACAGCCAGAAATGCGGTGCGCGGCAGCCCGGCACCGTGGAAGGCGTGAAGTCGCCCATGGTGTAGCCGGGTGGCGCTTCTTTATCGTCCGCCAGGATGGGCGAGCCCTGGTAGAAGTAGCCGTAGTTCAGTCCCGCGCAGCAGAACTGCTGCACGTTGAGATCGTAGGCCTCCTGTCCGATGAGGGCGCGCGATTGCTCGCCAGCCTCATCGAGCGCCTCGATGTTGTCGGGGACGGCACGACGGGCCTTGATCATCTTCTGCGCATGGTTCATCACGAACTGCGAGACCTGCTCGGTGATGGGCTGGCGCTCCGCCTCATAGGCGTCCAGGATGGACTCCTCGGCCCAGCCCTGCAGGCGCGCGGCCAGCAGCCACGACAGGTTCAGGCCGTCGGCGATGCCCGCGTTCATGCCGTAGCCCGCATAGGGCACCCACAGATGGGCCGCATCGCCGGCAATGAAGACGTTACCGTTGCGGAAACGGTTGGCCACCAGACGGCGCCCCACCCAGTCCTCCTTGGAGACGATGGCGTAACGGAAATCTTCACCCACACCCAGGATGTGGCGAATAGAAGCATCACGGTCCACCGAGTCGAAGTCAGGCTCGTCGGCGTTCAGATGGTTGTGCACCAGCCAGTTCTCCTGGCCGTCGATCGCGAACACCGTGCCGCAGCGCCGCGGATTGACCGAGTAGTAGCACCAGGCCGGCTCTCCCGGCAGCAAGGCCTTGAGCCCGGCCGCGCGGATGTAGGTGGACTGCACGCGCTGGATCACCGCCGTGCCTTCGAGCTGCGCCCCCATCTGCTTGCGCACCGTGGAACTCCCGCCGTCGCAGCCCACCAGATAGCGCGTCCACAAGGCGTACTCCGAACCGCTGTCCAGATTGCGCAGCCGCACGCGCACGCCGTCCGGCTCCTGCTCGAAGCCCAGCAGCTGTGTACGGTTGCGCAGCGTCACGCCGGGCAGGGCGGCGGCATGCTGCAGCAGGATGGGCTCGAGGTAGATCTGGTTGATGCGGTGCGGCGGCTCGGCCGTGGGCCACCAGGTGTCGGGCCCCTGCGTCGCCGTGTAGCGGTCGCGTCGGCAGGGAATCGGAATGCGTGTGAGCTCGATGCCCGTCATGCTGGTGCGAAACACCACATCGTTCGGATAGTCTTCAGGCAGGCCCGCTGCGCGCAACTGGGCGGCCACGCCGAGCCGGCGGAACTGCTCCATGGTGCGCGAAGACACGTGGTTGCATTTCACGGGCGGCGGCTCGGCATAGTGGCGCTGCTCGATCACGGTCACGGTGATGCCGCGGCCGGCCAGATCCATGGCCATGCTCAGCCCCACAGGGCCGGCCCCTGCGATCAGGACTTCGGTGTCGTAGGAAGTCGTCATCTCTCTTCGGTCTTTCTCAGTCCAGCTTGATGTTGGCAGCACGGATCACGCGGGCCCACTTCTGGGTCTCGCTGCGGATATAGGCATCGAAGGACTTGACGCTGCCGGGCACGGGCTCCATGCCCATGCCGCGCATCGTGGCCTGGATCTGCTCGTCACGCAGTACCGCGTTGAACTCGGCGTTGAGACGCTCCACGATGGCCGCGGGCGTGCCCGCGGGCGCCACCAGACCGAACCAGCCCGTGGAGTCGTAGCCCGGCAGTCCGGCCTCGGCGACGGTGGGCACGTCGGGCAGCATGGGCAGGCGCTGCGGGCTGGTCACGGCATAGGCCACGAGCTTGCCCGCCCTGATGTGCTGCAGCGCAGCCGGGAGGTCCGACATGGCCAGCGGCACCTGGCCGGCGAGCACGTCCAGCGTGGCCGGGCCCGTACCGCGGTAGGGCACCTGCACGAGCTGGATATCGGCCATCTGCTCGAACAGCGCCGTCGACAGGTGCATGGCCGTGCCGCTGCCGCCATGCGCCATGGACAGCTTGCCCGGTTGCGCCTTGGCCATGGCGATCAGCTGCTGCAAGGTCTTGGCCTGGTTGTCGGGCGAGCCCACGATGACAAAGGGAATCGCGGCCACCATCGTGATGGGCTGGAAGTCTCTCAGCACATCAAAAGGCATCTGCGGGTAGAGACTGGCATTGGCCGACAAGCCGCCCGCCGCGCCCAGACCCAGCGTGTAGCCGTCGGCCGGCGCCTTGGCCACGAGCGACAGGCCGATGTTGCCGCCCGCGCCGGGCTTGTTGTCCACCACGATCTGCTGGCCCAGCTTCTCGCTCACGCGCGGCGCCAGCAGGCGCAGCATCGCATCCGAGCTGCCACCGGGCGGGAAGGTCACCACCACGCGGATGGGCTTGTTCGGGTAGTCGGACTTCTGCGCCGGCGCGGTGGCCGGCAACAGGGTGGCGGCCAGGGCGGCCAGAAGTGCAAGCCGGCGGGCGGCAGAGGTCATGGTGGTCTCCTTGTGTAGGTATCGGGCGCACAGGTGGTCCTGCGTCGGTTTGATTTGAATCAAATCCGATTCTTTCGTAAATCGAAATTTTCAGAATCAAATATGATTTTTCTTTATGAATAAGGAACACACCTTCTCGCCCACTCTCAAGCAGCTGCGCGCCTTCGTCGCGGTGTACCACCTGCGCAAGCTCAGCGCGGCGGCCACCCAGCTCTTCATCACACAGTCCGCGGTCAGCGTGTTGATCCGGCAGATGGAAGAAGGGCTGGGCGCACGCCTGTTCGACCGCACGACGCGTTCGCTCCAGCCCACGCCCGCCGCCCACGAGGCGATCCCGGTGGCCGAGCGCATCCTGCGCGATCTCGAAGCGCTGGGTTCGGGCCTGCAGGACCTCACCGGGCTGCGCCGCGGACGCGTCACCGTGGCTGTCACCCCCACGCTGGCCGAAATCCTGCTGCCGCCGGTGATCCGCGCCTTCCGTGACCAGCACCCCGACATCCAGATCGCGATCGACGACTGCGCCCCGGACCAGTTCTACTCCCGCGTGATGAACGAACAGACCGACTTCGGCATCGGCACGCCCGAACGTCTGGGCGCGGGCGTGGAGCTGCAGACCCTGCTGCGCGACCACCTGAGCCTGGTCTGCCCGCGCGAACACCCGCTGGCGCAACGCCGCACGGTACGCTGGAAAGATCTCGACGGCCTGCCCGTCACCACGGTCAGGCCGGGCTATGGCATCCGCCCGCTCATCGAGCTCTCGGCCGCGCGCGCGGGCGTGCGTCTGAACGTCACGCAGGAAGTGACTTTCCTCGCCACCGCGCTGTGGATGACGGGCAACGGCCTCGCGCCGTCCATCATGCCCGCCGCCTACCTGACCTACTCGCGCGACCCTCATCTCGTCGCCAAGGCGCTGACGGCGCCCAAGGTCTCGCGCGACATCAGCCTCGTGCTCAAGCAGGGCCGCTCGCTCTCGCCGGCGGCACGCCAGTTCATCACGGTGCTGCGCAAGACGCTGGCCGGCACCTGAGGCGGCGCCGGAGAACCGCGACAGACTCAGGCCAGAGCCGTGTGCAGACGCTCGGCGATCACCTTCGGGATGGGCGCGACCTTGCGCGTGGCGCGGTCGATGAAGACCACACCGGTCTTGCCGCGGGCCACCTCGCGGCCCTGGCTTTTCTCGGTCATGTGGAAGACCAGGTCGAAGCCGTACTTGTTGAAGTCGGCCGGCACCATCTCCACGCGCAGCGTCTCGCCGTGGAAGGCTTCGGACTTGTACTGCGCCACCATGTCCCCGACCACGGTGGACACGCCCTCCACATCGGCCTCGGCATAGCCCAGGGACTGGAAGAAGCGCAGCCGCGCCTCGGACACCAGGCTCAGCAGCTGGGCGTTGTCCAGATGCCCGCCCTGGTTCACATGACTGATGTAGACCTGCAGCTCGGTGGCAAAGCTGAACTTGGCCGGCAGCTCGAAGACGATGCGTGCCATGTCAGAGGAAGGCGAACTTGAGCACGAAGACCACCGCGATCACCGCCACCATGGGTGGCAGTTCCTTGACACGGCCCGCCAGGATCTTGATCGCTGCGTAGGAGATGAAGCCGAAGGCGATGCCGTGCGCGATGGAGAAGGTGAAGGGCATGGTGATGGCCGTGACCACCGCGGGCGCGGCCTCGGTCAGGTCGTCCCAGGCGATCTCGGCCAGACCCTTGAGCATGAGCACGGCCACATAGCACAGCGCGGGCGCCGTGGCATAGGCGGGCACGGTACCGGCCAGCGGTGCGAAGACGATGGCGGCGAGGAAGAGCACGGCGACGGTCACGGCCGTCAGGCCGGTGCGCCCGCCCACGGCGGTGCCGGCGGCGGATTCGATGTAGGCCGTGGTGGACGAGGTGCCGAGGGCCGCGCCGGCGGCAATGGCGGTGGAATCAGCCAGCAGGGCCTTCTTCAGGCGTGGCAGCTTGCCATCCTTGTCGAGCAGGCCCGCGCGGTGCGCGACGCCGATCAGCGTACCCGAGGCGTCGAAGAGCTCGACGAGGAAAAAGGTCAGGATCACGGTCAGCAGGCCCATGTTGAGCGCGCCGGCCAGGTCCATCTGCATGAAGGTGGGCGCCAGCGAGGGCGGCGCGGCCACGATGCCGGCAAATGGCGTGAGCCCCATGAGCACGGCCACCACGGTCACGGCCAGGATGCCGATGATGATGGCGCCCGGCACCTTGCGCTGCTCCAGCGCCACGATGATGAAGAAGCCGATCACGGCCAGCACCGGCCCGGGCTGGTGCAGGTCGCCCAGCGTGACGAAGGTGGCCGGATGCGCGGCGATCAGGCCCGCGTTCTTGAGGCCGATGATGGCGAGGAAGAGGCCGATGCCCGCCGAGATCGCGAACTTGAGCGAGCGCGGGATGGCGTTGACGATGGCCTCACGCAGCTTGAACAGGCTGATCAGGATGAACAGGATGCCCGAGATGAACACCGCGCCCAGTGCCTGCTGCCAGGTGAAGCCCATGCCCTGCACCACGGCGAAGGCAAAGTAGGCGTTGAGGCCCATGCCCGGCGCGAGCGCGATCGGGTAGTTGGCATACAGGCCCATGATGGCCGAGCCCAGGGCCGCGGCCAGGCAGGTGGCCACGAAGACCGCGTCCTTGGGCATGCCGGCAGCCGCGAGGATGTCCGGGTTCACGAAGATGATGTAGGCCATGGTCAGGAAGGTCGTCAGGCCGGCCAGCAGCTCGGTCTTGACGGTGGTGCCATGGGCGGACAGTTGGAAGGTGCGTTCCAGCATGGGAAATCTCCGTGGAATGAGGCCCGGATTCTACGCAGCCGTTACCACAACTTACAGACGGCGCCGAGGGCTTCATCAAGAATGGATACCCCCTCCCCGCCAGCTCCTCCCCATGGCCAGACTCGGCAAGCAAGCCCCCGCCGCGCCCGAACCCGCCCCCAAGAGCTCGCTCTACCAGGTCCTGCTGGGCTGGTATGGCGTGGTCGGCATGGTGCTGAGCTATGTGCTGCCGTTTCGCCTGCCCTTCGCCGAAGGCTATGCCAAGGAGTACTGGCGCCATGCCCTGGGCAGCCTGCTGCTCGCCTTCAGTCTGGTGGGCGGCCTCATCGGCCTGACGGTCTACCTGCTCGACGCCAACGACTTCAAGGGCCAGATCGTCGACTACGTCAAGGCCAACAAGCAGCGCGACCTGGTGCTCGAAGGCGATCTGCAGCTCGACTTCTTCCCCCAGCTGGGCCTGGACACCGGCAAGATGAGCCTGAGCCAGCGCAACAGCAGCCGCACCTTCGCCGCCG
Organism: Burkholderiaceae bacterium; assembly: GCA_019745555.1. Classification (GTDB taxonomy): domain Bacteria; phylum Pseudomonadota; class Gammaproteobacteria; order Burkholderiales; family Burkholderiaceae_C; genus Hylemonella. Next base: position 4,178 of record JAIESX010000022.1, on the reverse strand, counting down.
TGGACAACGCCCGCCTCTACATCGCCTGGTGGCCGCTGCTGCGCGGACGCCTGCAGGTGGAGCGCGTGGTGCTCGACGGCCTGCATGCCGACCTGGTGCGCCACACCGATGGCAGCAGCAATTTCGACGACCTGCTGGTCTCGGCCGCCAAGCTGGCCGATGTGGACTTCGCCGTGGAGAAGGTGCGCGTGCAGCGCGCCCATGTGAACTACCGCGACGAGGCCGCGGGCCTGAACCTGGCCCTGCAGGACCTGGAGCTCGAGACCGGCCGCCTGGCCGACGCCACCGCCGGCCGCATCGACGCGCGCTTCCAGCTCGTGTCCGAGCAGCCGCGCCTGGACATGCGCATGCGCCTGGGCGGCCACCTGCTCTACGAACACCTGGGCCAGCGCTACCAGTTCAAGGATGTCGAGACGCGCGCCCAGGGCCAGGTCGCCGGCTGGCGCGCGCTGGACCTGGACCTGCGCGGCTCGCTCAGCGCCCAACCCGTGCTGCACCTGCTGACGCTGCAGCAGTTCGACGCCATCGTGCGCGGCCCCTGGGCGGGGCAGAGCGCCGAGCTGCGCCTGCGCGCCGACCACCTCAAACTCGAAGCCGGCCAGTGGCAGGGCAAGGCACTCAAGCTCGACGCGAAGCTGCAGCAGCAGGACCGCCAGCTGCAGGCCGCGCTCGAGGTGCCCGCCCTGCAGAGCCGCGAGCAGACCCTGCGCAGCGAGGGCCTGCAGGCCACGCTGGCGCTGGAACAGGGCAGCACCCGCCTGCAGGCCCAGCTGGCCGGCCCCGCCGTGCTCGACTACGCCGCGCGCCAGCTGCAGCTGCCCAGCCTCAACGGCCTGTGGAACGCCAGCCATGCACTGCTCGCGGGCAAGCTCATCGCCACGCGCTTCAACGGCCAGCTGCTCGCCGACTGGGGCCGGCAGAACGCGCGCCTGGACTTCAAGAGCGAGATCGAAGACAGCGCGCTCAGCGGCGAGGTGCAGCTGCAGGACTTCAACACCCCGGCCTGGACCTTCGACGTCAAGGCCACCCGGCTCGACCTGGACCGCCACCTCGTCAACGACTGGCCCGCACGCCTGCAGGCCGGCACCCAGGTGCAGGACTGGCGCGCGCTCCAGGGCCTGAACCTGCGCGGCCGCCTGCGCGCCGACGAGCTGCGCGCGGCCCGCCTGCAGGCCAGCGCGGTGCACATCGGCCTGCGCGCCGCGGCCGGCACCCTCACCGTCGAACCCGTGGAAGCGCAGCTCTACGGCGGAACCTTCCTGGGCGAACTCAGCCTGGGCGCCATCGCCGACGTCACCGGCCCCGCCAGCGCCGTGCACCTGGCCACGCGGCAGAAATTCAGCAATGTGCCGGCCGAAACCTTGCTGGCCCTGCTGCCCGGCGGCGAAGGACGTTTGAGTGGCAAGGGCCAGCTCATGCTGGACCTGCAGGCCCAGGGGGTCGACCTCGTGGCGCTGCGCCAGTCGCTCACGGGCACGGCCAGCCTGGCGCTCACGGGCGGCACGCTGGCCGGCATCGACCTGCCCGAAGCCCTGCTGGCCGCGCGCGATCAGCTGGGGCAGGACGGCCTGATGCTGCAGGACAAGGTGCGCCTGACCGAAGAGACCCCCTACAGGGAGCTCAAGGCCAGCTGGCAGATTGCCGAGGGCCAGGCCCGCAGCAGCGACCTGCTGCTGCGAACCCCCATGCTGAACTGCAAGGGCGAGGTGCTCTACACGCTGGAGAGCGGCGAGGTGGAGGCGCAACTCAGCGCCCAGGTGCTGCCCGGCCTCAAGCGTGGCACAGGTGGCGAGCTGGCCGAGCTCGCGGGCATCAGCGTGCCGCTGCAGATCAGCGGCCCCTGGGCCAGCGCCGAGCTGCGCTACCTGCTCGGTGAAGCCAGCGGCGCCGCGCTGGCGCAGCTGCAGCGCACACGCCCCGCGCGTGTCACGCCAGAGACCGCCAGCAGCGCCGAAGCTGGCAACACCGTCAACACCAGCACCGGCAAGTGAACGCAGGTGACACCCGGTCACCGCCGTGACGCCGGATCGCGCCGCCGCTCACTAGATTCATGGCTCCACCGCAGGAGCCACCATGCAGCAGATCGTCACCCTCGCGCAACTGCGCGCCATCAACCAGCAGGCCGCCTTCAACCAGTGGACCGGCATGGACGTCATCCAAGCCGAGGCTGGCCGCGCCGAACTCGCCCTGGACTGGCACCCCGAGTTCGGCCAGTACGCGGGCTATATGCACGCCGGCATGGTGGGTGCGCTCATCGACACCGCCTGCGGCTTCGCCGCCGCTACCGTGGCGGGTCGTGTGCTTGCTTCTCACTACAGCGTCAACTGCCTGCGTCCCGCCGTGGGCGAACGCTTCATCGCCCGCGCCCGCGTCGTCAAACCCGGCAAGACCCAGGTCTTCACGGCCTGTGAGCTGTATGCGGTGCAGAACGGCGAGGAGAAACTCGTCGCCACGGGCGAGACCCTGCTCACGCCGGTGGGGGACGGCGGCTGATTTCTGCTGGCGCCCGGAGCCGGATGGGGCTCAGCGCTCGCCCGCGCACTCCAGCTCGAACAGCGGCACCTCGGCCTGACGGCTCAGCCAGACACCGCCGCCCAGTTCGGTGAAACCTTCCAGCAGGCCGCGCCGGTACAGCTGGGCGCGATGGCGGAACAGGCGCGGATCGGTCAGCGTGTCGTCGATGATGTCGCGCTCGTAGTCCTCGCGCGTCACGGCCTCCAGGTAGAGCGCGCCCCGGCACAGCGTGCCCAGGTTGTGCAGGGCGCGCTTGAGGTCGGCCGCACTCAGATACGGCAGCACGCCCTGGCAGATCACCAGGTCGTAGGGCTGCTCACTGCGATAGTCCACCACCGAGCCGCGCTCCCAGCCATAGCGCGCGCACAGGTACTCGCTGTACTCCACGCCGTGGAAGATCGCATCCGGAAAGTGCCGCGCCACGATCTCGCGCCACAGCCCGATGCCGCAGCCCACGTCCAGCACACGCCGCACCGGCACACGCAGGTACTTGAGATAGCTGCACACAAAGGTACCCAGCCGCTCCAGGTGGCCCGGGTCCACCACGCGGGTCTTCTTGTCGAAGTAGTAGCGCTGGTAATAGGCTTCGTCGAACCACTGGTCACTGGCTGATTGCACGGATGTTCTTTCTTCGCTGTGATGCCCCCGACACATGGGACAGGTCGCAAGTATGGCTCAGGTCATCGGCGAAAGCCTCGGTGGTCGACGGCGGCTGAGGCCCACTTGCATCCGGGCAAGCCGCCCGTAACAATGGGCCATGCAAAGCAAGACCTTCACCAGCGGCCGCATCCGCCGCGCGGACTACGACGAGAAGACCCAGCAGCTCGACCTGCACTGGGACAGCAAGACCGTGCTGGCCTACAAGCAGGTGCCGCAGGAAGTGTTCAGACGACTGTGCGCCGCGCCGAACCCAACCACGTACTGGGAGGACCGGATTGCGGAGGAGTATCCGAAGGGGGTGCCGATGGGGAAAAGCGCAGGCGCCGACAATGCGGCGCAGAAGTTTCGGGATTTGTTTGGCGGGAAGTAGCAATTTCGTATTGCCAGAACTCGTCTATGGTCGATCATGAATCGCCCGTGAGAGCGGGGAAACGTATATGACTGAAGATGCTGGCGACGCCGTTCGAGGTTATTCGAGGGAGCAAATCTCACAGTTCGAGAAGAGATTGCAAGAGCTCCGCAATGAAACTGCTGGAGTTCAACTCATCTCGCATGACCTTTCGCAACTGCTTACAAAAGATCGTGCTCGGGTTTATGCCAACGAGGGAGTGGGGCGCAGAATAAAGTTGATCGCTCGAAGCGCAGAGAACGTATTCAAGTCCTATCCACCAGGAATGGTGGAATTGATGACATCAGAGGATTGCGACGACATCGCCATTCAACTCCATGCGTTTGCAATTAATGTGTATGCAATCCTAGATAACATAGCCTGGGTATGTATGCTCGAAGCAGGAGGTGACTTGCCACCGCTAAAGGTCGGGCTTTTTAAGCAGTCATGTCAGCCGTATCTTCCGCCGGATCTTCTTGCTTACGTACAGCAAGACACCGCGAAGGAATGGTTTAACCAGTATGGGAAGGTGTATCGCGACTGAAGCCTCCTCGAATTCCTGAACCAATCAGAAGTAGAGGTTGGGGAATTGTTTCACACGGTACTCGACCGGCGG
>JAIESX010000043.1 GCA_019745555.1 Burkholderiaceae bacterium | reverse complement strand
TGGTGGAGAGGGCTGGATTCGAACCAGCGTACTCGTAAGAGGGCAGATTTACAGTCTGCTGCCATTAACCACTCGGCCACCTCTCCACGGTGAACCCGGAATTATGCCACGAAAATTTGACGATGCCGAGGGTTGGGCTGCGCCGATGTCACCAGACCAGCTCACCCAGGCCACGTTCACGCAAGAAAACCTGCGCCCGACCGAAGTGGCCACAGCCCAGAAAGGGCACGGGCGGCCGTCGTGCCGAGAGTGGCGAGGGGTGGTTGGCCGACAGCACAAGGTGGTGCGAACCCTGCGCCGGCAATCCGGCCGTGGCCGCCACCTTCTGCGCATGGGCACCCCAGAGCATGAACACCGCCGGCTCGGTCCGCGCCACCACGGCACGGACAATCTGGTCAGTAAGCGCTTCCCACCCCCACCCAGCATGACTGGCCGGCGCTCCGTCCTCCACAGTCAGGCAGGTGTTGAGCAGCAGTACTCCCTGGCGGGCCCAGGCCAGCAGGGACCCATCCACCGGGGCAGCCCGGGGTGCGAGATCACGGGCCAGTTCCTGATGAATGTTGCGCAGCGACGGCGGCAGCTTGACGCCGGGCGCCACCGAGAAGGCCAGACCCTCGGCCTGCCCGGGCCCGTGGTAGGGGTCCTGCCCCAGGATCACGACCCGCACCTGATGCAAGGGTGTGAGCTCCAGGGCGCGCAGAGGTTGCGGCGGGTAGACCACGGCCCCGGCCGCCAGACGCGCCGAGAGGCGCTGTCCCAGCGCCAGCCCGGCCGGACTGGCGAAAAACGAGGCCACCAGCGGCTGCCAGTCGGGCGCCACCGGCCACTGCGCGGGCGCCCAGGCTGTCAGGCGATCCGCGGCAGGCGTCGCGTCGAAAAGCCCGGTCTGCGTCATCCGGCGAAAAGCTCGGCCAGGGCCAGGCCGGGATCCGGGGCACGCATGAAGGCCTCACCGACGAGGAAGGCATGGACGCCGGCCGCGCGCATGCGCTGCACATCCGCACGCCCCAGGATACCGGACTCGGTGATCAGCAGCTTGTCGGCCGGCACCCGGGCCTGCAGACCCAGCGTGGTGTCCAGTGTGACGTCGAAGGTGCGCAGATTGCGGTTGTTGATGCCCAGCAAGGGCGTCTTGAGCTTGAGCGCCCGGTCCAGCTCGGCGCCGTCGTGCACCTCGACCAGCACGGCCATGTCCAGACCCAGGGCGATGGCCTCGAGGTCACGCATCTGCGCATCATCCAGGCAGGCGGCGATCAGCAGGATGCAGTCCGCCCCCATGGCCCGCGATTCGTAGATCTGGTAGGGATCGACCATGAAGTCCTTGCGCAGCACGGGCAGCTCGCAGGAGGCGCGCGCCTGCTTCAGGTAGTCGGGCTGGCCCTGGAAGAACTGGCGGTCGGTCAGCACGGACAGGCAGGCGGCGCTGATCTTGCCATCGCCCTCGGCATAGCTCTGGGCGATGTCGGCGGGGATGAAGTCCTCGCGCAGCACGCCCTTGCTCGGGCTGGCCTTCTTGATCTCGGCGATCACCGCGGCCTGACCGGCGGCGATCTTGGCCCGCAGGGCAGCGACGAAATCACGCGTGAGCACGCGTGATTCGGCGTCGGCTCGCACGGCGGCCAGGGACCTCTTCTTGAGGGCCGCGGCCACTTCCTGCCGCTTGACGGCCACGATCTTGTCGAGGATGTCGCTCATGCCACAGCCCCCAGACGATGCGCCACGGTCACGAGCTGCTCCAGCTTGGCCTTGGCCGCGCCGCTGGCGATCACCTCGCGCGCGCGCGCCACCCCGGCGGCCATGCTGGCCACCACATTGGCCGCGTACAGGGCCGCGCCGGCGTTCAGCGCCACGATGTCGCTGGCGGGCCCGGGCTGGCCCTCGAGCACCGACATCAGCATGGCGCGGGAGGCCTCTGGCGTCTCCACCTTGATGTTGCGCGTGCTGGCCATGGTCAGGCCGAAGTCCTCGGGATGAATCTCGTACTCGGCAACCTCACCATTCCTGAGCTCGCCCACCAGGGTGCCCGCACCCAGGCTGATCTCGTCCATGCCGTCCTTGCCGTAGACCACGAGCGCGTGCTCGGCGCCCAGGCGTTGCAGCGCGCGCACCTGGATACCCACGAGGTCCGGATGAAAAACGCCCATGAGGATGTTGGGTGCGCCGGCCGGGTTGGTCAGCGGGCCCAGGATGTTGAACAGGGTCTTGATGCCCAGCTCCCGCCGCACCGGGGCCACGTTCTTCATGGCCGGATGATGGTTGGGCGCGAACATGAAGCCCACGCCCGTCTCGGCCACGCACTGGGCGATGGCCTTGGGCTGGAGGTTGATGTTGATGCCCAGCGACTCCATCACGTCGGCGCTGCCGCTCTTGCTGCTGACGCTACGCCCGCCGTGCTTGCTGACCTTGGCCCCCGCAGCGGCGGCCACGAACATGGCACAGGTGGAGATGTTGAAGGTGTGGGCGCCGTCGCCGCCCGTGCCGACGATGTCGACCAGGTGCGTCCTGTCGGCGATGTTGACCTTGGTCGAGAACTCGCGCATCACCTGGGCGGCCGCCGTGATCTCGCCGATCGTTTCCTTCTTGACGCGCAGGCCGGTGATGAAGGCCGCCATGAGCACGGGTGACATCTCGCCGCCCATGATGAGCCGCATGATGTGCAGCATCTCGTCGTGGAAGATCTCGCGGTGCTCGATGACGCGCTGCAGCGCCTCCTGCGGGGTGATCTGGTGGGTGGTGGGCATCAGGCTTGCTCCAGAAAATTCTTCAGCATGGCATGACCGTGCTCGGTCAGGATGGATTCGGGGTGGAACTGCACGCCCTCGACGGCCAGCGTCCGGTGCTTCACGCCCATGATTTCGCCGTCCTCGGTCCAGGCCGTGACCTTGAGTTCAGCCGGGCAGCTCGCACGCTCGATGGCCAGCGAGTGGTAACGATTCACGGTGAAGCGCTCGGGCAGGCCGGCGAACACACCTTCGCGTGTGGTCGTGATCACGCTGGTCTTGCCATGCATGAGCTGCTGCGCGCGCACGATCCTGCCGCCGAAGGCTGCACCGATGCTCTGGTGGCCCAGGCACACCCCCAGGATGGGCAGCTTGCCTGCGAAATGGCGGATCGCGGCCACCGAGATGCCGGCCTCGGCCGGCGAACAGGGGCCGGGCGAGATCACCAGACGGTCCAGCCGGCCCGCCTTGAGCCTGGCATCGATTTCCTCGACGGTGATCTCGTCGTTGCGGTGCACCTCGACCTCGGCGCCGAGTTCGCCAAAGTACTGCACGATGTTGTAGGTGAACGAATCGTAGTTGTCCACCATCAGGAGCTTGATGTGCTTCATGGTGTTCACTCCAGCCCCTGTTCCACCAGCTCGCTGGCGCGGATCAGCGCGCGCGCCTTGTGCTCGGTCTCGCGCCACTCCATCTCGGGCACCGAATCGGCCACGACGCCGGCTGCGGCCTGCACGTAGAGCGTCTCGTCCTTGATCACACCGGTGCGGATGGCGATGGCCACGTCCATGTCGCCGGCATAGCTGAGGTAGCCGCAGGCGCCGCCGTAGAGGCCGCGTTTGCTGGGCTCGAGCTGGTCGATCAGCTCCATGGCATGCACCTTGGGCGCGCCGGTCAGGGTACCGGCCGGGAAGGTGGCCTTGAGCACATCCATGGAGCTCATGCCGTCTTTCAGCAGCCCCTCGACGTTGCTCACGATGTGCATCACATGGCTGTAGCGCTCGACCACGAAAGCCTCGGTCACCTTGACACTGCCGGTCTTCGCGATGCGGCCGATGTCATTGCGCGCGAGGTCGATCAGCATCACGTGCTCGGCGCGCTCCTTGGGATCGTTGACCAGCTCCACCTCGGCGGCCTTGTCGGCCTCGGGCGTGGCGCCGCGCGGGCGCGTGCCGGCCAGCGGGCGGATGGTGACCTTCTGCCCTTCGGGCGTCTGCTCCTGCCGCACCAGGATCTCCGGCGAGGCCCCCACCACGTGGAAGTCGCCGAAGTGGTAGTAGTACATATAGGGGGAGGGGTTGAGCGAGCGCAGCGCGCGGTACAGCGAGAGCGGCGACTCGGTGTAACGCTTGTGCAGGCGCTGGCCCACCTGGACCTGCATGAAGTCGCCGGCGGCGATCAGCTCCTTGGCGCGCTCCACGGCGGCGATGTAGTCCTCCTTGGCGAACTCGCGCCCCACCTCGTGCACGGTGCTGGGCTTGATGGCCGGCGCCTGCACCGAGGTGTTGAGACGCGCCCGCAGCTCGGCCAGCCGGGCCTGGGCCCGCTCGTAGGCCTGGGGCTGGGCCGGGTCGGCATAGACGATGAGGTAAAGCTTGCCCGAGAGGTTGTCGATGACGGCCAGCTCCTCGCACTGCAGCAGCAGGATGTCGGGGCACCCCAGGGTGTCGGGCGGGCAGCTGTGCACCAGCTTCTTCTCGATGTGGCGCACCGTGTCGTAGCCGAAGTAGCCCGCCAGGCCGCCGCAGAAGCGCGGCAGGCCCGGCTGCAGGGCCACCTTGAAGCGCTGGTGATAGGCGGCCACGAAGTCCAGCGGATTGCCACGTGCGGTCTCGACCACCTGGCCGTCGGTCACCACCTCGGTCACAGCCTGCTCACCGAAGCCGCGCGAACGCACCAGGGTGCGGGCGGGCAAGCCGATGAAGCTGTAACGGCCGAAACGCTCGCCGCCCACCACGGATTCGAGCAGGAAGCTGTGGCGGCCCCCATCCTGGGCGTGGGCCAGCTTGAGGTAGAGGGACAGTGGCGTCTCCAGGTCGGCAAAGGCCTGGGCCATCAGGGGGATGCGGTTGTAGCCCTGGCGGGCCCGCTCCTTGAATTCAGTCTCGGTCATCACGGAAAGACTCCGGTTCGGCGCCGGGCCGGGCCCTGCGCCTGGCACTGCAAGGTGCCGTGATCATTCGGAAACCCCGCCAAACGGGGTGGATGGGAAGACCGGGCTGACGGCGGGCGCCAGCGGGCCTCAGTGCGCGACAGACCCGCGACGCCAGGGCCAGGCTCCCCGGTCGCTGCAACCTGTGCTGATGAGGCGGTGAATGAACATGGCGGCCAGTTTAGCAAATAGCCGGGGGCACGCTCCGGACTCCCGACCGCGAACCGCCGATCCGCGCGAGTTCGCACGCCCCAGGGCAGAGATGGGCCGGCGGCCCCAGACAAACCCTGATTTGACACCCCCCGGGGTCTGGAATAATACAAATAAAACGAACGGTCGTTCTATTTAAAGGAAGCCCATGATGACCTCGCTCCTGCGTCCCGCCCTGCTGGCCCTGCTGCTGGGCCTCACCCTGCCCGCATCGGCCCTCGAGGTCGGGGGTATCAACTTCCCGCCCCAGACCGATGTCCAGGGTAGCGCCTTGCAGCTCAACGGCGCCGGCCTGCGCTACAAAGCCGTCTTCAAGGTCTACGCCGCCGGCCTGTACGCGCCGCGCAAGGTCGGATCGCTGGACGAACTGCTCAAGACCCCCGGACCCAAGCGCATGAGCATCACCATGCTGCGCGAGATCGACGCCGGCGAGCTGGGCAAGCTCTTTTCCCGAGGCATGGAGGACAACATGGATCGCGCCGCCTTCGCCCAGCTCATCCCGGGCATTCTGCGCATGAGCCAGATCTTCACGGACCACAAGAAGCTGCAGGCGGGGGACAACTTCACGCTGGACTGGATTCCGGGCCAGGGCCTGGTGATTTCGGTCAAGGGCAAGGTCCAGGGCGCGCCGTTCAAGGAGCCCGAGTTCTTCGCCGCCCTGATGGGCATCTGGCTGGGCAAATCGCCTGCGGACTGGCAGCTCAAGAACGCGCTGCTGGACCTCAAGTCCTGAGTGCCCAATGCTCCAGGTCGCTCGCATTGAGCGGGCGGCTGTAGAGGTAGCCTTGGCCCTTGCCGCAGCCCAGCCGCGCCATGAGCGCGGCCTGCTCGGTCGTCTCGATGCCCTCGGCCACGGTCTGCAGGCCCAGGGTCTGGGCCATGCGGATGGTGGCCTCGATCATCACGCGGTGGTAGTCGCTGTTGGGCGCCAAGCCGACGAAGGAGCGGTCGATCTTGACCTGGTTGACCGGCAGCTCGTGCAGGCAGGACAGCGAGGAATAGCCGGTGCCGAAGTCATCGAGCGCCAGCGACACGCCCAGCGCACGGATCTCGCGCAGCACGGCCTGTACGCCCTCGTCCTGCGCGGCCAGGCTTTCCGTCACCTCCAGCATCAGCGCCGCCGGCGTCAGGCCGCTGCCGTAGAGCAACTCCGAAAGCCTGGTGGCGAAGCCCGGCTGGCGCAGCTGGGCACGCGAGAGGTTGACTGAAACGGTCTGCGGTGCCTGCGGGCCCAGCAGGGCGCGCAGGCGCACCAGTTCACGGCAGGCCGTCTGCAACACATGCTCGCCCAGACGGCCAATCATGCCGGTTGCCTCGGCCACCGGGATGAAGGTCAGCGGCGACACGGGTCCGCGCTGCGGATGCATCCAGCGCGCGAGCGCCTCCATGCCCACGAGCCGCCCGCTCGCGAGGTCGATCACGGGCTGGTAGACCACATGGATATCACCCTTGTCGATGGCCTGGCGCAGGTCGTTCTCCAGCTCCACATCGTCGTGCACGCGCTTGCGCATGGAGGGATCGAACATCTCGTAGCGCCCGCGCCCCAGGCGCTTGGCTTCGTACATGGCGATGTCGGCGTCGCGCAGCACGCTGTCGGGATCGTCGGCCATGTGGGCCGTGGTCACGATGCCGATGCTGGCCGTCGAGCTCACGCGGTGCGGGCCGATCTGGTAGGGCTCGGCCAGGACCTCGAGCAGGCGCGCGGCCACGACCTGGGCGTCGAGGTCGCCGCGGATGTTGTCGAGCAGCACCACGAATTCGTCGCCGCCGATGCGTGCCGCCATCTGGCTGAAATCACTGGTCTGCACGAAGGCGTCGCCCGGGCGCAGGCTGTCCCCCAGCCGCGCGGCGATCTGGCGCAGCAGCTCGTCGCCCACCGAATGCCCCAGCGTGTCGTTGACCTGCTTGAAGCGGTCGAAGTCCATGAAAAGCACGGCGAAGCAGTAGCCCGGCTGCTCCTTGGCGCGCTGGATGGAGCTGTGCACACGGGTCAACAGCTCGATGCGGTTGGGCAGGCGCGTGAGGCTGTCGGTGCGCGCGCTCTGGCGCAGCTGCTCCTCCAGCTCCTTCTGCGCATTGATGTCGTAGCAGATGCCGGCCATGCGCAGGGCCCGGCCGTTGCCGTCGCGCGCCACCACCGTGCCGCTGAACAGCGTCCACATCCAGCGCCCGCTGCCGTGGCGCAGGCGGACCTCCCAGTGCAGGGGTTGGTGCGAATCGCGCAGATTGGTGCGGATGGCCCATTTCCAGCCCTCGCGGTCGTCGGCGTGGATCAGGTTGTAGAACACGTCCGAATCCAGATGCAGCTCGCCCGGCCCGTAGCCGAACAGGGCATAGAGACGGTCGTTCACATCCATGCGGCCGGTATCGATATCCCAGTGCCAGACGCCGAGCGAGGCGCTCTCGATGGCCAGCGTCAGCAGCTGCTGCTGGTCGCGCTGCTGGGTGACGTCGACCATGCTCGACACCACCCCGGTCATGTGGCCCGCGGCATCACGCAGCGGCTGCGTGTTGACCAGCAGCCAGCGCAGGTCGCCACCGGGCATCATCAGGCCGATGGATTCGCCGCGCAGGCCCTGGCCGGTGCGCAGGGTGCGCACGCTGGGGCGCTCGTCCACCGGGTAGGGCGAAAGGTCGTCGCGCACCGCGATGCCCTCCCGCGCCAGTCCCTCTCTTGCCGCGAGTTCGCTGCCGGACATGCCCAGCATCTCGGCGGCCGCCGTGTTGCTCTCCATGACCTTGCCGTCGATGTCCTGCAGCACCACGCCGACCGGCAGCGCGTCGAGCAGGGTACGCATGCGCACGCGCTGGTTCATGCCGTCGGTGATGTCGCTGGCCACGATGGTGAAGCCCTGCAGGAAGCCCTGCGCATCGTGGATGGGCTGAAAGTCCACGTCGAGCCAGACTTCCTGGCCGTCACGCCCGCGGTGCATGACCTCGGTGCGTATGGGCAGGCCCATGTCGAGCTCGGCCAGCAGGCGCGACATCTCCTCGGCGTCGTTGTGCTCGTTGGCCTTGAGCAGGGCCGAGTGCTGGCCCAGCACCTGATCAGGCGTGCGTCCCTTGCCGCGCAGGAAGGCGTCGTTGCACCAGAGCACGCGGCGCTCGCGATCGACCACGGCCACCCAGTTGGAGGTGCGCTCGGCGACCAGGGCCAGACGCTGCAGCTCGGCCGACTGACGCTGGAAAGCCTCGCTCTGGCGACGCACGAAGCGCACCAGCGGCTCGGCCACGCCCAGCAGCAAGAGCAGCAGCAGCACCGCAGTCACCATGGCCGAGAGCTGGATGCCGCGCAGCATGCCCTGCGCGCGTTGCTGGGCCGCGAGCTGCAGTTCGTCGACCATGCTCTGGGTCGTGAGCCAGAAGGACTCGAGTTCGGTCTGCAGGAACTGGCCTGCCGTGCGCTGGTGCGAGGCATCGGCCCGGTTGGCCAGCCAGAGCAACGCCTGGGCCCGGTACCAGACGCGCTCGCGCCGGTCCTGCCATTCGAAGACGGCCTGGCGCAGCTGCACGCGCTCGGACTCCTGCCACGCGCCCTGGCGTGCCAGCAGCTCGTCGAGCTGCACGGCCTGGCTCTGGGTCTGGTTCACGGTTTCGCTCAGCGCATTCAAGGTCTCCTCGGGAATGCCTGCGCCGGCACCCAGACGGGTCAGCAGCATCAGCATGCGCTGGATCTGTGTGCTCTGCGCCGCGGCCACGCGGATGATCTCGGCATCGGCCTGCCGCACGCGCTCGGACTGCGCCAGCTGCCGGCTCTGCCAGTAGGCCAGCACGCCCACGACGAGCAGCACCAGATACAGCGAGGCACGCACCCGGCGATGGACCTGCTGCGAGTCCCTGCCGGCGTGGTCACCATGGACCAGCCACCCCAACAACTGCCGCCCGAAGGACGGGGGTCCGGAGATAGGGGAGGGGTCGCTGGAATTCATGAAGGATGCGGCACCGGAGGTGACGGCTGGACCTGGCTGCGCCCGCGGGATGCTGGCCGCTGCCGCTGGCGCCGTCAGGCTCAGGCCAGGGCCTGACGCATGGACTGGATCACGGCGCGGTAGTCCGGCTTGCCGAAGATGGCACTGCCGGCCACAAAAGTATCGGCCCCCGCATCGGCCACGCGGCGGATGTTGTCGGCCTTGATGCCGCCGTCGACTTCCAGACGAATGTCCTTGCCTGAGGCCTCGATGCGCTTGCGCGCGGCCTCGACCTTGCGCAGCGCCGAATCGATGAAGCCCTGGCCGCCGAAGCCCGGGTTCACGCTCATGATGAGAATGAGGTCGATGTCCTCGATCAGCCAGTCCAGCACGTCCAGCGGTGCGGCGGGGTTGAACACCAGACCGGCCTGGCAGCCTGCGGCCTTGATGGCCTGCACGCTGCGGTGCGCGTGGGTGGAGGCGTCGGGGTGGAAGCTGATCAGGTCGGCGCCAGCCTGGGCAAAGGCCGCGGCCAGGGCGTCGACGGGCTGCACCATCAGGTGCACATCGATCGGAACGGCCTTGCCGTCAGCGGTCTTGGCGTGCGGCTTGAGGGCCTGGCAGACCATGGGGCCGAAGGTCAGGTTGGGCACGTAATGGTTGTCCATCACGTCGAAATGGATCCAGTCGGCGCCGGCGGCGATGACGTTGCGCACCTCTTCCCCAAGGCGGGCGAAATCGGCCGAGAGGATGGAGGGGGCAATGCGGTAGGTTTTGCTCATGCCGCTATTTTCGCAGGTAGGATGCCGGACTATATATGGCCAAGTACCAGATCCTCGTCGAAGTCCAGCCGCGCCACCTGCCCGAGCAGTCCGCCCCCGACCAGGGCCTCTACGTCTTCGCCTACACCATCAGCATCACCAACACCGGCGAGGTGCCGGCCCAGCTGATCTCGCGCAGCTGGAACGTCAACGACGCCAACGGCCACACCGAGAAGGTCCGCGGCCTGGGTGTGGTCGGCCAGCAGCCCCTGCTGCAGCCCGGTGCCACCTTCGAATACGCCAGCGGCACACGCCTGCGCACGCCCACGGGCACCATGCACGGCAGCTACTTCTTCGTCGCCGAGGACGGCGAGCGCTTCGACGTCGACATCCCCCTGTTCGTTCTGGACGCGCTCAGCGGCAGCGGCGCGGGCGGCAAGCGCACCTTGCACTGAGATGGCCACGCCGTCCACGCTCGCCCTTCTGCTCGACACCCTCGACCCCGACGCACCGCAGGTCGAACGCCACCTCTGGCTGGTCCGCCTGCTGGACTGGATGCGCGGCGACCGCAGTTCGGTCGCCACCACCCTGGAACGTCTGCTGCTGCTCATCGAGCGGCTGGAAAGCGACGCCGAGCTGCGCACGCGCGCCCAGGCCTGGTGGCGGGCCCTGCTCGGTGGCGTCGACGGCACCACCCTGCTGGCCGACCACGGCTTCGCCCAGCGCCCGGTCTTCCTCAGCGAGTTCATCAGCCGGCTGATGCACCGCGTGCTGCCAGCCACACCGCAGACGCGCGACGCCTCCGAGCTCCATACCCTGCTCTTTCCGCACGACTTCGACGCCGCCTGGCTGGGGCGCCTGGACGAGGAGACCGAGCGTCGCCTGGCCGCGGCCCTCGGGCTGCCGTCCTCGGGCGCCTGGTCCTGGCACGCGGCGCTGGAGGAATCCATTGCCTGCTGCGTCAGCCAGATCTGCGCCATCGGCTATTCCCCCGAGCTGCGCCTGCGCATGGAGCACAGCGCGCACTTGCGGGCCTACCGGGAACTGCTGCTCGACTTCGAGACACTCAGGCGCGCCCTGCATCAGCGCCCGCTGGATCCGTCCGCGCTGGATCAGGCCGTGCAGGCCTTCAAGGACCGGCTCGACGACTGCCGCCAGTCGGCCAACGCCGTCTACGAACATCTGGACGAGCACGGCATCTCGGTCGACGTGGTGTTCCGCCTGCGCCAGCTGCGCGAGCGCATCCTGCGCTGCCGCCTGCTGCTCGATGCCCTGCTGGCCCCGGACGCCGCCGGCACGGGCAAGCTGCTGGCCCAGCTCGTGCAAGCCGGCCACAACAGCCGCAGCCTGCGCGCGCTGATCGCCAGCAACTCCTCGCTGCTGGCAGCCAAGGTGGCCGAACGCAGCGCCGAGACCGGCGAGCACTACATCACGCGCAACCGCGCGGACTACTACGCCATGGTGCGCAAGGCCGCGGGCGGCGGCGCCGTGATGTCCGTCACCACGCTCATCAAGTTCGCGCTACTGGGCCTGGGCCTGTCTGCCTTCTGGAGCGGCTTTGCCGCCGGCCTCAACTACGCGCTGAGCTTTGTGCTCATCCAGCTGCTGCACTGGACCGTGGCCACCAAGCAGCCCGCCATGACCGCGCCGGCCATGGCCGCCAAGCTCAAGAGCCTGGACGCGCCGGGCGCGGTCGAGGACTTCGTCGATGAAGTGACGCACCTCGTGCGCTCGCAGGTCGCTGCCGTGATCGGCAACCTGGCCCTGGTGGTGCCGGGTGTGCTGCTGCTGTGCGGCGGGCTGTGGCTGTTCACGGGCCACGCGCCCCTGAGCCGCGAGAAGGCAGAGCACGTGCTGGGTTCCCTGACCCTGCTCGGCCCCACAGCCCTGTACGCGGCCTTCACGGGCGTGCTGCTGTTCGCGTCCAGCATCATTGCGGGCTGGACCGAGAACTGGTTCGTGCTGCAGCGCATGGACTCGGCCCTGCGCTACCACCCCCGCATCACGGCCGTGCTGGGCAAAGAGCGCGCCGCCCGCTGGTCCGTCTTTGCGCGCGAAAACATCTCGGGCCTGGCGGCCAACATCTCGCTGGGCCTGATGCTGGGCCTGGCGCCGGCCTTCGCCGTCTTTTTCGGCCTGGGGCTGGACGTGCGCCACGTCACCCTGTCCACCGGCCAGATCGCCGCGGCCAGCATGACGCTGGGACTGGACGTGCTGCGCCTGCCGGTCTTCTGGTGGTGCGTGGCGGCCATCGCGGTCACGGGCGCGCTCAACGTGGCCGTGAGCTTCTTCTTCGCCTTCCGCCTGGCTCTGCGCGCGCACAACGTCACCGGTCTGGACCGTGTGCGCATCTACCGTGCCATCCGCGCCCGCGCGCGCCGCGCGCCGCTGAGCTTCTTCTGGCCCGCGCGCGAAACCGCCGCGCCCGCGCCCGTGCCCCATGGGTGAGTTCGAGCTGATCCGGCGCTATTTCCAGCGCGAGCACACGGTGCCCAACCCGGCCGTGGCCCTGGGCATCGGCGACGACTGCGCCCTGCTGCAGCCGGCGCCCGGCATGCAGCTGGCCATTTCCTGCGACATGCTGGTCGAGGGCCGGCACTTCTTTGCCGACGTGGACCCCGAGGCGCTGGGCCACAAGGCCCTGGCGGTCAATCTCAGCGACCTGGCCGCCAGCGGCGCGCGCCCGCTGGCCTTCACGCTGGCGCTGTCCCTGCCACGCGCTGACGAGGCCTGGCTGGCCGCTTTTGCCCGCGGCCTGTTCGCGCTGGCCGACGCCCACGGCTGCACCCTCATGGGTGGCGACACCACGCGCGGCCCGCTCAACCTCTGTCTCACCGTCTTCGGCGAGGTACCCACCGGCCAGGCCCTGCTGCGCTCGGGCGGCCGGCCCGGCGATGAACTCTGGGTCAGTGGCACGCTGGGGGATGCGCGCCTGGCGCTGGAAGCCTTGCAGGGCCGACGCACGGTCGCGCCCGAACTGCTGCCGGCCGCACGCCAGCGCCTCGAGCGTCCCACACCACGCGTGGCCCTGGGTCTGGCCTTGCGCGGCATCGCCACGGCGGCCATGGACCTGAGCGATGGTTTGGTCGGCGATCTGCGTCATCTGCTGCAGGCCTCGCGCTGCGGGGCCCGGCTGGATGCGGCCACGCTGGCTGAGCTGCCGGCGACGCGTGATGCGGCACTGGACGCACCGACGCGACTGGGCCTGGTGCTGGGAGGCGGCGACGACTACGAGCTGCTGTTCAGCGCAAGCCCGGCGCAGCGTACGGCCGTGTTGGCCGCGGGCAGCGCTGCGGGCGTGGCGCTCACATGCATCGGCCAGCTTGAGGCCGAGTCTGGTCTACGGGTGGTGGACCGGCAGGGCCAGGCCCTGGCCACCAGCCGCTACACCTCCTTCGACCATTTCGCCTAGAGCACGCTGGCCACGTCACGTGCCTGCTGGCGTGCGCGCTGGGTCCGCCCCGCATAACCCCAGTCGGTCGCCGGCAGCTCGCGCACGATGACGTAGCTGGCCTCGGACCAACCCTGCCCCTCAGCAAGGTGCCGGCGCAGGGTCGCGTGGGCCGCCTCGACAAAGGCCGCCTTCTGCATTTCGGTGTTCGTGCCGGCCGTGATGCTGATCTCCAGCCAGGCCGTGGGCTGTGTGTTCGGCCGTCCTCCGATGAACCAGCGCCCCTGCGGCAGGATCTCCACCATCACCGCGGTGACGTCCTGGCGTTTGCCGAGCTGTTCGGTGCTGAGCCGGGTCAACTCTTCCGCGAGGACCGCAGGCAGGGCCTCGTCCAACGGACCGGCCAGCTTGAGCTGCAGCGTGGGCATGGCTCAGCCCTCACCCATGGAACGGCGCAGCTGCGCGTGCCGGCTCAGGCTGTGGGCCAGGCGTTCCGCGCTGCGCTGGGCGCTGGCAAGGCCGGCCGAGCAGACGCTGTCGGTCCCGCGCCAGAAATCGGCCCAGGCCTCGCGGCGCAGGACCTGGGCCTCGCGCAAGGCCTGCTCGTGCAGGGTGTTCCAGTCGGCCGCGCTGTAAAGACGCTGAAGGCTGTGTTGCGTGCTGTTCATGCTTCGCTCCTTGCTGCCGGGATGGAATCCGGCATGGCTTGCACTCTACGGGTGTAAGCAAAGCTCGGAAACGGCAGAAAATCGAAGATGGTTTTGCAGAAAACGCAAAGTAACGCCATACTGCCTGTCATGGATCTGCAGTTGGACGACGTCGCCCTCTTTGTCCGCATCACCGAGCTCGGCACCCTCTCGGCCGTGGCGCGCGAGCGCAATGTGCCGGTCAGCCAGGTCACGCGCGCGCTGGCGCGACTCGAAGCCGATTGCGGCGTGCGCCTGCTGCACCGCACGACCCATGGCCTGAGCCTGACCGACGAGGGCGACACCTTCCTCGCCTACGCGCGCCGCCTGCTGGAGACCCGCGACGAACTGGCCAGCGAACTCAGCGGCAAGCTCGCCGGCCCCAGCGGCTGGGTGCGCATCAGCGCCAGCCCCCTCGTGGCCCAGGTCGTGATCGCGCCCGGCCTGCCCGGGCTCTACACCCGTTACCCGCAGCTGCGCATCGACATCAATGCCGACGACCGCCTGGCCGACATGGCCCGCGATGGCATCGACATCGCCATCCGTTCGGGCTCGCCCAGCAGCGACACCCTGGTGGCGCGCGAGATCGGCCAGTCCGGCCGCTCGCTCTATGCGGCGCCCGCCTACCTTGCGGCCCACGGCACGCCGCAGCACCCGGACGAGCTCGCGCAGCACCGGCTAATCGGCAACAGTGCCAGCCCCCTGCTCAACCGCTGGCCCCTTGCGGCCGGCGGCAAAGGCCAGGAATTGCAGATCCAGGGCCACACGCGCACCGACAACTCCTCGGTCATCATGGCGCTGGCCCTGCAGGGCGCGGGCATCGCCCGCCTCATGGACCTGCTGGCCCGACCCATGGTGGAGCGCGGCGAACTCGTGCCCGTGCTGCAAGGCCATTTCAGTCCCCTGCCCGTGCCCATCTACGCCGTGATGCTGCAGGAACGTCACCGCCTGCCCAAGATCCGCGCCTGCATCGACTACTGGGCCGAGTGGCTGCGTGTGCTCGCCCCATAATCCGCGCATGACTGCCGTACCCAGCACCCGCCCCACCGGCCGCTTCCTGCTCTCACATCCGGCCCACGCGCTGGCGCTGGGTTTCGGCTCGGGCCTCAGCCCCTGGGCCGCGGGCACGGTGGGCACGCTCTGGGCCTGGGCGGCCTTTCTCGCGCTGCAGCCCTGGATGAGCGAGGCCCGCTGGGGCCTGCTGCTGCTCGGCGCCCTGCCCCTGGCCTGGTGGGCCTGCAGCGTGACGGCGCGCAATCTGCAGGCGGCCGATCCGGGCTGCATCGTGATCGACGAGATCGTCGCCTTCTGGCTGGTGCTGTGGCTGCTCATGCCCGCGGCCTGGCCCGAGCAGCTGCTGGCCTTCGTCCTCTTCCGCTATTTCGACGCCGCCAAGCCCGGCCCGGTGGGCTGGGCCGACCGGCTGTACCACGGCATGGACCCGAGCCGCACCCTGCGCGGCTGGGCCAAGGCCGGCTGGGGCATCCTGTTCGACGACCTGGTCGCGGCCTTCTGTACCTTGTTCGTCCTGGCGCTCTGGCGCAGCCTCTGAGCATGGACACCGCCGCACTCGTCCAGCGTCTCGCCGCGCAGCTGCTGCAGCGCCAGTGGATGCTGACCACGGCCGAGAGCTGCACGGGCGGCCTGATCGCCGGGGCCTGCACGGACCTCAGCGGGTCCAGCAACTGGTTCGAGCGCGGCTTCGTCACCTACTCCAATGCGGCCAAGACCGAGCTGCTGGGCGTGGACGCTGCACTGATCACCGAACATGGCGCGGTCAGCGCGGCCGTGGCCCAGGCGATGGTCGCGGGTGCGCTGGCGCACGCGCACGCCCAGGTGGCCGTGGCGGTGACCGGCGTGGCCGGCCCCACGGGTGGCACACCCGACAAACCCGTGGGCCTGGTCTGGTTCGGCTACGCGCTGCCGAATCAGGTGCTGACGGAGAAGATGAACTTTGCCGGCGACCGCGCCGCCGTACGCGCGGCCACGGTGCAGCACGCGCTGCGCCGTCTCCTGGAGCTGACCGCATGAGCACCTGGTTCTCTGGTTTCGAGTCCCATCGTTTCGAAGTCAACGGCGTGAGCATCCATGCGCGTGTGCCCACCGCGATCCGCGGCGGCAAGCCCGCGCTGCTGCTGGTGCACGGTTTTCCCCAGACCCATGTGCTCTGGCACCGCATGGTGCAGCAGCTGCAACAGGACTACTGGATCGTACTGCCCGATCTGCGCGGCTACGGGGACTCGGCCCAGCCCGCGGGCCTGCCTGATCAGGCCAACTACAGCAAGCGCACCATGGCCCAGGACCTGGTGGACGTCATGGACCAGCTGGGCTGCCACGAGTTTTTCCTGGCCGGCCACGACCGCGGCGGCCGCGTGGCCGCGCGCCTGGCCCTCGACCATGCGGAAAAGGTGAAGAAACTCTGCGTGATCGACATCGCCCCCACGCTGGACATGTACAACGCGACGAACATGGACTTCGCGCGCGCCTACTACCACTGGTTCCACCTGATCCAGCCCTGGCCCCTGCCCGAGCGCATGATCGGCGCCGACGCCAAGACCTATCTGCACGCCAAGCTCGGCGGCTGGGGATCGCAAGGCCTGGCCTACATCGAACCGCAGGCTCTGGCCGAGTACGAGCGCTGCTTCTGCCGCCCCGAGGCCATCCACGGCGCCTGCGAGGACTACCGCGCGAGCGCGGGCATCGACCTCGAACACGACCGCGCCAGCCGCGCGCAGGAACAGAAGATCGCCTGCGACACGCTGGTGCTCTGGGGCGAGCGCGGTGTGGTGCACCGGCTCTTCAAGCCCCTGGAGCTGTGGCAGGCGCAGTGCAGCGCCACGGTCAGCGGCCAGCTGCTGCCGACCGGGCACTTCATCCCCGAGGAACTTCCCGCCGAGACGGCGATCGCGCTGAAAAACTTCTTCGTTTGAGTCCAGCGCCTCAGAACTCGTGAAGAAATCGTAGCGATCGGGTCGCGCAGTAGATTTATTCGCGAGTTCTCAATTGGCGCCGTGGCACTTCTTGTACTTCTTCCCGCTGCCGCAATGGCACAGGTCGTTGCGCCCCGGCTCCGAGGCCTTGCGCACCGTCTCGACGCGCGGGCCGATGCTCTTCCAGAGCTCACGCAGGTCGTAGACGGCCCAGATCGCGTCGCCGAAGCTGTTGAGCCGCGCCACGCTGACCGAGGGCGGTGCGTCGTCGCCGAAGGGCGAGATGGTCGGCTCATCGGTGTCGTCCTCGGTCATGGCCACGATGGCCTCCAGCGAGGCGTCGAGCCACTCGGCCGCTTCCTTGTCGCGCGGCGCCGCCCATTCCTCGGGCCAGTTCTCCACCACGTACATGAAGCCCAGGGCCCAGACCTGGGCAAACGATGGCAGGGCTTCGTCGCCATAGGCGGCACGCTCACTGGCAGGCAGGGCCAGCAGGGCACCACGCACGTCCATGACCTCGGGCTGGTAGGCGGCCTCGTCCTCGAGGTTCTCGACCTCGGCGTCCAGGGCGGTCACCACCTCCTGCCAGCGGCGCTGCCACAGGGCGAGGAAACGCTCGCGCTGTTCCACATCAGCAAACGGGGCCAGCTCATCGGCCTCGCCACCGCCGAGCAACATGGGCAGGTACTCGTCCTGGGGGATGGGCCGGCGGCAGCAGACCAGGGCCGCCATCACGCCTTCGCAGAACTCCCACTGCGGGATCTCTTCGTCACGTGTGCGCAGATCGTCGAGGATGGCCTCCAGCGCGTCGAAATCTTCGGGCTGCAGCAGGGCAGGGGTATCGTTCATGTCAAGGGTTCCAATGCAGGCAGGGCGTCGAGGCGCGTCGCCACCGGCACACCCTGCAGGGTCAGGCGCTTGCGCAGCTTGAGCACGGCGTGGTCCTTGCTCAGCAGCGCGGCGCGGTGGGCGACGGCCAGATCGATGAACTTCTGGTCGTCCGGGTCACGGCAGACCATGGGGGCCCTGGGCGCCACGTCCACGCGCTGCACCTGGCGATCGAAAGCGGCGAGCACATCGTCGGCACCCAGACGGTAATAGTCCAGCCGGGCGACGATATGCGGGTAGAGCAGCACACGCGCCAGCTCCTCGCGCATCACCGGCGTGGCGATCCAGCGCAGCGCGCCCTCGCTCAGCGCCTGCTGCAGGGTCGGCGTGGCCGGGTCGTCGAAGACCAGCAGGTCCAGCACCACATTGGTGTCGAGCACGATGGGCGTGCTCATGTGGCGGGTGCCTCCGGCCTGGCGCGTGCCGAGCCTTTGATCATCTCGAACTTGAACAGCCGGCACTCGATCGGGCCGTTCCACATGGGCACGCGGCGCGATTCCTTGAGCCGCATCTTGCCCGGCAGCTTGAGGTCGGGCGTGAGCAGCCAGGCGGTCCAGCCGCTGTAGTTCTTTTTCCAGTGCGTGGCCAGCTTGCTGAAGAATTCGTTGTCGTCGGCCGCGCCGGTCTCGGGCAGCTCGCGCGCGCCCCAGCGCGCCTTGCCGGCAAAACCGCCGGCCTCGATGCGCTCGCCATAGGGCGGGTTGATCAGCATCACGCCCGGGGTGTCGCAGGGCGGCATGCGCTGCAGCGCATCACCACCGCGGAACTCGATCACGTCGGCCACGCCCGCGCGCTCGGCGTTGCGCTGCGCGAAGTCCACCATGCGGTGCGAGACGTCGCTGCCGTAGATCAGCGTGGCCTGGCCGGGCTCGGGCTTGACCACGGCTTGCGCGGCCTCGGCCTTCAGGGCCTTCCACTCGGCGGCGCGGAACGGGCGGTATTTCTCGAAGGCGAAGCGGCGCATCGAACCTGCCGCGATATTGCAGGCGATCTGCGCCGCCTCGATGACCACCGTACCGCTGCCGCAGCAGGGGTCGTAGAGCGGCAGCAGGTCGCCCTCGCCTTCGGCCCAGCCGCTGGCGGCGATCATGGCAGCGGCCAGGGTTTCCTTGAGCGGCGCGTCGCCCTTGTCCTCTCGCCAGCCGCGTTTGAACAGCGGCTCGCCCGAGGTGTCGATGTAGAGCGAGCACTGGTCGGTGGTCAGGTGGGCATAGATGCGCACATCGGGCCACTGGGTGTCCACATCGGGGCGCACGCCGCCCGAGGTCTCGCGGAAACGGTCGCAGACCGCATCCTTGACCTTGAGCGCCGCGAAGTTCAGCGAGGTCAGCGGGCTGTGCTGGGCCGTGATCTCGACCTTGATGCTCTCCTTGGGCGTGAACCACTGCTCCCAGGGCACGGCCATGGCCGCACGGTAGATGTCCTGTTCGCTGCGGTACTCGGTGTGCGAGACCAGCACCAGCACGCGCTGCGCCAGGCGGCTCCAGAGGTTGAGCTGCATGGCCTGCGCAAACGAGCCGCGCACGGCCACACCGCCCCGCTGTTTCGTGATGCAGCCCGGGGGCAACTCCGTGATGCGCAGGATCTCGGGCGCCAGGTAGTCCTCCACGCCGGCGGCGCAGGGCAGAAAGAGTTGCAGCTGGTTCACAAGGCTTTTCTCAGATTCGCGGGCGCGATCTTGAGCGCCTCGCGGTATTTGGCCACGGTACGCCGCGCGCATTCGATGCCCTGTTCCTTGAGCATCTCGGAGAGCTGGCTGTCGGACAGCGGCTTCTTGGCGCTTTCGGCGCTGACGAACTGCTTGATCAGCGCGCGCACCGCAGTGCTCGAGGCGTTGCCGCCGGATTCCGTGCCCAGGCCCGAGCCGAAGAAGTACTTGAGCTCATAGGTGCCGTAGGGCGTGGCCATGTACTTGGCCGTGGTCACGCGGCTGATGGTGGACTCGTGCAGACCCAGTTCGTCGGCGATCTCGCGCAGCACCAGAGGACGCATGGCCAGCTCGCCGTGCATGAAGAAGTTCTTCTGCCGCTCGACGATGGCACTGCTCACGCGCAGGATGGTGTCGAAGCGCTGCTGGATGTTCTTGATGAACCAGCGCGCCTCCTGCAGGCGCTGCTGCAGCGCGGCGTGCCCGCCGGACTTGTG
>JAIESX010000057.1 GCA_019745555.1 Burkholderiaceae bacterium | reverse complement strand
TCGTGGTGCGAGGACACGACCTCGATCCACAGCGGATCGCTCACGCCCAGGTTGTTCGCCAGCATGAGGCCACCCTTGGGCGCGTGCAGGCGCACGACCTCGAGCTGGGGCGGTGTGAGCCGCTCGGTCTGCAGGGCCAGCTCGTCCTGCAGCTCGGTCATGGCGATGTTCATGGTCAGCGCGGCGTGCACCAGGCTGTCGCGCTCCTTGGGCTCGAGCTTGAGTTCGGCGGCGAGCAGGTGGCACAGGGTGGCGCAGACCAGGCTGTGCGAGGCGCTGTAGCCCACCGAGGAGTTGGTGGCCAGCTGGAACAGCAGGTAGATGCCCACGTCGGCATCGCGCTGCAGCAGGGCCTGCATCCAGCGGTCGTACTGCCAGACACGCTGCTCGAACTCCTGCACGCTCAGAGGGCTGCCCAGCAGGATGCCCAGGCCGGATTCCAGATCCGACCACAGGCCCAGCAGGTCTTCGTATTCGTTTTCGTCTTGGACACTCACGGCAGGGCGCTCAGCTGATGGTGTGAAGCATACCCGACAGGGTTCAGTAACGCTGTTCCAGCACCAGCTGGTCGTTGGTGCGCGTCATCTGGAAGCGGGTCAGGTAGCTGTTGCCCAGCAGGACGTAGGGCATGGGGGCCGGGGTGACCAGGGCCTCGACGTCGTAGACGTCCAGGCTGCCCAGGCGCACCGTGGAAAGCTTGACGCGCCAGCCCACCGTGACGCCGTTGGCCGTGCTGACCTGGACCGTCTGGCCCGACTGGTAGCGCAGGCCGATGGCTTCGGCGTCGGTCACGCTCATCGAAACCACCGAGGCGCCGGTGTCGACGATGAAGTTCACCGTCCGTCCGTTGATCTGCCCCTGGGTGCGGAAATGGCCGTTGCTGCCGGCGTGCAGCACGATGCGGCGACGGTCACCGGCTTCGGGGGCGCCGGGCTCGGCGCTGACCGGCCCTTCACCCAGGCGCAGGGTCTGACGCTTGCCGCCGATCTCCACCTCGGCCTGGTTGCCCTGGGCCGAGAGCAGCTTCACGCCGCGGTGCGTCTCACCGGTCGCCACACTCTTGGGCGGCGCGCCATCCACGACCAGCAGCGCCTTGCTGCCCAGGATGCCCGAGAGCACCACGGTCTGGGCCTGCGCCGTCCCCAGGGCGGCCCAGACGCAGAGCAGGAGGGGCAGGGCGCGGCGCAACATGAAGCCGTCTCGTCAGTCGCGGAAGTTGTTGAAGGTCAGCGGCACGTCGGCCACTTCCTTGCGCAGCAGGGCCATCACGGCCTGCAGGTCGTCGCGCTTGGCACCGGTGACACGCACCTTCTCCTCCTGGATGGCGGCCTGCACCTTGAGCTTGCTGTCCTTGACCCGGCGCTGGATCTTCTTGGCCAGCTCGGACTCGATGCCGTTGCGCACCTTGACGAGTTTCTTGACCTTGTCGCCGCCGATCTTCTGCAGGTCCCCGATGTCGAGGAAACGCACGTCGACCGACTGCTTGGTCAGCTTGTTGCGCAGCACGTCCAGGATCTGCTCGATCTGGAAGTCGGCATCACCGATCACGGTGATCTCCTGGTCCTTGATCTCGATGCTGGCCGAGGTGCCCTTGAAATCGAAACGGGTGGCGATTTCCTTGGCGGCGTTGTCCACGCCGTTTTTGACCTTGACCATGTCGGCTTCGCAGACGGTGTCGAAAGAGGGCATAGGTGTTCGTAGCTGGGAGGATGCAAATGAGAGAATCAGGGCGATGTTAGTCGAGAAAAACGTCCCGCTCCAGCCGTACAACACCTTCC
Organism: Burkholderiaceae bacterium; assembly: GCA_019745555.1. GTDB lineage: Bacteria > Pseudomonadota > Gammaproteobacteria > Burkholderiales > Burkholderiaceae_C > Hylemonella. The sequence goes on along the minus strand of JAIESX010000057.1, from coordinate 17,710 downwards.
GCATCGTGGCCCGGGCCCAGACCCTGGTGCGTGTGTTGCGCGAGGCCGACGTACAGGCACTGCTGGCTGACCCCGAGCTCGGGCCGGCGCCGAAATTCGTGCTCGGCGGCGGCAGCAATATCGTGCTGACCGGTGACGTCAAGGCCGTGGTGCTCAAGGTCGAGATCATGGGGCGACGGCTGGTGGCGGAAACCGACAAGGCCTGGATCGTCGAGTTCGGCGCTGGCGAGAACTGGCACGAGGCCGTGGGCTGGACGCTGGAACAAGGTTGGCCCGGACTGGAGAACATGGCCCTGATCCCCGGCACCGTCGGTGCAGCGCCCGTGCAGAACATTGGGGCTTACGGTGTGGAGCTGCAGGACCGCTTCGAGTCGCTGGACGCCATCGATCTGCAGACCGGCCGGGCCTTCACGCTGGAGGCGGCGCAGTGCGGCTTCGGCTACCGCGACTCGGTATTCAAGCACGCCGCGGGACCGCAGGGCCTGGGCCTGGCGGGCCGGGCCCTCATCACCCGCGTGCGGCTGCACCTGCCCAAGACCTGGAAGCCCGAGCTGGGCTATCTGGACCTGCAGCGCAAGCAGGCCGAGACCGGCGTGGCCCAGCCCACGGCTCGGCAAATCTACGACTGGGTCTGCGAGATCCGGCGCGCCAAGCTGCCCGATCCGGCCGTGATCGGCAACGCGGGCAGCTTCTTCAAGAACCCCACGGTCACGCCCGAGCAGTGCGCCGACATCATCGCGCGCGAACCCAAGATCGTGCATTACCTGCTGGACGACGGCACGGTCAAGCTGGCCGCGGGCTGGCTGATCGACGCCTGCGGCTGGAAGGGCAAGTCCATCGGACAGGCCGGGGTCTACGAGAAGCAGGCCCTGGTGCTGGTCAACCGCGGCGGCGGAGAAAACGGGGCCACGGGCGGCGAGGTCATGACCCTGGCCAAGGCGATCCAGACCAGCGTGTACGAACGCTTCGGCATCCTCCTCGAACCCGAGCCCGTGGTGATCTGAGCGCTGTTGGCCCTCAGGCGGCAGGTGTCGGCGCCGAGGTCGAGACGATGTCCTCCAGCGCCCGTTCCAGCGCAGCCCGGCTGGGCGTCTCGACAAAGACGCAGGGCTTGCCGGTGCGCTTGCAATGGTCTTTCACGCGCCAGTAGGCGTTGTGGCTGATGCAGCCGCTCTGGCAGATCACGAGGTCGGCCGCGGCCAGCGTGGCGTCGAGCTGGCTGCTGTTGTCCTCGGTCCCCCCGTCGTGGTGCAGGAAGCGTGCACCACGGTGTTCGATCACCTGGCGATAGATCGGTACGCTGGCCGTGCGTCCACCGACGCAGAGCACCGCACGGTGGTCCAGCCGCGGCGCTTCACTGGCGCTTTCCGTGACTTGGGGCCTTGGCATCTCGTCCAGCCGCTGCTGCAGGGCTTCGGCGCGTTCGCGTTGGGCCTGGGCCTCCTGGCGGGCCTGCTGCAGCTGGCGCTGCAGGGTCTGGAGGTTTTCCAGCAACTGGCGGTTCTGCTGGTTCAGGGCCAGGCGCGCCGGCAGGTCCGGTGCGCAGGTCTGGAGCTGATCCAGTTGCTCCTGCAGTTGCATCTGCCGGGTCTGGGACTGGACCAGGTCGGCCCGCAGACGCAGGGCCAGGGCCTGCTGTTCTTCCAGCCGGGCGCTGAACTGCCGGGCCTGCTGCTGGCAGCGCCCCTGGGCGTTGGCCAGCTCGCGGCCCAGGATGGCGTTCTCCTCATGCAGGGCATCCATGCGTGTCAGGTCGGCGCGGCAGGCCATGCCCACCTGGTGCTGCAGCATGTGGACCTCGCCCAGGATGCGGTGTTCCAGCGCCGCGTCGCAGCGCGGGTGCGTCAGCGCGGCCCAGAGGGCGCCGGCCCAGTCGGCGCTGGCGCGGCAGTCGTCCCACCACTGGCCCAGGGCTTCGGTGGACTTGAGCTGCCGGGCGGCCTTGAGGACCAGTACATAGCGGGCTTCAAGTTCCTTCTGCACGGCTTCGGACAGGGGGGAGCGGTGCCGGCACTCGGTCACGGCGATGCAGTGGACCTCGTAATCGTTGTGCTGCTGCATGCCGCCCAGCGTCTTGTCGGCCAGCCGGCGCAGCTGGGGCAGGGGCAGGCAGACCCCGATGACCGGGCAGTAGGCATGGCCGTCGAGTTCCCAGAGCCGGGGCCGGCGCGAGCCGCTGGCGGGCGTGGGTGCTGGTGCCTTGGGCGCGGTTTCGGGGGCCTGCGCATAAGGCATGGCGGCAGGACTGCGTTGCTGCTGACACATGTCGAGACCCTCAGTGCAGCAGGTTGCCGGCCGTCCGGGCGGCCAGGGGATCGCCGGGGCGGGTGACGACCGAGGCATCGCCCGCCGATTCGGACACCAGCACCCAGCGCTCGTGCGCGCGGGCCATGACCTGGCGCAGCCCCGGGCTGGCGTGGGGATGGTGCTTGAGGAAGAAGAGGTTGGAGACGATCTTGCGTGCCATGAGCGTGCGCTGGCGCCCCGTGGGCAGGCTGCCGTCCTGGGCCGGGGCGGCCCAGCAGGTCATCAGGGCGAAGGTGCCGGCCACCAGGGCTTCCAGGCAGGGCGGGTTCAGGTCGTCGTCGGTGCAGGACATGGAAGGCTCCGTTCAGCATGGCGAGATGCCACGGAACGTATTGTAATGAGAATTGTTATCATTACAAGTATGCCGAAATGACCTTCAGGGTTATGAGGCCGGAAAAGCAAAAGCCCGCACGGGGCGGGCTTTTGTTCAGGAGCCGGGCTGAATCACTTCAGCTTGGTTTCCTTGTATTCCACATGCTTGCGAGCCTTGGGATCAAACTTCATGATCGCCATCTTCTCGGGCATGGTCTTCTTGTTCTTGCTGGTCGTGTAGAAGTGACCGGTGCCGGCCGTGGACTCCAGCTTGATCTTTTCGCGTCCGCCTTTGGTAGCCATGGTGCTTACTCCTTATGCCTGGCCACGTGCGCGCAGGTCGGCGAGCACGGAGTCGATGCCATTCTTGTCGATCAGACGCAGGGCGGCGCTGGAAACGCGCAGACGGACCCAGCGGTTCTCGGACTCGACCCAGAAACGACGGTATTGCAGGTTCGGCAGGAACCGGCGCTTGGTTTTGTTGTTGGCGTGGGAAACGTTGTTCCCGACCATCGGGCCCTTGCCCGTGACGTCACATACGCGTGCCATGAGGACACTTCGCTTTCTTTAATACAGCGGTCACTGGCCCGAACAGGGAAGGGCCCCTGTTCGATCGCAACTCGCCTCACCTCGCCAGTAGGGTGGCGGTAACCCATGGGATGCCGGGAGATCCAGCAAAGCCGGCAATTATAGCCAAATTCCCGGGGGCGGTCCTATTCCTGTTCCAGGAAGCGTTGCGCGTCCAGCGCTGCCATGCAGCCCGTGCCGGCGCTGGTGATGGCCTGGCGATAGACATGGTCCTGCACGTCGCCGGCGGCAAAGACGCCGGGCACCGAGGTCTGGGTGGCAAAGCCCTTGAGGCCGCCCTGGGTCACGATGTAGCCGTTCTCCATGGCGAGCTGGCCCTGGAAGATCTCGGTATTGGGAGCGTGGCCGATGGCGATGAAGGCGCCCTTGAGCTCCAGGTCTTCGGTGCTGCCGTCGACCGTGCTCTTGAGGCGCACGCCGGTCACGCCGCTGGCGTCGCCCAGCACCTCCTCGAGCACCTTGAAGGTCTTGAGCACGATCTTGCCGGCCTTGACCTTTTCCATGACCTTGTCGACCAGGATGGGTTCGGCCTTGAACTTGTCGCGGCGGTGGATCAGGTAGACCTTGCTCGCGATGTTGGAGAGGTAGAGTGCCTCTTCCACGGCCGTGTTGCCGCCGCCGACCACGCAGCAGACCTGGTCGCGGTAGAAGAAGCCGTCACAGGTGGCGCAGCCCGAGACGCCGCGGCCCATGAAGGCCTGCTCCGAGGGCAGGCCCAGGTACTTGGCCGAGGCTCCGGTGGCGATGATCAGCGCATCGCAGGTGTAGGTGCCACTGTCGCCCTTGAGCGTGAACGGTCGCTTGCTCAGGTCGACCTGGTTGATATGGTCGTAGACGATCTCGGTCTTGAAGCGCTCGGCATGGGCCAGGAAGCGCTGCATCAGGTCGGGGCCCTGCACGCCATCCACATCGGCGGGCCAGTTGTCGACCTCGGTCGTGGTCATGAGCTGGCCGCCCTGGGCCATGCCGGTGACCAGCACGGGATTGAGGTTGGCGCGCGCCGCGTAGACGGCGGCCGTGTAGCCGGCCGGACCGGAACCGAGGATCAGGACCTTGGCGTGTTTGTTCTGCGACATTCTGTGAACCTTGGTGAGGGGATGGGGCTTTTGGTCAATAATCGGGGCGCCGCGTACCGTGCCGCGGCCCATGGCTCAGGGGGGATCCGGCAGCACCGGGACCACGCCATTGTAAGAACTCATCAACGCACGCGCAGAGTGGCCGATCTATGTCAATGTTGACCAATCAGGATTTGTTGCGCCGGGTTCCACTGTTTTCGATGCTGTCGGACGAACAGCTGCACGCACTGGCCGGCGCGGTGGTCAAGCGACGCGTCAAGCGCGGCGAGCGCATCGTGCAGCAGGGCGAGAAATCCGATGCGCTGTCCATCATCCTGTCGGGCCGTGCGCGCGTGCTCATGACCGACAGCAGCAACGGTCGCGAGGTCATCCTGGCCACGCTGCAGTCGGGTGACTACTTCGGCGAGATGAGCCTGATCGACAACGACGTGCATTCGGCCTCGGTCGAGGCCGAGACCCAGACCGACGTGCTCGAGCTGGGCCGTACCGAGTTCCTGCGCAGCCTGGCCGAGAGCGCCCCCATGGCCTACGGCATCATGCGCGGCCTGGTGCAGCGCCTGCGCCATGCGGACCGCAAGATCGGCTCGCTGGCCCTCATGAGCGTCTACGGCCGCGTGGCCAATGTGCTGCTCGATACGGCCAAAGCTGCACCGGCCGGCGACATGATCATCCGCGAGAAGCTCTCGCGCCAGGACATCGCCAAGATGGTGGGCGCCTCGCGCGAGATGGTCAGCCGCGTGATGAAGGATTTCGAAGAGCAGGGTTTCGTGACCCCGCTCGAAGGCGGCGCCATGCACGTCAAGGAACGGCGCTCCAAGCCGCGCTGAGGCGGCAGCCCCTCGCGGGCCTGACTCCCCTACATGACCTACCGACTCCACACGCTCCATTCCGACGACTCCGGCGCTGCGGCGCCCGCACGCAGCGGCCGCAGCCGCCTGGCCGGCGAAGTGCTGCTCTTCATCAGCCTCGTGCTGCTGGCCTACTGGCTGCTGGCCCTGCTCAGCCATACCCTGCTCGATCCGGCCTGGTCCACTTCGGGCGATGGCGGTCCGGTGCGCAACCGCGGCGGCCAGCTCGGCGCCTGGATCGCCGACGCGAGCTACTACCTCTTCGGCTTCTCGGTCTGGTGGTGCTTTGCCGCCGCCGTGCGCAGCTGGCTGGCGGCCCTGGCACGCTGGCTGCGTGGCCCCGAGCTGGTCGATGAAGGCGCGCCGCGCCCCTCGCGTCTGGCACGCTTCGTGGCGAGCCGCTGGAGTTTCTGGATCGGACTGGCCCTGCTGATGCTGGCCAGCACGGCGATCGAATGGTCGCGTTTCTACAGCCTGGAGCCACATCTGCCAGGGCACGCCGGTGGCGTGCTGGGCTACTGGATCGGCCCGCTCGCGGCGCGCTGGCTCGGGGTGACGGGCTCGGCCCTGCTGGCCATCGGCCTGTGGGTGCTGGCCGTGGCGCTGGTGTTCCGCTTTTCCTGGGGGCACGTGGCCGAGCGCATCGGCGCCGGTGTGCAGGATTTCATCGCCTCGCGCCGGGCGCGCCGCGAGCTCGCGCAGGATCTGGCCCTCGGCCAGCAGGCCGCGCGCGAGCGCGAGGAGGGGGTGCTGGAGGAGCGCGAGGAGATCATCGAGCACCATGCGCCGCCGGTCCTGATCGAGCCCGTGCTGGCCGAGGTGCCGCAGAGCACGCGCGTGGCCAAGGAACGGCAGAAACCCCTGTTCGCCGACCTGCCCGATTCCAAGCTGCCGCAGGTCGATCTGCTCGACGGCGCCCAGGGCCGGCAGGAGAGTGTGTCGCCCGAGACGCTGGAGATGACCAGTCGCCTGATCGAGAAGAAGCTCAAGGATTTCGGCGTCGAGGTGCGTGTGGTGCTGGCCCAGCCCGGCCCGGTGATCACGCGCTACGAGATCGAGCCGGCCACGGGCGTCAAGGGTTCGCAGATCGTGGGTCTGGCCAAGGATCTCGCGCGCAGCCTGAGCCTGGTGTCCATCCGCGTGGTCGAGACCATCCCGGGCAAGAACTACATGGCGCTGGAGCTGCCCAACGCCAAGCGCCAGTCCATCCGCCTGTCCGAAATCCTGGGTTCGCAGGTCTACAACGAGGCCAAGTCCATGCTGACCATGGGCCTGGGCAAGGACATCGTGGGCAATCCCATCGTGGCCGACCTGGCCAAGATGCCGCACGTGCTGGTAGCCGGTACCACGGGCTCGGGCAAGTCGGTCGGGATCAATGCCATGATTCTCTCCCTGCTCTACAAGGCCGAGGCGCGCGACGTGCGCCTGCTCATGATCGACCCCAAGATGCTGGAGATGTCGGTCTACGAAGGCATCCCGCACCTGCTCGCCCCCGTCGTCACCGACATGAAGCAGGCCGCGCACGGCCTGAACTGGTGCGTGGCCGAGATGGAGCGCCGCTACAAGCTCATGAGCAAGCTGGGTGTGCGCAACCTGGCCGGCTACAACCACAAGATCGACGAAGCCAAGGCCAAGGAGCAGTTCGTCTACAACCCCTTCAGCCTCACCCCTGAATCGCCCGAGCCGCTGGACCGCCTGCCGCACATCGTGGTCATCATCGACGAGCTGGCCGATCTGATGATGGTCGTGGGCAAGAAGATCGAGGAGCTGATTGCGCGTCTGGCGCAGAAGGCGCGCGCGGCCGGCATCCACCTGATCCTCGCCACCCAGCGTCCCAGCGTGGACGTGATCACCGGCCTGATCAAGGCCAACATCCCCACGCGCATCGCCTTCCAGGTCAGCAGCAAGATCGACAGCCGCACCATCCTCGACCAGATGGGCGCCGAGGCCCTGCTGGGCATGGGTGACATGCTCTACATGGCCAGCGGTACGGGCCTGCCCATCCGTGTGCACGGCGCCTTCGTCTCGGATGACGAGGTGCACCGCGTCGTGAGCTACCTCAAGAGCCAGGGCGAGCCCGACTACATCGAGGGTGTGCTCGAAGGCGGTACCGTCGACGGCGAGGACGGCCCGCTCGGCGAAGGTGGTCCCAGCGGCGAGAAGGACCCGATGTACGACCAGGCCGTGGAGGTCGTGCTCAAGCACCGCAAGGCCAGCATCTCTCTGGTGCAGCGCCATCTGAAAATTGGCTACAACCGCGCCGCGCGCCTGGTAGAAGACATGGAGAAGGCCGGCCTGGTCAGCGCCATGAGCACCAACGGCCAGCGCGACATCCTGGTGCCCGCACGCGCCGAGTGATTTTCATGAAAAAACTGATTGCTCTTATTTTTGTAGCGTTTGGCGCCGCGGCGCAGGCCGACGGCCTTGGCGCGCTGGAGCTCTTCCTCAAGACCGCCGCCAGCGGCCGGGCCGATTTCACCCAGGTTGTGACCTCGCCGCCGCGCGAGGGCCAGACGGCGCGCACCCGGAACTCCAGCGGCACCTTCGAATTCCAGCGCCCCGGGCGCTTCCGTTTCGTCTATGGCAAGCCGCTGCCACAGACCATCGTGGCCGACGGCCAGACCCTGTGGCTGCACGACCCCGACCTCAACCAGGTCACGGCCCGGGCTCAGGCCAGCGCTCTGGGCAGCACGCCGGCGGCGCTGATTGCCGCCGCGCCCGATCTCCAGGCCCTGCAGGCTGACTACCAGCTGGCCAATGCGCCCGAGCGCGATGGCCTGCAGTGGGTGCTGGCCACGCCGCGTGCGCGCGACGGCCAGGTGCAGAGTGTGCGTGTGGGCCTGCGTGAAGTGGAGCAGGGCGGCAGGAAGACGGCCGAACTCGCCGCGCTGGAAATCGTCGACAGCTTTGGCCAGCGTTCGATGCTGACCTTCAGCAAGGTGCAGCTCAACGTGAGCCTGCCGGCCGAAACCTTCCGCTTCAGGCCGCCGGCTGGCGCCGACGTGATCCGCCAGTAGGCCTTCAGTTTGCGGCGATCGCCTCGCGCACGGCGGCGAGCTGGCGGCGCGACACCGTGAGCATCTCCTCGACGCCGCTCAGGCGCACGGCCCAGCCTTCGCCTTCCTCGGGGTCCTCGTATTTCTCGATCGCGCGCACCGCGCGCCGCGCCACCAGGGCGTTGCGGTGGATGCGCAGGAAGCGATCGCCGTACTTTTCCTCCAGCTCGCTGAGCGCGCCGTCCAGGATGTGGGTCTTGGCCGTTGTGCGCACGGTGATGTACTTGAGCTCGGCCTTGAAATAGAGCACCTCGGCCAGGGGTACGCGTTCGGTGCGGCCGCGCTCCTGGATCAGCAGCACCTCGCTCGCGTCCGGTGGCGCGTCTCCACGGCTGCGCAGCAGGCGCTCGGCTTTCTGCAAGGCCTGCTGCAGGCGTTCCAGACGCACCGGCTTGGTCAGGTAGTCCACCGCCTCCAGCTCGAAGGCCTGCACCGCGTGTTCGGCGTGGGCCGTGACAAAGACCAGGGCCGGCGGATGCGGCAGGGTGCGCAGGGTCTGGGCCAGGGTCAGGCCGTCGGCGCCGGGCATGTGGATGTCCAGCAGAGCCAGGTCATAGGCCTGTCGGCGCAGCAGCTCTACGGCCTGCGCTGCGTTGGCGGCTTCGCCTTCCACCAGGGCGGCGGGCAGCTTGCAGTCGCCCAGCAGGGTGCGCAGGCGGCTGCGCGCCAAGGCCTCGTCATCGACGATGAGCGCCCGCAAGGTCTGGTTCATGTTCTGGCCTCCCTCTGTCTTGGCAGATCGTTCTTGCCACCTACGCCGGTATTTCGATACGTACCTGGTGCACACCGTCCTTGTGCACGGTCTGAAAGCTGCACTGCACATCATGCAGCAGGCGCAGCCGGTCACGCACATTGCCCAGGGCCACGCCATGGCCCTGCGGTCCGGGGCCGGCCGGGACCGTGTTGGTCACCTTGATCACCACGCTGGAGCCACGCCGTTGGGTTGAAATACGGATCTGCGCGCCCGTGGGGCTGGGCTCCACGCCGTGGCGCACGGCATTTTCCAGCAGCGGCTGCAGCAAGAGCGGGGGCAGGCGGGCTTCTTCGGCCTGCGGATCCAGCGCCCAGTCGAGCTGCAGGCGCTCGCCGAAGCGCACCTGCTCGATGTCCAGATAGCGGCGCGCCAGCGCAATCTCGTCGGCCAGGGTGACCGACTCGCCCTGGTCCACGAGCGCGTGGCGGAACAGATCGCTGAGGTCTTCCAGCAGGGCCTCGGCCTTGGCCGGCTCCGCGCGCACCAGGGCAATGGCGCTGTTGAGCGTGTTGAAGAGGAAATGCGGTCGGATGCGCGACTGCAGTTCGGACAGGCGCGCGGCCGTGTCGGCCGGCAGACGCCCGCGCTCGCGCAGCGCCAGCACGGCCACCAGCACGCCGGCCAGCAGCGCTCCCGTGGCAGCGCTGGCCAGCCATGGCGCCGGGGCCAGCAGGCCGGCCAGCACCAGCATCCCGCAGCCATAGAGCCCGGCCAGCGCCCCCAGGGCCACGCCGGCCCCATATTGTGCCGGGCGCGGCAGTCGGGCGAGCGGCCGTTTGAGCAGGCAGGCCACGACGAGCCAGAACACCGTGGCCGGCAGGGCACTGCCGGTCAGCAGGGCCAGACGCAGCAGCCAGTCCAGTGGCGTGTCGGCCATGTAGAGCGCACCCACTCCCATGACCACTTCGACAAACAGCACTGCGCGCAGGGCCACGCCCACCTGGCAGGCGTCATAGAGCGTTGGCGCGGTCACGCTGCGCGCCGGTCTCTCCATCGGCAGTTCGTGGAAGGCCGATAAAATCTGGGTATCTTTCATACGGGGCGACCCGGAGGCCGAACCTGATTATTGGTGAATTGGCCCTGATCGCAAAATCACGAACGCCCGCCCCGCTCCCATCCACCTACCACGCCTGCCATGTCCCACAACCAACTCGACAAGAAATCCGAAGCCTGGTCGGCGCTGTTCTCCGAACCCATGAGCGAGCTGGTCAAGCGCTACACGGCCAGCGTCTTCTTCGACAAGCGCCTGTGGGACGCCGACATCACCGGCAGCCTGGCCCATGCCGAGATGCTCTCGGCCCAGAAGATCATCAGCGCTGACGACCTGGCTGCCATCCAGAAAGGCATGGCCCAGATCCGCGCCGAGATCGAGGGTGGTACCTTTGAGTGGAAGCTGGATCTGGAAGACGTGCACCTCAACATCGAGGCCCGCCTGACCCAGCTCGTGGGCGATGCCGGCAAGCGCCTGCACACCGGCCGCAGCCGCAACGACCAGGTGGCCACCGACGTGCGCCTGTGGCTGCGCGGCGAGATCGACCTCATCAGCAATCTCTTGAACGAACTGCAGAAGGCCCTGCTGACCGTGGCCGAGCAGAATGTGGACGTGATCCTGCCCGGCTTCACCCACCTGCAGGTGGCCCAGCCCGTGAGCTTCGGCCACCACATGCTGGCCTATGTGGAGATGTTCGCGCGCGACGCCGAGCGCATGGCCGACGTGCGCAAGCGCGTCAACCGCCTGCCGCTGGGCTCCGCGGCCCTGGCTGGCACCAGTTACCCGCTGGACCGCGAGCGCGTGGCGAAGACACTCGGTATGGATGGTGTCTGCCAGAACAGCCTGGACGCCGTGAGCGACCGCGACTTCGCCATCGAGTTCAGCGCCGCGGCCTCGCTGGCCATGGTGCATATCAGCCGCTTCAGCGAGGAGCTGATTTTGTGGATGAGCCAGAACTTCGGCTTCATCAAGATTGCGGACCGCTTCACCACCGGCAGTTCCATCATGCCGCAGAAGAAGAACCCGGACGTGCCCGAACTCGCGCGCGGCAAGACCGGCCGCGTGGTGGGCCACCTCATGGGCCTGATCACCCTGATGAAAGGCCAGCCCCTGGCCTATAACAAGGACAACCAGGAAGACAAGGAGCCGCTGTTCGACACGGTGGACACCCTGAAGGACACGCTGCGCATCTTCACCGAGATGGTGGGCGGCCAGCTCAATCCCGCCACCGGCAAGCTGGAAGGTGGCATCACCGTGAATGCCCAGGCCATGGAACAGGCCGCGCTCAAGGGCTATGCCACGGCCACCGACCTGGCCGACTATCTGGTCAAGAAGGGCCTGCCTTTCCGCGACGCCCACGAAACTGTGGCACACGCGGTCAAGGCCGCGGTCAGCCACGCCTGCGACCTGTCCGAACTGCCGCTGGCCGTGCTGCAGGGCTTCCACCCCAGGATCGAGAAGGACGTCTACGACGTGCTCTCGCTGCGCGGTTCCCTCAACGCGCGCTCCACCCTGGGCGGCACGGCGCCGGCCCAGGTGAAGCTGCAGATCGAACGCCACCGCACACGGCTCGGCTGAGCCGTGCCGCAGCGCCGGATCAGTTCGCGCGCCAGAAGATGTAGTCGGCCTGGTACTTCACCACTGACTTCTGACCGACGTTGCCCGCAGCGCAAGCCTGGGCCGGCGCCACACCGCCGCGGGTGGCCAGGCGCTGGATATGGCTCACGCCCTGCATGGCGCCCATGCCCATGGCCGGGTTGGCCTTGACCAGTTGCAGCGGGATGTTGCCCTGACCGCCGGGTGCCACGGCGAGCTGGACACCTGTGATGCGCGAGCCATCATTGCTGGCCCAGGTGGCGGGCGGGCCGTAGTAACGCCCCACATCCTTGCCACTGCGATCCATCAGGCGGGCTTCGGGGCCGACGAAGACCCACTCGAAGGTGGCTGCCATGTCCTGCTTGGCACGGCATTCGTAGGTGATTTCGCCCACGCCCACGGTTTCCATGACGGCCCGGTGTCCAGCCGGCACCTTGACGGCGTCGGGCACACCGGTTTGCGCTGAGCTCGGCATGGACATGCCGCCGCCGGACATGGCGCAGGCCGAAAGCAGGGTGGCGGCCGCCAGGGCCGTGAGGGTACGGGTGGTCATCGTTGAACTCCTTGAAGGTGTGGCGTTGAAAGACGCAGTCCCGGCAGGTGGCACCGGCCGGTCCGGCATCAGCACATGAGGTGCCGACCGAGGGGATACGCAGGCGCGCTGCAACCGGATTCAAGAGACCCCTGGCGATCTCCGGATATGAGCGGACTTGAATCTGCGTGGCCCTGCACGGCGTATCCAGCGCATGAAAATCATTTGTCATGGCCCCCGTCTGCAGACACTGCTGTCCGCCGTCTCCCGCCGCGCGCATGAGGCTCGTTTGATCCGGATCGAGCACAATCGCGCCATGATGCTCGAAGCCCAGGATTTGGAACTGACGGCCCTGCTCGACCAGGTCGCGCTACAGGATGCGGCCGCGCTCAAGTCGCTGTACGCACGTACCTCGCCGCTGCTGTTCGGCCTGGCCATGCGGGTGGTGCGTCACCGGGAGTGGGCCGAAGATGTGGTGCAGGAAAGCTATCTGTACATCTGGCGCTCAGCCGGGGACTACCGCGCGAGCCTGAGCCCGCCCATGGCCTGGATGGGTCTGATCGTGCGCAGCCGCGCCCTGGACCTCTTGCGGCGGCGCGCGGCCGAGCGCGCCGACAGTACCGAGGAGCTGGACGAGGCCCTGGCCGAGACCCTGGAGGGTGATGCACCCAACCCCCTGGACCAGGCCCAGGCCAGCCAGCAGGCGCGTGCCTTGCACCGCTGCCTGCAGCAGCTCGAGAACAGGCAGCGCCAGGTGCTCAGCCTGGCCTATCTGCGTGATCTCAGCCACCTGGAGCTGGCCGAGCAGCTGCGTTTGCCCTTGGGCACCGTCAAGACCTGGATCCGTCGCGGTCTGAACCAATTGCGTGGCTGCATGGCCGGCGCGCACTGAGAGACGACCATGAGATTCCAAGACCATCCCGAACTGCTCGACCGCCTGGCGGCCAGTTACGCCCTGGGCACACTGCGCGGTGGCGCGCGCCGTCGCTTCGAGACCGTGGCGCGACAGCAGCCCGCCGTCCAGCGGGCCTGCCAGCATTGGCAGGGCCGTCTGGCCGGCCTGACCGAATTGCAGCCGGCGATCGAACCACCGCCCCATGTCTGGACCCGTATCCAGAACCAGTTGCAGGTCCGGGCCCGGACGACGCCCGGCGCGACGCCGGCGCTCGCCGCTGGCTGGTGGCAAAGCCTGCTGGTCTGGCGCGGTATCGCTGCTGCGGGGGCACTGGCCACCGTGGCGGCCGTGGTCGTGGGCCTGCAGGTCAACGACGATTTGCGCACGCAGTCTGGCGCCCAGATCGCCGAGCTGCGTCAGCAACTGCAGGCCATGCCGCAGATCCAGTATGTAGCGGTGCTCTCCGACGACCGGTCCACTGCTTCCATGCTGGTGACTTTCGACCCCAAGAACAACACCCTGGTCCTGCAGCGCGTGAGCGGCTTCCAGGAAGGCCGTGACAAATCCCTGCAGCTCTGGGCTCTCCCGCCGGGTGGCGCACCGCGCTCGCTGGGGGTGTTGGGGCAGGGGCCGCTGGTCAAGCTCACCACGGCCGAAGCCGATGTGCGCGAAGTGCCCACGCTGGCCATCAGCCTGGAGCCCCTGGGCGGCGTGCCTGGCGCGGGCGGGCCGACCGGTCCCGTGCTGTTCAAGGGCAGCCTGATCCAGCGTCAGCCGTAGAACGGGCACGGGCAGGTGAATATTTTTCTGCGTTCTTGAATCCGATCGCTGTCGGGGTGCGTATCCGGTAGACAGGCCTGTTGGCCTGCATCTCTACTAGGAGCCACCCTGATGAAGACTCTCTTCCGGTACGCCACGCTCTCCTGCCTGGTCTGCGCCACCGGCCTGGCCCAGGCCGACACCGGCAAACTCTTGCTGACGGGCGGTGTCAGCTCCATCACCGGCTCGGCCGGTGGTGGCCTGACCCCCTGGGCCGTGATCGGCACCAACGCCACCGAAGGCGAGATCGGTGTCAGCAGCTACTTCACGCGCGCGGTCACCCAGGACTACAGCCTCAACAGCTACGGCCTGGCGCTCGGCCTGAAGGACCGCGTCGAGCTGTCGCTGGCGCGGCAGGACTTCGATGCCTCGCCCAGCATCGCGCTCAACGGCGTGGCCGCCTTCGGCGTGCAGCCCGGCCAGCACATCCAGATGGACGTGCTCGGCCTCAAGCTCAAGGTGGCGGGCGACGCCATCCTCGACAGCGACAGCTGGATGCCGCAGATCGCGGTAGGCCTGGAGCACAAGCAGGTCCGCCCCGGCTCCCTGCAGTCCGTCTTCGACTTCCTGGGTGTCAGAGACAGTGGCACCGACGTGTATGTCAGCGCCACCAAGCTCTTCCTGGGCCAGGGTCTGCTGCTCAACGCCACCGTGCGTTCCACCAACGCCAACCAGAACGGCCTGCTCGGTTTTGGTGGCAAGGCGCAGGCCCGCAGCAGCCGCAGCCTGCAGACCGAAGTTTCAGTCGCCTACCTGCTGAGCAAGAACCTGGCGATCGGCGCCGAGTACCGCCAGAAGCCCAACAACCTCGAAGCCCTGGGTGCAGCCTCGGGACTGGGCAATGGTCTGGCCGAAGACGACTGGAAAGACCTCTTCATCGCCTGGGCACCGAGCAAACACCTCTCGCTGACCCTGGCCTATGTGGACCTGGGCCGCATCGTGCCCGGCATCACCGACGGCCGCCGCCAGACGGGCTACTACCTGTCTGGCCAGGTCGCCCTCTGAGCCCCCATGTGCACTGACTGAAACCACGGAGACCTTCCATGAAAAACTTCCTTTTCACCTGCTGCCTCGTTCTGGGTGGCCTGCTGGGTGCACAGGCCCAGACGCTGCCCGCATCCGACGCCCTCTACCAGGCCCTGGGCCAGAAGGCCGGCATCACGGCCCTGGTCGATGATTTTGTCGGGCGCGTCCTGCAAGACGAGCGCATCAAGCACCACTTCAAGGACACCAATCCCAAGGCCCTCAAGGACAGCCTGAGCGACCAGTTCTGCCAGCTCAGCGGCGGCCCCTGCAAATACGAAGGTGCCGACATGAAGTCCGCCCACGCCGACATGGGCATCCGCAAGCACGAATTCAACGCCCTGGTGGAAGACCTGCAGGCCGCCATGGACGCCCGGGGCATCCCCTTCGCTCAGCAGAACCGCTTGCTGGCCCTGCTGGCGCCCATGCACCGCGACATCATCACGGAGCGTTGAGATGCGCAAACTCCTCTGCATCGCCTCCACCCAGCTGGTCTGCTGGGCCGCGCAGGCCTCCGGCCTGCATGTCCAGGTGCAGGACCGGGAGGGCAAGCCCCTGGCCGAGGCCGTGGTGGTGCTCTACCCGGTCGGTCGGGCTGCGCCGGCCTCAGCGCCACCGCCGGGCGCCGTGCTGATCGAGCAGGAGCGCATGCGCTTCGTGCCGGCCCTGACCGTGGTGGTGCCAGGCACGCAGCTACGCTTCGCCAACCTCGACCGCTGGGACCACCATGTGCGCGGCACACAAGCCACCGGCCTGGCCGCCCTGGACCCGAATGCACCGGCGGGGTTCGAGTTTCGTCTGGCGGGCCGCGCGGCCGGGCAGGCGCCCGCCGCCACGGAGCTGGTGGTGGATAAGCCTGGCGTCGTGCTGCTGGGCTGTCATCTGCACGGCTCCATGCGTGGGCATGTCTTTGTCACCGACTCGGCTTGGACACTCAAGACCGACGAGCGCGGCCAGGCCCGTTTCGAAGGTCTGCCGGCTGGCCAGGTGGAGCTGCGCGTCTGGCATCCAGAGCTGCTGGTCGAGCCGCCGCGCCAGGCCCTGCAGCTCGGGGCCACCACCCTGCAGCAGACCGTACAGCTTGGGGTGGTACCCCGCCGGCGCCGACTCTGAGACCTGGGGCTGGGCTATGATCCGGAGCAACATCCGGCAAGCCCGCCCCTGTCCCTTGCTGACACATGGCCGGGCCCCTTGCCGACCAGCCGATACGGCTTGAGAAGGAATGACCATGTCCGCCACCCATACCCTGAACTGGAGCGAATCGCTCGTGCTCGGCGATGCCCGCACCGACCACACGCACCAGGAGTTCGTGGACCTCATCAATGCCACCACGGCCGCCCCGGCCGAGCAGAAACTCGGCGTCTATCGCGATCTGCTGAACCACACGGTGGAGCACTTCGCCATGGAGGAACGCTGGATGCGTGCCTGCGGTATCCCCGAAGACTTCTGCCACTTCGGCCAGCACGCCAGCGTGCTGCAGGTCATGAAGGAAGTGGAGCGCCGCGCCCTCAACGGCGAGACCGAATACATCGGCAGCATGATCGAGGCCCTGGTCGAGTGGTTCCCGGGCCATGCCGAGAGCATGGATGCCGGCCTTGTGGCCTATCTGCAGGAAAAGGGCTACGACACCACGGCCGAGGCTTTCAAGGAAGGCGCGCCCGCCACGGCGGATACCGCCCTGCCGTCCTGCGGCCACGAGCCGGGTGAGGCCTGCGCGTCCTGAGCCCAGGCAGACGACTCTTGATGTCCAGGCGCTGTCGGGCTCTGCTGGCCGCCGGGTTGATGCTTTGCCTGGCCGGGCTGGCCGCCGCCCGGGCACCCGACGCCCCGGCGGCGAATGAGATTTCCTACTTGCTGCAGCATCTCGGCGGTTCGGCTTGCCGCTTCGAGCGCAATGGCACCTGGCACGAGGCCCCGCAGGCCGTTGAACATCTCAGGCGCAAGTACGACTACCTGCTGCGCCGCGGGTTGGTCCCCAGTACCGAGGCCTTCATCGAGCGCGCCGCGACGCAAAGCAGCGTGACCGGCCAGCCCTATCGCGTGCAGTGCGCGGATCAGCCTCCCGAGCCCAGCGCGCGCTGGTTGCAGCAGGCGCTGGATCGCTACCGGGCGAGTCAGCGCTGACGGCCGGGGCGCTACACTGCCCCGCATGACGAATCCCATCCGACGCATCGCCATCTGCACAGGCGGGGGCGACGCCCCTGGCCTCAATGCCGTGATCAGCTCCGTGGTCTGGGCGGCGACCAACCGCGGCTGGGACTGCGTGGGTATACGCGATGGTTTCAACGGCATCCTGGAGCCCGGGCTGTACCCGGAGGGTGGCGTCATCGCGCTCACGCGCGAACGGGTGCGCGGCATCTCGCATCTGGGCGGCACCATGCTGGGGTCGACCAACAAGGGCAATCCGCTGGAGTACCCGGTACGTCAGGCCGACGGCTCGGTGCGCGCCACGGACCGCAGCCAGGAGATCCTGGACTATTTCCAGCGTGAGGGCATCGATGCCCTGGTCTCCGTGGGCGGTGATGGCAGCCTGACCATTGCCAACGCCTTGCACGAGCGCGGCCTGCGCGTGATCGGCGTGCCCAAGACCATCGACAACGATCTGGACAAGACCTTCACCACCTTCGGCTTCGACACGGCCGTGTCCTTCGCCACCGAGTGCCTGGACCGCCTGCACAGCACGGCCGAGAGCCACCAGCGCGTCATGGTGGTCGAGGTCATGGGCCGTTACGCTGGCTGGATCGCGCTGCACGCGGGCATTGCCGGCGGGGCGCATGCCATCCTGCTGCCCGAGATCCCTTACGACCTGGCCAGCGTGGCGGCCAAGGTGCGCGCGCGCGACAGCCGGGGGCGTTCCTACACCCTGGTGGTGGTGGCCGAGGGCGCGCAGCCGCGCGCCGGCCAGCGTGCCGT
>JAIESX010000046.1 GCA_019745555.1 Burkholderiaceae bacterium | reverse complement strand
CTCGAACAACGCCGAGCTCACGGTGTACGCCATCCGCAACGGCCTCGTCTGAAACTCGCGAATAAATCTACTGCGCGGTCCGATCGCGGCGTTGGGCGGTGCTGGCGTCGGCCGCTGCGCTTAACTTTCGCAAGCGAAAGTTAGCCTGCGCCGCAACTTCGTTGTCGGAATCCTCACGTACCTGAAGTACGTTCCGGTTCCTGCGCTACGTCCGCCTTGCGCTTGGGCCGCTCGCTACGATTTCTTCACGAGTTTCGGAGCGTGGAACGGTCAGCGGCCCATGAAGATCTCGATCGAGCGCTCCAGCAGCGACTGGAAAGGCTGATCCAGCATGGGCAGCGTGGCCGTCAGACCGACCAGGCCCACGGCCAGCGTGACAGGAAAGCCGATCGCGAACACGTTCATCTGC
The DNA here is from genome assembly GCA_019745555.1 of Burkholderiaceae bacterium. GTDB lineage: Bacteria > Pseudomonadota > Gammaproteobacteria > Burkholderiales > Burkholderiaceae_C > Hylemonella. The sequence continues at coordinate 16,643 of JAIESX010000046.1, read as the reverse complement.
GGTGCCACGCGCGAGATGATGCCCAGCGCCAGGTTGGTGAACAGCAGCAGCGCCAGCATGGGCAGGGCGATCCACAGCGCGCTGGCGAAGAGCTCGGTACCCAGGGTGTAGAGCTGCATCAGGCGCAGCGCCTCGAGGAAATTCTGCGTGACTGGAAAGACCTCGAAGCTGCGCGTCACGGCCATCAGCACCAGCAGGTGCCCGTTGAGCACCACGAAGAGCAGCGAAGCCATGTAGGCAAAGAAGCGAGCCACCGCGCTGGACTGGTTGTTGAGCGCCGGGTCGAAGAAGGCCGCGAAGTTCAGGCCCATCTGGAAACCCACCACCTCGCCCGCCAGCTCGAAGGCCGCGAACACGACGCGAACGACGAAGCCGATCGCCAGGCCGATGCCCACCTGCTGAATCACCACCCCCAGGACCGCAGGCCCGTTGAGGTCGATCACCGGCATGGGCGGCAGCGTGGCCTGGGCCGACAGCGCCACCAGCAGGGCCAGCAGGATCCGGGCACGCACGGGGAAGGAGCGCGAGGAGAAGATGGGCGCGGCGGTGAACACCGCCAGCACGCGCAGGAAAGGCCAGAGCAGCGGCGTGAGCCAGGCCATGATCTGGGCTTCGCTGAAGGTGATCATGGCACGGCGCCTGCAGCCAACCCTAGAGCACGATGCCGGGAATGGCCTCGATGGTGCGGCGGATGTACTCGACCAGGATGTTGAGCATCCAGGGCCCGGCCCAGGCGAAAACCGCCATGGCCGCGATCAGCTTGGGCACGAAGGCCAGCGTGGCCTCGTGGATCTGCGTGATGGCCTGGAACAGGCTGACCAGCAGGCCGACCAGCAGCACCACGCCGAGAATGGGCGCAGCCACGAGCAGCAGCGTCATCAGCGCTTCCTGCCCGATCGTGAGGACCATCTGTGCGTTCATGACGATGACTCCTAGGTGACGAAGCTCGCCGCCAGCGAACCGATCAGCAGGTTCCAGCCGTCGGCCAGCACGAAGAGCATGAGCTTGAAAGGCAGGGCCACCAGCACCGGCGACAGCATCATCATGCCCAGCGACATCAGCACGCTGGCCACCACGATGTCGATGACCAGGAAGGGAATGAAGATCAGGAAGCCGATCTGGAAGGCCGTCTTGAGCTCACTCGTCACGAAGGCCGGGATCAGCACGCGCATGGGCGCGTTCTCGGCGGTGGTCGCCGGATCCAGCTTCGCCAGTTTGACGAACAGCGCCAGATCGGACTGCCGTGTCTGCTTGGTCATGAACTGGCGCACCGGCGCCTCGGCCCGCGTCACAGCCTGCTCGAAGTTGATGACGTTCTGCGTATAGGGCTGGTAGGCCTCGGCATAGATGCGGTCGAAGGTCGGCCCCATGACGAAGAAGGTCAGGAACAGCGACAGGCCGATGATGACCTGGTTGGGCGGTGCCGACTGCGTGCCCAGGGCCTGTCGCAGCAGCGAAAGCACGATGACGATGCGCGTGAAGCCGGTCATCATGAGGAGGATGGCCGGCAGGAAAGACAGGGCCGTGAAGAACAGCAGGGTCTGGATCGGTACCGAATAGCTCGCCCCCCCCGCGCCCTGCCCCACCACCAGGGGCAGCTGGGTGCTGTTGATCTGCGAGGCGGCCAGCGGCGCGTTCTCCTGCGCCAGGGCCGGCAGGGCCATCAGCAGGAACAGGGCAAGCGAGGAGGCTGTGGCCCGCAGCAGCCGGGGGCCGGAGAACCGACGCATCAGGCCCCGTCCCCACCGCCCGCAGGCGGATGAGCCGCAGCGGCCACCGAAGCAAAGGCGCTGGGTCGGGGCGAGGCCACCGGGATGCTGTGCAGGCAGCTGATGTTCTGGGTCGTCACGCCCAGCACCAGCCAGGTGCGCGCACCTTCGGGACCGACCTCCAGGGTCACGACGCGCTGATGGGGGCCGACAGCCACGGTGGAGATGATGCGGGACGCGGCAGCGGGCGAGGTGTTGCCCGGGGCACGCTGCTGGTACCAGCGGATCGCCAGCGGCAGCAGGGCCAGGATGACCAGGAAGAGGACAACCGAGACGATGGTTTGCGTCATAGTCTGCAGTTTAAGTCAAGGCCACCCGGACACGAGAGAAAAATGCGGCCTGTCACCGCGACAGTTGCGGCCAGGCCGCAGCGCGGCGCCTCAACCGCGGCTCACGCGACGCAGGCGCTCGGAGGGCGTGACCACGTCGGTCAGGCGGATGCCGAACTTGTCGTTGACCACCACCACCTCGCCCTGGGCGATCAGGTAACCATTCACCAGAACGTCCATGGGCTCTCCGGCCAGCGCGTCCAGCTCGACCACCGAACCCTGACCGAGCTGCAGGATGTGCTTGATCGGCACCTTGGTGCGGCCGAGTTCGACCGAGAGCTGGACCGGGATGTCCAGCACCATGTTGATGTCCGCCGCGGGGGCGTCGCCGGCCGAGGGGCGTGGCACGTCGCCGCTGAGCACACCGCCAGGCTCGTGGCCATCGGTCGAAGCCTTCTGCTCCTGCAGGGCCTCGGCCCAGTCGGCCATGCCATCGTCTTCGGGTTTCTGGGTTTCTTCAACTGCCATAGCGTTCCCCTAACCAGTTGCTGTCATTGCCACGCAGGCATTTGTCGATACGGATCGCGTACTTGGCGTTGTGGGTGCCGTACTGGCACTCGAACACGGGCACGCCGTCCACCGAGGCCTCGATGCGCGGCTGGCGCTCGAGCTCGATGAAGTCGCCGGGCTTCATGGCCAGCAGCTCCTCCACGGTGGCGTCGGCACGGGCCAGCTCGGCCACCAGCGTGACCTCGGCCGCCTGGATCTCGCGCGTGAGCACATTGACCCAGCGGCGGTCGACCTCGATCGAGTCGCCCTGGGTCGACGAATAGAGCACGTCGCGGATGGGCTCCATCGTCGCGTACGGCATGCAGAAGTGGACCGAGCCCGTGATCTCGGCGATCTCCAGCTGGAAGCTGGTGGAAATCACGATCTCGCTGGGCGTGGCGATATTGGCGAACTGCGGCTGCATCTCGCTGCGCTGGTAGTCCAGCTCCAGCGGGTAGATGCCGCGCCACGCCTTCTTGTACTCCTCGGCGATCACGTCAACCAGGCGGTTGATCACGCGCTGCTCGGTGGCCGAGAAGTCGCGCCCCTCGATGCGGGTCTGGAACTTGCCGATGCCACCGTAGAGCGTGTCGATCACGCCGATCACCAGGGCTGGTTCGCAGGCGATCAGGCCGTTACCGCGCAGCGGGCGGATGGCCATGATGTTGAAGTTGGTCGGCACCGCCAGCTCGCGCAGGAAGGCGCTGTAGCGCTGCACCTGCACCGGTCCCACCGAGATCTCGGGGCTGCGACGGATGAAATTGAACAGGCCGATGCGCAGATTGCGGGCAAAGCGCTCGTTGACGATCTCCATGGTCGGCATGCGTCCGCGGACGATGCGTTCCTGGCTCGACATGTTGTAGGCACGGATCTCCCCGGCCTCGGGCACTTCCTCAACAGCCTTCTGGCTCTCGCCGGTGACACCCTCCAGCAGGGCGTCGACTTCTTCCTGGGAAAGAAACGATTCGCTCATGGTTGCGTCATCCCTGCCTGCTCACTGCACGATGAAACTGGAGAACAGCACGCCACGCACGGGGTTGCCGTTGCCGGCGTCCTTGGCGTTCTTCTTGCCCTTGACCGCAGGCGTCTTGAAATGGCGCGATGCCGCTGCCTGCACATCCTCGGCCAGCTTCTCCTTGCCCTCGCGGCTGAGCAGCTCGTCGGCGGTGCGCTGCGACACCAGCAGCAGCACATCGCTGCGGATGGTGGGCAGATAGGCCTTGACCTTTTCGAGTTCCAGCGCGCTGCTGATTTCGAGCGTGATGCCGATCTGCGCCACGCGCTCACCACCAGGGTCGGCCAGATTGACCACCATATTGTCCAGCGGCAGATAGGTGGGCGGGCCGCTGGGTTCGGCCACGGCGGACACCTCTTCCTCCTCGTCCTCGTCGAGCGCCGCAGCTTGCTGCTTGCTCAGGTAGAGCCAGCCACCGGCGAGCGCCACACCCAGCACCAGGAGCACCGCCACGATGACCAGCATCTTCTTGCTCTTGGGCGGCACGGCAACTTCGGCTTCTGGGGATTTGGTGGCCACAGCGGGGTCCTCAACATCAACGGACTGGATCACGAACCGCGCGCGTCATGCCACGCACGGTTCGCCTTTGGATTCGATTATTCTGGACGACGTCGCCTACGATACCCCGATTAGGGGTAAAAAACCATGCCAATCCGGGCCTCCGGCCCGACGCTGGCTCAGACATAGAGATCCAGCGTGCGGCCAGACGGCAGCGCACCGCGTGCGCCAGCCGCGGGCGCCGCCCCCTCGACCACGGCTTCCACCTGGCCCTGGCGCAGGCTGGCCCGTTCGCGCCCGGCGGACTGCTCCTGCCCGCCCTGGGCGCCTGAACTGCCCACGGACATGCCCGCCAGGGTCAGGCCCTCGCGCTCCAGCAACTCGCGCAGATGCGGCATGGCATCCTGCAGCACCTGGCGCGTCTGAGCCTGCTCGGCCCGGAATTCGATGCGGGCTTCCTGGCCTTGCAGGTCGATGCTCACGTGGATGGGCCGCTCGTCAATGCCCTCGACCTCCAGCTCGGCGCTCTGCGCCCCCCGACCCAGGTGATAACTGACCTGCTCGGCCACGCGCATTTCCGTGGTCAGACCGCCATCGGGCGCCACGGTCGGCACGTCAAGACCCATACGCGGACCGTCGGTGGCCGCCACGGCGCCGTAGGGTCCGGACTCGAAGGCCCCCACCCGCGCCCCCATCCTGTCGCCGCGACGCTCCCCCGGACGCTGCGTCGCGCCATCGGACCAAGCGGCGAACCATGCGCCGGCCTCGGCCTTGCCGCTCGTCGCATCCGCGATCTGCCAGCCCAGGCGAGCTGCCACGTCCTCGCCCCGCAGCACCTGAGGAGCTACCGTCATGTCCGCCGTCGCGGCGCGTTGTTGCGCGAGGCGCTGGGCCAGTCCTGCCTGGCGCAGCAGCGGCTGGACGTCCGGCACGGCTGGGGATGTCTCTGCCTGGCCCTCGCTGGCTTCCTGCGCCCGACCGACGGTCCACACCGGCGCCTCCGGATAGGCACGCGCCACAGGCACCCCCGGGGTATGGGCCCCTTGGGTGCCCACCGTGATTTCGGCTCCGACAGGGTTCGTCGGAACGCCCGTCACGAGTTCCGGCACTGTCGGTGCTGCGGCCTGCGATCCGCCGGCTGGCGGCAGGGCAGCCGGAGACAAACCGGTCGCCAGGGGCAGGCGAATCTGCTCCGCCGGGTCGCCGCCGGGCACGGGCACCAGACCCAACAGTGCGGGGTCGACGACCGTCTCAGAGGCCACGTCGTCGGCGAGCATGTCTTGGAGGGGCCGACCATCGACGTCCAGACCGCTGGCCCCTCCATCCGGCAGCGACGGTACGGAATGATCGTCCGCCCCCAGGCTCAGCAGCAGTGACGCGAAGCCACCCCGCGCAGCGGTGTCCGCCGGGGTTTTGGCCGCACCGTGGCCAGTGGTCGCCGCGTCAACCTTGGGGGCGCCAGAGCTCACACCGTTTCCGATGCTCATAGACTTTCTCCTGTCATTCGACGCCCGGCCACTGCCCCATTGCGGGCATGCGCCAGGATCGCCATTTCATCCATCTGTTTCTGTTCACGTCGCGCCTGGAGTCGGGCACGCTCAGCCAGCTTCTTCTCCAGCAGCTGCTGCAGCGCCTTGAGTCGCACCTCCTGTTGCACCCGCTGCACGCGCGCAGTCTCGGCCTGACGCTCCAGGTCGTTGACCACGCCGGTTTGCAGACCCATGGCATGGCGCAGGCGCTGCATGAAATGCTGGTGGTGCCGCATCAGTTCGGCACTGACCGTGACGGCCGCCGCCGTGCCCCAGCGTGCCTCGGTGTCGGCGGCATAGCTTTCGAGTTGCTCAAGCTGCCCGCGGGCGAACTGCAGACCTCGACGCGCCTGCTGCCAGGCCTGGTCGGCCTGGTCACGGGCGCGCTCGGCCACCTCGATGGCCAGCGTCAGGCTCGTCAATGCCGACATGGCAACCTCCGGGGCGTCTCAGCCTGCGGTCTCATGGGAACGCCTCCTCGCGCTGGATCGCCTCACCCATGGCCTTCAGGCTGTCGGCAAAGCTGGCCCCGGCATACATGTCCTGGCGCAGGAACTCGCTCATCGGGCCGTGCAGGCGGATGGCCTCGTCCAGCGCCGGGTCGGAGCCGTGCACATAAGCGCCGATCTGCACCAGGTCGCGCCCGCGCTCGTAGCGCGAGGCAATGGCACGGAACTGGCGCGCCAGCTCGAAATGTTCGCGGCTCACCACGTTGTGCATCACGCGCGACGCGGACTGCGCGATGTCGATGGCCGGGTAGTGGCCGGCCTCGGCCAGGGCGCGCGTGAGCACGATGTGCCCGTCCAGGATGGCACGCGCGGCATCGGCGATCGGGTCCTGCTGGTCATCGCCCTCAGCCAGCACGGTGTAGAAGGCGGTGATCGAGCCCACGCCGTTGAGGCCGTTGCCGCTGCGCTCCACCAGCTGCGGCAGGCGCGCGAAACAGGACGGCGGGTAGCCCTTGGTGGCCGGCGGTTCGCCCACGGCCAGCGCGATCTCGCGCTGGGCCATGGCGTAGCGCGTCAGCGAATCCATGAGCAGCAGCACGTGCTGACCCCGGTCGCGGAAGTATTCGGCCACGCCCGTGGCGTAGCTCGCGGCCTGCATGCGCAGCAGCGGCGGCGAATCGGCAGGCGCGGCCACGACGACGGAACGCGCGCGGCCTTCCTCGCCGAGGATGTCCTCGATGAATTCCTTGACTTCACGGCCGCGCTCGCCGATCAGGCCGACGACGATGACATCGGCCTGGGTGTAGCGCGCCATCATGCCCAGCAGCACGCTCTTGCCCACGCCGGCGCCGGCGAACAGGCCCAGACGCTGGCCACGCCCGACCGTGAGCAGGGCGTTGATGGAACGCACCCCGGTGTCCAGCGCATCGCGCACGGGCGCGCGGTCCATGGCGTTGATGGGGCTGCGGTCGAGTGGGCGCGAGATCACGTTGAGCAGGGGGCCACGGCGGTCCATGGGCTCGCCATGCGCATCCACCACGCGGCCCAGCAGACCCTCGCCCAGCGGCAGGCGCAGCTGGCCCTGGGCATAGCTGGCGGGCTGGTCCTGCGGGCCCTCGCCCAGACGTGGCGCGGCGACATAGGGTGCGGTGGGCACCACGCTGGCCCCGCTGGACAGGCCCTGCACATCGCCGGCCGGCATGAGGTAGGCACGGTCGCCCGAGAAGCCCACGACCTCGGCCAGCACCGGCGTCTGCTTGCCCTGACTGATCAGGCACTGGGACCCCACGGGTGCGCGTATGCCCACGGCCTCGAGCACCAGACCGGTCAGACGCGTGAGCGTGCCGCCGGCCTCCAGCGTGCTCTGGGGCGCCGCGGCCTGACGGCGCGCCGTGTCCAGAAACTCGCGCCAGCGCGCGCCGGGTTCAGGGCTGCTCATCGCTGCCCTCCTCCCAGCTCAGGTTCTGGCCCAGGCGGCCGACGGCACGCGCCCAGCGTTTTTCCAGCCGGCCGTCGATCACGGTGCCGGCCGATTCGACCAGGCAGCCGCCGCGCGTGAGGTTGGGGTCGGGCTGCAGGGTGAGCGGCAGATTGGGGTATTCCTCGTGCAGCACGTCCTGCAGCACATCCAGGTCCAGCGGGTGCAGCTTGATCTGCACCGCCTTGCTGTCCGAAAACAGCTGGCCGAGGGCCTCGCGGATCACGGGCAGCAGCGCATTGGGGTTGCTCGAAATCTCGTGCCTCAGCACCTGTCGCGCCAGTTCGCAGGCCAGCTCCAGCACGGCCTGGCCAGCCATCTGCTCGGCCGCCTCCAGCTGCGCACGGGCCGACTCGATCAGCGCGCCGAACTGCTGCGCGGTCTCTCGCCCCTGGCCGGCGATGTAGTCGCTGATCTGCTTCTGCGCGCCCATGAGGGTCTGGGCGCGGCCCTGCTCGAAACCCTGGGCATAGCCATCGGCATGCGCCTGCTGGCGCGCGCTCTCCAGGTGCTCGCTGAGTTCGCGCTCGCGCGTCTGCTGCTCCAGCAGCATGGCGGCCGCGTCCACGTCGGCGAAGCTCCAGCGCGAGACGGCGTCGATTTCCTCGCCGGGGATGAAACGGGTGGTGGAGCGCATGGTTGGGTCTCGCTGCTACTGGTTCAGACCATGGCGTCGTCGCCACCGCCACCGATGACGATCTGGCCCTCGTCGGCCAGGCGGCGCACGATCTTGAGGATTTCCTTCTGCTGCGCCTCGACTTCCGACAGGCGCATCGGGCCGCGCGACTCCAAGTCCTCGCGCAGCGACTCGGCCGCACGCGAGGACATGTTGGAGAGGAACTTGTCACGCAACTCAGGGCTGGCGCCCTTGAGCGCAACGATGAGCGACTCGGACGCCACTTCCTTGAGGATCATCTGGATGGCCTTGTCGTCGAGCTTCATCACGTCGTCGAACACGAACATCTTGTCCATGATCTTCTGCGCCAGATCCGGGTCGTGGCTGCGGATGGATTCGAGCACCGTGCCTTCGATGACCGTGCCCATGAGGTTGATCATCTCGGCCGCGGTCTTGATGCCGCCCAGCGAAGCCTTGCGGATCTTGTCGCCGCCGGCCAGCACCTTGAACAGCACCTCGTTGAGGTCCTTGAGCGCGGTGGGCTGGATGCCCTCCATGGTGGCGATACGCAGCATGACCTCATTGCGCTGGCGCTCGGTCAGGTTCTTGAGGATGTCAGCCGACTGGTCGAAGTCCAGGTGCACCAGGATGGCCGCCACGATCTGCGGGTGCTCGTTGCGTAGCAGCTCGGCCACCGACAGCGGGTCCATCCACTTCAGACTCTCGATGCCCGAGACGTCGCCGCCCTGCAAGATGCGGTCGATCAGCAGCGCGGCCTTGTCGTCACCCAGCGCACGCCTGAGCACCGAGCGCACATAGTCGCCCGAGTCGGACACCAGCAGGCTCTGCGCGGCCGCGACGTTGGTGAATTTGGTCACTACATCATCGACGCGCTCACGCGTGATGGACTTGGTCTTGGCAATCGCCTCGCCCAGCTTCTGGACTTCCTTGGGCGAAAGGTGCTTGAAAACCTCGGCCGCCTCCTCCTCCCCCAGCGACATGAGGAGGACCGCGGCGTCCTGCAGACCGTCGTCAGATGTAGCCATGGTCGTCTCAGATGTTGCTCAGGGCGCCGCCCTGGCCTTCGCCGCTGATCCAGCCCTTGACGATGCCGGCCACGGCCGCGGGGTTGTCGCGGGTGAGCTTGCGTGCGTCTTCCAGCGCGCGCTCGCCCGGGGTCGGGCCGGCGGGCGTATCCTCCGGCGCTTCGAGCTGCGGACGGTCCGGCTCCTCGGCGAGCATGGCGTCGAGCTGCGGGCGCTTCTTGGCCGGGGTGGTCAGGGACTTGAGCGCCGGGCGGATCACGCCGAACAGCACCAGCACGGCCAGCAGCAGGGTGCCCAGCGGCCAGGCAAAGCTGCGCGCCAGTTCCTGCACTTCGGGCTGCTTCCACAGCGGCACCTCGGGCAGGTCGATCTTGTCCTGGGCAAAAGGCGCGTTCATGAGGTTCACGGAGTCCCCCCGTTCCTGGCTGAAACCGATGGTCTCACGGACCAGCGCCGTCATTTTCTCAAGCTGCTGCTCGGACAGGGGAATAACCGTGGTCTTGCCCTTGGCATCGGTCTCGCTGCGGTGATTGACCACCACGGCCGCGCTCAGGCGCTTGATCACGCCGCTGCCGGCACGCACCACGCGCACCGTCTTGTCGACCTCGTAATTGATGATGGATTCACGCCGCGTGCTCACGGGCGCCGCGGGCGCGGCAGCTCCTGCCGCTGCACCGGCGGCGCCGGGCGCGGCAGGCGCCAGGGCCTGGGCCGGTGCGTTGACGGGGGCGGCATTGGGGCCGGGCGGCTGGTTGCTCACGGCGCCGGGCACGCCCGAAGGGCCGGCCGGGCCGGGGTTGCTGCTCTCGAGCAGCTGCTGGCTGCGGATCGTGCCGGCATCGGGCGTCTGGTTGGGCTTGTGGACCTCGGAGGTCTGCTCGCTCTGCGAGAAGTCGACCTCGGCCGTGACCTGAGCCTTGACGTTCTGGCGCCCGACCACGGGTTCCAGGATATCGAGGATGCGCTGACGATAAAGCGCCTCGATCTGCTGCACATATTGCAGCTGCTGACTGTCGGCGCCGCCGAGTGCGCCGTCCGGGCCGCTACCTGACTGCGAAAGCAGCTTGCCCGTGTCGTCCAGCACGCTGACCGCCTCGGGTTTCATCTCCGGCACGCTGGACGACACCAGGTGCACGATGCCGGCGATCTGGCTGCGGTCCAGCGGACGGCCCGGATGCAGGCTCAGCAGCACCGAGGCCGAGGGCTTCTGCTGCTCGCGAAAGAAGCCGTTCTGGTTGGGCAGGGCCAGGTGCACGCGCGCACTCTGCACCGAGGACAGGGCCTGGATGGAACGCGTCAGCTCACCCTCGAGGCCGCGCTGGAAGCTGACCCGCTCCTGGAACTGGGTGATGCCGAAGCGGCTGTTCTCCATCAGCTCGAAGCCGGCCACCGAGCCCTTGGGCAGACCCTGGGAGGCCAGGCGCAGGCGGGTGTCGTGCACCTTGTCGGCCGGCACCAGGATGGCCTGGCCGCCTTCCGTGTGCTTGTAGGGCACGTTCATCTGGGAGAGCTGGGCGATGATGGCGCCACCGTCCTTGTCCGACAGATTGGCATACAGCACGCGCCACTCGGCCTGCCGCCCCATGACCAGACCGATGACGGCAATCACCACGAACAGCGCCACGCCCAGCGCCAGACGCAGCATCTGGCCCTGGTTGAGGGAAGAAAAGCGTTGACCCAGGGTCGGGTTCAGAGGAATCGCAGCAGCTTCAGCCATGGTGGGTTCCGGTACATGGTGGCGCGCCTGGTTGGCGCCCATGCAGAGGATTATTCTGGCTACCCCCCGAAACATTAGGCTGAAAAGGCCGGGATTTCCCCGCCTTTTCCCGCTAAAGCTCCTGGAAGCGGGGACTAGCATCCCTCTCAACACCTTTGCCCCGGGATAGCCCTATGGATCTGCGACTCACCCCCACCACGATGCCCACCGCCGTGCGCCCGGGCCTGGCCGCCAAGCCTGGCGCCGCAGGCATGGGCGACAAGGGCTTTCCCGGCGAGTTCAAGGCCGCACTGCAATCGGTGAGCCAGGCCCAGAACTTTGCCTCCACCCTGCAGCGGCAGGTGCAGATGGAGAATCCCAAGGTCAGCCTGGAAGAGACCATGGTGGCTATCCAGAAAGCCCAGATCGGCTTCCAGGCCACGCTGCACGTCCGCAACCGGATGGTGCAAGCCTACACCGACATCATGAACATGCAGGTGTAGGGCCTGTCCGCACTACTGCGCAGGCCGATGGCGGCGTTGGGCGGTGCGCGCCATCCTCACCTACAGGAAGTACGTTCCGGTGGCTGTGCTCCGTCCGCCTTGCCCTCGGCTCGCTCGCTACGGCTAAACAGCCGCGCTTTCTCTGTCAGTGCAGCGTACGGGGTTTCCCGTCCATCAGCTCTTCCAGATGGCCCAGCCAGGGTTCGGTCAGGTGGCGGATCTCGGCGTCGTTGCGCAGGATGCGCTGCATGATGCGCGCCTTCTCGCTGCGCTCCTCGGGGCGAAGCTCCTCTTCACGCGAGCGGAAGCGCAGCTGCTCGATCAGCACGGCACATACTCCTTCGTAGCGCATCACGGCCTCCAGATCCTTGGCGCGGGCGGCCTCGAGCATGCGGGTGCTGCTGTCCTCGATGGCCTTGTAGTAGTCGATGAGCATCTGCGGCATGTCAGGCTCCCGCAGCCTGGCCCGGCTGCTTGATGGCCTTCCATCCCTGGGCCACGGGCTCGATCAATCCGTAGACCTCCTTCAGCAGAGCGTCGTCGTTGCGGGCATTGGCCAGGACAAGTTGCTGCACGCAGTACTCATAGAGCGCATTGAGATTCTGGGCAATCTCGCCACCGTCAACCAGATCCAGGCCGGTCATCAGCCCTTCCTGCAGGATGCGCAGCGCACGGGTGATGGCATCGCATTTGGCGGGAACGTCCTGACGTGCCAGGGCTCCACGGGCACGTGCGATCTCCTGCAGCAAGCCTTCGTACAGCAGCACGATGATCTGGTGCTGGTCGATGGTGTGCATGCTGGTCTCAACGCCGATGCGGCGGTAGGCATCGGCGCGGGGACGGCTGGCAGTCTGGTACATGGGAAGTCGGTCCTCAGTCAGTTTTCTGTCGTTCTGACTCTATATCGGCGCGATCACGGCCGGAATGAAGCGCGCGATTCTAGGAGTTGGTCTTGTTCCACTGGCTAATTTGCTGCATCAGGTAATTGTTCAGCGAATTCAGACTGGCGATCTGCGTGTCCAGGGCACTGTACTTGCGGTTGAGCTGGGCCTCAATGCGCGTGACCTTGGCGTTCAGGCGCTCCTGGTCACTGGCATTGGAGTCCAGGGCACGCTGCAGGCTGTCATCCTTGCGGCGGAAAAAACCATCGGTGGCCAGCAGGGCCGTCGTGAGGCCCTTGAGGCGGACGGCGATGCCCTCTGCACTTCCCGCGCCGGTACTGCTGAACAGGGTCTTGAGTTCGTCAGGGCTCTCCAGCGCCTTGCCCAGCTTGCTGCTGTCGATCTCCAGGTTGCCACCGCGCTGGGCGCTGATGCCGATATCACTCAGTCGGCTGAAGGCGCCGCCACTGGTCATCGATTGCACGGCAGAGCGCAGGGCACTTTGCAGTGACAGGGTGGTGCTGTCGCCCTGCAACAGCCCGCCCACGCCCGTGGCTGCGTCGTACTTGGTGGCCTCGTTGAGCACACCGTTGACGTCGTTGTAGGCTTTGACAAAGGCCTCGATGTTGGCCCGAACCGCCGAGTTGTCGGGAGACACGGTGATGGTCACGGGCTTGCCGGCCTCTGTTTCCTTGCTGACCGTCAGGGTGACACCCGAGACCACATTGGCGAAGGTATTGGTTGACGAGGTCACGGGCAGACCGTTGATGGTTGCCTCCGCGTTGAAGGCCGCCTGGGTCTGCGTCTGACCGAAAATCAGGCGGGATAGACCCGCGTTATCGGCATTGTCTCCATCGAGGTCGCTGACGCTCAGGGCAAAAGCGCCGTCGAGTCCGGTGGCCTTGCTGCGCAGCAGCAAGCGCTCGCCCGTGGCGTCCTTGAGGATGGTGGCGGTCACCCCGGCGTTGGCACCGTTGATCTTGCTCGCCACGTCCGCCATCGTGTCGTCCGCGTCGACTTCCACATTCACGGCCGTGCTGCCGACCGTGAAAGTCAGTGTCCCCTCACCCAGGGCCGTACCGGCGGTGAGGGACTGGGATGCTGTCGCACGCGCCTGGGCCAGCTTCTGGACCTCGACATTGAAGCTCGTGGACTGCGTGCCGCCAATGGCACTGGCGCTGACGTACTCACTCGCCGACGAGGAAGCTGCGACGGCGTTCCAGCCCGTCACGCTGGTGAGCTTGTTCACCGCCGTCTGCAGCGTGGAAACCAGTGACTTGATCTGGCCAAAAGTGCTGATCTTGGTCTGGGTGGCTGCCGCGTCGAGCTTGAGCTTGTCCAGCGGCTTCTTCTCCAGCGCGACCAACTGGGAGACGATGCTCTTGATGTCCAGGTTGCTGCCGATACCCGGCGATGAAATCGTAGCCATGGGGTGCGCTCCTGGCTGGCATCACGCCAGCATTACCCGCGAAATTATGGGCCTGGGACCCGCTTCTGTCAGGCCGATTTGGGGACAAAAAAGCCCATATTTCCACCTCTCTCGGTTATCGGCAGGGCGAGCTGGAACTTGAGGCCCTCCCCACAACGCCCACCGCGGGCGGGCGGCAGGGGCCCGGCTTACCGCAGCAGGGCCAGCACGCCCTGGGGCAGCTGGTTGGCCTGGGCGATCATGGCCGTGCCCGCCTGCTGCAGGATCTGGGCCCGCGAGAGCGCGGCCGTCTCGGCGGCGAAGTCCGCGTCAACGATACGGCTGCGCGAGGCCGTCAGGTTCTCGGACGAGATCGCCAGGTTGTTGATCGTCGACTCGAAGCGCGACTGCAGGGCACCGAGCTTGGCGCGTTCACCGCTCACAAAGGCCAGCGCCGAGTCCACCGTCCTGAGCGCATCGGCAGCCTTGACTGCAGTGGTCACATCCAGGTCCGCGACCCGACGCAACGTGGAGTTGGTATCCGCCACCGCATTCCCGGCGCTGGCATCCAGTACAAAGGCCTGGTTGGCGTCGAAGGACACATAACCGCTGATCACATAGTTGAAATCACCTGCATTCGGCGGCAACATGGTCACGGTGCCGCCCACCGCCACCAGGTCCAGGCTCTCGTTGCGCGCGTACTTCTGCATCGTGACCGTGCCAGCATTGATCGTGCGCTCGCCGATCATGATGTTGTTGCCGCTGGTGTTGTTCAGCAGAATGCCGTTGCCCGCAGCATTCAGACTGGCCGTGATACCAGTCTTGCTGCTGAGTTCGTTGATGGCTGACAGGGCGGCGGACAAGCCCTCGGCCGTATTGGCGGCAGACAGATTGAAGGTGGCGGCCTCGACGCTGGTCGAATCGGAGCGCAGCTCCAGGTTGTAGGCGCCGGGCGCACCGAAGGTCAACTGAACCTCCGTGCGGGCTTCGGCCCGCACGCCCGTGATACTGGTCTGCTGATTGACAAGTTGCGCAATGTCGCGCGCCGAGGCGCTGCCCGCGTAACCGACGGTAGCAATGCCCTGACCGCCCTGGATGGCCACGGTGCCGGCCACCACGCCGTTGCTCGAGTAGGCGATAGCCGGCCCGAATTGCAGGCCGGCCACACCTTGCGCTACGGCACGGTTGTTGCCGTACTGGTTGGTACGTGCGTTGGCCGTGGCGGCCACGATGGTCTGGTTGGCGTTGGCACCGATCTGGAACTGCGCCGTACCGAAGGTCCCATCCAGCAGCTTCTGGCCGTTGAACTCGGTCGACACCGCAATGCGGTCCAGCTCGGCCACCAGCTGACCCACTTCCTGCTGGATGGCCTGGCGGTCCGAGGCGCTGTTGGTGGCGTTGGCCGACTGCACGGCCAGTTCACGCACGCGCTGCAGGATGTCGCTGGCCGCCTTGAGCGCACCTTCGGTGGTCTGCGCCAGCGACACGCCGTCGTTGGCGTTGCGCGCCGCCTGGTTCAGGCCGCGGATCTGGGCCTGGAAACGCTCGGAGATCGACAGACCGGCGGCGTCGTCCTTGGCGCTGTTGATGCGCAGACCGGACGACAGGCGCTGGATCGCCGTGCTCAGCGAACTGCTGCTCAACCCCTGGTAACGCTGCGCGCTCAGCGAGTTGATGTTCGTATTGATGATGGATGCCATAGGCCGGTCTTTCACGAGCTATCGGCGCAAGTCACCGATAACTTGATACACGGGAAGCGTCATTCCTCACGGTATGCAGAGCACGCCGAATGAAAAAGGCTGGCCCCGTTGCCGGTGCCAGCCTGAATGGGCTCTTGCGCCTGTTGCCGCGCGAGCCCTCGCCTTCCCGCCCTGTTTACCGCAGCAGGGCCAGCACACCCTGGGGCAGCTGGTTGGCCTGGGCGATCATGGCCGTGCCCGCCTGCTGCAGGATCTGGGCCCGCGAGAGCGCGGCCGTCTCGGCGGCGAAGTCCGCGTCAACGATACGGCTGCGCGAGGCCGTCAGGTTCTCGGACGAGATCGCCAGGTTGTTGATCGTCGACTCGAAGCGCGACTGCAGGGCACCGAGCTTGGCGCGTTCACCGCTCACAAAGGCCAGCGCCGAGTCCACCGTCTTGAGCGCATCCGTCGCCTTGATCACGGTCGTCACGTCCAGGTCGGCGACCTTCTTGAGCGTCGACGCCGAGTCGGCACCGACATAGCCCGAGGAGGCGGTGGAGGTGCTCGAATCCAGCACGAAGGACTTGTTCGAGTCGAAGGTCAGGTAGCCGTTGATCAGCGCGTTCTCCACCGTGGAGGCCGAGGCCAGCGCCACCGAACCCACCGTGGCCAGCGCACCCGCGGTGTCGGCCTTCATCTTGAACACATCCACGTTGCCAGCGTTGACCACCGCGGTGTCGGCCACCAGGATGTCCTCACCTGTGTTGTTCGTCAGGATCACGGCCGTGCCAGCGCTGTTGAGGCTGGCGACCACGCCGGTCTTGGAAGACTTCTCATTAAAGGCCGAGATGACACTGGCCAGGCCGCTGGGCGTGTTCGCTTCGGTCAGGCTGAAGGTCACCGTCTCTGCCGTGGCGTTGTCGGAGCGCACCGTCAGCGTGTACGCGCCGGTGGCAGTAAAGGACAGCTGCACGTCCGTCTTGGCGGTGGCGGTCACGCCCGTCAGCGAGGCCTGCTGGTTGATCTTGGTGGCGGCCGACTTGGCAGTCTCGTTGTTGACCAGGGTCACGGCGGCGCTGCCAGCAGCGGCGTTGATGGTGAGCGTCTCACCCACGATGCCGTTGGCACCCCAGGCCGCGCCAGTGCCGGCCATGCTCATGGCAGCAGCGGTGTTGGTCGTCTGGTTGTTGCCGTACTGGTTGGTACGTGCGTTGGCCGTGGCGGCCACGATGGTCTGGTTGGCGTTGGCACCGATCTGG
>JAIESX010000050.1 GCA_019745555.1 Burkholderiaceae bacterium | reverse complement strand
AAGAAGGCCTGCGCTTCGCCATCCGCGAAGGCGGCAAGACGGTCGGCGCCGGCGTCGTGGCCAAGATCATCGACTGAGGATCTGTGTAGGGGTATAGCTCAATTGGCAGAGCGTCGGTCTCCAAAACCGAAGGTTGTAGGTTCGATTCCTACTGCCCCTGCCACCTGATCCACAAGGATCGGGGTGCACAACAAGCCCGCCACACCCTGGCGGGCTTCAGCGTCTCAAGGGGCGCACTGGTTTTGGTACGGACGCGAAGCGGAATTCTTGAAAATGGCAACGTCACAAGTGGAAACGGTTGGTAGTGGGGCGGACAAGCTCAAGCTGGCTGCGGCAGTGCTGCTGCTGCTGGCGGGGCTGGTGGCCTTTTACTGGCTGGGCAAGCAGGGGGCCCTGGCGCAATGGGGTGCCTTGCTGGCAGGCGTGGTGGCAGCTGTCGCCGTGTTCTTCTCGGCCCAGCCGGGTCGCGATCTGTGGGCTTTCGGCCGGGATGCCTGGCGTGAAGTCGGCAAGGTGGTCTGGCCCACGCGCAAGGAATCCGTCCAGATGACGGCCTATGTCTTCGCCTTCGTGGTGGTCATGGCTCTCTTTCTGTGGCTGACCGACAAGACCCTCGAATGGGTGATCTTTGACCTGATCCTGGGCTGGAGGAAGTGATGACTGACGTGCTGGATACCTCTGCGGCGGACGCCAAGCCGAAGAACCCCGACCTGCGCTGGTACGTGGTGCACGCCTACTCCGGCATGGAGAAGGCGGTCGAGCGCAACATCATCGAGCGCATCAACCGCTCGGGCATGCAGGACAAGTTCGGCCGCATCCTGGTGCCGATGGAAGAGGTGGTCGAGGTCAAGAACGGCCAGAAGCGCACCACCGAGCGCAAGTTCTTCCCCGGCTACGTGCTGGTGGAAATGGTCATGGACGACGACACCTGGCACCTGGTGAAGCACACCAACAAGGTGACGGGTTTCGTGGGCGGCGCCAAGAACCGCCCGGCCCCGATCTCCGAAGAGGAGGTCATGAAGATCGTCAACCAGATGCAGGAAGGCTCCGACAAGCCGCGTCACAAGGTCGAGTTCGAGGTGGGTGAGTACGTGCGCGTCAAGGAAGGTCCCTTCACCGACTTCAACGGCACGGTCGAGGAAGTCAACTACGAGAAGAGCAAGGTGCGCGTGGCGGTCACGATCTTCGGCCGCTCGACGCCGGTGGAGCTGGAGTTCTCGCAGGTCGAGAAGACCTGATCCCGCTTCAGAACAGGTTTTTCAGTCCGCGCTTCCCGACTCGGCGCGGATGTTGTTTCGATGAGTCGTCAACCCCGGGGAGCCGAGGCCGCAGGCCGAGGCGTTAAAACCCGCAAGGAGTAAAGCATGGCGAAGAAAATCGTCGGTTTTATCAAGCTGCAAGTGCCGGCTGGTAAGGCCAATCCCTCGCCGCCGATTGGTCCCGCTCTGGGCCAGCGCGGTCTGAACATCATGGAGTTCTGCAAGGCGTTCAACGCCCAGACCCAGGGCGTCGAGCCCGGTCTGCCGCTGCCGGTGGTGATCACCGCGTTTGCGGACAAGAGCTTCACCTTCATCATCAAGACGCCCCCGGCGACCGTGATGATCAAGAAGGCCATCAAGCTGGACAAGGGTTCGGCCAAGCCGCACACCGACAAGGTCGGCAAGATCACCCGTGCCCAGCTCGAGGAAATCGCCAAGACCAAGATGAAGGATATGACGGCCGCCGATCTGGACGCCGCCGTTCGCACCATCGCCGGTTCTGCCCGTTCCATGGGCGTGAATGTGGAGGGCGTGTAAATGACCAAGCTCACCAAGAAAGCCAAGGCCCTGCAGGGCAAGGTGGACAGCAACAAGCTGTATCCGCTGACCGATGCGCTGAAGATCGTGCAGAAGTGCGCCACCGCCAAGTTCGATGAGTCCATCGACGTGGCCGTGCAGCTCGGCATCGATGCCAAGAAGTCCGACCAGGTGGTGCGTGGCGCCGTCGTGCTGCCGCACGGCACCGGTAAGACCAAGCGCGTGGCCGTGTTCGCCCAGGGCGCCAAGGCCGAGGAAGCCAAGGCCGCCGGCGCCGACGTCGTCGGCATGGACGACCTGGCCGCCCGTGTGAAGGCTGGCGACATGCCCTTCGACGTGGTGATCGCCGCCCCCGACGCGATGCGCGTGGTCGGTACCCTGGGTCAGGTGCTGGGTCCCCGCGGCCTGATGCCCAACCCCAAGGTCGGTACCGTCACCCCCGACGTGGCCACGGCCGTGAAGAACGCCAAGGCCGGTCAGGTGCAGTTCCGCGTGGACAAGGCCGGTATCGTGCACAGCACGATCGGTCGCCGTTCCTTCGACGCTGCCAAGCTGCAAGGCAACCTGGCGGCGCTGATCGAGGCGCTGAACAAGGCCAAGCCCGCGTCGAGCAAGGGTGTGTACCTGCGCAAGGTGGCGGTTTCGTCCACGATGGGCGTCGGTGTCCGTGTCGACACCCAGTCCATCTCGGCGTAATCGCGGGAAAGATTTAGGTGGCCGGCAACGGCTGCCTGGAGTGGTGGGTCGGCCGGTTGTAAGACCGGCCGGGCCATCCGAGACCGCTGGCGCACAGTCCTGCTGTGCTTAATCAGTGAAAGCCAGCGTAGATGGCGATCCCGCTGCAGATGGACACCGTTCCAAAAACAGTTGGTCGCTGCAAGAAAGGCGTGTTCCAAGGCCCCGGCCGAGGAACACATTTTGAAGGAGTTAGACCTTGAGTCTGAATCGCAGTGAGAAAGAAGCGGTCATCACCGAAGTGACCGGCCTCGCCGCTCAAGCTCAAACGCTCGTGATGGCGGAATACCGCGGCGTCACGGTCGCTGACATGACCAAACTGCGCTCTACCGCCCGCAGCCAGGGTGTGAGCCTGAGTGTTCTGAAGAACACCCTGGCTCGCCGTGCTGTGGCCGGCAGCCAGTTTGAAGTCGTGGCCGACCAGATGACCGGTCCGCTGATCTACGGCTTCTCCGTGGATGCCGTGGCCGCTGCCCGCGTGGTGGCCGATTTCGCGAAAACCAACGACAAGCTGGTGATTCGCGGCGGCGCCTACGGTGGCAAGGCCCTGGACGTCAACGGCGTGAAGCAGCTCGCAAGCATTCCTTCCAAGGAAGTGCTGCTGGCTCAGCTGTGTGGCTTGCTCAAGACGCCGATCTCCCGCACCGCCGTGGTGCTGGGTGCTCTGGCGGCGAAAAAAGGCGAAACGGCTGCCGCCTGAACCGGCGCAGCCTGCTAACCAACTTATTGGAAATTGAAGGAAATCAAAATGGCATTCGATAAAGACGCATTTCTGACCGCCCTGGACAGCATGTCGGTCATGGAACTCAACGACCTGGTCAAGGCCATCGAAGAGAAGTTCGGCGTGAGCGCCGCCGCCATGGCCGCTCCGGCTGCCGGTGGTGCTGGTGGTGGCGCTGCCGCCGCTGCCGAAGAGAAGACCGAGTTCAACGTCGTGCTGACCGACGCTGGCGCCCAGAAGGTCGGCGTCATCAAGGCCGTGCGCGAAATCACCGGCCTGGGCCTCAAGGAAGCCAAGGACCTGGTGGACGGCGCCCCCAAGGTCGTCAAGGAAGCCATGCCCAAGGCCGACGCCGAGGCTGCTGTCAAGAAGCTGGTGGAAGCCGGTGCCAAGGCTGAACTGAAGTAATTCAGTCCTGCTCGAAGGCTGGAGTGTCTGAAAAGGCCTCCAGCCTTTGGCGCTTACAGAGCGCACTCAAAAATCCCCTTGCGAGGAGCTTTTTGAGTGACTTCTGACCCGACTGCAGAAGACGCCTTGGTTCGGGCCGTGTGCAATGCGCGGCCGTCCGCCATTGGTTGGTAGCGGCCAACCACCAAGCCTGCTGGGTGTGATGCCCGGCGCGCCAGTCGCCAAAGACCTCAATAGCCCGGAGATCTCATGGCCTATACCTATACCGAACGCAAGCGAATTCGCAAGAGCTTCGGCAGCCGCGACAGCGTGCTCGACATTCCCTACCTGCTGCAGATGCAGAAAGATGCCTACACGGCCTTCCTGCAGGCAGATCTCGCTCCCAACAAACGTACGCCCGAGGGCCTGCAGGCCGCCTTCGAGGCCGCCTTCCCCATCGTCTCGCACAACGGTTTTGTGGAGATGAAGTTTCTGGAATACAACCTGGCCAAGCCCGCCTTCGACGTGCGCGAGTGCCAGACTCGCGGCCTGACCTTCGCGTCGGCCGTGCGTGCGCGCGTGCAGCTCATCATCTATGACCGCGAATCCTCGACCCCGCAGAACAAGGTCGTCAAGGAAGTGAAGGAGCAGGAAGTCTACATGGGCGAAGTGCCGCTCATGACGACCAAGGGTTCCTTCATCATCAACGGCACCGAGCGCGTGATCGTCTCGCAGCTGCACCGCTCGCCCGGTGTGTTCTTCGAGCACGACAAGGGCAAGACGCACAGCTCGGGCAAGCTGCTGTTCTCGGCCCGCATCATCCCCTACCGCGGCTCCTGGCTGGACTTCGAGTTCGACCCGAAGGACATGCTGTACTTCCGCGTCGACCGTCGCCGCAAGATGCCGGTCACCATCCTGCTCAAGGCCATCGGCCTGAACCCCGAGTCCATCCTGGCGAACTTCTTCGTCAACGACAACTTCCGCCTGATGGACAGCGGTGCGCAGATGGAATTCGTGGCCGAGCGCCTGCGCGGTGAAGTCGCCCGCTTCGACATCACCGACAAGAGCGGTAAGGTCATCGTGGCCAAGGACAAGCGCATCACCGCGCGCCACACCCGCGAGCTGGAGACCACCGGTACCACGCACATCAGCGTGCCCGAAGACTTTCTGGTCGGCCGCGTCGTGGCTCGCAATATCGTCGATCCGGACACGGGCGAGATCATTGCCAAGGCCAACGAGGAACTGACCGACGCCCTGCTCAAGAAGCTGCGCACCGCCGGTGTGCAGGAGCTGCAGTGCATCTACACCAATGAGCTCGACCAGGGTGCCTATATCTCGCAGACCCTGCGCATCGACGAGACGACCGACGAGTTCGCCGCCCGCGTGGCGATCTACCGCATGATGCGCCCCGGCGAGCCGCCGACCGAGGACGCCGTGCAGGCCTTGTTCCAGCGCCTGTTCTACAACCCGGACACCTACGACCTGTCGCGCGTGGGCCGTATGAAGTTCAACGCCAAGATGGGCCGCAATGACCCGAACGGCCCCATGGTCCTGACCAACGAGGACATCCTCGCCGTGGTCAAGATCCTGGTGGACCTGCGCAACGGCCGCGGTGAAGTGGACGACATCGACCACCTGGGCAACCGCCGTGTGCGTTGCGTCGGTGAGCTGGCCGAGAACCAGTACCGCGCCGGTCTGGCCCGTATCGAGAAGGCCGTGAAGGAGCGTCTGGGCCAGGCGGAGCAGGAACCCCTGATGCCGCATGACCTGATCAACTCCAAGCCGATCTCCGCGGCGCTCAAGGAGTTCTTCGGTGCCTCGCAGCTCTCGCAGTTCATGGACCAGACCAACCCGCTGTCCGAGATCACGCACAAGCGTCGCGTGTCGGCCCTGGGCCCGGGCGGTCTGACCCGCGAGCGCGCCGGCTTCGAAGTGCGCGACGTGCACGTCACGCACTACGGTCGCGTCTGTCCGATCGAAACGCCGGAAGGCCCGAACATCGGCCTGATCAACTCCCTGGCCCTGTACGCTCGCCTCAACGAGTATGGCTTCATCGAGACGCCCTACCGTCGCGTCGAGGATGGCAAGGTTACGAACAAGATCGACTACCTGTCGGCCATCGAGGAAGGCAAGTACGTCATCGCCCAGGCCAACGCCACGCTGGACAAGGACGGCAAGCTGACCGGCGAACTGGTGTCCGCCCGTGAAAAGGGTGAATCCATTCTCTGCAGCGCCGACCGCATCCAGTACATGGACGTGTCGCCCGCGCAGATCGTGTCGGTGGCCGCCTCGCTCGTGCCCTTCCTGGAGCACGACGACGCCAACCGCGCGCTGATGGGTGCCAACATGCAGCGTCAGGCCGTGCCTGTGCTGCGTCCCGAGAAGGCCTTCGTCGGCACCGGCATCGAGCGCGTCTCCGCGGTCGACTCCGGCACCGTGGTCACCGCCAACCGCGGCGGCGTGGTCGACTATGTCGACGCCACCCGCATCGTGATCCGCGTGAACGACAACGAAGCCGTGGCCGGTGAAGTGGGTGTGGACATCTACAACCTCATCAAGTACCAGCGTTCCAACCAGAACACCAACATCCACCAGCGTCCCATCGTCAAGAAGGGCGACAAGCTGGCCAAGGGTGACGTGATCGCTGACGGCGCATCGACCGACCTGGGTGAACTGGCTCTGGGCCAGAACATGCTCGTGGCCTTCATGCCCTGGAACGGCTACAACTTCGAAGACTCGATCCTGATCTCCGAGCGCGTGGTCGCCGACGACCGCTACACCTCGATCCACATCGAGGAACTCGTGGTCATGGCGCGCGACACCAAGCTGGGCGCCGAGGAAATCACCCGCGACATCCCCAACCTGTCCGAGCAGCAGCTCAACCGTCTGGATGAGTCCGGCATCATCTACGTGGGCGCCGAAGTCATGCCCGGCGACACGCTGGTGGGCAAGGTCACGCCCAAGGGCGAGACCACGCTGACCCCGGAAGAGAAGCTGCTGCGCGCCATCTTCGGCGAGAAGGCGTCCGACGTGAAGGACACCTCGCTGCGCGTGGACCAGGGCTCGCAGGGCACCGTGATCGACGTGCAGGTCTTCACTCGTGAAGGCATCCAGCGCGACAAGCGCGCCCAGCAGATCATCGACGACGAACTCAAGCGTTTCCGCCTGGACCTGAACGATCAGCTGCGCATCGTGGAAGCCGATGCCTTTGACCGTATCGAGAAGCTGCTCAACGGCAAGGTCGCCAACGGCGGCCCGCAGAAGCTGGCCAAGGGCTCCAAGATCGACAAGGCCTACCTGGCTTCTGTCGAGAAGTTCCACTGGTTCGACATCCGCCCGGCCGACGACGAAGTCGCCAGCCAGCTGGAGAGCATCAAGAACTCGCTGGAGCAGACCCGCCACAGCTTCGACCTGGCCTTCGAAGAGAAGCGCAAGAAGCTCACGCAGGGTGATGAACTTCCTGCTGGTGTTCTGAAAATGGTCAAGGTCTACCTGGCCGTCAAGCGCCGCCTGCAACCCGGTGACAAGATGGCCGGCCGCCACGGCAACAAGGGTGTGGTCTCCAAGATCGTGCCGGTCGAGGACATGCCCTACATGGCCGACGGCACGCCGTGCGACATCGTGCTCAACCCGCTGGGCGTGCCTTCGCGCATGAACGTGGGCCAGGTGCTGGAAGTGCACCTGGGCTGGGCCGGCAAGGGCATCGGCCAGCGCATCGGCGACATGCTGCAGCAGGAGGCCAAGGCCGCCGAACTGCGCAAGTTCCTCGAGAGCTTCTACAACACCTCGGGCCGCACCGAAGACCTGAGCAAGCTGACCGACGCGCAGATCACCGAGATGGCGACCAACCTGTCCACCGGTGTGACCTTCGCGACCCCGGTGTTCGACGGCGCTTCGGAAGACGAGATCCGCGCCATGCTCAAGCTGGCCTATCCGGACGAGATCGCCAAGGCCAAGGGCCTGACCGAGACCCGTACCCAGGCCCGTCTGTTCGACGGCCGGACCGGCGAGCAGTTCGAGCGCCCGACCACCGTCGGCTACATGCACGTGCTCAAGCTGCACCACCTGGTGGACGACAAGATGCACGCCCGTTCGACCGGACCCTACTCCCTGGTCACCCAGCAGCCGCTGGGCGGCAAGGCCCAGTTCGGCGGCCAGCGTTTCGGCGAAATGGAAGTGTGGGCGCTCGAGGCCTACGGCGCTTCCTACACCTTGCAGGAAATGCTCACCGTCAAGTCCGACGATGTGCAGGGCCGTACCAAGGTATACGAGAACATCGTCAAGGGCGAGCATGCCATCGAAGCCGGCATGCCCGAGTCGTTCAACGTGCTGGTCAAGGAAATCCGTTCCCTGGGCCTGGACATCGAGCTCGAGCGCTCCTAATTCGCAAAGGATAGAGTCACATGAAATCCCTACTCGACCTGTTCAAGCAGTTCACGCCGGATGAGCATTTCGATGCCATCAGGATCGGCCTGGCGTCGCCCGAGAAGATCCGTTCCTGGTCCTTCGGCGAGGTGAAGAAGCCCGAGACCATCAACTACCGCACCTTCAAGCCCGAGCGTGACGGCCTCTTCTGCGCCAAGATCTTCGGCCCCATCAAGGACTACGAGTGCCTGTGCGGCAAGTACAAGCGCCTCAAGCACCGCGGCGTAATCTGCGAGAAGTGCGGCGTGGAAGTCACGCAGACCAAGGTGCGCCGCGAGCGCATGGGTCACATCGACCTGGCCGCGCCCTGCGCCCACATCTGGTTCCTCAAGTCCCTGCCTTCGCGTCTGGGCCTGGTGCTGGACATGACGCTGCGCGACATCGAGCGCGTGCTGTACTTCGAAGCCTATGTGGTGACCGACCCCGGCATGACCCCGCTGAAGAAGTTCAGCATCATGTCCGAGGACGACTACGACGCCAAGGTGAAGGAGTACGGTGACGAGTTCACCGCCAAGATGGGCGCCGAGGGCATCAAGGACCTGCTGCAGGGCATCGAGATCGACACCGAGATCGAGCGCCTGCGTGGCGACCTCACGGGTTCCGAGCTGAAGGTCAAGAAGAACGCCAAGCGCCTCAAGGTGCTGGAAGCCTTCAAGAAGTCCGGCATCAAGCCCGAGTGGATGGTGCTCGAGGTGCTGCCCGTGCTGCCGCCGGACCTGCGTCCGCTGGTGCCGCTGGACGGCGGCCGCTTTGCGACCTCCGACCTGAACGACCTCTACCGTCGCGTCATCAACCGCAACAGCCGTCTGCGTCGCCTGCTCGAACTCAAGGCGCCCGAGATCATCGCGCGCAACGAGAAGCGCATGCTGCAGGAAGCCGTGGACAGCCTGCTGGACAACGGCCGCCGTGGCAAGGCCATGACGGGCGCCAACAAGCGCGCGCTCAAGTCGCTGGCCGACATGATCAAGGGCAAGAGCGGCCGCTTCCGCCAGAACCTGCTGGGCAAGCGCGTCGACTACTCGGGCCGTTCTGTCATCACCGTGGGCCCGACCCTCAAGCTGCACCAGTGCGGCCTGCCCAAGCTGATGGCCCTGGAGCTGTTCAAGCCCTTCATCTTCTCGCGCCTGGAAGCCATGGGCATCGCCACCACCATCAAGGCGGCGAAGAAGGAAGTGGAATCCGGCACCCCCGTGGTGTGGGACATCCTGGAAGAGGTGATCAAGGAGCACCCGGTGCTGCTGAACCGCGCACCGACGCTGCACCGCCTGGGCATCCAGGCTTTCGAGCCCATCCTGATCGAAGGCAAGGCCATCCAGCTGCACCCGCTGGTCTGCGCCGCCTTCAACGCCGACTTCGACGGCGACCAGATGGCCGTGCACGTCCCGCTGTCGGTGGAAGCCCAGATGGAAGCCCGCACCCTGATGCTGGCCTCCAACAACGTGCTCTTCCCCGCCAACGGCGAGCCCTCCATCGTGCCCTCGCAGGACGTGGTGCTGGGCCTGTACTACACGACCCGTGAGCGCATCAACGGCAAGGGCGAAGGCATGGTCTTCGCCGACGTGGCCGAAGTCCTGCGTGCGCTGGATGCCGGCCAGGTCGAGCTGACCGCGCGCATCAGCGTGCGCCTGACCGAGTGGACCAAGGACAAGAGCACGGGCGAATTCGTGCCCGAGACCAAGCTGGTCGAGACCACGGTCGGTCGTGCGCTGCTGTCGGAGATCCTGCCCAAGGGCCTGCCCTTCAGCAACATCAACAAGGCGCTGAAGAAGAAGGAAATCTCCAAGCTCATCAACGTGTCCTTCCGCAAGTGCGGTCTGAAGGAAACCGTGGTGTTTGCCGACAAGCTGCTGCAGAACGGCTTCCGCCTGGCCACGCGCGCCGGCATCTCGATCGCCATCGACGACATGCTGGTGCCGAAGGAGAAGCACGAGATCATCGAGGCCGCCGAAAAGGAAGTGAAGGACATCGAGCAGCAGTACGTCTCGGGTCTGGTCACGGCCGGCGAGCGCTACAACAAGGTGGTGGACATCTGGGGCAAGGCCGGCGACAAGGTCTCCAAGGTCATGATGGACCAGCTGCGCCTGGAGAAGACCACCGACCGCCACGGCAAGACCGTGGACCAGGAGTCCTTCAACTCCATCTACATGATGGCCGACTCGGGTGCGCGCGGTTCCGCCGCGCAGATCCGTCAGCTGGCCGGCATGCGCGGCCTGATGGCCAAGCCCGACGGCTCCATCATCGAGACGCCCATCACGGCCAACTTCCGTGAAGGCCTCAACGTGCTGCAGTACTTCATCTCCACGCACGGCGCCCGCAAGGGCCTCGCCGACACGGCGCTGAAGACGGCCAACTCCGGCTACCTGACACGCCGTCTGGTGGACGTGACGCAGGACCTCGTGGTGACGCAGGAAGACTGCGGCACCAGCGACGGTTCGCTGATGCGCGCCATCGTCGAGGGCGGTGAAGTCATCGAGTCGCTGCGCGACCGTATCCTGGGCCGGACCGCGGCCGAGGATGTGCTGCACCCCGAGACGCGTGCCGTCCTGGTGAGCGCCGGCAGCATGCTGGACGAGGATGTGATCGAGGAGCTCGAAGCCGCCGGCGTCGACGAAGTCAAGGTCCGCACCGCGCTGACCTGCGCCACCCGTTTCGGCCTGTGCGCCAAGTGCTACGGCCGCGACCTGGGTCGTGGCGGCCTGGTCAACACCGGCGAAGCCGTCGGCGTGATCGCCGCCCAGTCCATCGGCGAACCCGGCACGCAGCTGACCATGCGCACCTTCCACATCGGTGGTGCCGCCTCGCGCGCCGCCATCGCCTCCAGCGTGGAAGCCAAGTCCAACGGCATCATCGGCTTCAACGCCACGATGCGCTACGTGACCAACAGCAAGGGCGAACTGGTGGTGATCGCCCGCTCCGGCGAGATCGTCATCCATGACGAGCATGGCCGCGAGCGCGAGCGCCACAAGGTGCCCTACGGCGCCACGCTGACGGTCAAGGCCGACCAGCAGATCAAGGCCGGCACCATCCTGGCCAACTGGGATCCGCTGACGCGTCCGATCATCACGGAATTCGCCGGTAAGACCCAGTTCGAGAATGTCGAGGAAGGCCTGACCGTGGCCAAGCAGGTGGACGAAGTCACCGGCCTGTCCACCCTGGTCGTGATCGATCCCAAGCGCCGTGGTTCGGCCAAGGTCGTGCGTCCCCAGGTGAAGCTGATCGACGCCTCCGGCAACGAGGTCAAGATCCCCGGTACCGACCACTCGGTGACCATCGGCTTCCAGGTCGGCGCCCTGATCCAGGTGCGTGACGGCCAGGACGTGGGCCCCGGCGAAGTGCTGGCCCGTATCCCGATCGAAGGTCAGAAGACCCGCGACATCACCGGCGGTCTGCCGCGTGTGGCCGAGCTCTTCGAAGCCCGTTCCCCCAAGGACAAGGGCATCCTGGCCGAGGTCACGGGTACCGTGTCCTTCGGCAAGGAGACCAAGGGCAAGGTCCGCCTGCAGATCACCGACCCGGAAGGCAAGGTCTGGGAAGAACTCGTGCCCAAGGAGAAGAACATCCTGGTGCACGAAGGCCAGGTGGTCAACAAGGGCGAGAGCATCGTCGACGGCCCGGCCGATCCGCAGGACATCCTGCGCCTGCTGGGCATCGAGGAACTGTCGCGTTACATCGTTGACGAAGTGCAGGACGTCTACCGCCTCCAGGGTGTGAAGATCAACGACAAGCACATCGAGGTGATCGTGCGCCAGATGCTGCGCCGTGTCGTGGTCGAGAACCCGGGCGATTCGGGCTACATTGCCGGCGAACAGGTGGAGCGTTCCGAGATGCTCAACACCAATGACGCGCTGCGCAAGGACGGCAAGATCCCCGCGACCTACACCAACCTGCTGCTGGGCATCACCAAGGCCTCGCTGTCCACGGATTCGTTCATCTCCGCGGCTTCCTTCCAGGAAACCACGCGCGTGCTGACCGAAGCCGCCATCATGGGCAAGCGCGACGAGCTGCGTGGCCTGAAGGAAAACGTCATCGTCGGACGCCTGATCCCCGCGGGCACCGGCATGGCCTACCACGAGGCCCGCAAGGTGCGCGAGGGCATGGACGAGGCCGAGCGTCGCGCCATCGCCGATGCCGAAGCCGCCGAGCTGGCTGCGCAACAAAGCAGCGAGGATGCCGCCACCGAGTAAGACCGGTTGCGTGTCCGCGCCGTGAAGCGCCCCTGCCCCAGGTGCTGCTGCGCCTGGGGCATTTTTTTGCCCCATGATTGCGATGCATGAGTGAAGACAAGCGAGTCCCCGAGCTCTGGCGCCAGCTGCAGGCCGGCGCTGGCGTGCTGGCCGCGGTGCGCGCCGGCCGCTCGGGTGGTGAAGCACTCGAGGCCGTGCCCGAGCGCCTGCGTCCGGGCGTGCAGGCCCTGGTCTACGCCGCACTGCGCCAGCTCGGCCGAGCCGAGGCCCTGCGGCGCCGCCTCGCGCCGCGCAAGCCACCGCCGGCGGTGGACGCGCTGCTCTGTCTGGCCCTGGCCCTGGCCTGGCGTGACGAGGGTGCGCCGTACGAGGCCCATACCCTGGTCAACCAGGCGGTGGAGTGCGCCAAGCGCACGCCGGCCACGCGCGCCCAGGCGAGCTTCGTCAACGCCTGCCTGCGCCGCTTCCTGCGGGAACGCGAGGCCCTGGTCGCACAGACGGACGCCGACCCGGCGGCCCGCTGGAATCATCCGGCCTGGTGGATCACCCGCCTGCAGCAGGAGCTGCCCGAGCACTGGCAGGCCATTCTGGAGGCCAACAACCGCCAGCCGCCCATGACCCTGCGCGTGAACCGGCGCCAGGGCGACGTGAAGGACTACCTGGCCACGCTGCAGGCCGCCGGTATTGCGGCGCAGCCCAACGGTGACTGGGGTGTGACGTTGGCGCAGGCGTTGCCCGTGAGCCAGATCCCCGGCTTCGCGCAAGGTCGGGTTTCGGTGCAGGATGCGGCGGCCCAGCTGGCGGCACCCTTGCTGCTGCAGGGCTGGGAGGGCCGCCGCGGCCTGCGCATCCTCGACGCCTGCGCTGCGCCCGGTGGCAAGACCGCCCATCTGCTGGAGCTCGCTGATGCCGAGGTCACCGCGCTCGACATAGCCCCGGCCCGCTGCCGCCGTATCGAAGACACCTTGCAGCGTCTGGGGCTGCGGGCCCACGTGCTGGCCGCCGACGCCGGCCGGCCCGAGACCTGGTGGGATGGCCAACCCTTCGATGCCATCCTGCTTGATGCGCCCTGCACGGCCTCGGGCATCGTGCGCCGGCACCCGGACGTGCGCTGGCTGCGGCGGGAGTCGGACATTGCGGCACTGGCGGCCCAGCAGGCGCGCCTGCTGCAAACCCTCTGGCCGCTGCTGGCGCCGGGCGGACGATTGGTGTACTGCACCTGCTCGGTGTTCCGCGCCGAGGGGGAGGATCAGGTGCAGGCGTTTCTTGCGCACAACAAAGCAGCCCGTTTGCTGCCTGCGCCAGGCCATTTATGGCCCCTCGCGACGCCGCAGCGGGAGCCGGTCACGGACAATCGGAGCAGTGACCACGATGGCTTTTATTACGCGCTGCTGGAGCAAGGCGCGGGCTGAACTGTCCGCGCTTCTCGCCTGTGCCCTGCTGGGCGGGGCGATGTCCCTGCACGCGCAGCCGGTCGCAGTCAACGTCAGCGAACTCGATCTGCGGCGCAATGGCGACATGGTGGAACTCAACGTCGGCCTGCAGTTCGAGCTGCCGGGGCCGGTGCTGGATGCGCTGCACAAGGGACTGCCCGTGATCTTCGTCGCCGAGGTCGAGATCGTCCGCGAGCGCTGGTACTGGCTGGACAAGCGTGTGGCCAGCGCCCAGCGCCAGATGCGCCTGGTTTACCAGCCGCTCACGCGCCGCTGGCGCCTGAGCATCGGCAGCGGCCCGGGCCGCCCGGGCGAGGCCGGCGCCGCCCTGGGCCAGACCTTCGACAGCCTGGACGAGGCGCTGGCCCTGATCCGGCGTTTTGTCGGCTGGCGCGTGGCCGAGTTTGCCGCGCTCGAGGCCGGCAGCACCCACAGGCTGGACTTCCGTTTCCGCCTCGACACCGCCCAGCTCCCGCGCCCGTTGCAGATCGGCACCCTGGGCGAGAGCGACTGGGTGCTGGCGGCCAGCGCCAGTCGTCGCCTGCAGCCGGAGAGCCTGAAGTGAAGCCCCGGGCGGCCGGGGCCGAACGGGTCCAGACGCCGCAGTCCAGGGCCTTGCGCTGGACTCTGGGCGTGGTGCTGGCCATCGTGGTGGCCATCGGCCTGGTGCTGATGTTCCTGCTGACCCAGGCCACGGGCAACCGCGAGCTTTACGAGCGCAACTACGCGCTGCTCTTCACCCTCAACGTGGTCGTGGCCGTGGCCCTGCTGGGCGTGATCGGCTGGGTGGCCTGGCGCCTGCTGCGCCGCCTGCGCCAGGGGCGTTTCGGCAGCCGCCTGCTGGTCAAGCTGGCCATGGTGTTCGCGCTGGCGGGCTTCGTGCCTGGCCTGTTGATCTACGTGGTGTCCTACCAGTTCGTTTCGCGTTCCATCGAGAGCTGGTTCGACGTGCAGGTCGAGGGTGCGCTCGAAGCCGGGCTGGGCCTGGGCCGGGCCACGCTGGAGACCCTCTCCGACGACCTGGCCGCCAAGACGCGTTCGGCGTCCGTTGCTCTGCAGGATGCGCCGGACGTGGTGGCCGGTCTGATGCTGGAGCGCCTGCGCGAGCAGCTCGAGGTGCGCGACGCCATCCTCTGGAGCGCCAGCGGCCAGCTGCTGGCCAGCGCGGGCGATTCGCGCTTCCTGCTCAATCCTGAACGGCCCGCACCGGCGCAGCTGCGCAAGGCGCGCAGCCAGCGCGCCGTGACCTGGGTTGAAGGCCTGGAGGACGGCAGCGCCATGGCGCCGGCCCAGGCCCGCATCAAGGCCCTGGTGCTGGTGCCGCGCACCGGGCTGGACATCCTGGACGAGCCGCGTTTCCTGATGGTCACCCAGGTCCTGCCCGAAGCCCTGGTGGCCAATGCCCTGGCCGTGACCGAGGCGCACAGCGAATACCAGGAGCGCGCGCTGGCGCGTCAGGGTCTGCGGCGCATGTACATCGGCACGCTCACGCTCAGCCTCTTTCTCGCGGTCTTCGGCGCCGTGCTGCTGGCCGTCATCCTGGGCAACCAGATCACACGGCCGCTGTTGCTGCTGGCAGAAGGCGTGCGCCAGGTGGCGGCGGGCGACCTCACGCCCAAGGCCGCGCTGCAGGGGCGCGACGAGCTCGGCGGGCTGACCCGATCGTTTGCCGACATGACCCAGCAGCTGGCCGATGCGCGGCGGGCGGTCGAGGTCAGCATGGAGCAGGTCAACGCGGCGCGCGAGAATCTGCAGACCATCCTCGACAACCTGACCGCCGGCGTCATGGTGCTCGACGCCAACGGCGTGATCCAGTCCGTCAACCCCGGTGCCACCCGCATCCTGCGGGTGCCCATGGCGGCCTGGGAGGGCAAGCGCCTGGCCGACATCGAGGGGCTGGAGGACTTCGCGCGCAGCGTGAAGCAGCAGTTCGACCGCTTCGTCGAGGAACGTGCGGAGCATGCACTGGACCACTGGCAGCAGTCCTTCGAGCTCGGTCCGCCCTCGGGTTCGCCCGCAGCCGACAGTGCGAATGGCCGCGGCACCCTGACCCTGGTGGCGCGCGGTGCCGAGCTGCCGGGCAAGGCCTGGCTGCTGGTCTTCGACGACATTTCCGAGATCGTCTCGGCGCAGCGCGCCCAGGCCTGGGGTGAGGTGGCGCGCCGCCTGGCGCACGAGATCAAGAACCCGCTCACGCCCATCCAGCTCTCGGCCGAGCGGCTGGAACGCAAGCTCGCGGGCAAGGTGGAAGAAGCCGAGCAGGCCGTGGTCACCAAGTCCGTCAAGACCATCGTGGACCAGGTCGACGCCATGAAGCGCCTGGTCAACGAGTTCCGCGATTACGCGCGCCTGCCCGCGGCCGAGCTCCATGCCCTGGATCTCAACGCCCTGGTCTCCGAGGTGCTGCAGCTCTACGGCGGCTCCACCGCCCG
>JAIESX010000026.1 GCA_019745555.1 Burkholderiaceae bacterium | reverse complement strand
CCTTCTTGGCGGCCGGCTTCTTGGCAGCGGCTTTCTTCGCCGGAGCCTTCTTCGCAGGAGCTTTCTTCTTTGCAGTTGCCATGATTGAATTCCTCTTCTAGAAGTTGATTAATCACCAGCATGGAACTGCTTCCTCGCTGGTATCCCGGATGCTATAGGAGAAAAAACGCGTCTCCAAGCGAAAAATGCGTTTACTCCCTCGGGGATGTTGTTTTTTTCATCGCGTTTCCAGAGGGCGCGCGCCCTGCGTGAGGCCTGTTTTCCCTCGGAGCAGCGCTCTTTTCCCTCGGGCGGGGCGCCGCTCATCGAGGGGAAACGGCGGCCGGCGCGCCGATTTCGCCCTGCAGCAGGCCTCGTTTTCACTCGGGAGCGGAGAGAATGCAGAGGCGGGCGGATGATCCTCCGGCGTCCGTCAGTTCTCTGCCTCTCCACCCATGTCCGAGCCCCTGCACGTCTTCGTCTATGGCACGCTGCGCCGCGGCGAGGCCAACGACATCAACCGCCTGCTGCCCGCGCCGCGGCTGCTCGGACTGGCGCGCATCCGCGGCACGCTCTACGACCTCGGTCCCTATCCCGGCGTCGTCCTGGGCGGGGAGGGCTGGGTGCAGGGCGAGGTCTATGCCATCTCTGCCGAGCTCGAGCGCCAGCTCGACCTGATCGAGGAAGTGGCGCCCGTGCCCAGTGGTGAGTACATGCGGCGACATCTGGACGTCGACCTGGCGGGCCAGTCGCTGCACTGCCTGGTCTACGAGATTGCCGCCGAGCGTGTGCAGGGTCGACCGCCGATCGCGAGCGGCGACTGGCGTCAACGTCGCTGAGCGCCGCAGCGCCCGCCGAGGCGGGGTGTGCACGATCGTTTCACGACGCTCGAAATGCTTTCGCATTGCAAAAAGATGGCCTGATGCGTCGCAGCATTTTTTCTCAATACGAGATATTGAATTCCGATATGCGAAACGTGTTTCTTAAGTCATTGATTTTCAATGAAAAATAAAATGTCTTATATAAGACACAAGAGGTCGCAAAACTCTTGTACAAGACTTAGAGTAGAGCCATCGATTCAGGCCGCAGGGCCGCTCAGGAATCGACCGGTTTCATCTACCCGTCCACAGGAGTCACACCATGCCGCAAACCCTGACCGAACAGCTCAGCCGTGAGCAACAGATCGCCGCCCTCGAGAAAGACTGGGCCACCAACCCCCGCTGGAAGGGCATCGAGCGCGGCTACACCGCGGCCGACGTCGTGCGTCTGCGCGGTTCTTTCCCCATCGAGTACACCGTGGCCCGCCGCACGGCCGAGAAGCTCTGGGACATGCTGCACACCGAGCCCTATGTGAACTGCCTGGGTGCGCTCACCGGTGGCCAGGCCATGCAGCAGGTCAAGGCCGGCGTCAAGGCCATCTACCTCTCGGGCTGGCAGGTCGCCGCCGACAACAACACCTACTCGTCCATGTACCCGGACCAGTCCCTGTACCCGGTGGACTCGGTGCCCAAGGTCGTGGAAACCATCAACAACACCTTCCGCCGCGCTGACGAGATCCAGCACTCCAAGGGCATCGACCCCGGCCACAAGGACTACATCGACTACTTCGCGCCGATCGTGGCCGACGCCGAAGCCGGTTTCGGCGGCGTGCTCAACGCCTTCGAACTGATGAAGGCCATGATCAAGGCCGGTGCCGGTGGCGTGCACTGGGAAGATCAGCTGGCCTCGGTCAAGAAGTGCGGCCACATGGGCGGCAAGGTGCTGCTGCCCACCCGCGAGTCCTGCCAGAAGCTGATCGCTGCGCGCATGGCCGCCGACGTCATGGGCGTGCCCACCCTGGTGATCGCCCGCACCGACGCCGAGGCTGCCGACCTGCTGACCTCCGACTACGACGAGATCGACAAGCCCTTCCTGACCGGCGAGCGCACGCAGGAGGGCTTCTACAAGACCCGCAAGGGCCTGGACCAGGCCGTCGCCCGCGCCAACGCCTACGCCCGCTACGCCGA
Source organism: Burkholderiaceae bacterium (assembly GCA_019745555.1). Lineage (GTDB taxonomy): Bacteria > Pseudomonadota > Gammaproteobacteria > Burkholderiales > Burkholderiaceae_C > Hylemonella. Next base: position 11,636 of record JAIESX010000026.1, on the reverse strand, counting down.
CCTGGTGTGGTGCGAGACCGGCACGCCCGACCTGGACTTCGCCAAGAAGTTCGCCGAGGCCGTGCACAAGGTGCACCCGGGCAAGATGCTGGCCTACAACTGCTCGCCGTCCTTCAACTGGAAGAAGAACCTGGACGACGCCACCATCGCCAAGTTCCAGCGCGAGCTCGGCGCCATGGGCTACAAGTACCAGTTCATCACGCTGGCCGGCATCCACAGCATGTGGTTCAACATGTTCGACCTCTCGCAAGACTACGTGAAGCGCGGCATGACCGCCTACGTCGAGCGCGTGCAAGAGCCCGAGTTCGCCGCCCGCGACCGTGGCTACACCTTCGTGTCGCACCAGCAGGAAGTCGGCACGGGTTACTTCGACGACGTCACCACCGTGATCCAGGGCGGCAAGTCCAGCGTCACGGCGCTGACCGGCTCCACCGAGGAAGAGCAGTTCCACTGATCGCCTGACCCGGGGAGACACGTCGCAAGACGGCAGCCCGCGGCCCCGGCCGCGGGCTCGCAAACATAAGGCGTCTTGAGGTCAATTGGCATACGGAATGCCAACCCATAAGAATCACTTAAGTTTGCGAGTAGAAATATTTAATTTACCTTATTCGTCTACCCCCCTACATTCACCTTCACGCGCCCGCTGCCCCAGGCACAACAGCACAACGATCTGAGCAGCCCCGGCCCAAAGATTTCAAAAACTGGAGATCCGAAAGGAAAACATCATGAGCAAGAAGTACAAGGTCCTGATCCTGGGCGCTTCGTATGGCAGCCTGCTGGCCAGCAAGCTGCTGATGGCCGGCCACGCGGTCAGCCTGGTCTGCCGCCAGGGCACGGCCGATCTGATCAACGGCGGGGGCACCCGCGTGCGCATGCCGGTCAAGGGCCGTGAGGGCCTGGTCGAGATCGATTCCCGCACCCTGCCGGGCAAGCTCGATGCCGTGACCCCCGAGAGCGCCCAGCCCGGCCAGTACGACCTGGTCTGCCTGGCCATGCAGGAACCGCAGTACAGCGCCCGCGGCGTGCGCGAACTCATGCGCGCCATCGCAGACGCCAAGGTGCCCTGCATGTCCATCATGAACATGCCCCCGCTGCCTTACCTGGCCCGCATTCCGGGCGTGGATGCCAGCGCCCTGCGTGCCTGCTACCACGACCCCAGCGTCTGGGAGAACTTCGAGCCCGGCCTCATGACCCTGTGCAGCCCCGATCCGCAGGCTTTCCGCCCGCCGGAGGAAAAGCCCAACGTGCTGCAGGTCGGCCTGCCCACCAACTTCAAGGTGGCCGGCTTCGCCAACCCCGCGCACACCGCCATGCTCGAGCAGATGGAGGCCGACATCACCGGCGCGCGCCTGAACGTCAACGGCGAGGCCGTGGACCTGCCCGTCAAGCTCAAGGTGCACCAGTCCATCTTCGTGCCGCTGGCCAAGTGGGCCATGCTGCTCACCGGCAACTACCGCTGTGTGCAGGCCGACGGCATGCGCGCCATCAAGGACGCCGTGCACAGTGACCTGGAAAAATCGCGCGAAGTCTACGAGTGGGTGGTGGGCCTGTGCGTGCTGCTGGGCGCCTCGCGCGACGACATGGTGCCCTTCGACAAGTACGCCGCCGCCGGCACCGGCCTGCTCAAGCCGTCCTCGGCCGCCCGTGCCCTGGCCGCCGGTGCGACCGACATCGAGCGCATCGACCTGCTGGTCAAGCTCGTGGCCGAGCAGAAGGGTCTGTGCCACGCCTCGGTCAGCGAAACCGTCAAGCTGATCAACGGCTGGCTCGAGCGCAACCGCAAGGCTGCGGCCATCCACGCCGCCGTGGCCGAAGCCGCCTGAGTTTTCTCCTCGGTCCCCGGGCCACAAGCCCTGGGGCACCGGCTGTCACGCAAGGCCGGGGGCGCAAGCTTCCCGGCCTTGTCTTTTTGCAGTCCATGAGGCGCGGGGCCTCGGGTAGAATCGGAGACTTCGGGCCTGAGGGCTCCACAGCAAGAGCGAGAAAGGCACCCTGGTTATGACACCGCGAACTACCACCGCCGGCGAGAGAGGTCTCAGGGGTTGCTAGTCCGCGCGCCTCTGGGCGCCAGGTCCTTTTCAGATTCAACAAGGCGCGGCATCCACCGCGCCTTTTTCATTTCCGAAAGCGTACACACCATGGTTCAGATCACGCTACCCGACGGTTCGAAACGAGATTTCCCCGGCCCCGTCACGGTGGCCGAGGTGGCCGCCTCCATCGGCGCCGGCCTGGCCAAGGCCGCACTTGGTGGCAAGGTCGACGGCAAGCTGGTCGACACCAGCTACCGCATCGAATCCGACGCGGGGCTGGCCATCGTCACCGCCAAGGACGCCGACGGCCTGGAGATGATCCGCCACTCCACGGCCCACCTGCTGGCCTACGCCGTCAAGGAGCTCTTCCCCGAGGCCCAGGTCACCATCGGCCCGGTCATCGAGCACGGCTTCTACTACGACTTCTCCTACAAGCGTCCCTTCACGCCCGAGGACCTGGCCGCCATCGAGAAGAAGATGGCCGAGCTGGCCGCCAAGGACGAGCCCGTGCAGCGCCGCGTGCTGCCGCGCGACGAGGCCGTGGCCTACTTCAAGGGCATGGGCGAGCACTACAAGGCCGAGATCATCGCCAGCATCCCGGCCAACGAGGACGTCAGCCTCTACCGTGAAGGCAAGTTCGAAGACCTGTGCCGCGGCCCGCACGTGCCCAGCACCGGCAAGCTCAAGCACTTCAAGCTCATGAAGGTGGCCGGTGCCTACTGGCGCGGCGACCATCGCAACGAGATGCTGCAGCGTGTCTACGGCACGGCCTGGGCCAGCAAGGAAGAGCTGCAGCAGTACCTGACCATGCTCGAAGAGGCCGAGAAGCGCGACCACCGCAAGCTCGGCCGCGAACTCGACCTGTTCCACCTCGACGAGCATTCCCCCGGCACCGTCTTCTGGCATCCCAAGGGCTGGACGGTCTGGCAGGAGGTCGAGCAATACATGCGCCGGGTCTACCGCGACAACGGCTACCAGGAGGTCAAGGGCCCGCAGATCCTGGACAAGGCCCTGTGGGAGAAGACCGGCCACTGGGACAAGTACCGCGAGAACATGTTCACCACCGAGAGTGAAAAGCGCGACTACGCCCTCAAGCCCATGAACTGCCCGGGCCACCTGCTCATCTTCAAGCAGGGGATCAAGAGCTACCGCGACCTGCCCCTGCGCTACGGCGAATTCGGCCAGTGCCACCGCAACGAGCCCACCGGCGGCCTGCACGGCATCATGCGTGTGCGCGGCTTTACCCAGGACGACGGCCACATCTTCTGCACCGAAGACCAGATCCTGCAGGAGTGCGTCAACTTCACGGCCCTGCTGCAGAAGGTCTACCAGGACTTCGGCTTCACCGACATCATCTACAAGGTGGCCACCCGTCCCGAAAAGCGCATCGGCTCCGACGCGCTGTGGGACAAGGCCGAGGCTGCCCTGATGGAAAGCCTCAAGGCCGCCAACTGCCAGTTCGAGATCTCCCCCGGCGATGGCGCCTTCTACGGCCCCAAGATCGAGTACACACTCAAGGACGCCATCGGCCGCCACTGGCAGTGCGGCACCATCCAGGTCGATTTCTCCATGCCCGAGCGCCTGGATGCCGAGTACGTGGGCGAGGACGGCAACCGCCACCGCCCCGTCATGCTGCACCGGGCCATCCTGGGCAGCCTGGAGCGTTTCATCGGCATCCTGGTCGAGGAACACGCCGGCGCGCTGCCTGCCTGGCTGGCCCCGGTCCAGGTCGCGGTGCTCAATATCACCGACGCGCAGAGCGATTACTGCCTGGAAATCGCCCAAAAACTGAAGAAATCGTTGCCAAATCAAGAACTTAGGGTGGTGACCGACCTGCGCAACGAGAAAATTACGTATAAAATACGCGAGCATTCGATGCAAAAGCTGCCCTACATCCTGGTCGCGGGCGACAAGGAGAAGGCAGCAGGCGCCGTCGCAGTGCGTGCCCGGGGTAACAAAGACCTCGGTGTGATGTCCCTCGAAGCCTTTGTGCAACACATCGCGGCCGACATCGCTCACAAGTCCGTCGAACCGGCTCCCCAGGGGCAGTAAGGCAGTCTTCAGGCGCGCAGTGGGGCGGCTTGCGCCGCCCCGGCGGCAAACTGAACAAGGAATTGAACCATCGCTACTGAATTTCGTGATCGTCGCCAGCGCGAAGAACGCAAGCACCGCCTGAACCGTGAAATCATGGCACCCGAAGTCCGGGTGTCGGGCCCGGAGAACGAGCCCATGGGCGTGATGAGTCTGGCAGAGGCCCTGCGACTGGCAGGCGAGATGGATGTGGACCTGGTCGAGATCTCGGCCGCCGCCAATCCTCCCGTCTGCCGCCTGGTGGACTACGGCAAGTTCAAGTACCAGGAGCAGAAGAAGGCCGCCGAGGCGAAATCCAAGCAGAAGGTCATCGAGGTTAAGGAAATCAAGTTCCGGCCCGGTACCGACGATGGGGACTACAACATCAAGTTGCGCAACATCAAGCGCTTCTTGGAAGAAGGTGACAAGTGCAAGATTACCTTGCGCTTCCGTGGTCGCGAGATCACGCACCAGGAGATCGGCATGGCCATGCTGGACCGCATGCGCGCTGATCTCGGGGACTCGATCGTGGTCGAGCAGTTCCCCAAGCTGGAAGGCCGGCAGATGATCATGATGATCGCGCCGGGCAAGAAGAAGGCTGGCGCTGCGGCGGCCAAGCCGGCTGCAGAAGCAGCACAGGGTTGAGTTTTTTCCTGCGGGTTGCAGAACCGGCAGGAAATGCCGGGAAGGCGAGAGCTTTCCCGAACGCGACGGGGTGAAACCTGTCGCACAGGCGGCGCCGCAAGGTGCTGCCGACAAGTGGCTCGGGGCCTACAAGGCTGGAAAAGGTTTCCAGACGCCTCGCGAGCACAAGGAAAAGGAGCATTCAAATGCCCAAGATGAAGACCAAGAGCGCAGCGAAGAAACGCTTCCGCGTTCGTCCCGGTGGTACCGTCAAGCGCGGCCAAGCCTTCAAGCGTCACATCCTGACGAAGAAGACCACCAAGAACAAACGCCAACTCCGCGGTGCCGTGAACGTGCATGCGACCAATATGGGTCACATGGCACAGATGCTGCCCGGCCAAGGCATTTAATTAACGACGAACAAGGAGTAATCACATGCCTCGCGTCAAACGTGGTGTAACGGCCCGCGCCCGTCACAAGAAAGTTCTCGCCCTGGCCAAGGGCTTCCGCGGTCGCCGCGGTAACGTCTTCCGCATCGCCAAAGAAGCGGTGATGAAGGCCGGGCAATATGCCTACCGTGACCGCCGTACCAAGAAGCGTGTCTTCCGTCAGCTGTGGATTGCCCGTATCAACGCGGCAGCCCGTCAGTGCGGCATGACCTACAGCCAGTTCGCCAACGGCCTGAAGAAGGCCCAGATCGAGATCGATCGCAAGGTGCTGGCCGATATCGCTGTGCACGACATGGCCGCTTTTGCCGGCCTGGTGGAGAAAGTCAAGGCCAAGCTGGCTGCTTGATCTTCACGCCAGGAAAGCCGGTGGCAACACCGGCTCTCCATGCACAAGAAACAAGGGCTGGAGCTTGATGAGAGCTTTGGCCCTTTTTCATTGCGCAGGGCGATCCGGAGAGCGCAGCGCCTGCTGCGCTGCCCCGATCCCTTTGCACCCAACGGACTACAAGACATGAACGAGTTGGACGCCATCGTCAGCAGTGCCCAGGCCGCCTTCACCCAGGCCGCCACCCCGGCCGACCTGGAAAACGCCAAGGCGCGCTTCCTGGGCAAGACCGGCAGCATCACCGAGCTGATGAAGGGCATGGGTGCCCTGTCCGTGGAAGAGAAGAAGACCCGCGGCGCCGCCATCAACGTGGCCAAGCAGGCCATCGAGGCCGCGCTCAACGCCCGCCGCCAGGCCCTGGCCGATGCCGAGCTGCAAAAGCAGCTGCAGGCCGAGGCGCTGGACGTGTCCCTGCCGGGCCGCGGCCGCGGCGCCGGTGGCCTGCACCCCGTGAGCCTGACCATGGAGCGCCTGGAGGCCATCTTCGGCTCCATGGGCTTCGAGGTGGCCCAGGGCCCCGAGATCGAGGCCGACTGGTACAACTTCACCGCGCTCAACACGCCCGAAGACCATCCCGCGCGCTCCATGCACGACACCTTCTATGTCGAAGGGGGCTCGGCCAAGGCGCCCAACCTGCTGCGCACGCACACCAGTCCCGTGCAGGTGCGCCACGCCCTGCAGCATGTGGCCGCGCACCAGGCCAGGGCCAAGGCCGGCGAGCCCATGCCTGAGATCCGCGTCATCGCCCCGGGCCGCACCTACCGCGTGGACAGCGACGCCACGCACTCGCCCATGTTCCACCAGTGCGAAGGCCTGTGGATCGGCGAGAACGTGAGCTTCAAGGACCTCAAGTACCTGTTCACCGAGTTCTGCCGCACCTTCTTCGAGAGCGACGACCTGGTGCTGCGTTTCCGCCCCAGCTTCTTCCCCTTCACCGAGCCCAGCGCCGAGATCGACATCCAGTTCCAGCAGGGCCCGCTGGCAGGCCGCTGGCTGGAGGTGGCCGGCTCCGGCCAGGTGCACCCGAACGTGGTGCGCAACATGGGCCTGGACCCCGAGAAATACATCGGCTTCGCCTTCGGCATGGGGCTGGACCGCTTCACCATGCTGCGCTACGGCGTCAACGACCTGCGCCTGTTCTTCGACGGCGACCTGCGTTTCCTGAGCCAGTTCAAATAATCAGCCGAGAAAAAGAAGATGCAATTCCCCGAGTCCTGGCTGCGCGAATTCTGCAATCCGCCGCTCTCCACCCAGCAACTGGCCGACACGCTGACCATGGCCGGCCTGGAGGTGGAAGAGCTGCGCCCCGTGGCCCCGCCCTTCACGAAAATCGTCGTCGGTGAGATCAAGGAAGCCGTGCAACACCCCAACGCCGACCGCCTGCGCGTGTGCCAGGTGGACGTGGGGCAGGGCGCTCTGCTCAACATCGTCTGCGGTGCGCCCAATGCGCGCGTGGGCATCCGCGTGCCCTGCGCCCTGGTGGGCGCCGAGCTGCCGCCGGGTGAGGACGGCAAGCCTTTCCTGATCAAGCTGGGCAAGCTGCGCGGCGTGGAGAGCCAGGGCATGCTGTGCTCGGCCCGCGAATTGAAATTGTCCGAAGACCATGGCGGCCTGCTCGAGCTGGCTGCCGACGCACCCATCGGCAAGAACATCCGGGAGGTCCTGAACCTGGACGACACGCTGTTCACCTTGAAGTTGACGCCGAATCTCGCGCACTGCCTCTCCGTCTACGGCGTGGCGCGCGAAGTGGCCGCGCTCACTGGCGCGCCGCTCAAGACGCCGGCCATTGCGCCCGTGGCCGCCAAGCTGGCCGACAAGCAGCCCGTGAAGATCAACGCGCCCGAGCTCTGCGGCCGCTTCTCCGGCCGCATCGTGCGCAACGTCAACACCAAGGCCGCCACCCCGCAGTGGATGGTGGAACGCCTGGCCCGCTGCGGCCAGCGCAGCGTGACCGCTCTCGTGGACATCTCCAACTACGTGATGTTCGAATACGGCCGCCCGAGCCACATCTTCGACCTGGACAAGATCCACGGCACGCTGGACGTGCGCTGGGGCAAGCCCGGTGAACAGCTCAAGCTGCTCAACGGCAACACCGTCACCGTGGACGCCGAAGTCGGCGTCATCGCCGATGACCAGCAGGTGGAGTCCCTGGCCGGCATCATGGGTGGCGACGCCACCGCCGTGTCGGACGACACCAAGAACGTCTATGTCGAAGCCGCCTTCTGGTGGCCCAAGGCCATTGCCGGCCGTTCGCGCCGCTACAACTTCGCCACCGACGCCGGCCACCGCTTCGAGCGCGGTGTGAACCCCGAGCTGACCGTGGAGCACATCGAGCGCATCACCCAGCTCATCGTCGACATCTGCGGCACGCCGGACACGGCCTGCGGCCCCATCGACGACCATCAGGTGAAGATGCCCGTGGCCCAGCCCGTCACGCTGCGCGTGGCCCGCGCGGCCAAGGTCATCGGCATGCCCGTGACCCAGGCGCAGTGCGCGGATGCCTTGAAGCGCCTCGGCCTGCCGCTGAGCGAAGGGCAGGGCACCATCACCGTCACCCCGCCGCTCTACCGCTTCGACCTGCAGATCGAAGAAGACCTCATCGAGGAGGTCGCGCGTCTGGTCGGCTACGAGCAGCTGCCCCACACCCCGCCGCAGGCGCCCGTGGTGCCCAAGCTGCGCACCGAGACGCAACGCAGCCCCTTTGCCGTGCGCCGCCTGCTGGCCGCGCTGGGCTACCAGGAAACCATCAACTACAGCTTCGTGGACGAGCGCTGGGAGCACGAGCTGGCCGGCAACCCGAACCCCATCAAGCTGCTCAACCCCATCGCCAGCCAGATGGGCGTGATGCGCTCCAGCTTGCTGGGCTCGCTGCTGCAGGTGCTCAAGTTCAACCTGGACCGCAAGGCCGAGCGCGTGCGTGTCTTCGAGCTGGGCCGCGTCTTCCTGCGCGACGCGTCAGTGCAAGACAGCCACAGCAGCGTGGCCGGCTTCGCCCAGCCCATGCGCGTGGCGGGTCTCGCGGCCGGCAGCGTGGACAGCCTGCAGTGGGGTGCCAAGGAACGCGCCGTGGACTTCTACGACGTCAAGGCCGACGTGGAAGCCCTGCTGGCGCCGCTGCAACCCGTGTTTGAAGCCGCGGAGCACCCGGCCCTGCACCCGGGCCGTTGCGCGCGCGTGCTGCTGGGCGGCCAGCCCATCGGTTTCGTGGGTGAACTGCATCCGCGCTGGCGCCAGGGCTACGAGCTGAGCCAGACCCCGGTGCTCTTCGAGCTCGAGCTCGACGCCGTGCTGGCCCGCCAGGTGCCCGCCCTGCGCGAGATCTCCAAGTTCCAGGCCGTGGAGCGCGACCTGGCCGTCATCGTGGCCGAAAAGGTCAGCCACGCCGCCCTCATGCAAGCCATCTGGGCCGCGCCGCACCAGGGCCTGCTGCGAAATGCGGTATTGTTCGACGTCTACCGCGCCAAGCCCGGCCAGCCCGCGGGTGGCCTGGCGGAAGGCGAGAAGAGCCTGGCCGTGCGCCTCACGCTCAACAGCGACGAGGCCACGCTGACCGAAGAGCAGATTGAAAGCGTCGTGCAAGCTGTGCTGGGCACGCTGCAGGCCAAGGTGGGTGCGCGTCTGCGCGCCTGAACGGGAAACGCGAGAACACGAATACATCGAGACGGCGGAGCCACCATGGAAATCACGGTCGAAAGTCTGGAAACCCCCGCGCTGACCAAGGCGCAGCTGGCCGAACTGCTGTTTGAGCAGATCGGCCTGAACAAGCGCGAGTCCAAGGACATGATCGACGCCTTCTTCGACCTGATCTCGGACAGCCTGGTCAACGGCAACGACGTCAAGATCTCGGGCTTCGGCAACTTCCAGATCCGCACCAAGGCCCCGCGCCCGGGTCGCAACCCGCGCACCGGCGAGGCCATCCCCATCGAGGCGCGCCGCGTCGTCACCTTCCACGCCAGCCACAAGCTCAAGGAACAGATCCAGGAGCAGGGCGCCGGCAACGGTGCGGCCCGCGCCGCTGCCTGACCCCTCTTCGGGCATAGCGCCCCACCCAGGCCCCGGTCGCCCGCCGGGGCTTTTTTATGCCCGCTTCCGGCGCAGAAAAGGCGCTTTTTGGGGGCGGTTCGGGCCCGCCTGAGGCCTGCGCCTGCCCTGCTGCGGTGCGTCAAACCGGGGGCCGCTGTTGCATGCTGAAACGCCAAAAAGCAGGGTTTTTCAAAAAAGGGCCGCCCAGCCTTGGCAAGGCCGGGTACTTAGAGTAACCTTGCAGCTTTCTCGCGTATCACATTGATTTCAATGGAGAAAGCACTCCCTCCCATCCCCGCCAAACGCTACTTCACCATCGGTGAGGTCGGCGACCTGTGTGGCGTCAAGCCTCACGTGCTACGGTATTGGGAGCAGGAGTTCACCCAGCTGCGCCCGATGAAGCGGCGCGGCAACCGCCGTTATTACCAGCACCACGAGGTGCTGATGATCCGCCGCATCCGCGACCTGCTCTACGACCAGGGCTTCACCATCAGCGGCGCCCGCAACAAGATGCAGGAGATCCTGGCCGCCGAGCGCGACAAGAAGCGCGCCGGGGAGGTCATGCTCGAAGGCGTGGACGTGCTGGAGATGAACGAACCCAGCGACCTGGACGACTTCACCGAGAGCCAGCTCGTGGACGACGAAGACCCCGCCGCCAACGACAAGCTGCATCTCGTCAAACGCGAACTCACCGAAATCCGCGAGCTGCTGTCCGGCAGCGTCTGATTGCAAGGGATCAGCCCAGCCCTCAGGAAAGGCCCAATTCCTCGGCTATAATTCGAGGCTCGATCGGTGTGTGGCGCAGCCTGGTAGCGCACTTGCATGGGGTGCAAGGGGTCGAAGGTTCGAATCCTTTCACACCGACCAATCGAACATAATGGGCAACAAGTCTAAGACTTGTTGCCCTTTTTTTTACCCCCCCAGAATGGCTGAGCCTTTTAGCTATGGTCGCGATATCAAGGGACTGCCCTTTCTGCAACTTCCCACCAAGGCGAGTGCTGCTGCGTAGCGAGCACTGCATTGCGATCAGGGATGCTTTTCCTGTAGTCGTCGGCCATACCCTCGTTATTCCGACCAGGCACGTTCAATCGATCTTTGACTTGCAGCCGAATGAACTGGCAAACATCGCGGAATTAGTGAAGACATGCGCAGAGTCTCTAAGAGTCTCGGAGGGCGTGGACGACTTCAATATAGGAGTTAACGACGGTCCCGCTGCGGGACAAACGGTGGCCCATGCTCACATTCATCTTATTCCGAGAAAGTATGGCGACGTCGAGGATCCTCGCGGTGGCATTAGGTGGCTATTCCCAGATAAAGCGCAATATTGGCGTTGATGGGGTACCTGGCAGGGAGTGCTTATGACGAACATTGACACGCCAAGTGATTTGATTCGCGCCTTGGAGAATCTGAGCGTATTCGAGCGGTCAGGTCATCGGGCTGTGCATAAGCCACTTCTTGTACTGCTGGCACTTACAAGAGTTCAGACCGGTGCCGATCGCCTGGTTCGATTTTCTGAAATTGAGAATGAACTCGGTAAACTTATTCACGAGTTCGGAACCACAAGCACAAAATCTCCCGTCAAGCCGCAATATCCATTCTGGTATCTCAAGAGTGAAGGCTTTTGGGAAATACATGCCTCCGCGGAGCTCTCGCGTCGGAAGGGGAAGAATGAGCCAACTGCTGCCGCCCTTCGAGAGACGGGTGCTGCAGCAGGGTTCAAGGATATGGTTTGGGAGCTTCTTCGGCAAGACCCGAACTTAATCGCGCAGTGCGCTAATGTGGTGCTTGCAAAAAGCTTCCCAGAGTCGATGCGTGAAGACGTGCTAGATGCAGTCGGGTTGGATGTTCCCCTGCTTGTGCATCGTGTAGGAAGGACGCCAAAATTTCGGACCGAGGTGTTGCGTGCATATAACCATTGTTGTGCAATTTGTGGATACGACGGTCGACTAGAGGACCGAGTGGTCGGTGTGGAGGCTGCCTGTTGATTCATCAAGCAAACTGAGCCACCGTGCACGTCCAATATTGAGCCACCTGTTTGTTGAAGAATTTGGCTAC
>JAIESX010000056.1 GCA_019745555.1 Burkholderiaceae bacterium | reverse complement strand
GCCGCGCAGTTCGACGAGGCCAAGCTGCGCTGGGTCAACGCCCAGCACCTCAAGGCCATGGCCGACGAGGCGCTGGCTGCGCTGGTGGCGGCGCAACTGGGCCGGCGTGGTATCGCGACGGCCGACGAACGCCTGCCGCGCATCTGCGGCCTCTTCAAGGACCGTTGCGACACCACCGTGGCCCTGGCCGACTGGGCCCAGGCTTTCTACGCGGATGTCCATCCCAAGGCCGAGGACCTGGCCCAGCACATCACCGAGGCCGTCAAGCCCGCCCTGGCCCAGTTGCGGGACAAGCTGGCCGTCTGCGCCTGGGACAAGGCCTCTATTGCCGCCGCCCTCAAGGAAGTGCTCACCGCCACCGGCCTGAAAATGCCGCAGCTGGCCATGCCCGTGCGTGTCCTGGTGCTGGGCACGCCCCAGACGCCCTCGCTGGATGCCGTGCTGGAACTGCTGTCGCGAGAAAAAGTTCAGGCGCGTTTGCAAAGCGTCTGAAATTCGGTCTATAATTCGAGGCTCGACGCGATGCTCTTGAAAAAGAGTGTCAGACGAAACGGGGGTATAGCTCAGCTGGGAGAGCGCTTGCATGGCATGCAAGAGGTCATCGGTTCGATCCCGTTTACCTCCACCAGTTTCTCGTCGAGTCGGAAACAGTCCAGGTTTTGACCCTATCGTCTAGAGGCCTAGGACATCACCCTTTCACGGTGAGTACCGGGGTTCGAATCCCCGTAGGGTCGCCAAGTTTTGCAGCACTTGGTCTGGTTACGCAAGTAGCCAGACGAACGCTGCACCACGCGGAGTGGTAGTTCAGTTGGTTAGAATACCGGCCTGTCACGCCGGGGGTCGCGGGTTCGAGTCCCGTCCACTCCGCCACAAAACAAGAAAGCCGTTGCATGAGAATGCAACGGCTTTTTTCTTGCCGGCTACCCTGGGTTCCTTGCAGGGAACTCAGGCGCTTGCGCTGCGTGCCATTTCGGCTGCACGCTGTTCGATCGCCAGCAGCAGACGCGCAACGCTCTCGGCGCTTTTCTGGTCGCCTGCATCCAGCAGCAGGGCTGCTGCGCGCGCCATCGCCTCGATTTCCTTGGCTGAGTCTTCGATGGAGGTTGGGGTGGCTGTGGGCATGGTGGATCCGCCTGACGCTGGTGATGAAGCGGGAGTGTCGATTGTGCTGTGCCAGCCGGGCAGATCAAGCGCCGGTGCCTGTGATTCCCTGCGTCAGTGCGTCAAAGTTGACGCCAGGCGCAGGATATCTGCCGGCATCCCGGTTCGTGGTCGGCCGCGCTGCGGCAAAGAGGCCAACATGCCGCAAAAAAAGCCCCATGCCTGGCGGCAAGGGGCTTTCAGATTGGTGCCGGAGAAAGGAATCGAACCCTCGACCTTCTCATTACGAATGAGCTGCTCTACCAACTGAGCTACACCGGCGAAGGCGCAAATTATACCTTCTCGAGGTGGTAGGACGTGACGCGTTCGACCTCGTTTTTCGAGCCCAGGATCACACTGACGCGCTCGTGCAGCTGGGTAGGCTGGATGTCCAGGATGCGCTGCCTGCCGTTGGTGGCAGCGCCGCCGGCCTGCTCGACCAGCCAGCCCATGGGGTTGGCCTCGTACATCAGGCGCAGCTTGCCCGGCTTGTTGGGCTCGCGCTTGTCCCAGGGGTACATGAAGATGCCGCCGCGCGTCAGGATGCGATGCACGTCGGCCACCATGGAGGCGATCCAGCGCATGTTGAAGTCCTTGCCGCGAGGCCCTTCCTTGCCCTGCAGGCACTCGTCGATGTAGCGCTTCACCGGCTCGTCCCAGTGGCGCATATTGCTCATGTTGATCGCGAATTCCTTGGTGTCCTCGGGAATGCGCACGTTCTCCTGCGTGAGCACGAAGGAGCCCTGTTCGCGGTCCAGCGTGAACATGGCGACGCCGTCGCCCACGGTCAGCACCAGGGTGGTCTGCGGGCCATAGACGCAGTAGCCGGCGGCCACCTGCTGTTTGCCCGGTTGCAGGAAGTCGCTGGCGCTGACCGACTCGATGGTCTTGGGGTCGTCGTTGTGCTTTTTCAGCACGCTGAAGATGGTGCCGATGCTGACGTTGACGTCGATGTTGCTCGAGCCGTCCAGGGGATCGAAGAGCAGCAGGTATTCGCCCTGGGGGTAGCGGTTGGGCACGGCGTAGATGTCGTCCATCTCCTCCGAGGCCATGGCCGCCAGGTGGCCGCCCCATTCGTTGGCCTCGATCAGCACCTCGTTGGCGATGATGTCCAGCTTCTTCTGCACTTCGCCCTGCACGTTCTCGCTGCCGGCCGTGCCCAGCACGCCGCCGAGCGCACCCTTGTTGACGGCCTGGCTGATGCTCTTGCAGGCGCGGGCCACCACTTCGAGCAGCAGGCGCAGCTCCGAAGGGATGTGGCCATGCACACGTTGCTGCTCGACGAGGTAGCGGGTGAGGGAAATCTTCTTGGAAGACATGGGGGCTCCGTTATTCGGACAGGGCGCGGGCCACGACCTCGCGCACATCGTTGCTCAGGTCGGGCTTGGCGGCCACTCGGGCGATGGCTTCCCGGGCGGCCGTACGGTAAGGCTCGGCCAGCTTCTTCCAGCGGTCCAGTGCGCGTGCCAGGCGGGCAGCGACCTGCGGGTTGAGAGCATCGAGCTCGAGCACGCGCTCGCTCCAGTACACATAGCCGGCCGCATCGGGGCGGTGGAAGGCGCCGGGGTTGGCGCTGCAGTAGCTGAAGATCAGGCTGCGCGCGCGGTTGGGGTTGCGCAGGTTGAAGTCCGGGTGCTTCATGAGCTGGCGTACGGCCGGCAGCACCTGGCCGCCGCGGTCGCTGGCGCCGGCCTGCAGGGCGAACCACTTGTCCAGCACCAGGGCTTCGTCCCTGAACAGCGCGTGGAAGCGTTCGAGGGCTGGTTTGGCCAGCTCGTGACCGCTGTGCACCAGCGCGGCCAGCGCGTTGAAGCGGTCGGTCATATTGCCGGCATCCTTGAAGCGCTGGTAGGTCTTGCCAGGCCAGATCACATCACCCGTCTCGCGCGCGGCCAGGCACAGCATGGTGAGCGCCAGGCCGGTGAGGGCGCGCCGGCCGCTGGAGACGGCGTCCGGACGGTAGGCGCCGGTGTCGTGGTGCGTTTCGTAGGCCCAGACCCAGTCATGCTGTAGTTCCAGTGCGAGCTGCTGGCGCATGGCCTCACGCACGGCGTGCACGCGCTGCGGGTCCACCACGTCCAGCTGCTCGGCCATATAGGTCTCGGCGGGCAGGGTCAGCACCAGCTCCTTGAAGGCCGCGTCCAGCGTGGGGTGACGCAGGACCTGGCGCATGGCCTCGACATAGGCGTGGTCCAGCACCTTGGCCTCGCTCGGCTGGGCGCTGCTGCGGATGAAGGCCAGGGCGCGCTTGAGCGCCAGGCGCTGGCCAGCCTCCCAGCGGTTGAAAGGATCGGTGTCGTGGGCCAGCAGGGTGAGCAGCTGCTCGTCGCTGTAGTCGAAGGCCAGCACCACGGGCGCGCTGAAACCGCGCAGCAGCGAGGGCACGGGCTCGGCGTCCACGCTGACGAAGCGCAGCGTCTGCGTGGTCTCGGTGAGCACGATGGTGCGCGAGCTCGGGCCGGGCTCTGCCTCACCTTCGAGCTGTAAGGGCAGGGAGCGGCCGTCGGCCGTGACCAGGCCCAGGCTGACCGGGATGACGAAAGGCTCCTTGACGGGCTGGCCGGGCGTGGGGGCGCAGCTCTGGCTCAAGGTCAGGGTGTAGCTGCGGGTGGCGGCGTCGTACTGACCGCTGGCGCTGACGCGCGGCGTACCGGCCTGGCTGTACCAGCGCTTGAACTGGGGCAGCAGGCGCGCCAGCTCCGAGCCCGGGTTGGCGTCGGCGATGGCCTGGGCGAAGTCGTCGCAGGTCACGGCCTGGCCGTCGTGGCGCTGGAAGTACAGCGCCATGCCCTTGGCGAAACCCTCGCGGCTCGTCAGGGTCTGCTGCATGCGGACCACTTCGGAGCCCTTCTCGTAGACCGTGACGGTGTAGAAGTTGTTGATCTCGATGTAGGAGTCCGGACGTACCGGATGCGCCATGGGGCCGGCGTCCTCGGGGAACTGGGCGGTGCGCAGCACGCGCACGTCCTCGATGCGCTTGACGGCGCGTGCCGAGAGGTCACCGGCCAGGTCCTGGCTGAATTCCTGGTCGCGGAAGACGGTCAGGCCTTCCTTCAGCGATAGCTGGAACCAGTCGCGGCAGGTCACGCGGTTGCCGGTCCAGTTGTGGAAGTACTCGTGGCCCACCACGCTTTCGATGTTGGCGTAGTCGGTGTCGGTGGCCGTGGCCTGGTTGGCCAGAACGTACTTGGTGTTGAAGATGTTCAGGCCCTTGTTTTCCATGGCGCCCATGTTGAAGTCGCTGGTCGCGACGATCATGAAGCGCTCCAGGTCCAGCGGCAGGCCGAAGCGCGCCTCGTCCCAGGCCACGGAGGCCATGAGCGAGTTCATGGCGTGCTCGGTCTTGTCCAGGTCGCCCGGGCGCACGTAGACCTGCAGCAGGTGCTGCTTGCCGTTGCGCGCCGTGATGCGCTGCTCACGGGCCACCAGCTGGCCGGCCACGAGGGCGAAGAGGTAGCAGGGCTTTCGGTGCGGGTCGACCCATTTCGCAAAGTGGCGGCCATCGTCCAGATCGCCTTGCTCGACCAGATTGCCGTTGGACAGCAACACCGGGTACTTCTTCTTGTCGGCGCGCAGGGTCACGGTGTAGCTGGCCATCACGTCCGGACGGTCCAGGAAATAGGTGATGCGGCGGAAACCCTCGGCCTCGCACTGGGTGAAGAAGGAGCCGTTGCTCACGTACAGGCCCATGAGCTTGCTGTTCTTTTCCGGCGCGCAGGTCGTGAAGATCTCGAGCTGGAAGGGTTCCTCGCCCGCGGGCAGGTTCTCCAGCACGAGCTGGCCGCCGTCCATCTTGAAGCTCGTGCCCTGGCCGTTGACCAGCACGCGCGCGAGGTTGAGCTCTTCGCCGTCCAGGCGCAGGGCCTGGGCCGCCGCGGCCGGGTTACGCCGCAGCGTCATCCTGTTGAGCACGCGAGTCTTGGCCGGGTCGAGGTCAAAGCTCAGGTCGACGGTGTCGATCCAGTAGGCGGGCGCGGCGTAGTCCTCGCGCCGGATCACGGTAGCTTGTCCTTCACGCATATCAGACTCCCTGCTTCAGCGAAGCTTCGATGAAGGCGTCGAGGTCGCCGTCGAGTACCTTCTGGGTGTTGGAGATTTCGACGTTGGTGCGCAGGTCCTTGATGCGGCTCTGGTCCAGCACATAGCTGCGGATCTGGTGGCCCCAGCCCACGTCGGTCTTGGTGTCTTCCAGTTTCTGCTGCGCTTCCATGCGCTTGCGCATCTCGAAGTCGTACAGGCGCGAACGCAGGCGGCGCCAGGCCACGTCGCGGTTGCTGTGCTGGCTGCGGCTGTCCTGGCACTGCACCACGATGCCGGTGGGGATGTGGGTCAGGCGCACGGCCGAGTCGGTCTTGTTGATGTGCTGGCCGCCGGCGCCGCTGGCCCGGTAGGTGTCGGTGCGCACATCGGCCGGGTTGATGTCGATCTCGATCGAGTCGTCGATCTCCGGGTAGACGAAGACCGAGGCGAAGGAAGTGTGGCGTCCGCCCGAGCTGTCGAAGGGGCTCTTGCGCACCAGGCGGTGCACGCCGGTCTCGGTGCGCAGCAGGCCGTAGGCATAGTCGCCCTCGAGCTTGATGGTGGCGCTCTTGATGCCCGCGGTGTCGCCCGGGGTCTCGTCTTCCACCGTGGACTTGAAGCCCTTGCGCTCGGCGTACTTGAGGTACTGGCGCAGCAGCATGCTGGCCCAGTCGCAGGCCTCGGTGCCGCCGGCGCCGGCCTGGATGTCGAGGAAGCAGTTGCTCGGGTCGGCCGGCTGGTTGAACATGCGGCGGAACTCGAGCTTCTCCACGATGCCGGAGAGCTTGGCCGTCTCGGCCTCGATGGTCCGCAGGCCCGCCTCGTCGCCTTCCTCGCGGCTCATCTCGAACAGCTCGGAGTTGTCGGCCAGCTCGCTGCTGAGCTCGTCGAGCGTGACCACCACGTCGTCGAGCGACTTCTTCTCCTTGCCGAGTTCCTGGGCCTTCTTCGGATCGTTCCAGACCGTGGGGTCTTCGAGCGATGCGTTGACCGTCCTCAGCCGTTCCGCCTTGGCATCGTAGTCAAAGATACCTCCGGAGCTCGACCGTGCGCTGGCTCAGGTCGGCGAGCTTGGAACCAATGGCGTTCATCTGTTCTGCGTCCATCATGGGGGAGTCCTGTCTGTGTGCGGTGCGGGGCGGGCTGCCGGCGGCAGCGTTCCAGACCCGAAACCCCGTATTTTAGGTTCTGGCGGTCCTCCCGCCGCTCTGTGCGGGCAGGAGGCTCAGGCCAGGAAGTTTTCGATCAGGGCGGCCAGCTGCTCGGGCTGGTCGTGGTGCAGCATGTGGCCGGCGTTTTCGATCTTGGCCTGCTGCAGCTGGGGCACGCTTTTGAGGCGCTCATGGAACTCGGCCAGGGTGTATTTGCCCTGCCACCACTGCTCCATCTGGTTGTCGCTGGCCTCCACCGACAGCACGGGGGCGGTGATGGCGGCAAACGCGGCCAGCACCTCGTCGACGCGGTAGAGCTGGGCATTGACGATCTTGTGCGCCGCATCGCCCAGGATCTCCCACTGCCCCTGGGCATTGGGCCGGGCCCATTGCCGGGCCAGCCACCGGGCCTTGTCCTCGGGCAGGCGCGGGTTGGTCTTCATCAGACGGCGCGCCACACCGTCGGCATCGGCATAGTTTTTGAGGGCCAGTTCGCCGCGGTGCAGGCTCTTGAGCTCGTCCATCCACTGGGCGTAGCGTTTGGGGGCTTTGTCAGAGCGGGTGGCCGGCATGCCGAAGCCTTCGAGGTTGACGAGGCGGCGGATGCGCTGCGGCCGCACCCCGGCGTAGAGCATGACCACATTGCCGCCCATGCTGTGGCCCACGAGGTCGATGGGGCGGTTGCCGACGTAGTGATCGAGCAGGAAATCCAGGTCGGCCAGATAGTCGGGGAACCAGTAGTTGTCATGCCCCGGGCACTCCGTGAGCCCGAAGCCCCGCCAGTCGGCCGCGAGGATGGTGCGGCCCGCGTAGAAAGCCGGGCTGAAGGCGTCGACGACGAACTGGTAGGAGGCGGCCACGTCCATCCAGCCGTGCATGAGCACCAGCGGGGGCAGATCGGATCCGGCTGCGCCCCAGCGCAGCACGTGGTACTTCAGATTGCGGACGGGCGCAAATTCACTTTGGGCGGGACGGCGGGCTTGGTACATTTGGTTCATCGTAAGGCTCGATCATAAGGAGACAGGCCATGGTGCGTAGTCAGAACCGGGACATGTACGACACCCTGCACCGCGGATTCCGCTGGGCCGTGCCGACGCAGTTCAACATCGCCGAGGCCTGCAGCCGGCGCTGGGCCCGGGCACCCGATGCCGGGCAGCGCATCGCCGTGCTGGCCGACGGACCGGGCCAGCAGGCGCGCGCCCACAGCTATGCCGAACTGCAGCAGCAGGCCAACCGCCTCTCGCATGCCCTGGCGGGACTGGGCGTGAAACGTGGTGACTTCGTGGCCATCGTGCTGCCGCAGCGCTTCGAGACGGCCGTGGCCTATATGGCCGTGCTGCAGATGGGTGCGGTGGCCATGCCGCTGTCCACGCTCTTCGGCCCCGAGGCGCTGGAATTCCGCCTGAACGACAGCGCTACGGCCGTGCTGATCTGCGACGACGCGTCCATCGTGGCCGTGCAGAGCATCCGTGGCAGTTGCGAGGCCTTGCGCCATGTGATCGGTGTCGGTGACAGCAGCCGTGGCGACGCTGGTGGCGGCGCAGCCCAGATGGCTGACCTGGACTATGCAGCGATCACCGCCGGACAGCCACCGCAATACACGCCGGTGGGTACGGCGGCCGACGACCCGGCCGTGCTGATCTACACCAGCGGCACCACGGGCAACCCCAAAGGCGCGCTGATCCCGCATCGCGCGCTGATCGGCAACCTCACGGGCTTCATCTGCAGCCAGAACTGGTTCGGCTTCGATCCCGAGGCCACCGGGCCGCTACCGGCCTTGCCGGAACCGAAAACGCAAAGCGTTTTCTGGTCTCCGGCCGACTGGAGCTGGACCGGCGGGCTCATGGACGCCTTGCTGCCCTGCCTCTATTTCGGCCGGCCCATCGTGGCCTGGAACGGGCGCTTCAGTGCGCAGACGGCCTTCGAGCTGCTGCAAAAGTACGAGGTCACGCACACCTTTCTCTTCCCGACGGCACTCAAGGCGATGATGAAGGCCTACCCGCAGCCTCGCAAGTTCTTCAAGCTCAAGCTGCAGGCCATCATGAGCGCGGGCGAGGCGGTGGGCGACGCCGTCTTCGCCTACTGCCAGCAGCAACTGGGCGTGACCGTCAACGAGATGTTCGGCCAGACCGAGGTCAACTACATCGTCGGCAACTGCTCCATCTTCTGGCCCCCCAAACCTGGCAGCATGGGCAAGGGCTACCCCGGCCACCGGGTGGCGGTGATCGACGAGGCAGGCCGCGAGTGCCCGGCTGATACCGTGGGCGAGGTGGCCATCCACCGGCTGGACGTGCAAGGCCAGCCTGACCCGATCTTCTTCCTCGGCTACTGGAAGAACGAGGCCGGCACGCGGGCCAAGTACACGGGCGACTGGTGCCGCACGGGCGACCTGGCCACGCGTGATGCCGACGGCTACCTCTGGTACCAGGGCCGTGCGGATGACATGTTCAAGGCCGCGGGCTACCGCATCGGCCCGGGCGAGATCGAGAACTGCTTGATCAAGCATCCGGCCGTGGCCAACGCCGCCGTGGTGCCCAAGCCTGACGCCGAGCGTGGCGCCCTGGTCAAGGCCTATGTGGTGCTGACGCCCGAGGCGCGTGCGACCCTGGGAGACGTCAGCGCGCTGGTGGCCGAGCTGCAGCACCATGTGCGCGGCAAGCTCGCGCCCTATGAGTACCCCAAGGAAATCGAGTTCATCGAGGCCCTGCCCACGACGACGACGGGCAAGGTGCAGCGCCGCGTGCTGCGTCTGCGGGAGGAGGAACGCGCGCGCCGGGCGGGGGTATTGCCCGCTGCGTAAACTCGCCGCTTTCCTGTTTGCAAAGACACACGATGAACAACGTCCGACTGGGACAGAGCGATCTGCACGTCACCCCCATCTGCCTGGGAACCATGACCTTCGGCGAGCAGGTCGACGAGGCCACGGCTCATCGCATCCTCGACCGCGCGCTGGAGCGCGGCATCAACCTCCTGGACACGGCCGAGATCTACGCCGTGCCCACCCGGCCCGAGACCTACAACGCGACCGAGAAGATCATCGGCAACTGGTACGCCAGCCGCCCGGGCGCGCGCCAGAAGATGCAGCTGGCGACCAAGGTGGCTGGCCCCTCGCGCGGCATGGACTGGGTGCGGGGTGGCAGCGCCAATCTCACGGGAGCCGACATCATCGCCGCCTGCGATGGGAGCTTGCAGCGCCTCAAGACCGAGGTGATCGACCTCTACCAGATCCATTGGCCGGTCCGCCATGTGCCCATGTTCGGCCAGATGTATTTCGATCCGGCCAAGGACGACCAGACGGTCTCTTCCATCCATGAGCAGCTCGAGGCCATGGGCCAGCTGGTGAAGGCCGGCAAGGTGCGGGCCATCGGCCTGTCCAACGAGTCGCCCTATGGTGTGCACGAGTTCGTGCGCCTGGCCGAGCAGCATGGCCTGCCGCGTGTGGCGACGACGCAGAACCCCTATTGCCTCGTGAACCGCACGGTGGAGAACGGGCTGGACGAGACGCTGTACCGCCTGGGCGTGTCGCTGCTGGCCTACTCGCCGCTGGGTTTCGGCCTGCTCACGGGCAAGTACGACGCCAGCGGCTTCCTCGGTGCCGATGCACCCAAGGATGGGCGCATTGCCAGGTTCGAGAGCGTGCGCAAGCAACGCTGGGGCCGCGCCGAGGCCCTGGAGGCGGCACGTCGCTACAACGCACTGGCGCGCGAGCACGGGCTCGCGCCTGCGCAGATGGCCCTGGCCTTCTGCTACACCAAGTGGCAGGTGGCCAGCACCATCATCGGCGTGACTTCGGTGGCCCAGCTCGATGAGGATCTGGACGCCTGGGGCACGACGCTGAGCCCGGAAGTGCTCAAGGCCATCGACGCGATCCGCAAGGAGATGCGCGACCCGGCGGTTTAAGTCGAAAGTTCCTGTCTACTTCAGCAGGAACTTGAGCAGCTTGTCCGTGAGGGGGCCGTAAGGCGGCGCGAGCAGCTTGGCGCTGGAGAAGCGCGACTGCGTGAACACCGGGCGCAGCTTGGAGAAGGTGAGGAAGCCCTCGTGGCCATGGTAATGGCCCATGCCCGAGGCGCCCACGCCGCCGAAGGGCAGATCTTCCTGGCCCACATGGAAGAGCGCGTCGTTGATGGAAACGCCACCCGACATCACGCGCGTGAGCAGCTCCTGCTGCACGGCCCGGTCGTTGGTGAAGGGGTAGAGCGCCAGCGGGCGCGGCCCGGCATTGATGGGCTTGATCACATCGTCTTCCAGATCCTCGTAGGCGATCACGGGCAGGATGGGGCCGAAGATCTCGCGCTGCATCAGCAGGCAGTCGGCCGGCGCGTCCAGCACGAGGTGGGGCGCGATCTTGCGCAGCTTGGCGTCGAAGGGCTTGCCGGGAATCAGCGGGATCACCTGGGCGCCGCGCTGCTTGGCTTCGTCCAGCGCGTGCAGCAGGCGGGCGTAGGCGATCTCGTCGATGATGGCCGTGTAGTCCGGCGTGTCCAGCCTGGGGTAGCGTTTGGGGACGATCTCCTGCGCGAGCTTGACGAATTCCTTGACGCGGCGCTGCGGCACATAGACGTGGTCGACCGTGGTGCAGATCTGGCCGGCATTGAGGTACTTCACGTAGAGCAGGCGCTCGGCGGCCGTGCGCAGCGGGAAATCCTCGCAGAGGATGGCCGGTGACTTGCCGCCGAGCTCCAGCGTCACCGGGCAGAGGTTGCTTGCGGCCGCAGCCATCACTGCCTTGCCCGTCTGGCCCGAGCCCGTGAACAGCAGGTGGTCGAAGGGCAGCTTGGAAAACTCGATGCCCACGCCGCCGGTCTCGTCGAAGAACTGCAGCTTGTCCTCGGGGAAATAGTCGGGCATCTCCTTCATCAGCAGCCGGGCCAGATGGCGCGAGTTCTCGCTCATCTTGACCATGGCGCGGTTGCCGGCGGCAAAGATGGCGGCCAGCGGCACCAGGCTGAGGTTGAGCGGGAAGTTCCAGGGCACGATCACGCCGACCACGCCCAGGGGCTGGGGGATCACGCGGTTGCTGGCCAGGCCGAAGGTCAGACGATCCACGCTGCGGCGCTGCGGCTTCATCCAGCGCCTGAGGTGCTTGAGCGTGTGGTGGATGCTCTTGAGCACGGGCATGACCTCGGTCAGCAGGGTCTCATGGCGCGAGCGGTTGCCGTAGTCGGCGCTGATCGCGTCGCAGATTGCGTCCTGATGTTCGCGCACGAAGCGCTCGAGCTTGCGCAGGTCGGCGCACCGGGCCTCGTAGTCGGGGGCCGGGTTGGCGAAGTAGGCGGCGCGCTGCTTCTTGAGCGTGGCTTCGAGCGGGGCGCGGATCAGGGTAGCGGCGGAGTCGGTGACGGCGTTCATGCAGAGCTCCTGGGGTGTTCAGTTGGCAATATAACGCCCGGCGCGGTGGTTGATGGCCAGGGTCAGGTTCAGCACCACGGCGCCAACGACGGACAGGGCGACCTGTAGCAGGGGGGCAGTGGCCAGCGCCAGCAGCAGGATGGCGCCGTCAACCGCCATCTGCACATGGCCGGCACGCCAGCCACGCGTCTCCTGCAACCAGAAGGCCAGGATGCCCACGCCACCCAGACTCGCGCGGTGACGGAAGAGGATGAGAAAGCCCACGCCCAGCAGCACCCCGCCCACCAGCGCCGCGTACAGCGGACGCACCTGCTCGAAGACGATGAGGTGAGGCATGACTTCGGTCAGGACCGACAGCAGGGCCACGGCGATCATGGTCTTGACCAGAAAGGCGCGGTCCATGCGGCGCCAGGCCAGCACGTAGAAGGGCAGGTTGAGCACGAAGAACACCGGCCCGAAGCCCCAGCCCATGCCGTAGTGCAGCAAGAAGGCGATGCCCGCGGTGCCGCCGCTGAGCAGCTGCGCGTGCTGGAACAGGGCCACGGCCAGGGCGATCAGCGCCGTGCCCGAGAGCAGGGCCAGGGCGTCTTCGGCGTGGCTGTGGCGCAGGGAAGTGCCGTCTTGCGGGGTGTTCATGGGCCGCGATTGTGGCACTACAGCTGTCGTGCTCTGAGGGAAAATTCGGCCATGGCCAAGAAAGACCACGTTTCCGAAACACCGGCCACCCAGTTGCTCAAGGCGCACCGGGTGGACTACAGCGAGCACCCTTACGAATACCTGGAGCATGGGGGCGCCCAGCACAGCGCCGAGGTGCTGGGCTGGGACCCGTATGCCGTGGTCAAGACGCTGATCATGCAGGACCAGGACGCCAGGCCCCTGGTGGTACTGATGCACGGTAACCGCAAGGTGTCCACCAAGAATCTGGCGCGCCAGATCGGCGCGAAATCGGTCGAGCCCTGCAAGCCCGAGGTGGCCAACCGCCACAGCGGCTACCTGGTGGTTATAGGCGCGTCAAGTATTCATTAAACAAGTATCAGAATGTGTCAATGAATTCTTGTAATATGAACCCTCTTGAAAGTGAATATTCATTAACCAATGGACGCCAGAAGCTACTCAGTCCACTACTCAGCAAAAGACGGAAAGTTTGCCCATAGGTACCCGGCGCTGGCGCACCTTCCGTTCATCATCGACTCTCGACCGGGCTATCACAGGGATGGCAACGCCTACTTGATTGACCGAGGACTAGGTCGTCGGATCGGTGCTGATCAAGAGCCGCTATTCGGCGGACGAATACCAACAAAAAAGTCGATGGACAACTATGCGGCTTGGTTGGCCAACTTCCTTGAATGGGCGGAAGTACGGGGAATAGACCTGACTACCTGCGACTACTCAGTCCATATCGCAGGGCAATATCAAACAGAAATGCTGAAAGGCATTTGGTCACAAGCGGGAAATGGCCTAAAACCCAGCACCGTGACAGTTCGAGTAAATGAAGCATGCAACTTTCTTAGTTGGATGGTTCACACGGGGAGGCGAGGCGTCTCCTTTGACGTGCCCTATACAACAGCGAAGATTCGATTGGATTCAGCTATAGGTGGATACG
>JAIESX010000045.1 GCA_019745555.1 Burkholderiaceae bacterium | reverse complement strand
CTGCCGTGGCTGGGCTCGTACAGGCCCTGGTTCCTGCTGTTGAGGCTGGCCGAGGGCAGCATGCCGATGGAGCCGGTCAGCATGGAGGCTTCGTCGCTGAGGATGTCGCCGAACATATTGCCGGTGACGATCACGTCAAAACTCTTGGGTGCCTTGACCAGCTGCATGGCGGCGTTGTCCACGTACATGTGCTCCAGCTTCACGTCGGGGTACTGGGCATGCACCTCGGTGACCACGTCCTTCCAGAACTGGAAGGTCTCGAGCACATTGGCTTTGTCTACGCTCGTGACCTTCTTGTTGCGCTTGCGTGCGGCCTGGAAGGCGGTGTGGGCGATGCGCTCGATCTCGGGCTTGCTGTAGCGCATGGTGTCGTAGGCTTCTTCGGCGCCGGGGAAGTGGCCGTCCACGGCGGTGCGACGGCCGCGCGGCTGACCGAAGTAGATGTCGCCGGTGAGCTCGCGCACGATGAGGATGTCCAGACCGGCCACGAGCTCGGGCTTGAGGCTGGAGGCATGGGTCAGCTGCTCGTAGCAGATGGCGGGGCGGAAGTTGGCATAGAGGCCCAGGTGCTTGCGCAGGCCCAGGATGGCCTGCTCGGGACGCAGCGCGCGCTCAAGCTTGTCGTATTTCCAGTCGCCGACGGCGCCGAAGAGGATGGCGTCGGCGGCCTGGGCGAGCTTGAGCGTGGCCTCGGGCAGCGGGTGGCCTGCGGCCTCGTAGGCCGCGCCGCCCACGGGGGCGGTCTCCATTTCGAACTTCAGGTCCAGGGCCTTGAGGACCTTGACGGCCTCGGCCACGATTTCGGTACCGATGCCGTCACCCGGCAGAACTGCGATCTTCATGTTTTTCTTTGCTATTAAATTGGGAGCGTTGGGGTGAAGGCGATCAGCCGATCATCGTGTGAGCCAGCCAGGGCTTCCTGGCCAGCCGTTCCGCTTCGAAGGCGGCGATCTTGTCCTTGTGACGCAGGGTCAGGCCGATGTCGTCGTAGCCGTTGAGCAGACAGTACTTGCGGAAGGGCTGCACGTCGAAGGGAATTTCCTCGCCCTGCGGCTTGACGATGACCTGGCGCTCCAGGTCCACGGTCAGGCTGTAGCCGGGAAAGGCTGCACATTCGTCGAAGAGCTGGGCCACCGTGGCCTCGGGCAGCACGATGGGCAGCAGGCCGTTCTTGAAGCAGTTGTTGAAGAAGATGTCGGCGTAGCTTGGCGCAATGATGGCGCGGAAACCGTACTGGTCGATGGCCCAGGGCGCATGTTCGCGCGAGGAGCCGCAGCCGAAGTTCTTGCGCGCCAGCAGCACGGAGGCACCAGCGTAGCGCGGCTGGTTCAGCACGAAGTCCGGATTCGGCTTGCGGCTCTTGGGGTCCTGGCCCGGATAGCCCGGGTCCAGGTAGCGCCACTCGTCGAAGAGATTGGGGCCGAAGCCAGTCTTGCGGATGGACTTGAGGAACTGCTTGGGGATGATGGCGTCGGTGTCGACGTTCTCGCGGTCCATGGGGGCCACGAGACCTTGGTGGATGGTGAACTTCTGCATGGCGAACCTCAGGAGAATTTACGGATGTCGACGAAGTGGCCGTGCACGGCGGCGGCGGCGGCCATGGCCGGGCTGACCAGGTGGGTGCGGCCACCCGCGCCCTGGCGGCCTTCGAAGTTGCGGTTGCTGGTGGAGGCGCAGCGCTCCCCGGGCTCCAGGCGGTCGGCGTTCATGGCCAGGCACATGGAGCAGCCGGGTTCGCGCCACTCGAAGCCTGCGGCCTTGAAGATCTCATGCAGACCTTCGCGTTCGGCCTGCTCCTTGACCTGGCCGGAGCCGGGCACCACCAGGGCCAGCTTGACGTCCTTGGAGACCTTCTGTCCCAGTTTCTTGATCACGGCGGCGGCCTCGCGCATGTCCTCGATACGGCTGTTGGTGCAGGAGCCGATGAAGACCTTGTCGATGGTGATGTCCGCCAGCGGCTTGCCGGGCTCCAGGCCCATGTAGCTGAGCGCGCGCTCGATGGCCCCGCGCTTGTTGGCGTCCTTTTCCTTGTCCGGATCGGGCACGCGCCCGTCGATGCCCAGCACCATCTCGGGCGAGGTGCCCCAGGTGACCTGGGGCAGGATCTGTGCGGCGTCGAGCTCGACCACGGTGTCAAATTTGGCGTCGGCGTCCGAGTGCAGGGTCTTCCAGTAGGCGACGGCCTGGTCCCACTCGGCCCCCGTGGGCGCCAGCGGTCGGCCGCGGACGTACTCGAGGGTCTTGTCGTCCACGGCCACCAGACCGGCGCGCGCGCCCGCCTCGATGGCCATATTGCAGATGGTCATACGGCCTTCCATGGACAGGCTGCGGATGGCAGAGCCGGCGAACTCGATGGTGTAGCCGGTGCCGCCGGCCGTGCCGATCTTGCCGATGATGGCCAGCACGACGTCCTTGGCCGTCACGCCCTTGGCCAGGGTGCCCTCGACCTTGATCAGCATGTTCTTGGCCTTCTTGGCCAGCAGGGTCTGCGTGGCCATCACGTGCTCGACCTCGCTGGTGCCGATGCCGTGGGCCAGCGCGCCAAAGGCGCCGTGCGTGGAGGTGTGGCTGTCGCCGCAGACGACCGTCATGCCCGGGAGCGTGGCGCCGTTTTCGGGGCCGATCACGTGCACGATGCCCTGGCGCTTGGACAGGAAGGGGAAGAAGGCCGCCGCACCATATTCCTTGATGTTGGCGTCCAGCGTGGTGATCTGTTCCTTGCTGATCGGGTCGGCAATCCCGTCGTAGCCCAGCTCCCAGCCCGTGGTCGGGGTGTTGTGGTCGGCCGTGGCCACGATGGAACTCACGCGCCAGACCTTGCGGCCGGCCTGGCGCAGGCCTTCGAAGGCCTGCGGGCTGGTCACTTCATGGACCAGGTGGCGGTCGATGTAGAGCACGGCGGTGCCGTCCTCCTCGGTGTGGACGACGTGCTCGTCCCAGATCTTGTCGTAAAGGGTGCGTCCCATGGCGTGTGTCCTCGTGAGGGTCTTGGATTCTAGGTGGCGGTGAGGTGGTCCACCAGCAGCCTTGCGGTGACGGGCAGGGTGGAGAAATCGCGGGCGACGAGCTCGATGCGGCGCTGCGCCCAGTCGTCTTTCAATTCAACGCAGGCCAGATCGCCCACGCCGTGCATGAGCTCGAAGGCGCGGCGTGGCATCACGCCCACGCCCAGGCCGTTGTGGATCATGCGGCACATGGCGTCCAGGCCGGTGACATGGATGCGCAGGCGGATGCTGCGACCCGCGGCCGCGGCGGCCTCGCGCATGGCCAGGTAGATGGAGCTGGTGGCGTGCAGGCCCACATGGTCCCAGTCCAGGGACTGGACGAAATCGATGGTCTCCCTCGAGGCCAATGCATGGCCCCGGGGCACGATGAGCGCGAGCTGGTCCTGCCGGTAGGGCAGGGTCTGCAGCTCGCCCGTGCCCACGCCGGCGTTGCAGATACCCAGGTCGGCCGCGCCTTCCTGCACCGCGCGCACGACCTCGGTGCTCAGATGTTCCTCGAGATCGATCTTGACCTGCTCATGTTCGCGGATGAAGGCGCCCAGGTCCTCGGGCAGGAACTGCACGATGGCCGAGATGCTGGCGTGCACACGCACATGGCCACGCACGCCATCCACGTACTCGCTGAGTTCGCCCTGCATCTTCTCCAGGCTGTAGAGCACCGAGCGCGCGTGGTGCAAGAGGCTTTCGCCGGCAGGGGTCAGGTCCACGCCGCGTGTGTGGCGGTAGAGCAGGGGCGTGCCCAGCGTGGCCTCGAGATCGGCCAGACGTTTGCTGATGGCCGAGGCGGCAATGAACTCGCGTTCGGCGGCCTTGCCGATGCTGCCGAGTTCGCAGACGGCCACGAAGAGCTGCAGAGACGTGAGGTCCATGCGGCGGGCGAAGCTGCGGTCGGCGGGTTTCATGGCTGGGGCTTTGTCATCGCGTTTGGCGATGAGTTGGCCTATTTTCCCCCATGATCATCTGTTTTGTCATCGCGTTTCGCGATGACGGCCTTGCCGGGTAGGGGCGGTGGCGCCCAGGACTCAGTCGACGATCAGCGTGGGGTCGAGCACGCGCACGCGGTGGTCCACGTAGTAGCCGCCGAACTCGGTGTAGCGCAGCACCAGGCGCCGGCAGGCCTGACAGCGCCAGAGGTCGCAGCGGTTGTAGGGGAAGAAGGCCAGGGCCACCGGGGCGGCCGGGTCGTCGTAGCGGGTGCCGGCCGGGTGGTGTTCCTCGAAGGTCGGCTCGTACACCTCGGGGTCGCGCAGGGTGGCCAGCTGGGTCATGAGCGTGGCGGGCCAGCGCTCCTCGGTCAGGCTGGTCCAGCCGGCGCACGCGGCCAGACCACAGGCGCAGGGCTGCTCGCCCGGCGTCTCGGCCAGGGCGCGCAGTTCGGCGGCGCTCTGGATCAGTTTCATGCAGGGGTCTTCCCAAACAAAAAAGCCCGCCGACGTTGCCGTGCGGCGGGCTTGCTCATGCAGCTCAGCGCTTGGCCAGCGGCGGCACGTCGCGGCGCGGCGAGCCGGTGAAGAGCTGGCGCGGACGGCCGATCTTGTACTCGGGGTCGCTGATCATCTCGTTGAGCTGGGCGATCCAGCCCACGGTGCGGGCCAGGGCGAAGATGCCGGTGAACAGGTTGACCGGGATGCCGATGGCGCGCTGCACGATGCCGGAGTAGAAGTCCACGTTCGGGTAGAGCTTGCGCTGCACGAAGTAGTCGTCTTCCAGGGCGATCTTTTCCAGGGCCATGGCCAGCTTGAACAGCGGGTCGTTCTCCAGGCCCATCTCCTGCAGCACTTCCTTGCAGGTTTCCTGCATGAGCTTGGCGCGCGGATCGTAGTTCTTGTAAACGCGGTGGCCGAAGCCCATCAGGCGCACGCCCGAGTTCTTGTCCTTGACCTGGTTCATGAACTCGCCGACCTTGGCCACGCCACCCTGGCGCTGCAGGTCTTCCAGCATGTTCAGGCACGCCTCATTGGCGCCGCCGTGGGCCGGGCCCCAGAGGCAGGCCACGCCGGCTGCGATGGCCGCGAAGGGGTTGGTGCCGGAGGAGCCGCACAGGCGCACGGTCGAGGTGGAGGCGTTCTGCTCGTGGTCGGCGTGCAGGATGAAGATGCGGTCCAGCGCGCGCTCGAGCACGGGGTTGACCTTGTACTCCTCGCAGGGCGTACCGAACATCATGCGCAGGAAGTTGCCGGCGTAGGACAGGTTGTTCTGCGGGTACATGTAAGGCTGGCCGATGCCGTACTTGTAGGCCATGGCGACCAGCGTGGGCATCTTGGCGATCAGGCGGATGGCCGCGATGTTGCGGTGCTCCGGATTGTTGATGTCCGTGCTGTCGTGATAGAAGGCCGACAGCGCACCGACCAGGCCGGTCAGCACGGCCATGGGGTGGGCGTCACGACGGAAGCCGCGCAGGAAGAACTGCATCTGCTCGTTGACCATGGTGTGGTTGGTCACGAGCTTGTGGAAGTCCTTCTGCTGGGTGGCGTTGGGCAGGTCGCCGTAGAGCAGCAGGTGACAGGTGTCGAGGTAGTCGCACTGGGTGGCCAGCTGCTCGATGGGGTAGCCACGGTACAGCAGCTCGCCCTTGTCACCATCGATGTAGGTGATGGCGGACTGGCACGACGCCGTGGACAGGAAGCCCGGGTCGTAGGTGAACATGCCGGTCTGGCCATACAGCTTGCGGATGTCGATGACATCCGGGCCGATATTGCCCTGGTAGACCGGCAGCTCGATGCTCGCGGCGCCGTTGCTGAACGACAGGGTGGCTTTGTTGTCGGCAAGTTTCATTTCTAGACCTTTCAGGAGGTGGTTCTCAACATCTTCAGTACTTCACGTACCTCTTCGCGATCCAGCCCGGGCTCCACTTCGGCCAGCGGTTTGCGGCCGAGGTGCAGGTCGAGCAGATCGTTGTCGCTCAGGTCCATCAGGGCATTCAGACCCTGTGCCTGGCGCACCGTCAGCGTGGACTCGAACTGGCGGAAAAAGCGCTCGATGAAGAGATCGTTCTCGAGCAGGCCACGGCGGCAGCGCCACTTCAGCTTGCTCAGCGCTCTTTCATCAATCAGTGCATTGTCCACGGTCTACCCTGGTGTTTCGCTTACACCGCGCGGGCGACCATCATTTCCTTGATCTTGCCGATCGCCTTGGTGGGGTTCAGGCCCTTGGGGCAGACGTCGACGCAATTCATGATGGTATGGCAGCGGAACAGGCGGTAGGGGTCTTCCAGATTGTCCAGGCGCTCGCCGGTGGCCTGGTCGCGGCTGTCGGCGATGAAGCGGTAGGCCTGCAGCAGGCCGGCCGGGCCGACGAACTTGTCCGGATTCCACCAGAAGCTCGGGCAGCTCGTGGAGCAGCTCGCGCACAGGATGCACTCGTACAGGCCGTTGAGCTCCTCGCGCTCTTCGGGCGACTGCAGGCGCTCCTTCTCGGGCGGCACATTGTCGTTGATCAGGTAGGGCTTGATCGAGTGGTACTGCTTGAAGAACTGCGTCATGTCCACGATCAGGTCGCGCACCACCGGCAGGCCCGGCAGCGGCTTGAGCACCACGGTGCCCTTGAGCGTGTTCATGTTGGTCAGGCAGGCCAGACCATTCTTGCCGTTGATGTTCATCGCGTCCGAGCCGCAGACGCCTTCCCGGCAGGAGCGACGGAACGAGAGGGTCGGGTCGACCGCCTTGAGCTTGACCAGGGCGTCGAGCAGCATGCGCTCATGCCCGTCGAGTTCGACCTCGATGGTCTGCATATAGGGCTTGGCGTCCTTGTCCGGGTCGTAGCGGTAGATCTGGAACGTGCGTAGGGTCATGATGGTCTCTCGGCGTGACGTCTTAGAAGGTACGAACCTTGGGCGGGACAGAATCCACCGTCAGCGGCTTGAGGTTGACGGGCTTGTAGGTCAGGCTGTTGCTCGCGCTGTGCCAAAGGGTGTGTTTCATCCAGTTGGCGTCGTCACGGCCCAGCGGCGCGACCGGGTCGTCCGCCGGACGCTCGTAGTCGTTCACGGTGTGGGCGCCGCGGCATTCCTTGCGGGCGGCTGCCGACACCATGGTGGCCTGGGCGCACTCGATCAGGTTCTCGACTTCGAGTGCCTCGATGCGTGCGGTGTTGAAGACCTTGGAGTTGTCCTTCAGGCCGATGTGCTTGCTGCGCTCGCGCAGCGCGGCGATCTTCTTGACGCCCTCGTCCATGCTGGCCTGGGTGCGGAACACGCCCGCGTGCTGCTGCATGGCGGCGCGCATGTCGTTGGCCACGTTCTGGGCATATTCGCCGTTCGGCGCCGAGTCCAGGCGTGCCAGGCGGGCCAGGGTGCGATCGGCTGCATCGGCCGGCAGCGGCTTGTGCGACTTGGTGCGCGAGGCGAACTCGACGATGTGGTTGCCCGCGGCGCGGCCGAAGACCAGCAGGTCCAGCAGGGAGTTGGTGCCCAGGCGGTTGGCGCCGTGCACCGAGACGCAGGAGCATTCGCCCACGGCGTACAGGCCGTTGACGACCTTGTTGCTGCTACCGTCGTGCACCACGACCTGGCCGTTGATGTTGGTCGGGATGCCGCCCATCTGGTAGTGGATGGTGGGCACGACCGGGATCGGTTCCTTGGTGATGTCCACGTT
The DNA here is from genome assembly GCA_019745555.1 of Burkholderiaceae bacterium. GTDB lineage: Bacteria > Pseudomonadota > Gammaproteobacteria > Burkholderiales > Burkholderiaceae_C > Hylemonella. The sequence goes on along the minus strand of JAIESX010000045.1, from coordinate 3,323 downwards.
GGCGAAGTTCACACCGATCTCGTAGACCGAGGGCAGGCGCTTGTGGATGGTCTCGGCGCCCAGGTGATCGAGCTTGAGCAGCACGTAGTCCTTGTTCGGGCCGCAGCCGCGGCCTTCCTTGATCTCCTGGTCCATGGAGCGCGAGACGAAGTCGCGCGGGGCCAGGTCCTTGAGCGTGGGCGCATAACGCTCCATGAAACGCTCGCCCTTGCTGTTGAGCAGGATGGCGCCTTCGCCGCGGCAGCCCTCGGTCAGCAGCACGCCGGCACCGGCCACACCGGTCGGGTGGAACTGCCAGAACTCCATGTCCTGCAGCGGGATGCCGGCGCGTGCCGCCATGCCCAGGCCGTCGCCGGTGTTGATGAAGGCGTTGGTGGAGGCCGCGAAAATGCGGCCAGCACCGCCGGTGGCCAGCAGCACGGTCTTGGCGTGCAGCACGTGCAGGTCGCCGGTTTCCATTTCCAGGGCAGTCACACCCACCACATCGCCTTCGGCGTCGCGGACCAGGTCCAGCGCCATCCACTCGACGAAGAACTGGGTCTTGGCCGAGACGTTCTGCTGGTACAAGGTGTGCAGCATGGCGTGGCCGGTGCGGTCGGCCGCGGCACAGGCGCGCTGCACGGGCTTCTCGCCGTAGTTGGCCGTGTGGCCGCCGAAAGGACGCTGGTAGATGGTGCCGTCCGGGTTGCGGTCGAAGGGCATGCCCATGTGTTCCAGGTCGTAGACGACCTTGGGCGCTTCACGGCACATGAATTCGATCGCGTCCTGGTCGCCAAGCCAGTCGGAGCCCTTGACTGTGTCGTAGAAATGGTAGTGCCAGTTGTCCTCGGACATGTTGCCGAGGGAGGCGCCGATGCCGCCCTGCGCGGCCACGGTGTGCGAGCGGGTGGGGAAGACCTTGGACAGCACGGCCACGTTCAGGCCGGCGCGCGCCAGCTGCAGCGAGGCGCGCATGCCGGAGCCGCCGGCCCCGACGATGACGACGTCGAATTTGCGCTTGGAGATGGAATAGGACATGACTCAGAGTCTCCAGAGGACTTGGAGGGCCCAGCCGGCGCAGCCGACCAGCCAGACAAGGGTGAATACCTGCAGCGACAGGCGCAGCCAGACGGGCTTGATGTAGTCCATCCAGATGTCGCGCATGCCGACCCAGACGTGCCAGATCAGGGCAACGATGACGGCGAAGGTGATGACCTTCATCCACTGGGGGGCGAAGATGCCGGCCCAGGTTTCGTAGCCGACAGGGCCGCGCGTGAAGACCACCTGGGTCAGCACCAGCAGCGTGAAGAGGACCATGAGGACGGCCGTGGCGCGCTGGACGATCCAGTCGCGCAGGCCGTAATGCGCGCCGACGACGATGCGCTTGGAGCCGTAATTGACAGACATGGCGTTGCTCCTTGAATCTCAGTAGAGGCTGAACAGCTTGGCGCCCAGCACGACGGTCAGGCCCAGGCTCAGTGCCAGCGTGACAATGGCCGAGTTGCGACCGAATGCCTTGCTTACCGCGTGGGTGGCGTCCATCCACAGGTGGCGCAGGCCGGCGATGAGGTGGTGCAGGTAGGCCCAGATCAGGGCCAGGGCCACGAGCTTGATGAACCAGCCCGGCACGAAACCGATGCCGACCCCGAAGGCGGCGCTGAAGCGGGCAAAGGAGTATTCGGAGGTCAGCGAGGTGTCGAACATCCAGATGATGAAGGGCAGCAGAAGGAACATCAGGGCGCCGCTGACGCGGTGCAGGATGGACACCCAGCCGGCCGGAGGCAGGCGGTAGCTGGGCAGGTCCTTGAGCGCGTGGATGTTGCGGAACTCGGGCCGCTGGGGCCGGGAGGGAGTAGCAAGCTCGGACATGGTGGGGCTTTCGGTGATGTAACCGCCGTGAAACTTTCAGGCGTTGACAGGGCTAAATTCTATTGCAACGCAGCATCCATAAGCTTGTGTCGAAGGATTCATTGTTCGACCTTATGTGCGTAACCGAGTTTCTCAGCTCAGCACATTGCGGTAGTGGTGCGTGTCCGTCAAATAAAGGCCGCGACGCAACTCCATGGGGACGTCGTTATAGGTGTAGGCGATGCGCTCCACGCTCAGCAAGGGCGTGTTCTTGCCTACCTTGAGCAGTGCGCTCTGGGCCGCGTCGGGCAGCACGGCACGGATCTTTTCCTCGGCGCGCACCATGCGCACGCCGAACTCGGTTTCGAACATCGCGTACATGGGGCCGTGGTCATCGCTGAGTCGTTCGGCTGTGAGGCCCTTGAAGGGCGTGCCCGGTAGCCAGAGGTCTTCCAGAATGGTGGGGCGGCCTGCGAAGGCCAGCACGCGGCGCACCTGCAGCACGCTGTCGCCGCTGCGCAGCGCCAGGGCGCGTGCGATCTCGGCGGTGGCGCGCAGGCGCTTGCAGTCGATGATGGTGCGCTCGGCCGGCCCCTCACTCTGGCGGTCACCCGTGTCGGGCATCAGGCGCAGGAAGCGGTACTGCACATGCTGTTCGGCGTGGGTGGCGACGAAGGTGCCCTTGCCCTGGCGGCGCACCAGCAGGTTGTCGGCGGCCAGTTCGTCGATGGCCTTGCGCACCGTGCCCTGGCTCACGCGGTAGCGTGCGGCCAGGTCCATCTCGCTGGGGATGGCCTCACCGGGTTTCCATTCACCCGATTGCAGGCTTTGCAGGATCAGCCCCTTGATCTGCTGGTAGAGAGGGCTGAAGGCCGGCGCAGGACCGCCGCCGTCCGCGGCGGCCATGGCGCTGTCGGCCAGGGGGGGCGAGCTGGAATTCATGCGGTGGACCCGGTCGGAGTGGCTGGTGAAATGACCTCAATCATATCTTATATAAGACATAAGACAAATTGAAAAACGGGTCGTTTCGCGCTACACTGCCGGGACCTTCCGGGAGACCCGCCAGCTTGCGGGCAGGGTGTCTCCCCGGTCAGCGATCACTTATTACCTTCTGGAGTTTCCACCATGAGCAAAAAGCCCGTCCGCGTCGCCGTCACCGGCGCCGCCGGTCAAATCGGTTACGCCCTGCTGTTCCGCATCGCCTCCGGCGAAATGCTGGGCAAGGACCAGCCCGTGATCCTGCAACTGCTGGAAATCCCGGACGAGAAGGCCCAGAAGGCGCTCAAGGGTGTGATCATGGAGCTCGAAGACTGCGCCTTCCCGCTGCTGGCCGGTGTGATCCCCACGGGTGACCCGCTGGTGGCCTTCAAGGACGCCGATTACGCCCTGCTCGTGGGTGCCCGTCCGCGCGGCCCCGGCATGGAGCGTGCCGACCTGCTGGCCGCCAACGCCCAGATCTTCACCGCCCAGGGCAAGGCCCTGGACCAGGTGGCCAG
>JAIESX010000008.1 GCA_019745555.1 Burkholderiaceae bacterium | reverse complement strand
GAGGTGCCGGGCGTGAAGCTCGCCAAGGGCATGCGCGCCGTGGCCGTGATCAACGGCGTGGGCGGCAAGACGGTGACCGTGCGCTTCACGGTCAAGTAGACAAGGTGGATGCCCGGGCGCCAGCAAGGGGCGCCCGGATTGCCTACACTGGCGCCGTCCCGCCACGCGCGGGCTTTTCCACCACCCATGAGACAACTTCCATGAAACTCTTCCTCAAACCCGGCGCCTGCTCCCTGTCTCCCCACATCGTGCTCGAAGAGCTTGGCCTGAAGTACGAGACCGACACCGTCGACCTCAAGGGCAAGAAGACCGGCTCGGGCGGCGACTTTCTCGCCATCAACCCCAAGGGCTATGTGCCCGCGCTGCAGCTCGACGACGGCACCGTGCTGACCGAAGGCCCGGCCATCGTGCAGTACCTGGCCGACCAGCACCCCGACAAGAAGCTTGCGCCCGCCAACGGCACGCTGGCGCGCTACCAGCTGCAGGCCTGGCTGACCTTCATCGGCACCGAACTGCACAAGACCTTCAGCCCGCTGTTCAACCCGACCGCCCCCGAGGAGTGGAAGGAGACCTGCCGCGCCAACATCTCGCGCCGCCTGGCCTGGGTCAACGAGCAGCTGGCCGGCAAGGACTACGCGATGGGCGCCGACTTCAGCGTGGCCGATGCCTACCTCTTCACCGTGGTGGGCTGGACCAAGTTCGTGAAGATCGACATCAGCGGCCTGCCCCACCTCAAGGCCTACCTGGCCCGCGTGGCGGCCCGCCCCGGCGTGCAGGCCGCCCTCAAGGCCGAAGGCCTCGCCTGAACTTGCGCAGCAATCTGCTGCGCGACGATCGCTCCACAAGTTCCTGACCTCCCGACCCATCGCGCAACGCTCTAGCTGCTAGAGCGTGCGCGTGGGTGCTGCGGCGTGGGGGATGACTACACTGGTCCGGGTCCTGTCCGGGCCACGTGCCGCTCATCTTCCCGCTCGCTGATGCCACCTGCTCCTCCCGTCTCCTCCCGCGCCTGGCTCACTGCCAACCTGTTGCTGCAGCTGGCCTATGGCCTGCTGGCCATGACGATCTGCCTGCCTTCGCTGCCCGGCTGGGCGCAGGATTTCGGGGCCACGCAGTCGCATGTGCAGCTGAGCTTCAGCGCCTTCGTCGCGGCCTATGGCGGGCTGCAGCTGATCTATGGGCCGGTGTCGGACCGGCTCGGGCGCAAGCCCGTGCTGCTCTTCGGCCTGGCGCTCGCGGGCCTGGGGTCGCTGCTGGGGGTCTTTGCGAGCGATCTCAACACGGTGATCGCGGCGCGCGCGCTGCAGGGCGCGGGCAGTGCAGCGGGCATGGTGGTGGGCCGCGCCCTGGTGCAGGACCTGTTCCAGGGCCGCGAGCGCCCGCGCATGATGGCCTACATCGGCATGACCATGGGCCTGTGCCCGCCGCTGGCCACGCTGCTCGGCGGCCAGGTGCACGAGCGGCTGGGCTGGCAGCTCAACTTCGCGCTCATGGCCGCTCTGGCGGTGCTGGCCTTCATCGCCGCCTGGCGCGGCCTGCCCGTGCGTGGCCCGCATGCGCCGGCCCGCAGCGAAGAGCACTGGCTGCGCGCCCTGCTGCAGTCCTATGCGCAGCTGGCGCGCGAGCCGGCCTTTCTGCTCTATGTGCTGATCCTCGCCATGACCACGGCCACCTTCTACTGCTTCCTCGCGGGTGCGCCCATCGTGCTCGCCGGCTATGGCGTGGGGCCGGGGCAGGTGGGCTGGTACATCATGGCCATTCCCTTCCCCTATGTGCTGGGCAATCTGCTGGCCAGTCGCCTGGTGAGCCGCTGGGGCGACCGCAAGATCATGACGCTGGGGCAGAGCGCGATCTTCTTCGCGCTGGGCCTGCTGCTGGCCCTGGCCTGGGGCGGCTGGCGTACGCCGCTGGCCTTTGCGCTGCCGCTGGTCTTTCTGGGCATCGGCCATGGCCTGCTCACGCCGCTGGCCCTGGCCGGCACCGTGGGCCTGCTGCCTGCGCTGGCCGGCGCCGCCGCTGCCGTGGCGGGCACGGCCCAGCAGTTCACCGGGGCCTTCGGTGGCTACCTCGTGGGCCTGCTGACGCACGACGGCCCGGTCAACCTGGGCCTGCTCATGCTGGCGCTCACGACGCTGGGTTGGCTGGCCTATCTGCTGCTCTACCGCGTGGTGCTGCGGCGGCGCTGAACGTCAGTGCCCGTGCGGCCCGTGCACATGGGCTGAACGCTTGCGGGGGCGGGGCGTCTGCGCCAGGCCCTGCAGCACGCCGCAATGCGCCGCGTCCTGCCCGCCCGTGCACTGCTGTCGCAACGCCCCCAGCTCTTTCTGCAGGTCGCGCAGCTCGCGGATGCGCGCGCTGACGTGGGCGATGTGCGCATCGAGCAGCGCGTCGGCGGCCTCGCAGCCGCCTTGAGGGTCGTCGCGCACCTGCAGCAGCAGGCGCACTTCGTCCAGCGTCATGTCCAGGCCGCGGCAGTGGCGGATGAAGGCCAGGCGCTGGCGATGGGCGTCGCCATAGAGGCGGTAGTTGCCCTCGCTGCGCGGCGGCGCGGGCAGCAGGCCCTCGCGCTCGTAGTAGCGGATGGTCTCCACGGGCGTCTGGGCAGCGCGGGCGAGTTCACCGATCTTCATGGGCATTCCTTCAGGCGGCCGGGCGCGGCTGCAACGCGATCAGCGCCATGCCCAGCAGGCAGATGGCGCCGCCCAGCAGATCCCAGCGCGTGGGCACGATGCCGTCGACGCGCCAGAGCCAGAGCAGGGCCATGACCACGTAGACGCCGCCATAGGCCGCGTAGGTGCGACCCGCGGCCGTGGGGTGCAGGGTCAGCAGCCAGGCGAACAGGGCCAGCGCGAGCGCGGCGGGCAGCAGCAGCCAGGCGCTGCGGCCTTGCACGAGCACGAGCCAGGGCAGGTAGCAGCCCACGATCTCGGCCAGGGCGGTGACGATGAAGAGGGCGCTGAGGCGCAGGAAGTCGAGCATGGAGAATCCGTGTGGGAAGGGCCTGGGCATGATAAGGGCTTGACCCTGGAGTGGCTACAGGGTTTCCAATGCAGTTATCGTCACAAGGAACCCGGCACCATGAGCGCACACAGCCATCATTCTCACGACCACACCACGGCCGAGGCACTGTCCGACCCGCGCTACCGCCGCGTGCTCTGGGCGGCGCTGCTCATCAACGCGGCCATGTTCGGCGTGGAGATCGCCGGCGGCCTGCGCAGCGGCTCGGTCTCGCTGCTGGCCGATGCGGTGGACTTCTTCGGCGACGCCGTGAACTATGGCCTCTCGCTGGCCGTGCTGGGCATGGGCCTGCTCTGGCGCGCGCGCGCTGCCCTGCTCAAGGGCCTGAGCATGGGCCTGTTCGGGGTCTTCGTGCTGGGCCGCACGGTCTGGGCGCTGCTGCACGGCACACCGCCCGAGCCTCTGACCATGGGCCTGATCGCCGTGCTGGCGCTGTTGGCCAATGTGGTGGTGGCCGTGAAGCTCTATGCCTGGCGCGAGGGCGACGCGAACATGCGCTCGGTCTGGCTGTGCAGCCGCAATGATGCGCTGGGCAATCTGGCCGTGGCCGCAGCGGCCCTGGGCGTGTTCGGCAGCGGCAGTGCCTGGCCCGACCTGCTGGTGGCCGCCTTCATGGCCACGCTGGCGCTGACCGCGGCCTGGAGCGTGGTGCGGCAGGCCAGCGCGGAGTTGCGCGCCCGGGCGTGGTGAGGGCGCTGTTCAGCGCCGCGCCGGCGGCCAGGTGCGCCGGGTCCAGAGCCACAGACCGCTGATGCCCAGGCCGGCCAGCACGAGGCCGCCCAGGCCCACCAGCACGGTCAGTGGCGTGCCGCCGAGCTCACCGGTGTGCAGGGGGTAGATGACGGTGATGATGCGGCTGCCAGTGTCCAGCTCGTTCCAGCGGTAGGTGGACAGAATTTCCCCTGTGTGGGGGTTGAGCCAGACCGAACTCAGGCCATTGGGGTGGCGGTCGTCCTCGACTTTGAAGCGCACCCGCACGGCCTGGCCCTCGCGCCCGGGGACCTGCACATAGCCCACCATCGCGCCGGGAAAGCGTGTCTGCGCAGTCGCCACCAGCTCGTCCAGCGGACGGCGAGGCAGCTGCAGGCTCTCTGCCGGCACGGGCGGCGCCTTGACCTGGGTGTCGCCCGCCAGATGGGTGACTGCGGTGCGCAGCGGCGGCCAGGCCATGTAGGCGCCGGTGGCCACGCTCACCGCGATGAGCAGGCCCAGCACGGCGCCCGCCGTGCGGTGCAGGTCGTAGAGCGCCGGGTGCCAGCCGCGCCGCAGACGGATCTTCAGATTTGGCGGCCAGCGTTGCGGCCACCACAGCACCAGGCCGCTGAGCAGCAGCAGCAGATAGCTCAGCGCCACGAAGGCGAGCAGGGCACGGCCGGCATCCCCCAGCAGCACGGTGCTGTGCAGCTCGAAGAGCAGGTTGTGCAGACCCTCGGTGTCACCGCGGCGGCCGAGCTCGCGGCCCGTGTCGTCGTAGTAGACGATGCCGTCCCAGGGACCGGAGACATAGGCGCGCAGGCTTTCACCCGCGACACGCGGCGGGCGCAGCGTGAGATGGGTTCCGGCGCCGAACTCGGCCGTCAGCCGGGTGCGCAGCGATTCCAGCGAGACCGGCGGCTGTTCTGCGGCCGGGTCCGACTGTACGAAGAGATGTGCATTGAACCCCTGGTCCAGCGGCTTGGCGACGGTGAGCAGGGCGCCGAGCAGGGCGTTGAGGGCGAGCAGCCAGCCCAGGGACAGGGCCAGCCAGGTGTGGGCCTGGAACCAGACACGACGGAGTCGGGGGGTCATCTATGTAAAATAATGCGAATTATTGTTATTTACCTTTTGTTTAACGATTCTATGCGAAAGCTCACGCCCACCCTTCGTCCGCTCGCGCTGGCTGCAGCCACGCTCTGTCTGTCCGTGCAGGCGCAGACCGCCCCCGCGGGCGGCACCCTGAGCGAGGTGACCGTGGCTGCAGACGCCGTCGGCAGCTTCACCTCCAGCAATGTGCAGGTCGGCGCCTTTCGCGACCAGGATCCGCTCGATGTGCCGCTGACGAACAACGTGCTGACCCGCGAGGTGCTGGACGCGCAGGGGACGAACACCTTGCATGGCGCCCTGCGCAACACCGCCGGTGTGACCCATGCGCAGATCGGCAACTCAACCTACGACAACATCGCCATCCGCGGCATCCTCGTGGAGAACCGCGGCAACTACCGCCTCAACGGTTCCCTGCCCATCATCAACCTGATCGACACGCCGCTGGAGAACAAGGAGCGGGTCGAGGTGCTCAAGGGCGCCTCCTCGCTGTACTACGGCCTGGTGCCGCCCAGCGGGGTGGTCAACTTCGTGACCAAACGCGCGGGCAGCACGCCGGTGACCAGCCTGGCGACTTCGGTCAACAACCACGGTGGCGTCGACGCCCATGTGGACATCGGGCGCCGCTTCGGCGAGGACGACAGCATGGGCCTGCGCCTCAATGCAGTGGCGGGCAAGCAGGAGGCCGGCATCCGCAACTACGACGGCGATCGCCAGCTGGTCTCGGCTGCCTATGACTGGAAGGTCAACCGCCGCTTCACGCTCAAGGCCGATGTCGAGCACTACCGCAAGGACGTCAGCGAGCAGGCCGCGATCACGGTCCCCACGGTCGGCGGGGTAGCCGTCGTGCCGCCGGTCCCTGACAACAAGACCAATCTGGCCGGTTCCTGGCAGCGCTACAACGCCGAGGCGACCAACTATCTGTTGCGTGGCGATGTGGTGCTCAGCGACGACTGGTCGCTGGTGCTGGAAACCGGACGTGCCGAGACCGTGCGTGACCGCCGCTATTCCTCGTTTGCTTTCAGCAACCTGGCGACGGGCGACGGCAATCTGACCATCCTGTTCAACAACGGCAACCGTTTCGTCAACAACAACCAGCGTGTGGAAGTCACGGGGCGCCTGCGCACCGGTGCGGTGGAGCACGAGCTGACGGCGGGCTACACTCAGAACGAGCGTTGGGCCTATTCGGGCACCACTGGCAGCAGTGCGACCGTGGCACAGAACTACTACCAGCCGGTGGACATCGCCCCGATCGACCGCGTGATCGCCACGACAGGAAGCATTTCCTCGATCAACGACAAGGGCGTCTACGTGTTCGATCGCATGGTGCTGAGCCCGCGCTGGCAGGTGATGGCCGGCCTGCGCGCCTCGGACTACACCAGTGCGACCACCACCACGCGCTACACGGCCAGCAAGGTGTCACCCAACGCGTCGGTGATGTTCAAACCCCGGGCGGATACCACGCTCTATGCCAGCTACCTCGAGGGACTGGAGGAGACCGGTGTGGTCAGCAATGTGTATTTCAATGCGGGCGAGATCCTGCCGCCGGCGGTCAACAAGCAGTACGAACTGGGCCTGAAGACGCGGGCCTGGAACAAGGTGCTGGCTCAGGCCGCCCTGTTCCAGATCGAGCGTCCGCAGACCACCGAGGTGTCTTCGGGTGGTACGCCAGCGACCAGCCGCATCGTGGGCGGACTCACGCGCTACCGTGGTCTCGAACTCAGTGCCAGCGGCGAGATCAGTCCCCGCTTCGCCATGGTGGGCTCGGCGCTGCTGATGGACCCGGAGATCGTGCAGGTCGGCACCAGCAACGCAGCGGAGCTGGGTAAAACGCCGGAGAACACGCCGCGGCAAACCCTGAGCCTGTTCGGTGAGTACCGTCTGCAGGATGTCAGCGGTCTGTCATTCAACGCCGGGGCCTACCACGTGGGCGAGCGCCCGGTGAACAACCGCAACCAGGCCTACGTGCCGTCCTACACCACCTACTCGCTCGGCGCCCGCTATCGCACCCGGTGGGACGGGCACAAGGTGACGCTTCAGGCCAATATCGACAACCTGACGGACAAGGACTATTGGCTGGCCGCAGGGGGAACCCTGCTGAGCACCGGCGCGCCGCGCACCCTGCGCGTGGCGGCGAAGTTCGATCTCTGAGCGGAGATAAAAGCGCGGCGTTCAGCCGCGCTGACCGAGCTTGCGGTAGACCGTGGCGCGGCTGATGCCGAGGTTGCGTGCAGCCTGTGCCACATTGCCGCGGGCGTCTTCCACCGCCTTGCGGATCAGGCCGGTCTCCACGTCACGCAGCGGCAGGGTGGGCGTGCTTGAGCGTGTGGTGCCGGCCTCGCGGCCGGCGAACTGGGGGCGAGCCTGCAGGCGCAGGCCGGACCACAGCGGCACCTCGATGATCTCGCCGCGGCGCGCCTGGTCGAACAGCGTTTCCCAGGGCATGGCGAAGAGATCGCGTCCATGCAGCTCCATGCCCTGGGTGTTGAGCATGGGCAGCAGCTGGCGCGCGGCCCGGTTGGCGGCGCAGACGCGGCCGTCGGCATCGAGCGTGATCAGGCCGTCGGCATCGTCACCCAGGGGCAGGCCGGGCCAGTTCAGGCGCAGCAGCAGGCGATGCGTACGCTGCAGCAGCAGGGCGTTCTCGATGCGGCGTGCCGCATGCGTGGCCAGGTGGCGCAGCTCGGGACGTTCGGCGGCTTCGACGCCCGTGAGGTCCAGCATGCCGACACAGCGGCCGTCGGGGCCGAAGAGCGGGGCGCCGGCGCAACTGTAGACCGCGGTCTCGTTGAAGAAATGCTCGCCGCGGTGCAGCCAGACGGGCTGCAGCTCGCGCAGCGCCGCGCCGATGGCCGTGGTGCCCACGCTTTTTTCCGACAGGTCCACACCCACCCGGGTGATCACGGCCGCGCGGCGGTCGCTGCGGTCGATGGGGCCGTCGGTGTCGATGACCACGCCCTCGTGGTTGGTGAGGATGGCGAAGTAGCGCGTCTCGGCCAGGGCGTGGCCGAGTTGCTTGAGGATGGGGCGCGCGGCCTGCACCAGCGTGCGGTTGGCCTCGGCGGCCTGGCGCATGACGTTGGCCGAGACGGCCTCAAAGTGCACGGGCTGCTGCGGGCGCAGGCCCTGCGTGAGGCAGCGCTGCCAGCTCTGCGCGATCCAGGGCTCGACCAGGCCGCCAGCCAGCGGCGTGCCGTCCTGCATGGCGAGCTGGCGTGCCCGGGCGATGCGGGCCAGACGCGAGACCGGGGGCGTGGCGGGGGAGGCATGCATGGTGGGGAGAGCCGGGCGTTGGGTGGGGCTGACAGTGCGGCACAGCCGGTGGATGGCTGTGTTGCATTTTGAGAATAACCGGGCCCCCGGACCGCATCACTAGGGTTGTCCCTAGTCCAGGGTCAGGGGGCGGGGCGAAGAATTCCCAGGCAGCAACGTTCATAGGCAAAGCGCGACCGCGCGATTACCCAAGGAGACCCGCATGCAAAAGGTGTTGCACATCAACGCAGACAAGTGCACCGGCTGTCTGCAGTGCGAGATGGCCTGTTCCTTCGAGAACTACGGCACCTTCGCCACCGCCAAGTCCCGGATCAAGGTCTTTGACTTCCACCACACGGGCAAGAAGGTGCCCTACACCTGTACGCAGTGCGACGAGGCCTGGTGCCTGCACGCCTGCCCGGTGGAGGCCATCACCGTGGACAAGGCCACGGGGGCCAAGGTGGTGAACGAGTCCACCTGCGTGGGCTGCAAGGTCTGCACCATCGCCTGCCCCTTCGGCACGGTCAACTATGTGCAGGAGACCGGCAAGGTGCAGAAGTGCGACCTCTGCGGCGGTGACCCCGCCTGCGCCACGGCCTGTCCCACGGGCGCCATCACCTACATCGACGCCAACTGGACCGGCCTGGGCAAGATGGAACAGTGGGCCAACAAACTGGGCAACCAGCCCGCAGCGGCTTAAGGAGAAACATCATGGCATGGGCAGGAAAAATTCTCCGTGTGGATCTCACCAAGGGCACCGTCAAGTCGGAGCCGCTGAAGATGGACTGGGCGCGCGACTATGTGGGTTCGCGCGGTCTGGGCTCCAAATACCTGGTCGAGGAGGTGGACGCCAAGGTCGATCCGCTCTCGCCGGCCAACAAGCTGATCTGGGCCACCGGCCCGCTGACCGGCACCATGGCCTCCACCGGGGGGCGTTACACCGTGATCACCAAGGGTCCGCTGACGGGCGCCATCGCCTGCTCCAACTCGGGCGGCTACTGGGGTGCCGAGCTCAAGATGGCCGGATGGGACATGATCATCTTCGAGGGCAAGTCCCCGAAGCCGGTCTATCTCTATGTGAACGACGACGTCGCCGAGCTGCGCGACGCCAGCCACCTCTGGGGCCAGAGCGTCTGGAAGACCGAGGAGGCGCTCAAGAAGAGCCTGCAGGATCCGCTGTTGCGCGTCTCCAGCATCGGCCCGGCGGGCGAGAACCAGGTGCTTTACGCCAGCATCGTCAACGACCTGCACCGCGCGGCCGGCCGCTCGGGCGTGGGCGCCGTGGCGGGCAGCAAGAACCTCAAGGCCATCGCGGTGCGCGGCACCAAGGGCGTGGGCAATATCCGTGACCCCAAGAAGTTCATGCAGGTCACCTTCGAGAAGAAGAAGATCCTGCAGGAGAACGCGGTCACGGGTCAGGGCCTGCCCGCCTATGGCACGCAGGTGCTGATGAACGTGATCAACGAGGTGGGCGCGCTGCCCACGCGCAACCACCGCGACGTGCAGTTCGAGGGCGCCAAGGACATCTCGGCCGAAGCCATGGCCACGCCGCGCAAGACCGACGGCAAGAAGCACCTGGTGACCAACCAGGCCTGCTTCGGCTGCACCATCGCCTGCGGCCGCATCAGCAAGATGGACGAGGGCCACTTCACCATCCAGAACAAGCCGCAGTACTGGGGCGCCTCGGGCGGCCTGGAATATGAAGCGGCCTGGGCCCTGGGCGCGGCCAACGGCGTCAACGACCTGGAGGCGCTGCAGTACGCCAACCTGCTGTGCAACGAATACGGCATGGACCCGATCAGCTTCGGCGCCACCGTCGGTGCGGTGATGGAGCTCTACGAGATGGGCGTGCTCACCAAGGAGCAGCTGGGCATCGAGGCACCCTTCGGCTCGGCCCAGGCGCTCGCGCACTTCACCGAGATCACCGCCCGGGGCGAAGGCTTCGGCAAGGAGATCGGCCAGGGCAGCAAGCGCCTGACGGCCAAGTATGGCCACCCGGACCTGTCCATGAGCGTCAAGGGCCAGGAGTTCCCGGCCTACGACGGGCGCAGCATCCAGGGCATCGGCCTGGCCTATGCCACCAGCAACCGCGGTGCCTGCCACCTGCGCGGCTACACCATCGCCTCCGAGGTGCTGGGCATCCCGGTCAAGACCGATCCGCTGGAGAGCGAGGGCAAGCCCGAGCTCGTCAAGGCCTTCCAGGACGCGACCGCGGCCTTCGACTCTTCGGGCCTGTGTGTGTTCACCACCTTTGCCTGGACCGTGCAGGACCTGGCGCCCCAGCTGCAGGCGGCCTGCGACGAGGCCTACACCACCGAGGAGCTCACCAAGATCGGCGAGCGCATCTGGAACATGGAGCGCGAGTTCAACAACCGTGCCGGCATGACGCCCAAGGACGACCAGCTGCCCAAGCGCCTGCTGACCGAGGCCGCCAAGACCGGCCCGGCCAAGGGCAAGGTCAACGAGCTGGCCAAGATGCTGCCCAAGTACTACGAGGTGCGCGGCTGGGACAAGGAAGGCCG
>JAIESX010000032.1 GCA_019745555.1 Burkholderiaceae bacterium | reverse complement strand
ACGATGTCGTACTGCTCCTGCCACATTGAGGCCTCGCTCTGCAGGGAGATGGGCTTGCCGATGAAGTCGCTCAAACCCGCCAGGTGCTGGCTCTCCTCGTCAAGCAGCAGCTCGATGACCTGGGGCGCGGCCACCACGCGGAACTCGCGCGGATTGAACTGACGCGCCTCGCGCAGAATCTCGCGCAGGATGTCGTAGGCCACGCTGCGCGCGGTCTTGACGATGCCCTTGCCAGCGCAGCTCGGGCAGGGTTCGCAGAGCATGTGGGCCAGAGACTCGCGCGTGCGCTTGCGCGTCATCTCCAGCAGGCCGAGCTGCGAGAAGCCGCCCAGCATGGTCTTGACGCGGTCGCGCGCGAGCTGCTTGCGGAACTCGGCCACCACGGCCTCGCGATGGTCCTCGCGCGTCATGTCGATGAAGTCCGCGATGATGATGCCGCCCAGGTTGCGCAGGCGCAGCTGGCGCGCGATGGCGCCGGCCGCCTCCAGGTTGGTCTTGAAGATGGTGTCATCGAAGTTGCGCGCGCCGACGAAGCCACCGGTGTTGACGTCGATGGTGGTCAGCGCCTCGGTCTGGTCGACGATCAGGTAACCACCGGACTTGAGTTCCACCCGTCGGCCCAGGGCCTTGGCAATCTCCTCGTCGATACCGAAGAGGTCGAAGATGGGGCGCTCACCCTTGTAGTGCTGCAGCTTGGCCGCCGCAGCCGGCATGAACTCCATGCCGAAGGCCTTGAGGGCCTCGTACTGCTCGCGCGAATCGACCTTGATCGACACCGTGCGTTCGCTGACCAGATCGCGCAGCACACGCTGCAGCAGGTTCAGGTCCAGATGCAGCAGGGACTTGGGCGGCAGGCGCGTGGACGCGTCCTTGATACGCGCCCAGGTCTTGCGCAGGTAGGCGATGTCGTCGGCCAGCTCGGCATCGCTCGCGTCCTCGCCATTCGTACGCAGGATGAAACCGCCGCCACCGCCACTGTCCTTGCTGCCCACCAGCTGCTGCAGGCGCCGGCGCAGTTCGTCGCGCTCGGCCGGCGGAATCTTCTGCGAGACGCCGATGTGCTCGTCCTGCGGCAGGAAGACCAGCAGGCGACCCGCGATGCTGATCTGCGTGGACAGGCGCGCGCCCTTGGTGCCGATCGGGTCCTTGATGACCTGCACCATCAGCGACTGACCCTCGAAGACCTGCTTCTCGATCGGCACCTGGGGCTGCGCCGCACGCGATGCGCTGAGCGACTCACCTTCGGCCGGTGGATGCCAGACGTCGGCCACATGCAGGAAGGCCGCGCGCTCCAGCCCGATGTCGATGAAGGCCGACTGCATGCCTGGCAGCACGCGCGATACCTTGCCCAGGTAGATATTGCCCACCAGGCCGCGCTCGCTGGCACGTTCCACGTGCAGTTCCTGCACGGCGGCGTTCTCCACGATGGCCACCCGCGTCTCCTGCGGGGACCAGTTGACCAGGATGTCTTCTTGCATGCGCTGTTTTTCTAGATTCTGAAACCGTAAGCCCGCAGCAGCTCGGCTGTCTCATACATGGGCAGACCCATGATGCCCGAATAGCTGCCGACGATGTGCGTAATGTACGCCGCCGCCCTGCCCTGCACCGCGTAGGCGCCGGCCTTGCCCATGGGCTCGCCGCTGGCCACATAGGCAGCAATCTGCGCCCGACTCAGGGCGGCGAAGGTGACGCGCGAGTTGCTCAGGGCCTGCTGGCGGCGGCGCGGCGTGCCCACGGCGACGGCGGTCAGCACCCGGTGGGTCGTGCCCGCCAGTTCGCCCAGCATGCGCCGCGCATCGGCGTCGTCGGCCGGCTTGCCGTAGATGGTCCGGCCCAGCGCCACCGTGGTGTCCGAACACAGCACGGGCGCGGCCGGCAGGCCCCGACGCTTCAGGCGCGCCAGCGCCGCGTCGAGCTTGAGCCGGGTGACGCGCTGGACATAGGCGGCCGGGGCCTCACCCGCCTGCACGGCCTCCAGCGCCTCGGCGTCCTCGTCAGCGTCAGGCAGCAGCAGCTCGTGACGCACGCCGAGTTGCTCCAGCAATTGCCGGCGGCGCGGGCTCTGGGAGGCGAGGTAGATGAAATCCGGCTTCATTCGCGGTGATACGGGTGGTTGGCGTTGATGGACCAGGCGCGGTAGAGCTGCTCCACCAGCAGCACGCGCACCATGGCATGCGGCAGGGTCAGGTCCGAGAGACGGATACGCTCGTGCACCCCCTGGCGGAAGGCCGGCTCCAGACCGTCGGGGCCACCGATCACCAGCGCCACATCGCTGCCGCCCAGCTGCCAGTCCTTGAGCTTGCCGGCCAGGGCGACCGTGGTGAGCGCCGTGCCGCGCTCGTCCAGCGCCACGATGCGGGTGCCACGGGGAATAGCCTCCTCGATGCGCTTGCGCTCGGCGGCCATGAGCTGCTCCACCGTGCGCGAGCCGCGCGGCTCGGTCTTGACGGCCTTGAGCTCGACCTTGAGTTCGGGCGGGAAACGCTTGGCGTAGTCATCCCAGGCGGTCTGGGCCCAGTCCGGCACGCGCTGGCCGACCGCGACGATCAGCAGCCTCATGGCCGGGGATCAGCCCTTGCGGGCAGGGGCTTTCTTGGCCGGGGCTTTTTTCGCTGCCACCTTCTTGGCGGCCGGCTTGGGGGCGTTGACCTTGACGACCTTGGCGGCGGGTTTGGCTACCTTGCGGGCCGGCGCCTTGGCCGCAGCCTTCTTCGCCGGGGCCTTGCCGGCGGACTTGGCGGCAGCCTTCTGCTGCTGCGCCTTGGACGGGAAGGCCTCGGTCTGGCCCTTCTTCGCCGCGCTGGAGCGCTTCAGGCTGGTCGACTTGGCTTCTTCCTTCTTCGGTGCCGCCTTGGCCACCGGCTTGTCGGCCCCGAACTTCAGGCGCACCGGCGTCTCGCCCCAGAGGTCTTCGAGATGGTAGTACTGGCGGATCGCCGGCTGCATGATGTGCACCACGGCCTGACCACAATCCACGATGATCCACTCGCCGTTCTCCTCGCCTTCCATACGCGGCTTGGTGAAGCCGGCCTCGCGCACGGCGTCACGCACGCTGGCAGCCAAGGCCTTGGTCTGGCGGTTCGAAGTACCCGAAGCCACCACCACGCGCTCGAACAGCGGCGAGAGCTTCTCGGTATTGAACACCTGGATGTCCTGGGCTTTCACGTCCTCCAGGCCATCGACGATGGCGCGCTGGAGTTTCTGGATGTCTTTCTTGGCGGCGGTTTCAGTGGTCATCAGGTACTTTGATAAAGATGGTTTTGTTCAATATAGCGTGCAACGGCGGGGCTGACCAGAGGCGCGATCCCCTGCCCTCCGGCCACCCGGGCGCGGATGCCGGTGGCGCTGATGTCCATGGCCGGCATTTCAATCTTGCGAAAACGTCCGGCCATCTCGGGCGGCGGGACGAAGCGGGTTTCCTGTCCGGTCAGCACATCGCGGTCGGCCACGCAGATGGTGGCCAGGGCCACGATCTCCTGCCAGTTGCGCCAGGTGGGCAGCACGTCCGCCTGGTCCTTGCCCATGACCAGAAACAGATCGGCCTGCGGGTGTTCGGCACGTAGCTCGCGCAGCGTGTCCAGGGTATAGGACGGGCCATCCCGACGGATCTCGCGGTCATCGAGCACCACGGGCCCCAGGTCCTCGAAGGTCAGCCGGCTCATGGCCAGACGGTGGGCGGCATCGGTCAGCGGCCGGCTCTTGTGCCACGCCCGGCCCGTGGGAAGCACGTGCAAGGCATCGAGCTGCAGCTGCGCCAGCGCCGCCGCCGCCAGCGCGCGGTGGGCGAGGTGCGGCGGGTCGAAGGCCCCGCCGAACATGCCGAGTTTGCGGATGTTCAAGATGGAATCCAGTCGCGCCGCGGCAGAAAGCGGGTGTAGAGCTCGGCTTCGGGTGAACCCGGCTCGGGCTGCTGCTGGTAGGCCCAGCTCACCAGCGGCGGCATGGACAGCAGGATGGACTCGGTGCGTCCGCCCGACTGCAGGCCGAAATGCGTGCCCCGGTCCCAGACCAGATTGAACTCCACGTAGCGACCGCGGCGGTAGAGCTGGAAGTTGCGCTCGCGCTCGCCATAAGCCATGGCCTTGCGACGTTCCACGATGGGCAGGTAGGCACTCAGGAAAGCATCGCCCACCGCGCGCAGCATGGCAAAGCTGCCGTCGAAGCCCAGCTCCGAGAAATCGTCAAAGAAGATGCCACCCACGCCACGCTGCTCGTTGCGGTGCTTGAGGAAGAAATACTCGTCGCACCAGGCCTTGAAGCGCGGGTACTTGTCCGCCCCAAAAGGCTGCAGCGCATCCCGGCACACGGTGTGAAAATGCACCGCGTCTTCCTCGAAGCCGTAATAGGGCGTGAGATCCATGCCGCCGCCGAACCAGCAGACCTCCTGCCCGTCCGGGCCCTTCGCGGCCAGCATGCGCACGTTCATGTGCACCGTGGGCACATAGGGATTGCGCGGGTGGAAGACCAGGGACACACCCATGGCCTCGAAGGGCGCACCCGCAAGTTCAGGACGATGCTGCGTGGCAGAAGGTGGCAGGCGTGGTCCCTGCACCTGGGAGAAACCGCAGCCGGCGCGCTCGAACACCTCCCCACCCTCGAGGATCTTGGTCAGGCCACTGCCCTGCAGCGGCTCACCCGGCGCCTTGCGCCAGGCGTCGGCCAGGAAGCTGCCGCCGTCGAGGGCGGCGATGGCGTCGGTGATGCGCTGCTGCAGGCTCTGCAGATAGTCACGCACAGCGTTCACATTGCGGCTGGTGTCCATGGTCATTTCACAATTGTCTCTTCACGGGGCACGCTGGCGTCGAGCAGGCGGATGGGCGCGGCGTTTCCGGGCCGGCACCCTACGGCACCCTCCAGAGCAGCCGCGATGCGTGCGAAATCGGTCGCCTCGTCGCCGCTCAGGCGCAGAAAGCTGCGCACAGTCACCTCGCGCGCCGCGTAATTCACTTTCACCAGAGCCAGCGGCACATCGGCCTGCACCGCGGTGCGGTAGAAGCCGCTGCGCCAGCCCGGGATCCGCTTGCGCGTGCCCTCGGGTGCCAGCGCCAGCCAGAAATACTCGCCCTTGTCACGCGCCGTCTGGATGTGGGCCACCGTGTCACCGACCACACCCTTGGCGCTCGTGCGTTCCACCGGCACCCCCCCAAGGTAGCGCATCCAGTGCCCGAAGACGGGGAAGCGGAACAGGCTGTCCTTGCCCCAAAAACGCACCGGGATGCCGATGGCCCACTTGACGATGAGCAGGACCACAAAGTCCCAGTTGCTGGTATGCGGATAGACCGCCAGCACCCCTTGCAGGCCCGGCAGGCCCTGGAAGTCCACGCGCCAGCCCATGCGGCGCAGCAGCCAGCGCGCCAAGACGCTGCCGCGGAACTGCACCGGATAGGGCAGCGGGAAGTCGTTGGGCGTCATCCCTTGATCGCGCGGTGACCGATGTCGCGGCGGTACTGCATGCCGTCGAAGCGTATGCCCTGCAGCAGCTCATAGGCACGCTGCTGGGCCTGCCTGGTGGTGTCCCCCAGGGCGGTTACACAGAGCACGCGGCCCCCCGTGACTGTCACCTGCCCATCCTTGAGGGCCGTACCGGCATGGAAGACCACGCCCTCCTCGGTGTCCGCCGGGAGACCGGTGATCACATCGCCCTTGCGCGGGTTCATGGGGTAGCCGTGGGCGGCCATGACCACACCCAAAGCGATACGGCGGTCCCACTCGAGCTCGACCTGGTCCAGCCTGCCCTCGGTCGCGGCCTGCATCACATCGACCAGATCGCTCTTGAGACGCATCATAATGGGCTGGGTCTCGGGGTCGCCCATGCGGCAGTTGAATTCCAGCGTCTTCGGGGCACCGCTGGCATCGATCATCAGGCCGGCATAGAGGAAGCCCGTGTAGGGGATGCCATCCTTCTCCATGCCCTTAATCGTGGGCAGGATGATCTCGCGCATGGCGCGGGCGTGCACGGCCGGCGTCACCACGGGCGCGGGCGAATAGGCGCCCATGCCACCGGTGTTGGGGCCCTGGTCGGCGTCGAGCAGGCGCTTGTGGTCCTGGCTGGTGGCCAGCGCCACCACGTTCTTGCCGTCGCACAGCACGATGAAGCTGGCTTCCTCGCCCTGCAGGAACTGCTCGATGACGACGCGCGCGCCGCCTTCGTTGTGCTGAATTCCGAGTTGATTGCC
The DNA here is from genome assembly GCA_019745555.1 of Burkholderiaceae bacterium. Classification (GTDB taxonomy): domain Bacteria; phylum Pseudomonadota; class Gammaproteobacteria; order Burkholderiales; family Burkholderiaceae_C; genus Hylemonella. The sequence continues at coordinate 3,499 of JAIESX010000032.1, read as the reverse complement.
CAGCTTGTCATCCAGCAGCATGAAGTCCACGGCCTCGTGGGCCTCGGCCAGCGTCATGGCCACGACCACCCCCTTGCCCGCGGCCAGGCCGTCGGCCTTGACCACGATGGGCGCGCCCATCCTGTCCACATAGGCGTGGGCAGCCGCGGCATCGGTGAAGGTGTCGTACTCGGCCGTCGGAATGTTGTGGCGCTTCATGAAGGCCTTGGAGAAGGCCTTGGAGCTCTCCAGCTGCGCAGCCGCCCTGGTCGGCCCGAAGATGCGCAGGCCATGGGCGCGGAATTCGTCCACCACGCCGGCGGCCAGCGGCGCCTCGGGGCCCACGACCGTCAGGCCGATCTTTTCCTGCTGCGCCCACTCGCGCAGTGACTTTACGTCGCTGATGGGCACATTGACCAGGCGCTTGTCACGCGCCGTGCCGCCATTGCCCGGCGCCACGTAAACCATCTGCACCTTGGGCGACTGGGCCAGCTTCCAGGCCAGCGCGTGTTCGCGGCCACCGCCGCCGATGACGAGTACTTTCATATCAACCTTTGCCTACTGCCTGTCATGCAGGCCAACAGAGTCTAAAACCGGTGGACACCGTGGAGCCGGCTTTGCCGGGCCACTGGTGTCGCCCCCTGCAAGGGGGGTGGCGTAGCGGCACAACGCGCCGCGCAGCCTGGGGGTGTTCAATCAAAGCGCGGCGTTGTGAAAAACGTCCTGCACATCGTCCAGGTCTTCCAGGACGTCCAGCAGCTTCTGCATCTTGGCGGCGTCGTCGCCGGCGAGTTCGATCGTGTTCTCCGGGCGCATGGTCACACCCGCCACCTCGGCTTTCAGGCCAGCGGCCTCCAGGGCGTTTTTCACGGCCTCAAAATCGCCCGGTGCCGTCAGCACCTCGATGGCGCCTTCGTCGTCGCTGACCACGTCCTCGGCGCCGGCTTCCAGCGCCACCTCCATGACCTTGTCCTCACTCGTGCCCGGCGCATAGATCAGTTGGCCGCAGTGCTTGAACTGGAAGGCCACCGAGCCCTCGGTGCCCATGTTGCCGCCGTGCTTGGAAAAGGCGTGGCGCACCTCGGCCACGGTACGCACACGGTTGTCCGTCATGGTGTCGACGATGATGGCCGCCCCGCCGATGCCGTAGCCCTCGTAGCGGATTTCCTCGTAGTTGACGCCTTCCTGGTTGCCCGTGGCCTTGTCGATGTTGTACTTGACGCGGTCGGCCGGCATGTTGGCGGCCTTGGCCTTGTCGATGGCCAGGCGCAGGCGCGGGTTGGCCGCCGGATCACCGCCACCGGCACGCGCCGCCACGGTGATTTCACGGATGATGCGGGTCCAGATCTTGCCGCGTTTTTCGTCCTGGCGGCCCTTGCGGTGTTGGATATTGGCCCATTTACTGTGTCCAGCCATGGGAAAGTCCTTGTTTTATGGTTAGGCTATGCGGGAGACTATTGGCCGCTCCCGCAAGTGCGGGTGATGCAAATGACCCCCGATTGTACTTTTAGGCACATCCATGGCTGACCCCATCCTGATCGCCCGGCACGGCGACATCCAGTGTTTCCTGCGGCCCGACAAGGCCAACCGCCACGGCCTGATCACCGGCGCCACCGGCACCGGCAAGACCATCACCCTGCAGACCCTGGCCGAGGGCTTCTCGAAGATCGGCGTGCCCGTCTTCCTGGCCGACATCAAGGGTGACCTCACAGGCATCTCCCAGACCGGCAAGATCGGCGACAAGCTGGCCAAGGTGCTGGCCGAGCGCGGGCTCGAGGCCCCGGAGGCCGGGGCCTGCCCCACCACGCTGTGGGACGTCTTCGGCGAACAGGGCCACCCCGTGCGCGCCACGGTCAGCGACCTGGGCCCCCTGCTGCTGGGCCGCATGCTCAACCTCAACGACACGCAGGAAGGCGTGCTGCAGCTGGTCTTCAAGATCGCCGACGACCAGGGCCTGCTGCTGCTGGACCTGAAGGACCTGCGCGCCATGTGCCAGCATGTGGGCGACAACGCCGCCCAGTTCCGCACCCAGTACGGCAACATCAGCGCGGCCAGTATCGGCGCCATCCAGCGCGGCCTGCTGCAGATCGAGGAACAGGGCGGCAGCCAGTTCTTCGGCGAGCCCATGCTCGACATCGCCGACTTCATGCAGACGCAGGACGGCAAGGGCGTGATCAACGTGCTGGCGGCCGACAAGCTCATGAATTCCCCGCGTCTCTATGCCACCTTCCTGCTGTGGCTGCTGAGCGAGCTCTTCGAGCAGCTGCCCGAAGTCGGCGACGTGGACAAACCCAAGCTGGTCTTTTTCTTTGACGAGGCCCACCTGCTCTTCAACGACGCCCCCAAGGCCCTGATCGAACGCATCGAGCTCGTGGTGCGACTGGTGCGCTCCAAGGGGGTGGGCGTGTATTTTGTGACCCAGAACCCGCTGGACATCCCTGACACCGTGCTGGGCCAGCTGGGCAACCGCGTGCAGCACGCGCTGCGCGCCTTCACCCCGCGCGACCAGAAGGCCGTGAAGTCAGCCGCCGAGACCATGCGCGCCAACCCCAGGCTGGACATCGCCACCGCCATCACCGAACTCGGCGTGGGCGAAGCCCTGGTGAGTTTCCTCGACGAAAAGGGCCGCCCCTGCGTGACTGAACGCGTCTACGTGCTGCCCCCGGGCAGCCAGATCGGCCCGGTGACCCCCGAGCAACGCCGGGCTCTGGTGGCGGGCTCGGTGGTGGCCGGCGTCTACGAAAAGACGCTGGACCGCGAATCCGCCTACGAAAAACTCAGCCAGCAGGCCCAGGCCCAGGCCCAGGCCCGCCTGGCCCAGGCCCAGGAGGCGGCCCAGGCCAAGGAACAGCAAGCTGCCGGCGGCGGTGGCCTGCTGGGCAGTCTGGGCGGCATGCTGGGCGGCGGCGCCAAGGGCACACGTGCCAGCGCCGGCGAACAGCTGATCAAGAGTGCGGCCAGCTCGATCGGCCGCGAGGTCGGACGCCAGATCATCCGAGGTGTCCTGGGCAGCATCCTGGGCGGAGCGGGCAAACGGCGCTGAGCCCGACGCTTCCGCCTTTTTTCCGGAGCCCAGCACGTGCCCACCCCACCCTCCAGCTCCCGTGCCGGCGGCAGCGCCCGCAAGACGGGAGCGAGCAGCCCCCAGGACACCATCGAGTGGCGCATCAAGGAACTGCGCACCTTCGACGTGTCGCGGATCCGTGACCGCTCGGACCCGGAACTGGAGAGCCTCACAAAGAGCGTCAACACCGCCCTGGCCGAGGTCTTTGGCCACAACTCGCCGGACTACAGGAAGTACGCGCTTGAGACCCTGGACACAGGGCTGCCACTGGATTTCGGCGGCCGTTATTCCGTCGATGAACTGCAGCAGGCCGTCAAGGAGAACGTGGAACGGGCCATCGTGAACCTCAAACGCGTGAAAGTCCTGCTGGCGGAACGCCCCAAGCAGGCCGCGCCTACGCCTACGCCTACGCCTACGCCTACGCCTACGCCTACGCCTACGCCTACGCCTACGCCT
>JAIESX010000047.1 GCA_019745555.1 Burkholderiaceae bacterium | reverse complement strand
CCCCGGCATAGCCGGGGTCACAGACACCAGGGTCGCCTTTCTTTGCCTACTTTCTTTGGCGAGGCAAAGAAAGTAGGTGCGCCGCCGCCGGGCGCACATCCCGGCCATGCCAAGTCGCCGGAGCGAGATAGAGCCACAAAACACCGCGCAGAAAAAAGAAAAGCCACCCGGAGGTGACTCGTTCACGAAGTACGGAACTCGCGAAAAGCGTCGTCGTCGATCTGCGCCAGCGCCGCATTCAGTCCTTCGGCCAGGGCGACGGCCTCTGAGGGCAGGCCGCGCGGGCCCGAGCGGTGCAGGTCCGCGCCGTCGATGGTGTATTCCCAGCCATAGCGTCCGTCGCTGCGCGCCACCGCGGTCACCACGATGGCTTTGTCGCGGTAGACCTCGGCACGGGTGCTCACTTCCTGCTCTTGCTTTCGAACGACAGCAGCTCCGCCCCCACCCCTGCCGACAGCAGGCCCGTGCCGGAGTAGATGCCCAGCTTGGCGCGCGTGTCCGTGATGTCGAGGTTGCGCATGGTCAGCTGGCCGATGCGGTCCAGCGGGCTGAAAGGCGCGTCTTCCACTTTTTCCATCGACAGACGCTCGGGTGCGTAGGTGAGGTTGGGACTCTCGGTGTTGAGGATGGAGTAGTCGTTGCCGCGGCGCAGCTCCAGCGTGACCTCGCCGGTGATGGCGTGGGCCACCCAGCGCTGGGCGGCTTCGCGCAGCATGATGGCTTGCGGGTCGAACCAGCGGCCCTGGTAGAGCAGGCGGCCGAGCTTCATGCCGTTCATGCGGTACTGCTCGATGGTGTCCTCGTTGTGGATGCCGGTCAGCAGGCGCTCGTAGGCGATGTGCAGCAGGGCCAGGCCCGGGGCTTCGTAGATGCCGCGGCTCTTGGCCTCGATGATGCGGTTCTCGATCTGGTCGCTCATGCCCAGGCCGTGACGGCCGCCGATCTCGTTGGCCTTGAGGATCAGGGCCACGGGGTCGGCAAAGGTCTGGCCGTTCAGGGCCACCGGCTGGCCTTCCTCGAAGCGCACGGTGACTTCCTCGCGCTTGACCGCGACTTCGTCTTTCCAGAACGCCACGCCCATGATGGGGTTCACGATGCGGATGCCGGAGTTCAGCTGCTCCAGATCCTTGGCTTCGTGGGTGGCGCCCAGCATATTGCTGTCGGTGCTGTAGGCCTTCTCGACCGACATCTTGTAGTCGAAGCCGTTGGCGATGAGGAACTCGCTCATCTCCTTGCGGCCACCGAGTTCGTCGATGAAGGTCTGGTCCAGCCAGGGCTTGTAGATCTTGAGCGCCGGGTTGGTCAGCAGGCCGTAGCGGTAGAAGCGCTCGATGTCATTGCCCTTGAAGGTCGAGCCGTCGCCCCAGATGTGGACGTCGTCTTCCTTCATCGCGGCCACCAGCATGGTGCCGGTGACGGCGCGGCCCAGCGGCGTGGTGTTGAAGTAGGTCACACCGGCGGTGGAGATATGGAAGGCGCCGGACTGCAGGGCCGCAATGCCTTCGTGGGCCAGCTGACGGCGGCAGTCGATCAGGCGCGCGAGCTTGGCACCGTAGGCCAGGGCCTTCTTGGGAATGGCGTCGTAGTCGCTCTCGTCGGGCTGGCCCAGGTTGGCGGTGTAGGCATAGGGCTCGGCGCCCTTCTTCTTCATCCACAGCAGGGCGGCGCTGGTGTCCAGGCCGCCGGAGAAGGCGATGCCGACCTTCTGGCCGATGGGGAGGTTTTGCAGGATGGTGGCCATAGAAGATATCCAGTGTTGTATTCGAAAGCGTCGCGAGGAGTCGTCAGGCGAGGCGCGGGTGCCCGACGAGAACCGCAACGCACTTGAGGTGCGTGAGGATTTTCTTCGGGCTGCAACGAAGCATCACGACTCCGCAGGAGCTTTCATCAACCGAAGTGGCAGATGTAGTGGTAGGGCTCGTTGACGCGGATCTCGAAGCTCGAGTTGCCCGGCACGTTGAACTTTTCGCCGGCCGAGGACTTGACCCAGGTATCCGAGCCCTTGAGCTTGTACTCGCAGCTGCCGGCCACGCATTCCATGATTTCGGGCGCGCCGGTGTTGAAGGTCAGGGTGGCGGGCAGGATGACGCCGACCGACTTCCTCGTGCCGTCGGCCAGGGTGATGCTGTGGCTCACACACTTGCCGTCGAAATAGACATTGGCCTTGGTCGTGACGCTCACGCCGTTGTATTGCTCGGTGCTCATAGAGGGACTCGGTAGTTTGCGGGGCGAACCCGCGATTTTAAGCCAGGGGCTATTGCAGGCGGCTTTGCCAGCTGGCGGCGTCAAAACCCACGGACACGTCCCGGGTGTTCCATTCCACCACGGGGCGCTTGATCACGCTGGCCTGGGCCAGCATCAGTGAGCGCGCGCTCTGGGCATCGCGCACGCCGGCCTGGGTGGCCGGATCGAGCTTGCGCCAGGTCGTGCCCTGGCGATTGAGCAGCTTTTCCCAGCCCACCGTGGCCAACCAATGGTCCAGCCGGTCTTCGGGCACGCCCTGCTTCTTGAAATCGTGGAAGGTCACCGCCACCTGCTGTTCCGTGAGCCAGGCGCGCGCCTTCTTGACTGTGTCGCAGTTGGGGATGCCGTAAAGAGTGATGGATTGCTTCATGGGCGACAATTCTGCGCTATGCCGAGTTTGAACACGCTACCCGACTGGCTCGCCCACTGCGAGCGCCTGCATCCCAAGACCATCGAGCTCGGCCTGGACCGGGTCAAGGCCGTGGCGCAGCGCATGGACCTGCGCCTGGACTGCCCCGTGATCACCGTCGCCGGCACCAATGGCAAGGGCTCGACCTGCGCCATGCTGGAGTCCATCCTGGGCCAGGCCGGCTACCGCACCGGGGTCTACACCTCGCCGCATCTGGTGCATTTCGAAGAGCGTCTGCGCCTGCAGGGTGAGTCCGTCCAGGCCGGTGCGCTGCTGCCGTCCTTTGAGCGGGTCGAGCAGGCCCGCACGAAGGGGGACGAGATCTCGCTGAGCTATTTCGAGTTCACCACCCTGGCCATCCTGGACTGCATCGCCCATGCGGGCGTGGACGTGGCCGTGCTCGAAGTGGGCCTGGGCGGGCGGCTGGATGCCGTGAACATCATCGATGCCGACTGCGCCATCATCACCAGCATCGATCTGGACCACATGGAGTTGCTGGGTCCTGACCGCGAGAGCATCGGTCGCGAAAAGGCCGGCGTCATGCGCACGGGGCGGCCTGTGATCGTGAGCGATCCCATCCCGCCGCAAAGCGTGATCGATCATGCGACGGCCATCGACGCCGATCTCTGGCGCTTCGGGCGCGACTTCAACTACTCGGGCGACAAGCAGCAGTGGGGCTGGGCCGGGCGCGGGCGGCGCTACAGCGGCCTGGCCTATCCGGCGCTGCGCGGCGCCAACCAGCTGGTCAACGCGGCCGGCGTGCTGGCCGCGCTCACGGCCCTGCGCGAACAGCTGCCCGTCACCGCCCAGGCGGTGCGCAATGGCCTGGCTTTCGTGGAGCTGCCCGGGCGTTTTCAGATCATCCCAGGCCAGCCCACGCTGGTGCTGGACGTGGCGCACAACCCGCATTCGGTGGCCGCACTCACGGCCAACCTCGACGCCATGGGCTATTACCCGACGACCCATGCCGTTTTCGGCGCCATGGCCGACAAGGACCTGGCGCCCATGCTGGCGCGCATCATGCCGCTGATCGACCGCTGGTACTTCACGGACCTGCCCACGCCGCGCGCGGCCGGCGCGGCCGATCTGCAGGCCCGTTGCCAGGCGCTCAACCCCCGTGTACAGGCCGTTTCCAGCACCCATGCCGAGCCCCTGGTCGCCCTGCGTGCGGCCCTGTCCGTGGCGGACCCCGCTGATAGAATCGTGGTCTTCGGATCGTTCTACACAGTCGGTGGCGTTCTGAAGGAAGGCGTGCCGCGCCTCTCAGCCCAGCATCTCCAAAACTGAGTCCCGACTTCATGGCCTTCTTCAAGTTTCGCAAGGGTGGTGACGAACAGACAGCCCCCGCCGCGCAGCCCGAAAGCGTGGAGGTGCTGCGCCGCCGCGCCAAGAACCGCCTGATCGGTTCGGCCATCCTGGTGCTGATCGGCGTCATCGGTTTTCCGCTGCTGGTCGACAAGCAGCCGCGACCGGTGGCCGTGGACCTGCCGATCGAGATTCCCGACAAGAACAAGGTGCTGCCGCTGGCCGCGCCGCCGGCCCCCGCTGCGGCCAGCGAGACGCCCGCTGCTCCCTCGGCAGCGGCCTCCGGTGTGGTGACCCAGGCCGAACCCGCGCCGGCCGAGAAGCCGGCCGCCAAACCGGAACCCCGCTCAGTCAAGCCTGAGGCCAAACCCGAAGCCAAAGCCGAGATCAAGAAGGTTGAGGCGCCCAAGCCCGCGGCCGAGAATCGCTATGTGGTGCAGGTGGGTTCCTTTGCCGAGGAGACCCGGGCGCGTGAGGCGCGCGCCAAGCTCGAGCGCGCCGGGCTCAAGAACTACACCCAGGCCGTCGAGACCAAGGAAGGCAAGCGCATCCGCGTGCGTGCCGGCCCGTTTGCCAGCAAGGCCGAGGCCGAGCGCGCTGCTGAAAAGATCAAAAAGCTTGATTTGCCGGCCTCGGTGCTGAGTCTGTGAGCGTGGCCATGACCGTCCTGGACTGGCTTTTTTTGCTGGGGCTGCTGGCCTCCATCGGTCTGGGCGTCTGGCGGGGTTTCGTGTACGAGGTGCTCTCGGTGCTGAACTGGCTGTTGGCCCTGGTGCTGGCGCAGTGGCTGGGCGACGAGGTGGGGCGCATGCTGCCCATCGACAGCGGCTCCGAGACCCTGATCCACATCGCCGGTTTCGTGCTGGTCTTCGTGGTGTCGGTGTTTGTGGGAGGGGTGGTCGTGTGGGGCCTGCCCAAGCTGATCGAGCAGGCCGGTCTGCGCCCGGTGGACCGGGTGCTGGGTGGGGCCTTCGGCGTGCTGCGCGCCATCATCCTGGTGCTGGCGATGACGGTGTTCGTGCTGATGACGCCGGTGAAGGACCAGGCCTGGTGGCGTGACTCGCTGGTGGCCGACACCTCGATCTGGAGCCTGAAGAAGCTCAAGCCCATGCTGCCCGCCAGCGCAGGAAAGTATTTGCCCTGAAGCGATGGGAGCCGCTGCTCCCGACTGGAAGTGAAACTATGTGTGGAATCGTCGGCGTTGTCAGCAACGCACCCGTGAACCAGCTGATCTATGACTCGCTGCTGCTGCTGCAACATCGCGGGCAGGATGCGGCCGGCATCGTGACCCAGCAGGAACGCAAGTTCTTCATGCACAAGGCCAAGGGCATGGTCAAGGACGTGTTCCGCACGCGCAATATGCGCGCGCTGCCGGGCAACTGCGGCCTGGGCCAGGCGCGCTACCCCACGGCCGGCAACGCCTTCAGCGAGGAAGAAGCCCAGCCTTTCTACGTCAACGCGCCCTTCGGCATCGTGCTGGTGCACAACGGCAACCTGACCAATGCCCAGGCCCTCAAGGCCGAGCTGTTCAACACCGATCACCGCCACATCAACACCGAGAGCGATTCCGAGGTGCTGCTCAACGTGCTGGCTGACGAGATGGACAAGGCCACGCGCGGCAAGCCGCTGCGTGTGGGCGACGTCTTCACCGCCGTGCGTGCAGTGCACAAGCGCATCCGCGGCTCCTATGCCGTGATCGCGCTGATCGCCGGCCACGGCGTGCTGGCCTTCCGCGACCCCTACGGTATCCGTCCGCTGTGCTTTGGCCGCAGCCCGGATGGCACGGTCATGCTGGCCAGCGAATCCGTGGTGCTCGAGGGCACGGGCCATGTGTTCGAGCGCGACGTGGCGCCGGGCGAGGCCGTCTTCGTGGACCTGGAGGGACGCATCAGCGCCCAGCAGTGCGCCGATGTCCCGCGCCTCAACCCCTGCATCTTCGAGTTCGTCTACCTGGCGCGGCCCGATTCCGTCATGGACGGCATTTCGGTCTACCAGGCGCGCCTGAACCTGGGCGAGACACTGGCCAAGCGTGTGGTCTCCACGGTGCCGCCGAGCGAGATCGACGTGGTCATCCCCATTCCCGAGTCCAGCCGCCCCAGCGCCATGCAGCTCGCACAGCTGCTGGGCCTGCCCTACCGCGAGGGCTTCGTGAAGAACCGCTACGTCGGCCGCACCTTCATCATGCCGGGCCAGGCCGTGCGCAAGAAGAGCGTGCGCCAGAAACTCAATGTGATCGGCAGCGAGTTCAAGGGCCGCAATGTGCTGCTGGTGGACGATTCCATCGTGCGCGGCACCACCAGCCGCGAGATCGTGCAGATGGCACGCGAGGCCGGCGCCAACAAGGTCTACATGGCCAGCGCCGCACCGCCCGTGCGCTACCCCAACGTCTACGGTATCGACATGCCCACCGTCGAGGAACTGGTGGCGCATGGCCGCACCGTGGAAGAGGTACGCCAGATCATCGGTGCGGACGCGCTGATCTACCAGGACGTCGATGCCATGAAGCAGGCCGTGGGTCGTCTGAACCCGCAGCTCAGTGGCTTCGATGCCTCCCCCTTCGACGGCATCTACGTCACCGGCGACATCCAGGCCGCGGACATCGAGCGCATGAACTCGGCCCGCGTCAAGGGCGATGAGGAGGATGCCGACACCTCGCGCCTGGCCCTGCCCAACCACCAGGGAGACTGAGGACATGAGCGGCAAGCAAGGCAAGGACGGCCTGCACCTGCAGACATTGGCCGTGCGCGCCGCGGTCGCGCGCAGCCAGTACGGAGAGAACTCCGAGGCCCTGTATCTGACGAGCGGCTATGTGCAGCCCAGCGCCGAGGCCTCGGCGCGCCGTTTCGCGGGGGAGGAAGAAGGCTACACCTACGGCCGTTCAGGCAATCCCACGGTCAGCAGCATGGAGCAGCGCCTGGCGGCGCTCGAGGGCACCGAGGCCTGCATGGCCACGTCCTCCGGCATGTCGGCCATCATGCTCATGTGCTTCAGCCTGCTCAAGGCCGGTGACCATGTGGTCTTCTCGCAGTCCATGTTCGGCTCGACGATCAAGCTCATCGGCTCGGAGTTCGCGCGCTTCGGCGTCGAGTCCACGGCCGTGCCGCAGACCGATCTGGCCGCCTGGAAGGCGGCCATCCGCCCCAACACGTGCCTGCTGTTTGCCGAGACGCCCACCAACCCGCTGACCGAGGTCTGCGACATCCGGGCCCTGGCCGAGCTGGCGCACAACGCCGGCGCCCTGCTGGCCGTGGACAACTGCTTTGCCACGCCGGCCCTGCAGCGCCCCATCGAGATGGGCGCCGACATCATCATGCACTCGGGTACCAAATACCTCGACGGCCAGGGCCGTGTGATGGCCGGTGCCCTGTGCGCGAGCGAGAAGATGGTGCTGGAGAAGTTCCTGCCTGTGCAGAAGAACAGTGGCATGGTGCTCTCGCCCTTTAATGCCTGGGTGGTGCTCAAGGGCCTGGAGACCCTGGACCTGCGCATGCGCGCCCAAAGCGCGCTGGCGCACGAGCTGGCGGTCTGGCTGGAGCAGCACCCGGCCGTGGCGCGCGTGTACTACCCGGGCCTGGCCTCACATCCCCAGCACGCCCTGTCCATGCAGCAGATGAACGGGCTGGGCGGCGCCGTGCTGTCCTTCGACGTCAAGGCCAGCGGCCCCGAGCAGGCGCGTGCGCGTGCTTTCCATGTGCTGGACACGCTGCAGACCCTGTCGCTGTGCACCAACCTGGGTGACACCAAGACCCTGCTCACCCACCCCGCCAGCACCTCGCACGGCAAGCTGTCCGAGGCCCAGCGCCAGGCCGCAGGCATCGGACAGGGTCTGATCCGCGTGGCGGTGGGACTGGAACACCCACAGGATGTGCAGGACGACCTCGCGCGTGGCCTGAACACCCTGTCCTGATTTTTCGAACCAAACTGATAGCTGTGGCTCAACACGTCCGCACCCGCTTTGCCCCGTCGCCGACGGGCTTCATCCATCTGGGCAATATCCGCTCGGCGCTTTATCCCTGGGCCTTCGCGCGCGCCCACGGTGGCGACTTCATCCTGCGCATCGAGGACACCGATCTCGACCGCTCCACCCAGGCTGCGGTCGACGTCATCATCGAAGGTATGGACTGGCTGGGCCTCGATTACGACGAAGGTCCTTACTACCAGATGCAGCGCATGGAGCGCTACAAGGCCGTGCTGGCCGACCTGCAGGCCGCCGGTCACGTCTACCCCTGCTACATGAGCGTGGAGGAACTCGACGCCCTGCGTGAACGCCAGATGGCCGCCAGGCAGAAGCCGCGTTACGACGGTACCTGGCGCCCCGAACCTGGCAAGGTGCTGCCGCCGGTGCCCGCCGGCGTCAAGCCCGTGCTGCGCTTCAGGAACCCGACCGGCGGGGTTGTGGCCTGGGACGACAAGGTCAAGGGCCGCATCGAGATCAGCAACGAGGAGCTCGATGACCTGGTGATTGCCCGCCCCGACGGCACGCCCACCTACAACTTCTGCGTGGTCGTGGACGACATCGACATGGCGATCACGCACGTGATCCGCGGCGACGACCATGTGAACAACACGCCGCGCCAGATCAACATCTTCCGCGCGCTCGGCAAGGAGCCGCCCGTCTATGCCCACCTGCCCACCGTGCTCAACGAGCAGGGCGAGAAGATGAGCAAGCGCAACGGCGCCAAGCCCGTCACGCAGTACCGTGACGAGGGCTATCTGCCCGACGCCATGGTCAATTACCTTGCGCGCCTGGGCTGGAGCCATGGTGACGACGAGATCTTCAGCCGCGCGCAGTTCCTGGAGTGGTTCGATCTGGACCACCTGGGCCGCAGCGCCGCGCAGTTCGACGAGGCCAAGCTGCGCTGGGTCAACGCCCAGCACCTCAAGGCCATGGCCGACGAGGCGCTGGC
>JAIESX010000004.1 GCA_019745555.1 Burkholderiaceae bacterium | reverse complement strand
CCCTTGCAGCTCACACACAGGTCCATGGCCTGTTTCACCGGCTCGCTGCTCATGGCGTCTTCGCCCTTCAAGCCATCTAGCTGGCCGCTGAGCGCCAGTCGAAGCGTATTGGCCCGGCCGCGCGTGAGGTGCTGTTCGTCGCGGGTAACGCGGTAGCTCGGGCACATGGTGCCGGCGTCGAACTTGCGGCAGTGGCCATTGTTGTTGCACATCTCCACATGCATGGCCAGGCCCTGCGCCGGGTCGCCGCCGGTGCCGGGGGCGGTGGTTTCTTCGGTCACCGGGTTGTTCTGCACGTCCCAGGCGCTCCAGTCCAGCACCGGCTGGATGGGCACGACGCGCTGCTTGTGGCCAGGCGGGTAGCGCATGAGCGTGGCGTCGTCCATCTTGGGCGGCTTGATCATGCGCTGCGGGCACAGCAGGCCCTGCGGGTCGAACTGCTGTTTGATCTGGGCAAAGGCCTCGGTGATGCGCGGGCCGAACTGCCATTCAATCCACTCGCCGCGGCACAGGCCATCGCCATGCTCGCCGCTGTAGGCACCCTTGTACTTGCGCACGAGTTCGCTGGCTTCTTCGGCAATGGCGCGCATCTTGGACGCGCCGTCCTTGCGCATGTCCAGGATGGGGCGCACGTGCAGCGTGCCCACAGAAGCGTGGGCATACCAGGTGCCGCGGCTACCGTATTTGCGGAAGACGTTGGTGAGCGCGTCGGTGTACTCGGCCAGGTGCACCAGGGGCACGGCGCAGTCTTCAATAAAGCTCACGGGCTTGCCGTCGCCGCGCAGGCTCATCATGATGTTGAGGCCGGCCTTGCGCACTTCCCACAGGTTCTTCTGCGGCGCGTCGTCGATCATTTCCACCACGCTGCCGGGCAGGCCCAGGTCGCCCATCAGCTCCACCAGTTCCTTGATCTTGGGCGCGATGTCGGCCTTGCTCTGGCCCGAGAACTCCACGAGCAGGATGGCCTCGGGCTTGCCGCCGTTGATGGCCGGTGCCAGCGCCGTGCGGATGGTGGGCGCAAAAGCCGGGTTTTCGAGCGAGAGCTCGATCATGGTTCGGTCCACCAGCTCCACCGCCGTGAGCGCCCCGCCCTGCATGTTGTGGCCCAGCTTGACGATGTGCTGGGCGCTGTCCATGGCTTTGTAAAACGTGGGGAAGTTCACCACGCCCAACACCTTGGCGCGCGGCAGCTCGCTGAGCTGCAGGCAGAGCGAGCGCGTGAGCGCCAGCGTGCCTTCGCTGCCGATCAGCAGATGGGCCAGGTTGACCGAGCCGTCACCCGTGTAGGGCTTCTCGTTCTGGTTGTGGAAGATGTCCAGGTTGTAGCCGGCCACGCGGCGCAGCACCTTGGGCCAGCGGGCTTCGATCTCGTCGCGGTGCAGGCCGGCCAGACCGCGCACGAAGTCGCCGATCTGCTTGGCCCGGCCGATGGCCTGGTCATAGCGGCCGAAATCCAGCAATTCACCATCAGGCAGCCAGGCCTGGGCGCCGAGCACGTTGTGCACCATATTGCCGTAGGCGATGGAACGGCTGCCGCAGGAGTTGTTGCCCGCCATGCCACCCAGCGTGGCCTGGGCACTGGTGGACACGTCCACCGGATACCAGAGACCGTGCTGCTTGAGCGCGGCGTTGAGATGGTCCAGCACGAGGCCAGGCTCGACCTTGGCGGTGCGCTGCTCGACATTGAGCTCGAGGATGTTGCGCATGTACTTGCTGTGGTCGATGACCAGGCCCGCACCCACGGTCTGCCCGCACTGGCTGGTACCGCCGCCGCGCGGCACGATGGGCACGCCGAGGTCACGGCAGATGTCGATGGCCAGGCGCACATCGGCAGCGTCGCGCGGCAGAAACACGCCCACGGGCATGACCTGGTAGATGGAGGCGTCGGTGGCGTAGCGGCCGCGGTCGGCGGGGCCAAAGCGGACTTCGCCACGCGTTTCCTGGCTCAGGCGCTCGGCCAGGCGGCCGGCGACTTCGTTGCTGAGGCGGGCGACGGCATCGTAGCTGGGCACGACGCCCTGGGGCAAGGGTGCATTCATCTCAGTGTTTCTCCTGCGCCTGCGCTGCGGCCTGGGCCGCACGCAGCTGCTCGATCACGACATCGCGCTTGTGGCCGAGGTGGGCCACAAGCTCGGCACGCAGAGCGGCACCGTCGCGCTTTTGCAGCGCCTCGACCATGCGGTCGTGCTCCTGCACGGCCCGGGTCCATTTCTCGCCGTCCAGGTTGGAACGGAAACGCAGCGCCTGCAGGCGGGCGTTGACCTGGTGATAGGTGGCGGTCAGCACGGGGTTGCGCGCCGCGGCGTTGATGGCGCGATGGATGGACATGTTGAGGCGGTAGTAGGTGGAGAGGTCGCGCCGGGTGTAGGCGGCCTTCATCTCGTAGTGCATGGCCTCGATCTCGGCCAGTTCCTCGGGCGTGACACGCTGCGCCGCCAGCTCGCCCGACAGGCCTTCAAGCCCGGCCATGACCTCGAAGGTATTGAGGATGGCGTCCTCGCCCAGCTGCACGGCAATGGCACCGCGGTTGGGCAGCAGTTCCACCAGGCCTTCGGCGGCCAGGGTCTTGATGGCCTCGCGCAAGGGAGTACGCGAGACCTTGAGCTGCTCGCACAGCTCGCGTTCATTGAGTTTGGCGCCGGGGGCGATCTGCCCCTCCACCAGCATCTGGCGCAGGCGCTGCGCGACCTGGCCGTGCAGGACGGCCCCGGGCATGCTCAGGATCTCAGCCATGGTTATGTTTTGTATTCAAAAAATGATCTGTTTGACGCGATTTTGGGGTCATTATGCTTGACAAACAAATTTTGTATGCAAAAAATGTCTACACCTTTCTCTGTTGTGGAACTATGCTGACTACCAATTACCACCCCACCGGCCGCCACTTCCTGCAGATTCCGGGCCCCTCGCCCGTCCCGGACCGCGTGCTGCGCGCCATGAGCCTGCCCACCATCGACCACCGCGGCCCCGAATTCGGCGCCCTGGGCCTCAAGGTGTTGGCAGACATGCAGAAGATCTTCCAGACCAAGCACCCGGTCATGATCTACCCGGCCTCCGGCACCGGGGCTTGGGAAGCGGCGCTGAGCAACACGCTTTCGCCCGGTGACCATGTGCTGATGTACGAGACCGGCCATTTCGCCTTCCTCTGGAACCGCCTGGCCACGCGCCTTGGGCTGAAGACCGAGGTTCTCGCGCTGCCCGGCACCGACAATGGCGTACCGGCCAGCTGGCGCCGTGGCGTGCAGGCCGACCTGATCGAGCAGCGCCTCAAGGCTGACACGGGCCATGCCATCAAGGCGGTGTGCGTGGTGCACAACGAAACCTCCACGGGCGTGACGAGCAACATCGCCGCCGTGCGCAAGGCCATCGACGCGGCCAAGCACCCGGCCCTGCTGCTGGTGGACACCATCTCGGGCCTGGCCAGCGCCGACTACCGGCATGACGAGTGGGGCGTAGACGTCTCCATCAGCGGCTCGCAGAAGGGCCTGATGCTGCCGCCGGGCATCAGCTTCAACGCGCTCTCGCCCAAGGCCATCGAGGCCAGCAAGACCGCCCGTCTGCCCAAGGCCTTCTGGGCCTGGGACGAGATCATCGAGATGAACAAGACCGGCTACTGGCCGTCCACCCCCAACACCAACCTGCTCTACGCGCTGAGCGAGGCGGCCGACATGATCCTGGGCCAGGGCCTGGACGTGGTGTTCGCACGCCACCAGCGCTGGGCCGCGGGCGTGCGCGCCGCGGTGCAGGCCTGGGGCCTGCAGATCCAGTGCGCCGACAACAGCGTTTACTCGCCCATCCTCACCGGCGTGATGACGCCCGAGGGCGTGGACGCCGACGCCGTGCGCAAGATCATCTACGAGCGCTTCGACTGCTCGCTCGGCACCGGCCTGGGCAAGGTCAAGGGTCGGATGTTCCGCATCGGCCACCTGGGCGACAGCAATGACCTGACGCTGGTGGCCGCCGTGGCCGGCTGCGAGATGGGCCTGAAACTCGCGGGCGTCAAGCTCGCCGGCTCGGGCGTGCAGGCCATCATGGACTACTACGCCGGCCATCCGGCGGCCGTGCCGCAGCGCAAGGCGGCCTGACGGCGGCGAGATCGAACGCTGCGCCGGGTCCGCGGCGCAGCGCGACATGTGTGAGCAACGGACAAACATAACGAGGAGACAAAATGAAACGCAGAACCTTTGTGGCCGCCTCGGCGGCCAGTGCGGCCACCCTGGCGGCCCCCATGATCAAGGCACAGACGCTGCCCAACGGGCCGGTGCGCATCGTCGTCGGCTTTGCGCCGGGCGGCGGCACCGATGCGCTCGCGCGCATCGTCGGCCAGAAGCTGCAGGCGATGTGGAATCTGAGCGTGGTGGTGGAGAACAAGGCTGGCGCCTCGGGCGTGATCGCCGCTGACCTGGTGTCCAAGGCCGCCCCGGACGGCAACACCCTGCTCATGGCGCACATCAACAGCCATGCGCTGGCTCCGGGACTGATGCCCAAGCTGGGCTATGTGGTGGAGCGCGACTTCACGCCGCTGACCCTGGTGGGTGTGACGCCCAATCTGCTGATCGCCAACAACGACCTGCCGGCTCGTACCGTGGCCGATGTGGTGGCGCACTGCAAGGCGCAGCCGGGCAAGGTGAGCTTCGGCTCCGCCGGCCAGGGCTCGGCCCAGCATCTGGCCATGGAATCCTTCAAGCTGGCCGCGGGCGTGAATGCGCTGCACATCCCCTACAAGGGCTCGGGCCCCATGCTGGTGGACCTGATCGGTGGCCAGATCCAGTATTCCTTCGACACCATGACGGCTGCCACCCCGCACGTGAAGAGCGGCAAGGTGCGCGCTATTGCACAGACCCGTGCCAAGCGCGCCTCGGGCCACCCCACGGTGCCGACCATGGTCGAGTCTGGTTTCCCGGGCTTCGAGGCCACGACCTGGTACGGCCTGGTGGGTCCGGGCAAGATGCCGGCAGCCATGGCCCAGCGCATGAACGAGGACATCAACAAGGTGCTCGCCATGCCGGACGTGAAGGAAAAGCTGGACCAGTACGGTGCGGAGGACGGTGGCGGCACAGCCCAGCAGTTTGCCGAGTTCATCCGCGTCGAGCAGCAGAAGTGGGCCAAGGTGATCAAGGACGCCAAGGTCACGGTGGATAGCTGATCCATCCGGCGCCCTTCCTGGGGTGTCGCACGGTGTGCGACACCTCCTCCCGCATTCGGCCCCTCCAGGCTCTCTTCTCCTCCTCCCGCTTCCCCCTATGAGTGATACCGGCCAGGTCCACTTGCGTATCGAGGCCGGTGTGGCCTCGGTCGTTTTCGATCGTCCCCAGGCACGCAACGCCATGACCTGGGCCATGTACGAACAGCTGATGGCAATCTGCGAGCAGCTGCGCACCGACGCGGCTGTCCGCGTGGCAACCTTCCGCGGCGCCGGCGGCGAGGCCTTCGTGGCGGGCACGGACATCGCGCAGTTCCAGGCCTTTGGCGAGGGCCCGCAGGGCGGCGCCGATGGTGTGGCCTATGAGCAGCGCATCGATGCCTGCATGGAGATGCTGGGCACGCTGCCCATGCCCACGGTGGCCGTGGTCGAGGGCTGGTGCGTGGGCGGCGGCCTGGCCATTGCCACCGGCTGCGATTTCCGTCTGGCGGTGCCGGGCGCACGCTTCGGCGTGCCGATCGCCCGGACCCTGGGCAACTGCCTGTCGGTGGCCAACCTCGCGCGACTGTCGGCGGCCTGGGGCATGCAACGCGTCAGGCGCATGCTGCTGCTGGCCGAGATGATCCACGCCGACGAGGCGCTGGCCTGCGGCTACCTGCACGCCATCGCCGGCGTCTCGGACATGGATGCGGCACTGCGCACCCTGTGCACCCAGCTCTCGGCACTGGCGCCGGTGACGCAGCGCGTGAGCAAGGAGGGCCTGCGCCGACTGGCGACGCACAGCCTGCCGCATGACCATGACCTCATCAGCGCGGCCTACGGCAGCACGGACTTCCGCGAGGGCGTGCAGGCCTTCGTCGACAAACGCGCCCCCGTATGGAAAGGACAGTGATGAACGAGAAGAAGACGGGACCGCTGGCCGGCATGCGCGTGCTGGAGCTCACCCAGATCATGTCGGGCCCGACCTGTGGCCAGCTGCTGGCCGACATGGGAGCGGACGTGATCAAGGTGGAGAAGATGCCCGGCGGCGATGACGCGCGTGGCTACCGCGACCCGGCGATCAACGGCGTGTCCGCGCCCTTCATGATGATGAACCGCAACAAGCGCGGGCTGGCGATCGACCTCAAGCACGCGGATGGCAAGGCCATCCTGCTGCGCATGGTCGAGAAAGCCGACGTGCTGGTGGAGAACTTCCGTGGCGGCACGCTGGACAAGCTGGGCCTGGGCTACGAGGCGCTGCGCGCCGCGAACCCCGGCCTGATCTACTGCGCCATCAGCGGCTACGGCCGCACCGGCCCCTATGCCGACAAGGGCGGCTTCGACCTGATCGCGCAGGGCTTTGCGGGGCTGATGTCCATCACGGGCGAGCCGAACCGCCCGCCGGTCAAGAACGGCAACGCGGTATCGGACATGAACGCGGGCATCCTGGGCGCTTTGGGCATCGTCGCGGCCTATGTGCACAAGCTCAAGACCGGCGAGGGCCAGATCGTCGACACCTCGCTGAGCGATGCCGCCCTGCAGCAGCTCTACTGGCACGCGGCCATCTTCTTCGCCACCGGCCGCTCCAGCACACCCACCGGCTCGGCCCATGTGCTGACGGCACCCTACCAGGCCTTCGAGGCCAGCGACGGCTGGATCAACATCGGCGGCGCCAACCAGACCAACTGGGAACGCATCGCCGAGGTGCTGGGCCACCCCGAGTGGCGCGAGGACCCGCGCTTCTCAAGCAACCGCGACCGCATGGCGCATCTGGACGAGCTCGTGACGCTGATGAACGGCGTGCTGCGCACGCAAACCCGCGCGCACTGGCAGGCGGCCTTCGACGCCGCGGGCGTGCCGGCCGGCCCGGTCCACACCGTGGGCGAGGCGCTGACGCATCCGCAGACGCTGGCCCGTGGCATGGTGGTGGAACTCGAGCACCCGCAGGCCGGCAAGACCCAGGCCCTGGGCTGCCCCATCCATTTCTCGGCCACACCGGCACAAATCACGCGACCCGCGCCCCTGCTGGGCCAGCACACGCGCGAGCTGATGAAGGAGTTCGGCTACGACGATGCGCAGGTGGACGATTTCATAAGTAGAAACGCTATCGCCGAAAGCTGACGCAGCTGCCACTATATAAGCTAGTCGCAAGTCCAGCGGCCACTTTTATGAGTGATTGCTTATGCGTTCAAGTATTTATGTTCATGCCTTGTTGGGATGTCTGGGACTGCTCTTCGGCTCAGCCCAGGCGCAGAACGCCTGGATCGTGGGCCAGTCGGCCCCGCTGACCGGTAGCAACGCCGCCTTCGGCAACGACATCCGCGACGGCGCCCTGGCCTATTTCAAGCACGTCAACGCCCAGGGCGGCGTGGCCGGTGCGCCCATCGAGCTCGTCACGCTCGATGACCAGAACCAGCGCAAGACCGCCGGCGAGAACACCACCAAGCTGCTGCAGACCCGTGGCCTGGTCGCCCTCTTCGGCTATGCCTCGGCCACGCTGAGCCTGGACGCCATGCCCCAGGCCGAGAAGGCCGGCGTGCTTTTCTTCGCTCCCTTCTCCGGCGCCAACCCCGTGCGCAAGCCCAGCCCCGTGGTGCACACGCTGCGCGCCTCCTACGGCGACGAGCTGGAGAAAATGCTGGCCTTCTGGACCGGCCTCGGGATGAAGGAAGTGGTGGTCGTCCACTATGACGACGAGGTGGGCAACCAGAACTTCGGGGTGGTCCGCGACTACCTGGCACGCCAGGGCAAGACGCCCAAGGCCTTCTCGCTGGAACGCAATGCCAAGATCGACGACGCGCGCTTCGCCCAGCTGATCGCGCTCAAGCCCGAGGTCATCATCAACACCGTGCTCTCGGG
>JAIESX010000040.1 GCA_019745555.1 Burkholderiaceae bacterium | reverse complement strand
AAAGCCCGCGTGATCGAATGCGTGTTCGAGGACTGGAAGGGCGGGCAGTACAAGGTCATCAGCTTCTTCGCCAAGCGCGCGCGCGGCCTGATGGCGCGCTACGCCATCGGCAAGCGCCTCACCACGCCCAGGCAGCTGGAGAAATTCAACCTCGACGGCTACACCTACGATGCCGCTGCCTCGCAGGCGGATCGCCTAGTGTTCCGTCGCAAGGTGGATGGCTGAGATGAGCCGCCCCGAAGACTCGCTGCTGGGCAGGGCCACGCCGTACAAGGACCAGTACGATGCCTCGCTGCTCTATCCCATCCCGCGTCTGGCCAAACGCGAGGAGATCGGCGTGCCTGCCACCCTGCCCTTCCTCGGTGCCGACCTGTGGACCGCCTACGAGCTGAGCTGGCTCAACCCGCGCGGCAAGCCGCAGGTGGCCATCGCCCACGTCACCGTGCCCTGCGAAACGCCCAACATCATCGAGAGCAAGTCCTTCAAGCTCTACCTCAACAGCTACAACAACACGAAGTTCGCCGACGCCGCCGAGGTGCAGAGCCGTCTGCGCACCGATCTGGGCGAGGCCGCCTGGCGCGGCTCGGGCAAGACGGGTTCGGTCGGCGTGCGCCTGCTCGCCCCCGAGCTCTTCGACCAGGAGCCCATCCACGAGATGGACGGCCTCAACATCGACCGGCTCGACGTGGAGTGCACCCAGTACACGCCGGCACCCGATTTGCTGACGGCCGCCTTCGACGAGAAGCCCGTGGACGAGGTGCTGACCAGCCACTTGCTCAAGAGCAACTGCCTGGTGACCGGCCAGCCCGACTGGGGCAGCGTGCAGATCGCCTACAGCGGCCCGCAGATCGACCAGGCCGGCCTACTGCAGTACCTCGTGAGCTTTCGCAACCACAACGAGTTCCACGAGCAGTGCGTCGAGCGCATCTACATGGACATCTGGCGCCGCTGCAAGCCGGCCAAGCTCACCGTCTATGCGCGCTACACGCGCCGCGGCGGCCTGGACATCAACCCCTGGCGCACCAGCCATCCGCAGGCCCTGCCGCCCAACGTCCGCACAGCACGGCAGTAGACAAGCGCTTGCGCCCGCGCGTGCTCAGTGCAGGCGGAACACGTGCACGGCCTGCGTCAGCGTGGCCGCACCGTTCTTCAGGCCTTCGGAAGCCGCGGCTGATTCCTCGGCCAGGGCAGCGTTCTGCTGGGTCAGCTGGTCCAGGTGGTTGATGGCCTCGTTGACCTGGCTCACACCCACCGTCTGCTCGCGCGCGGCGGTGCTGATCTGGTTGATCAGCGCGCCCACCTCGTTGACGGCGTCGACCACATGATCGATGGTCTTGTGGGCGTCCTGCATGCGCCCGGCGCCGAGCGAGATCTGGTCGGCCGAATGAGCAATGAGTTCACGGATCTCCTTGGCCGCGTTGCCGCTGCGCTGGGCCAGGGCCCGCACCTCGGCCGCCACCACGGCAAAGCCCCGCCCCTGCTCGCCGGCGCGGGCCGCTTCCACGGCGGCGTTGAGCGCCAGGATGTTGGTCTGGAAAGCGATGCCTTCGATGACGGCGATGATCTCGCGCATCTGGCTGGATGAAGCTTCGATGCGCGCCATGAGCTGACTCAGCTCCTCCACGGCTTGGCCACCCTCGCGTGCCACCCGCGTGCTCTGCTCGCTCTGGCGCAGCACATCGCTGGCGATCTGCGAGGTGTGCTTGACGGTGCTGGAGATCTCCTCCATCGACGCGGCCGTCTGCTCCAGGCTGCTGGCCTGGGATTCCGCACGGGCTGACAGGTCGAGGCTGCCCGCAGCGATTTCGCGCGCCGTGCGGTTGAAGTTGGCGATCTCTCCTGTGACGTCTCCGATCACGGCACGCAGATTGACTTGCACCTGGCGCAGGTTGCCCAGGCTCAGGGCCAGCGGGTGACCGGGCGGGACATCCAGTTCCGTCTTGAGGTTGCAGGCCGCGAGGTCACGCGCAAAGCGCTCGACCTGGTGGATGGGACCGACGAAGTTGCGCCGGAACAGGGCCAGCACGATGGCGCCGCCCAGCAGCAGGCCACCGAACTGCAGCCAGGCGGCCAGCGCGCCCTCGGCGCCCAGCCACAGCGGCAGCATGCCCAGCACCAGCATGATGAGCAGCTGGCTGCCCAGGCGCGCAGTCAGGCTCAGGTGCTGCAGGCGCTGCAAGGCACCGCGCAGGCCCTGGTGACGGACCTGTCCGCCCTGGAAATGGAAGCTGGGGCGGCCGGCCTGGGTCTCGGCATTCAGGCGGGCATAGAGCGCGCCCGCGGCCCGGGTCTCGTCGCGACCGGGCTTGGTGCGTACCGACATATAGCCCACGGGCTTGTCGTTCTCCATGATGGGCGTGACGTTGGCGCGCACCCAGTAGTAGCTGCCGTCCTTGCGCCGGTTCTTGACCAGACCGGTCCAGGGCTGGCCGTGACCGATGGTGCGCCAGAGGTCACGGAAGGCCTCGGGCGGCATGTCCGGGTGGCGGATGATGTTGTGGTTCTGCCCGATCAGCTCCTCGGCCGTGAAACCGCTGACCTCGAAGAAGGCGGCGTTGCCATGGGTGATGTAACCCCGGGTATCGGTCATGGAGACCAGCATGGCGCTGGCCGGGTAGTCGTATTCCTGGTCGGTGACAGGCAGATTGGTGCGCATGCGCGGGCTCCTCGTTGAGTAATATCTCTATTGCAACATGCGCAGCGCCCGCTGTCAGCCGGATCAAGAGGCTGATCCACCCTCAATTGACCTGCGCCCATCTCCTGGCCGGTTTCAGGGCTGTCCTTGCGGCCACTGCAGTTCGAGCAGCTGCCAGCCCGTGCCCGACTGCTTCTGCACCGCACAGCGGTACTCGTAGCGGACCATGGGAGCACCAAAGCGCACCTGGGCCAGCAGGGCGCCCGAGGCCAGCCAGACCTCGGGCTTGCCCGCCCAGCGCGGCTCCTTGGGATCGGCAGGCCGGGCCGGCTGTGAGCCGTCGACCTTGGGCTTGCCCAGGGTCTTGAGGGTGGCCATGGCGTACTGCTGGCAGGCATAGGCGGCATACAGCGCGTCGTCCTTGTCGGCGGCGACTGTCAGGCCGCTGGCCAGCAGCGGGGGCAGGATCAGGCAGGTCAGGAAGATCGAGCGCAAAACAGTCTGCTCCTTCAGCCCAGATCACGGAAGGAACGCAATGCTGCCAGCGGCGGGAACTGCCCCGCGCGCTTCTCCTTCATGGCCGTGACGGATTCCATCACATGCTTGTTGCTCCAGATCGCCCCCTGCAGCCAGCCCATCTGCTTGAGCGCATCGTCCACCCCGTGGTCGCGCGCGTAATGCAGGGCCTGCTTGGTGCCCCAGATGGCCACAGGCGGTTTGGCGGCGATCTCCTGCGCCGTCTGCAATGCGCCGGCCAGCAGCGCTTCTGGGCTGTCGAAGACCTGGTTGACCAGGCCGTAGCCCAGGGCCTGCGCGGCCGACATGCGCCGGCCCGTGTAGGCCAGCTCTTTGACAACGCCCAGCGGGATCAACTTGGGCAGGCGCTGCAGCGTGCCCACATCGGCCACCATGCCAATGTTGATTTCCTGGATGCAGAAAAACGCGTCGGCGGTCGCGTAGCGCAGGCAGCAGGCCGACACCATGTCCACCGCGCCACCGATGCAGCCCCCCTGGATGGCGGCAATCACCGGGATACGCAGACTCTCGAGCTTGCTGAAAGTGGCCTGCATGTCGGTGAGCAGGTCGAAAATGGCGGCGCGTCCCTCGGCGCTGCGGTCGTCCAGCGTGATGGCGCCGCCAAAGGTCTCCAGCGCCATGCCGGCGCTGAAGTGCTTGCCCGTGCTGCTGATGACGAGCACGCGCGCCTCCTGTCCGGTGTGCAGCTGCGTGAGTACCTGGTCCAGCTCGCGCCAGAACAGCGGGTGCATGGTGTTCATGGCCTCGGGCCGGTTGAGCACCAGATGGGCGATGTGGTCCTGGACGGACAGCGTGAAGCACTGCATGCGCAGCTCCCGTTTCAAGTAAAGAGTGAGCACACTCTACCGCAGTCCCCCTGGATCGCCCCCGATCAAAAGAGGCGACCGGTCGGCTCCGCCGCCTGCGCCGGTGCGGTAGCAGGTGCCTCCATGCCGGTGCGGCGCAGCGATCCCACACGCACCCCGAGCAGGCGCAGGCGGCGCGTGAGGTCCACACGCTTGAGGCAGGCGCCGGCCGCCTGGCGTATGGCCTTGGCATCGGCGACAGGCTGCTCCAGCGTCTGGTCGCGCGTCACGCTCTTGAAGTCGTCGTAGCGCAGCTTGATGCCGATGGTGCGGCCCTCGTAGCCCTTGCGTTGCAGATCGGCCGCCACGCGCTCGCACAGGGCCGTGAAGATGGCACCGAGCTCGGCCTTGTCGCGCACGGCGTGCAGATCGCGCTCGAAGGTGGTTTCCCTGCTGATCGATACCGGCTCGCTCTCGGTCACCACGGGGCGCTCGTCACGGCCCCAGGCCGCCTGGTGCAGCCAGGCGCCGTAGCTGCGCCCGAAGTGTTCGACCAGCCAGCTCTGGTCCCGCGCCGCGAGCTCACCAATGGTGTGGATGCCTTGGGCCTGCAGCTTCTCATCGGTCTTGGGACCCACGCCGTTGATCTTGCGGCAGGGCAGCGGCCAGATCAGCGTCTGCAGATCTTCGGGCTGCACGATGGAGATGCCCTTGGGTTTCTGGAATTCGCTGGCCATCTTGGCCAGCAGCTTGTTGGGCGCCACGCCGATGGAGCAGGTCAACCCCGTGGCGTCCAGGATGCTTTTCTGGATCAGCCGTGCCAGCACACGCCCGCCCTCGCGCTGGCCGCCGGGCACCTGCGTGAAATCGATGTAGACCTCGTCCACGCCACGGTCTTCCATCACGGGGGCGATCTCGGTGATCACCTCCTTGAAACGGCGCGAGTACTTGCGGTACTCGTCGAAATCCACCGGCAGCAGGATGGCCTGCGGGCAAAGCACCGCCGCCTTCATCAGGCCCATGGCCGAGCCCACACCGAAGGCGCGCGCGGGATAGGTGGCGGTGGTGATGACGCCGCGGCCCGCGTAGTCCTTGAGCAGGGGGAACTCGGCCACGGGGATGGCAGAGAGCGGCTGCCCCGCATATTTCTGCAGCAGCGCATCGTCGTCGCGTCGGCGCCGCCCACCAATCACCACCGGCAGGCCTTGCAGCTGCGGGTAGCGCAGCAGCTCCACGGAGGCATAGAACGCATCCATGTCCAGGTGGGCGATGCGGCGCGGCAGATCGAAAACGGGCCTCGTGGGGTTCACCCGGCAAGCATAGCGTGCAGAATGCGTAAGACAGATGCACTGCCCCTCACGGAGACCTCATGCACAAACGTGAATTTCTGGCCGCCGTCGGCTCGACGGCCCTGGCCACGACGGCCACCCCTGCCCTGGCCGCCACCAGCCAGAGCGGCCCCGCCCTGCTCACGGTCACCGGCGCCATCGGGCGCGGCAACCGGGGCGCGCTGGACCCGGCGCTGGACCAGATGATGGCCAAGCAGCAGATCCGCTTCGACCGCGCCCACACCTTCGACTACCGCGCCCTCACGTCCCTGCCCGCGGTGAGCATCCGCCCCACGCTGGAATACGACGCCAAGGTGCACACCCTGCGCGGCCCACTGCTGGGCCAGGTGATCGAGGCCACGGGCGCGCGCATGGACCACACGCTCAAGCTGGTGCTGCGCGCCATCGACGGCTACACCGTCCACCTCACGCTGGCGCAAGTACGGCGCTACCGCTTCATCGTCGCCACCCATCTGGACGGGCGGCCCATGCCGCTGGGCGGCCTGGGCCCGCTGTGGGCCGTGTTCGACGCCGACCGCCACCCCGATGTGACGGCCCGCCCCCTGGCCGAGCGTTATGCCCAGTGCCCCTGGGGGCTGTACCACCTCGAGGTGCTGGCGACTCAGGCCGTCGGGTAGGTGCCGGGCAGCAGGATGCTGCGGTCCACCGTGTTGATATCGGTGTGGCCGCAGAAGGCCATGGTGATGTCCAGCTCCTTGTGGATGATCTCCAGCGCCTTGGTGACCCCGGCCTCGCCCATCGCGCCCAGGCCGTAGGCCATGGCGCGGCCGATGTAGACCGCGCGCGCACCCAGGGCGCGGGCCTTGAGCACGTCCTGCCCCGAACGGATGCCGCCGTCCATGTGCACCTCGATGCGGTTGCCCACGGCCTCCACGATGGCCGGCAGCGCCTCGATGCTGCTCTGCGCGCCGTCGAGCTGACGCCCGCCATGGTTGGAGACCACGATGGCATCCGCCCCGGTGTCCACCGCCAGCCGCGCGTCTTCCACATCCTGGATGCCCTTGAGGATGACCTTGCCACCCCAGCGCTTCTTGATCCACTCGATGTCGCCCCAGTTCAGCGCCGGGTCGAACTGCTGCGCCGTCCAGGCCGAGAGCGAGCTCATGTTCTCGACGCCCTGCACATGGCCCACGATGTTGCCGAACTCGCGCCGTGTGGCGCCGAGCATGCCCAGGGCCCAGCGCGGCTTGGTCGCGATGTTGATCATGTTGGGGATGGTCAGCTTGGGCGGCGCCGACAGGCCGTTCTTGAGATCCTTGTGGCGCTGGCCCAGGATCTGCAGGTCCAGCGTGACCACCAGGGCCGAGCAGCGCGCGGCCTTGGCGCGCTCGATCAGGCGCTCCATGAAGGCGCGGTCCTTCATCATGTAGAGCTGGAACCAGAAGGGATGGCCGTCCGTGCCCTTGCTCACGTCCTCGATGGAGCAGATGCTCATGGTCGAGAGCGTGAAGGGAATGCCAAAGCGCTTGGCCGCACGCGCCGCCAGGATCTCGCCGTCGGCATGCTGCATGCCCGTCAGGCCCACGGGCGCAATCGCCACGGGCATGGCCACGTCCTGGCCGATCATGGTGCTGCGGGTCGTGCGCCCTTCCATGTTCACCGCCACGCGCTGGCGCAGCCGGATCTTCTGGAAATCGCTGCTGTTGGCGCGGTAGGTGGTCTCGGTCCACGAACCGCTGTCGGCGTAGTCGTAGAACATACGCGGCACGCGCTTTTGCGCCAGGGCGCGCAGGTCTTCGATATTGGTGATGACGGGCATTCTTCTGTCTCCAGTTCAGATCAGCTGGAGATTATCCCGGGAATCCCTACCCTGACTTGAGCCACCTCAAACCGCGCAAGGCGGTGAGCAAGAGCTCACTCGCCCAGGCAGATTTCCAGGTCGCGCGCGGTCTGCAGGGTGTCGCTGTCGGCCGGCACGGCCTTCATGCGGCCCGCCACCTCGGCCAGCGGCACGTAGACAACATTCGGATGGGCCAGCGAGACCATGGTGCCGCTCAGCCCCTGCGCCAGCCCGCGCACCGCCGCCGTGCCGAAGCGCTTGGCGGCGATGCGGTCGAAGGACGAGGGGCTGCCGCCGCGCAGTAGATGCCCCAGCACCACCGCACGCGCCTCCTTGCCCGTGAGCCGCGCCAGCTCGGCCGCCACCTGCTCGCCAATGCCGCCCAGGCGCTCGGCCCGCCCCACCTCGGCCGCGGCCTGCACGGCACGCTGGCCGGCGCGCGGCTGCGCGCCCTCGGCCACCACCACCAGGGTGTAGGAACGCCCCCGGCTGTCGCG
>JAIESX010000017.1 GCA_019745555.1 Burkholderiaceae bacterium | reverse complement strand
TCGATTTCTTCACGCAGAGACTCCGTTTCGTGGAATTCTCTACTCCCGGCTGGATCAGGTTTTCGAGGAGGCTTCAGAGTTTCTGAATCCAATTTTGAAGTCAGCGCTGCTCGAGCCTTTAATTACTGTGACCAAGCGGATGGGGTCAAATCGCCCCAGCAAGACTGCGCAACATTGTTCAAGTAACAGTCTTGCGCATGATGTGAATACCCGGGTATCGCTATTGGCGGGCGCCTTCCAGTGAGTGCTGAGCTCCGACGCATGCTCATTAATCGATTTCTCTAGTGCAATCACTGCATTAGAGAAATCTCCTTGATATGAATAGTTGGCGACATCACCAGCTACAAGTTTCGAAAGCACTCCCATTACCGCATCTTAGTAGGTGGTTGACGACGGGTGTCTATTTCCCCCAACTATCCTTCAACCCCGTCACCCGGTTGAAGACGGGTTTACCCGGTGCATGGTCCTTGCGGTCCGCCACAAAGTAGCCATGCCGCTCGAACTGGAACTTGTCGTCCGCCTCGGCCCGGGCCAGTGAGGGCTCCACATAGGCGGTGACGGTTTTGAGGCTGTCGGGGTTCAGTGCGGCCAGGAAGTCCTTGCCACCGGCGTCGGGCTGCGGGTCCGTGAACAAACGGTCGTAGAGGCGCACTTCGGCGGCCACGCCGTCGGCCACGGCCACCCAGGTGATGGCGGCCTTGGCCTTGACGCTGTCGGCGCCCGGGGTGCCGCTCTTGGTGCCCGGGATGACCTTGGCGTGCACTTCGGTCACCTGGCCCGATGCATCGCGCGCACAGCCCGTGCACTCGATCACGTAGCCGCCCTTGAGGCGCACCACATTGCCGGGGAACAAGCGCTTGTAGCCCTTGGGCGGCACTTCCTCGAAGTCTTCGCGTTCAATCCAGACCTCGCGGCCGATGAGGAACTGGCGCGGGGCGGGGGTGGGCTGGCCCTCGGGCACGTGCGGCAGGGCGGGCTGGGTGCAGGTCTCGGTGTAGCTCTCGCTGCCAAAGGCCTCGGCCCAGTTGGTGAGTACCAGTTTCACCGGGTCCAGCACGGCCATGCCGCGGTGGGCGCGGTTTTCCAGGTCTTCGCGCAGGCAGCCGTCGAGCGTGCCGTAGTCGATCCAGGAATAGTCCTTGGTCACGCCGATGCGTTCGGCAAACATCTGGATGCTCTGGGGCGTGTAGCCGCGGCGGCGCAGGCCGACTATTGTTGGCATGCGCGGGTCGTCCCAGCCGCTGACGCGGCCTTCGCTCACCAGCTGGGCCAGCTTGCGCTTGCTGGTGATCACGTAGGTGAGGTTGAGGCGCGCGAACTCGTGCTGGTGCGGCAGCAGGAAGACGTTGGGGCGCTGGCCGTCCAGGGCATGGGCCAGCAGGGGCGTGAACTGCGCGGTCTCCTTCTTCAGCAGGGCGAAGAAGGCGGGCAGGTCCTGCAGCACGGCGCTGCGGTCGTGTTCCCACTTGGCGAACAGCGCGCGCATCTTGCCTTCTGCGTCACTCGCAAACAGCTTGTCGGCGCGGTTGAAGCAGTGCAGGGCAAATTCCTTCTGCGCTTCCAGGCCCTGGCCTTCGATCTTGTCGATCAGCTTTTTCGCTGCTTCAAACTGCGGCGCGCGCAGGATGGGCACGATGCGCTCCAGCGCCCAGTCGTAGAAGGGGCGCTGGTCTTCGAATTCCAGCGTGCAGATGCTGTGGGTGATGTACTCCAGCGCGTCCTCGATGGGGTGGGCGAAGGTGTACATGGGGTAGATGCACCACTTGTCGCCCGTGTTGTGGTGCGTGGCGCGGCGGATGCGGTAGATGGCCGGGTCGCGCAGGTTGATGTTGGGGCTGGCCATGCTGATCTTGGCGCGCAGCACGGCGGCGCCGTCGGCCAGCTTGCCGTCGCGCATCTCGCGGAAACGCGCCAGGTTCTCGGCCGGCGTGCGCGTGCGGTAGGGGCTGTCCTTGCCGGGGGTGGTGAAGTCGCCGCGGTTGGCGCGCATCTCGTCCGGCGTCTGCTCGTCCACATAGGCGTGGCCGGTCTCGATCAGGTACTCGGCGGCGCGGTACATGAAGTCGAAGTAGTTGCTGGCGTAGTAGAGGTGGCTGTCGCCATGCGCGTCCCAGGAGAAGCCGAGCCATTTCACCGCCTCGGTGATGGAGTCCACGTACTCCTGCTCTTCCTTCTCGGGGTTGGTGTCGTCGAAGCGCATGTGGCAGACGCCGCCGTAGTCGCGCGCCAGGCCGAAGTTCAGGCAGATGCTCTTGGCGTGGCCCACGTGCAGGTAGCCGTTGGGTTCGGGCGGGAAGCGGGTGCGGATCTTGGCCGGGTCGGGGCCGGCGCCCGGGGCCTGGGCGTGCTCGGTGGCGGTGCCGGGCTTGTGGCCCCAGGTGCGGCCGGCGTAGGTGCCGGCGGCCAGGTCGTGCTCGATGATCTGGCGCAGGAAGTTGCTCGCTTTGGCGGGGGCTTCCTTGTTCTCGGGAGTGCTGGGCTTGCTCATGAACCCATTTTAGATGCGGCGGCTCAGGGAAAACGCGGGGATGCGCCTGTCCGGCAGGCCGGCACCGTGTGTCCGGCACGACGCAAAGACCCCGCAGATGTGCCGGCAGAGGGCCGGAACGGGCCGCGACAGGGCACACTCCGGAGGCGATTCCGGCCCACGGCCATTACCAGAACAGGAGACATTCCATGCCACCCGACTTTGCCGCCTACGACACCCAGCCATGGACGGCGGCCTACGGTACCTCGATCCCCCGCGAGCTGCCCGCGCCGCGTTACCGCAACCTGGCGGCGCTGCTGCACAGCGCCTGCAGCCGCCATGCGGACAAGAAGGCCTTCACGGCCGTGGTGCCCAACGGCATGAACGGCAGCCTGAGCTACCGGCAGGTGGGCGAGTATTCGGACGCGTTTGCAACCTACCTGCGCCAGGTCTGCGGACTGCAGCCCGGTGACCGGGTGGCGGTGCAGCTGCCCAATGGCCTGGCCTACCCGGTGGTGGCCTTCGGCGTGCTCAAGGCGGGCTGCGTGCTGGTCAACACCAACCCGCTCTACACGGCCAGCGAGATGGCGCACCAGTTCAAGGACGCGGGCGTGCGCGTGCTGGTCATCGTGGACATGTTCGTGGACAAGCTGCCCGAGGTGCTGCCGCAGACCGGCGTGGAGCGCGTGGTGCTGGCCGGTGTGTCCGAGATGTTCCCCACCATCCCCAAGCTGATCGTACGTGGGGTGCAGAAGGTCTGGAGCCGGGTGCTGCCGCCGGTGCCCGATCTGGGCCGTCCGGTGCAGCGGCTGGCCGAGGCGCTGCGCGCCGGGGCGGCGGCAACCCAGCCGGGCCAGGTGCAGGCCTGGGCCGAGGCGCTGCAGCCGGCCGACCTGGCCGCGCTGCAGTACACGGGCGGCACCACCGGCGTGAGCAAGGGCGCGATGCTCAGCCACGCGAACCTGCTGGCCAACATCGACCAGGTGC
Source organism: Burkholderiaceae bacterium (assembly GCA_019745555.1). Taxonomy (GTDB): domain Bacteria; phylum Pseudomonadota; class Gammaproteobacteria; order Burkholderiales; family Burkholderiaceae_C; genus Hylemonella. Next base: position 3,633 of record JAIESX010000017.1, on the reverse strand, counting down.
TGGCCATGGGCCAGTCCCATATGGGGCCGGACGAGTGCGTGCTGACGGCGCTGCCGCTGTATCACATCTTTGCGTTCACGGCCAACCTGCTGGTGTTCTTCGACATCGGCGGGCGCAACATCCTGATCCCCAGCCCACGGCCGGTGCAGAACCTGCAGCGCGCCATCGAGAACTACCCCATCACCTGGATCACGGGCGTGAACACCCTGTTCAACGGCCTGATGAACGAGGAGTGGTTCACGGCCTACCCGCCGCGGCAACTGAAGGCGGCCATTGCGGGCGGCACGGCGCTGCACCGCGCGGTGGCCGCGCGCTGGGAGCTGATCACCAGCACGCGCATTGCCGAAGGCTTCGGCCTGACCGAATGCTCGCCGCTGGTGAGCTTCAACCCGCTGAGCGGCGAGTCCCGGCCGGACAGCATCGGGGTGCCGGTGCCCGGCACCGAGGTGCGGCTGGTGGACGACGCGGGCGCACCGGTGCCCCCGGGCGAGCCGGGCGAGCTGATCGTGCGCGGCCCGCAGGTGATGCGCGGCTACTGGCAGCAGCCGCAGGAGACGCAGCGCGTGCTGAAGGACGGCTGGCTCTACACGGGCGACGTGGCCGTGATGGATGCCGATGGCTACTTCCGCATCGTCGACCGCAAGAAGGACCTGGTGCTGGTCTCGGGCTTCAACGTCTATCCCAACGAGGTGGAGGACGCGCTGGCGCAGATGGACGCGGTGCTGGAAGCGGCGGTGGTGGGCGTGCCGGACCCGGTCACGGGCGAGGCGGTGCGCGCCTACATCGTGCGCAACCCCGAGGTGCCGGGCGAGCTCACGCGCGAGGCCGTCATCGCGCACTGCAAGACCTGCCTGACCGACTACAAGATCCCCAAGTCCATCGTCTTCCGTGACGAGCTGCCCAAGACCCCGGTGGGCAAGATCCTGCGCAAGGACCTCAAGGTCGAAGTCCAGGCCGAATTCAGCAAGCGCTAAAGGAGCACGACCATATGCTGACCGAACTCGAAACCAGGCTGCTGGGCGTGATGATGATGATCATCATGCTGGGCATGGGCGCCTCGCTCACCTTCCGCGACTTCCTGATCGCGTTTCGCAAACCCAAGGGCGTGCTGGTGGGGCTGCTGTGCCAGTACGGCATCATGCCTTTCCTGGGCTACGCCCTGGCCGTGGTCCTGGGCCTGCCGCCGGCGCTGGCCGTGGGCCTGATCCTCATGGGCTGCATGCCCGGGGGGACCACGTCCAACATCTTCGCCTACTTCAGCAAGGGCGTGCTGGCCCTGTCCATCATGATGACCAGCGTGTCCACGCTGGTGGCGGTGGCGGCGGTGCCGCCCCTGATCGCCTTCTACAGCGGCGCGGCCGGCGTGACCGGGGAGTTCGCCATCCCCGCGAGCAACGTGGCCCAGGTGCTGGTGGTGCTGCTGGTGCCCACGCTCATCGGCATGGTGCTGCGCAAGGCCAACCCCAACGTGGGCGCAACCATCGAGCTCATCGGCTCGCTGCTGGGGGTGGTGGTGATCCTGTTCCTGGTCATCTCCTGGGTGCCGCGCAATTACCAGTTGCTGCTGTCCACGCCCTGGCCGGTGTTCGTGGCGGCCATCGGCCTGGGCCTGACCGGCATGCTGCTCGGTTACTGGCTCTCCCGGCTGCTGAAGCAGGACAGCAACCGCTCACGCACCATCAGCCTGGAGACCGGCATCCAGAACGGGCCGCTGGCGGTGCTGATCGTGACGCTGACCTTCAAGGACGAGCTGCAGCAGCAGGTGCTGCTGATTCCCGTGCTCTACAGCCTGTTCATCGTGCTCACCAGCTCGGCCATCACCGTCTGGTACCGCCGCAACGCCACCCGCGAGGCGCTGGCGCGCGATTCCGCCAAGGTGCGGCAGCTGGGCGAGCCGGCGGCGGCCGGGGCGCGCGCCGCCACCTAGCCTGCCACTTGTATATATAGGGAGAGGTCTGGCGGTCGGTTCGAAGCCTGTTACATCTTGCAACAGGCTTCACGGGCGCTTTGCGGTCAGCTGGGGGTCAGCTGCGTTGTAGGGACAGGGCGGCCCTCCGGCAGCCCGTTAAGGAGACCTCTCATGACGAAGCTAGTGAAGACTTCCAAATCCCTGCTGGCTGGCATGGCCCTGGTGGCCGGGCTGGCCCTGACGGGCGCCGGCAGCGCCCAGGCAGGCACGGACGTGTTCTGGTCCATCGCCATGTCGCAGCCGGGCATCCATGTCGGCGTGTCCAATGGCCCCGTGCTGGTGCACGCACCACGCGTCTACGTGCCGCCGCAGGTGATCTATGTGCCGCCCCGCCCGGTCTACCACGCCTACCCCAGCCATTACCACGGGCACAAGCACGGCCACAAGCACTGGAAACACCATCATCACGACCGCGGCCACGGCCGCTGGGATGACCGGCATGACCGTCACGACCGCGACCACCATGCCCACCGCGGCGGCGGCCATCGCCCTGACTTGCACATGGGCAATCGCCGCTGATACAGTGTTCCCTGCCGCGGACCTCCCCCGCGGCCGACCGTGTGCCTTTACACGGTCATTACACGGCGCTCACAGAGCGCCGTTTTTTGTGTTCCTACAATCCTTCACATGAAGAAGACTTATGTCATCGCGGCCGGCGCCGGCGCCGTGCTGCTGGCCGTGGCCCTGGGCTGGTGGTGGAGCCAGCGTGGCGCCGCCGCGGACGTGCAGTACCGCACGGGCAAGGTGGAACGCGGGCCGCTGCAGTCGGCCGTGTCGGCCAGCGGCGCGGTGAGCCCGGTGACGCAGGTGACCGTGGGCACCCAGGTCTCCGGACAGATCAAGGACCTGTACGTGGACTTCAACTCGGAGGTCAAGGCGGGGCAGCTGATCGCCGTGATCGACCCGGAGACGTTCGAATACCGCGTGCGCTCGGCCCAGGCCGATGTGGACGCCGCACGCGCCGTGGTGCAGACGGCGCTGGCCAATGTGGTGGCGGCCAAGGCGCAGGTCTCGCGCGCGCAGACCGACCTGGCCGAGGCGCGCCGCGCGCATGAGCGCAACCTCATGCTGGTGGACAAGGGCTTCATCGCCCAGAGCACGGCGGACCAGTCCAACGCCCTGGTCAACACCAGCAGCGAATCCGTGAAGGCGGCCGAGGCGCAGCTGGGCGTGTCACAGGCGCAGGTGCAGAGCGCGCAGGCCAGCGTGGCGCAGCGCGAGGCGGCGCTGGCGCAGGCGCGCGTGGACCTGGCGCGCACGCGCATCACCTCGCCGGTCAACGGCATCGTGATCAAGCGCGCCATCGAGAAGGGCCAGACCGTGGCGGCCAGCCTGCAGGCGCCCGAGCTCTTCATCATCGCGCGCAACCTGCGCGACATGCAGGTGGAAGCCAGCATCGACGAGGCCGACGTGGGCCGCATCCGCGCGGGCCAGAAGGCCAGCTTCACGGTGGACGCCTTCCCGGGCCGCAGTTTCGAAGGGCAGATCAGCCAGGTGCGCAAGGCCGCGCTCAACGTCTCCAATGTGGTGACCTATGTGGCGGTGGTGACCTTCTCCAACACCGACGGACGCCTGCTGCCGGGCATGACGGCCAATGTGCGCGTGATCACCGACCAGCGCGACAACGTGCTCAAGGTGCCCAATGCGGCGCTGCGCGTGCGCAT
>JAIESX010000033.1 GCA_019745555.1 Burkholderiaceae bacterium | reverse complement strand
GACAGCCTGTGGGCGCGCCCGCCCGCGCTGGAGCTGGGCCGGCGCGAGGGCCGCGGCGTGGCCAGCGGGCAGACCGAGAACGAAGTGGGTCTGGCCTGGCCGCTGTGGCTGCCGGGCCAGCGCTCGGCGCGGCAGAATGCGGCCGAGCAGCAGACGCAGCTCGCGCAGGAACAGACGCGTGCGCTGCAGCTGCGCCTGGCCGGCGAGCTGCGCGAGCAGGCCTGGGGCCTGCGTCTGCTGCAGGCGGAGCTGGCGCAGGCCGAGGCCCAGCAACAGGTGTTGCAGGAACTGGCCGAGGACGTGGAGCGCCGCGTGCGCGCGGGCGACCTGGCGCGTGCCGATGCCATGGCCGCGCGGGCCGAGCTGCTGGCAGCGCAGGCGCTGATGGTCGAGGCGCGCCAGCGCCTGGGCGAGGGTCGTACCCGCTGGCAGCTGCTGACGGGCCAGGCGCTGGACCCGGATCCCGCCGAGGCCGAGGCGCCCATGAACGCGGCACTCGACGAGACGCATCCCGAGCTTGCGCTCGCGCAGCGCCGCCAGGCCTTCAGCCGCAGCCAGCTGGACGTGGTGCAGAACTCGCGGCGCGATGCGCCCGAGCTCAGCGTGGGCTACCGCCAGGAGCAGAGCCCGGCGAGCAACACCCAGAACAGCCTGGGCGTGACGCTGCGCCTGCCCTTCGGCACGCAGGACCGCAACCTGCCGCTCGAAGCCGCCGCGCGCGGTGCGCTGGAGGTCGCCGAGACCAGCGAGCAGCGCCTGCGCGAACAGCTGGGTGCGGCACTGGAAACGGCACGCCTGGCGCTGCGCAACGCCGAGACCCGGCGCGAGGCCGAGCGCGAGCGTGCCGCGCTGCTGCAGGAGCGCGCGGGCCTGCTGCGCAAGGCTTTCGCGGCAGGTGAGCTGGCCCTGCCTGAGTTGCTGCGTGCACTCAACACCGCCAACCAGGCCCAGGCGGCCTGGGCCCGTCAGGAGGCCGCGCTGGGATTGGCGCGCGCCCGCTATCAACAAGCTTTGGGATGGTTGCCATGAAGATAGGGAACATTTGGGGGAAGTGCGGGCGTGTGCTTGCACTCACGGGCCTGCTGGGCCTCTCGGCGCTGACTTGGGCGCATGGCGGCGAAGACCATGGCGACACGGCCATGGCGGTGAACGCCACCGGTCTGCCGCGCGTGGAAGCCCACTCGGACCTCTTCGAACTCGTGGGCCAGCTCGACGGCCAGGGCCTGTCGTTGCTGATCGACCGCTACGACAGCAATGCACCCGTGCTGGGCGCCAAGGTGATGGTGGAGTCTGGCGGTATCGAGGCCGCCGCTACCTTCCATGCCGAGCATGGGGACTACGCCGTGACCGACGAACGCCTGCTCGCGTTGCTGCGTCAAGGTCAGGAGAACGCGCTGGTGTTCACGATCACCGCCGGCGATGACAGCGACCTGCTTGACGGCACCCTGCGCCGGCCGCAGGCGGCGGTACCCGCCGAACACGCCACGGGCCTGCCCTGGGGCCAGATGCTGGGTGGTCTGGTCCTGCTCATCGCATTGGCATTGGCCGCCTATGTCTATCTGCAGCGCCGCGCCCGTGCGCGTCTGCTGCCCGGTCTGGGAGAGCCCGTATGAAGCGCACTCTGTCTTTGGTTCTGCTGGCCCTTTGGCTGGCCCCCGCGCAGGCCCACGAGGGTCATGCCCATGAAGAAGAGGCGCCCGTGGTGGGCGCCGCTGGCCTGGCGCGCCTGCCTGACGGCAGCGTGAACGTGCCCAAGGCCACCCAGCGGCGCCTGGCTGTGCGCACAGCGGTGAGCGACGTGGGTGAGGCCGCAGCCACGCTGCAGCTGCCCGCGCGCGTGGTGATGGACCCGAACCGCAGCGGCCGCGTGCAGGCTGTCTATGGCGGGCGCATCGAGCCCGGGCCGCGTGGCCTGCCGGTGGCGGGCCAGGCCGTGAAGCGTGGCGAGGTGCTGGCCTATGTGCGCTACGAGGCCGAGCCCTATGCCGCAGCCAACCAGCAGAGCCAGCTGGCCGAGCTGCGGACCCAGCGCGTGCTGGCCGAGCAGCGCGTGCAGCGTCTCGAAAGCCTGGAGGGCACGGTGCCGCGCAAGGAGATCGACGCGGCGCGCGCCGAGCTGACCGGCCTGCGCGAGCGCGAAGCCAGCGTGGGCGCCAGCCTGTCGCGGCGCGAGGCGCTGGCGGCGCCGGTTTCCGGCGTGGTGGCCAGTGTGTCTTTGGTGGCGGGCCAGGTGGTGCAGGCGCGTGATGTGTTGTTCGAGGTGGTGGACCCGGCCTATATGCAGGTGGAAGCCGCCACCCCCGATGCCACGCTGGGCACGCGCATCGCGGGCGCGCAGCTGGCGGATGTGCCGCAGGCCCGCCTGCGTCTGCTCGGTGCGGCGCGAGCGCTGCGCGACGGTCTGCTGCCGCTGAGCTTCTCGGTGCAGAGTGCGCAGCGTGGCGCGGCGCTGCCGCTGGCCATCGGCCAGCCGGTGCAACTCATCGTGCAGCTCAAGGAACGCAGCCGCGGCGTGGTGCTGCCGGCCCAGGCCGTGGTGCGCAACCCGGCCAACGAGCCCGTGGTCTGGATCAAGACCAGTGCCGAGCGTTTCCGCCCGCAGCCTGTGGTGGCCCAGGCGCTCGATGCCCGCACCGTGCTCGTGACCCAGGGTCTGGAGGCCGGGCAGCGTGTGGTGGTGCAGGGTGCGCCGCTGATCGCGCAGATCCGCTGAAAGGACGATCATGTTCAACTGGATCGTTCGTTCCAGCCTGCAGAACCGGCTCATGGTGCTGGCGCTGGCAGCGCTGCTCATGGCCTATGGTGCGCTGACCGCCTGGCGCACGCCGGTCGACGTCTTCCCGGACCTCAACAAGCCCGTGGTCACGGTGATGACCGAGGCCGGCGGCATGGCGCCGCAGGAGGTGGAGCAGCTCGTGACCTTCCCGATCGAGATCGCGCTCAACGGCATGCCCGGCGTGACGCGCGTGCGCTCGACCTCGGGGGTGGGCCTGTCCATCGTCTATGCCGAGTTCGACTGGGGCACCGACATCTACCGCAACCGCCAGCTCGTGGCCGAGCGCCTGGCCCTGGTGCGCGATCGCATGCCCGCCGGCGTGTCGCCGGTCATGGGGCCGGTCTCTTCCATCATGGGCGAGATCATGCTGGTCGCGCTGCCGCTCAAGGCGCAGGGCGAGGCCGTGCCCGAGGGCCTGCCCATGCAGGCGCGCGAGTACGCCGATTTCGTGCTGCGCCCGCGCCTGCTGTCCATTCCCGGTGTGTCGCAGGTCATCCCCATCGGCGGCGAGGTGCGGCAGTTGCGCGTGGAGCCCGACACCGCGCGCATGGCGCAGTTCGGCGTGACGCTGACGCAGCTGGAGCAGGCGCTGCGCGGCTTCGCGGCCAATGCGGGCGGCGGTTTCATCGACCTCAACAGCCGCGAATACCTGATCCGCCATGTGGGCCGCACCCAGCGCGTGGAGGATCTGGCCAGTGTGGCTGTGGCCTGGAAGAATGGCCGGCCCATCCAGCTGCAGCAGGTGGCCAGCGTGCGCTATGCGCCGGCGCTGCGCCGCGGTGATGCGGGCTACAACGGTGCGCCTGCCGTGGTGATCAGCGTGCAGAAGCAGCCCTCGGCCGACACCGTGCAGCTGACTGCGGCCGTGGAAGCGGCGCTGACCGAACTGCGTCAGGGCCTGCCCGCAGGCCTGAGCGAGCCGCGCGTGCTGTTTCGCCAGGCGGACTTCATCAAGTCCTCCATCGGCAACGTGACGGAAGCGCTGCGCGACGGCGCCATCATGGTGGCCATCGTGCTCTTTGCCTTTCTGCTCTCGGCACGCACCACGCTGATCTCACTGCTGGCCATTCCGCTCTCGCTGGCGGTGGCGGCGCTGGTCTTTCATCTGATGGGCCTGTCGATCAACGTCATGACCCTGGGCGGGCTGGCGATCGCCATCGGCGAGCTCGTGGACGACGCGGTGGTGGACGTGGAAAACATCCTGCGCCGGCTCAAGCAGAACCGCACGGCGGCCGCGCCGCTGAGCGTGTTCGAGGTGGTGCGCCAGGCCAGCGTGGAGGTGCGCTCGGGCATCGTCTACGCGACCGTCATCGTGGTGCTGGTCTTCGTGCCGCTGTTTGCGCTGCCGGGCATCGAGGGGCGCCTCTTCACGCCGCTGGGCATCGCCTACATCGTGTCCATCCTGGCGTCGATGCTGGTGTCCATGACGGTCACGCCGGTGTTGAGCTACTACTTGCTGCCGCACATGAAGCGCCTGGACCACGGCGACACGCCGCTGGTGGGCTGGCTCAAGCGGCAGGACACGCGGCTGCTGCACTGGTCTTTCGGCCATGCGCGCACGCTGGTGCTGGCCGCCGTGGTGGGTGTGGCCCTGGCGGCGGCTTCGGTGCCTTTCCTGGCGCGCTCCTTCCTGCCGCCGTTCAACGAGGGGTCACTGGTGATCTCGATGCTGCTCAACCCGGGCACTTCGCTGGCCGAGGCGACCCGTGTGGGCGCGGTGGCCGAGACGCTGATCCGCGAGGTGCCCGAGGTGATCCAGGTGGGGCGGCGCACGGGCCGCGCCGAACTCGACGAGCATGCCGAGGGCGTGCATTCGGCCGAGATCGACGTGGACCTGAAGCGCAGCGAACGCGAGCGCGAGGAGGTGCTGGCCGACATCCGCCGCCGCCTCTCGGTGCTGCCGGCCCAGGTGTCCATCGGCCAGCCGATCTCGCACCGGCTGGACCATCTGCTGTCGGGCGTGCGTGCGCAGATCGCCATCAAGATCTACGGTGACGACCTCGACACCCTGCGCGGCCTGGCCGAGCAGCTGCGTGCGGGCCTGAGCCAGGCCCATGGCCTGGTGGACCTGACGGTGGAGAAGCAGGTGCTGATCCCGCAGATCACGGTGCGCCTGGACTACGCACGCGCCGCCCAGGCCGGGCTGGCGCCGGGCGAGGCGATTGCCGCGCTGCAGGCCCTGACCGACGGCGCGCATGTGGCGCAGATCGTGGACGGCGCGCGCCGCTACGAGTTGGTGCTGCGCCTGCCCGACGGCCAGCGCAGCCCGCAGGATCTGGCGCGCACCCTGATCGATACGCCGTCCGGGCGCCTGCCCGTGAGCAGCATCGCCACGGTGGAGGAGGGCGACGGCCCCAACCAGATCGGGCGTGAGAACGGGCGCCGGCGCATCATCGTCTACGCCAACACCGACGGCACCGACATGGCACATGTGATCGCCGACATCCGCGGCGTGATCGCGCAGATGCCACTGCCCGCGGGCACCTTCGTGAGCCTGGAGGGCCAGTTCCAGGCCCAGGAGGCGGCCACGCGCCTGATCGCGGCGCTCTCCCTGGTTTCGCTGGTGATGATGTTCCTGGTGCTCTACACGCGCTACCGCTCGGCGGTGCTAGCGGGCATCATCATGGCCAACATCCCGCTGGCGCTGATCGGCTCGGTGATGGCCATGTGGATCGCGGGCGTGAACCTGTCGGTGGCGTCCATGGTGGGCTTCATCACGCTGGCGGGCATCGCCACGCGCAACGGCATCCTCAAGATCAGCCACTACATCAACCTCTGCAAGTTCGAGGGCGAACGCTTCGGCCAGGCCATGATCGTGCGCGGTTCGCTGGAGCGGCTCACGCCCGTGCTCATGACGGCGCTGGTGGCGGCCTTTGCGCTCACGCCCCTGCTGCTGGCGGCGGACGCGCCGGGCAAGGAGATCCTGCACCCGGTGGCGGTGGTGATCTTCGGCGGCCTGGTCAGCTCCACGCTGCTGGACACCCTGCTCACGCCCGTGCTGTTCTGGCTGCTCGGCGAAAAGCCGCTGCAGCGCGTGCTGACCGGCGAGGCCGAAGGCGAGGGTGGCGAGACCTACTGAGTTCCGGGGCAAGATGGCGCCGCCCCTGCCCAAGCGCGCCCAAGACGATGGAGTGAATGATGAAGAAGTTTCTGACGATGGTGTTGCTGGCCCTGGCCAGCCTGGGCTTGAACACGGCCTGGGCCCATGGTGAGGTGAAGGCCAGGCACGGCGGCGTGGTGCAGGAGGTCAACGACCTGGTGTTCGAACTCGTGCAGCACGCCACGGGAGCGGCGATCTACATCGACGACCACGGCCAGCCCGTCAAGCCCGCCGGCATGAACGGCAAGCTGTCCGTGCTGGTGGACGGGGTGAAGAAGGACTACCCCATGGCCCTGGGCGTGGACCGCATCGAGGTGCCGGGCGTGAAGCTCGCCAAGGGCATGCGCGCCGTGGCCGTGATCAACGGCGTGGGCGGCAAGACGGTGAC
>JAIESX010000048.1 GCA_019745555.1 Burkholderiaceae bacterium | reverse complement strand
CCTCCGTCTCCGCCAAAAGAAAGCCCCGCCTACGGCGGGGCTTTGCTTTTGGCGGATATGGGTGGATGAGAACCCTCCCGGGTTCGCTCAAGAACAGTCCGGGGGACTGTTCTTGGACGCGCGCAGCGCGGGGGCCGTAGCCCCGAGAAATTCGCACCAGACGAATTCCCTCTGCACCCCGATGACTACACAAGCCTGCGAGAGCTCACGAATCCACCGAAGCACTCCACCGATCCCCCCAGCGTGTCTGATCCAGCTGCCGCCGATCCCGCTTCGTCGGTCGCCCCTGCTCGATGCTCAGCGCCGGCTCCGCCGCCAGGCGTCGCTGCTCGGCCGCCGCTTCGCGTGCCAGCCGGCTGGCCTCGGTCTCCTCATAAAGTTGTTGCGCCACGGGCGCCGGCCCGCGTTGCCCGCTCAGACCCTTGACCGCCACCACGCGAACGACGCTCCCTTGACGGACAGAAACGAGGTCACCGGGCCGTACTTCGCGTGCCGGCTTCACCGTCTGCTCATTGACCAGCACGCGGCCCTTGCTGATTTCTTCAACAGCCAGTGATCGTGTCTTGTAGAAACGCGCAGCCCAGAGCCATTTGTCGATGCGCAGCGTGTCCATCTCAGGAATAGAGGGGAGGGCGAAACATGCCGGTCACTGTACCATTGCCGCATGGAAAAGAAGGACGTCCTGCCGCGTGATGCCCAGAGCATTCTGGAGCTGGCGGCGCGCTCCATGTTCGAGCTGTTCGCCAATGCCAGCGAGGGCATGCTGCTGGTGGACCGCCAGGGCAAGGTGGTCTGGGTCAACGAGCAGTACAAGCGTTTTCTGCCCGCGCTGGGCTACGAGCGCGTGGAGGACTTCGTGGGCCAGCCTGTCTCCAGCGTCGTGCACAACACGCAGATGCACCACGTGCTGGAAACCGGCAAGCCCATCCTGATCGACCTGCTCAGCAACCGTGCCGGCACCTTCGGCGTGAGCCGCATCCCCTTGCGCGACAGTTCGGGCGAGGTTATCGGCGCCCTGGGCATCGTGCTCTTCGACCATCCAGAGACGAATCTGCAGCCGCTGATCACCAAGTTCGCCGCGCTGCAGCGCGAGCTTGACGATGCGCGGCGCGAGCTGGCCAGCCAGCGCAGCGGCGGACCGCGTCGCGCCAAGTACAGCTTCGCAAGTTTTGTGGGCAGCAGTCCGGCCGTGGTGGAGGTCAAGCGCCTGGCGCGGCGCGCGGCACAGTCGGCCAGCCCGGTGCTGCTGCTGGGCGAAACCGGTACGGGCAAGGAATTGCTGGCCCACGCCATCCACGCCGTGTCCGCCCGCGCCCACGGGCCCTTTGTCACGGTGAATATTGCAGCGGTGCCCGACAACCTGCTGGAGGCCGAGTTCTTTGGCGTCGCGCCCGGCGCCTACACGGGCGCGGACCGCAAGGGGCGGGACGGCAAGCTCAAGCTGGCCGATGGGGGCACGCTCTTCCTCGACGAGATCGGCGACATGCCGCCAGGCCTGCAGGCCAAGCTGCTGCGTGCGCTGCAGGAGGGCGAGTTCGAGCCCCTGGGCTCCAACCGCCTGATGCGCTTCGAGGCCAAGGTGATCGCCGCGACCTCGCGCGACCTGGGGCAGCTGGTGCGCGAAGGGCGCTTCCGCGAAGACCTCTACTACCGCCTCAATGTGCTACCCGTCCGTGTGCCGCCGTTGCGTGAGCGCCGCGCCGACATCGCGGCCCTGGTCGAGGCGCTGGGCGAGGACATCGCCCAGCGCAGCGGCCTGCCCCAGCCCGAGTACACGGCCGATGCGCTGGACCTCCTGGCCGCGCAGCGCTGGCGCGGCAATGTGCGCGAGCTGCGCAATGTGCTGGAGCAGGCCAGCCTGCTGGGCGACAGCAGCCGCATCGACGGCGCGCGCATCGCCCGGGTCTTGCGAGAGACCGGCATCGAGCAGCTGGAGGCGCCGTTGCCAGTGGCGTCTGCTGCGGCGGAGGCGGGGGATCCGCTGCGCCCGCTGGCGGAGCAGGTGGCTGCGCTGGAGCGCCGGGCCATCGCTGCCGCCCTGCAGGCCTGCAGCGGCAACAAGGTGGCGGCCGCGAAGATGCTGGGGATTTCGCGTGCCACGCTCTACGAGCGTCTGGCGGAGTCGGTCGATCTTAATGTCTGATATTCGATCAATTGTCTTTTAATAAGACATATGATTGCCTGAGATTCAGACTCTTGATCTTGAGGCCCGGAGTAATGTCCAATGAAATCAATGACTTGCAGCCTGGCACGTTCCCTGCAAAATCAGAGCACAACTATTCTCATGAGGAGACCTGTATGCAAAGACGTCATTGGATCGCACGCGCCTGCCTGAGCGGCGCCACCCTGGTCGCCCTGGCCCTCTCCGGCGCCGCCCTGGCCCAGGGCAAGGAGATCCGCATCGCCCACATCTACAGCAAGACCGGCCCGCTCGAAGCCTATGGCAAGCAGACGCAGACCGGCCTGATGATGGGCCTGAACTACGCCACCGGCGGCACCATGGAAGTCGCCGGCAGGAAGATCGTCGTGATCGAGAAGGACGACCAGGGCAAGCCCGACCTGGGCAAGAGCCTGCTGGCCGCCGCCTATGGTGACGACAAGGTGGACCTGGCCGTCGGCCCCACCGCTTCGCCCGTGGCCCTGGCCATGCTGCCCGTGGCGGAGGAGTACAAGAAGATCCTGCTGGTCGAGCCGGCCGTGGCCGACTCCATCACCGGCGACAAGTGGAACAAGTACATCTTCCGCACCGGTCGCAACAGCAGCCAGGATGCCATCGCCAACGCCGTGGCGCTGGACAAGGAAGGCGTGAGCATCGTCACCATGGCGCAGGACTCGGCCTTCGGCAAGGACGGCGTCAAGGCCTTCAAGGAGGCGCTCAAGAAGGCCAAGCTCGTGCACGAGGAATACCTGCCCCCGGCCACCACCGACTTCACCGCCGGCGGCCAGCGCATGATCGACAAGCTCAAGGGCCTGCCGGGCCGCAAGGTGATCTTCATCATCTGGGCCGGCGGCAACCCCTTCAAGATCGCCGACATGGACCTCAAGCGCCATGGCATCGAGATCGCCACGGGCGGCAACATCCTGCCGGCCATGACGGCCTACAAGCAGTTCCCGGGCATGGAGGGCGCAGCCTACTACTACTTCGGCATCCCGAAGAATCCCATCAACGAGGCGCTGGTGGCCCAGCACTACAAGGAATTCAAGACTCCGCCGGACTTCTTCACGGCCGGCGGTTTCAGCGCGGCCATGGCCGTCGTCACGGCGCTTAAGAAGACCAATGGCGACACGGCGACCAACACGCTGATCAAGACCATGGAGGGCATGAGCTTCGACACGCCCAAGGGCAAGATGACCTTCCGCAAGGAAGACCACCAGGCCATGCAGAGCATGTACCACTTCAGGATCAAGGTGGACCCGGCGTTCAACTGGGGCGTGCCCGAACTCGTGCGCGAGATCAAGCCTGAAGAGATGAACGTTCCGATCCGGAACAAGTAAGCCCTCCGAGTCCCGGCACGGCGCTGTGCAGCGCCGTGTTCGCAACCCGATCCCCGGCTGCGCCGGGGACTTGAGCCTCACATGCTGGAAACCAGGAATCTCACGATCCGCTTCGGCGGCCACGTGGCGGTCAACGCCGTCTCGTGCCGCTTCGAGCCGGGCACGCTCACGGCCATCGTCGGCCCCAACGGCGCCGGCAAGACCACCTACTTCAACCTGATCTCGGGGCAGTTGCCCGCGAGCGAAGGGCAGGTGCTGCTGGGTGGGCGCGACCTTTCGTCCCTGCCGGCCTCGGCGCGCACGCGCGCGGGCCTGGGCCGGGCTTTCCAGCTGACCAATCTCTTTCCCAACCTCAGCGTGCTCGAGAACGTGCGCCTGGCGGTGCAGGCCACGCTTGAGGGCCCGCATCGCCGCGGCCTCAACCTCTGGAGCATCTGGAGCGACCACGCGCGTCTGACGGCGCGCGCGCACGAGATCCTGGAATCCGTGGCCATGAGCTCGCAGCGGGACCTGCCCGTGGCCAGCCTGCCGCACGGCGACCAGCGCAAGCTCGAGGTGGCACTGCTGATGGCGCTCGACGCGCAGGTCTATATGTTCGACGAACCCACGGCCGGCATGAGTCATGACGAGGCGCCGGTCATCCTCAACCTCATCCGCCAGCTCAAGCAGGACAAGACGAAAACCATTCTTCTGGTGGAGCACAAGATGGACGTGGTGCGCGAGCTGGCCGACCGCATCATCGTGCTGCACAACGGTACCCTCGTGGCCGACGGTGAACCCGCTGAAGTGATCGCCTCGCCGGTGGTGCAGGAAGCCTATCTCGGCGTGAGCAAGGAGCCGGCATGAGCGACCACCTGCTGACTCTCGAAGGCGTGCACACGCACATCGGGGCCTACCACATCCTGCACGGCGTGAACCTGGCCGTGCCGCGCGGCCAACTCACCTTGCTGCTGGGCCGCAACGGCGCGGGCAAGACCACGACCCTGCGCACCATCATGGGCCTGTGGCGCGCGTCGCAAGGTCGTATCACCTTTGACGGCCAGGACATCACGGCCTTGCCCACGCCCGCCATCGCGGCGCTGGACATTGCCTACGTGCCCGAGAACATGGGCATCTTTGCCGACCTCACGGTCAGGGAAAACATGCTGCTGGCGGCGCGGGGCGCACGGCGCGCCAGCGAGATGGACGAGGCGCGTCTGCAGTGGATCTTCCAGCTCTTCCCCGCGGTGGAGAAGTTCTGGAACCACCCCGCAGGCAAGCTCTCGGGCGGGCAGAAGCAGATGCTGGCGGTCTCGCGCGCCATCGTCGAGCCGCGCCGCCTGCTCATCGTGGACGAACCGAGCAAGGGCCTGGCGCCCGTGATGGTGGACAACATGATCTCCGCCTTCCAGCAGCTCAAGGCCAGCGGCGTGACCATCCTGCTCGTCGAGCAGAACCTGAACTTCGCCAAGCGCCTGGGCGACAGCGTGGCCGTGATGGACAACGGCCGCGTGGTCCACGCCGGCAGCATGCAGGCCCTGGCGGGCGACGAGGAACTGCAGCACTCGCTGCTGGGGCTGGCGCTATGACGATGAACAAGGATTTCGACTACAAGCCCCTGCTGCTGGTGCCTGTGCTGGCGCTGGCCGCACTGCCGCTGATCGGTTCGGGGTCCACCTGGCTCACGCTGACCATTGCGGGTCTGGCCATGGGCATGATCATCTTCATCATCGCCTCGGGCCTGACCCTGGTCTTCGGCCTGATGGACGTGCTCAACTTCGGTCACGGCGTCTTCATCGCGCTCGGCGCCTTCGTGGCCACCAGTGTGCTGGGCGCCATGGGCGACTGGACCGGCTCGCAGGAGCTCTGGCGCAACCTCGTCGCCGTGCTGCCCGCCATGGTGGTGGCCATGCTCGTGGCCGGTGCCCTGGGCCTGGCCTTCGAGCGCTACATCGTGCGGCCCGTCTACGGCCAGCACCTCAAGCAGATCCTCATCACCATGGGCGGCATGATCATCGGCGAGGAGCTGATCAAGGTCATCTGGGGTCCGCTGCAGATCGCGCTGCCCCTGCCCGAGGGTATGCGCGGCGCCGTGCTGCTGGGCGATGCTTCGATCGAGAAATACCGCCTGATCGCCGTGGTCGTGGGCCTGGCCGTGTTCGCGGCCCAGGCCTGGACGCTCTCGCGCACCAAGATCGGCCTGCTGATCCGCGCCGGTGTGCAGGACCGCGAGATGGTCGAGGCCCTGGGCTACCGCATCCGCCGCCTCTTCGTGGG
>JAIESX010000051.1 GCA_019745555.1 Burkholderiaceae bacterium | reverse complement strand
GAACGGCTGCGCGTCGTGCTCCTCATGAAAGCCAGCGCTCGGGCAACAGTTTTACGACTTGTTCAGACGTTCCCTACCAGTACGTGACGCCGCAGAACGCCAACACCCCGCCGGAGAAGAGCCGCAACCTCGAAATCGGGGCCAAGCTCGACTGGCTGCGCAAACAGCTCTCGACACGACTGGCCGTGTTCTGGACCGAGAAGTACAACGAGCGCACCACGGACTCGGATTTCGCCGGCTCCTCCTACCTGCTCTCGGGCAAGCGCCATGCGGCCGGCGTCGAGCTCGACGTGGTCGGCCGGCTGAGCCCGAAGTGGGAGGTCTATCTGTCCTACGCCTGGGTGCCGGAAGCCAAGATCGATCAGGCGGGCAGCACTGCCCAGGCCAGCGTGGGCCAGCGCGTGGGCCTGACGCCCAAGCACTCAGGCAGCGTCTGGCTGAGCTACCAGTCCACGCCCAAGCTGCGCTTCGCGGGCGGCTTCAACGGCGTGTCGGAAAACCGGCCGCTGCAAGGCACCAGCGGCGCAGCCTCGACGACGAACAGCGCGCCGGGCTATGTCGTGGCCGACGCCATGATGGAGTACAAGTTCACCCAGGACACCTACGGCCAGGTCACCATCACCAACATCGGCGACAAGCTCTACGGTGACCAGCTCTATCCGGCCTTCGTGGTGACCGGTGCGCCACGCGCCGTGAAGTTCACGCTCGGCACACGCTTCTGACCGGGAGATTTCACCTCATGCTGCTGCACATCCCCCGTATCCTCGGCGCCCAGGAGCTGTCGCAGGCGCGCAGGCTGCTGCAGCGCGCCGCCTGGGTGGATGGGCGCAGCACCTCCGGGGAGCAGGCGGCGCTGGCCAAGAACAACGAGCAGCTCGCGGAAGCCAGCGAAGAGAACCGGGCCTTGCAGCAGCTGGTGCTGGCCGGCCTGGAGCGCAGCCCGGAGTTCTTCGCCGCCACCTTGCCCAAGCAGATCTCACCGCCACTGGCCAACCGCTACAGCGGCGCGCACAACACCTTCGGCAACCACGTGGACAGTGCCGTGCGCTTCCTGCGCAACGGCGCCGGGCGCGTGCGCACCGACATCTCCTGCACGCTCTTCCTGAGCAGTCCCGAGGACTACGAGGGCGGCGAGCTGGTCGTGGAGGATACGTTCGGCAAGCAGCGCGTCAAGCTCGCCGCCGGTGACGCGGTGGTCTACCCCGGCACCAGCGTGCACCGGGTCGAACCGGTCACCCGGGGCGCCCGGCTGGCCTGCTTCTTCTGGGTCCAGAGCATGGTGCGCAGCGATGAGCAGCGCCGCCTGCTCTACGACATGGACCTGCATCTGCGGCAGCTGCGCACCCGCATCGGCGACGAGGACCCGGCCGTCATCGGACTGACGGCGACCTACCACAACCTGCTGCGCCAGTGGATCGATCTGTGACACGCGTGCCTGACGTTGAGTCCCTGCCGCCCGGCATCGTGAACCTGGCCGACCACGAAGCCCAGGCCCGCACCCGGCTGGACGCGCCGGCCTGGGCCTACTTCAACGGCGGAGCCGCCGATGAACTGACCCTGCGCGCTAATCGCGCGGCCTGGGATCGGCTGGAACTCTGGCCGCGCGTCTTGCGGCCGCTCGCCGGCGGGCACACCCGCGTGGAACTGCTGGGACGCACGCTGGCCCATCCCATCCTGCTCGCGCCCCTGGCCTTCCAGAAGCTGGCCCATGCCGATGGCGAACTCGCCAGCGCGCATGCTGCCGCGGCGCTGGGCGCCGGCCTGGTGCTGAGCACCCAGTCGAGCGTGCCGATGGAGGACGTGGCCCGGGCCGTGCAGTCGGACCCCGGACGGGGACCACTGTGGTTTCAGCTCTATATGCAACACGACCGCGGGCACACCCTCGAGCTCGTGCAACGTGCGGAGCATGCCGGCTACGAGGCGCTGGTGCTGACGGTGGATGCGCCGTCCAGCGGTGCGCGCGACCGTGAACGCCGCGCGGACTTTCGCCTGCCGCCGCAGGTGCGCGCCGTCCATCTCGATACCCTGCTGCCGCTGGCGCCACGGCCCTTGCAAGCCGGCCAGAGCGCGCTGTTCGACGTATTGATGGCTCAGGCACCGACCTGGGACGACGTGAGCTGGCTGCAGTCCCGCACCCGCCTGCCCCTGCTGCTCAAGGGCGTGCTGCATCCCCTGGATGCACGCCAGGCCCTGGGCCTGCAGGTCGCCGGGCTCGTGGTCTCCAACCACGGCGGTCGCACGCTGGACACCACACCGAGCACGGCCGCGGCGCTGCCACGCATCGTGCAGGAGGTCGGCGGCCGCATGGCGGTGCTGGTCGACGGCGGCATACGGCGTGGCACCGATGTGCTCAAGGCCATGGCGCTCGGGGCCGATGCCGTCCTGCTGGGCCGCCCCTACCTGTACGGCCTGGCCAACGCCGGCGCGGTCGGCGTCGCCCATGTGCTGCGTCTGCTGCGCGACGAACTGGAGATCGCCATGGCGCTGACCGGTTGCCGTACCCTGGACCAGGCCAGCCCCGCCTTGCTGGGCGATGAGGAGATCAATGCAATTAAATGATAACGATTATCGTTTATAATGCACGCATGGCTCTCTCATTCCTCTTTGCCAGTCTCTTGCTCATCGCCCTGGCCAGCCGCTGGATCTTCAAGAAATAGGACAGAGCAGCCACCTCGACCGAGAATATGAGTCTGTCCCTCACCGCGCCGTCCGCACCTTTCATGAACCGTCGCCTGCTGATTGTCACCGGCGTGATCCTGCTGCACGTGGCCGTGCTGTGGGCGCTGCAGGCCGGGCTGATGCGCCGCGGGGTGGAAATCATCGTGCCCGGCGAGATCCTCAGCGAATTCATCAGCCCGCCGGCGCCCCCCGCCCCCCAGCCTCAGACCCCGGCGCCGCAGCCGGTGAAGCAGGAGGTGAAGCCGGCGGTCAAGCCCACGCCCAACCCGCCGCTGCCGGCCCCCACGTCCGAGCCGTCGCCGGTGGTGGCGCCTGCCGCGCCGGCACCGACCCAGCCCGCCATCGAGGCCAGCACGGTGGCGCCGACAGCTGCCGCCCCGCAGGCTCCGGCGCCCGCTCGCATCGAGCTGCCCTCCAGCGATGCGGCCTATCTGAACAATCCCAAGCCCGCCTACCCGGCCCTGAGTCGTCGCCTCGGCGAACAGGGCAAGGTGGTGGTGCGCGTGCTCATCGGCGTGGACGGCACAGCCCAGCAGGCCGAGATCCGCACCTCCAGCGGCTACGACCGCCTGGACCAGGCCGCGCTGGCCACCGTGCGCAGCTGGCGCTACGTGCCGGGCAAGCGCAACGGCACGGCCGAGGCCATGTGGTTCAACGTGCCGATCAACTTCGTGCTCGAATAATTTTTCGTTTTCTGCTTTCTTCTTTCGGAGCTCTGCCATGGAATCGCATTTCGGTCTGTACAACGTCTGGGCCCAGGGTGACTGGGTCACACGCGGTGTCGCCCTCCTGCTGCTGGGTATGTCCCTGGCCACCTGGATGGTGATCCTGTTCAAGGCCATGGACCTCGTGCGCTACAAGAAGCTGGCGCGCCAGGCCGAAACCTTCTGGCACAGCGCCGATCTGGCCGAAGGCCTGAACCGTCTGGGACCGCCCGAGGACAACCCCTTCCGCGCCCTGGCCGAGGAAGGCCGCGAGGCCGTGGCCCACCACCGCAACACCAAGGCGCATCTGCATGACAGTCTGGACGTCAGCGACTGGGTCACGCGCTGCCTGCGCAACAGCATCGACCATGCCACGGCACGTCTGCAGTCCGGCCTGGCCGTGCTGGCCTCGGTGGGCTCCACCGCCCCGTTTGTCGGCCTCTTCGGCACGGTCTGGGGCATCTACCACGCGCTGCTGAGCATCGGCATGGCCGGCCAGGCCACCATCGACCGTGTGGCCGGCCCCATCGGCGAGGCGCTGATCATGACGGCCCTGGGCCTGGCCGTGGCCATCCCCGCCGTGCTGGGCTACAACGCCCTGGTGCGCGGCAACAAGGCCGTGCTGGGCACGCTCAACAGCTTTGCGCACGACCTGCACGCCTACTTCGTCACCGGTGCCCGCGTAGGCGGCGGCGCAGACGCCAAGATCGTGCCCATGAAGAAGGCCTGATGCCATGGCTTTCGGAACCCAGGACGACACCGACGAGGTGATGAACGAGATCAACATGACGCCGCTGGTCGACGTCATGCTGGTGCTGCTCATCATCTTCATCATCACCGTGCCGGTGATGAAACACTCCGTCAACGTGGACCTGCCGCAGGCCAGCAGCCAGCGCGAAGAGGTCAAGCCCGAGACGCTCAACCTCTCGGTCGACGCCAGCGGCAACTACTTCATCAACGAGTCGCGGGTCAGCGATGCGGACCTGCCCGGCCTGCTGCAGGCCGAGGCCGCGCGCCAGCCCCAGCCCGACCTGCACATCCGCGGCGACAAGGCCGTGCGCTACGAGCGCGTGGCCCAGGCCATGGCCATGGCCCAGCAGGCTGGCCTGCGCAAGATCGGCTTCATCACCGAACCCGCGCGTTGAAGCGATCGATCGCACGATGAACCCTTCTGCCCAGCCGCCTCTCCTTGCCCAGCCTACGGCGCCGGCCAACGATCCGGCAGACACGGCCGGCGAGCTGCGCCAGCCCGGCGGGCCTTCGCTGGACAGTCAGGCGCTGCTGCAAGGCGGGCGCGCCGTCAGCATCCGCCACAACGGTGAGGTCTACCGACTGCAGGCCACGCGCCAGGGCAAGCTCATCCTGACCAAATGAAAAGGGCCCCGCGGGGCTAGGCGGTGGCTTATCGTGTTGACGAAATAGCCGTCATTCCCTAAGATGCCCTCTGAACAATAAGGTTCAGGGG
>JAIESX010000005.1 GCA_019745555.1 Burkholderiaceae bacterium | reverse complement strand
CCGTGTTCATCGTCATAGGGTTCGGGCTGGATCAGGGCCGGTGACTTGTCACGGGCCTCGGCCAGCACGCTGGCCACGTCTGCATGCCGGGCCAGGTGCGCGAGACTCATGATCTGCGGCGGCGCGAGGTCGATCAGGCCGTCACGGTACTGCTCCAGCGCCGCGCGCGGCGCAAGCCAGACGCTGGCCGTGGTCTCGTAGTCGTCATGGCGCGCAGTCTGCACGGTGGGCACTGCGGCGACGAAGAAGCGTGTGTCGAAGCGCTTGCTGCTGACCGAGGCCATGCGCGGCGTGACCCAGCGCGACCAGGGCTGCACGCTGCGCGTGTCCAGCTGTAGACCCATGCGCGTCAGCACCTCGGCAAAGCCGTGGCCGGCGCGCAGCAGGGCCGTGGCCTCTGCCACCTGCGCAGCGGTGGCGCCGTGTGCGTAGAGCACCCCCGATTCCTCGAAAGCCTCGCGCAGCGCCGCTACATAGCAGCGCGCGGCGTGTTCGACAGTGGCCCCGGGCTCGCCCAGGGCGGCGTGCAGCGCACCGAGCGGCTGGTCCAGCTGCTGGATCAGCGCGCTGTCAGCCTCGTCGATCTTGCCGCCGGGAAAGACATAGGCGCCGGCCAGCACGTCCGAGGCCGTGGCGCGTTTGAGCAGGAAGACCTGCAGCCCGCCAGGCGCGTCGCGCAGCATGACCACGGTGGCCGCGTCGCGCGGAGGAGTGTCGATGAGGTTGCGGTTGAGTTCCATGCTGTCGGTTGGGTGACGGAGCGCATCAACGCTGTCCGATAAGATTTGAGCATACGCTGACAGTCAACAAGGAGACAGCATGATCGACTTCAAGGGCCGGGTGGCCATCGTCACGGGCGCCGGCGGCGGCCTGGGCAGGCAGCACGCATTGGCCTTGGCCAAACGTGGCGCCAAGGTGGTGGTCAACGACCTCGGCGGCGCCCGCGACGGCTCCGGCGGCTCGGCCAGTGCCGCGCAGGCGGTGGTGGACGAGATCCGCGCCGCCGGGGGCGAGGCCATGGCCAACGCGGCTTCCGTCACCGACTTCGAGGCCGTGCAGGCCATGGTGCAGCAGGCGGTGGATACCTGGGGCCGGGTGGACATCCTGGTCAACAACGCCGGCATCCTGCGCGACAAGACCTTCGCCAAGATGGAGCTGGCCGACTTCCGCCTCGTGCTGGATGTGCATCTCATGGGGGCCGTGCATTGCACCAAGGCGGTCTGGCCGGTGATGACGGCGCAGAAGTACGGTCGCATCGTGATGACCACCTCGTCCAGCGGTCTCTACGGCAACTTCGGCCAGAGCAACTACGGCGCGGCCAAGCTGGCACTGGTGGGCCTGATGCAGACCCTGTCGCTCGAGGGCGCCAAGCACGACATCCGCGTCAATTGCCTGGCGCCCACGGCGGCCACGCGCATGACGGAGGACCTGATGCCCGCCGAGGTGCTGCGCGCCCTGCAGCCCGAAGCCGTGGTGCCCGCCATGCTGGTGCTGGCCAGCGAGGGCGCACCCACGCGTACCACGCTGTGCGCCGGCGCGGGCAGTGTGGAGGCCGCGCACATCACGATGACCCAGGGCGCCTGGATCGGCATCGACGAAAGTGCCGACGTGCGCCTGGAGCAGCATCTGGCCGAGGTGCTGGACCGCACCAACGAGATGGTGCCGGGCAGCGGCAGCGCCCAGGGCGAGCACGAGGTGGGCCGGGCCATGGCCATGCTCAAGGCCTGAGCGAAGGTCTTCAGCGCAGCATGATGCTGGCCGCCACGACGGCGACATGGCCCAGCGTCGTGAGCCAGAACACGATCAGAAAGCGCGGCTTGGCAGTCTTGTGACGCAGGCGCCACTGCGCGAGCAGCGCACCGGGCCAGCCGCCGAGCAGCGCGAGCAGGTGCAGGGTGCGCTCGGGCACGCGCCGGCGGCCCTGTTGCGCGGCCCGTTTGTCCACGGCGTACACGGCGTAGCTGGACAGGCTCATCAGCAGCATGCAGGTGATCAGCAGCAGGGGGAGGGACATACGGGTGTTCAGGCCTGCAGCCGAAGCTCGGCTTCTTGCTGCCACCAAGCGGCGGCCGCGTAGAAGCCTTCCCACACACAGCCGTTGCAGCCGCGACCGCAGCAGGTGGTGGGCAGAGGTGGTGGCGCACGCAGGGACACACCCGCTTCCTGCGCACGCTGTTGCCAGTGCGAGAACATGGCCTGCGTGGCGATCAGCGGGTCGCTGCTGTCGAGTGACGGAGAGGAGGGGCTCATACGGCGAGGGAAGACCCCGCACAGCAGGGTTTATCCCCTCATGGTACCTTCGGCGACCGATTTAAAAAGAGATTCCGTTGTAGGAAGTCCTGCATGAGCCTGCCCCCCGTCACCCCGAACCTGACGTCCGAGCGCCTGCTCGGTATCCGCCGGGGCATCGAGAAGGAGAGCCTGCGCGCCCTGCCGGACGGCATGCTCGCGCTCACGCCGCACCCGGTGGCGCTGGGCTCGGCGCTCACGCATCCGCACATCACGACCGACTACTCCGAGTCGCAGCTCGAGCTCATCACCGGCGTGCACTCAGGTGTGCAGGCCTGTCTGGATGAATTGACGGAAGTCCATCAATACACCTGCCGCAGCCTGAACGATGCCGGCGAGGAGATGCTCTGGGTCTCCAGCATGCCCTGCAGTCTGCCCACGGATGAGACGATTCCGCTCGGGCGCTACGGTTCGTCCAACATCGGTCGTGCCAAGAGCGTCTACCGCATGGGCCTGGGCCATCGCTATGGCCGGCGCATGCAGACCATCTCGGGCATTCACTACAACTGGTCGCTGCCCGGCGTGGACAACGAAGGCTACTTCGCGCTGATCCGTAACTTCCGCCGCCACGCCTTCCTGCTGCTCTACCTCTTCGGCGCTTCGCCCGCGGTCTGTGGCAGCTTTGTCGAAGGGCGTGCGCACGAGCTGCAGACGCTGGCCGGCAAGACGCTGTACATGCCGCACGGCACTTCGCTGCGCATGGGTCGCCTGGGCTACCAGAGCGAGGCCCAGGCCTCGCTTGCCGTGAGCTACAACAGCCTCGAAGGCTATGCCGCCTCGCTGCACGATGCGCTCACGCGGCCCTGGCCGGCGTATGAGGCGCTGGGCGTGCTCAACCCTGGTGGCGACTACATCCAGTTGGCCACCAGCTTGCTGCAGATCGAGAACGAGTTCTACGGCACCATCCGCCCCAAACGCACCATCTTCCAGGGTGAGCGTCCGCTGCACGCGCTGCGCGAGCGTGGCGTGGAGTATGTGGAGGTGCGCCTCATGGACCTCGATCCCTTCGAACCTGTGGGCATTCGGGCGCAGACTCTGCGTTTCCTCGACGTGTTCCTGCTGCATTGCCTCACGAGTGCGAGCCCGCCCGACACGCCGCAGGAGATCACCGAGCTCGCGCACAACCAGCACCTGACGGCGGCGCGTGGGCGCGAGCCGGGCCTGCAACTGATGCGGGGTGGCCGCGCCGTGGCTTTGCGCGACTGGGGGCTGGAGCTGGTGCGGGCCTGCGAGCCGATCGCCCGCGCCCTCGATGCGGCACATGGCAGCAGCGATTACAGCGCGGCTGTGGCGGCGGCACGCGGCGCGCTTGACGATCCTTCGCGCCTGCCTTCAGCGCGCGTGCTGGCGGCTATGGCGGCCGAGCACGACAACTCCTTTCTGCGTTTCGTGCGTGCGCGCTCACAGCAGACGCGCCAGGACCTGCTGGCCCGGCCTTGGACGCCGCAGCAGCAGGTCAAGTACGAGCTGATGGCACGCCAGTCGGTGGAGGCGCAGCGCGCCATCGAGGCGGCTGACACCATGCCCTTCGAGATCTTCCGCCAGCAGTACGTCTCAGCCGCGCGGCTCGGACTGTCTGCGCGCGCGGCGTCGCAGGCCGTAGCGGCCTAGCAGCGCCAGGCCCAGCACCAGGGCGAACCAGCCCACCACGCGTCCGCCGGTCAGCAGCTCCTGCACGGCAGGGGAGCGGGCAAAGTAGGGTCCGAGCAGGACGGCCACGCCGATCAGCGTGATCACGATGCCTTTGAAGAGGAGGTCCTGGTCGGGTTTTTGCATAGGCGGATTATCGGTCTTGCTCTGCTTTGCTTCCGGTGTCTGGTGGGCGCGCTAGGCTTTACCGGGTCTCGCCCCGGCGGGCGACTCACTTTCTCTTGCTTCGCCAAGAGAAAGTAAGCAAAGAGAAGGCGAGCCGGATTCGTCGGCCCGCTACGCGGGCACGCTGCGTTGCTCGGTCTGAGCGGGGTGCGCGCAAACTCGCTGCGCTCAGACATGCGCGCCCCTTTTCCCGCTCAGCCCTGCGCTACTCGCCTCCTCATTACGGCGGGGGATCCGAATACGAAAACACAAGACAACAAGGACGCGCCATGGCGCGTCCTTGTGGGGCACGGCTGTTTGGCTATTGAATTCCTCTGCCCT
>JAIESX010000044.1 GCA_019745555.1 Burkholderiaceae bacterium | reverse complement strand
CTTGATCAGTGACACAAATCCAGTGATCGTGGGCGAGGCTGTATTGCTCACGGCCACAGTCACAGGAACAGCGCCAAAGGGAACAAACTGATCAACTCCCTGATCCTTGTATGCCACCTGAGGTGGGTATGCAGAGAGTTGGTGTGGGATCCGATCCGGATCGGGAAGGATGATTCGCCGGCGGGTACAGCGGCTGTTTGGTTGGGTTCTGACTCAGCTGCCGCCGAGGTGTCCCGCGGACGGCCAATTGGATGCCTAGACAGGCCATTAATGGAGCCGCCTATATTTAGTGGCGATGACCGGGATGCGGCCACCACCATGAGCTGGGGTGCCGAGGCCGAAAGACCGGTGCCGCTGCGTAGCGGTTGTTTCATCATTGGGCACCTGCTATCCGCCCTGGGCGGTGAATGTTCGTTTCCTTTGCCATCCAGCCGTAACGCTGCTGGATGGCAAAGGAAACATATCCGTGCCACGTACCCCCATAACCGTGCCAAAAGCGAATGGGTTTGGGGCAAGCTGTGCACACTTGATGTAGTTGCCTGAACGACGCTATCTCATTGAATTTATTGAGAAATATTGGCGGTGAACCAACTGTCAGATGGCCGGGTTTGCAGGAAAAATAGGAGAAGCATAAACAGACCGCGCAAAAATGAAGCATAAGCGTGCCAAAGCGGCACGGTTATGGTTCCAGCGACACGCCCGGGCAGGGCGCGTTCGTGACGGTGGTGGAGAGGAGGAGGATCGAACTCCCGACCTTCGCATTGCGAACGCGACGCTCTCCCAGCTGAGCTACCCCCCCACGCGTAGCGAAATTCTAGCAAGCTGCGACGTGTGCGTCCAAGCACAACTCAGGCCCAGGACACCAGTTCCCAGCGGTGGTGGGCCTCGCGGCCGCGGAAGCCTCCATTGGCGCCGCCGACAAAGTACTCGCCGGTGGTCTCGCGCGCGACCCAGCGCCCGATCTCGGGCGCCAGCCAGAGCGTGTCGCGTCGCGTGGTCTCGGTCCGGGAGAAGTCATGGTGCTGGAGCCGGATGAAATGTTCGATGCGCAGCGCCAGCATCCGGCCTTGCGGCAGGGTGACGGTTTCCCAGCCGCGCACGCGCGTGTGCTGGCTGATCCAGTTGAGGTAGCTGAAGCCGTCGATGTTGTATTTGCCCCAGAACACGCTGCTGGCACCGGGTGTGAGCTCGGCCGGCCAGAGCGGCAGTGCTGGCGCGTAGTTCTGCACGAAGTCCCAGGCTAGGTCGCGTTGCAACAGCCGGCCTCCGACCAGTTGCACTTCCTCCTGTGCCGCGGATGTCGCGGCGTTGCGCTGCCGGATGCGTACGAGCGGCTCGATGGCGACAACCTCGTGCTCTTCGGTGGCCAGCAGCTCGGCGTTGAACCCGTTGTACTTGCGATAGGTCCAGCGCTGGCCTGTGGCCAGCGGGCGCCAGGGCGGTATGGACGCCGGGGCTGCTGCGGCCTCTGTCGGCAGATCGGGCAGGGGGCGGTAGGCGCAGCCTGCCAGCGGCAGGCCCAGCAGGGCGAGGGACAGTTGGCGGCGTCGGAGGTGCATGGGTGGGCGGGGTGATGATGAACGTTATCATTCTGGCAGCGTCTGCCTGTCCCAACCCATCTTCAGGAAAAAACCATGAAAGCCGCCAAGTCCTTTGTCCTGCTGAGCCGCACCGTCTGCGCGGCCGCCGCTGCCGTCCTGCTTGCCACCCCGGTCCTGGCCGCGGACAGCGTCAAGATCGGCCTGCTGTCCACCCTGTCCGGCCCCGGCGCCGGTCTGGGCATCGACATCCGTGACGGTTTCCAGCTGGCGGTCAAGTTGAACGGCGGCAAGCTCGGCGGCCTGCCGGCCGAGGTGGTGGTGGCCGACGACCAGGCCAGCCCCGACGTGGGCCGCCAGACGGCCGACCGCCTGGTCAAGCGCGACAAGGTGGACTTCATGACCGGCATCGTCTTCTCCAACGTCATGCTGGCCGTGGGCGCGCCCACCTTCGCAGCCAAGACCTTCTACATCAGCGCGAATGCCGGCCCCTCGCAGCTCGCGGGTGAGCAGTGCAACCCCTATTTCTTCAGTGCTTCCTACCAGAATGACAACCAGCACGAGGCCGTGGGCAAGACCGTGGCCGACAAGGGCTTCAAGCGCGTGGCGCTGATCGCTCCCAACTACCCCGCGGGCAAGGACGCGCTGGCCGGCTTCAAGCGCTTCTACAAGGGCGGCGAGATCGTCTCCGAGAGCTACACCCCGCTCAACCTGCTGGACTACGGCGCCGAGCTGTCCAAGCTGCGCGCCGCGAAGCCCGATGCGGTCTACATCTTCCTGCCCGGCGGCCTGGGCATCAACTTCATCAAGCAGTTCGTCGGCGCCGGCCTGTCCAAGGACATGACGCTCTTCGGCCCCGGCTTCTCGGGCGACGAAGACGTGATCAAGGCCGTGGGCAATCCTATGCTGGGCATGTTCAACAGTTCGCAATGGGCGCACGACCTGGACAACGCCGCCAACAAGAAGTTCGTCGCCGCCTTCGAGAAGGAATACGGCCGCCTGCCCACGCTCTACGCCTCGCAGGGCTATGACGCGGCGCAGCTGATCGCCGCCGCCGTGCGCGACACCAAAGGCAAGCTCGAGGACAAGGCGGCCGTACACCAGGCGCTCAAGGCTGCCAAATTTGACTCGGTGCGCGGCAGCTTCAAGTTCAACAGCAACCAGTTCCCCATCCAGGACTACCACCTGCGCGTCATCACCCAGGACAGCAAGGGCCGCGTGACCAACCGCACCCTGGGCACCATCTTCAAGAACCACGCCGATGCCTACGCGGCCCAGTGCAAGATGCCGGCGCTCTGAGCGTGCGGCTGAGGTGATCCTGACCCGATGACCGGCATCCTCGTCCTGGAGCAGGCCTTGAACGGCCTGCAGTTCGGGCTCATGCTCTTCCTGCTGGCGGCCGGCCTCACGCTGGTCTTCGGCATCATGGACATGATCAATCTGGCCCACGGCTCGCTCTATATGGTGGGGGCCTACCTCGTGGCCGCGGCCACGGCCGCCAGCGGCTCCTTCTGGATCGGGCTCGGGGCGGGCATCGTGGGCGCGGCCGTCTTTGGCGTGCTGCTGGAGCTGAGCATCCTGCGCCGCCTCTACACGCGTGACCATCTCTCCCAGGTGTTGGGCACCTTCGCCATCCTGCTCATGTGCAACGAGGCCGTGCGCTTCATCTGGGGCTCGCAGCCCGTGATGCTCAGCGCGCCCGATGCGCTGGCGGGCCCGGTCGAAGTCCTGCCCGGTTTCTACTACCCGGCCTACCGTCTGCTCATCATCGGCGTGGGCCTGGTGGTGGCCCTGGGCCTGTGGGGGCTGATCACACGCACCCGCATCGGCATGCAGCTGCG
>JAIESX010000030.1 GCA_019745555.1 Burkholderiaceae bacterium | reverse complement strand
ACGTCGGCCCGGCCGTCGTACTCGATGGTGTCGCTCTCGCCCTCGACGAACTCGTTCTCACCGTCGCGCTTCTGCCGGAAGGTGGCACGCTGGCCCTCGGCCGCCGTGACCACGCCGAACTGGTAACCCTGCGGATCCTGCCGCACCTCGACGCGCGCGCCCCTGATCACGATGCTGCCGCGCGTGAGCACCACATTGCCCGTGAAGATGCTGACCTGCTTGAGGTCGTCGTAGCGCAAGGCATCGGCCTCGACGTTCATGGGCTGCTGGCGATCGCCCTTCTCGGCGTGCACGGCACCGGCCAGGGACAGGGCCAGACCTGCGCACAGCAGCAGCCGGGGGACATGGGATTTCTTGAAAGGCACGAATCTTGCTCTCGGGAACTCCGGGGCATTGTAATCGGCTCAGCCCTCTGGTCCAGCTTTTGCTTTTGCCCCTGAGCGGTGCACGTGCTTGCCCGTCCGGCTCGACCGGCCCGGCGGCGATTCGTGAGAGACTTCCCTTCATGAACCTGCTCTTTGTCGCCGATCCGCTGGAAACCTTCAAGACCTACAAGGACAGCACCTACGCCATGATGCGCGAGGCGCAACGGCGCGGCCACACGCTGGCGGCCTGCGAACCGCGCCATCTGCGCTGGCAGTCCGGCGGCCAGGTCAGTGCCCTGGTGCGCCGCATCCGCCTGACCGGCCACGAGGAGCAGTGGTTCCATGAGTCCCCGCTGGCCCCGGCGCAGCGCCTGGCCACGCTGCGTGAGTTCGACGCCGTGCTCATGCGCAAGGACCCGCCTTTCGACAGCGAGTACTTCTACGCCACCCATCTGCTGGAGCAGGCCGAGCGCGAAGGCGCGCGGGTGCTCAACAAGCCGCGCGCGCTGCGCGACCACCCGGAGAAGCTCGCCCTGCTCGAGTTCCCGCAGTACACCACGCCCACCCTGGTCACGCGCGAAGCCCAGGCCGTGCGCGACTTCCACGCCGAGCATCAGGACATCATCCTCAAGCCGCTCGACGGCATGGGCGGCATGGGCATCTTCCGCGTACGGGAAGACGGCCTCAACCTGGGCAGCATCATCGAGACGCTCAACCGCCATGGCGAACAGACCCTGATGGTGCAGAAGTTCGTGCCGGCCATCGCCCAGGGCGACAAACGCGTGCTGGTCATCGGCGGCCGGCCGGTGCCGTACTGCCTGGCGCGCATCCCGCAAGGCGGCGAGGTGCGTGGCAACCTGGCCGCAGGCGGCAAGGGCGTGGCCCAGCCCCTCAGCGCGCGTGACCGCGAGATCGCCGAGGCCCTGGGCCCGGTACTGGCGGCACGCGGCCTGCTGCTCGTCGGCCTGGACATCATCGGCGACAGCCTGACGGAAATCAACGTCACCAGCCCCACCTGCTTCCAGGAGATCACCGACCAGAGCGGCTTCGACGTCGCCGCGATGTACGTCGACGCGCTGGAAACGGCGCTGTCCGCGCGTTGAGCGCTCAGCCCAGCGGCGCGCCGTCCACGAACACCTTGAGCTCGCCCGGTGCCAGCGGCGTCCAGGCCTCGTTGCTCGTGAGCGGCGTGGTCACGACCACGGCCACGCGGTCACCCGGGGCGGCGTGCTGCGCAAAGTCGATGCTCAGGTCCTCGTCCTGCAGCGTGGCGCTGCCAAAGGGATGCTGGCGCACCACGTAGCAGAGCTGGGTCGAGGCATGGGCCCAGAGCGCCTCGCCGTTGCTCAGCAGGAAGTTGAAGGTACCGTGTTGCGCGATCTGCGGCACCAGTTCGCGCAGCG
This sequence comes from Burkholderiaceae bacterium, assembly GCA_019745555.1. Classification (GTDB taxonomy): domain Bacteria; phylum Pseudomonadota; class Gammaproteobacteria; order Burkholderiales; family Burkholderiaceae_C; genus Hylemonella. The sequence continues at coordinate 1,523 of JAIESX010000030.1, read as the reverse complement.
TGAGCGTGAGCTCGGCCACGGGCGGCACGGTGGCATGGGACTTGGCCAGCTCCTGCATCAGCCAGCAGAAGGCACGCTCGCTGTCGGTATGGCCCACGGGGTGGAAGCTGCCGTGCAGCCGGGGGGCGTAGTCCTTGAGGTCGCCGTTGTGCGCGAACACCCAGTAGCGGCCCCAGAGCTCGCGCACGAAGGGGTGGCAGTTCTCCAGCGTCACCGCGCCCTGCGTGGCCTTGCGGATATGCGAGATCACGTTGCGGCTCTTGATCGGGTAGCGGCGGATCAGCTCGGCCACCGGCGACTCGGCCGCCGACTGGTGGTCGACAAAATGGCGCAGGCCCTTGTCCTCGAAGAAAGCGATGCCCCAGCCGTCGCCATGGTGGTCGGTGCGGCCGCCGCGCTCGGCAAAGCCCGCGAAGCTGAACATCACGTCGGTCGGCACATTGCAGTTCATGCCCAGCAGCTGGCACATGGTTTCAGCTCTCCTTCTGCGGCAACGCCGCACGCGGCGTGCCGCGCATCTGCCAGGCCGCCAGCATGGCCAGGGCACAGACCGCGGCCAGCATCACAAAGGTTTCGTCGAAGGCGACGATGCGCGCCGGGCTGCTCTCGGGCCGGGTCAGCGCGTCGCCATGCACGGCGACGCGCCATTCGAGCACGATGCCGCACAGGCTCACGCCCACAGCGCCGCCCAGCATGCGCAGGAAGTTGATGGCGCTCGAGGCCTGCGAGATCAGGCGCGGCTCCAGCCCCGCCATCGCGCCGTTGTTGAGCGAGGGCAGGATGAAGCCCAGGCCGATGCGCCCCACGATCACCCAGGCCACGAGCAGCGCCAGCAGGGTCGCACGTGCCAGGTCCGGACCGAGCGTGAGCATCAGCGCAAAGGACAGGGCCAGCAGGGCCAGGCCCAGGCAGATCAGCACGCGGATGGGCCAGTGGTCGGAGAGGCGGCCGGCCAGCGGAATCGTCACTGCCAGCACCAGGCCGGCGGGCAGCATGATGGTGCCCACATGCGAGGCCGAAAACTGCTGCGCCATCTGGATGTAGAGCGGCAGCAGGTAGGTGGAGCCGAACATCGCGATGCCGTAGATGAAGGCCACCAGGCTGCCCATGGCGAAGGCGCGGACCGTGAACAGGTCCGGGTGCATGAGCGGCATGTCGCCGCGCCGCGCCTGATGGCGTTGCCAGAGCACAAAGGCCGTGAAGCTGGCCGCGGCCAGTGCCAGCAGGCCCCAGGCCTGCGCACCCGAGGCGCCATGCAGCTCGACCATGCCCTTGAGCAGGGACAGCGTACCCACCGTGGCCAGCAGCAGGCCCTGCCAGTCCAGGCGATGAGCGCGCCGGTCGGGCGCGGCACCGCCGGGTGAAGTCGTGGGGACATAGCGGAAGGCCAGCCAGATCGAGGCCAGGCAGAAGGGCACGACCATGAAGAAGATGGAGCGCCACCCGAGCCAGTCCACCAGCAGGCCGCCGATGCTCGGGCCCAGGGCCGGTGCCAGCACCACGCCCATGCCGAAGATGCCGCC
>JAIESX010000023.1 GCA_019745555.1 Burkholderiaceae bacterium | reverse complement strand
ACCGGCTCCATCGGCATGCTGCCCTCGGCCAGCCTCAACAGCAGGAACCAGGGCCTGTACGAGCCCAGCCACGGCAGCGCCCCGGACATCGCAGGCAAGGGCGTGGCCAACCCGCTGGCCACCATCCTCTCGGCCGCCATGATGCTGCGCTTCAGCCTGAACCAGGAAGCCGCCGCCCAGCGCATCGAGGCCGCCGTGCAGAAGGTGCTGGCCCAGGGCCTGCGCACGCCCGACATCTGGAGCGAGGGCACGACCAAGGTCAGCACGGTGCAGATGGGCGACGCGGTGCTCAAGGCGCTGGACTGATCGACCCACCGCCGTCAGCGCTCACGAACAGGATCAAGGGCAGCCGCAGGGCTGCCCTTTTTTCTTTCGGCAGCCCATCCGCTACAATCAGGGCCATGTTTGCCGCCCGCCCGTTCCCTCTGAACACCGCCTCTGCCGCCCCGGCAGGCGTGGCCGCGCGCGCAACAACCAAAACCACGACCATTAAGGGCTGATCCGGCTCCGGTATCGTCGTGCGCCCTTCCCGGCCAGACGAGCCGGGGCAGACAGTCCGGCAGGCACTGTTTTATTCTTGAAAGGGCATGAGATGAGCAAGGTTGGTAACGTCGTCGGTCTCGTCGGCTGGCGAGGCATGGTGGGTTCGGTCCTCCTGGACCGCATGCAGGCTGAAGGCGACTTCGCCCTGATCGAGCCCGTGTTCTTCTCCACCTCCAACGCGGGCGGCAAGGCCCCGGCCCTGGCGAAGAACGAGACCACCCTCAAGGACGCCAACAGCATCGAGGACCTCAAGAAGTGCGACATCGTCCTGACCTGCCAGGGCGGTGACTACACCAAGGAGGTCTATCCCAAGCTGCGCGCCGCCGGCTGGAAGGGCCACTGGATCGACGCCGCCTCCGCCCTGCGCATGGCCGACGACGCTGTCATCATCCTGGACCCCGTCAACCGTCACGTGATCGACCAGTCGCTGGCCCAGGGTGGCCGCAACTGGATCGGCGGCAACTGCACCGTGAGCCTGATGCTCATGGGCATGGGCGGCCTCTTCAAGGCCGGCCTCGTCGAATGGGTCAGCGCCATGACCTACCAGGCCGCCTCGGGCGCCGGCGCGCAGAACATGCGCGAGCTGCTGAGCCAGATGGGCGCCCTGCACGACGCCGTCAAGGCCGAGCTGGCCGACCCGGCCTCGGCCATCCTCGACATCGACCGCAAGGTGGCCGCCACCATGCGCGACGCCAGTTTCCCGACCAAGAACTTCCGCAACACGGCCCTGGCTGGCAGCCTGATCCCCTGGATCGACGTGCCCGTCGAGCACGGCCAGAGCAAGGAAGAGTGGAAGGGCGGCGCCGAGTGCAACAAGATCCTGGGCAAGCCGGCCTTCCGCAGCGCGGGCAGCATCCCGATCGACGGCCTGTGCGTGCGCATCGGCGCCATGCGCTGCCATTCGCAGGGCCTGACCGTCAAGCTCAAGAAGAATGTGCCCCTGGCCGAAATCGAAGGCCTGCTGGCTGGCGCCAACGACTGGGTGAAAGTGGTCCCCAACCAACGTGAGATCACCGAACGTGAACTCACGCCCGCCGCCGTCACCGGCACGCTGACCGTGCCGGTGGGCCGCCTGCACAAGCTGGCCATGGGCGACGAGTACTTGGGTGCCTTCACCGTGGGCGACCAGTTGCTCTGGGGTGCGGCGGAACCGCTGCGCCGCATGCTGCGCATCCTGCTACAGGGCTGATGCCCCGAAGGCTTTCCATTCGTTGTCACTTAACAACAAATACAGGCCGATAGCGAGCCGCCCGGCTTAGGGCAGGAAGGTTAAGCGCTTTCTCAGCTTGTCAGGCTAAGGCATTGATGTTAAGGTACTTTTCCAGATTCAAGGGTCATGAAAGGCAGGTTGCCGGACATGACCGATTTCGCTATTTGTCGCCCGATCATCGGAGGCCCCTAAATTGATTTCCAAGTCAACACGCTGGCAAAGAACCGCCTTGGCCCTGGCCTCTGCCTCGGTTCTCGGTTTGTGGGGATCAGGGGCGTCCGCGCTCTCGCTGGGACGGCTGAACGTCCAGTCGGCGCTTGGTGAGCCGCTGCGCGCCGAGATCGAGATCCTGGAGATCAACGAAGATGAAGCGTCCTCGCTGCAGCCGCGCGTCGCCCTGCCCGACGCCTTCCGGTCCAGCGGGATGGAGTACAGCCAGATCCTCAACGGCCTGCAGATCACCCTGCAGCGCCGGCCCAACGGCCAGCGCTATCTGCGGTTGAGTAACTCCCGGCCGGTCAACGAGCCCTATGTGGATCTGATCCTGGAGACCAGCTGGTCCTCGGGACGCGTGGTGCGTGACTACACCATGCTCTTCGATCCGCCAGCGCTCAACGGCACCCAGGCCGCGGCCCCGCAGGCGCCCCAGGTCAGTTCGGTTCCGATCCGTATCACCCCGCCGCCTGCACCTGCTGCAGAGGCACCGGCAGCGGCCCCGATGGCCGCACCAACGGCCCCCGCCCTGGCCGAACCGGCTCCGGCGGCGGCCGCGCCGGCACCCGCTGAATCAGCACCCAGCCCGGCACCGGCCCCAGCAGCAGCCGAACCCAGGCAGATCAGCCCGCCCGCGCCCGCCGTCGCTGGACGCTCCAGCGTCACGGTCAAACCCGGCGACACCGCCGGCAAGCTGGCCCTGGCGCAGAAGCCGGCCGACGTGTCGCTGGACCAGATGCTGCTGGCCATGCTGCGCGCCAACCCCGAGGCCTTCATCGCCGGCAACGTCAACCGCCTGCGCAAGGGTGCGGTGCTGGACATGCCCGGCAGCGAAGAGGCCCAGGTGACCTCGGCAGAAGAAGCGCGCCAGATCATCTCGGCCCAGAGCCGCGATTTCAACGAATACCGTCGTCGCCTGGCAGCCAGCGCCCCGGCCAGCTCCGAGGCCGAAGCCGACCGCAAGAGCAGCGGCAGCGTCCAGACCCAGGTCGAGGAGAAGAAGGCCGCAGCGCCTACGCCCGACAAGCTGACCTTGTCCAAGGGCGCGGTACAGCCGCAGGCGGCTGACCAGCTGGCCCAGGAACGCAGCGCCAAGGAAGCCGCCGCCAAGGCCGAGGCCCTGTCCAAGAACGTTGCAGAGCTTGAAAAACTGAGCAAGGCGGCCACGCCGGCGCCGACACCGGCCCCCGAAGCGAGCAAGCCCGCAGCACCCGCTGCTGCAGCGCCGGCTCCGGCCCCCGCTCCTGCGCCGGCGGCGACGCCGAGCCCCGCGCCCGCCCCGCAGGTTGCTGCGGTCCCGGCG
>JAIESX010000010.1 GCA_019745555.1 Burkholderiaceae bacterium | reverse complement strand
CCGGCGCCATCGCCCTGGCCGTGGGCTTCTCGGCCCTGGTGGGGGTGTTCTTCGGCTTCTACCCGGCGCGGCGGGCCGCGAACCTGTTGCCGATCCAGGCGCTGCGCTACGAGTGATCTGGGCGAGAATGCGCCCATCCGCTGCGGCGGGCGACAAGGGGGACAGGCATGGGGCGTCAGACCAGACCCGAAGACATCCAGCAGACCTATCTGCATGTGCAGGACGGCGGCACGACCTTGCCCCTGCCTGTTTCCGCAACCTTCTGGCAGGACCTGGGCAGCGGCTCCCACCCGCAGCTGGAGCAGGGTCGGCTGATGTCGGCCTACACCTTCTCTGAACCCTGGGCCGTCTGGGAGCGCCATCTGGCGGGCGAAGAACTGGTGATGCTCCTGTCGGGCGCGGCCACGCTGGTGTTGCAGGAGCCGCAGGGCGAGCGTGAAGTGAGGCTGGAGACGGTGGGTGCCTTTGTGTTGGTGCCCAAGGGCGTGTGGCACACGGCCCGGACTTCAGTGCCCACCACCATGCTCTTCCTCACGCCGGGCGCGGGCACGGAGCATCGCCCGGTATGAACCGGGTCCACCGCGTCGAAGGAAGACGGTTGCTGCGTTACGCCCTGGCCGTCCTGGCACTGGCGTATCTCGCGCTCAACGTGCTGCTGTTCTTCGTCCAGCGTTCGCTGATCTATTTCCCGCAGCCGCGCACTTCGATGCCCGGCACCGAACTGATGCAGCTGCAGACCGAGGCGGGGCCGGTGCTGGTCACGGTGCGGCAGCGCCCCGGGGCCCAGGCGCTGATCTATTTCGGCGGCAATGCCGAGGACGTGTCCTGGAACCTGCCCACGCTGACCGAGGCGTTTCCTGCGCACAGCCTCTACCTGCTGCATTACCGCGGCTATGGCGGCAGTGCAGGCCAGCCGACGGAAGCGGCGCTGTTGGCCGATGCGCTGGCGCTGTACGAGCGCGTGCGCCCGTCGCAGCCCGAGATCACGGTGATCGGCCGCAGCCTGGGCAGCGGTGTGGCCGTGTACCTGGCGAGCCAGCGGCCCGTGCAGCGGCTGGTGCTGGTCACGCCCTATGAGAGCCTGCGCGAACTGGCGGCGCAGCGCTTCCCGGGTTTCCCGGTGCGCTGGCTGCTCAAGGACGGCTTCGAGTCCTGGCGCTACGCCGCGCAGGTTTCGGCGCCCACGCTGCTGATCGCCGCCGAACGCGACGAGGTCATTCCCCTGGCCAGCACCCAGGCCCTGCTCACGCATTTCCCCGCAGGCGTGGCCCGGCTGGAGATCCTGCCCGGCCGTGACCACAACACGGTGTCGGACAGCGCGGCCTATGTCCCGCTGTTGAGGGGCCAGCGCTGAGGGAGGGCGTGCGCCAGCGATAATCCACGGTCTTCATTGGAGTCTCTGTGGATCTCACCCTGCTGATCAAGGCCGCCCTCATGGGCATCGTCGAAGGCCTGACCGAATTCCTGCCCATCTCCAGCACCGGCCACCTGATCCTGGCCGGCACGCTGCTGGGTTTTCATGACGAGAAGGCCAAGGTCTTCGACATCGCCATCCAGACCGGCGCCATCCTGGCCGTGATCCTGGTCTACTGGCAGAAGATCCGCGATACCGTGGTGGCGCTGCCCAGCGAGCGGCAGGCACAGCGCTTCGCGCTCAATGTGCTGATCGCCTTCTTTCCGGCCGTGGTGCTGGGCCTGCTGGCGGGCAAGGCCATCAAGGCGCATCTGTTCACGGCCGAGGTGGTGGCCACGGCCTTCATCATCGGCGGCTTCATCATCCTGTGGGCGGAGAAGCGCCAGACGCGCGCCGACACGGCGCCGCGCATCCACGACGTGGACCAGATGGGCTGGCGCGATGCGCTCAAGCTCGGGCTGGTGCAGTGCCTGGCCATGATCCCCGGCACCAGCCGCAGCGGCGCCACCATCATCGGCGGCATGCTGCTGGGCCTGTCGCGCAAGGCGGCCACCGACTTCTCCTTCTACCTGGCCATTCCCACGCTGATCGGCGCTGGCGCCTACAGCCTGTACAAGGAGCGCGCGCTGCTGTCGATGGCCGACCTGCCCATGTTCGGCGTGGGCCTGTTGTTCTCTTTTGTCAGCGCCTGGCTCTGCGTGCGCTGGCTGCTGCGTTTCATCTCCACGCACAACTTCAATGGCTTCGCCTGGTACCGCATCGTCTTCGGCGTCGTGGTGCTGGCCACGGCCTGGAGCGGAGTGGTGGACTGGCGGGCGTGAGCGCAAGCTACTGATTTGATAGCAGAGCAATCGAAGGGGGATGCCATGAGCGAGTTTCATCAGCTGCGTGCCGACAGCCTGCAAGGCCAGCCCGTGGACCTGGGGCAGTACCAGGGCAAGGTGGTGCTGGTGGTGAACACCGCCAGCCACTGCGGCTTCACGCCGCAGTACACGGGCCTGGAGGCGCTGTACCAGAAGTACAGGGACCAGGGCCTGGTGATCCTGGGCTTTCCCTGCAACCAGTTCGGCGGCCAGGAGCCCGGCGGGGCCGAGCAGATTGCGCAGACCTGCCAGATCAACTACGGCGTGACCTTTCCCATGTTCGCCAAGGTGGAGGTCAACGGCCCGCAGACCCACCCGGTGTTCCAGTGGCTCAAGTCCAAACTGCCCGGCTGGTTCGGCGCCAAGGTGCGCTGGAACTTCACCAAGTTCCTCGTCGGGCGGGACGGCCAGCCGATCAAGCGCTTCGCACCGGTGACCAAACCCGAGCGCATCGAGTCGGCGATCCGCGCCGCGCTGGGCCTGCGTTAATCCCTCAACCCGCGGTCTTGAG
>JAIESX010000052.1 GCA_019745555.1 Burkholderiaceae bacterium | reverse complement strand
ATGGAGCGTGCCGACCTGCTGGCCGCCAACGCCCAGATCTTCACCGCCCAGGGCAAGGCCCTGGACCAGGTGGCCAGTCGCAACGTCAAGGTGCTGGTGGTCGGCAACCCCGCCAACACCAATGCCTACATCGCCATGAAGAGCGCGCCCAGCCTGCCGCGTGAGAACTTCACGGCCATGCTGCGCCTGGATCACAACCGTGCCGCCAGCCAGATCGCCGCCAAGACCGGCGGCAAGGTCGGCGAGATCGAGAAGCTCACCGTCTGGGGCAACCATTCGCCCACCATGTACGCCGATTACCGCTTCGCCACCATCGGCGGCAAGAGTGTCAAGGACGCGATCAACGACCAGGTCTGGAATGAAACCGTCTTCCTGCCCACCGTGGGCAAGCGCGGCGCCGCCATCATCGAGGCGCGCGGCCTGTCTTCCGCCGCCTCCGCCGCCAATGCCGCCATTGACCATATGCGCGACTGGGCCCTGGGCTCCAATGGCAAGTGGGTCACCATGGGCGTGCCCTCCAACGGCGAATACGGCATTCCCAAGGATGTGATCTTCGGCTTCCCGGTCACCACCGAGGGCGGCAAGTACAAGATCGTCGAAGGCCTGGCCATCGACGCCTTCAGCCAGAAGTGCATCGACAAGACCCTGGCCGAGCTGCAGGGCGAGCAGGACGGCGTCAAGCACCTCCTGTAATCACGTCATGGCCCACCCGCGCGACATCCTCCTCGGCGCCCAGGCCGCCGCCGGCTTCCTGCCGGTCTGCGACCATTACAGCGGCGTGGAGGTACGCATGCGCAAGAGCCTGCTGCTGCAGGCCGAGATGACGGCCGAGTTCGGCGCCTGCGTGTTCGATGCCTCGCTCGACTGCGAGGACGGCGCGCCCGTGGGCGGCGAGCGCGACCACGCGCAGATGGTGGTGGCGCTGGCCAACGAGGCCCAGGCCGCAGCGCGCAAGGCAGGCTTGCCTGCCGAACCGCGCATCGCGGTGCGCGTGCACCCGGTCGATCACGCGGCCTTCGAGCAGGATGTGGCCACGGTCGTTGGCGGTGCTGGCGCGGCCCTGTGCCACCTCATGATCCCCAAGGTCGAGTCGGTGGCCGATGTGGAGCACGCCGTGGCGGCAGTGGATGCGGCCGCGCGCGGCACGGGCCGCAGCACACCCCTGCCGCTGCAGGTCCTGCTGGAGTCGCCGGCCGCCGTGCATCGGGCTTTTGACATCGCCGCGCATCCGCGCGTGCAGTCCATCAGCTTCGGCCTGATGGATTTCGTCTCGGCCCATGGTGGGGCCATCCCTGACAGTGCCATGGGCAGCGCGGGCCAGTTCAGCCACCCGCTGGTGGTGCGCGCCAAACTCGAGATCGCCTCGGCCTGCCACGCGCACGGCAAGGTGCCTTCGCACTGCGTGGTCACCGAGTTCAGCGACACGACGGCCATGCAGGCCGCCGCCCGTCGGGCCGCGCGCGAGTTCGGCTACACCCGCATGTGGAGCATCCATCCGGGCCAGATCCGTCCCATCCTGGAGGCGCTGGCACCCGATGCGGCCGACATCGAGCGTGCCGCCGCCATCATCGAGGCTGCCCAGGCCGCGCAGTGGGCCCCCGTGAGCTACGAGAAGCAGCTGCACGACCGGGCCAGCTACCGTTATTTCTGGCAGGTGCTGGAACGTGCGCACCAGACCGGTCGTGCGCTGCCGCCTGCCATGCAGCCCTATTTCGCGGCTTCGGCCGCACCGAAACCCCAGGGCGTGCCCGCCTGAGGCGGGAGCCCTTTTTGAGTTGTCCTACAAGGAGTCACCATGTTGCAAGCCTACCGCGCCCATGTCGCTGAACGCGCCGCGCTCGGCATCCCCCCGCTGCCGCTCGATGCCAAGCAGACGGCCGAGCTGATCGAGCTGATCAAGAACCCGCCCAAGGGCGAGGACGCCTTCCTGCTGGACCTGCTGACCCACCGCGTGCCCCCGGGCGTGGACGATGCGGCCAAGGTCAAGGCCAGCTTCCTGGCCGCCGTGGCCCACGGCGACCTCAAGGTCGGCCTGGTTTCCAAGGCCAAGGCCACCGAGCTGCTCGGCACCATGGTGGGCGGCTACAACGTGCATCCGCTGATCGAACTGCTCGACGACGCCGAGGTGGCCGCCGTGGCGGCCGAGGGCCTGAAGAAGACCCTGCTGATGTTCGACTTCTTCAACGACGTGGCCGCCAAGGCCAAGGCCGGCAATGCCAAGGCCAAGGAAGTGATGCAGAGCTGGGCAGATGCCGAGTGGTTCACCTCGCGTCCCGAGGTGCCCAAGTCCATCACCATCACCGTCTTCAAGGTGCCCGGCGAGACCAATACCGACGATCTGTCGCCCGCGCCCGATGCCTGGAGCCGCCCGGACATCCCGCTGCACTACCTGGCCATGCTCAAGAACACCCGTCCCGACGCGGCCTTCAAGCCCGAGGAAGACGGCAAGCGCGGTCCGATGAAGTTCATCGACGACCTCAAGAAGAAGGGCCACCTCGTGGCCTATGTGGGTGACGTGGTGGGCACGGGTTCGAGCCGCAAGTCGGCCACCAACTCGGTGATCTGGGCCACGGGCCAGGACATCCCCTACGTGCCGAACAAGCGCTTCGGCGGCGTCACGCTGGGCGGCAAGATCGCCCCGATCTTCTTCAACACGCAGGAGGACTCGGG
>JAIESX010000037.1 GCA_019745555.1 Burkholderiaceae bacterium | reverse complement strand
ACGGCCAATGTGCGCGTGATCACCGACCAGCGCGACAACGTGCTCAAGGTGCCCAATGCGGCGCTGCGCGTGCGCATCGCGGGCGTGGAGCCCGCAGCGCCCGCCGCCGCGCCGCAGGACGCGCCGCCCGCTGCGGCATCGGCCGCCGGTGGCACCAACCCCCTGGCCGAGTTCCGCAACCGCCTGGTGCGCGAGCTGCAGCTCGACGCCGCGCAGACCGAGAAGGTGGACGCCATCTACGCCAGCGCGCGTCCGAAGTTCATGCAGCTGCGCGAGCTGCCCGAGGCCGAGCGCACCAGGGCACGCGAGCGCATCACCGCGGACATCCGCGCGCGCATCGCCGAGGTGCTGACACCCGAGCAGAAGAAGCGCTATGCCGAGATGCAGGCCGAGCAGGCGGGCCGCACCGTCACGCGCGGCCGCATCTACGTGCCGGACGCCCTGGGCAGGCCCAAGGCGCTGAACGTGCGCCTGGGCATCACCGACGGCACGCAGACCGAACTCATCGTGGTGCCGGGTTCGCCCGAGGCGGCCGAGCTGCAGGAAGGCGCGACGGTGATCACGGGGGTGAGCGGCGGTGCATCGACGGCACCGCGTCCTGGCGCCGCGCCGCGCATGATGTTCTGACATGGCCCTGATCGAAGCGCGCGACCTCTTCAAGACCTACACCATGGGCAGCACCACCGTGCACGCGCTGCGCGGGGTGTCGCTGGACATCGCCGAGGGCGACTTCGTGGCCATCATGGGCGCCTCGGGCTCGGGCAAGTCCACGTTGATGAACATCCTGGGCTGCCTGGACAGCCCGAGCAGCGGGCAGTACCGGCTGGCGGGCGAGGCGGTGGAGGCCATGACGCCGCAGCAGCTGGCGTCCATCCGCAACCGGCGCATCGGCTTCGTGTTCCAGCAGTTCAACCTGCTGCCGCGCACCAGCGCGCTGGAGAACGTGGAGCTGCCCATGGTCTACGCCGGTGTGAAGGCCGCCGAGCGCAAGGCGCGCGCCCTGGCCGCACTGCAGACCGTGGGCCTGGGCGAGCGCTGGGAACACACGCCCAGCGAACTGTCGGGCGGGCAGCAGCAGCGCGTGGCGATCGCGCGCGCGCTGGTCAACCAGCCGCAGCTCATCCTGGCCGACGAACCGACGGGCGCGCTCGACACCCGGACCAGCGAGGACATCATGCGCATCCTCGCCACGCTGAACGCGCAGGGCATGACGGTGGTGATCGTGACGCACGAGGCCGACATCGCTGCCTGGGCGCGCCGGCGCCTGGTCTTCCGTGACGGACAGATCGTGGAGGATGTGCGCCAGCCCGGGCACGCGCCGGCGGAGGCCGCAGCATGAACTGGCTCGCCGCCCTGCGCACGGCCTGGCGCGCGCTGGTCGCCAACACGCTGCGCAGCATCCTGACCATGCTGGGCATCATCATCGGCGTGGCCGCGGTGATCACCATGATCGCCGTGGGCAATGGCGCCACCGAGCGCGTGCAGGAACAGATGAAGGGCCTGGGCTCCAATGTGATGCTGGTGCTGCCGGGCAGCCTTTCGGCCGCGGGCGTGCGGCAGGCGGCGCAGACGCGTTCGCGCTTCACCGAGGAGGATGCCGAGGCGATTGCCATCGAGATCCCCGAGGTGCAGGCCGTGGCCCCGTCCTCGCGCACCACGGCGCAGGCCGTGGCGCAGAACGCCAACTGGAACACCAACATCTGGGGCACCACCAACGACTACCTGGAGGTGCGCGACTGGTCGCTGGAGAGCGGGCGCCTGTTCGAGCCGGCCGAGCAGGCGGGCTCGGCCAAGGTGGCCTGGCTGGGCCAGACCGTGGTGCGCGAGCTCTTCGGCGACGAGGACCCGATCGACCAGGTGATCCGCGTGCGCGGCGTGCCCTTCACTGTGGTGGGTGTGCTGGCGCGCAAGGGCCAGAACAGCATGGGCCAGGACCAGGACGACGTGGTCATCATGCCCATGTCCACCTTCCGCAACCGCATCTGGAACGCGGGCGGCAATGTGCGCCGCATCTGGACCATCCACGTCAAGGTGCGCGAGGGCCAGAGCATGAAGCTGGCCGAGGAGAGCGTGCGCGAGCTGCTGCGCCAGCGCCTCAAGGTGCCGCCGGGCGGCGACGACACCTTCAACGTGCGCAACCTCTCGGAGATCCTGCAGGCGCAGGAGGAGGCCAGCCGCATCATGACGCTGCTGCTGGCGGCCGTGGCGGGCATCAGCTTGATCATCGGCGGCATCGGCATCATGAACATCATGCTGGTCAGCGTGACCGAGCGCACGCGCGAGATCGGCCTGCGCATGGCCGTGGGCGCACGGCCGCAGGACATCCTGGCGCAGTTCCTGATCGAGGCGGTGACGCTCTCGTTGGTCGGCGGTGCCATCGGCGTGCTGCTCGGCGGCTTCGCCACCTGGGGCGTGGGTGCACTGGCCGGCTGGAACGTGAGCATGTCCGCCGGCGCCATCGCCCTGGCCGTGGGCTTCTCGGCCCTGGTGGGGGTGTTCTTCGGCTTCTACCCGGCGCGGCGGGCC